>OZ251998.1:4800000-6678748 GCA_965246985.1 Candidatus Poribacteria bacterium | reverse complement strand
GTCCAACGTTCGGACGGTACGTCCAGAGAGCGTCGGCAAAGGCGTGAACGGAGTCCAGGATTCCTTCTGTTTATCGTAACGGGAAAGCCCGCGGATGGTACCCACCCATACATAGTCCTCATCGACTGCAAGTGCATATTCACCGACGTGGTTATGCAGCAACCCTTTCAGGTTTCTAAATGCTGTCCAAGTACCAGAGGCGAAATGGAACCGCCGAAGTCCATTATTTGGCACAGCCAACCAGAGATAGTCATCGTCCGCAGCGAGTTCAAGAGTGCCACGTTCCGAGGTGATTGTTGTCCACTCACGATTGCGTCTGTCATATCGGGTAACCGCATTATCCCAGGGTCTGTACTGTATCCATACATCGTTCTTTGTCGCGATAATGCGTTTAATAGTTTTCGCAGCAAGCACGTCATTGGTTGAAAACGTACTCCACTCCTTCGTTTTTTTATCGTATCGGGATAGCGGACGGTTACTGCTTCTATCCCATTCCGAGCGCGCGACCCAGATGAATTCATCATCTATCGTAATCCATTCAGTGCCTCTTCCAGCCAAACCATCTTTCGGCTTGAATTCTTTCCATTCCTTAGTATCTTCATTGTAACGAGTGAGAGTCCGTCCGGATCCAAACCAAACCTCCGGGCCATCAACCGCGATCCCTCTCAATTTTTCACTTTCTTCTCTACGATCCGGCGTGGTGATAACTTCCCATGTGCCAGTTTCTTTATTATAGTGGTTCAACTCCATACCCATCATCGGAACTATCCACACACTCTTTTCACTGACAGCAATCTTGTCCAGATCGTCTGAAGAAAGTCCATCTTTCACTGTAAAATGTTGCCATGTATCTTTTGCTTTATCATACCGAAGGACACCGAAGTCTGTTGTGAACCAAGCAGCCTCTTTATCTACATAAGTCCAACGCAACACTGTCATCGTTTGTTTCTGAGTAGACTGAAAAATATCTAAGCGTGTGAAATGCTGCCACGTTTCCGTCGGACGATGAAAGCGTACAATACCACCGTTCCGCGAAGAATGCCAGTTCGAGAGCCAGATATAATCCCCATCAAATTTGATGTGTGAAACACTTGTTTCAAGTAACGGCTCCCGCACCGGACGGGACTGATGCATCACTTTTTCACCTGCTAACGGATGATATTCAACGAGACCGACAGAGGTCGCTAACCAAAGTGTTCCCTCTTCATCATACACGATATCTCGAATATTATAGGGCACATCTGGTACGGGTTTCCACACTTTAGATGCGGGTGTCCAACTTCCCAAACCTTGTGGTGTGCCAATCCAGAGAGTCCCATCTCGAAAAGCGAGCGCGGTAACACTCGGAGGGGACAACTGTTCTGTTGCACTCTGTTTTCCTAAAGGCACAGAGACCCACCGCTGTTGGGTGTCATCATATTTTGCGAGCCCCTTATGTGTTCCTGCCCAAAGTACGTTTTTTTCCTTTTCGGCTGTGGAAAGCAGCACATTAACGTAGGTGTTGGGAAGTCCCTCAGCAGCCGGGTGCATCTGCTTATCCGCAATAGAATATCGCCAAATACCATCCGTGCCACCAAACCAGATGTTCTCACCGCGATAGAGGACTGACAATATGAGTGGGTTCTTGGGTGCGTCCGGTAGTGCAAGTAGCGACCATTTTTCAGAAGTCGCGTCGTACACCGCGGGCCCCGCGTTCGTACCGAGCCAAATCTGTTGTCCGTCGCTGGCGGGGTTTGAAACCTCTCCAGTAGTCGCTATAGCTGTCACGAAAGCTTCGCCTTCAGTAGGAAGATGAAATGCCCACTGTCCGCGCTTCTGAATATGCGCTTGCAAGCTGCGCCGCTCAAGTGTACATGAACCGAGCCCACGATCTGTCCCTATCCAAATCTGCGAGGAACGGCTTTCGGCGGGAATAGTTTTCAGTTTGCTCACTTCGCTGGCTGTCAGTTGTCGGCTGTCAGTTTTATAGTTTTCAGTTTTCAGTTGTCGGTTATCAGTTAAAGAGGACTCTGGTTCAACAGGTCCATCTCTTAACTGACCACTGATGGCTGATGGCTGACGGCTATTCGACTGACGGCTAATATGAACCGACATGATGTAAGGGGTTGGCAGTCCATCTTCTTTGGAGACGACTTCCCAGATGCGCGTTTGGGGCGAGTAAACAGAGATACCCGCCACTGTTGCCATCCAGAGGTTTCCGTCTGCATCGCGTGCTATGTCTCGGACATCGTTATCCGCCAGAAAATCGGATTGCTTGTAAATTGTCCATTCGCCGCTTACCTTGTCAAAGCGACTTACCCCATCTTCTTTACTGCCAAACCAGACATCGTTACCTTGGGTCGTAATCCAACTCACGTGATTGCTCGACAACCCGTCTGCTTTGGTGTAATGCACCCAAGTATTAACAGGTTTGATGAAACGATGCACGCCTGCATTGGCAGTCCCGAACCAGACCTGAAAGCCATCTGCACGGATGGAGGTGATAATGTTGCTTTTCAGCAGATCTGTTTTTGTAAATGTTTTGATGAACGTTTGATCGACTTTATTGTATTGACTGACACCTTCTTTTTGGGTGCCAAACCAAACACTGTCATCATCCACTGCAATCGTGGCGATTTCGTTGTCTATTAAACCATCTGATTTTGTATAGTTATTCCAAGAATCGGTATCCCGATGGTAGCGACTCACGCCACCTCTGCTGAACCTCGGGTCCTCATCCCATCCATGAGGATCGGGGTTTATCTCTCTATCCGTGCCGACCCAGACGTACTCCGGCTCGACAGCGATGGTTGTAATGACTCTGCTGATCAAGCCCTCTTTCCGGGTGCGGACTGCCCAGCTGTCAATCGTTTTGTCATAACGGTTGAGTCCGTTAGACGTTCCAAACCAAACGTAGTTTCCGTCCACCGCGATGGAGGAAACCTCGTCACTCGCGAGACCATCAATGCTACGGAAGGTTGTAAAGGTGTCCGTCTCCGTGTCGTAGCGGCTTACGCCTTCATCCGTGGCGAACCAGACCCACTGCCCATCAATTGCGACGGCGTTTACCATATCGTTCGCGAGTCCGTCTTCCATCGTGTAGTGGTGCCACTTATCCTGCTGGCGTTCCCATCGCGAAACCCCTTTTGCTGTTGCAATCCATACGTTGTCTGAATCGGCGGCAATACAGTTAACTTCGTTACTAACGAGTGTTCGTTCCACGGGCCACGTCTTTTCGGGACGTGTATCTACATCGGAATCTTCAGGAAAGATACTGGATTGTGGATCGGTGGTTACTAATGGGCCACAACCCGTAATCATAAAAAGGGGAGATAAGAAAAGGAGACATACAACCAGAACGGTGTACGAACGTTTATGCTTGAGTCCTAAACTGTCAAATGAAATCGGAGGATCGTTGTCATCTAATCGGTTCATCATTTCCAAGGTTACCCCTTCATCCGAGTTAATCCAAGAGTCATTTTATTATTTGATAACTATTATGACACAAAAACATTTCATAAGCAAGGAAAGCATAATAACAGAACCATTCAATTCTGAAAAAAACTCTTGTGGGAGGGAAACTTTGTAAGCCCGATTTATGTGGATAGCAGCATGCATCTATCCGCTATTTTGTATTTAAAACCGAAAACTGAATGGCTCTGGAATCAAAACTTGTTTGACAAAAATGCACAGATTCGCTACAGTATACCTGAGAAGCAGAACGAACAACTTCAGTGACTATAGAGACGGAGGTATTCCTATGCCATTTGGAGGCAACGACTGGCTCGCTTTAACTGAAGAACCAACACTGGAACCAGAGATGCAGATCTGTGACCCGCATCACCACTTTTGGGATTTCCGAACCGAGCGCGTCCCTTATCAACGGTACCTGCTCCATGAACTCATAGCAGATATTAACAGCGGACACAATGTGCGTTCTACCGTGTTTGTTGAGGCGAGAGCGATGTATCGCGCTGATGGACCGGAGGAGATGCGTCCTGTAGGTGAAGTCGAATTTGTGCAAGGATTAGCGGCTGCGAGTGCCAGCGGCTTATATGGTGAGAGTCGCGCTGCCGCTGCGATCATTGGGCACGCGAACCTAAACTTGGGTGAACGCGTCGAACCCGTACTGGAAGCCTTGCAAGAGGCAAGTCCGAATCGGTTTCGGGGTATCCGGCACTCTGTCACTTCGGATCCGCACCCAGAAATGGGAGGAACTTCCGCATACAGAACAGCAGGACAACTGGCGCGTGAGGATTTCCGTGCGGGGGCGCGAGTACTGGCAAGTATGGGGATGTCTTTTGAGGGTTGGATGTACTTTCCACAGCTTCCCGAACTCGCAGATTTTGCGAAAACTGTACCCGATTTGACGATTATCCTTAACCATATTGGTGGTTTGCTGCGGGTCGGTCCCTATGGCGGTAGAGATGACGAAGTGTTAGCAACTTGGCGGAGCGGTATCGCTGCTGTGGCGGCTTGTCCTAACGTCCACATAAAACTGGGAGGTATCGGGATGCCTCACACTGGGTTTGATTGGCATGAACGGGAAAAACCGATTGGTTCTGAAGAGTTAGCGGAATCTATAGCACCTTTCATGAATTACTGTATCGAGCAGTTCGGTCCAGAGCGATGCATGTTTGAAAGCAACTTCCCCGTTGACAAGGTCTCGTTTTCCTACAGTGTGATGTATAACGCCTTCAAACGGTTGTCATCTGACTATTCGGACGATGAACGCGCTTCGTTGTTCCACGACACCGCTGCTGGTGTGTATCGGATAGATGTTTAATTCAGATAGCAAGTCCTGAATGTTATTCTGTTACTTGCCCAATAGGACTTACGCATTTCCTCTCAAAGTCCCCCTGATAAGGGGGATTTAGGGGGTTAAATAAAGGAAATAACGACGCTTTTGGTGAAATACCTTGCTTTTTTACGCAATTTGCGTAAGTCCTGCCCAGGTGAATAAGGAGCATCGCTCAAACGGGTAAGAAAGCTGCACACACATCTTGATTCGTCAAATTAATAGACCTTACTACGGTGCCCGATTTGGTGAACACTTACCACCCGAATGCGCGTGTTAAAGGAATAAACGATTCGATAATCTTTAGCAACCGTTAAGCTGTATTTACCTCTGAATCTGCCTTTTAGTGCCTTGTGTGGGTGATTATCACAATTTTCGCATAATCGTTCCAGTTTTTCAAATATCCGCGTCTTGACAGTTGGATGAAAACGCTGCATATCCGATTCGGCACGCGAGTCTAACTCTAACGTGTACACTTTAATTTCACCCCGAACTCTCTGGCGACCTCTTCAAGTGTAAACATTTCCGCTTCTCCTGCTTCGTGATCGGCTATACGTCGATCCAGCTCTTCGGCAAACTCTGGTCGCAACTCCAATCCTTCGTCGGGATCGTAGTGGTAATCCTCAAAGGCGACTTCCAAAAGCTCATAAGCGACATAAAGTTCTCGAAACGCTATGTCTAACTCCTGATCTGTCGGATTCTGTTTAAGCAACGCGACGAGCCGCTCCCGTACCGGGAAGAGCTCTTCGGCGACAAGGGAACGGAGCAGGTTTCGATATTCGTCCGGTGGCAACTCAGCGATTTTCTTCTCTGGCATCGGATCGCTGTTTAGGTAAAGCCCCATCCGTCTGAAGTTCCGCTCTTTGAGCGTTGTTTTCCGGTTGGCGAGGACATATTCGCGTTGTCGTTTTAGTTTTTTAGCGAGCGGTGTATCTGGTGTGAGTCCTTCAAGCGGATCTTCCTCGTACGCCTCCAGCCAATAGGCGAAATCCACATAGTCGCCCTGAAAATGGAAGAACTCCGCTTCCAATGCCTCTTGCGAACTATCCTTTGCGAGTAATGCAGCAAGGCGTTCACGCGATTTAAACAATTCCTCGTTGACAAGGGTGTGGAGCAACTCGCGGAATTCGGTAGGATTCATCTTGGTAATGTTTCTCATGATGATCTCCGTATGCGTCAAATTTCTTCAATGCTCATTATACCACAAAATCGGTTTAATGTTGAATACAAAAGCGTTTAATTCGCAGAGCCATTCAGTTTTCGGTTTTCGACAATCAGCAATCAGTTCTGGGAACCCATATAAACATGCCACCCTTACAGGGTTCAAGAGGGCTTCGGCACGCGTTTCTATAAACATGCCGTCCCGATGGGACTTGGGAAGATAAAGTTGTGGTGAAACTCTCAATTGGGGTCTCTTAGAAGATAGGTGCGAGGTATAGACCGCACCGACGGAACTGGAAACAAGCGTAAATCATGAAAAACTGAATGGCTCTGGTTGAATTCGCGTGATCTTAGTGCTGTGAAATTCGGTTGATACTTATCATAAAACATGATAGACTTACTTCACAAGGAAAG
Source organism: Candidatus Poribacteria bacterium (assembly GCA_965246985.1). Classification (GTDB taxonomy): domain Bacteria; phylum Poribacteria; class WGA-4E; order WGA-4E; family WGA-3G; genus WGA-3G. The sequence continues at coordinate 6,672,396 of OZ251998.1, read as the reverse complement.
GATAGAAAAATGAGTATTGACAGCGGTTATTTCTGGTTCCGACTCTTTAAAACGCGAGGCATAGGTCCCAAACTTCTGGGTTCGATTGCCAAAATATTGGAAGCAGAAAACCTAACTCCAGAACTGTTGCCACGCAACCAAAACGATCTCTTATACCAAATTAACCCCATTTGTAGCGCGAGGTCCCTGTGCCTCGCAATGCTCACTTGATCAAAAGACTTCTAATCAAGCTAATTGGGTATTAGAGCAGTTTCCAGAATTGGCGAAAATCCTTAAGGGAAAAATCCGCGAAGAGGATAGAGGAGACGTATCCGCAGCGTACGAGCAACTTAAAGATCACGGAATCAATATTATCTATCCCGGACACCCAGATTTTCCGCCGCATATCCTTGAAATCGCACCGATCCTGTTTGTCAAGGGGCAGCAAAAACGCCTCAGGTCAGATAGCGTCACGATTGTTGGGGCGCGGAATGTATCGGATAAAGGGATTCGTATTACGAGAAATCTGGCTGGTGAACTTGTAGGTAAGGGTATAAATATCGTCTCTGGATATGCCGAAGGTGTTGATTTAGAGGCGCACTTAGGTGCGTTAGAAGCAGGCGGAACAACGACACTCGTTCTGTCTAACGGCATCAAGCAGCTGCGTCAAGAAAGTGCTTTTAAGAAATTCAATTGGGATCGAGATATACTCACGGTTTCACAATTTGATCCAGATACCGAATGGTTCGCATGGAATGCGCTGGCGCGAAATCAGCTTGTGTGTGCCCTCTCTAAGGCGGTTGTCGTTATTGAATCTGGACCTGAACGGGATACGCAAGGTAAAATGAGCGGAACCTTTAATACTGCAAAAGCCGCACTGGATCTAAATCTACCAGTTTTTGTTGTTAACCCAAGCTGCCTTGACAACGCCCCAAAAGGCAATGCTGACTTGATCGCGTTAGGGGGTTATAGCCTCAATCCGGCCGATGGTGCGAGGGAAATTGTTGAACTAATCTCTGTCAAGACAATGGAGCCTGCTCCAATTGCAAATCAGAATTCCGCTGAGCAATTGCCGCTCTTTTGAGGATTTCGAGATGTCCTAATTGGGGTTTGTACAGGCGTATCGCTGGGCGAGGTTTGAAACCTCGCCCAGCAATGGTATAAAAGCGAATCTCTACTCACCTTGAATCAGTTTGAATTTATGTGCAGCCTCTTCTACACCGACAAATCGGCTGTAGATTGCCACGCGACTGAGTTTGCCTTCCCAATTTCGACCACCACTCGCTTCATCACCGAAAAGCAACGGATAGCGTTCCCAATTACTGAAATCCCCTTGCGTCCCGTTGCTAACATGGACAAGTTCACCGTTAATGTAGCAGTAGACGTTCCCCTCAAAATAACTGATAATCACGTGCGTCGGTTCCCCGACTTCGATCTTACCGAAAGCAAACTCGCCACCTAACGCATTCGTGCCTGTTCTCGGTGTACGAATTCTCACAGCAAAGCGATTTCCATCTTGCCCGAAGGTGAAATTGCGATGGGTAACGTCGTTTGAGAATGAGATAATTCGCGCGGGACCACTCTGGTCCAGGTTATCCATCGTAACGAGACACTCAAGCGTCAATTGGTTACTCGCCTGACATGCTGCAAGAAGCGCGTCATTCACACCCTCGGTGAGAAATGCACCGCCGGTCAGATCCATCTGTCCATCTTCACCGATCGATGCACTGTCGCGAGGTTCAATACCTCCACTACCTTCAAGTGTGCCGTGCCAGAGAAAAACGAGTCCATCGCGCGAACCCGGGAATGCTGTGTGCGTCCCGATGTCAGTCGGTGCTTCCGGTGATACATGAATTGCCAGGGATGTCGTTGACGTGGCACCTTCAGCGTCCGTTACCGTGAGCGTTGCGATGTACTGCCCGAGGCTTTCGTAGACGTGCGTTGGATTCGATTCATCTGATGTTGTGCTGTCTCCAAAGTCCCAGTGATGTGTCAGATCGCCCGCTGCGGAGAAAGTCACGTTAAGCGGCGCACTACCTTGCAACACATCAGCGGAGGCTTTTGCCTCAGGACGAAGTTTCTCACCCGGTGCGTATGGTGTAAAACGATACGCAGAACCACTATGCGGTGCAGCGAACGTATATTCCCCCGGTTGCGCAGTCCCGACTGGGACGACTTTCATGTTCCACGTATCCACACGATCGATTTTATACGGCATATCTCCTTGCAAATCCAGCGTTATCATCTGTGGTGTGTTTGTATAAACAAGATAGTATTCTCCCTGCTTAGCGAGTACGTACCGTCCAGCATCATCCCCAATCGGTTCAAGCGTATCAAATGCAGGTGCATCGGTTTCCATGAATTCTCTAAGGAACGCAATTCGCGGAGGACTCTCACCGCGCAGGATACCACCTTTTGCCCACCAGAGGAGGTCTTCGGGATGTTTGTATGTCTCTCCGTGTCCAACGTAGCACCCGGATACGGTGCCTGCCCAGAAGTTATGTACCATCTCTTCTGCTGTGATATTTCCCCACCCCTGCGGAATATTGCCTTCATAGCGGCACTCATCGTAGATAACAGGTTTTCCGTATTGCGTGCGATAGTTGATACCTTGTGCCATGTTAGAGGTTTGGATGCTTGTATGCGTCACCCACGGTTTATTGTGGTCATACCAATGTCGGCAGTTGTGGATGCCTCGAAGACGTTGATACGGGTCGTGATCCCTGATAATTTGGAAAAACCGATCCCAGTCTGATTCCTCTTTCGCAGGCATAATATCAAATTCATTTGCGAGGGACCACCAGACGTTACGAAATGCCGCTAAACGCGCGACAGCATAACGGATATAGCGATCATCGCTTTCAGCGTCCATATTCTCAAAATCCCACCGATCATAAGTATGGAATAGGATGATGTCCGCCTCTATACCGAGGTCTAATAGGTCCTGAACGCGTTGTTCAAAATGCTGCCAGAATTCGGGATTGAATCTTGTGAAGTCCCAATCCTTCAGCGGTTCCCCTTCAAACGGGTAGTAAACTGGTTCATTTTTGTTGTAGGCGTAATCTTTTGGAAAAATGCACATCCGCATCTTGTTAAAGGGGGCTTCGGCGAGGGTTTCGAGCGTTTGCTCCTCCATTGCTCCCCCTTGATGTGCCCATGCATAGCAAGTCGTCCCAAACTGATGGTATGGTGTTCCATCGGTGTATCGCAAATAGAAATCTTTATGGACGTGCACGGGTCCGTGGTTCCCTTCAGACGGTTTGACACACGTAAATTGTCCAGTCTTACCGTCGAGTTCGGCGCGGTTACTTTTCGTTGTGTACGTCCATTCACCGATTTCGTCCGGCATGAATCGGATTTTGTAAACCCCGTTTCCGTCATAAAACCCGTGCGGCTCAAAAGTCCGACTGTTTTGTTTAAATTCTGCTGTCAATTCGACCTCGGTGAATGGATTACCAGTATCCGGTCCACTCAAGGTCAATTCAAATATTCCCCAACGTTCAATCATATTCACCTCCGAGTTTTGTTGGGCATTCACAGTGGATGCCATATTTAGGAGAAAGGCAATCGTGAAGATTGCTATTGGTAAGATATGCCTTGTCATTGTAACCTTCCATGAAGGCGAGGTTGGACACCTCGCCAGCAAATGTGTGTCGGAGCGAGGTTGAAAACCTCACGAGTAAAGGAACGGTATCTTTTATTATATAGGTGTGTTTTGCAAGTGTGCTTTGTTGAAATCAATTTCTTGGCGGTTTGATCATCAAACTTTCAATAACATCCGTAAACTCACTATCAGACAACCGAGTTTTCAGATAAGACCGAAAACCGGGCTGCATCTCCCATTCATATCCATTTGGTAGCTTGCCACTGCCTTCTGTAATTTCAGTGAAATAGTCGCCGAGACCCTGCACACCATATAAAACAGCAACTTGGTCCCAACTGGCGCGTCCTCCATATCGCCCGTTGAACCATTGATAATACGCCTCCCGTACCGGATTTTCAGCAGGTGCATCTGCGAGTTTCGCACCCGTATGTACAGATTCACCGTGCTGGCTGATAACAAGCCGTGTGGGCCAATTGCGGATAACATATTCCGTCTGATCAACCAAGTCGTGGCGAACCGTGTTGAAAGTATCGTTGATAAGCCCCGCCATCACTACAAGTTCGGCGACTTTTTGAGAAATGAGATTCGGATCAGTTTTCAAAAGATCGTAGAGGTTGTTGAGAAATCCGACACTGATGATCGTCACCGAGTTATCGGGTTGTTCACCTAACACCTGCAGATAGAGTTCAAGGGAACTGGGTGTTTCAACAGAGGGCGGATCGTGCGGGAAATTAGCGACTTTATCCAGATATCTTGACGCATCAGGATTAGCGAGATCGCCCTTATAGATACCGATAGGGATTTCATCGCGGTTGTACCATGTATTTATCGCACGAATGGCGTTGACACCGCTTGGGTGTACTTCGTTGAAACTGATAGCAAGGATTTCTACTTCCGCGTTATCTGCGAGCGCATGCAGCACAGCCAATGCGCTGACATCATCTACATCGGAACACATATCTGTCTCGAATATTACGCTTTTGGGGAGCGTTTTTTCGGCATCTTGTGCTACAGAATGGGTTGGTGTTATTGTCATAATAAAAAGTGTCAATATTATCGTGAGATATGAAAATGTCAAGTTTCGTTCAAAATACAAAATAGAATACTGCATTTATGCCTTTGTGTCGTCAGATGAACCGAAAAAACTGGTTTTCGTGCTGAGGTGTTTCCATTTCTCAATAATTTCGCCGTAAATTGGAGGTTCGTCTCTATCGTGAATACGTTCGCGGGCATCAAGCCACGCGACAATGCGACGCACTCCGTCAATAAATGGAACCGTATAACGGAAGTTCAGATCTGCTTTCGCCGCAGTGTTATCAAAGACATTGTTGTATTGGAAATTCTCTTTGCACCATTCTGCTTCTTTTGGAGCAATCTCAAACAGGAAATCAGTAGGTATATGAATTAGGTCGGGTTCTGGTGCGTTCATCGCTTGTGCAACCGTCTGGTGGTACTGATTCCACGTCATCGATTCTTCGCTCGCTGTATGGTAGCCTTTTCCAAATGCTTTTGCGTTGCCGACAGCTTCAGCGAACGCGTGCCCTACGTCGTCACGATGGCATGCTGCCCAGAATGAAGAACCATCGCCGTGTGTAATAATCGGTTTACCGAGACGGATACGGTTGAAATAGTAAGCACCGCCAAGTCCGAACGAGTGAATCAGGCCGCGTCCCTCGCCATAAGTGTGTGCAGGACGTATGACAGTAACAGGAAAATCGCCGCGCTCGTGCGCTTTTTCCAAAAGTCGTTCGCACTTTGCTTTATTGTAAGCGTAAGGAAAAGACGGCATAGGCTCCCGCTCAGCATCTTCTCGGATCGGGTAGTGTCTCGCCGGTTTGGTATACACATCAACAGTGCTACAGAAGATGAACTGTCCGATATTACCGCGAAATGCGCGGATGGCACTCTCAACGTCCGCCGGTCCAAAACCGATCATGTCAATCACTGCATCGAAATACCCTGCTTCCGCCATCTGTGCCTCAAAAGTGGCGTAGTCTTTCCGATTGCCGGTAATAGTGTTATGTCCTTCTGGAATATCGGCATCCGTCTGTCCACGGTTATAGAGCGTCACATCATCGCCACGCTCGATGAGGCATCGTGTAATCGCAGTGCTAATCAGTCCTGTGCCACCAATGATCAAAACCTTCATCTAATGTCTCCAATCCGTTTAAAAAGTGAAAACTACCTTAAGTATATTCAAAAAACTGGGGAATGTCAAGGGCTTCTGGAACATCGGACAGAGGTATTCAGTTTTTGGTTCTCCCCCCGCAGTCAGTAATCGGTAGACGAGGTTTAGGCCTCTCTACAGAATAGCCATAAAGTCCTGCACACAATAGGGCATATTTAGTTCCGAGTTGCACAAAATAGGGCAGAGTTAACAAAGCATTGGTGCTGTTGACGCTGATTTTCGGGACCCCTTCAATTTTATTATCGAACTCACGTTAAGGAAACTTGCTATCAAATCAACGCTTACTTCACGCCTTGTGTTAGTTAACAGTTAGTATGTTTTGGTTTCACATATTCATCTTATTTACTGTTCAAATTTGGAAACTTTCGCTTTTTGATTCCTTTTTAGAACACGAATATTCCAATGCAGGAGCAGCAGAAGGATTAAACTCCTATTTGTCCAGACAATATCCAGATATATGTAAAATTGAAAATAACAAAGAGTTAACTGGCACAAGTCGTTTACTTCACGTGCGCGGGGTATTCGGGATAAATTGGTGTTACAAACCCTCCCACAAGAGAAAAAGAACGCCTAATACCAAATTAACTTGATTAGAAGTCTTGGCTCATGTAAAGACTGTGTGCTAATGAAGATGTCAAACCCGCGTGGTGACTACCTTCGTTAGAAACAATCGCACATACTTTTTACATGAGCGGAAGTCTTTTGATCAAGTCAGCATTGCGAGGCACAGGGACCTCGCGCTACAAATGGGGTTAATTTGGTATAATACCATATTAACGCGACTATTCTTGTGTATATTTTTTAGATATGTTATTGTGAAGAGATGAAAAAGCAAAAACATGAGGTTTTCCCCCACTTTTCAGTAGAAGTTGTTAAACAAAGGTATCTTGAATGTGAATGTCTTCGGGAACGGACGCACTGGCATATTATTTGGCTCCTTGCGGATACCAGAGATTCACGCACCCCCCGGCAAGTCGCTGAGATTGTAGGATGCACGCCGGACTGGGTTCGCAAGTTGCTCAAACGCTATAATGCTGAAGGCGAAGCCGCTTTGCGAGATAAACGCAAAAATAATACAGGTGTGCGTTTTTTGGATGAAACACAGCAAGCCGCCCTTGCAGCTGCCCTTTCTGCGCCTCCTGGTGATGGGGGTCTTTGGACGGGTCCGAAAGTGGCTGCGTGGATATCTGAGACACTCCAGCGTCGTGTCAGTGACGTGTCAGGTTGGAAATATCTCAAACGTCTCGGTTATACTTTACAAACACCTCGTCCGCAACATCAGGCAGCCGCAACACCCGAGGCACAGCAAACATTTAAAAAAAAACTCAAGGAGCGGGTAGCTACGCTTGAAAGTCAGCACCCAGAGAAACCGGTAGAGATCTGGGCAGAAGACGAGACGCGCTTGGGATTATTGCCGGTTCATCGGCGTGTCTGGGCGAAGCGAGGTGAAAGACCGATAGCCCCCGTGTGTCCGGCATATAAGTGGTTTTATGGTTTCGGTTTTGTCCGTCCACAGACAGGTGAGACCTATTGGCTGCTGATGCCGAGTGTGAGTGTTGAAGTCATGAACCTTGCCTTGGCAGAGTTTGCGCGTGATGTGAACCCGGAAGGCAAGAAACAGATAATCCTTTTGTTAGATCGTGCCGGTTTTCACACGGGTAAGGATTTAGAAGTCCCAGAAGGGATTGAGTTATTTCATTTGCCCCCGTACACACCAGAACTTCAACCTGCCGAACGGCTCTGGCCTTTGTTGCGAGAGGTGGTTGTGAATAAAGTTTTTACAACGCTCTCAGCACTTGAAGAAGCCGTTGTGAAAAGGTGTCAATGGTTCTCTGAAAACACAAAGAAGGTGCAGGCACATGTCGGTTTTCAGTGGATTTGCAAAATGGAAAAATAATACAAATCACGTTAATTTGGTATAATACCAAAAACTTTACACACCTTAGTGACACCAGACTTTTGAGTAAAACTGTCCAAAAACTGAACAATAAAGACCTTTCGTCGCGCAATATCAACGAAAAATCTGTCTTTAAAGGTGTTTTGCGCTTGAATTGTCTTTGGCATGAAAATTGCTCAGTCAGTATATTAAAATATTAAAACGCTGAGTAAACCTGGGAAAGCTTCCCTCCTTGGAGAAATACGGGGCGATGCAACAGGCTTTCCTATACTCCAATTGCTTGCATCGCTCCATTTACCAATCCGAACACCGTGTGCAAGGAGAAGGAACCATGAACAGATGGAAATGCCTACCTTTTATACTTGTTTGCCTATCACAGATTGGCTGCGCAGCACTTTTAACAGAACAAGTGTATGTTTTGATTGATCACCCAGTGATGGAAAAGGTTACTTTCAACGGAGAAATTTATTCACTTCCAGAAAGAGCGGATATTCGGAAAGTTGTGCTGCTCGGCTCTGGAAAAATCCGAAACATTGAAATTCACGTGCGTGACAAGAGAAATCAATGGGAACCGGTCAAGAAAGTACCAGGAGGAATCCAATTCCCGTTTGAAATCCCACTTATCGCTGAGACAGACGCTATCAAAATTATAAAACACGCAATGACTGGAGCCGGTCGCATTGAGATGGTTCAATTTTACACGGTCGCGGAGAAAGGAGATTAAGTTTTTCTAGAGCTCCTTTATCTCTACATTTACATTGTCTCTTAATTTCGGGCCCGTCCGCTGCCAAGCCTGATATCTCTGAATAGCATGCCTGAAGGATGTAAAAAGATGAAACGTAAACTTACCTATACTACATTTGGAACTACAATGATATTAGTGTGCTTCCTGCTCACAGTAGAATTTTATGCACAAGCATCCGATGTTATGCATATTTCCTTCACTTCTGAGCGAGATGGGAACGCTGAAATCTACATCATGGATACAAGAGGGAAAAATCTCCAGAACCTAACCAACCATCCAGCAAATGACCGTTACCCAGCGTTCTCTCCAAATGGGCGATGGATGGCTTATGTTTCTGACCGAGACGGAAAGAGCGAAATTTATCTAATGAATAGAAATAACAAGAAACTCCATCGGTTGACAAACCATCTGAAATCAGACGCTGATTTTGATCCCGCTTGGTCGCCCGATGGGCAGTGGATCGCATTTGCCTCCGCCCGGTCGGAGGATCAGGACATTTACATAATCGATGTGAACGGCGAGAATCTGCAGCAACTTACAGATGACGGATACAACAGATTCCCGACATGGTCGCCCGATGGGCAGCAGATTGCTTTCTATTCTGCCAGAGATCAAGGAAACGATATCTTTGTGATGAATGCCAATGGAAAACGTTTAAGACGAATTATAGAAAGAGACCAAGGGGGTGCAACTCCGAACTGGTCGCCCGATGGAAAATGGATTGCTTATACTTTGGGTATTGCAGGGACCGGCATTTATATCATAAGCCCGGGAGGGCAAAACAACCAACGAGTGACACCGGAGAATGTATGGAGCGATCATCCTGCGTGGTCGCCGGACGGTCAATGGATTGCCTATGAGGCGGAAGTTGAAAATCCGTGGGGCAACCCGCAGCCAGATTCAAATATCTATCTGATCAGTTCTGCGGGTGGCAAACCTCGCCGATTAACAGACCATCCTGCGAGAGATCGTTATCCTACATGGGCACCTGCCCTCTTTCTCTCTGTTTCTCCAGCAGCGAACACACAAACGACACTGTGGGGTAGACTGAAAAAATCTGTTCACGACTAAATGAAGACAGGCATCACCTTTTTCGCATCAGAAAGGATACAAAAAATGCTACACCGAAAACTTTTTACCTGTTTCTTTTTTCTTACACTAATTCCGCTAAGTGCTAAAGCATTACCACCCCCTTCACCTGCAGGCGGCGGTATGCTGCGGTTGGATGAAAAACACGACTTTGTAGCAACTATCAAGCCATGGTTTCCAGATGAACAATTTGAAGGTTTAACTGCTGAAGCATGGATCTATTTTGAAGAATCACCGCTACCCCTTAGTTTCTGGTCAATCATCGGGCAGGAGGGACGATTCTGTCTGATTCTTCACGGCAATACCGGCGCGTTAGGGGCATCGGCATATGCCGAAGGTGCAAATACGGTAGTAATTATTGAAGGGCGAGATCAACACCCGCCTAAAGGAGAATGGGTCCATGTCACAGCGATTTACGATGCCGGAGCAGGGATAGGCACTAACGGTAAGGGCGGTAATTGGTGCTGTCCGGGAGGTCATCTTATCAAATCAAATAAGCCGCTTCGTATTGGCGGGATCATTCCACAAGAGCCGTGGCGCCATTTCGTCGGGGAGAATGTGAAATTGCGTGGATATATTGATGAAGTCCGGATTTCGAGTGTCGTACGATATGTCGGACCAGAGTGGGAAGTGCCGAAATGGAAATTCGAGGTCGATGAACATACGATTTCGCTGTGGCATTTCGATGAAGAAACCGGTTTTAGCCGTTTTAAAGATGCATCCGGAAACGGGCATCATCTCTGGAGAAGCGGTGTCATTGGCGGTTTAGCCGTTGAAGCACAGAAAAAACTCACGACAACATGGGGACAACTGAAACAGTGAAGATAGGTATCCCTCTTTTCGTATCAGAAAGTTCGACTCCGATTGATTTGGACTGCGAAAGCTGCACTTCTTCGGGCATTTTTTAGACTGTTTCGCCCCTTTTTGTGCAATTTAACAGCTGTAATACCAGGATTATGGGCATATTTAACATATTTGGCATTGGCATGAAAATTGCTATATAGCAAAACGCTGAGTAAACCGTGGGAAAGCCTTCCTCCTTGGAGAAATACGGAGCGGTGTAACGGCTTTCCCATATCTCGATTGCTACATCGTTCCGTTTATCAACCGAAGAAACACTATGTTTAAGGAAAAAATCATGAAGAGATGGAAATGTCTACTCTTTATATTCGTTTGTTTATCACAAATTGGCTGCGCCGCACTTTTCACGGAACAAGAGTATGTTTTGATCAATCGCCCAGTGAGTGAAAAGATGGTTTTCTACGGCGAAATTTATTCACTCCCAGAGCCAGCGGATGTCCGGAAAGTCGTGCTGCTCGGATCTGGAAGAATCCAAAATATTGAAATCCATGTGCGTGATAAGAGAAACCAATGGGCACCGTTCAAGAAAGTACCAGGCGCGATTCGGTTTCCATTTGAAATCCTACTTATTGCGGAGACAGATGCTATCAAAATTATCAGACCCTCAACAACAGGGCGTGGTCGGATTGAGGCGGTTCAATTTTACACGACAGGGGAGAAAGGAAACTAAAAAATGATACATCGACAAATCCTTGCATGTTTCTTTTTACTCACATTAATTTCACTGAGTGCCAATGCCCTTCCACCACGCTCTCCTGCTGGCGGCGGCATGTTGCGGTTGGATGAAACCCACGACTTCGTGGCTACCGTCGAGGCGTGGTTCCCCGATGAACAGTTTGAAGGATTGACCGCCGAAGCATGGATCTATTTTGAAAATCCACCTGATCCACCCACTTTCTGGTCAATTATCGGTCAGGAAGGTCGATTCAATATGATCCTTAGCAATGGCAGATCGTTAGGGGTGTGGGGATATGCAGAAGATGATATCGGCGGTCCGATAGCTATCGGCGGTCATACAGTGCCCAAAGGAAAATGGGCGCATGTCACAGCAATTTACGATGCATCAGCAGGAAAAGGTGTTAACGGAAAGGGCGGCAATTGGTGCTGCCCAGGTGGACATCTCATCAAATCAGACAAGCCACTTCGTATCGGCGGTATCATCTTCCAAGATCCGGAACAAGTGCGGTTTGGTGGGGAAAATGTGAAACTTCGGGGTTATATTGATGAAGTCCGAATCTCCAATGTCGTGCGATATGTCGGACCGGAATGGGAAGTACCAAAAGGGAAATTCAAAGTTGATAAACATACGATTTCGTTGTGGCATTTCGATGAAGCACCGGGGTCAATCCTTTTCAAAGATGCGTCCGGAAACGGCTATGACTTCTGGAGAAGTGGCGTTCTGGCAGTCAAAGCACAGCAAAAACTGGCAACTACATGGGGACAACTTAAGCAGTGAAAACGCTCATTATTTTTCTAAGGTGCAGCTGATAGGTCTATATCGCACTGATCGGTATTTTCTGTGTATCTTATATTGCATTTGCGAGTGAACCTCTCGGTATAATTGGGCAGCCGCGTCCAGAGCAGCACGATTTTCTTCCGAATGATACGATTTTACGTGTTGTCCCAACCACATTCAGGTCGTTGATACACACACAGGTGCAGTTATGAACAAGTTAAAACGAGCGATTAATTTTATGCTTGTAACGGCTTGCGTCCTGAGTACGTCTGTGTTCTATGGTTGTGGCGCGGAAAGTCTCGGACCGCATGAATCGCTCTTGCCTGCCATTGACGGAGAAGCTAAGTTCTCAAACAGATTCCAATTAGAAGAAGAACCACAATTCTTCTATGATCTTTATGGCAAAGAAATCGTGGAAGGCAGCGAACTCAATACATACACTGATAGGAAAGAATTTGATAAGAACGGTAAATTAGTTGTTGGGTGGGGCGGTCAACTTGATAGTCTTCGCTTCACAGCTCAACTGGACCGGACGATCATAACTGAAGAAACCTTTCTCGGTAGACATACTGAGTTTATTATTGGCGATCACCTGCGACTCAAACCCGCTTCCCTGTTTCCAAACCGATATATTATATACAAAACTGAGTTTGATGGGCTGCGGTGGGATATCTCTTTTGCGCAGGAGCACCATCTTTTTAGTCTCATCCACTCACGTATTTCTAATCCTATTCAACTAACAGATAATCCACCAGGGCAAATACTCGGACAGGACCTTGGGCGCCGAAACGGGTTGAACGCAGTGTCAGGTGTCAGGAACATTGAAAACGCACGACTCGTCGGTTTTCGAGGGCAGGGACTTTTAGGCGGATTGTTCCGCGTCGGATTTACTTATGTCAATTTGTATAAAGAACATCCAGAACGCCTAATAAACTCATTCATGGGGACCGTTGCCAATACACCCCCTGAAACAATATCCATTGTTTTCCGTGATGACTCGCCTGAGGATAATCACACGCGTGCATTCACAGATTTTCGTTCTTATGATCCCGACGGATATAGCGATAATATCCAAGATGGTGTCGGTGCAGCTTTCAAAAGCATGAAGATTACGATCATCACACAAGAACTTGAAGAATTAATCCCTCAAGCTATAGAGGAAGGCATTGAACCCGAACCTCTACCTGAAATGATGCACCGATTCGATGTCTTTGCTGACGAGCTTGTTCCAGTTGATCATGCCGGAGGTCCTTCTAAAATACGCGATTCCGTTGACGGGAAGTGGAAAATTGTCAACGGTTTCAATAAAATGAAATATGATCTTATTCTGACTGATGAGAAAATTAACATTGACCCACGAACAGTCAAATCCGTTGTCTTTGAAATGGTTGTTGCAGGCGATTATAATATAGCGGTTATCGGCTTTAGTGAAGCAAATAAAGCAGAGTCAGACCCGGCACTACAAGAGTGGATTAAAACTGAAGATGGTCGCATTCAGATGCCGTATCGCGACATAATTGAGGCTCCGGGAAATTACGGTCAATCTCCGGATTACATCAAAAATCGGAAAAAACTTGTAGACAATCCCACGCAATGGAAAGATGAAGGGAGACCTCGGAAAATTCGATACCACTATGGTGCCGCACGTGCTGCTACTCTCTACGGACTTGACCTTGAAGGGACTGTCGGCAATGTTTTCATCAGGGCACACTACTCTATTAATGGTAAATACAAACAGTATCCGACTATCCCCAAAGATAAAGTAGGATTTAGTCGAACCAAAACCACTATTCAAGGACCAGATGGTGAGGAACCGACAGGTGTCTCTATTGATTTCAGCAGCAGACTTCCGGTAGATGCAAATGGCATCCCCACATATTCGGAAACCGAAGGCGAACGTTTTGAAGCTTTTTTAGGCGGTGACGGCACAGATGAAGATGGCAACGGAAAACTCGGTAGAGAAACAGCCTGGTTCATCCAACTTAAGTCTCGCTTTGGCAAACTCCACTTAGAAGGGGTCTTGTATCATATTGACCCAGGCTACACAACCAACTACCTGAATTTTGGGGCACATCCGAACCGAGGTCAAGTTTACACACTTGAAAGGGGCCGCCGCGATATACCTTTGGAAGATAGAATCGCAGAGGAACTAATTCCTTATGACGAAACCAATTATATACTCATTGAAGATGACGATGATGGCGATGACTACCCCGATGACAGTGACTTTGATGGCGTAATTCCACGTGCTGATGACCGAGACCAGAACGGCATATTAGACTTCCAAGAAGATTTTCTTATTTTTGAAGCCGATCCACCTGTATTTACCAACATTATCGATCTAAATAATAACGGTGTTGTTGATCCGATTGAGGATGACTTTGAACCCGAATACGAATACGGTATAGACCGTCAGGGGTATCACCTCAAAGCGAAATACGACCTACTTGCTAACCTCACTGTTCAAGTGGGTTGGTTAAACGAAAGCGAAATTTCAAGCCAGCGGAAAAATAACGCTAAATACATACATGTTACTTATAAACGCGACATCTCCGATTTTGGCAGCTTTCACTTCCAAAATCGATTTGTCCGAGTGCAGGATGATATTCCAGATTACACCATTGTCCTGCCTGTTGGAGAATTGCAGCCGATCCACATTAAGGACGAACTTGATTTTTACAATGCACGGGTGAATACAACAACGCTCCAATGCCTCTATACCGCAGTGCCAAACTTGACACTTGAAACCAAACTTCTGGTTCTCATGCAAAAACAGTTTGAACAGGATGAAGGAAAGGCACTTTTCAGGGATGTTGAATACGACCCAATATCAAAAAACTTTGAACCTGATGAACGTGTTGACTTTATGGTGCCAATTAAGCAGGTCCGGATTTCCGGCGGGAGACGTGACTATCCGTTCTATCCTGATCACGGAATTAACGCGCTTGACCCAACTGACACCGGTTTAATCTATGACGATGCGAATTGGAAAAAACGACGTTACCCCGAACGGAATATCCGTAATCAGCTCACTATTCTGAAGGCGAAATACGAGATCCCACTTGGCGAACTCCCTTATGTCAACAAAATTGTTGAAGATTTAACGCTAACACCTATGGTTAAGTACGTTTGGGACCGCGCTTTTGACCGAAGTGCCGATGAAATTCCAAAAACACTCAACCCAGACCTGTTTCTCCCAACCGACGATCAACCGGTTGAATATTTGCGATTCAATCGTCGAAGTCGCGAGGATATTCTCGGTGTCCGCCTTGATTATCAGTTTACACAGAGAACCAAAATCCTTGGAGGATTCCAATATAGGAAGTTTACGAATCGGGATAATAACTTCAAGAACTACCTGCGAACTTTCTCAGCTGACATTAGCGTTCCAAACCTATACCGCCCTGACCTACGAACCCGTATTTTTGAAATCCAAGCCATCAGCAGAGGCAATTGGCTCGGTTTCTATATCGTCATTCTTGCAGGCCACCATAGAACCACTAACCTGCTTCGAAATACGGCCAGCAATACAACGTTTGTTCGAGCGATGATGGGCTTCTAAATATATCAATCATAATCAACAATCCGGATAGTTCCGGCTGGAACTACACGTGCTACTGCTTTCGATGGCGTGAAGGGAACAGCGTCTCCAACAGACGTGTTACCGAACTGTTGACTGCCGGCACAATGTGTAATTGATTCTGTAGATATGCTTCGTAGGGTGTAAATACCCCCAAAATGAACCGGGTGAGTGTGTCGTCGTCTGTAGAGAGGTAAATTCCAGTATTTTCTGAGACTTCCGATGATATGTGAATCTCGCCGTCTCTGACTATAAGGCTCGCCTGATGTTCCGAACCTTTGATGCCGATTGTTCCTTCCCAGCCTTTGTAAGCATCGCTCTCGTTCAGTCGTTTGGAAAGCAGTGGGGAGAGTTCGCGAAGTAGCATCGGCAAATTGATGATTTTGAACATCCATACCCAGCCTGCATCCGCCGACGTGTACCCGAAATTGTGAAACAGCGTTCTGACATAATTCTTTTCGCCCTCTCCTTCCAGTTCCCAGCTTATCTGTTTATATTCACGCTGGACCAGTTCGTTGTGCAACGCGCAGAGCAGTGCGGTGCCGACTTCCTTAAGAAAACCTTCAGGGTGTTTGGAACCTTCGGAAGGTTCGGGTTTAAGACAGAATTCGGTGATTGACACATTCTTTTCCTTCTCATCGCATTGTACCTGCACATATCCGAGCAGTTCTCCGTCCTTCTCGGCGAGTCGAATCAAGCGGGTTTCCGACGTTCTCTGCCTTTCAGCACGCCTCCGCCAGCGGTCCACCAGGTCTACATAAAATGCGTTGGGTAGCCCGACCATAGCGACCTCATCTCCAGGTCTATAAGGTCGGACAACCAGGCCTTCAACCACTCTCGCTTCTTCATGCTGGAGGGTTTTGGTGAAATTTTGCCCCCGCAGTCCATCAAGGAACCCAAAACTCCTGTACATTGCGTGCGCGGGATTGTGCGTGCCGGTGTGAAGAGAGATACCAGAGTACCGGCGGACAAGTTCATGAGACATTGACTCACGGAATGCCCACCGCGATAGCCCTTTCCGTCGATATTTTGAGTCGGTATGCACCCAGAGTACGTAAGTGCCAGCAGCGTGCGTGTTATGAGGGAAATGGTGTGTATGGAGAATTGTATTGCAAGTGGCAACGCGATAGCCTGCAATGATCAGATAGAGATGTAAGTCACCATTGCGTTCGATATCCATCGTTAGGACAGGGACACCGTTTTCGTCCACGAGTCCTTTATGTGAGAACCGTTTGGCGGCTTCGTGACCGATTCTTTCCAGCAGGTATCCAGTTTCGAGTTGGTATCTGTGATCTTGGTGCGGCGCGATCTCCACGAGTTGATCTACGACTTCTCCGACGCGACCGCTACGAACCAATACCAGTACCGCCATCGCCACAAGTCCATCATCCCCTGTGTCGGTCGTTAGCATTTCGAGTGCTTTCACCGCCCGGTCATCGCAGCCCTGGACCAGTTTTACTGCTGCAATCAGACGCTCGTATCTGTCCGCCGAATCCAGTTTAGTGACCGGTGCCGATTCGCCACTGATTTCGAGAAAACTGTCGATTGCATCGATTCTGTCGCTTATATCTGTGGTTGTGTCACGAATTATTCCGTTGAGGCGTTCACGGACCTCTGCCATAAATTCATCGCTGTCATTCGGCAACAACGGGAGCGGATGGACAGTCGTGCCGATCTCCTTGAACCAAGGGAAGAGGTCATCATCTACAGTTCGGCTGAGATAATAGATCAGTGTATCTATCCATGAGAAGGTTGCGCGCGGCATATTCTTTTCTGTGTCGCTGTGCTTTTCCAACAATACCTCGCTGAGTTGGACAAACAGGTCGTCACCATATTTATCAAGTAGCACCTTCAGTATCCAGATCGGCTTGCGAGATCGTACACCGTAAACCTTCGTGATGTCAATTGGCTTCTCGGTTTGGGCATTTTCACGAAATTGCCGCTCGGCTTCGGCGACCATCTCCGCCGCTTCTGGCGCAAATCCGAGCAATTTCATTGCCCAGATACCAAAGAAGAACTGGAATCCGTCAAAAAAAATACCCGTTGCCTTTCCAAACGGCGTTTTGTCGGCGAGCAACCCACTCGCCTCAACACCGAGCGAATAGGCAAGTCTCGGAGGACTGACACACGCCCCGATCGTCATTATCGAATCTTCCCAACCGAAGTCGTAGTTATGAACACACGACGGAATCAGATCAATTTTCCATTCAATGCCCGCGCCTTCGGGGAATTTCTCGAGCATCTCCTTCGCCAGTTTTTTGGCAAATGCCATACACATATCCACACGGTCTGCGACGAAATGCGTATAGAAAATCTTGATTTTTCCGTCCTCTCTGACATGTTCTTCGATCGGGATTTCATCAGGAATTGTCTGAGTATCCATTGTCAAAGAGATGCGATTGATTCCCAACCAATCAATGAATCGCCCAGATACGGGGTGATTCTCCTTTTGAAAGAGTTGCGTGTTGATCAACAGAACTCGTCCTAATCCAAAATGGAGACATGCCCCAACAGGTTCCCCCGTCTCGCTGTGTTCAAGGAAAACGCTACCATCCGCGGGGATATTGAGGATACCACAATACGTGAGACCAAGGTCATCGATTTCCAGTTCATCAGTAACCTCGTAGTCAGTGAGGTGCAGATTTTTCTTTGTATAACCTCGCAACGGATTCGCGTCGGTATCTATTTCTCCTTGTCCTTCCGGTAACGGAAGAAACCGCGCACCGAAAAGAGATGCGACGTGATTAACCCCTAATTCCGAGATCGGTTCACGGACATCTCGCTCGAACCGGCTTGTGCTGGCGGCTAAAAGCAGTCCACCACCCTTTTCTACAAACTCGCGGATCAGTTGAAGCTCTGCATCGGTGTATTTTAGTGATGTGCCGCTGCAAATCGTCAGCACGTCATAATTCTTCAGCACCGCCTCGCTGAGATAATCCCGATTATCGGTTGTTTGATAGATGCTGTCCGGCTCGAGCTTTACCAATCCCTCTGACCAGCCGGTATCGCGTGAAGTATCCACTAAAATCCGAATTCGTTCTTTTGTCATCTGTCTTATTCCTTATCCATCAGATTGGTCATTGGGCTCGCTCATTAGGTTTACCTTAGAGTTAGATTTTGATCTTCAGTTGCCCAAATTTGCTTGGATACCGTTATAACTAATCCTTTCTTTTATTCTAAGGATACTTACAGCTTTAGGACTCTTATCCCAAATTTTTGAGAAATATAGATACATCAGGTGCGCGCTGTCTTGAGACTGGTAAGGATGCAAACCTGTTTATAGCAACTCTGTTACTTTTGACAAACATTTACACGCGCTGAAGCAGCTTTTAAGTTGCAATCAGAGAGATTATTTGTTATAATGTTTTATAATGATTAATCATTATAAAACATTAACAGGAGATTCCACTATGAACACCAAACCCGAGTATCTTACAATTAAGGATGCCGCTGAATTATTAGGTGTAACCCCAACAACCCTTCGCAATTGGGATAAATCGAAAAAACTTGTTGCTCATCGCAACCCCGTAAACGGCTACCGATTATACACTGTTGAAGATGTCACGAAAATCTTGCGCGATAGAGGTGAAAACGATCAGGTGTATAGATTGGATGTTCCTTCTAATCAAACCGATGCCCAAACCTTTTTATTTCCAGATTTATTCTCCCAATCAGAGTCAAAACAAGACACTCGGTCACTCAGATTGTTAGTCCGGCAAATGAGCAAAGCTTTTCGTGATTCAATGGGAGGTGGTTTGCTCGAACGTTTTGAAGAAATGTCAAAGATACTATACTGCAAACTCTATGACGAACGACAACGCAGAGCCAAGGATAACTACACGAGTCAGTTCTACTTTTCAGCTGACGCGCCTCTAAATACAACCTACCAAAGAATCGCGACGCTTTATGAAAAGGCTATAAGTCTTTTACCGAATGTCTTTACAGATTCTCAGCGTAAACTAAGTACGGACAAGAAAGCAGTTGTCCGAATCGTTGAACTTCTACATCCGGTCAATCTGAGCGATATCCCCGCAGATATAAAAGGGACAGTATATGAAGAGTTAGTTCGGAATACATTTGAAAAATCAGATAATCAACAGTTTTTTACACCACGACAAGTTGTGGAGTTTATGGTGCAGTTCATTAATCCTCAATTGGGTCAAACTTTGTGTGACCCTGCCTGTGGCAGTGGTGGTTTTCTAATAGAAGCCTCAAAGCACATTGGACATCTTTTATTCTCACAAGGAGACGAGGAATTTTCTGTAAACCGAATTGCTCAATATCTATCAAACCATATTATCGGTTTAGAGATTGACAGACGAATGGCATGGGTTGCACAAATGAATCTTATTATGCACGGTGATGGACACGGTAACATTCATCACTTGGATAGCAACGGTTCTCTTGGTTTTTCGGACAATCTAAACCATCTCGTTAAGCCGAATGGGTTAAACATTATTTTGACAAATCCACCATTCGGCAGTGATCTCTCAGATAAAGCAGATATCTCCAGATATCAATTGGGTGTTGGGAAATCTTCTCGACGTAGAGGAATTCTCTTTATCGAGCGGTGCATGCATTGGTTGAAACCCGGTGGACGTTTGGGAATTATTATTGAAGACAGCGTATTAAATGGGGCATCAAACGAAGATGTACGAAGATTTGTTTTCCAACATTGTATTGTAGAGGCAGTGATTAGCTTGCCCGATGTTACGTTCATGCCGTATTCAAGCTCGAAAACATCGATACTTTTCTTACGGAAAAAGAACGATAATCAAGAAGCGCAATCCCACGTTTTTATGGCAAATGTGGAACAAATAGGACGAAAACAAAACGGCGATCCACTTTATATTGGACAACGAGATAAAGATGGCCCCCGCGAGCTCTTGAGTGAATTACCAGACGTTGTCAATGCTTGGCAAACCTACACTATAAGCGGCGATCAAGCGATAACACACTTATCACCAAAAATATTTGTATGTCCTCCTGAAAGATTTACAGACGGTGTTGGGGTACGACTTGACGTTCAATTTCACCATCCGTCTCGTACAACCGCCGAAAGCACTTTAAATCGTTCAATCTATCCAACTCCTAAACTTGCAGAACTGATTGTTGTACGTAATAGAATGGTAATACCCTCAACACTGGATCCTGATGAGATTTGGCAATATGTAGGATTAGCAAATATCGTTGCGGCAACGGGCGAATATAGTGTATCCAATGTTCTTGGCCGCCAACTTAAGAGTGGGGTTCGCCGTTTTCATCCCCGAGACATTCTTTTTTCAAAACTACGCCCAGAACTCCGTAAATGTGTTTTAATTCGGGACGATGAAGATGACGGTTATGTGTCATCGGAGTGTCTTGTTTTTCGTACATTAGAAGACGCTTTCGATGACCCCCTACTAAAAGATATAGCATCCAAAAGAAAATCACTGCAGCAATACCAAGTCGATAGGGAGTATCTATCATTCATACTTCGTAGTGATATTGTATTTGGGCAACTGGTCTATCAAATTACAGGTAGCGGACGCCCGAGAGTTAACCAATCTGCGATACTCGGATTAAGAATTCCATTGCCCCCGCTATCCGTACAGCGCGAAATTGTTGCCGCGTACACAATGGCTTGGAAGCATCATCTTGAGTGTCGAACTCGGAGCGAAACCGCATTACGAGAAGGAAAGAAAGCCTTAGAAGCAGCGTATAATCATGCAAGCGATAAACTTTGCCCTATACAAGAGAAAACCATGTAGAACTCTCGGAGAATTCGTGCCTAATTTTCATCACCTTTATTACCTAAACGATTTCTAGGCGAATGTTCATCAACTTCTTCGAGGAAGTGCTTGAACTGGCGTATTGTATCACTTAGGTCTTCGGCATTTAGTCTGGTGTGATGAATAATACGCCAAAATTTTCCATAGTTACCCGGGTCAGGCACAAATTCCTTTTTCTTCTCGCTGTAGACGAGGACTTTTCCTCCTTCAATCTTTCCCTTTGTTATTTCTAATCGTACATCGCGCTCTTTAGCTATTTCACCCGCTGACAAAATTACACCAGCAAAGATGTAAGGGAATTCACCGATAATTTCTCCATCTTGCTCTAAGTTCCTCCATTTCCAACCGATTAATAAAAGCATATCTTTGTCAACATCAATCAATATCGTTGGTGTACTGAAGCGTGCAGCTTGCTCATCTGATTCAGCATCAACAGCTTTCATCTCAATTCTAAGCAGCAAAGTTAGCGTGTCATCGCGGAAGTAGAAGTCAGGATATTCATGTGCGGTAGCAAAAGTTAATAAATACTTATCATCGTACCTCTCTTTGATGATAGTATTCATTTCGGTGCTGAGAGCGTACTCAAGCATTGTCCCAATCCGAGTTCGATAGTTAGACAATTGACGCTTATCCGTTGGCAGAGGTTCTACCTGACGGGTACGCTTGGATAAGCGTTGAGGACTAAAATTCGCGTTAACTCTCTGGATAGCCTCAGCGAGTAATTCATTGAAATACTTTGAAATTTCCTCAATATCCGATTTACTTTGTGAAAGCAGTTCTGGTAGTGTAGGCATAAACAGCCTTATTTATTTTTCGGATTAGAAAGTAGAGGATAGAAGAGTGGGCCCCAATAGACTCTGCAGTATTGATCTACGAGAGCAAGTGAAAGTCAATCCGATCCACCAATCGGAAGCAACGGAACTTCGTTTACTACTCACTTACGAATCAGGCAACGATTTCTTTCCAACAATCCGCTGTGGTTCTCCTTGTCTTTCAAGCAACTATCAAGAAGCGTAAAGGCAATGGCACGCTGTTAACTCACTACCGCGTGCTCAGTCAGCGAACCATTCAATCTGGCGGTTGAAAGAAGTCAGTATTTCGTCACTCTTTTGCCCCGCTCTGATTTCTGATATAGAATATATGTATCATTATGATACTATGTGTGGTGTTTGAAAACAAGCAAAACCATCTAAGTGCGGTTTCAAACTCACCTATTTTTTTGTTGCACTCTGACTTTGAAGTTGCTATGATAATCGTAAACCAACAAACCCTTTTGGCAAACTTCGGAGATACGCATGAACAACTATCGTATTGCGATTATCGGCTTAGGCGGCATGGGCGGACATCACGCTGAAGCGGCACAATTAGAAGCGAAATGTGAACTCGTCGCTGGGGCAGAAATTGACCCAAAGCGGGCAAAAGCATGGGGAGAACGGTTCGGTGTCAAAGCCATCTATGACGACTACGAAAAAATGCTTGATGAACAACACCCCG
This sequence comes from Candidatus Poribacteria bacterium, assembly GCA_965246985.1. GTDB lineage: Bacteria > Poribacteria > WGA-4E > WGA-4E > WGA-3G > WGA-3G. The sequence goes on along the minus strand of OZ251998.1, from coordinate 6,649,732 downwards.
ATGTCGTCATCATCCCGACGCAAGCACCGATGCATCATCCACCAACGATCGCGGCGGCACAGCGTGGCATCCACGTCTTCTGTGAAAAGCCGACTGCCCTCAACCTGATTGAAGCCGATGAAATGGTTGAAACCTGCGACCAACACCACGTCAAGTTTGCCATTAACCACATCAAACGCGCCAGTCCTTACAATCGTCACATTCTTTCGCTGATTGAAAAAGGCGAAATTGGGGACGTAGTATTGCTGCAGGCAACCGACAAAGGCGGACGCAAGGTGGGCAATTCGCTGATGGAGATGGGTACACATCTCTACGATTGGTTACGACTCTTCGGCGGTGATGTCGAATGGACACACGCACATCTCGTTCAGATGGATGGACGGCAATCAACCGTTGATGACATCAAACATACCCAAGAGGTCCACCCACACGATCGCGACGCGGGACTTGTACTTGGTGAGCGTGGACACGCTTCGTTTCGTTTTAAGAACGGTATCCATGCCGATGTCCAGTTCATCGCGCAGCCACAGACCAACGATAACGCCTACGGTATTGACATTATCGGTACCGAAGGCAGGATCGCTATCCGAGAGAGCGTCGGCACAACGATGTTCATCCACAAAGGACAACATAAGACCCCCGCAGAAGCGTGGGAACCCGTGCATCTATCCTCCGAAGACCTCAACGAACAAGGTAACCCACGAGATAAGGCATCGATACGGTTGCTATTGCAACGCCTCATGCTACGCGACCTGATTGAAGCAATTGAAGAGGACCGTGATCCGTTTGCGAGTGGTAGGGATGGTCGGGATTGCCTTGAGATGATTCATGCGACATGGGAATCGCATCGGCAAGAGGCACGTGTCTATATGCCGCTCACGCCACGCGAACACCCACTCGAACGCTGGAAAAGAGATTCTTAACGATGGAATCTGGAGCGTTTCGTCCGTTGTCCGAAACGGCTGCTTTTCTAAATGAGACTTCTATGTTAGGTTCAAAGAGGTATTTACTGTAACCAGAAATCCGTTTTTTGACAGCGGAAAAAAACGGACCAGAAAGGCCCGAGGTTAAAAAAATGCAACGTTTGGATATTCTTCACCCGTCGATTGATGACTACCTACTCGACATTATCCCCGAACGCGATGAAGTACTCACAGAGATGGAAGCACACGCACGCGCAAACCGATTTCCGATTGTGGGGCCGCTCGTTGGGCGGGTCTTACATCAATTGGTGTTGTTGACGAATCCCACACGGATTTTTGAGATGGGCTCAGGTTTTGGCTATTCAGCCTATTGGATGGCGAAAGCACTGCAAAAACCGGAAGCCTCTATCATCTGTACAGACGGTTTGCAGGAGAATGCGGATCGCGCAGCGGGGTATCTTGCGCGCGGTGGTATCGCGGATCGCATCGACTATCGTGTCGGCAATGCCCTCGAAATCATCGACGAAACCGAAGGTGAGTTCGACATCATCTACAACGACATCGACAAAGACGGGTATCCAGAAGCGTTTCAGAAAGCGATTCCACGGCTCAGAAGTGGGGGGTTGTTTATTACAGATAACATGATCTGGGGTGGGCGCGTCGTCACGCAGGAACCCGGGAGCAATCCAGAAGGACTTGATGAGCAGGAGCAGTGGTTCCACGCCGCCACAATCGGTGTCAGAGAGTTAACACAACTTCTCTATAGTTCGCCTGATGTATTCACGACGATTATTCCGCTCCGTGATGGGGTCTCGGTCGCGGTGAAACGTTAATTCATCTTTTCATTGATGCAGTTTTCATCTGCTATTTCTAAAAATCTAAGTTATGGAGGAAAGATGGGCAAACGCAAATCTATTTTCGGTCCGTCTAAGGACGAAATTTGGACACAGATTGCTACAGAGATAGGCGGCGATTTCATTGAGGGCGGCTTCTGGGGCAAGGACGTTCTCATTTATAAACACGGGGAATGGCAAATCCTGCTTGATACTTATACCATCTCCACTGGAACATCATCACATACACTCACTCGAATGCGCGCACCGTTTATAAACAAGGATGGTCTCTATTTCAAGATATATCGCGAAGGGTTCTTCAGTTCAATAGGCAAATTTTTCGGTATGCAAGACATAGAAATAAGGGATCCGTTTTTTGATAAGCAGTTTATAATCAAGGGCAACAATCCAGAAAAAATCAAACTGCTGCTTGCTGATGGTAGGATAAAGGAATTGTGTCAAACACAGCCAAGAATCCATCTCAGGATTAAAGACGATGAAGGCCGGTTTGGTACTGATTTTCCTGAAGGTGTTGATGAGTTGTACTTTGAATGCGTCGGTGTTATCAAGGAGACTGCTTTACTAAAAGCTCTGTTCGGACTGTTCTGTCTCATTTTACAGCGTTTGGTTCAAATAGATTCAGCATACGAGGACGATCCCCAAGTCACACTGAAGTAGCCGTATAGGCGCGGTTGAGAAGCGCGTCTACCAAGATTTCGTCGGTTTCAAGTGTTGCTCAAGGAACGCCTTCGTCAATTCTGGAACCTTCGGATCTCTGAACCAACCGTGCCCGCCTCCTTCTACCTTATAAAACGTCACCGGTGCTCCGACTGCCTCCAACGCATCTTTCAATAACACACTCTGTTGATAGGGAACAAGTTTGTCTTGATCTCCGTGGATAATCAGAAAAGGCGGATCGTCTTTGGACACGTATGTGATTGGATTCGCTTTTGCGACGCGATCTTTATGCTCCTGAATAGGTCCACCTACCAATTGAGACTCTGGAGAATCAGGTGCGTCATGCACCAGTCCGTCTGGGAGGCGTTGTGTGTCCATCTGAAGGAAGTCTGTGGGACCGAAGTAATCGACGACGGCTTGCACTTTGCTGGATACCTCCAAGTTTTCACCCACCTCAAATGTATCCACATCGCCTGCTGTACCGAGCATGGCAACCAAGTGTCCACCGGCGGATGAACCCCATGCTGCAAACCGGTTTGGATCCAAACGATAAGTCTCTGCATTCGCGCGCAGCCACCGGACAGCGGCTTTCACATCCTCTATTTGGGGTGTGTAAAGTTTTTGGCACTAAGTGCTCCCTTTCTCTTGCGGACGGATTTGTAACCCTGATGTATCCCGATCATAACCCCTTCAGTTCTACACTTTTGACTGACACACCCCTCTAATCCCGCAAATCCTCTAAGTCTGTGAATCCCCTTTCCAGGAACCGGTAGAGCCCCGCTTCAAACAATCAACACCCGCATTCCCCAATTGAATCAGGACTTACGCAATTTACGTTGGTCTCGACTATGTTCCGCAGGGTCCCCGTGCCCTGCGTGCGTTGCTCTCGACTATGTTCCGCAGGATGGCTTCGGCTTTCGTGCCCTGCGTGCGTTGCTCTCGACTATGTTCCGCAGGGTCTCCGTGCCCTGCGTGCGTTGCTCTCGACTATGTTCCGCAGGGTCTCCGTGCCCTGCGTGCGTTGCTCTCGACTATGTTCCGCAGGATGGCTTCGGCTTTCGTGCCCTGCGTGCGTTGCTCTCGACTATGTTCCGCAGGGTCTCCGTGCCCTGCGTGCGTTCATGTTCGGTGTCCGCAGGGTCTCCGTGCCCTGCATGCGTTCATCTCGACTATGTTCCGCAGGGTCTCCGTGCCCTGCGTGCGTTGGTCTCGACTATGTTCCGCAGGGTCTCCGTGCCCTGCGTGCGTTCATGTTCGGTGTCACTTGCGTTCAACCCGGGGCCCTTTTGAAAATTAATTTGACATTCCTACAAAAACACACTATAATTATAATAAGTAAAATGTAGAGGATTCTCAGATTTTGCGTCCGCAAAAGGTTCACATCCGCCCCAGGCAGAAGCAGAAAACCCAAGCGGACACACAGAACCCCTATAAAAGCACTACGCCGGAGAGCCTCCGAAGAAATAACAGAGATTGTAGCAAACGCAAAAAAACGCAAACTTCAATGAAAGAAACCGCGGGACCACTGCCTTGATAACACATACATTTTGCGTTCTGCGTCGAAAAAGAGGCAAAACGCAAAACGAAAACGCAAAAAACGCTATCCGTATCGACGCACTGCTTTTGACAAAATATTTACACACTCTTTCGCGATTAGAAGATTGACATCAACTGAAATTTGGAGTATAATAGTTTGTGTAAGTCAGTCAACGAAAGCAGGATATTGAGATAAGGAGACCTACTCAAATGGCTACAATGAAATGTGGCAGATGTGGTTCCGAGAAGGTTATGCCCAATTTGCGGATTCGGGATCGCTACGATGCAGGTGTAGGACGAGAAGACTTAGAAGTTGAAGTGCAGGCGAACCCTGATGCCTTGATTTTCAAACAGGCTCATAGAGAGGCACTAAGAGCGACTGTCTGTGGCGAGTGTGGCAATGTTGGTCTCTCTATTGAAAATCCACAACGGTTATGGAAAATCTACACCGAAAAAAAGAATTCGTAGAATGGACTTTTGCCCCAATTTGATGATCGATGTTTCAGTGTGTTCACAAACAGGGACTACCGATAAATGTCTACATATTTAGGGAGGCGTGATGGAATCAACCGAGCCGTATTTCAAACGTTTTGTTTTTATTATAATTGATGGGGCACCCTACGAAATCTTTAAAACGTTGGTTGAAAACGGTGACCTACCGAATATCAAGAAATACGTAGTAGATCGCGGCAGTCTGAATAAAGCCGTCTCCGTCTTCCCTTCAACAACGGGTCCCGCCTTCATCCCGTTTTTCATGGGATTGTATCCCGGCACAGCGAATATTCCCGGTATTCGGTGGTTGTCCAAATCAAAATTCCAGGCCCCACATCGGTTCAAACGTCCTGGCGTTTGCAGTTATATGGGAATTGACGGGTTGCGTTTTGAAGCCGATTTGCCACCCAATTTCCCTACCTTGTTCAACTTTTTCTCACCCGTAAGTAATATCTACAATTTACTTGCCCGTGGGTGTCCGCCTTCCAAAAATCTGACGCGCTGGATTAAGCTGTTCATTTATACTTATGCCCATTTTTCGCACCGATGGCGGTTCGTTAATCAGATTGCAGAACGCCATCTACACCAAGCCGTTGCAGCGGGTGATCAGTTCATCACGTGCCTTTTTCCGGCAGTCGATACCTTTTCACACCACTTTAACACGCAAGCACCACAAGTCATGCGGACTTACCGAGATATAGACGCTGCAGTCGGTAAACTCGTCCATTCTTTACAAAAGGCGAATACCCTTGAAGAGACGCTCATTCTGATTACCAGCGACCACGGGATGAGTGATACACACACACACATCGATATCCCACAACACTTAGACGATGGCGGTTGGCGATGTCTGCATTATCCAAAGGTTTGGCGGCAAGGTGCCGTTTCCGCCAGTATGGTATCTGGAAATGGGATGACGCACCTCTATTTTAAAAATAGTTCGGCTGAAAAAGGATGGGGGGAACGAACACCTTTCGAGAAACTCTATCAAATGGGTGTCATTGGTTCCCTGATTGAATTGGAAGGATTGGGACTCGTCGCGGGGCAGAGCGAAACTGGAGACATTATCGTCCAAAGCCGAACTGGACAGGGAAGAATCTCTTGCCACTCACTGGATACGGATCACGGAAACCTACAGCGTGAACATACTACTTCTAAATGTGCAGACTTGCTGCGCTTCTCATACCAATTCACCGGGACAGATCCGCTTGGGTACGGGGCCCACTACAAAAATCTGTCTTCACGCGAAGCCCTACGTAAGACCTACGACACACCGCATCCAGATGGCATCGTTCAATTGTGGCAGATTTTCGAGAGTGAGCGAACCGGCGACCTTGTCCTAAGTGCCGAGAGCGGTTATGACCTACGCGCCCGTTATGAAATACCGGAACATCACGCGACCCACGGTGCCTTAATTGCGGAGCATTTGCACATCCCGCTTGCCACGAATTACCCAATCGCAGAACAGTACATCCGTTCGGTTGATGTCTTTCCAACGGTGCTAAGTCTCTGTGGCCACAATGTCGCAGTGCATCATATTGATGGTACGGTTGTCAAGTGAGTTGAGACTGTATACGATCGCATCCTCTTTCGTAGGAGCGAGCTTTGCTCGCGACTTCGATTTCTATTTTCGCTATCAAGGTTTCAAGGCTTATTGATTGTGCTATCCATAACCCCACGACAAACATTTTCTTTCAAACGCACACCCATTTAAAAATTATGCACCTTTCTCCTCCTAACTCGCGACATTATATATGAACGAGTGAATGAAGATACGCTTTTCGGAGGCATCTGGTGAAAAATGACGATGTTAAATTAATCCAACGCATTCTTGCAGGCGATGAAGCTGCTTTTGAGAGTCTGATTCGTAAATACCAGAAGCAGGTGCACGCGCATGCTTGGCGGAAGACAAGAGATTTCCATATCGCTGAAGATATTACACAAGAGACCTTCCTGCAAGTCTATCAGAGACTCGAAACCCTGGAAGATCCAACGCTGTTTCCTAAGTGGATTTATACGATTGTGGATCGACTCTGTATCACATGGTATCGAAGAAATCGACTACAGACCGAATCGCTGGAAGAAACCCACATTTCAGAAATAGAGACAGAAGCATATTCGCGATATGTTGCCGAAGAACATGAGAAAACGACCGCTGAGGCGCAGCACGAACTTGTCAAAAAACTCCTTGCGAAGTTGAAAGAGAGCGATCGCGAGGTTATCACACTCCACTACTTTGAAGAGATGACATCTTCAGAAATAGGCGAGTTCTTAGGCGTATCCGAAAACACGATTAAGAGTCGGCTCCACCGTGCGCGGCAACGACTAAAAAAGTACGAATTTATGATTCAAGAGGCACTTGACATTACAACCGAAAGGGAATACCGTTCCCAAAGCCAATTGAAAGGAGAAATTAAAATGGCAGATAAAACGAGAGATGAATCCAAAATCACCGCAAGTCTTGAAGAAATGCAGCATCAGATTGCTGATCTACGAGAGCAACTTCAGGTTATCGCCTTTGAATCGGATGCTTTCTTGGATTCAGAAAAAAAAGAGGCATATTCAACACTCTGCCGTCTTCCCCATAATGCTGAGAGGCCCCTCGCGTGGGGTTATGGCGGTGGTTATCGTACTGCTCCTGGAAAGCTGTCAAAACGTATCTCATTCTGGTCGGACAACATTGACAATTTCATATCCAGAGCACCAAATGACGCAATTGCGAATCTCGCGAGCATCTTCACAAATCCCACCGTCGTCGCTATTTTAAGGCAATTGGTGGAGGGGAAACGATCGGTTGAAGAGCTAGCAAACGGATGTGGCAGCTCAGCGGGTGAGATCGAGAAAGCCGTGGAGACCTTAATAGCCGCGGAGTTAGCGGCTCGCACGGCGGATGATCTCATTGAACCGAAAAACGATGCTGTCGCCTATTTCCTGAACTTCGTAGCGATGACAAGGGTACATCTGAATCCAAAAGACCACTAATCCCGGTCCAGTACCTCGTAGGCGCGCCTTGCAAGCGCGCCTACTAAATCTCGCGTGCGCGTTTATTTAGGTAAAATCTTTAAATCTTGGACAAAAATGCGTAATAGTTTATAATTGTTCCAAACCGACCACACTTACCTAAACCGACACAAAGGAATAGTGCAATGTTTTTGGTGCTACTGAAGCGTGAGATTCTCGCGCATCTGATAACATTTCGTTTTGCAGTCACGGTGATTACCTGCCTGCTGCTGGTTGCCACAACCATGTTCATCAGAATTAACGATTATGAACAACGGTTAGCGAGCTACAATGCCGCCAGAGATGCTCACCGTGATGAACTTTTATCCACCCGAACCTATTCCTTTTTGATGCCAAAGGTCGATCGACCGCCGAATCCGCTGAGCATTTTTAACGCCGGTATGGACAGCCGACTCGGCAATACGTTGCGAATCTATTACACAAATGTCCCTGTCTTGTGGGACGCACAAGCCCATAGTTCTGGCAATCTTTTTATCGATAATTTCTACCGAATCGACCTCGTCTTTGTTTTTCAGTTCGTGCTTTCATTACTGGCACTGCTGTTTGCCTACGATGCGATTGCAGGCGAACGTGAAACCGGCACAATGCGCCTGACAATGAGCCATCCGGTAAGACGAGGAAGTATATTGGGCGCGAAGTACGTTGGTGCAATGACATGTCTAATCCTACCGCTCATCATGAGTTTTATCATCGCCTTAATCTGGACAGTGTTAACAGGTTCAATCGTCTTGAGTGGAGAGGATTTTCTACGAATTGCAGGCATTCTGCTAACTTCGATTATCTATCTTTCGGCTATCTACCTGATAGGACTTTTTATCTCTGCTTCGGTGCACCGCACCGCAACAGCACTCATGCTCTCTCTATTTGTCTGGGTGGTACTGGTGTTGGTTTATCCTTCTCTTAGCGTGTCGGTGGTTGATCAACTAATAAAACCCGAAAGGAGTCGGATAGATTCGAGTTACGATGCGATTTGGCAAATACGACTGGCAGCCAATAAAGAAGCGATGGAATATCTTCAGAACGATGGGGTCGAAGGCGAAAGCGATCACTTTAACTTAGAGGGCTCTCGCGGTGGATTAAATGTGGGTCTCAGTAACAAAAGAACACTGATGCGTATAGACTTCAGAGCGTATGATTGGCAATCCATCAGCCCGGAATCTGAAAAACACGTTCCTCATGCCATCCGCTACCATCAATTCTTAACACCCTTACGCATTGATGCAGCAGAGAAAATGGGATTGATACGCCTGCCTGCCTTAGAGCAAATCCGGTTTCGGAGAGCCAGAATTGCGCAGAATCTACTTCGACTCTCTCCAGCAGCGATGTATAATCTCGCAACACAGGCATGGCTGGGAACAGACCTTGATGGTGTTGTGGACTTCTTTGAGGCGGCACGCCACTACCGACGTACGCTGATTAATTACTTTTATGATGAAAAGGCTTTTTCAAGTCGACAGTGGTTTGCCAGCGATAAAGGTGCCATCAACTTAGACGATCTGCCGAGATTTGTCTATCAACGTGCCAGTCTCTGGATAAACGCTTCACGGGCACTCCCCGACCTGCAGTTGTTGATACTACTCAATGTTGCGTTGTTCTTGGCGACCTTCGCTATTTTCGTCAGGCAGGAGATTTAGGTTTCAGACCTCACGGCAGAGTCTTATCTCTGTCAGTCTTTTAGGGAAGATATGATATGATTTTCCACATCATCATACGGGAACTTTATGATCACCTAAGTAGTCTCCGTTTTGCACTAACAACACTATTAATTCTAATACTGATGACTGTCAATGCTATTGTGTACCTTGGAGAATACAAGCAGCGAATGGGCATATACCGAGGGCGGATTATTGCGTCACAAAACCAACTGCAATCTCGGTGTGATACGCTGTATCGTCTGGCTCTAAAGGGCCCTGGACACCTCTACAAAAAACCGAGTCCACTGGCTTTCTGTGCAGATGGCGGAGAAAAACTCCTGCTCGACGAAGTCCGCGGCAATACTGATGGACGGATACGTCGCTGGCAGAACGGAGATGCTTTCTACGAATTCACAGAAATATGGCGATTAGCCTATCCACCGAATGTGGATCTACTGTTCATTTCAGAGCAGGTTCCAAGCGAGAGAAGCATTATGCCGAACTATATCAAAATCGATTGGGGATTCGTGACGGCTGTTCTATTAAGTTTCATGGGTATTCTGTTTACGTTCGATTCAATCTCCGGTGAGCAAGAACGGGGCACACTGCGGTTGATACTGGCAAATAGTGTTTCACGGAATGCCGTGATTTGTGGTAAATTTCTCGGTGCTTTCTTTACGATTGCAATCCCTTTTTTGATTGGAGCGATTGTCAGTATCTCCATCATATACCTTTCGGAAGCCGTTCTATTCAACGGCAGCTATTGGGTAAGGTTGGGTTTGATCATCTGTGTCGCGTTGATTTATACCTCAATTTTTATTCTCTTGGGAATCCTGGTTTCCAGTCGTGTCAGAGAGTCCTCAACGAGCTTGGCAATTCTATTATTGATTTGGACGGTCTGGGTGGTGCTACTGCCAAACGCCCTCGGCTCTCTTGGTAACCGTTTGCACTCCCGTCCTTCCGCCAGAGAGTTTATGGTGCAGGCCCGGGATTCACGCGAAGATTTGCAAATACGCTACTTTGCTCGGATCAAGGAACCTCCCAGACGAGAAACTCCGGCGACAATCGCAACAGCATTGGGTGCGGAATATATTAATAAAGATGCAGAATTACGCGATCGCTTGCATACAGGCTACCTTTCTGCCGAACTCCGTCAGATTCAAACCGCTCGGTCACTTACCCGTATTTCACCAGCAGCTATTGTCCAATACGCTTTTGAAGGGCTTGCTGGCACCGGCTTGCCTCGCCATTTAGACTTCATCTCTCAAACACGCCAATACGCAAAACAGTTTCGGCAATTCCTCATTGATACTGATCGTGCAGACCCAGAAAGCCCACACGCGGTTGGTATCCCAGAAGGCACATCACAAAAACCTGTGAATTTCGATGCCGTCCCCAAATTTGAAGATCAGCACCGCTTTGGTGCGGATTTTAATGCCACAATTATGGATCTGCTGCTGTTGATTCTGTTTTTGCTGGTGTTGTTTGTTAGCACTTTTCTCTCCTTCCTGCACACGGAGATTGGGTAACTCATCGAAAATTATTATACCATTGACGGTCGATAAATCATACTACTACAAACCTCCATCTGTCGTTAATAAGTGGTTCTGATAAACGCTGAATCGCTCATGTTCTGGTTTGACTCTCCTCTCCAAATGTGGTATTATAGTAAAACCCGAAAATATGTTTACACTTTAAAGAGCAACAATTCCGTGAATACACTCGCTCGCTGGCGAGGTTTCCTAACCTCGCCAATGTAAAGTTAATTGTGGGTTTTACTATATTTTAATGATTGATTACATCAACGTGCGGTGTGTCCGCACCCATTTTGTTTATCTCACGGACGTAGAAAGGGGGGAATGTTATTATGGAAGGTTTCGGTGCAGGTCTGGGTGTAGGTATCGGCATCGGTTTTGGTGGAGGTTTCGCCTCAGGAATGGCTACCGAGACCGGAAGTGCTCATGAGAAACTTCAGAAGCCATTACGCAAAGCAATAGACGACAACGAGATTTCTATTCGCGATAAAAATAGCGAACCATTGACAGTCGATGCGCTTCTCGTGTTGCTCTACAAAAACTACAAGAAGGTATAACCGTGCAAAGATAATTTGGTAATTCTGTCGGGAATACTGTTAATCAAGAAGCGGTTCTAATCCTGTAAACCCTGATTCAGACAAGAACAAGACCGACAATGTTCAACGTAACTATGCCAATACCGAATTTCCCTGACAAACATAAATCTCGTCCGATAGTCACGCCACAGCAGCATGTCGCGTATTTCCGCCAACAAGGCTTCATTTCCGACTTTCCGATTCCCGATAGTGTGATTTTTTGTTATGAAGGGAATCTTCTTGATCGCATTACCAGCATTGAAAGCGTTGAGCAGATTCAAGGGGTAGGTGGCGGATTCTACCTACTGACTGAAACCAATAATCGCGTGGCAGTCAACGGCAATAATGGCATTGGTGCCCCGGGTGTCTCAATGGTTCTTGAAATTCTGATAGAACTCGGTGTTAAGCGATTTATCAACGTAGGGATTGCCGGTGGATTACAAAAAACTGCTTGTATTGGTGATGTCGTCGTTTGTACCGGTGCCATTCGTGATGAAGGGGTTTCCTACCACTACTTGGAAGATCCTTCGACACCGGCACTGCCGTCTGAAAACCTGACAGATGCACTTGTGCGAACCCTTGCGCGCGATGGCATCCCTTACACGCAAGGACCAACGTGGACAACTGATGCCTTCTTCCGTGAAACGGTTGGAGAAATTCAGCATTATCAACAGGAGGGGATTGTCACGGTTGATATGGAAGCCGCTGCTTTATTTGCCATCAGTACGCTGCGCGGTGTAGATATGGCATCGGGGTTTGTTATCAGTGACTTGGTGGCTGAATTAGTATGGCACCCACAGATACTCGCTCAAGAAACGCATGAAAATTTATTTCGCTTGTATCAGGCGGCGCGTGCCACCCTACAATAGAGACCTGCTCAAACTTTGAACAAACGCTAACACTAAAGGAAATTGAGATGGGAATATTAACACAAGTACATCGTGATCATTTTGATGAATACGGATACATGGTCATCGAGAATGCTGTTCCGACTGAACTTTGCGATGCAGTCGTCGATGCGATATTCGCATTCTTAGAGATGGACCCTTCGGATCCAAATGACTGGTACCGCGCGCCTCATAAACCCGGCGCAGGTATGGTGGAGATGTACCAACACCAAGCGATGTGGAACGTCTATCAGCATCCACCGATTTATCAGATCTATACCGAAGTATATGGCACGCATCGGATTTGGGTGCATCCTGATCGTGTCAACATGAAACCGCCTAAACACCCTGACTATCCTGAATGGGATCATAAAGGTATGTACCACTGGGATGCGGACACCACGAAATTACCGGTTAGGTTCCACACACAAGGGGTCCTGTTTCTGACAGATACGGCTGACAATCAGGGGTCTTTCGTCTGTTGGCCCGGCGCGCATAAGTCGCTGATTGACGAAGAAAACCCGTGGGTGCCAGAACTTTCGCCAGAACGCTTCATTCAGGTGCCTGCAAAGGCAGGCTCGTTGCTGATTTGGCATGTTGCACTTCCGCACGGTAACGGACGCAATACCTTCGATAAGCCACGATTGGCGCAATACATGAACTTCCACCCTGCTCCAGATCCGATGAATGAAGAACGGCGACAAGAACGCATCACACTGTGGCGAGAGCGGAGAGCATTGGGCAGAGGTCCCTATCCGGGAGACCCACGCGGTTGGGAAGCAAAAAACTATGGACCCGCAGAACTGACACCTTTGGGACGAAAACTGTTGGGGCTTGATTTGTGGGACTAATCAGCATCGCGACCGGGAGGTCGCTCCTACATAAGACAGTTAATACGTCTTAATCATCGCCCAACTTGTGGCTAATTTCCCTTGCGGGTCTACACCAAGTGCCGATTGCAATCCGTTATCCATGATTGCCTTAATCTGATCTTCGCTTAGATCCACATTGAAAATAGCAACTTCATCCAATGTACCGAGCATAAAGGTGTGATTAGCCAATCTTGCTCCGATATTAACCGCTTGGGTATCAATGTTGGTGTCCATCTCGAATTCGGTTCCCTCTTTTTCCTGAAGTTTACCGTCTACATATAGATCGTGGTCTTTCACCGCATCTGATCCTTCCGGGAAAACCACTGCACAATGATGCCATTCACCATCGCAGACGTTGTCTGTGCCGAAATTGTTGCCGCTGTTGACTTCCACCCGTAAGTTGCATTCATTTCCGCGGACGTGTGCGCGGATGTAGTATTTTTGTCCCACAGTATTCACTCCCCATTTAACCCAGGAATGGTCGCGGACTGTTGTAGTTTTAAACCAGAAAACAGTTGTTCGCGGATCTGTCCCCCCTATACCGTTATAGCCTGTGACAATGAGGTTGTCATCAACCCCATCGTATTCTAAACCGTCTCCAATTACACCTTTGACGTGCTTTGCTCCAGATATGTCGCCGTTCCGACCATTCCCAGAAATATCTTTGGCAACGTTACCTTTCCCTTCGTCGAAGAGATAGGCTACCTCAACAGTCGCCTTGTCAATCACAGCAGAATGACTAATTCCAGTGACCGATACAGTGAAAACGATGATACTTAACCAAAATACCATGGTTCCACTTTGACTTCTAATTTTCATTTTCTTTTCCTCCAATGTAATGTATCGCAATACTCTAATCTAAACCTTGTATTTAATGTCAAAATGTAAAGTCCTTCTTTTATATTCTGTAACTGTTACTAAAGTTTGGACAATTTGCAATTGTTCAAACTTTAGTAATTAATAGACATTATAACAATTTATTTGTAAGTTTTAGTTGGCGTATGATAAACTGGTAAGAAATATCATATAGGAGACCAACTCATGACGCGTTATGAAAATCTCAAGGATGAACCGAAAAAGTTTCTGTCTCTGACGGGTTATACACTTGAAGAGTTCGCAGCACTCTTACGGTATTTTTCTCATCGGTTTCTCGCATACGTTGAAACACATACGCTTGAAGGTAAACCGAGAAACCAACGTAAGTATACGACTTACGAAAATAGTTGTTTTCCGAGTCTTGAAGATAAGCTGCTCTTTATTTTGATTTACCTACGCCAAGCGATGACGCGAGAGGTCCTCAGTGAGTTATTGGGTATCGCTCAACCTGTTGTGAACAAATGGATTCATCTACTTTTGCCGATGGTCAATGCTGCTTTGGCAGCCCTTGGCGAACTCCCCTCGCGGGAGGCATCCGCCTCAAGAGTGGATGCGTCTGTGGCCCCCTCAACGCATGCAAAAGCGTCAAACATTTTTTTTTCATGATAGCACAGAGCGTCCGATTCAGCGTCCAAAAGACCGAGAAACTCAAAAGGCCCATTATAGTGGTAAAAAGAAGCAACATACCCTGAAAAACAACTTGATGATGAATGCCGATAGCCAGGTCGTGTTTCTTACACCGTCGTATGAAGGCCGCATCCATGACAAGCATATCGCCGACATAACAGGTTATTCTCCGCCACCGGGTAGCATTTTGTATCAAGACACGGGGTTTCAAGGGTTTACCTGTCCGCAAGTCAAGATCATTCAACCCAAAAAGCAGGGTCATTTAGTTGTACATATTTACTTCATAAGTGTGGATACTTTTTACGAGATAGGACTTGATTTTCACGCTATATCTCGTAAAAACGTTAACATTCGTAAACTAAAATCGAAAGCGGAACCGAAAACTAAATAGCCCTGACCCAAAAAGAAACCAAAAGGTGGCGAGTTGACGGCTGAAGAGAAAGCGATGAATCGCGAGATTTCGGCGATACGTGTACGTGTTGAACACGCCATTTCTGGCATCAAGAGATACCGCATCGTCAAAGATAAGTTGCGCAACTACAGAAAAGGATTCGCTGATTTAGTCATGCAAACTTGCTGTGGCTTACACAACTTTAGACTAAACTTCAGACCTTGGGCTTATCCTATACTGGTCGATTAAATCATGATAATGTCTAATATACACAGTAGATTCAGTTTTCAGAAGATATAAACATGTACTGCCATCGGAAATTTAGACCACTCTCTAAACCAAGATTGTGATATAATACAATCTCACTGAAAGGAGAATCCGATGGCGAAACGCAAACGAAGAAGATTCACCCCCGAGTTTAAAGCGGAGGTCGTTTTGGAGGCACTCCGCGGTGAAAGTTCACAAGCGGAGTTGTGTCGCAGACACAACCTCAGCGAAGACCAACTCTCCAAGTGGAAGCAGCAAGTTGTTGAAAATGTAGCCTCTGTGTTTGCCTCAACGGATAAACACTCTAACGAGACGACCGAGCGCATAGCACAACTCGAACAGCTCGTTGGACGGTTGACGCTGGCGTTGGAAATCCAAAAAAAAGCATCGACATTGTTGAGTTGACTCCGTCTAAACAACGACATATCGTTGAGACGTTGCGGACGGATTTTTCAGTGCGACAGATTTCTGAGGTGCTCGGTTTTAACAAGAGCACGCTCTATTATCAACCGAAAATCGACGCGTCTGAAGAAGTCCTACGAGAGGAAATAGAGCGGTTAGCTGCGCAATATCCGACGTATGGGTATCGGCGTATCACAAAGTTGCTACTGCGGATGGGATACGACGTTGGGTATCGACGCGTTGCCCGCTTGATGAAAGCTGCGAACCTCTCGGTGTCCGTCAAACGTATCTGTCAAACGACGACCTCCATTGAGAGGACGCACCCGTGGGTCAATCGCCTTAAAGACCTTGAGGTCTGTCGATGCGATCAAGTCTGGGTAGGCGATATTACCTACGTCCGACTCAAGGCGCACTTCGTCTATGTGAGTCTGCTCATGGATGTCTTCACGCGCAGGATCAGAGGGTGGCAGGTGAGTCAACACCTGACTCAACCGCTGACCTTGAGACCGTTAGAGCAAGCATTACGCCGGAGTGTCCCAGAGATTCATCACTCTGATCAAGGCGTTCAGTATCTTTCAAATGTCTATCTCTCAACGCTGGCGCAGCATGACGTTGAGATTTCGGTAGCCCGTCGCGGCTGTCCTTGGGAGAACGGGTATGCTGAGAGACTCATCCGCACGCTCAAGGAGGAAGAAGTTTATCTAAATGACTATGAGGACATTCACGAAGCGAGAGTCCGCATTGGGCATTTTATCACACAGGTGTATCATCAGAAACGCCCACATTCGGCGTTAGGGTATTTGACACCTATGGAATTCGAGCAGCAAAACTTGGCTTAACTTTGCTAAATTGTGGTCTAAATAAACGTTGGCACTTCAACATTTCATCATAATGACACCAAAAACATTAAAATATGTTATATATATCTATAACCTCTACATGACTAATCAGGGTCATTTAGTTGTACATATTTACTTCATAAGTGTGGATACTTTTTACGAGATAGGACTTGATTTTCACGCTATATCTCGTAAAAACGTTAACATTCGTAAACTAAAATCGAAAGCGGAACCGAAAACTAAATAGCCCTGCATGACTAATAAACTTTTTAATTATAAGTTAAAAGCAGAAAAATGTCCATGTGTTTTTCTACTAAAGTTTGGACAATTTATTTCTGTTGATGTTGAGTTTTCAAGTATTTCCTGATTTTTCTGCGGGTTTTCACAAGGTCGTAACTCACAGAAAAAGAACAGCGGAGTAGCAAAGAACAGCCCCAGCGGGGCGGAATGTTTATAGAAACACGGTATAACAGCCCTCTATAGCCCCAGCGAGGCGACAGGTGTCCAGAATGTAGATGCAACTGAGGTATTTCTATAAAACCTAATCTACTAAAGTTTGAAAAAATTGTCCAAACTTTAGTAACTGTTACAAATTCATTTTAACAAATTTGACTAAAAAAAACAAGGAAATGGCAAAGGAACATTCAGACGTAATTCTAATTGTTTTACACGCGATAATCAACTACAATATAGACAGGTTACGGGTTTTGAAATGCAAAATCTTCGAATAACTCACATATTCACTATTCTAAATTTCTTTGTACGACTATTATGGTAACTATTCACAACACATCTTTCAAAAATCTGCCCTCTGCAGTTCAGATGATACTGTCCAATAAATACGGTGGTGAAGTACGACTTGACAAACATGAGAATATTCACCCTGAATGTTTATATCGTTTCAGAGTTCTTTCAGGTCCCGATGGTATACCCGCAAGTGTCTTCGTCAAACGAAAACGGGCACGGAGAATCCGTATCGAATGGGCGTGCCTGCAATTCCTAAGTGACCAGACGGACGAAAATTGTTCCACACCCCGCTTTTATGGTGGCGGATATACGGGAAAAAATAACGTCCCTCTCGTCGTGATGGAAGATATGGGGGATGGTCAGAATTTGAGGGCAATATTATTATCTGATGATAACCAAACCGCGAAAAAAGTTCTGATTGAATCTGCCAAGGTTCTTGGAAAAATTGATGCCCTCTCAATTGGCAAGGCAGAAGAATTTCTTAAAATTCGGAATTCAATTGTCCCCATTGAGGAAAAAAGTAAAGATTTCCATAGTGTTTATGCTGAAAAGTTGACCGAGATATGCGATGCCGCAGGTGTGATACCCTATCAAGAATCCTTTTCTGAGTTAAAAGCACTGGCAGACTTCCTTGCCCCTTCCAATCGTTTTCACAGTTTAACCCACGGCGACCTTTACCCCGTAAATGTCTATCAGTCTACCTCCAAATCGAAAGTCTATGTTTTCGATTATGAGTTTGGACATTTCCAACATGTCCTTGTTGACGGGTTCCAGATTCGTGTTCATCTCGATATATGGGCGGAAGTTTCACGGTTTCCTGACGATATAATGCAAGAAATGGAAAATACATATCGCACAGCACTCGCAACAACTTGCCCCGAAGCACAAGATGAACAGTGGTTTTATCAGCGTGTCATAGAGGCGTGCGTTTATGAGACAATTCGTTGTATATACAGATTTTTTGAACCGCCGAAAACCGTGTTTAGCAATGCCTTGAATGATCGACCCGCTGGCGATTATGAAGCCTTAAGGACTGATCCGAACTATAATCACTGGGGGCTACCCGCCGTCCGCAGACGTGTTTTCTACCGTTTAGGTATATTGGCACAGTTGACAGAGGAACACGATTATCTGAAAGCACTCGGTGCCACAGCGAGAAAAATCCAAGATAAATTCAGCACAATCTGGCCACTTGAAGTCCGCGAAATGCCTCTTTACCCTGTGTTTCAATAGTATTCTCATCCAAAAAGTGCACTTAGTGGACTTTTTATTGAACGGAATTCCATATAACCAGCATTAATAAGCATTAACATAGGAGTTTAGAAATGGCTGTAAAGATAGTCATCTTCGATTTATTTGAAACACTTGTCTCAGAGTTCGACGCGGGCCACCCTTCAACCACCGAAGTCGCGCAGACCTTACAGTTGTCTGTAGAGGACTTTCAGCGGGAATATGTGAATCATCGACCGGCACGATGTACGGGACAATTAGACTATGCAGCGTCTCTACGTTATATCGTTCGGAAGCTTGGAGGTAAATCTTCTGAAAACACTATTAAGACACTCGCTGAGCGTCGCCATTCCGCTTTTGCCGGGCATCTGCGTCATGTAGAACCCGAAATCCTCAATATGATCAATGAAATCACCACTTCAGGTATTAGGCTCGGTCTCATCAGTAATACCGACGGATCTGAAGTCTTGGATTGGGCAAATAGTCCCTTGGTACGCTTTTTTGACGTAACAGTATTTTCCCATGCGGTCGGAATGGTCAAACCCGACCCTCACATCTATCAACACGCATGTCAGAATTTGGGCGTTGCCCCTTCAGACTGCATATTCATAGGCGACGGCAATAGTGACGAACTTCGAGGTGCAGCTCAGGTTGGGATGTTGCCGTTTTGCGCCGCGTGGTTCCTCCGTCAGCATACTGACTTGCTTGGAGAGGATATTGTGATGCGTCGAGCGGCAGGCTATCCAGTATTGGATCATCCATCAGAGTTGGTTGATCGGATTTTCTGAATGCTGCCAAAACCAGCGGATTCCGCCTTAACGTGCCCTAAAATTCAAAGTCGATGAAGCACTAATGAAAAAAAATTTGACAAAAATAAAAACACATGATATAATATTAACACTGTTAAGTTAGATTTCTATGTAAACCAAAGGTGAAGTAATGGGTGTTAAAGAACGGAGAGCAAGGGAAAAAGAACAATTACGGCAGCAAATTCTTTTTGCGGCGCGGGAGTTGTTTGTCAATGAGGGTTATGAGAACATCTCCATGCGAAAGATTGCCAGCAAGATCGAATACTCCCCAACAACAATCTACCTTTATTTCAAAGACAAGGCAGATCTTTTAGATTCCGTTTGCAAGGAAACACTCCTGAACCTGTTGAACACACTTGAGCAGTTAAAAAGAGATAACACCGACCCCGTCGAGACCTTGAGAAAAAGTGGGAAAGCATACGTCGAGTTCGGTCTAAAATATCCGCAAGATTACAAACTCACGTTTGTTATCCGTCCGCAGTTTCAGAAAGGGTTAGGTCTTCAAGAAGGATCGGTTGGCGAAAAGGTGTTTAATTACTTGCGTGAAATGGTCTCTGAATGCATTCAACAGGAGATATTCCGTCAAGCGGATGTCGAGACCACCGGTCAGGTGCTGTGGTCAGCGGTTCACGGTGTCACATTGCTCCTGATTGATTTCCCTGATTTCCCGTGGACTGAGAAAGACACATTGATTGACACGGTAATTCACACGACGATCGAAGGTTTGAAGGCATAGATTTGAAACTATTTGGCGAAAGCCAAATATATTTTTTCGTCTATAACTTAACACTGTTAATTTATTTATCTATGTTAACATACAAAAATCCCGAAAGGAAATAAAATGAAAAAGCGAAATCCATTCCACAAACGCTTTCTTTCCGCAGCTGAGTGCACAAGGCATTCCCGACGAATCCTATTCTCCATACTGGTTTTTGGTGTATTCCTATCAGGATGCTCAAGCCTGTTCGGTGAAGAGGTCGAGCAGATGACACCTGCCGCCGAGGAATTCACTTTCGATCAATACGAGGTCATCACTGGCTCTGCGAAACGTCAGACCGTTTTGACGGGATTTCTTCTCGGTGGTACTATCGCAGAACTTGCCGTGGTGCACATTGACGAAAATGACAACCGGCACTTACGTATCTACGCGTTCGGCGACGGCACCTGGGCACCGAAACTCGACGCCACGCTACGGCCGGAAGTGTTGTTCGTAGACGTAGCCAACATCGGTGGACGCGACCGATTAATTACGTATGAACGCGGTAACCTAAACTGGTTTGATCCCCAATCGGCGACGGAACGCCCACTGGTGTCGGTTACTTCCGACTTCAAGCCGCCTCGCAGCGGCGAAATCCCCCACGTAGATATTACTCTGGACGTGAACGCCGACGACCGCGACGACCTAATAGTGCCAGACTCCGATGGCTTCTGGGTGTTCATCCAAATGAGTGACGGCACGTTCGCCGAGAAAGTGAAGATCGGCCCCTCCACCGAGATGGAGAGGATCCGCGGTGCTGACGGATATCGATACGCCCCTTGGTCTCAGAGCCGTGTCCACGAGATTGACTACGACAGAGATGGTCGCACCGACCTTGTGTTCTGGAACGAAGATCACTTTGAGGTTCATCTCCAAGACGAGCATGGGCTATTTGCCTCGGTAGCCACAACATTCAAGACTGATGTGGCATTCGACTCGGATCGACTCTCCTTACTTACCACTGGGGACATGACAGGGAAGGTGCTGCACTCGTTGACTGACCTGAACGGCGACGGTGTCGCTGACATGGTGGTTTTCAAACTTTCGGGCAAGGACATCTCCAGCAAGCATTCCAGTTACCAGGTGCATTTCGGCGCGCCAACACCCGATGGCGGCATCGTATTCTCACGGGGTGCTGACATCGCGTTCCAGTCAGACAAAAAAATCCAGCTCGGGCTGGACAGGCACGACTTCAATAGCGATGGCCAGGTCGAGCTGATGATCACGACCATCGATATCGAGTTCCTCAAGGGCAGCCCTTGGAAAAGCATTAAAGGGTTCATGGGTGACGACATCTGGCTGGATATCGAGTTCTACCAAATGGAAGAAGGCCGCTACCCCGACACACCCAATACGACCCGCAGAATTGCGTTGGACGGAGTGCCCAGCCATCGCGAGCCGGGGTGGGTGCCGCTGGACATCGTGCTTCAAGGGGCAACGCACGAACGCCGGAACACCCAAAAGAGTTATCCGCGCGCGTTCAACACGACTTTGCGCATCGGTGATGTGACTGGCGACGGCCGCTCAGACCTGCTCATCGGGGGGCACCCTCGGATCATGGCAGTTCTCGCCAGCGTGCCGGGGTCGGAAATGTTTGCTCGGCGGCATCAGGAGGTGGCGATCGCTGTCCCCAACGACGAGGAACACATCTGGCTGGTGGACCTTAATAAGGACGGGGTGCAGGATCTCCTCATGCATCACCCCTTCACTCTACGAGATGCTCACGGGGCCCCAAAACTGCCTCCGGGTACCGAACTGCATCGGTTGACGATACTGATTGCCCGATAAATCCATCAGTTATATTTTGCCTATAAGTGAACGATGTTAATATATGAAAAACTCGAAAGGAGAATAAAAATGAAAAAGCGAAACCCGTTCCACAAACGCCTTCTTTCCACAGCTGAGTGCACAAGACATTATCGACGGTGCCTGTTCTCCATACTCGTTTTTGGCGTATTTCTGTCGAGTTGTTCGGGTCGATCTAACGAAGTGATTGCTCCGACAATGATGCCCGCGTCTACGGAATTCACCTTCGAGCAGTACGAAGTCAAAACCGGCATTGCCAAACACCAAACTGTTTTGACCGGATTTCTGCTCGGTGGCAACCTCGCGGAACTTGCTGTCGTGAATATTGACGAAAATGACAACCAGCATTTGCATATCTACGCGTTCGGCAACAATACTTGGACACTAAGACTCAACACAATGCTGCGTCCTGAAGTGTTGTTCGTTGATGTGGTAAACATTGGTGGACGCGACCGATTGATTACATACAAACATGGTCGCCTGAACTGGTTTGATCCCGAATCGGGAACAGAACACACGTTAGTAACGGTAACTTCCATGATTGTGCCTCTAGACGGTAATATCCCGCATGTAGACATCACCCGCGACGTGAATGGCGATGCCCGCGACGATCTGGTAATGCCAGACACTGATGGCTTTTGGGTGTTCATTCAGACAACGGATGGCGTGTTCGCTGATCCAGTGAAGCTTGGTTCTCCTACCGAGGTGGATAGAATCTATGATAGAGGCGACGAATATCAATACGCCCCTTGGAATCAGAGCCGTATCCACGAGATGGACTACAACCGAGATGGTCGCGTCGACTTGGTGTTCTGGAACGGAGACCATTTCGTGGTTCATCAGCAGGACAAGCATGGTCTATTTGCCTCGGTAGCCACAACCTTCACGACCGATGTGGTATTTGACACCGATGATCTTGCTTCGCTTGCTGCGCCCCACGGGGTTCGTCGTCGACGTAAAGACCACCAACCCCCCGGAGCCCTGACGGGAAAAGTGCTGCACGCTTTAAAGGATATGAACGGAGACGGTATCGCCGATCTTGGGGTCTTCTCGCTGAAAGGTGGGAGCCTGTGGCGCATGCACTCTGCCTATGAAGTACATTTCGGCGCGCCGGTACCTGATGGCGGAATTCTATTCACGCGGGATGTGGGTGCTGCGCTTCAGGTGGACGGCATCCCGTTCGGAATGACGCAATCCGATTTCAACGGGGACGAGAAAATCGACATGATGTTTACTACTATCAAACCCCGTATTTTCAAGGCTATCGGCATGATTATCGGCGCGGTTCTGACGGGTTCTGTGTCGTTAGATCTTGAGTGCTACCGCATGGAAGGGGACATCTATCCTAACAACCCGAACGTCACCGGCAAAATCAAATCCTACCCTGCCGACAAAACGAACGGGAGAACTACTTTCTCATCTGTGCTAATCGCGGATGTGAATGGCGATAGACGTTCGGATTTATTGGTGCAGCAGGGACCGAAAGAGCTGCGCATCTTTATGGGCGTATCGGGACCAGAATTATTCGCCCGAAAGCCACGAAAGGTAGCGGTAACCATGCCCAACGATGAAAAACATACCTGGCTGGTCGATCTCAACAAGGACGACAAGCAGGACATCCTCATGTATCATCCATCTACCACTGAATCAAATCGGGTGACACTGCTAATCGCCCCATAAACAAAAAGGAGAAAAGCAATGACACGTACAATTTTTTGTCTAATCTGTATTTTTGTAGGGCTAACCCTTAGTTTCTCAGTTCAGGCACAAGGTACTGATCTTACCAAAAGTTTCGGTATCGGACTCCAAGGCGCAACTCCGACATTTGGTGGAATTAGTTTTCGCTATACCGGACTGGCACCTATATATCTTCAAACCGTTGGACGTTTTATCCTCAGCGATCAAGATAGCGACCACATGTTAGGGGCTGGTATCTCGTATGCGATCTTCGAGCATCAAAGCAGGTGGAACATATCCCGACTCTATTTCACCTTAGAAGGTGCATGGCAGTATCAAAAAGAGCGAGATCTTCTTACCACAAGGTTAGGCGGTGGACTTGCTTTTGGCGGTGAACTTGTATTTTCACTTGGAGGGATCCCTCTCGGCTTGAACGTAGAAGTCGGGCAAGGGTTCAGCAGGGAAAACACCGACTTTCAATCTAAGAGGCTCGCCGGCGTGTACGTAGGAAGCGGCATACATGCCTATTTTTAATTAATACCTTCGCGAAAAAAAGTTGACTAAATAGGGTAAATATCCTAAATTGGTGAACAAAACTAAACCCTAAAAGGATATTTACCCAACACTATACCTCAAATCAGACCTGGATAACCGGCGAAAGTATTGCTATACGGATTCGTTAAAATTGATAGAGGTATCGATGCGATGTCACACCTCTGTTCTTTATCACCTGTCCCGAGTCTTATGGTTCTTTAGAGTTTTCATAACCAGCGTTTTTTGGGTAGGAATTCCAAGCATACTTACGAAGAAAGCAGAGAAAATCGTCTGCGTTCCCAATATCATCAAGAGCAGTGCAAAAAGTGCTGGTCTCACCTTCTGCAATTCACCAAAGCCACTTTTCACCCAACCGTACGCAATCCAACCGTCAATCAGGAATCCCACGGCAAATATCACACACCCAAGAAGTAATCCCTTTTCAAGGGTAAAATGGCGATATACGAATTGGGTAAGTGGGTCGCTACTGGAAAAACCGCGAGTGACGCTCAACGTTCGAGCAGAGTGTCCTAACAAGAGTACTTGATAACCGAGCAGGCACAAAAGACATGCCAAAACCATCACATGAATATCGTAGGCGCGATTGCCTATTTGTAAAGGACCCGGGAGGAGTGCAACTGTTCCAATTAAGCCCAGCAGGAAAAGTAGAATACCGGGGATCAGAAATAGATAGGTCGGTGATAGCAGCAGCATGAAACGCAAATGCCGCCAACCATCACGAAAGGAATTAAGTTTGGATTCCCCTTTGCGAGGATAGTAGGTTATCGGTATCTCTTTGATTTTCAGATCAGTTTTTGTTGCATTGATAACCATCTCTGAGGCAAATTCCATCCCCGTTGCCTGGAGTTCCATCTGTTGATAAGCTTCGCGTGTGAAAGACCGCATTCCACAGTGTGCATCCGAAATACCGGATCGAAACAACACATTCAGGATTCCTGTCAGAACGGGGTTTCCGAGGTACCGGTGGAGTGCAGGCATCGCCCCCGGAAGAATCTCGCCTTTTAACCTGTTGCCTATGACGAAATCACAGCCGTCGCGTAAAGGCGTAATGAATCTCTCCAAGTCTGTGAAATCGTAGGTATCATCAGAATCGCCTATGACAATGTATTCTCCTTCTGCGGCGGAAATTCCAGCAAGATAGGCAGCACCGTAACCACGCAAGGGTTGATGGACAACGCGCGCACCGAGACGTTCAGCAATCTCGACAGAGGCATCAGTGGATCCATTGTCCGCAACAACTACTTCACCCTGAATGTCGATATCTTTCAGGGTGTTCTGTGCCTTCTGAATGCAAGTGCCGAGTGTCTCTTCTTCATTGAGACAAGGCATGACAACAGAAACGAGGATGTTTTCATTTTTTACCATTTGATCACTCTTCATAGTGAATCTCCCAAATTTTTACTGGAATAGGTCCATAGGTTGAGGAAGATTTATAAACCAACTTAAAATGATCGCTGTGTTCGCCCAAAAACAACTTGACCGCCAAGGATTCTCTCGCCCCAGGAGAAATATAGAGTGCCATCGGGTCCATAAATTCAAGAGGTCTATCCTGAACGATTTCACTGGGTTTCCAGACACACCCGCTGATTTTTCCCTCCGGGAAGTACCATTGCCCATCTGCTATGATTAATTCTTTAACTGAAAGAGTCTTTACGGAATTACCTTCATGAATGGTGATGGAGGGCGGACTACTAATCGTAAAACCTTCATTTCCCATAAAAAAGGAATAATCACCTTCTTCATTGTCTCCTGATGAGTTTCAGTGTTTATCTTAATTGATAGTGGATAGTCAACGAAATATTCAAGTTTTTGATCAGACTTATCAGAGAGTGAAAGGGGAACGACCGGATGGACTTGTTCAATAGTTCCGTCGAGTCCTGTCGCTGCGAAAAAATGAAAGTTTAGTTGAAAAATATCCATTGGATGTAATAAAATATGAGTCGCTCTATGTTCTTTCAAAAACTGTAAAGCCGCATCCTCATTTTCCCCGCAAAATACGGCTTTCGACATTGCGCTGATTTTCGCCAAATTCTGTTCTTCATCAACAATCGTCGTTCTCCTTCCTATTTCATTTGTCATACTTCCTAAGTTCCAATTAGCCGCTATAACCGCATTAGGTGAGGTATGTGTTTTTAACCCATTGAGGGCATCACGCGTTCCACTATCTGGAAGCGGTTCTGCCGTTAGCGTTCCCATAAACCCTGTTTGGGTGGGACCTAAGCGGTAAATTCCTATGATGGACAGCCAGGCAATCAAACATACAATGATTAAAGTACACGCCTTTTTAAAACTATACTGTGTCTGTTTTCTATAAAGAAGGTTCTGAAGGATAAAGCCAAAGAATATTGCTGTCACGAATAGGGTAATTAGGAGTTGAAGGCGCTCAGGTAAACTTAACGATAGATGTAAAAAAGAGAGTAGCGACAGAAGAAATGTAAGGATGTCTTTCCCACAAATCAGCACTTGCCAGGCTAACAACACACCTAAAAAAACGAGCGGATGCCAGTTGTTTTCTGATTGAGGCATATACTTTTTGAAAAGCCTGTTCAACACGTAGCCTGAAAGCATGGCAACCAAAGGTGCGAGAAATAGATGAAAACGTTGGGCGGAACATGCCAGCATATAGCTCGGAATGAACCAGGCAGATATGAGGAGGGTGTGATTTTCAGTTATGATCTCTGTAGCCGCCTGATGTGTTGGCAAGCAGCATTGGTAGAGTGTATTGGCAATTATCAGCATAACTGCAATGGCGAAAATAACACTATCTGTGAACCAAGGGGTGGACAATGTGAGCAAGGGGACAAATCGGCTAACAGCGATGCCTACGAGGGCTATCCCTATTATCAAACAGTGAAGTAAAAAAGCTCTTCGTTTTCTCGGGGCGCGGGTATAAGTGAGGAGACACAACCCCGGAATAGCGAAGAGCAGGAGTAGCCCGTATGCTTCCCGCCACCTGTTGAATGTTGTGGGGCGAAGTTCGTTCACAAATTCCATGACACCATTCTTACCGAAAGGGTAAAAGATGGCATCAATTAAGGTCAATATCCAATTTAAATTTCCACGTATAAGCGTTAAAATAATACATCCCAGGCAAAGAAAAAGAACACTCATCCCTAACCCTAAGGGAACTTTGTTAAGTAAAGGCGAACAAAATTTTTGGACGTTTCGTGATTGTATACCGATGAAAAGAGCTGCGAATATCCCGAACCCAATTGGAACACCGATGGCCAGGAGAACATGGGGTGAGAATAGCTGCGATCGATATATTTTTGTAAGTCCGAGTAACCCTACTAAAATGGGGAAAACCCAGATTGCGTACTGTGCGAACCCGGTTTTATCATAGCCTTTTGTGCAGAGTTGTAGAAAATTAAAAAAGACAACAACCGTTATAGCGAACCCGACTCCTTTCCATATTAAGCCGAGAAAACTTATTGTGATTCCCGAGAGGAGCGTATAGACAAAACGTTTCCACATCCGCTGCGCTTGACAACATTCATAAAAGAGAGAGAGACCGCCTAAAAAGAATAAGATGTTTGTTGCATCGGTATCTACATACCCCGCGAAAGATACAAAAATCAGCCGGGGGGTCGAAACAAAGACCAGAGTAGCAAATAAAGCTGCGATTTCCCCGAAAAGTCTCTTTGTAAACATTAGTAAAACCCGAAAATATGTTTACACTTTAAAGAGCAACAATTCCGCGAATACACTCGCTCGCTGGCGAGGTTTCCTAACCTCGCCAATGTAAAGTTAATTGTGGGTTTTACTAATGTATAAGATCAAGGCGGCGACAGATATAAAGAAAATGGAAGAAAAGATGGCGAATTGATATAATGTCAAACTGGGGAAAAATGTATGCACTGCTCCGAAAGTGTTCGCTAATACATAAGGGAACAGCGGTGTCACCGTCGTATTATCAATACCGTCGGGCGAATTTCGCATCGTATCTATATGCGGTAGATCCCCGGATTCGACAATCTGGCGGGTTTGCCGAAAGTATCTGTATGAATCTGTCCCGAACAAATATGGCTCTTCTAATGCGTCTCGGTTTTGTACACGGAGGAAGATACCGAAGGCAATCATCAGGAACAACAATGTGGCGGAAAAGAGGCGTTCACGCTTATTTGACGATTGCATAAAACGGGACTTCAAACAAGGGTTGATGGCTGTCATGGGTGTGGATTTTGATGAGTGCTTCCAACTTCCCCGTTTCGGATGCGGGGGCGGTAAAAGTCACCTTTATCTCATATTCCGCCCCTGGTTTGATGGCTTTAAAATCTGCCGTGACATTGGGATGGCTGCTTTCAATTTTCTGAATTTTCAAATCGGCGGGTCCTTTTTTCCGTAAACGCGCGACACGGCGAGCAACTTCGCCTTTTTTGACAAATCCCATGAAAAATTGGTCGGGCACAAGGCGAATGGCACCGACCACCTGTCCTTTGACGAGGACCTCCACGTGTGGGTAAAGGTATCCTTCTGTCAAGATTGTCAACTTTTCTTCCAACTCACCGAAAGGGAGACCTGACTTTATAGTCACAAATATTTTCACTACGAGTCCACCTTCATAGATATGCTGAAACCGTGTTTTAATGTATGGAGAACTTGACTTGACACTTTTCACTTTTAATCTACCATCCCCTGGGTCGTAGATTTCAATCGTTTTGTGGATGTCTTCTTGGTTGGATATGTATTTGAGATGGAGGTTGTTGGGAACGACCCGGGCAAGTCCGGCAACGACACCGGTGAGGGTGAAATGAATTATAGGGGTGTCGCTATCATTTGTGCGCACTTTTATGGTGGAGGTTTGTCTGCCGCGGCGGTATTCTGTTTCAAACTTCGCCTCAATTTTAGCCGTTTCGCCCGGTAAGATTGTTTTTTCTGACAGGAGGGCTGCAGTGCATGAGCAGGAGGAGTCTACGTCGAGAATATCGAGGGGCTGGTTGCCTACGTTTTTGATTTTGAATATATGGGTGATTGTCTGCTGGTGTTGTGCGTACCCGAAGTCGAATAACACTTCGTCGGTCTGGACAACGGGTTTTTCTGCCGTGGGGGGCGATTGTGGTTTGGAAATGACGAGAACAATGCCATTCCAAATATTTGAAAACTCATTTTTACTCAGAAGTTGAATGGAGCCATCCACTTCAATGAGACGGAATTTATCATTTATGACGCGCTCAACTACCAAAAAGTGGTTTCTTCCATTTTGGGTTGTATGAGCGATAACAGGTACGCCAAGTTTTTCGAGATTTTGTAGGTTCATTTTCATACCGACGGCTTTGAAGCCGAGTTTGTGTGCGACATCTGCAAGTTCTTTCATGCTGGTGCCGGTGGCCCTGACTTCCCCCGAATCATCAATTGCGCCCGCCAGCTGGACAATCGTCTCGGGAGCTATCTCTTGCCCTAACATTTCACAAATAATTGAGAGGCTCAAGGGACCGCACATTCGCGCGTAGAATGCCTCATCCTTTTCTTGCGTCCAAGCCACATCGGTTACGGCGAGGGTTAGCCCAAACATTAATGCTAACGTTAGAAGTAAACACTTGGCGTATAGATTGTCTTTGAAATTCTTCATTTTGATAAATCCCTTCTTCTCCTATTGTATGTCCTGTGGGTTGCTGTGTCCCTCCGATATTCTGTGTATCGTAACGTTCGCAGAAAGGGAGGCTTCTCTATCACTGAGAAATTTCCTTCAGTTCGCGAAAGGGACGCATTTTGCCGAGTTCATCATCAAAAATGGATGTCTCGTCGGGAAGGTCTAATTGAAATTCATTGGAGACATCAAGGTTGAGTTGAAACGCGCCGGAAGGCTGAAGTGTGGTTTTTCCGACGAGGTCACCCCTGTTTTTCGGGTCCTCTGATAACAAGGGGTGAATAGTTTGCACAATTTTTTCAGGAAACCAAATCCCCGGTTGGTATTCACGATAGTGAAGGATGCGTTCCGTAACATAGTGGATCCCTTTTTTGAAAGGGATCATATCGGATTCAATTGGATTCTCGAATATTGTTTGTAATTTCACCAAACGGAACCCTTTTTCAGGGCATATCCAGAGCTTAAGAGGTTGTCCTCTTGGCTCCTTCACACTAACGAGGTATGTCTCTTCACCGTTTAGCATTTCTGTTTGCAGGATGTCGCTTTCATACTTTTCAAGGACTCTCCAGAGAGGAGTCATCAGGTAACTGGTTGGTGTTGCCTTTCCGTACGTCATCCAGTACCTCGGATCTAAAAGTGCGCGTATCCGACATCCAGGACCCACCATATACTCAATGCGAGGCGTATAAACCAAGACGTATTCTTCAGTGGAGTGAGTGTAGTAACTGTCCCCCGATGCATTGTCAATCCATTTGGAATACGGGCTTTCCTCTTTGGTTTCGATGCGAAAATCGTCAGAGAAGTTGATGCCTATCTCTTTAAATTTCTGTTTCACGGAGTGAGGCAGTTCCGGTTTCGCTTTGTTGAGAAGTTGGTAGTCGGCGGGTGAAATATCTACACGAAAGAGCGGCGAATTGCGCTCAATGACTTTCCAGTGTCTTTCTCCATCGCAAATATCTGTTAAGTCAGTGTCTTTGGAAAAGTCGACTCGGATCTGTGCCTCTTCAAAGGTGGTGCCATCAAATGTGAGAACGTAAGTCTTTTTTTCTACCTTCGGTCCCATCTTCTGCTCGAAGACAAACTCTCCCTTCCCTGAAATAACCACGGCATCAAAATGCTTAATACCTGCGATGAGGGTTTGTAAGTCAAGATCGGGCTCTGGCACCGCAACAGATATGTGGAACGCCGCAGCAAATAACATGAGCAAAAATCGTGATATGAATACTCTTTTCTTCATTTTAAACTCCTGATTGAAAAGGGTCTCGTTTTAGAATCATCTCTCTACCGCCCCGATGCCTATTCCGTTTTGGCGCATGAGTTCAAAAAATTCACCGCCTGGCTGAAAGGGAGAAATATCACCAAAGGTATACATAATATACTCATGACACTTCTCAAAGATAGTATCTTGGAGTTCATCTCTTTCCTTATTGAGTTCATCTCCAATCTGTGAAAGTTCTGGGGTTATCCCGTATGAGGTGGCATCTGAGACGAGTTCGTCAATAAGGTCCAGCACTTCGCGGCGGGATTCAAGAGCTCGAGGGATTTCTATACGGAGTTCTACAAGTCTTTCGGCAGCGAAGGCGAGTTCGGCAGCCAAGGCGGCATCTGCTTCTGCTTCTGTGTTTCGATTGGAGACCTGTGCGGCATCTACACCTGCGGGCGGTGGTTCGTCGGCTGCCTGCGTGAGTGCGTCTGTGATCTCAGTTTCGGTGTCCTGTGAAAAATCTCCACGCCTCATATTGACAGGCGTGTCGGTTTCCGCGCCCGCGCTGTCGGCCCTTAAGGGGGACGCTGGCTCCTGCGGTGTGCGGCGTTGCGGGAACTCTACGACTTTATACACCTTTATCACTTCTCGCGGTTGATTGGCTCGGTGAGCCACAACGCCGAAGAATATCGCTGCACAAACGGGAAATATTGAGCATATCCAGAACCATTTTGATTTTAAAAACATCAGCAACTCCTCTGTGGGCTGAGGCGATAACCCGCTATTGCCCGTTACCGGTGGCGACAAAGTTACCGACTCGAAGGGTTGGAACTCTTCCTTTTTGCAGTATCCCTCTGCTCAGAAAAAGCGCAAAAGTCTCATAAACATCCCGTATGGACTTAAATAGACTTGGCGCAATTTCTGAACAGGGCACCGTCTACATAGATTTAGAACCTTTTACGGTTGGTAGTTACTGGTGCAGTTATGAGCATGTTCCATAGCTGGACCAATTTCTGTTTGGCAGTGGTTTACATAGTACGTAACCTCACACTTATCTTGGTCATTCCAAAAACCTGCCGAATTACAGATCCAGTTTGTTGCCGACATGCACTTTCTTAACAGTCTTCTCTCCTTAGCTGTTCCAAAGAAAAATGCGGGGTCACAAGTGGTATTATTGCAGCCAATCATATTGTCCCTGCACCTCTCATCCACACCAGTTGCCTGTAATAAGGTCATTTCTGAGTCAGAAAGTGCCAATGGTACATCGGCATCATCGGAGATAGCGACATAAGCCAGCCCCGATAAAAGTAAAACTAAAGCGAGATAGGAAAACCAAAATTTATGTTTCATCATATTCTCCTTATCACCTATAAAATTCTATAGGTGGATTGTTAATGGTGAGTTGATATACAACAGTGTGATCAACTCGGGGTATTTGCGGGAAAAGCACTGGCTTTCCCCAGGTTTACCGGCACAGCCGGTTGAGTCCGGTCCGTATGGACCGAGCAAAAAGCATCGGCGATCTTTCTGCGAAAGCGGGGTTGCGAGGGGTGGACTGTCACAAGCGTACAATCGCAATACTTCTCAACCTTGCTGCGATTCGCGATATTCTTGCCGAGGCATCTATGTAGACGTTCTATAAAAGGGTTCGGAGTTTCGGTTTCATCTTTGTGAATCTTCCGGATGAGATAACACATACGCATAATGTTCACCTTCACTGACCGCCAGACTTATCGGGCGGCTTATCAGAAACGGTGTAGCGGATAACATCGGTAAGGCGGCTCTAAATTGACGGTGCGTTTTCATGTGCTCTACTGCATTTTTCATGTACTCTATTGTATTAGAGCGGATAATAGAAAAGAACCCGTTTGCGGTGACTATATAAAGTCGATCCCCGGAAATTTGAAAATCTGTGACAGGTCCCAGTTTTAATCGTTTGTCTTCAACTTCCATCGTCTCGCTCAATAATGGCTCTGGGAGGATTTCCTGCATCTTTCCGTTTGCGACTGCATACGCACGCGCAGGGGTTCTGCGAGTGAGGGTCTTTTGCCCTATCGTGGTGAGATATTCGCGAAACAGCCACGCCAGGTCATGGTAGCCTATGGCTGTCGTGACCTGATGATCATTATCTCTGTTTGCATCGAAAATGAATAGATCGTAGGTTGGGTCTCTCAGCCACTCTACTACCAGAAAATTAGACGATGCGCGGACTTTTTCCTGTTTGCTGCTGGGGAGTTGTAAAAACCGGCGTTGAGACAAGAATGGGTCCCAAACACCTCCGGGAAAAGTGTTTGAAGTCCACTGTGGGATCTGTATCACTTCAGGACTGCCGGCTTTCAGGCTTAGCAACCACCAGCGTTTCTGCAGTTCAACAGATTTGACGAGGCGCGCCTGTCCGCGAGGCGCGTAAAAAATATACAGATAATCATTTTCTCCCATAACATAGAGGTGATCGTCAAGGGCATCAAGGTCTTTGATTGGGCGTTGCTGTGGTAAATGCCCAGTAGATTCAAGTACTGGATGCGACGGCTGTGAAACATTGACAAGATAAAACTTTTTTCGGCTTGCGACAACGAGATAGTCTCCAGAGGCAAGGACTTTGCCGATTTCATCAGGAAACGCGAGAGATGTCAGGTAAGCGGGACGTTGCGGGATAGAAACATCAATGACGTGCAGGTGCCGTTCAGTCGTGAGATATGCGTGTTCACCTGAGAGGGCAACGATATTGTTTAGACCGATACGGTACGGTAGTTGAATAGAAACAGCAAGTGTCGGATATTCCGGATCCTCTATCTCTATCACGCTGAAAATGCTCGTCTCTTTGGGTTTTGAAGAGATAACCGTCTTTTGAGGCTGCTCAGGGGCGTTTTCTTGAGGCTGCTCAAGAATGTTTTGCTGATTCTGATCAAGACGCCTCGAACTGCACCCTATGTGAATAACAGAAAGTAGTAACATCACTGTCATGAACGAAAAAATTGATGTAGCAAAAACTTTTTTCATCGTTTTTTCTCCTATTCTGTCGTGATTGCTTTCATCGCCCCATGCAGAATCTTCGGGAAATAGACATCATAATCAAAATTCGGGCTATTTTCCGATGTGTGACACGTCAGACAATTCGCCTTCGTCACCTTTCCATATCCAGGCTGCGGATTTTTGACGTGATTTCCGCCAACACCGTGGCAATTTTCACAACCGACATCCATTAATGTCGGGGTCTGAGGTTCGCTGATAAAACCTGTCTCAAATCCGAATCCCACCGTATGACACGTCAGACAATCAGGGTCATTTTCATGCCCTTTTTCAACAAGCGTGTGATACGCGTGAGAATGCTTTGTTTTTTTCCAACTGGCGTATTCCGAGGCGTGACACGTTTTACAACTCGCATTCCCAGCATACATGCCCCCAATTGAGGGAATTTCTCGTTCCACTTCCTCGCTCAGATTTTCAGCTGCAAGCATCTGTTGGTACATGAACAGCAGATCCATCATCCGAGGCGAGTCAGGGGTTCGTTCTGAAAGTGTTAGCAACTGAAAGTGAGAATCTGTTCTCTCTTCACCCTTGTCCCACTGAATGTCAAGCATCCCTAACGCTTTGCCCTTTGTGCCGGGATTGAGTAAAACCGTATCCACAACAGAAACAGGTTCTCTAAGTGCTTCTGACTGTTCATCCCCAACGATTATAACATCAATTTGCGGAAACACCTTCGCCAATGCGGTTGCTTCGTCAATACCGGCATGTACCAGCAAGACGATGAATTCACACTCAGAGGAAAGTTCAGGAATGAGTTCTCTCAGCACGTCCTCTGGGGCTTTCAATATCAAATCCGCACTTGCGTTTTCAGCATATATTTCAAATTGTTGAGAGATAATCCCAACGATTGCCACTTGCTTTTGTGAATCTTTGAGAGGCACGGCATGAAGTACAAAGGGTTGAAACACACGCGCTTCACCTTGAAATAGATTTGCCGATAAAAAAGGAATTCCAGAGGTATTTGAAAAATAATTTAACTGCTCTATCCCTAAAAGTAAATCGCGCGGTCCAACGTTAAAGGCGGCATATTCCATCTCTTTAAGGGCAGTAAATCCGATCTCTGCCTTCAATTCTGATTGCCGTCCGGCATCAGAAATCAAATTACCATTAGCAATCCGTAGTAAGTTTTTACCACCGCTGGCAAGTTGGAGAAGCACACTATCCCGGCGAGGGAACCCGCCGATCTGTCCTTCAGCGCATCCACACGGTTCAAGGTATCCCAATTCCTGACCGCTAACCACAAGGGTAACGTCAGGAAGTGATTCCATTGCTACCGGACGCATTGATGGGGAACTCAGTGCCAATAACGAGAAATATCCAACCAAAGCGAAAATTGGCGAAACAAAAAACACTTTCTTTAATAAGACTTCTTTCAATACCTTCGCCAAAAATAGACGCTCCTTTGTAGCATAGGCTGTTAGCCTGCGCATCATTAGACATTATAATGATTTAGATGCAACTCACAAAAGTTAGCAATATTCGCAATCGAAATGTGTAAATGGTCGCGTTCGACGACTTACGAGATTAACTATACCCGCTGAAAAGAGTTTTGTCAAATTAATTAAAATTTCAAAAAAATGTGTTTTTGGGGATATTAGCAAATTTTATGCATATTTTACCCACCCAAAAGTCCCTATTTTGTCAGAATCAGGATGTTAGCATTGATATTTTCAAAGTTGGGTGTCAAAAATTTTACACCCCATTCTTTAGTATACAATAGTTTAGACAGTTTCTGCCCGTTTCGTGTCGTGTTTCAAGGCTGTTTATATTGTAGCATAGTAAACCGTTGGTCTCTTGTGAATGTAGCATAGTAAACCGTTTTCTTGGTATTGATAACCGTTCGCTTTCTCCGTTCAATCCGACCTATGCGTCTGTTGCGCTGATACTTGTGTCTTCCATTCCTTCCAAGTTGGTTTGTGCCCTTCGGTGAGGACGATGAGAGGCACTCTACCACCCATCCGAACTTTGTTTTCAACGAATTCGGCGGCTTTACGCTGCGCGGCAGTCAAGTCAGCACGATCAGGTGTGGGAAAATAGCGGAAGTCGATGCTCCAACGGGATCTCCGTGTCGTGTTCACTTTGCTGGTATGGACACAAAGGTTCGACATGAACAAGGCACCACCGGGTTCAAGTGGAATAGGTACTGGGGTCCCACGCCCTTCAACATCCTCTTCCATCCGGACATTTGAATCAGCACCTCGCGCACCGTCCAGTAAACCCCAACGGTGGCTGCCCGGAATAACCCAGCAACACCCATTTTCGACTGTCGCTTCGACCAGCGGCACCCACACCGTAACCATGTGGAGACCACCTGTGTGCTTCTCCTTCTTTCCGATAGTGGACTGGTCGAGGTATTGGCTGTCTTGATGCCACGGGAACGAGGTAATCACGCTGCCCGGGAGTTTCGTCCGTAGTGCAGGCGTGCCGATATTCGAGACCTCTGGACCCAAGAGAAGATGAAGCACATCAAGAACACCGGGAAGGTTGTAGAGATCATAAAATTCGCGTCCGAACATGCCAAAAGTCCAGTTGCGCGGGAGTATATCCAACGCTCGACAAATAGCAGCATAACGTCTCTCAAAAGGTTCGTCTTCATAGCGCGACGACAACTTGCCTTCCGTATACAATTCATCGCTATAGGCATCAACCTTCGCTTTGATGAAGTCGCGGATCGGATCCAAATCTCGGTTATCAATAATGTCTCTGACCACTACGTAACCATCGCGCTCATAAGAGTTCTTGATTTCTTGATCTGTCATAACTAATCTCCTTCAGAGCCATTCAGTTGTACATATTTACTTTATGTATGTGTGTGTTTTTTCCTCTGTAGGAGCGAGCTGTGCTCGCGATATTGCGGAAAACGTCAACATCTGTAAACGAAAACCAAAATCAAAACCGAAAACTGAATAGCCCTGAATCTCCTTCCATCGTTGTTGCACAATCTCAAAAGACATGTTATCATGAATGCTTAGCGGACGCAACACCAATTCATTTTTCCCAATTTCATACACGAAGGGGTACAGACATGAAAATCACTGATGTGAAAGCGATGACACTAAAGGGATACAAACAATGGAACTACGTTCAGATTGAAACTGATGAGGGATTGACAGGAATAGGAGAGGCACACCCAGGGGCAGGCATCTCTGAAATTATCCTGCAATTCAAGAACAGGCTTGTCGGTGCTGATCCAAGAAATATAGAGCCTCTCTACAATCGACTGATTGGTGCCGCGAGCAACCGTTATGCCATGGGTCTATCCGCTATCGGTGGGATAGAAACAGCACTGTGGGATCTACTTGGAAAAAGCCTCGGCGTGCCGGTCTATCAGTTGTTAGGTGGAAAATATCGAGATCGGATTCGACTTTATGCAGATGTCGGGCATGGAAGGGGAAACACGCCAGAGGGTTGGGCACAACGCGCCAGAGAAGGTGTTGGGGACGGCTACCAAGCAATCAAATTCGACATCGATAACTCCGCAAATGAACTCAAGCAGGATGCAGTTAATCGGGAACTAAGCACGGCAGAATTACAGAAAATGACATCGCTGGTTGCCGCCGCACGAGAGGCAGCTGGTGATGAAATTGATATTAGTATCGACTGTCATAGCCTATTCAGCGTCCATTCTGCGATGAAACTCGCTGAACGCTTAGAGCCGTTCGATTTAATGTTCTTGGAAGACCCCGTGCCGAACGATAATGTCGAAGCGATGGCGAAAGTCAGCACTGCTACTTCTATTCCAATCTGTACAGGTGAATTCCTGTTTCGGCGAGACGGTTTCAGAGAATTGATCCAGACCCAAGCCTGCGATATGCTCCACGTTGATGTCTCTGGAACAGGTGGGATACTTGAGGCGAAGAAGATTGCGGATCTGGCAGATCTGTATTATATGCCGTTTGCAGCGCACAACATCACATCGCCAATTGGTATGACGGCGACAGCGCATGTCTGTGCTGCGGTGCGGAATTTCATCGTCATGGAACTTCCATATCACGCGGATCAGGTGGACTGGCGATGGGACCTCGCAATCTCTGATGAACCGCTCATGCAAGATAACGCATTTGTGCTACCGGAACAACCCGGATTAGGTGTCGAAATAAACGCAGAAGTCGCGAGAGAACATCTGATGCCCGGGTCTGATCTTTTCGGTACATCTTAAGCTTCTCGCGATTTATAGTGATACCATTTCTATTTGGATAGTTCTCATAACAGGTAGTCTCCAGGAGTCCCCCTGATAAGGGGGATTTAGGGGGTTTCTTACACCGATAGCACCTTATTTAGAAAATATCTGCCGTAAATATGGGTTGCAGGTGTCGGCAAAATAGGGTATTTCTGATTAAAAATCCAGTTTTTTTTCAATTATGACAATTATGCAACTTACCCCCCGAAAAATCGCGTCACTAACAATTGTAAGCCTAAATTGGTTAGGATTTACGCAGACAGGCGATAAATCGCCGGACTACTAACAGACAAACCTTGGGAATACATGTGTTTCTCAAAAGCAGTGTGGTTCGTAGTAGCGCGTTCATTGCGCGTTGCGTCCGTCCTGTTGGTTATGGGGGTCTCTGATGGAAAAAGACGACGTTGAACTGATTCAGAGCGTATTGTCAGGTGACGAGACGGCTTTTAGCATTTTGGTAAAAAAATACCAAAAAAGCGTTCACGCGCTCGCATGGCGGAAAATCGGAGATTTCCATATCGCTGAAGAGATTACCCAAGACACCTTCCTTCAGGCACACAAAAAACTCACATCGCTAAAAAATCCGAGTCAGTTTGCCGGGTGGCTCTATGTAATTGCCGATCGGCTTTGCAGAGCATGGTTCCGAAAGAAGCAACCAAATATGCCATCGTTGGAAGCCGTCAGTGACGGAACACTCGAAAAAACCGCTTATTCGCACTATGTCTGTAAACAACGTGAAGATACCGCAGTTGAACATCAACGTGAAATCGTGCAAAGGCTCATGGCAAAACTGCCGGAAAGCGAACGGACGGTGATGGTCCTTTACTACCTCGGCGAAATGACCTGTGAAGAGATTAGCAAATTTTTAGGGGTGTCCCCGAACACGGTTAAAAGTCGGCTTCAACGGGCTCGAAAACGTTTAAAGAACGAGGAACCGATAATTCGCGAGACCCTCGGCAGCATCCCATTAAGTCCAAATCTAAGCGAAAACATCATGCAGAACATTGATGTAATCAAACAGACATCCCCTTCAGGAGGTAAGCCGTTTCTACCGTTAGCGGCTTTAGGTTCATCTGCTATTTTGATTATTTTGTTGATGGGAGCGAGCAATCAATTCATCGCGCGTTCTCAGCCGCCCTATAGTTTCGATGCAAAATCAGAAACCACTATTGAAATCGTTGACACACCCGTTACCCATAATATCCTATCAAAACCTGATGTGAAAAACCGAGTCGGAAGTGATACTATCCCCGGTCGAAACAGCAGCAACGGTCTACCAACAGGCACTAAGTCTATGCAAAATAATATAGCACAAGAATCCATGCAATGGAATCTACCAGAAGGTGTTAAAGCACGCCTCGGTAAAGGTAAGATAAGTAAAATACAGTATTCCTCCGATGGCGCAATTCTCGTTGTTGCGACTGGTATCGGTATTTGGATCTACGATATAGCTACACACCAAGAGGTCGCCTTGCTCACAGCGCATACGAGTGTAGTCAACAGTATTGTATTCAGTCCGGATGGACACACCTTTGCGAGTGGAAGTGAAGACGGCACCATTCTGCTGTGGCATAGAAGCACAGGTGCGCAAAAAGTGCTCACCAAGAGTACGGAATCGATCTCAAACTTGGTATTCAGTCCGGATGGCAAGACACTCGCAAATGGAAGTGGCGGTACTATTCGATTTTGGGATGCGATTACTGGAGAACAGAAGCAGACGTTCACAGGACTCCCAGAAAATATCAGTAATTTATCATTCAGTCCGGATGGGAAAACAATTGTGAGTGTAACTTGGGGTAGCGAAATCTGTATATCGGATACGATCACCGGTAAACCCAAGAAAACATTCACTGTGCGTATGACAGATAGTGTCTTTAGCGTAGCGTTCAGTCCTGATGGAAAAATAGTCGCTATTGGCAATAGCGATGGTATCATCTACCTCTCAGATTTAAACACAAGTAAACTTAAGCGAAAACTCACTGGCCATTCGGAGGACGTTCAAAGGGTCGTGTTTAGTCCAGACGGAAAAATGCTCGCAAGTTCATCATATTTAGACGAAACAGTACGTATCTGGGATGCACACACTGGCGAACACAGACTAACACTCACGGAACACACGGGGGATATTGAGGGTTTAGCCTTCAGTCCGGATGGTAAAACCCTCGCAAGTAGCGGAAGTGGCGATGGCACCATCCGCTTCTGGGATGTCCGCACAGGCAATGAAAAATATGCAGTCACTGGACATACGGATTACGTCTATAGCGTGGCGTTCAATCCCGATGGAAAATTTGTCGCAAGCGGGTATAGCGATGGCACGATTCGCTTCTGGGATACGGGCACAGGACTATACTTGAAAACACTAAAAGGGTCAAATAACGATGCATCAGGTTTGGTATTCACCCCAGATGGAAAAACACTCGCTTGTACGGATAGTTTAAACATCCGTCTACAGGATGCCCGGACCGGGGAAGAAAAAATGCTGCTTACAGGACATACGTGGGGTATTCATAGCATGGCACTCAGTCCGGATGGAGATATACTGGCGAGTGGAAGCGAGGACATGACCATCCGTCTGTGGGACATGTACACGGGTGAACATAAGAAAACACTCAACGGACATGAGCACAGAGTCTATAGCGTTGCCTTTAGTCCTGATAGTAAAACCCTCGCAAGTGGCAGTGATGACAATACTATACGATTATGGAGTGTTGACACTGGTGAGACCAAGAGAATACTTACCGGACATGCCGGTGAGTTTGAAGGTGTCGATAATGGTCCATCCAGTGTCGAAGGCGTCAAGAGTGTGGCGTTTAGTCCGGATGGTAAAACCCTCGCAAGTGGCGGTGGTGATAACGTTATTCATCTATGGGATGTAGAGACAGGTAAAAGCAAGATGACCCTCATCGGGCACACACATTGGGTGTTCAGTTTGGCATTCAGTCCGGATGGTAAAACATTGGCGAGCGGGAGCGTAGACAGCGACATCCGCTTGTGGGATCCGCACACAGGTCAACATAAGAAAACACTGACCGGTCATACTGCTTGGGTCAGAAGTATCGCGTTCAGTCCGGATGGGAAAACTCTCGCAAGTGGCAGCGATGATGGTTCTGTACTTCTTTGGAAGATAAATCCCTAAATATCACTAACCCTTCAACCCCGCCGAATGCCGGACGCGCATTCGGCGTTGATTCCCTACGATGAAGCACTTTCTTAAATTGACACCTATGAGTAGACAAAAAATCATCCCGGTAATGCATTCTGGTAATTCACACCGGTAAACATCCCAATCACCATCCAAAACCCTACGATGCCGAATTCACCGACAATGAATCCCATAAACAGTGGACGTAACCTCCGATAGGATCCGATGCCGCCCGATTTCAGGATTAGGTACTTCAAGAACCAACCAACAAACATACACGACCAGAGGAAATAAGAGGAATAGACCGCACCCATCACATACCCAATCGGGTGGAGTTGCCACCACATAAATTGACGCTGCATAATCAGTAGGAAGCCGGTGATGCCGGCACCGAGGAGCATGCTGTACGCCTCGTCCAATTTCATGTCTTTCGGATACTGAATCAGTGAAACCATGTGATTGAAGTACCTCGGCGATCCAATGAAGGGACCCCTTTGCAGATTTAAGCCTCCTTTTTCATAAATTAAGGGTAGCGACGCAGCGTAGGAAACACCGATAGCGACAATAATGGCAAGTACCATAGCACCGAGTATGCTTCTTCGCTTCAGTCTAAAGGGATCTGCCGCTTTGAATCCGTGCAGAACACTCGGCATCAAAATACCGCCCCAGTCACGCATCATCACCCGCTGAAACCCTAAGAGTGCTAAACTATTTGCATCGATGATTCTTGAACCCGTAACAATCTCAAAGTATTCTACAGGGTACATCGGTGCCTGGATCAGCAACATTCCTCCATTGACTACCATCCACGATAACGCGATAGAAGTGATCAAAAAAAGTGCGATAATACTACAAGCGACCCAAAGCGACATTCCGGCGTAGACGCAGAGACCTGCAAGCAGTAGAAAACTAAAGATCGTTCCCAGCACTGCCCACCTATACGGCAACACCTCATCTGAGTCGTCAATCGTTGTGGAAGTAGCCGATTCCAGAAATGTTCGCTTCAGGAGGTCTGTTATATGGACGCGACTGTTAAGCAGGAAGGCGAGAACCATGACCACATAGGCAGCCATCGTTTGTCCTCTTGCAGAAATCCATGGACTGATAGGGATAGCAAAAGCGTTAATGATGATGTACTGCAGCTTGAAGAATAGAAAGAAAAACCAGCAGCTGAAAGACACCTCCATAGCAAGAAAATAGGTTATACCGATAACGGAAAAATAGAGAAAGAATCGGAATTGGGGCCACCACCCCATCACAATCCATGGACGTTCCGTGAACGGGGTATACAGGTCGTACCGATTCGGAATGGACGGGAGCGACGGAACATATTCATGCAGTCCATTGAGTAGATGAAATGCGGCGGCGATCCCAAACCCTACCCATACGAGTCGGCTCGTGAAAAAACTACCCAGACTGCCATGCGTTGAGGCCTGCTGAACCATCTCTACCGGGACAGTAACGAGCGGAAAAATGAACCTTTCGCGTTCCACCCACTGTTTCCGTATCAGAATTGATACACAAAAGATCAGACAGTAGAGTAGAAGAATGAAAACTGTCCAGACAAGAAGCGGTTTTACCCAGAGTAACCAAGGCACAAGCGACTCACCCTCATAGAAATCGGTAACGGCGCGCTTATCCCATACAATTAGCCATTCGGGGAAGTGTGGGTGAAGTGTTTCTGCCCATTCGTTTTCAGGTGTCGCAAAATAGACGGGTGCCGCCAGATACGGGAGTAAGTACCCTATCATCCCTTTTGATGGAATCGCTGAACTCACACCCATCATTACCCATACGACCATCAACTCCGCCGGACTTAGCACAGCCCGAGGAAACGCCTTTTTCAGAATCGGATTGACGACTATGGCAAGAAAAATCAGCGTAAAAACTGCCCCCAAAGGAAAATGATTTCCGGAAATATCTGTCCCTTGGAGATAGTAGTCGTTATATGGTGTAATGGCTGTCTGTACGATAACGAGTGCTAAACCGATCAGAACTGCTCGCAAGGTCATCTATTTTCCCACCTTGGAAATAGTTTTCAGTTATCAGTTGTCAGTTAAAGAGGTTTCTGATGAACCGATACCCTCTTTGTAACCTTCGCAGCTTCAATTTTCTAACGCCGTTAAAGGAAGATGTTCAGCAACCGCAAACCCAAAACTGAAAACTGATGACCGATAACTTATAACTAAAAAGTACTAATGCGAAGCGACACGAGGTATCATCTGAGGGTGCGCATAGACGGTGGCATCGAAACTCTTTTGCATCAATTCCCACTTGATGGCTTGGTAATCGGTATGCTCGGAAAGGTCGTTGTGTTCCCAGGGGTCGTTGTCAAGGTCGTACAGTTCACAAATGCCCTTCTGATGATACACGACAAGTTTCCAGCGTCGGTCTCGGTGCATCGTGGCGTGGGTCTGATCGGGCATTGAGATTGCATCGAAGAATTCGCAACGAACCGCCTCGCGGTGCTCGTTGGCAGGCGCGTCGCCGCGCAAGAGTGGTGCAAAAGATTTACCCTGT
Source organism: Candidatus Poribacteria bacterium (assembly GCA_965246985.1). Taxonomy (GTDB): domain Bacteria; phylum Poribacteria; class WGA-4E; order WGA-4E; family WGA-3G; genus WGA-3G. Next base: position 6,606,100 of record OZ251998.1, on the reverse strand, counting down.
ACGTAGTAAGGGATGTCTACACCCAATGCATCGTACAACGTAGGAACAATATCAAGCAGTTCAACGAGTGCGTCGCTTTGAATATCCTGCAGGAAATGGTTTTGCCATGAGATGATAAGCGGCACGCGCACCGATCCTTCATAAAAACGACACCCTTTGTATACTAAGCCGTGGTCTCCGAGTGCCTCCCCGTGATCGGATGTAAAGATGATGATAGTATCGTCCCGAAGTCCCTGGGCATCAAGATAATCAAGTGTACGCCCAAATTCGTGGTCGAGTTGTTCAATCATAGCGTAATAAGACGCTTGCATCCGTTTGTCGTCCCATGCTGCCGGTGGTTTCGCCTGTGATTGGAAATCAATACCCGCATCCGTCAATTTCGACTGAAAGGCGATATCGCTTTCCTGAAAGTGCGGTCCGGGCAGTGTTTCTGGGTTATATCGCCGGTAATACTCCCAAGGCGCGTCAAACGGTGGGTGTGGGTCAAACGGATTGATACTCAGCATCCACGGCTGATTTTCGCGGCGGTTTTTCTCAATAAATTCAATCGTTTTTTCGGTGCACCAGTAGGTCTGGTGGAGCTCTGGCGGGATGTTATCGCGATCGGGTGTCGGTGCATGCACGCGTCCGGTTCTATTCGGATACTTTTGGGAGATAGCCTTTCCAGCTATCAACGCTGCAGGATCAACACCTTGTGCGCGTTGCCAATCAGCGTATTCGTGCCCCAACGCGTTCGGTTTGCCGTGGTCATGGCTATATTGGAAGTAGCGGTAGCCGTCGTTGACTCGATTTTCTTGTGCATCGAATGCACTCGCGAGATGGAGTTTACCAATCAATCCACAGTCGTAGCCGTCTTGGGCGAGCGCGTGCGTAATCAATCGGTCTTCGTAGTGTTCAGGGAAAACCGAGTTACCGTTGCCGGTGACACTCACGGCTGACGGATACATACCCGTCATGAAACTTGCCCGGGAAGGTGTACAGATGGGAGATTGACAATAGGCATGGGTGAATGTAACCGACTGCCGGACAAATTCATCAAGTCTTGGCGTGTTAATATGCGGATTTCCTAACGCTCCGATGGTGTCGAAACGTTGCTGATCTGTACAGTACCATAAAATATTTGGACGTTTTGACATCTTTGCTCCTTTTTTTAAGTTTCACAGGGTTATCGATTATAACGTGGCTGTGTGCTACCACGCGTACGCTTCTGGTGCTTCACCACCAGGACCCGCCCAAATCTCATCGAGTCTTGCAAACGTTTCATCGTCTAATTTCAATTCCAAGACAGACAAGTTCTGCTCAAGTTGTTCAACTGTCCGCGGTCCCACAATCGGTGCCGTAACGTCTGGATTATTGAGCACCCATGCCAAAGCGACGTTAGCCGGTGGTTGTCCTATCAATGTGCAGAGTTCCTCATACGCTTCTAACTGTGATCGATGCGTTTCAATCGTCTGTCTGAGTGATTCCCTGCCTCGCCGTCCAGTGGTCGGGTTGTTTAGCACACCGCAGAGCAATCCACCCCCCATCGGACTATATGGAATGACTCCCAAACCGAGCTCGCGACAACACGGGAGAACCTCAAGCTCAATTGTCCGACTACGGAGATTATACAGGCTCTGCTCTGAGACAAGCCCAAGAAAGTTGCGCTGGGCAGCGATACCCTGTGCGCGAGCAATGTCCCACGCAGCGAAGTTACTACTACCAACGTACAGGATTTTACCTTCACGCACCAATTGCTCCATCGCCTGCCAAATCTCATCCCACGGCGTACGGCGATCAACGTGATGCATCTGATACAAATCTATGTGATCGGTCTGCAGACGGCGTAGACTGTCTTCGCACGCCCGACGGATGTGATATGCCGACAGACGACCGTCATTGGGTCCCTCACCTGTCTGACCATAAAGTTTGGTCGCCAGAACAATCTGATCGCGCCGACTCTTATCTTCTGCCAACCAGTTGCCAACAATCGTCTCGGTTAAACCTTCGTTATAGATGTTAGCGGTATCGAAAAAGTTAATTCCGGCTTGTAGTGCCTGACTCAGTATCGAAAACGAATCCTCTTCCGACGCATGTCTGCCGAAATTGACGGTGCCGAGACAGAGGCGGCTTACGCGTAGTCCTATCCGACCGAGATAGGTATATTCCATAACGACTTCTCCTATGATTGTGTTGGTGTTGGTAACCTTGAAATCTGGCAACTAAGAACTTCTGTAACCATTCTATCAAATCTCCGCTTTTTGATTAACAAAAATCTGGGAATTTCCGCTTGTCACACTGACAAAGATATGGTATATTTGTTTTACAATCCACGAAGCATCCAAGCGCGAGGGGGATAGTCCATGCGCATTGCAGTCGGCTGTATCGGACATGAAACCAATACATTTTCACCGGTCGTGACAACTATCGACAATTTCAAAAAGGGGAGTTACCACCGTGGTGACGAAATTATCGCCGCGTTCCGAGGGACCCGAACAATTACGGGTGGTTTCCTTGATGTCGCGGAACAACTCAATTTACAACCTGTCCCACTGCTGTGGACGTTTGCGACACCATCTGGCATAGTAGATCACGCCGCTTATCAGACGCTTAAGACAGAGTTTCTCACGCTTTTGCAGAACGCCGGAGAAGTTGACGGGGTGCTCCTCGACTTACACGGCGCAATGGTGACAGATGAACTTGAGGATGCAGAAGGAGACTTAATTCAGGCAGTGCGTGAAACGGTGGGGGCAACATGGATCGTCACGACGCTCGACCTGCACGCGAATATTACCGCCAAAATGGCACACTACTCCGATGTTATCATCGGGTTTGATACCTATCCGCACGTAGATTGCTATGAACGCGGGTTTGAAGCCGGACAACTGCTCTTTGGTATAAATGCGGGAAAGATTCAACCGACGATGGCGTACCGCCAACTCCCTTTACTGACCGCGCCCCCAGCGCAATGCACAATGAAATCCCCAATGACAGAGGCAGTCAACGCACTGCATGCCCTTGAAACCGAGCGCGGCGTTGTAACAGCAACCCTCTCTATGGGCTTCCCGTTTGCTGATATAACGGATGCAGGCGTTTCAATACTCGTTACCACCAACGGCGACATGGCACTCGCGGAAACTTATGCTGATCAGTTTGCGTCCTATATCTGGGAGATGCGCACACAATTCACGTTCAACTTACATACCGTGGAATCCGCGATTGAAATCGCCAATCAGACAGATGGCAAACCGATTGTACTCGCTGATGGTGCGGACAACCCCGGTGGAGGCGGTCCCTGTGATGGCACAACGATTCTACAGCAGTTCATAGAAGCGGACGTTCAAGACGCGGTGATCGCGGTGATCGCGGATCCCGAATCAGTCGCCCAAGCAGTCGAGGCAGGCGTTGGAAACAATGTCCAATTAAACGTCGGTGGGAAAACGGATACACAACACGGGGATCCCGTTGCACTCACAGGATACATCAAAGTGCTTTCTGATGGTAAATTTATCCTTAAGGGTCCTATGGGTCGCGGCACCATCGGGCAGATGGGCACAACAGCCGCCATCCAAGTCGGTGGTGTTGAGATTATCTTGACGGAAAAACGGATTCAACCCTATGATGCTGAAGTACTTCGGAGCGTTGGGATTGAGCCGCTATCTCGCAAACTCATCGCCCTTAAATCCGCTGTGCATTTCCGAGCGGATTACACACCCATCGCACACCAAATTTTGGAGGTGGATACCCCTGGTGTTCACAGTCCGAATCTTTTCAACTACGATTACCAGAACCTAAGGCATCCGATCTACCCGCTCGACCCGACCATCACCTATGGAGAAACCGGTTCTCGTTAGTTTTCTATTCTCACTGCGAAGCAATATCACCCCAATAATGATAGTTTAAATATTAATTTATAGTGGATCTTAGAATTAATGAGACACTCCAAGCCGGTGCGGTTAGGAATGCAGATCGCATTTGGTCGAGTGCGCCGCAAAACCGCACCATAGGTATCAATTTAGCGGTATTCCAGGTCCGGTAGGTTCGGTTTCCTAACCGAACCGGGTTCTAAGAGGAAACCTTGATGACTTCAAACCCTCTTGAATCCCGTCTCGGTCCCCAGGTCCGGTAGGTTCGGTTTCCTAACCGAACCAAGCTTATCCCAACCGGGACCTCAGTTTCTTGTTTAGCGGAAACCGTGTTTAGCAAGCACTGCATCTGAAGGTTTTCGCCGAGTATCCGGTGCGGTTAGGAATGCAGGTTGCATTTGGTCGAGTGCGCCGCAAAACCGCACCTACCGGGTCCGGGGGTCGAGGCGGTTATTTTCCCTTAAATTGACGCTTATGGTGTGGTTAGGAATGCAGATCGCAAATGTAAAGCATTCTCACTGCGAAGCAAAATTTGGTTTCCGCGTATGGGAAACCAAATTTGGGTGTGTACACCGCAAAACCGCACCTACCGGCTAGCGAAAGTGTCTAATTGTTTTTAGATGTCACTATAGTTGTCTTATTAGAATTTTAGGGTTTAGGGTTTGGTTTTTAATGACTAATTATGATAAATTGTTTTATTTAGGATAAATCAAAAATAAAAATCATTTTTATTGACAACCTTTTATTAATCTCGTATAATTAAAGTTAGTTGTGTTATTAGAGACGCTAATGACATAACAACGCGGGGATTATACACCTGCTAAAAAGGTTAATTTATAATGTAAGAATGGGTTATTCCTTGAATCCATTCGCTGAATGGAAGTTTCGCGGACAAGCGAGGCTTAACATTAACTATTTGAAACACAATGCGAGCGCGTGTTTGCAGATATTTTTGTTTTCCATAGGAGAATACTGTTCTCTTCAACTTGTTTTCTATAGGAGAATACTGTTCTCTTCAACCGAATTGACCTGATGCAAAAGCGGTGGATCCCCTGTCTACCGCTTTGCGCTTTTTAATGGTTGTCGGTTTTCAGCCTTCAGTTAAGAAGTGCCTTTTTTAATGCAAACTTATGCCAAAGGTTTTGGACTTAGCAGAACCGAGGCGTTCACAACCATTTTTTGTTAACTAACGTCAGTTTGATTAATCATTTCGGATGCGTGACTAATACCAAATTAACCCCATTTGTAGCGCGAGGTCCCTGTGCCTCGCAATGCTGACTTGATCAAAAGACTTCTAATCAAGTTAATTTGGTATAACTCTATTTTCGCTTCCGAGATGCGTGAATTGTACAAACTGTATGAAGATTAACAAATAAATTGGGTAATTTTCTAACCAGACCCGGTGCGGTTAGGAAACCGAACCGGCACAGGGTGTCCTATTAATTCTAAACTTTACTATAGTTTGTGGGGTATGCGGCGCAAACTACCTTGTTTTTGTCCAATAAGTGTGGAAAACCATACCGTTTCTGATGAGACACAAACCCACACACCCATTGAGAAAATAACACCTCAAAAGGTAGCAAAGAACTTCTACACACCTTTGAGAGAAAAAGGAAACCAAAACCGCGATTTTTAGCATTTTTCACGCACAGAAGGCAGTTTGAAAAAGCGGGTTTCCTGCTATAAACAAGTTTCAATATTAAATTTATGTTTTTCATCCACAGATCAGATGGAAGATTGGAAGTATGGAAGCCGGGAAGATAACGAACACAGCGTTTCTTGTAGTCTTCCTGTTTTCCACCCTGCCTCAAAACCTAAAATCTATTTCTTAATATTGCTTAGTGAGAGTTTCAAAGGTAGGGTGTTATGATTTGAGACCTTTGATCCCTCTTGAAAGCAGATAGGGACTCGGATTGATAACCTTTCATGGATCAACTCGCTCCCGATGTGCTTGGACAAAAACAAGGAAACTAACAGTTTTGCGGCGTACTCGCCCAGATGCAACGTGCATCACGCTACAAAGGCAAACCTTTTATCAAACTCACGTTTAACCATGTAGTGTCTACATTGTGTGGGTTATGTTCACATTTTTTGATTTGTGCATACAATTTATGCTGAAAACGGTATCTCTTCAGAAAATGTGACGTGTTGTGCTGACTTTGATAAACCGAGTCAAAGATTGTGTATACTTCTTATGGGGCGATACATCCGCTAAACGTAAAAATTGCCGATTTTCAACGAACATTTTCTGAAAGAAAGCCTGCTTTCTTTGATTTCTGTATGCAATTTATGTCCGTAAAGGCAGTTTTTCGAGAAAACGCGAGGGACTTCCTTTATTACACTAAATGTGAACGAAACCAATCTGTGCCTGTGTTTTCACACAAATATTACATTTGCTTAAAGGAATAGGCACAAAATTTGCTAAGTAAACGTGAGACAGAACAAACGCAAACTTATTCCAAAGATCTTCGACTCAGCAGAACCGAGGCGTTCACGACCGTTTTTTGCTAACCATGAACATCTTGAAAGATATTATTCAACACTGTCACCAACGGCGTGAAAAGTCGCTCCAGCAGCGGAAAACAGTGATAACCCCGGCACTATATAAGGGGCTTCCGTATCATTTTACAGTCTACTGCGCGCATAGATACCCCGTGAAACTCTATGAACTTGAGCAGGCAGATGTCTCATTTATGCCGATAGGTCGCGCCCCGGAGTATGAAAGCGGCCCAACAGATTTTGGCGGTGAACGGTTCTTGAAACGCCAAGGCATAGAGGATTGGTATATTAGACAATGGCACGGCTCATGCGGAATTCAGGTGTACACAGGTATCCCATCCGCAAAGGATAGTGCCCGTTGGCACGATCTCAATTTTACATACGAAGCCGTGTGTGCTGCACCAGATGCTGTTTCAGTCTGTATTGAGACTTTGGTTAACATCGTAGCAAACCCACTACTGACAATTACAAAGTCTGGTGGACTGCGTTTCTCATGCCGAGTTCGAGATTACCTCCACCCGAATACCGAGGAAGCAAGGCAGTATATCTATAAGCATACACCGACACCAGAAAATTCATCTCAACAAGAGGTGTACCTTGAAATCTTTGGGGACAAGGGATTCAACCGTTGGGATGGACGTTACGAGATTCTGTTCGGCAACCTGTTAGATCCACCTGTAATTTCCAAAGAGGCTCTCTTTGCACCTATTGACGCTCTCCGTGATACGCTTCACCAACCCGTGATGCGTAGTGAAAAGGGACTGCGATATGTTGTCTTAGATCATCCTGTGGCACCAGCCTCCTTGGGTTCACATAATTTAGACCTTGCGAAACAGGCACTTATAAAACGCGGTTTTTCGTATATCAAGCAAGAGAACGGTTCCCACTACTGGCAACCGCCTGACAGTATGCGCGACGATAGGCACGTATCGTTATCGGAGCGTGACGGTACTGTATGGATACGTGCGTCTACGTCAGACCTTGGAATCCCGATGGAAGATACCCACATCACAGAGATCTGGGACGATACCGGTATTCTGCCACAGACACCGAATGTGGCCCCATTTCTCTCTGACACCCTGCTTGCTGTACGGGACGGAAAACTCAGCCCATTAGCGATAAAACGTCCACCTACGGTGCTGCAGAAGTCAGAAGGTGCGAAAAAAGATTACGAGCCATTTGAAAATAACGCCGTTCAGATACAACGCGTTTTTGATGGGAGTGCACGCGTTCTCGCACTTATTGCTGAGAAAGGTGGCGGGACAAGTTACGGTGCAGAGACATACGTCCTCAACGACGGTGCGATAAGCCTAAATGCGAAGTTCTGGACAGCAGAAGAAGCCGAGCAGAGATTTGAAAAAAGAGACGTTCCATCGGTTGTGCGTTATAGAGTTCGGAGATATTTGTGGGACAAAGTGAAAGACATCCCCGTTGATGTGCGGATGGCGAACCCGTTTCAACACGGAAATATGTGTGAAGATCCAGAACGGTGTGATGCGCTTGAGCAGAAGGGTGGAAATCCGAACGAGAGTATTTGTCCAGAGTGTCCTGTTTATACGGAATGCCAGCAGCGCGGCTATCTATCGCAACCTGCTGCACTCCAACGCGCGAAAGTACAAATATCGGGACGGCCGCAAATCTTCTTGAATCCAAGACATAGCAAAGCGGTGGAAAACCTCCTTGGACAGGATGATGAAACAGAACGGCTCTGTATTTTCGACAACGTGCAAAGCCACGAACTGTTTTCTGAATGCAGTTTATCAAAGTATATATTGGAGGCGTGGAGCGTCAATTGGCAAGGAGATGCTTTGGGACATTTTTCTAAAGCCTTACTAAACGCCGTAGAAAACACAGGGGACCCAGATGGGAGTGCTGTCAGACGGATTCGTACAACGATGCACGCGTTTGAAAGGCAGGCAGACGACCTGATTAAACAGATGTGCCAAGTGAATGTGAGAGGCACGGTATCAGCGCGCGAGTATATTGACAATGAAACCGGAGAGATACTGGCGCGTTTTATGATCGCTTTTGATGGAGACACTTCGGCTTACATACCTTTAGATACGAACGCTACGGATAGACTTACCGCGAAAGGGCTGCCTGTTTTTGAACTTGATTTTTTTGCGTTGAACGAAGACGGACACATCCCGATGTCGATGGGTCAAGCGATCAAGTTGGGCATTCTGGACGCTTCAACTGTCGAGAGCATTCAAGCATTCCCGAATGTCTATTCGGATCCAAATTGGACGTTTTGGCATTGGTGGGAGCGTTTTTTTGCGTATTATAAGCGTGATGCTGATGCGCCGATGATCTGGTATAAGAATGTCCTAAAGTTCTGGGTGCCGCCTGTGTTGCATCCGCGCGTCAAACGGCTTCTGTTAATGTCATCGAGTGCCACCGAACGAGATGTCCGCAAGGCGTTTCCAGCAGATACAGAAATTGACGTTACTCGCCTCAAACCGACGGCGTGGGTTGCGGGGAACAAAGTTTTTCAGATTCGTACAGACCTCTACCCATCCGAAACGCTTTTAGAATACTATCACAATTGGAATGTTAGCGGCGTGTCTAAAACAGGGCAGCGTATCTTCTCTGGTATCCGGGCAGAAATTGAACGGGACCCAAGTGTTAAGCATGCGATCGTCACTTATATGCCGATTGTCAAACAGTTGACAGATGTTGCGGAAAAAGAAAATGTCTGTTTTGTAGCGTATTTCAAAGATCTGAACGGGTTCGCATCCGCTTTTGAAGAAGCACAGGTTGTTTGGGTCGTCGGTACGCCGCGTTGGGAACTGGGTATCATTTGGCGGCGGTCACAGATTTTGTATGGTAACGACGAAAGACCACTCTCGTATGAGACAGATACGGAGCCTTGCCGGTATAAAGATGAACGCGTTCAGCGTGTTTATGAACAGCATATTGTTGGGCATCTTTCAGAAATTGTAGGGCTTACTGGACTGAATCGTTCATCAGGTAAGACGGTTGTGTTGGTTACAAGCGTCCCATTGCCGGACATTACCGACAGACCTGAAGTGCTTCTCTTCGATTGGGAAGATTTTGAGGTCGCTGGTGGATTAGACAAACTCCGTGAGGCGATAGCAACGCGCGAGCGTTTTGAAATTGAACGTGCTCACATAACCGCGGACACCCGTAGAACTGAAGTGGAACGTATTTTGGGTTGTTCCGCAAGACAGGCGTACCGAGTATTACATAAACTCAGGGGTGGGAACATTCCACGTGTGCTTTTCCGAGAACAGATTTTCTCTCTGCTGGCGAATGGCGAGAGAAAGGCATCAGAATTGGTTGAAGCCATTGAAGGTCATCCTACCTCGATAAGAAACGAACTCACGCGTCTCTTGGATACTGGTGAAATTGTGAAGGTACGATGGGGTGTATATACACTGCCGCCATCAACTGATTCAAAGTAGTACAATAATAGGTTCGGTTTCCTAACCGAACCGGACTTATCCCATTAGCATGACCCAGGCCCGGTAGGTTCGGTTTCCTAACCGAACCGGACTTATCCCATTAGCATGACCCAGGCCCGGTAGGTTCGGTTTCCTAACCGAACCGGACTTATCCCTTATCCCAACCCAGTCCTCGGTTTCTTGTTTAGCGGAAACCCTGTTGATCAAACGCTGGAAGTGAAGGTTTTCGCGGAGGATCCGGCGCAGTTAGAATGCAGATCGCATTTGGGTGCGTACACCGCAAAACAGCGCCTACCGGGTCTGGGGGGCGCGACGGTTATTTTTCTTAAATTGATGCCTATGGGGAGCCGTTCAACCCAACCTACGGGAGGATACGGTTTTTCTTAAATTGATGCCTATGGTATAGCGAGACCCAACATTCTAAACCGCGTCGGTACCATAATGCGTTGGGTTTCACTTGGTTTGGCGCGTAGATGGTCAGAAAAATTTTCAGTTTTTTGGTAAAATCGCGGAGACCTACTCCTAAACGACAACCGTTACGAGACCCCTCTTTGATAAAGGTTCTACTCGTAGCGCGAACTTTTAGTTTGCGCAGTATACGCCACAAACTAAAAGTTTGTGCTACAAGGCACCTCTTTGATAGACGAGAAACCTTTAGTGCGGACGAGAAGTCTCAGCTGAACTGACGTTTATACAGATACCCCTAAAAGTTAATTTACACAACATGTTCTTAAATCGTTATAATGTCTATTGAAGGACAAAGTGGACAATGAGAAAAGCCAGTAAGTTTAAACTTCAAAATCAATCTAACATCGTCAAAATCGGCAATATGCTTGCCGACATGTGGCAGATACACCTACATATCATGCTATTAGCTCGTAGGTATTACCGTATATTTGGAAAAAACCTATCCGCATACCGGATAAAGGCACACATTGCGAAACTCAAAAAACGCACAAAACCACATTGGGCGGATTTACCGAGTCAAGTTGTGCAAGACGTTGTGTTACGTTATGGTAAATCCAACGACGCTTTTTTCCAAAACATAGAAGACCGTAAAGCGGGTAAAACAAGACGCAGAGTCGGTAGACCGAAAATCAAACCGAGACACAAATACAACTCTATGACCTTTACCCAAGCGGGCTATAAACTTGAAGGGAATCGTATCAAAGTCAACTGTATAGATACATGGTTCTCCTTTCACAAACACCGTGAAATCAGCGGTGTAATCAAGACAATCACAATCAAACGTGATAAGTGCGGAGACTATTGGATATGCTTTTCGTGCGAGAATGTTGACGATTCCGAACCGAAACCCAAGACGGGTAAGAGCGCAGGGTTTGATTACGGAAACAAAACATTCCTCACAAGCGACGAAGGCACTAAGATACAATCTCCGCTGTTTTTCAAACAATCACTGAAAACGTTGCGGTCCCTGAGCAAAGCACTGAGTCGTAAAGTCAAAGGTTCTGGCAACTACTATTGTGCCTGTCGTGCTTTGGCAAGGCAACACAGAAAAGTTGCCCGACAAAGAGAAGATTGGCAGTGGAAACTTGCTAACGAACTTTGCACGGAGTTTGATACACTCTGCTTTGAAACACTGAACCTTGACGGTATGAAACAGATTTGGGGTCGCAAAGTCTCTGACCACGCCTTCTATCAGTTCATACAGATATTGAAGCAGAAGTGTGCCAAACATGGTAAAAAACTTGAGCAAATCAGTCAATGGACAGCAACAACGAAACCTTGCAGTGATTGTGGATACCATAACAAAGAACTCTCTCTTTCTGATAGACAGTGGACATGTCCGGAATGTGGTTCACACCACGATAGAGACATAAACGCTGCTATCAATATCAAACGGGCGGGCTTGGCCGCCTAAAGTGGAGCGATAATAAGACGGTGGACTCTCTGAGAAAACCGCAGTCGCTACGAAGCACAAGCCCCTACCTTCAGGTAGTGGGTACCTATGACTAACTCGGAAACAGGTGTGAGCGTTCTCTTTCAAGAAGGAACCTTGAAATGGGACGCGTCCCCGCGTGTTCTGGGATTTTTTTTTTGCATTTGTTTTTTCTTGACAAATTATGCAAAAAATGCTTTAATTCGTTCTAAATATCATATTAAGTCAAAAAAATGGTTTTTAATTTGACAAATATGAGGAATTAGGTTATAATTAAACCATAACGCCGTTCCGAATATCATATTAAGTCAAAAAAATGGTTTTTAATTTGACAAATATGAGGAATTAGGTTATAATTAAACCATAATGCCGTTCTAAATATCATATTAAGTCAAAAAAATGGTTTTTAATTTGATAAATATGAGACATGGTGTTATAATATTGACCAGACTAATGTTAATCCATTTTGGATGCGTTAGAATTTCTTTGTGGCTATTCTCTAATAATATGGAGAGGTTTCAAGCGAAATTTATTAAAACAGGGGAAATTTCGCATGCCGAGACGAGTCAGTACGAAGCAACTTTTAATTGCCTGCCAGATGTCATTTGAAGGAAAAAGCAATCGCGAAATCGCTGGCACGCTCGGTTTCACCGAGACGACTGTCTCGAATTGGCGTAAGTTGGAGGTCTGGCAAGAATTCGAGGCGGAACTGATTAAGGCGTACAAGGAACAAGTGTTAAACTTCGGAAGTGCAGCCCCCTCGTAATTTCGGTGTTTATGACTCAAAAACGCGGGCATCCTGATGTAAGAGTCCCGCATACAAACAGGTTAGTTTATGTGTAAGAATGGGTTTCGTTTCCCTGAATCCATTCGACACTGTGTAGAATGGAAGTTACGCAGATACGCAAGCGTGGCTTAACATGTTTTTTATTTTAGATTTTTTATGAAATGGAGGAAAATTAATAATGTCAACGTTCAAAATGACATTTTCCTTAGCAAGTTTAGTTCTGATTTTCGCGTTCGCGTTTGTCGCTACTTCTGCAGTGGCGGAAACAGGTGGGCTGAAGCCTGCCATCACACTATACGATGGGCCTGCTGATGATGCTGATGATGCTGAAGTTCATGTGCAGACGCGAGCAGCGTATTGGTTGGAAGTTCGTTTTGATAACCCGGTAACGGGTCTCGATGCCGCCGTTGATTTTGAGGTCAATAAGGCAGATTCAATAAACGATGCTTTTACTCCCATAACGGGTAGCTCGCTTGTAGATAGTTTTGATGCTGATGAAGTGGGGAAAGTTTTTATTCTGCAAATTGGTTTGTTAGATATTTCCTACGAGGCAGGATATGTTTCTGTTGTCTTGCTGGAAGATGCTGCTACAGGCAACTCTGGTGCAAACAATAAGCTAACCCGGAGAGGCGAATTTACTAACAGCAGTTTGCCGAAAAATAACGATTGGACTTTCACCCCAGCACTTGATGCGACTAACGCACCTACAATCGCAGATAAAAAGTTTACCGAAAATACATTATTTGCTGTGAAATTCACGCTTTCTGGTGGTACAGTAGCTTTTCCATCAGAGACTGATATTCAGGGTCAGATTCAGATTAAAGATGATGCCGGAATGGATATAACCTCATCATTTTCACTATCTGCCACCACCCTGGTAGGTACAAGTGCTACCGTAACCTTTAATGTTGGTAGTGCTGTTGACACTCCTGTGCACATTGGTATAAATCCCAACTGGGCAGCGGGAACGACTCTCCGGGTCCCTGCAGCGGCAACGGAAACTTCCGCCGTTGAGGAGATTGCTCCGACAGTGGATATTTCGCTCATTGGTACGCCTGATGAAACCGCAAGTACCTTCCAGGTAAGATTCACATTTGAGGAAGCAACAAACCTGGGTGCAAACGAAGAGGCAGCAGATGTACCGATCGATCTCGTTGCAAGCAACATCGCAATCACCAAAGAAGATCCTGCTGATCCAACAATGATGGTTGAGTCTGATGCCTATGTGCAAGATTCAGATATTATCATGCTGTCTGCCGGTAAATGGGTAGCAACGATTCATTATGAATTTGATGCCTTACCGCTGTATGTGACATTAGACAAGTCTGTTAATGTATCAGCCATAAATGGTTTGGTTCCGCCGATGGATGCGGATCCGCCTGCTTTAATGGTCGGCATCGCAGAACCAACACCGACAAACACTGCCCCGGTTGTCACTATAAGGACACAGGCACCTGCGACAGCAGTAGCGACTGGATCGTTTACTGTTGCGTATGCTGACACAGACGCAGACGCAGACGATGAGGTTAGGGTAACAGTGACCTTAGACGCTGCTTCAATGACTGCGGGGTATACTATAGAATATACTGTAGAAGATATACCCCCTGATGAGATTGATGAGATTACAATTATACAACCGATCCCCGACGCGACTACCCCGAGTATTCCGGCGGCGACGGTTACGGTAACCATAACGGCTAACGACGGAACTGTGGATTCAGCACCGATGATGCTTACTGTTATGTTTGCTGAACGGACTTATGATCCTGGCGACGTTATGGATCCCGTTGTGGCTGTTGTCCCGGTTGCAGGTTCACAATCTGCAGCGTTTGATGTCAGTTTCACCGTTACGGAAGCAAATCTCGCTACTGTTACTGCTGCGATTACGCCAGCGGGGGCAGTAGAAGATGCTGCACCAGCGGCTACGCCCGTTTCTGGTAATGCGTATAAGGTAACCGTTACACCGAAAGCTGCGACAGCTACAACACCTACTGTTGCTGCTGCGACGATCACAATTACCGTGACAGCCACAGATGTGGCAGGCAACTCACATGTGCAGTCCAGCGCCGTTAATTTAGCGGAACGGACGTATACCGAACCACCTGTGACTCCACCGGTAACACCACCTGTGACTCCACCGGTAACACCACCTGTGACTCCACCGGTAACACCACCTGTCACAACGACACCTGGCGCGTTGGCGTTTTCCGCCACTTCAATTGCGGATCAGGCTTTCACAGTCGGCAAAGCCATCAGTACGGGCACGGGCACAACTGCTGTATCATATCTTCAACTCCCAACAGCCACAGGCGGTAATGGTGATCCCACATACACGTTGCGCGTCGGTGTCGGGAAATTTGATGTTACGACGACTGGACATAATGGGTTATCAGTTGACCTCGTAAACCTTCAGTTGAGTGGTACACCAACAACGGCTGACGCTACCGGTAGCACCGGTACCACGTATACATGGCGCGTCACCGATGGAGATGGGGAGATTGCCGAGTTGACGTTCATGGTCACAGTAGCAGCCGCTCCGTTACCACCAACTCCAGATCCTTCTGATATTGCTATAACCATCACGGCAAAGTCGGCGAACCTCGCTTCGCTCCGCATCGTCAATAATTCCGCTGACACTGATGTAGGACCAGACCAAGCCTACTATGAGTTTACTCTAAGTAGTGCTAAGGATATTGGTAGTTTTAATAGTGCTATTCGAGTTTTCGATGTAGAGAGATGGGAGGTTCAGGACACTGTGACTCCCATGGAGTGGACGCTACGGATTTGGCCACACACTTCCGGATCTTTTGATCGATACGTTCGTGTGCAAGCCCGGTCTGGATATAAGCTTCAGACAACGGATCCTACTGATTCAACAAAGTTGGTGGATATTTCCCGCGTTGTGATTCTCTTAAATAGAGAGGGTCCTTCAATAGACTCAATTGATCTGTTTAGTTCTCTTTCTGCAGAAGGCGGTCCGTTTTTAGTGCGCATTAGATTTAACGATGTGCTTAAAGCGGCTCCTGTCGCTACTGATTTTACTGTAGTCAACGGTGTTATCTCAGAGATAACCGTGCTTACAGTAGAAGATATGTACGGGCGTTCGATTTACTCGGCAAAGATCACACCGAATGCCGGTGTGGGTGCTGATAATGAGGATGCTACAAAGCAGAAGGTAGAAATCAGGCTCAACGCAGGACTTCTTGATAAGTACGACAATGCTAGCATTGCAACAGCCGCAGATACAGTGGCTGATGCGAGTTATACAATAGGGAAGTCAACGCCAGCAGGTCCGGGACCAGTAACACAGCCTGATCCTGGCGATATTACTGCCGAGAAGGCGACTGCTGCGGGTGTGACGACTGTTACGCTGACAGGGTCGATCGCGGCGAACGATTTTGCTATCATTGGCTCCGCAAATCTCCCGAATCTCGAAGAATTCTTCGCTATTGGTGGTACGATTGGCGTAGATGATGGTGATGCCACTGACGACAAGAACTCTCGATCCGTGGTTATCAGTGAAGTCCTCTGGGGTCTCGATTACGGTGAAACCGATATTGCCAAGCAGAATAAGCACCAGTTTATCGAACTCTACAACACGACTGCCGCAGCAATTGATTTTGGTGGCACTTGGAAACTCATCTTCACGGAAGGGCGACCTGTTCCTGCCAGCGATATTGATCAGGTCTCTAACCGCGCAGGTGCGGGTTGGGCTGTCAATATCGGTCAGAGCGGACGCGTGACGAACACCACTGCTGATAAGGGTGGCACCTCGGCACCGATCAACATCGTCTCGATGTATCGTAAGATCAATTATACGAAAGTTGAGAAGGTGAAGACTGATGGAAAAGCGGATCCGAGTCGTGAGGAACAACTCAAAGGTATTCCTGGCGGTAACGCTCCAGGTGGCTGGGCGGCTTCTATAAGAGCCTCTGCGAACGGGATCTTTTCCTCTAAAGGACGCAAGCATTTTGCTACCACTGCGATCCTGACGGCGAGTGAAGTTGCAGGTAAACCGTTCAGAATCAACGAGATCGGCAACGATACCGGTTCTGATAACGACTGGGTCGAACTCCATAACGTTACGGATTCCGAACAGTCGCTGAAGAACTATCAGTTGACACAGGTGACCGCAAAGGGCACCGATACCGAGTTGTTTGATTTCAACGATAAGGATTGGAAAGTCCCCGCGAAAGGTTTTGTCGTTATCTCGACGCGACATCCGAGAGATACGGATCTCGCTGCAGGTAAAGACATCAGCATCGCGGACGATGAGGAAGAGAACGTAGGTGCGACACACCTCTTCGTTGTCAGGCCTGTGAATCTCCAAGATGATGGGAAGTTTACGCTGATCCTGCGTAATGCGCACGACAAACAGAAAGCCAATAGCCATCTCATTGATGTTGTGAGCACGCGCGCTGGCTCGTTTGCCGATAACACCAGAGGTACCAGTATCTGGCCCCTAAATGCCACTGGACGACCGCATGAGAATGTTATTGACGGCGGTGACGAAGATTTCCGTGCCGGTAAAGTCTATCAGCGGAATAGCGGCACTGGTAGAGGCGAGAAACAATTCGCTGTCCGTGGCTATACCGGTGTCGGTTATGACCGTGCTGCATCGGCTACAGGCGCGAACGGTGGAACACCTGGCTATGCGAACGGTGCTGTCAAAGGCAAGATCGCAGAGCTCTCTGCTGCCTCCGTTACTATCAGCGAGATCATGGTTGATACGGGTGAAGGTCGTCAGAACTTGGCGCAGTGGATTGAACTCTACAACAGTTCCATGACCCAAGCGGTAACGCTCGGCGGCTGGAAGTTGACCATTGAGAACGCCAATGATGTAGATACTGCTCTCAATGCGACGCTCGCGCTGGATGGCATGACGATCCCACCGAATCAGACGGTTCTGATTGTTTCAACCAGCGGTAGAACTTCCGATCCGGATCATTTCCCAAGCGCACGTGTCGTCAATCTCTGGACGGCGAAGAAACATCGGGACGAGTTGGAAATGGTGCGTCGCACCGACCAAGTCTTCAGTGCAACCGGTTTCCACTTCAAGTTGACCGACAAAGACAACAAACTTGTTGACGAAGCCGGGAACCTTGACGGGAACCGTCGCACGCGGGATGATGCCGCATGGGTGCTTCCGGCAGGTGAAGACGATGATCGCCGCAGCTCCTTGATTCGTGTCTACGATGACGGTGTAGCGGTTAAAGGGACTTTGGAAGATGCATGGACATCCGCGGATGCAACGAACCTCGCTTATGCGATCTCCGAAACCTATTACGGTGATCCGGATGACTTCGGTACTCCTGGTTTCCGTGGTGGGGGTCCTCTGCCCGTGTCCTTGTCGAAGTTCCGTCCGGAACGCCTCGATAGCGGTGCTGTTGTTGTCCGTTGGATCACCGAATCTGAGTTGAATAACGCTGGGTTCAATATCCTTCGAAGTGAAACCCGCGACGGTGAATTCACGAAACTTAACACGAAATTGATCGCAGGTCAGGGCACAACGAGCGAACGTACCGTTTACGAGTTCCCCGATACATCTGCGAAACCCAATGTCGTCTACTACTACCAGATCCAAGATGTCTCCTTAGACGGTAAAGTGCAGACCTTGCGCCAGAGCCGTATCAAAGGTAACGTCACGGCGGCTGGTAAAGCCACAACGACATGGGGTGAACTAAAAGCGTTGCAATAAGCAACAACTCGGTTA
The DNA here is from genome assembly GCA_965246985.1 of Candidatus Poribacteria bacterium. GTDB lineage: Bacteria > Poribacteria > WGA-4E > WGA-4E > WGA-3G > WGA-3G. Next base: position 6,587,931 of record OZ251998.1, on the reverse strand, counting down.
TTCAGGGATAAGTTTATAACCGAACTAACCTAAAGCCGAAGAGTGGTGGATTCCCTGTCCACCGCTCTTTGCATTTAATAAGAGACAATAAAAGTCGGGTGTGGTTTGTGATTGCTGCCACGCCTTTTTTGTTTTATGAGATGGTGGTTTTTCGTAGATGTCCGGTGTGGCTCCAAACCGCACCATAGGTGTCAATTTAAGAAAAAACCGTATCGTCCCGTAGGTGTTTTTGCTTGGGTGTTTCCCCCAGGTAGAACGGTGTTGAGAAGTCAGATATTGGGTCTCCAAACACACCTCAAAGTCAATATCCTGCCTATATACTCAAGAACATAGTGAAACCCAACTTCATACCAGCAGCGTCTCGGATACTTAGAAACAAAAGCGTTGGGTTTCACTCGGTTTTTGTTTGACATAACACTTAGGGAACGGCTTGGTTTTTCTATTGCTTTTCACGCTTTGGAAGTATCCGTTCTACCCAACCTACGATGCCATGAGTCGTTTTTCTTAGATTGACACCTATGGTTCTTTTGCTGGACGCACCATAAGTGTCAATTTAGGGTTCCGTACTCCCGTAGGTGTTTTTGCTTGGGTGTTTCCCCCAGGTAGAGCGGAACAAAAAGGAAGGTGTCGGTGTTCCAAATACTGTGAAATCCGACCTGTCGTCATATACACACACAAACGCAGCGAAACCCAACTTCAGACCGTCAGCGTCGCGGACATCGCAAAAACGTTGGGTTTCACTGGGTCTCTGCTGGATGCAGCATGTATGGAAAAACCGCATTTTTCTATTGCTTTTCACGAATTTGATAGTTTCCGTTCTACCCAACCTACGATGCCATGAGCCGTTTTTCTTAGATTGACACTTATGGTTCTTTTGCTGGACGGACGCTCCATTTTTCAAAGGCAGCCTTGAACGACTTCGCTTTTTCTCCAAAGTATAGATATTCAATACTGCTCACTGGCACTGATACTTCTCCGTAGACTGACGAGCGTCCTATCAGTTGACCATCTCTAACCTCAAGCGGTTCAAAAACCAGAATTGAACCGTCGGTTAACGTGACACGAACCTCAGGGAAATAGTTTTGACCAAGAACTCGCGCCTTAGTAAAAGTATCTGTAGACGAGTTCTTGGTCAAAGTTTTCGGTTTTCGGTTTTGTAGGGGCTGGGTTACCCAGCCCTTACGAGAGGTATCTGATGAGCCGACACCCTCTTGTACCTGACTACTGACTGTTGACTGCTGATGGCTGTCACCGCTGACATTAACGACCCGCGCCACACGGTCTATCGGGATGGAAAACTTCCGCAATTTTGAATCAAATTGAACCGCCTGCCCTCGGAAGCCTAAGAATCTTCCACGTTTCATATCACCTGTTTTCGCGACTAATATATGATTGGGTGGGTTATCTCGGTTGAAGCGAGGGACAGTTAACGCCCGTTCCAATTTCAGATCCGATTTATCCTTTTCGGAGTTGGGTGGCGTGGCCAAGAATCCAATCCATCCATCACCTGGATGCCCCATGAGACCCTTTCCATCTCTGTTTTCGATTTCAATCCATTCTCGTCCGCGATTCTTTTCATTTACTATCAATACCAGCTGTCCTTCGTTCATTTTCTTCGCGTTGTCGGCATTTATTATAAATAACTGTTTTCCATCTTTGCCCTGCCCAACCAGCTGCATTTTAATCTCTTTAATCCCATTTTCCCTACCTGCCCAAGTAACGCTAACGGAATCAAAGTCGGTTGCAGGCTGCGTTCTCTCAAAGCTCGGAGCGTGTGTTCTGCCGGAGAACTCAAGTGCTTTCATATTTACCGAATCCAAGTGCTGAGCACTGATAAAAGGCGATTGGAAACTGACGGACTTTCCATCGTACGATGTAATTTGACACGGCAAGATTTCTCCACTTTGCAGATGCATCGTGTGACGAAACTGTGCTGTGTCAAAAGCCTCTATCTTTGATACAGGTTTATTGTTCCGTTCTATATGAGATGCTCGGTTGTTTGCTAATCGCACAGGCTTCAATGCACCTACCGACTCCCACTGTATAGACGATGCGGCTTGATCTCCACCGAATAAAACGCGTCCGCGCAGGTTCCCTGATGCATAAAACAATTTGTCTGTATTTTGAACCGCCTCGCCAACGTCAGGCATTGCAGCAAAGCTGAGCAATGAAGCATTCGCGAGCGAACAGGTTACTGGTTCGTTGGCGAATGCAGTCTGGAGGATCACACTATCTGAGTTCACTTGCATAAGTTTCCCGTGCAAAACAGTTTCATCAGGATATTTTAAAGTAACGGATTGATCCAATGCTGTCAATGGAATTCCGGGCTGAACGATGTGGTTAAGTTCTTGCAGATCAATGTCCCGTCGCGTTCCATCTGTGTCAAGGACATAGGCACCATCTTCCTGAACAAACAATCTGCCCTGAATTCTCTCACCATTCGTTATGTAGACGCGTGGTTGAGAAAAGTTTATTCGCTGCGCTGCTGACTCCTTAAGTTGACGGTAAACCTTTACGCTCCGCACCGTCAAATCTTTACCTCGATTCTGAATATAGAGACCTGATTCTTTGACCGTCGGCTTGATACCCTCCAAATTCAGTAGCAAATTGCCAGTGGAGTCAAACACCTTTAGCACGCCGGTCCCTTCGTCATAAGTAAGTCGCAAACGGACATTCCGTTGTTCTGGCTGAATTGCCAAAACGGATTTAAACAGCACACCTTGAACAGCTACGAGTTCGTCCTTCCAAATTTCCAACCGCAATGCTTGGTAGAGGTCTTTGCCAAGAGCGAAAGAAAAATTCGGTGGGTGAGCAACGGATGCTAATTCTAATTCAATCTCAAAACGCTCAGGCCAACTAAACGCATGGAAGATTTCCGCCTTGGCAATCCATGTCTTCGGGTGACCTTCCGGGCCCGCAAACCAAGTGGGACGCCGACCAGAGTCAAACGGAAATGCTGGATTAACCCTCTGTCTCTCAAACTCAAGTGGCAATTTCCAATTCTTTAGTTGGGAACCGTCGAAAAGGAAGTCAGGGCGTTCCTGACGCTCAAGCATATAAACCGCCGAACGATTCACGCGAAACTGACCGTTACGCTTGCTGGAAAAGAGAAAGGTTTCGTCATCCGAACCGATGAGGTCCGCTATCCAGACATCACCCGATAGAGCACTCACACGAAATGCCTCCGTTGTTGACACCGACTTTTTCCGGAAAGCGACTGAATCCAATACCTTGACATCAAGCACCAGATCGTCTAAGAAATATGATGATGCCCAGCGGATCGTTCCTGAACTGCTTTCCAGTAACTGACCCGGAAGAACATCGCCATTTTTCCAGCGCAACAGTGTTTCTGTTTCTTCAGCCTGTGCTATTGGAAACCATAGTGCCGCTGCCGCTGCAACTGCCACAAGTATCCTTTTTAGAGTCCACTGCATTGTCTTTCTCCTAATGATCGTCCCCGTACGCCGGCTCCTTTGCTGAACGGACGACCCATTCTTCATAAACAGACTTGAACGATTTTGCCTTTTCACCAAAATGGAGATACTGGATGCTATCTATTGGCACGGATACCTTTTCATAGATTGGCGAGCGTCCGAACAATTTACCGTCTTTGACTTCAATCGGTTCAAAAATTAAAATTGGGCTGTCAGTCAACGTAACGCGGATCTCAGGGGAATAGTTTTGACCAAGAACTCGCGCCTTAGTAGAAGTATCTGTAGACGAGTTCTTGGTCAAAGTTGTCGGTTGTCGGTTTTCAGTTAAAGAGGGATCTGATGAACCGGCAACCTCTTGTAACTGACTGCTGACCGCTGATGGCTGACTATCAGCACTGACATCAACGACTCGTGCCACACGGTCTATCGGAAGGGAGAACTTCCGCAACTTTGAATCAAATTGAATTGTCTGCCCGTTGATGCTTAAGAGTTTCCCTCGCTTCAAATCACCGTTACTTGCGACAAGAATGTGGTTCGGTGGATCATCACGGTTGAAACGCGGAATGGTTAACGCCCGTTCCAATTTCGCATCAAGTTTCCTACTTCTTGTTTCAAGGGGATCAAAGATGAGTTCAACCCCACGCTTAAGGGCAGCAGCGTCGTTTACAGCAAAGTCCCCTTCAACCTTAACCCACTTCGGCTGCTCCTCTTTTTTATCCGAAAGTATGATTATTTCGACGTTACCATCTTTAGCTCTACGCGTTATAGCATTCAAAATTCGGCCATCTTCGAGTATAATGCGATGTTTACCTTTCCCGCCTGTGATGGTAATAGGGTTTCGGTTTTCTGTTCTCGCGTATGTTTTTCTGCCGGAGAACTCAATACTCTTTACATGCACCGAATCTATGTGCCGTACACTGATAAACGGCGATTGAAAACCGATGCTCGTTTCATTGTATGACAAAACTTGACATGGAATGACTTCTCCGTTCTTCAGATGCAACAGGTGCGGAAACTGCTCTATATCAAAAGGCTTCTGTTTTGATACACGTTGCAAAGCCCTCTCTACACGCGTTCCTCGGACGTTCGCCAACCGCACGGACTTGGATGCTCCCACCGGCTGCCATCGAAGACTGGTAACATCTTTACTGTCAAATGAAATATAACCACGGAGACTCCCGGACTCATAAAACAACTTGTCATAATCTTCAACGGGTGTTTGCGTTTTGGTCGTTGACCCGAACTGAAGCAGTGAAGCACCTGCAAGCGAGCATGTTATTGGCTCGTCCACAAATGCGGTCTGTAGTTGCACGCTATCGGAATTCAATTGTGTAATCTGTCCACGCAGAACAGTTCCGTCAATATATGTCAACGCCACAGGTTGAGCAGTTGTCTTCAACGTGATACCGGGTTGAACGACGCGATCAATCTGCTGCAAATCAATATCTCGTCGCGTTCCATCTGTATCAAGAACGTAGCTTCGGTTTTTCTCAACAAATAGCTTACCGGGAACGATCTCTCCACTCATCATGTAGACACGAGTTTTGGAAGCATCGATTTGCCGGTTTGTAATCTCGGTAGGTGGTTTCCGATAGACCCTTAACCTCCGGACAGTTAGATCCTGCCCCCGGTTATAAATGTAGATTCCAGATGCCTCGATAGTCGGTTTGACACCATCTAATTTCAACAGCACATTGCCGTTCAAATCAAGCACCTTCAGGACACCACTGTTTTCACCATCCGTATTTTCATGATAAGCGATCCGCAAACGGAAGTTCCGGCGATCTGGCTGAATCGTCAACACAGGCTCAAACAGTGTGCCTTGGACGACGACGAGTTCGTTGACCCAGGTTTCCAACCGTACTGTCTCGTACAGGTTTTTGCCGAGCGCGAAAACAAAACTGGGAGGTCGCGCGGTAGATGCCAACTCCAGATCGATCTCAAAACCCTTGGGCCAGTCGAACGCGTAGAAGATGTTTGCCTTAGCGGTATTTGTCTGCGGACGACCCCCGCGGTCCGCATGCCAACTCGGTTGAGCATCTTGGGAAAGCAGAAGTGCGCCATCGCTTATCTTTTCAACTGGTAGTTTCCAATCCGCCAGTTGGGAACCATCAAAAAGAAGGTTGGAGTGCTCTCGACTCTCAAGTGTATAAATCATCTCCCGATTCACTCGAAACTGACCGTGCCGCTTGCTGGAAAAGTGGAAGGTGTTTTGATCATCAACTCGGGTTTCCTTATCAAAAGTATCTGTAGACGAGTTGATGGTCAAATCTGAACCGATGAAGTCAGCCATCCAGATATCGCCCGATACCGTGCCGATGCGAAAAGCCTCTGTTGCTGACACTGATTGTTTCGGAAAAACGATTGAATCCAATACATTGACATCAACAATCAGATTATCGGAAAAGTGTGGTGATGACCAGTGGATTTTCCCCGATTTGCTTTCTAATAGTTGACCCGGAAGAGTATCACCATTTTTCCAATGCAATACGGTTTCTGTTTCTTCAGCGTGTGTCAAAGGAAGCCACAATATTGCCAGTGCTGCGATTGCGACAAGTATCTTTTTTCGATTCCACTGCATTGCTTTTCTCCTTTTTTTATCATTCTTCCCGTCAAGACCCCATGCTTTAGCTTGCGGGATGTAGACAGGCGTTGCGTTTGAAAGCCAAAATAGATTTGACAATTGCGAAAAAAAGTGGTATAATTAGAGTATCACAGTGGCAGACATAATCAGCGTAACCGCTAGGTTGCGTGTCTGCCAACCCACTGATTAGGGGTAAAAAACTGTGAGACTGTGAAAATCCATGAAGACCTATAAATACCCGCTTGGGAAACAATCTAATACAATACGACTTGGCAACTTGCTTGATGATATGTGGCAAGTGCACGAGTATTTCCATAAGTGGCAGCGTCAGCGGTATAAAGACGAACTGCCGTATGCGAATTACAATGCGATGGCTGCGCACCTTACGGCGTTGAAACGGACGACACACCCACATTGGAACGCTTTGCCGAGTCAAGCGATCCAAGAGGAACTCAAGCGTATTGACAAAGCTTATCAGCGTTTTTTCAATAAACTGGGGGGCAGACCGCATATCAAGCCGAGACATAAATTCAAGTCTGTCACATTCCCAGGGCAAGCGGGCTGGTCTCTGAAAAATAATCGTATCACTCTCAGATTTCGTAAGTGGAATCCGAAAACATGTAAATGGCAACTTGATAAAGTGCCTTATACTTTCCATAAACACCGTCAATGGCATGGGACTATTAGTCGTATCACAATAAAGCGTGATAGTTGCGGGGACTATTGGCTTTGTATCACGACAACTTACACAGATTTTAGACCTCTGCCCACAACAGGTAAAAGCGTTGGGGCAGACAATGTAATACAAGGAATGGATTTGGTCTATTCCCAGACCAAATCCGGTATGAAAGAGACGCTTACTTGACACTAAGCACGGGTGAGAAACTACAACACCCTCAACCTTTGAAACACTCCTTGAACAAACTTCATAGTCTCAATAAAGAATTGAGCCGTAAACAAAAAGGGTCTAACGCTTGGTGGCGGTGTGTCCGAAAACTTGCACGTCTGTATCGGAAAATCACAAACCAACGCAAAAACTTTCATTGGCAACTCGCCTCTAAACTTTGTAAGAAGTTTGATACAATTGTCATTGAAACCTTGAACCTTGAGGGTATGAAACGACTTTGGGGGCGTAAGGTGTCTGACCTCGCCTTCTACCAGTTTGTTCAGATATTGAAGTATAAGTGTCAAAAACATAAGCGTGAGTTCCGTCAAGTCGGTCAATGGACTGCCACAACTAAACCTTGTAGCGATTGCGGTTTTCATAATGAAACGCTAACATTGAACGATAGGCAGTGGATATGTCCTGAATGTAGTTCACACCATGACAGAGACATAAACGCTGCGATAAACATTTTGCGGGCAGGGATGGTTTCCGTTACCTAACGATATACCTACAGATTCTGTAGGGAAACGCCCGCTGGTGGAGCGATAATAAGACGGTGAGCTCTATAAGTAAACCGCAATCGCTATGAAACCGAGGTTTCCCCATGCTTTAACTTGTGGGTGCTATCACTTGTCATCAGTCATCAGTTTTAGGTTTCCGCTTGCATAACACTTCTGCAATCTTCGCACCCTATATAAGTTTACGACGGTTACAAGAATATGTGCTGCAATCAAACAACCTCTTAACTGAAAACTGAAAACTGAAAACTGAAAACTATTCCCTATCTCTCGTAAATTGGCAATAGGCGGTAATTCAATGCCAAAGTGAGAACAGCCATTCCGGTCGCGTAGGCATTGCCGTAGCCACTCGTGAAGCTGCCGTCTTCTTGCTGCATCCCTTGGAGCCGCTCAATGATCCGTCGATTCCAAGCTTGCCATGCCTCGAAGTCGCTTTGGAACAGTGCCTGCGCCATGTAGTACAGATTGTAGAAGGCGTACCCGCTGCGTACATTGTTTTGATCCATTCTGCGCTTGATGAACTCGGAAGCGGATTTGTATTCTGGGGTGTCCTTCCTTTTTCCGATTGCGTAAACGAGTGTTCCGATCGCTGTCCGAGTAAGTCCATCACCGTGACTGCTCATCGGTTGGTAAGAGACCCCTCCACCTCGCATCGTGCAGGTTTGAAAAAAAGTTAAAGCCTTATCAATGGCTTCATTAGGGACCTCAATGCCAGCGTTTCGTGCACCGAGTATGCCCATCAACACGGTTCCAGCCACAGTTGTGTCGGCATCTTGGGATTCCGGCGAGTAGCGCCAAGCACCCCACGGATTTTTCTCTTGTGCAGTTAACGCACATCGCACTGCAAGTTCCAGAGCCTTGCCGATGGTGCGTCGCCGATTGGCGGGTGTCTCACTCCCTTTCCAGAGGAGTTCTTCATTTACCGCACCATACGCCTCGGACAGTGCTAACATTGCGAAACCGTGGTGGTACATTGACCCATGCCCATACCCCGTCATGTACCCCGTTTGGGGATTCTGGTTAATGATCATATTGCGCAAAGCCCTACGGATATGCGTGGCATAAGGACCGTAATCCGGGTCCTCGCCACTCGCCATAAATGCCATGACACAAATCCCAGTGATTCCCGCGCCGTTCTGTCCGCTTGGCCAGCTGCCATCTTCCTGTTGCGTGTTAGCAAGATACCGCAAACTCCGGTCGTTGATGCTTCTAACCGCTGGCGGCACACCCGTGCCATAGCGGATCGTAGGATCTTGCGCGTATGTTTCCAATATGCCGAGCAACATCAGAAAAATCGAAAGCCACAGGACAGATGTGTGTATATTTAAACTTACAGTCTTTTTGCATATCGTCTTCATTTCATTTCACTCCTAATTGTACTATACAACCGTTCAAATTCACCTCGCTGCCATTGGTTTAAGATCCCGCGGTCTGCCTGTCGGTAAAATTGAGAAAACATATCCATTGCAGGTCTTTCGCTCGACGATGGGAAACGCAATTGCGCCGCTATCAACTGAAACTTTTCCCGTTGTGCATCATCCAAGAGCATCTCCGCGTCCAAGCACAGCACCACTATGTCACGCGAAGCGTGCTTAAGAAAACCCACTCTTCCTGCTTCGCGTGCGGTATATTCGGCAAACGCATCTTTAGAAAGTACATCTTTAATAGTCTGTTGGTAGAGAGGATGCATTGTAAGATCAGCACTTTGTACAGACCTTCGTACTGTGCTTTTTTCGACCCATAACCATCTCTGCATATCAGTAAGAGCCGCAGCAGCCTGTTCGTGAGTCATTTTGCCTGCCTCAACTGCTTGCCCAAGCTCCGCTTCAATGTTGCGAAGCATCTTTTCAGTATCTTGGTCTTGTTTTTCAAGATTTAGTTGAACCGCGCCTTTGATGGCCATTTTCAAACGCTGCGAGGCACTCTCATCAAGGGGACCTAAAAGCTCGGTATGCGCTGTGAGCTTGGCTTCAGCGAGTTGTTTCGTCCGCTCTTGCGATTCCGCTATATCATTTTCACTCCAAAGTTGGTCCTTTAGGGCATCAAGCCTAATTTCAGCTTCCTGCTTTGTCATCTTACCCGCCGCAACTGCCTTTTGAATCTCAACTTCAGTTTTGACAAACACCTCTATGCGTTCGTTGTCGTCCGATTCATCCATGCCACGTTTCATCAGGCCCTGCCAAATTTCGGACTGTGTCTGGCTCAGGATGCCATTTAGAGAGACTTTCAACCTATAGTGTATCAGATTTACCGTCTCTTGAAAATCAATTCCCAATATGTTTATCGAGATCGGAAAAGATTCGTTATCGGCTGTGTCAAGCAGTAATTGTTCAACATGCTGGTATTGAGCGATGGTCAAACTGAGTTCTCGTCCAATCAACCGTGCTATGAGACGTGCAACTGCTTGCTGATCTTCCTGTCGCCGCACCTTGATAGAATCTATATAGTCTTGGAGCTGCGTCTCAGTCAGGTGTTCAAGAAATATATTTTTACAATCAGGGTGTGACAGTAACACTTCAAGTAATACTGTGTTACTCTTCTCCGCCGCCCGCTCGAAGTCGTGTGGGTCTGTATCCCATTTTATTGCAGTCTCAACTGCTTCAAAAACGGACTGACGCAGCACTTTAACAACTGCATGATCTAAGTTGTATCGTATACTGAGATTATCGCCAATAAGCTGGAGTAATACCTGGATTCTCTCTTTGACGACACCCATTCTTTTCCCTTGGACATGGACAGGTGGGAGAATGATAACGTCCTTATTAGACATTTTGAGAGGCATAAAGTGATCACCGCCATTGACGATTACAACAGGCTGTCCGATTCGCTCGCCGACCCCTTCTTTAGATATATTAATCAGGTAACGGCCTGCGGGAAGTCCAGTGTGTTTGTAATCACCGTTGGCATCTGTCGTCGTTGTGAATTCCGTGCCGTCTTGGGCGACAATCTTAATCTCAACACCCTCAATTGGGTTCTGTGCTTCAGTTGTATCGGTAATCCTACCGCGAAGAGTACCGCCATCCACAGCATTGCCTTGCGCAAGGACAACACCAGCACACATACCGATACAAGCAACGGCTATTAACATGAAAATTAAACGGGGCATCTGTTTTGATGTCCTTTCACTTGCGGAACTGACGTTCAAAACCAGTGTGCATAAATGTCAACGTTTCCTGCTGCCAAGGACTTAACATCTCGTGATTTGTCCGTTGGAGAAGTTGGTAGAACATGTCCCGTGAAGCATCTGTTTTCAATAGGTCAACAGTCAGTTCTGCTGCTGTCGTTTCTAACTGTTTTCGCTGCGTATCGTCCAAAATCAGCTGCGTACTCAGACTTGCCACCGCCAAATGACGCAAAGCCTGTTGATGCAAATTTTCCCTTTCGGCTTCGCTTGCTGTATATTGCGCAAACGCATCTTCAGAAAGCACATCTTTGATTGTCTGTTGATAGAGAGGATGCATTGTGATGTCAGCATTAGGTAGTTGCCTTCGTATCGCTCCGTTTTCGTTCCCTAACTCTTTACGCATATCATTAAGCTTCTCAGCAGCATGTTCGCGTTTCATTTCACCAGCCTCAACTAGTCCTATAAGCCCCGCTTCAACTTGGTGAAACATCGTTTCAGCATCTTTGTCTCGTGCTTCAAAGTATTGTTGAACTGTCCCTTTGATAGCCACTGTCAAACGCCGCGAGGCATCCTCGTCAAGGTGCCCCAAGAGTTTGGTATGTGCCGTGAGTTTGGCTTCGGCGAACAGCCGCAGTTGAAATTCGGTCTCACCGACTTCGTTGCCTCTCATTGCCTTTTTTGCAAACACACCGTGCAAAATATCATACTGTGTCTGGGTCAATAGTCCATCCAGAGAGATTTTTAATTTATCGTTTACCAGATGTACTGCCTCCAGTATATCAATTTCCAATAGACTAATTGAGATTGGAAAGGATTCATTCGCTGTCGCGTCAAGCAGTGATTGCTCAAGATTTTTGCGTTGATCTGCTGTCAAGCTGAGTTCTTGGTCAAACCATGCTGTTATATATCGGACGACTGCCTGTTGATCTCGGTGACGTAGTTTCTTGGTGAAATCAATATAATCTTGAAGTTGTTTTTCAGTGAGATGTCTGGCAAATGCCGCCTTACAATCAGGATGAGACAACAACCCATCAATCAACCCGATGCTGCCTTCCTGTCCTGTCCCAGCGAATTCACTCACATCTTGGTTGTTCTGTTCCAGCACCGCATTGAATGCTTCATGGATTGACCGATGAAGTGCTTCAATAACCGGCTCTTCCAGATTGTAACGCTTGCCGATATTTTTAGCTATGTGCTGGAGTAACCCCGCGTGCCACCGATCCTCCACATTGTCTTTTTTCGTCATTCTGAGGGGAACAAAGTGATCACCGCCGTCAACGATTGTAACAGGTTTACCAAGCCGATTGCCATACCCTCTTTTAAATATACTAATCAGATAGCGGCCAGCGGGGATACCTGAGCGTTTATATTCACCGTTGGTATCTGTCTTCGCTGTAAAATCATGGACCCCGTTTTGATCATAAATCTTGACTTCAACACCTTCAATCGGGTTCAGTGCTGGAGTTGTGTCGGTAATTGTGCCTCGGAGCATTCCGCCATCCGCAGCCTCATCCTGCGCAAAGGTGATACCAGCAAACATACCGACACAAGTAACGGCTATTAACACGAAAATTAAACGAGTCATCTGTTCTGAGCCTCCTCGTAATCATTCTTCTCACGCTCGCGAGGCAGAATAACGGGGTTAGAAACCTCGCCAGCGAAAGAGACGCACTTCTATTCCTCTCGGATTATAGCCAAACCGGTCTGCCATTCCTGTCCCTTCTTGCCAGCGTAGAGCATGACGTAGGTGTCGCCGATTTCAAGGATTTGCCCCGTCAACACACCATCACAATCAAACGCATCGGGGTCGTCCGATGGGGTAAATATAGGGTTGTAAGGGTTCGGCTCAAAGGTCTGAAAATCACGTGTCCGCACATGCCCGATCCGCCAAACTTCTCCGTCGAATCCACCGTAAAGAATATGGAAGTCCTGCGGCCCTTTAAACAATTCAGTTTCACGCACAGATTGGCTGTCCCATGCTTCCCCGCTACCTGTGAAAACAGGATTAGCAGGATTTTTTGTGACTGATGCTGGGTCACTCGTCGGCGCGGTCGCGTGACACATCGTTAGTCCCTCCCCGAAAGATCGAGTCGCCTTCCCGGTATAAACGATGTGAATTGTGTCGTCCACTACCGCAACCGAAGGGTGCGTTGAGCCGTGCCGTTCGTGTTCGGTATCAGCAGGGATGACGGGTGTGTTTCGGACGCGCCGCCACTCACCGAGGTTACCATCGCTTACAAGCAAACCCGTCTGTTCGGGTGTCGTTCCCCCTTGCCCCGATAGTACATGTAAAATTTGCCATCAGCAGGATTTAGGAACGGAAAAGGATACTCAACGGCTGCATTATCGAAACCGTCTGCTGAAGGTTCAAGAATAGGGTTCCGCGCGTCTTGAGTGATATCGGTAAGGTTGCCAATAGGAACCGTGGCGTGCATTATCAACCAGCGAACACCAAGGTCCCGCTTACACCAGATATAGTGCACCGTCCCATCAACAATGATCGCATGCGTTGCTGCAGCCCAGAGCGGTGGCGGCAGGGCGATAATCGGATTGCCTGTCTCTATCCTCTTGAAACTTTAACCATCAACTCGTCTACAGATACTTTTGCTAAGGCGCGAGTTGATGGTTAAGAATACCTCAAACGGGATAGCATCTTTCCGCGCATCGATTTCCATCGGTTTCTCCTCTGTTTTACGGAAACCTACCGTGTATCTACTGCCTTCCTTCTAAAACGTTGAAATAAGCGTCCAACCCCTGACGAAATTCCTCTGGCAAGACGCGTCCTGCTTTGCCTGTCGCCTGTCTGGGTGAACGATTTTCGATGAAGGCATTGCCGGTGTCATCCCCAATCCCCATGAGCATCAAGGCGGAAGCCGTTGCCGGGGGTGCAGTCATTATCATAGGCGTATTTGGGAGCCTTGCGGTTCGCAGTAGGATTTCGATCACTTCCGTTATAGCGGCAATCGCCTTGGGCCCCGTATCCGGTTCCGCGAGGATGTCTTCTACCTCATCCATAACCACTGCAGCTTGCGTCACCTTCGCGAGTTGCTGTTGGATTAGACGTTCCTGTGCGTTAGGTAAGAGACTGATTTGTGCTGCGACTTCATGGGTATCCTCGGTGAGGGTAATCTGCGTATCGTATAAAGCGATACTGCGTTCTGTGTATTCGTCGAAGGTAATTGCTTCCTTTGCTTGCTCAAGTTCGCGCGTCTCCTCCCGCAATTGGATCTCGCGATCAATGATACGCAACACTTCCAAGACGATTTCTGGCGGTAGGTTGGGTAGGTTAATTAATCCACCCTCTCCAGGAGGACCATCAGGTAGCGGATCAACTAATTGCTCTGCCCATCGATCCAGGGTATCCGCCCAAAATTCCGCCTCAATGGTAGATTGTCCGACGAAATTCTTGTTAATCGTTTTTGCTATGTCCTGCATCTGATTCGATACAAGCGCGTCCTGCATCTCCGAAAGCACACGTAAGTAGTTCGACGAGGGGCGGCGATCGGAATAAGCCACCATGTCTTGTATGATAGTAGACACGGCTTCAGACTCGTTGGTCTCCCGTTCCGCTAAACGTTCCCGATCGGATTGACTTTTTTGAGCTGCACTGCGTTCGAGACCGAAGCTATCGAGATTGTTCAGGTCCACCGCGATGTCGATCTGTTTTCGCGAGGCGGCTTTCAATCGCTTCACAAAGGTGCTGTTTTCAAAGCTGACGAGCAACCTGCTCATCTCGTCTGCTAATTTAGCAAAAGCATCCAGCAATTCTTGCTGTTCTTCGACTGCTTCAAGGACGAGATCCGCTGCTTGAGGTGCCGGTGTCTCTTCGTCCTCTTGCTTTTCGCTATCCCTTCCGCTCCCTTTGAGGATAGTTGTAGGGATGCCGAGACCACCAACAATCTGGGGTGCCTGTCCCTCTGCCGCTTCTTCACTCTTGTTGAATCCTGATTCAACGTCACTGACGGTAGGCGTTGGGTTGGCAGGAGCAAAACCGGGTTTACCATCTGGCTGTTTGCTCCGATCTACACTGACCCCCTTGCCGGGATTGTTCGGGTCCTCTGGAGTTTCATCCAATCCTTCAGGCGGCACAATACTGTTAGGTCCGTACTTCTCCACCTTTTCCGAGTTGTTGTCGTTAGGTTCGCCTCCGGTAGACGATGGCGGTCCCTGCGCTGATTGACCTCCCTGTGCTTCGCTATCGGTAGGTTCACCAGCGGAAGCGGGTTTAGCAGGTGCCCCCGGTGCCTCAGCAGCACGCGAAAGCAAATCTGCAACAGAAGGCATTCTCTGTCCAGCGATTTCCTCTAACTGCGCAATTATATCTGCCCAGGATTCAAGTTGGTTTGCATCAAATTCCTCGTTCTTTGCTGCTTCTTGAACCAATTCCACGCCAGTATCGACCAAACTGTCAAGTCTTGCTGCGTTCGCACGTTCTGCGGCGGCCTGCTCTTGGATTCTCTTGCGCTGCGCTGGATCGTCAAGTTCTTCGGGTGGCAGGTCGCGTAGTTCGCGGTTGGTTTGGTGCAGCTGCAACTCTTTGTCATGGACATCCTTTGCGGCACCCGTCCAGAGCTGCATCTGTCCGACTAACCATTTGAAGTGTTCTGATGGCGTGAGCACATGGAGGACGAGGTGCGACGAATAGACACGCTCACGGTCTGGTAGATAGTCTTCTGCATAGGCACGCAACCGGAGACTCTGTGGTTTTACGCTCTCACGCTTGGGGGAAAATGTAGCAGCGACGGTTAAGGTATCAGCTGTCGGTGTTCCTGCTGACACTGTCTTCTCGCCGCTGGTGGGTTCGGGATTATGAATCGGATTCGCGATACCCGCCCATTCTAAGCCGATCCGTTTCACACCAAAATCGTCCGCTGCCTGAATCTCAAAAGCAAGCACTTCATTAGAAATAACGACTTGATTGTTCTTTAATTTGTTTAAAGCGACCGTTGGTGCTTCATCATTGAGTGCCTCAAATCGTAACACTTGTGGTTCACGTGCGGTGAGTCCGAAGCGATCCCGCCATGTCAAGTGCATTTCTGTCGTCGTCTCTACCGATATCGGTTCGGTTGTCACGCGTGCACCATCCACCTTTTGCGGACGATTGTTCAAAGTTGCTTCTGACAGTTCACGTGTAGTGGTGGCTTCTAAGGTGGCGGTACTTCCCTTCACTAAGTTCACGGTTCCGCCGCGGACATCATCTATTCGTGGTTCTTGGCGTTGTAAATAGTCGGGCAATTGGACTTTAGCAGTGAGATCTTTTAGGGCAGGACGCAACTTGGGTTCGACTGGAATGGAACGCCGTGCGTCTCCGATTCTGAGTGCGACGCTTCCGTCCTTGGTTTGCGGCGGTAACTGAAATTTGTAGGATGCACCATCGCGTTCGGCAACGATGGGTGTCTGATCAGTGTATTGTGCCTCACCCGACTCAGGTTTCCATGGAGAATCATCTTTAAGACGGGCTTCAACATCGAAGGGTTCCGCGTATGCGACTACGCGACGGTCTTTGTTACCTGCCAACTGGGCAAAGGTATACCGCTCGACGTCCCGCCACGGCGTTAACCATCGAGCGAGTGTGTTCCGACTCGTTGCCGGAATCACAATGATCCCGATGACAACCAGTATTATGGGGACACCTGCCACCCATGCCCAGCGACGATGTCGAGGATTCGGGACGGCATCTGCCAGATTATGGTTTGCTACCTCGGCATCAACCTGCCGCATCGCTGCCTCAATTAAGGCGGGACTTGCCGATCTATCCGACCTATTGGAAGCGAGTTCCACGATGCCGAGTACGTGATTGCCAAAACGTGGAAATTTGTGCTGTAACAACCGAGCGATGCCTTCCAAGCTCCGATGCCGCCACACCCAATTATAGTATTTCAGCGGCAAAAAGAACACCATCCCCACCATACCAGTGAGTAGGATAAGTACCCGCAAAAGCGTAGGCGTATCAAACACACGGTCTAAGCCAAACACAACAAGATACGAAATCATGATACCGAAGATCGCCGCCAGCGTCCCTTCGGTGAGTTTGATGATCCATACCCGTTTTTGGTACTGTTCAAGTGCCGCCTTCATACGTGGAGGCAAGTTGACTGCATCCTTTTGTGGGCGCGATTTTGCTTGTGTTTGGTCCATGAAAAATCTCCTCGTATGGGTTATCGGTTATAAGTTGTCAGTAGGCGTTGCCAGACAGTTTATTTTTCTTCAGAAAGGTATTATTAGCAGGACTTACGCAATTTACGTTCGTCGCTACTATGTTCTGCAGGGTCCCCGTGCCCTGCATGCGTTCAGGTTCGGATGGGCACTAAAGCCGAAGCCATCCATCCCAACAGCGTTTTGATGCGTAAGTCCTAATTAGTTTTCAGTTGTCAGCTGGTGGGATTTCAAACCCCTATAACAACTATACCCATCCATCATCAACCATCAAGGTCAATGGTGATTCCATCTCTTCAAGCGGCAGATGAATCCGCTGTCGTTTCCGGGACGACTCATAGATCGCCATAAGGAGTTCTAAAGAGGCGTATCCTTGATGACCACTTGAGCGGTGTTCTCGATCCTCCTCGATGGCTGCAATCAGGTCTTGTACAGGGCTAATTTCCGAAGGTAATTCTGTTGTCACCCACGCGCCTCCGGATTGCTGGTTACGGATACGGAGTGCCGGTCCACCTGGAGCCGCCAGTTCTATTTCACCTTCTGTCCCATAGCAGTAGATATGGTGATAACCCGGGGCGGTGTCGCTACCGGATTCAATGATACCTCGTACATTGTCTTCAAATTTGAAATAACCGATCGCGAAATCTTCAGAATGCAGATCATATTTGGTCGGCGTGCCGATTCGTTCGATTTGACCTATCACCCAACTAACCGGACGATCACCGTATATAAATCGCATAAGATCAACGGTATGCGTCGCATTGTCCTTCAGGTCGCCACCGCCACAGACACCATGAATCCGAAAGATTTCACCGATCTCACCGTCAGCAATCATCTGTTTTGCGACGACATAAGGCGCATTGAACCGCAGCTGATGGTCAATCGCTAATTTCACACCGTGCTGTGAACACGTCTCAAGCATCTCCCGCGCCTGTCCGAGATTTTCTGCCATCGGTTTTTCAGAAAGAATCCCTTTCACACCGCGTTTTGCGACTTCAATCGCGACCGGCGCATGGTGTTTCGGGCGTGTACAGACCGAAACAATATCAATATCTTCTGTCTCAAGCATTTCAATGTAATCGGTATACTGCTTTTCGACCTCGTATTGTTCGCCGTAGGCTTTCACGCGCGCTTGGTCAATGTCGGAAATTGCAGTTAGCGTTGCTCTCGGTTCCTTCAAATACCATCCAGTGTGCATGTGAGAGATACCACCGCAACCGACTATTGCTACTTTATAGTTTTTGCTCATTGTAGTAAATTCCTTCTGACTCAGAATTGGTCGTTGGTTATCGGCTTGACTTCCATATTCACTTTTTGATGGTATATAATACCACGTTTTACCGAACGTGTCTATTTGATTTTAGGTAAACCCAGGGCTATTTAGTTTTCAGTTTTTTCAAGCATTTTGCTCCAAAGACCGCGAATACAGCGTGCTTCTACAAGAGAACTGAATTACACCGCGCCGTTCATTTTTCTTGCAACCCAGAACGCTCCAAGTAGAAAGACTAAGATGCCCGCCCAGATTGGGTGCGCCCATATCCGCGTGCGATGGACAGTCGGTGCTGGCTCCGGCAAGGCTGCGAGATGCTCCAGTAGACTCGGCACTTCAGAAACCGGTACCAACTTGCCCTCGGTAATCTTAGCGATTTCGTCCAATACATCAAAACGTGCCAAACGCCCTTGTTGTTCCCGATTCAAACCTTGCACTGATAGATCCGTCTGAATAGAGGCACCGGTTTCACTACTACTCGCAACGAGGCGATAGTTACCGGGCTCTTTTGGCACAAACGAACCCACGAACAACCCTGCCAGATCCTCTGTGCCCGGTTGAAGTCGAATTGTCTGCGTCTTGCCCGATGGCGAAATCGCCTGTACCACAACCGAACCGCTATCTAAGGGACCGCCCACGTTATCAATAGCGTTGGCATTTAACGTCAACACGTCATCAACGTTGGGTCGGTCGGGTGAGTAAAACAATCGTATTGCTTCGCTTTGTGCCATCTGTCGTCGGTATGCCATCCACCGCGCGACTTGACTCCAAAAGCGATAGTGGTACCTATCCTCAACACCGTGTCGCCAACGCCAAGCACTGTCTGTCCCCATAAACAATACTTTACCGGTGCCGTACGTTTTGGTCACAATTAATGGCACTCGTCCGGAAGCAGTTGCGACTTGATCGTGCACTGCCAGCGTCTCGGTGCCAGCCTTGGCTCGCTTGACTCCGGTGTACCAGAAAAACCCCGGCAACTTACGCCACACTTCGCCATTATCTTGGTCGGTATCTCCGAGGCGTGTTAGCAAACTGCGCTGCCCCGATGCAGTAAGTGCGAAATATCCCTGCATATTCGAGCCAACACCTTGAGGTGTTGCTGGGTCCAAAACCACAGGATAGAGGTCAGCAAGCGGGCCGGGCATCAACGAATCGTGGGATCCTGAACGTCCGGGCATAAAGACGAGACCTGAAGCTTGGGCACTGACTAACTTCCGTAATTCCCGTGTTTGTTCGACTGTTAACTGGTCTTCTTTCACACCGACATCGCCAAGAAACACTACGTCATAACGACTCAGTTCCCTCGCGTCAGGAAAACGTTTAATATAAGTGCGACCGCCGCCGACATTTGGCAACTCCGGATGAAAAAGGAGGCATGTTACTTCAACGCCGGGATCCCGTTCTAAGGCGTTCCGTAGGTATCGGTACTCCCACCGCGGATACGATTCGATGACAAGGACTCTCAATTGTTCCTCGCGTATGGATATCGGGGCGGAGATCTCATTATTTTCGGGGATCAATTCCTCAGCGTCCGGTGCAATACGCAGGTTTAACGTATAGTTCTCTGTCGCTGGTGGTGTCCAGACGATGTTATCTTGTGCCTGACTCATAGCGGGGACGCGAACAACCTTGGTAACCGTCGCCTCTTTATTGACCCTTAGGGTAACACTCACATCCCGGTCCTGTCCCAAGGTGCTACGGACAACAAACGGAATGCGAAGCTGCTTATTTGTCACCCCAAAAGTTGGCGCATCCATCCTGACTAACTCGATATCCGGTAGTGGTACCTTACTACCGATTCCTATTGCGAAGACGGGAATCCCTTTCATCCGAAACCGTGTGGCTGCCTCCACGGGGGAGTTACCGATATTCCAATCGCCGTCTGACAGAAGCACTACGCCGCGAAGATTTGCATGGTTGTCCAGAACGTGTGACAGTCCAGCATTCAAATCTGTTGCTTCTTCTGCTGGGTCCAACTGTGAAGAGAACGGCTCAAACACCACATTAAGATCAGTAGTATCAGGCGATTTCCAGACTTCCTCGGACATCAGCGGTTGAATCGTTTCAGCGCGGCTCTTGCGTTCGCCGGAGAGGTCTTGATCTTGACCAAGAACGCGCGCCTTATGAAAAATATCTGTAGTCGCGTTCTTGGTCAAAAAGACATCCCGCGTCTCCATACTTTTAGATTGGTCCCAGAGCACCGCGAGCGTTGAACGTCGGTCCGGCGGTTGCGTCTTCAACCATTCGGGTTGATTCAGCGTGGCGACCACTAAACAGACCAGTACAAAACGCAGCAATTCAAGCCACCCTGTTTGCATGCGATAACCGCTGCGATGCCATGCCAACCAGCACAGGACACCGGCCACAGCCACGATAAACAGTCCTAAGACCATGATGGAACTACTTGAGAGAAATTCGAGGCTCCCCTGTTGTTCTTGCATTCTTGTGTCTCCAATTATTAGCCATCAGCAATCAGCAGTCAGCAATCAGCAAAAAAGCGTCTGACTTAATCAGAAACCTTTTAACTGACTGCTAACAGCCGACAGCCAATTGCTACTCCGCCCTTCCATCTGCGCCTGCAAGGTCGATTAGAGGGCTGCTCTCAGTTTTCCAGCTTGGTAAACTCAGTACTGCCTCTAAAATGAGTGCTAACGCCATTGCGATGAGGAAGATACGCCAGAGTTCACTCGCTAAAGCGGATGTGTCCCCGACATCAACATCAATTCTTCGGTACGACAGTCCATCAAACAGCGTATCCACCGTCTCAACAGGCGATGTCTTGGCATTGTCCTCAGCTTGGCTGCGGTTCACGGCTACCCAATATTCACCTTCACGATAGACACCCGCATGCAATTCACGCTGTGAAAGGGACGCTGTATTCTCAGCAGGAGCTACCGACTCCCACTGATCTCGGTCTGCAAGCACACCAACTCCGGCATCGCGTTGCGCTGCAGCAGCCAATGCGAGACACCCTTCAGTCAATGCCCGCTGTAGCATGACATAAAACACTATACCGTCCCGCTCAAGAGAAGAAAATTGTGCTGTGGGCAGCGTACTACAGAAATAAATTGCCCCGTGATCAGTAGGCACACGAGTTAATAGAGGGGTATCATCGTCAAACCTTGCCAATGGTGTTCCAGTACTCTCAAGGGTTCGGTAACGATAGGTGCGGAGTCCGTTCAAAGGCAAGGCATCCCCGCTCTCCGCATGTGCCAGTAGATCGGCATCACCACGCCACGATGCGACTTTGGAGACCTCCTTACCGTCAGCGGACTGCCAGTCGCCCCAGTGTGAGGCAAACAATTGTTCACCAGCGTTCTGCGCCGGTGGAAAGAACATAACCACACGCCCGCTGTTGACGAAGTGCTCAATCTGTTCCGCTACCAACCCACTCGGTAGTGCCCCTTGCCAGATCAAAAGTCCCGTACTTTCCCAGTCAATCTCTGCGACTCGGTTCACGGGAATCACATCTGCGTGGTGTTGTAGTCGGGGATCCAATGGAATAGCAAGTGCCCGACGGAACGCTTCGCCGATCCTTTTATCATCACTGACGACGACTGCCTTTCGCACCGGTGGTTCTGAAAAGACGAAGAAAAACCGATTATCCAAGGGGTTCGCATCACCGGGTAAGCTCACGGATCCCCAACCTGAACTGAGTTTGGCATCAATAGGGATGCGGTGTCCTTGTAAAGAGGCACCGAGTGTGTCAAGCTCCACTTCAACGACAGACTGGACATTGTTGACTTCAAACTCAATAGGTACTCGCCGCGTGCCACCGCTATTCCCGTTTGTCCGCACCATTACATCAAGAATAAGTTCCGCATCATTGCCACGTTTCCACCGTTGCACGTTTTCCACTCTCACCGACAAGTTACTTGAAGGCGGATCTGTGTATGCCAATAAGAAATGATGTACACCCTGTAACTGGGCAAGTGCTTCGCTTATCGCGTTCCAACGACCACTGTGAACATCCCAATCGTTCTCGTTCAAGTCCGAACAGATCCATATTTCGGCGCGTCCCGATTCATTAGCCTCGAGATACGCTAACGCCGTTTCAAGCATACTTGGGATATTTGCGCTGGTGGCACTCGCACCGGTGATAGGTAGGTTCAATAGAGCCTTAGGCGAATCTACTTCCTGCATCTGACCGCTGGCACTATCAATGAGAAGCAAGTGAGTTCCGTAATCCCCTTGCTCCAGCAATTGTGCGAGTCTCTTCAGTGCGGTGGATCTTTTTGACTCACCCGCCTGCAGGTCTTGCATTTCCATGCTGGCGGAGCGATCGAGAAGAATTAGCGTGGCATCAGGCTTACTCAATCCGACGCTTCCTAACCATCCGCCGGACAGTGGACGGCTAATGGCAAAAATCAAAGCCCCGATAGCGAGTACACGCATCAGTAGAATAAGAAGGTGCCGAAGGCGTGCCATACCTCTGCTCATGCGCTTCGCATGCATAAGGAACATCATCGCTGCCCAAGGAATCGTCCGGTGCCGTTGCTGATTGATTAGATGGATGATGATCGGCAGTGCCATCAAGGGAAGCGCGATTAATGCTAACGGTTGTAGGAAACTCATTGCGTCAATCCTTTTAAATAGTTGTCAGTTATCGAAAGAGTGGTTATCGGTTATCAGTTATCGGTTATCGGTTAAAGAGGTTGTTGACTTAACCAAACGACTTCTTAACCGACAACCGAAAGAAAATCTGCGTAGCTGATTTCCGTACTGACAACTGACAACTATTCCTCACTTGTGTCTTTTGGGTGTCCGTCCCAACAAAAATCGTGCCAATATGTCCCCGTGATCCTCGTGGATGCAAATACGATGATAGTCAACCTCGGTGTCGCGAATAACCTCGTCCATACTCTCAAGGTATATTTCCATCGCGCGTCGGTACTGTGCACCGATGACAGTCGGATCTGCGAGTATAGGTTCCCCACCTTCCATGTCGACAAATCTCATCGGACGATCGAATTCAAAATCCAGTTCGTTCTGCTCCATGAGATGAAACACGGCGACATCGTGTTTACGGAACCGCAGATGCTCGAAACAATTCCGCACTATTCCGGGTTCCATGAATAGATCTGAAATGACGATGATTAGTGCTCTCTGTGGGATACGTTCGGCGGTTTCGTGGAGAACGTCAGCCAGCCCGGTCTCGCCTGATGCCTCTATTGTCCCTAATTCATCAAGGACAACGCTAAGGTGGGTAGCACTGCGCTTTGGTGGGATTTCTTTGTAAAACGCGTTGCCGGCACAGTAGAGTCCAACGGCATCACCTTGTACGGCGGCTATATAGGCTAAGGTGCCTGCCACCCGACGTGCGTAGTCGAGTTTACTCAAACCGGGTTCCCCGTCGGTTCCTGCGGGGTTTCCGTTGTATGCGAAATCCATCGAACCGCTGGTATCAACGACTAAGCACATCCGTAAGTTCGTATCGGCTTCAAACTCCTTGATGTAGTAACGATCATTCCGCGCATAAGCACGCCAATCGAGTCGGCGTGTGTCATCACCTGGAACGTACTTACGGTACTCGGCAAACTCAAGACTGGAACCGCGAATAGGGCTCCGATGTTTACCGGATACACTTCCTACCATAGGGAGTCGAGCGTGCAATTGAAGCGTGGAGAGACGTTCCAGGACCTTCTGGTTGAGGTAATCCCGTTTGAGTTGCAATGCCATAGTTTACCCCTGTTCCGACAACTCTTCAACGAGACGGTTGACGAGGTCTTGGCTGGTGATGTTTTCGGATTCCGCCGCGAAGGATGTAATGACGCGATGCGCCAGCACTGGAGCTGCCACTGCGATGACATCTTCAAGTCGCGCCATGTAGCTGCCACTAAGTGCCGCACGTGCCTTCGCCCCTAAGATTAAGTATTGAACTGCCCGTGGACCGGCACCCCAAGCGACAAGCGGTTTTAGCCAATCAGGGGATGCGTCACCTTTTGGACGAGTGCTACGTACTAAATCAACAGCGAATTCGTAGATATGCTCTGCTACCGGCACACGTCGCACGAGGTCTTGAAAGGCAAGCACCCGTTCACCTGTCAGGACGTGTGCAAGCGTTGGAAGTGCCAGACCGGTCGTGGTGCGGGCAATCTCTATCTCCTCAGCACGCGCCGGGTAGTCTACTTCAATCCTGAACATGAAACGATCCAGTTGTGCCTCCGGCAACGGATACGTCCCTTCCTGTTCTATGGGGTTCTGGGTCGCCAACACGAAGAACGGCGGTGTCAGTTGGTATGTTCTGCCGATGACTGTGATTTTGTATTCTTGCATCGCCTCAAGCATAGCAGCCTGTGTTTTAGAGGGGGCACGGTTAATCTCGTCGGCGAGAATAAGATTGGCAAACAGGGGACCCTTTACGAACTCGAATTCCCGCCTACCGCCTGGGACCTCTTGAAGGATGTCGGTGCCGGTGATGTCCATCGGCATCAGGTCGGGTGTGAATTGGATTCGACTGAACTGCAATGCCATCGTCTCAGCGAACCGGTTCACTAACAGCGTCTTCGCCAAGCCCGGAACGCCCATCAAGAGTGCGTGTCCTTGAGAAAACAGACAGATCGCTAAGTGTTCGATAACCTGCTCCTGACCGACGATGATCTTGGCAAGTGTTTGTTTTAATTGGTTGTAGACGTTACGCAGTTCGTCAATTGCAGCAACATCGTCGGCATGCATTGTGTCAGTATTTGGTGTCGTTGTCATTAGATTCCTTTCGTGTTATTGGCGCGAAATTATGTGATCAGGTGATACAATACCTTCGCCAATTATCTGAACTTGCGTTGACTGGCTATGTAATGAATATAGTCCATTGACATGTGATGTTCAAAGATTTCATGAATAAAAATACCTTCAGGGTTTGGCGGAAGTCGTTTTAAATCATGTCCATACTTGATCTATATGATCCGATTTTGCGGACAGATCGGAGGTCAGAACGGAGGTTTTTACTTTCTCTAAAAGTGCCTCGATCTCTTTCTACGTCTATTGCGGTGTTGATTTCACACGACTGGGAAATCCTCCGA
Source organism: Candidatus Poribacteria bacterium (assembly GCA_965246985.1). Taxonomy (GTDB): domain Bacteria; phylum Poribacteria; class WGA-4E; order WGA-4E; family WGA-3G; genus WGA-3G. Next base: position 6,562,940 of record OZ251998.1, on the reverse strand, counting down.
TCTGCGTGTCGTATTTGCATCAACTTCCATTCCACTTTTGAGGACAGACGTGCACTTAGGTTGCGTCTTCCGATACCGCTCGGCTGTATGGGAAGCCCGTAAAGCCGCGGTGTGTTATAGACATCTCGCTGTGCTGAATCGTAAAAAATGACACGCCTCTGCTTTATCTGCCCATTTTTGGCGATGGTATTAGTGATATAAACGATGTAGATATTCCATTTCCTTGCGGTCATCTCGACTGTACAACAGGTGCTTAATACTTATTATAGTAAAACCCGAAAATATGTTTACATTTCAATGAATAACAATTCCGCACTCTCCCTCGCTGGCGAGGTTTTGCGGCGTACGCGCCCAAATGCGATCTGCATTCCTAACCTCGCCAATGTATAGGTAATTGTGGGTTTTACCATATCTTTGTTGAAAGTTACTTCGATTTTCTTGAAAATAGGAAATTTCCAGAAAGCGAAAGATTGAATGCCTCTGCCTTATAGAGACACCGATTCTTGAAAAGACAGTAAAAATGCTTCTTTTTCCGTACCGAATGAAAACCTTATCACTCTATACAACTAACATCAGCAAATTCTGTGCCGATTTGAACAATACAGTCCTGCTCTACTTTTTGCAAAAATCCCAGAAGAACTGCACATAATCGGGCATGTTTTATACCTAATTGCACGAAATCGGGCAAAATTTATTCACCGATAGCATATAGGTGGACTGAAGGTTTCAATTATTAATGACGCAATTTGTATGCCAAAAAGGTGCATAATCTTAGATTTTTTGTATATTGGGTTTCTGCTCCGTTTTGTCCTGCTTCGCAGTGAGAACCAAAACGGGTTTTTGGTGTGTTCGGTTATGTTTTTTCTTAGAAATCTCTTAGCCTCCGCCTGCTGAAAGGCGATGGACGTGGTGCTTCAATATGTTTATCTATCCACTTCAGCCGAGCCTGTACCCAATTTTTCATTTGTTGGACCTCTTGTTGGTATGTAGGCAGACCAGAATTGGGATTACCGAAAACACGGCGACCCAGCACGGGCCATCTCTGGAAATTTCGTTTTTGTGCCTCGGACAGATACTTAGCAGTTCGATTAATCTCGTCAAGGAGTTTAGAAGTGGCGAGTTCATCTCTCCGAAGTGCCTGCCATCTCTTGACGAGTTTTTGCCTGAAGTTCCTGTCTTTTAGGAGTCTATCCCACCAAAAGGGGACACGGTTTGTATAAATGAGCCATCCATCCGTTTTCCAACCCTCACTGAAACTTGAATTGCCCATTGATAAGTTGAAATCCCAGACGGGTCCCATTGTCAGTTTGCCGTCTCTGTCTTTGTACATGTATGTGCTGTTCCGAAATCCATCTATATTTCTGAAAAGCTCATTGATGATGAAATGGTCGATAAAAGCGTCAATATCAATGTACTTGGCATATCCGTGTTCCGGGTCCTTAAAATCCTTGCCAGCTAATGCTGCTTCAAATTCGCTCATATAGTTCTGAATCCATGCCTTTTGGGCATCAGACATCTCGTATCCTTTCGGATATACATGAAACAACCGTGTCCCGTAACGAGTGGAGAAATAGGTTTCATAGCGGTCCATCTTGTCAATTTTCAGGATATAACCACCCGTGCTGTCCGCGGGTTTTAGCGGTTGAATATCGACGCGGTTTTTCCCTCGCTTAATCTTCTCTATCAGTAGATAGACACCAACATAATGTCTGTTTCCGATTGTCGCATCCCCCCTGTCATTCAGAAACATTTCAACAAACTTTGTTCTACTTGCGTATCTGCCGATTCGATTGCTGAACTCGTACGCCAAGTAATTTCGCATGAGCGTTTTATCCGAATAGGGTCCATTTAAAACCCAATCCGATTCCGCTGGCAATTGCAACAACGAAACATCTTTGTCATTACCTTGTTCGTCCTGAGTTTCAATGCCGTACTGTTTTTTCCTAAACCCTTGCGAAGTTTTCCCCCGAATCTCTATACCGATCTCCCCCTCAAAATCAACATGGGAACTATCCAATGCGTTCCTACCGCCAGATTGATCGTAAATAATCTTCATCCGCGCCGGAATTTTAGGTTCGTCGCGAATCCATTGTCCAGACGTATCAATAATCACAATCGGTAGATTTGATGTAAATGCCTCGGTGCGATCTAGGGCATTTTCGGTATTAGCACGGTTAAAGACATACGTGTTTTTAGATTGCTTAGATTGGCCGGGGGTATCCGTGATACAACCTATTGCTATGGATAACAGAAAACCGCCTAATAGCAGAGGTATAATTTTTTTATTGAGATACATTGTCTATAACCTCGTTAAGGCACTGAGAATTTACCTCTGATATTCCAATCCAGCAGAGCGTTACGTCTTTAGTGCGTGTGCGCTATAGGTAAACCATGGAGAACCCGAACGTTCTCATAACGGATATTGCGGGGACTACTCTCTGTGTCGGTTTCAACCACACTCCCACCGTTGGCAAGAAAGCAATTTTGAACAGTGATGTTATCGGACGCGGAGACTTCGCCATCAAATTTTATTGCGGCACCACCATCTACAGGTCTTCCGTACTCGCGGTGTACTGCGTCAATGCGACAGTCGCTAACCGTTACGTTACAGCATTCGGAGAGGTTGAGTCCATCCTGATCTGTTCGGATGTTGATGTTGTCCACCAGCACGCCATCGCACTCCATCACAAAGACGGCAGAATTGCCACCGTTATGGACATTCAAGTTTCGGATTCCTACATTCTTGCAGTGTAGTAGCGTAATGCCGTTATTGCCTACTCCGTTGAGGGTGCCAGGACCGTAGATTTTCACGTTTTCTAAGTCTTTTCCGATAAGCAGCGAAACATCAGTATCTGACGAGGAAAATTTGAGTGCAGCACCAGTATCAAGGGCAAAGGAGACGTTGCTTTTCAGGTAGATGGAGCCCGTTGCATAAACCCCAGATGGCACAAAGACGGTGCCACCCCCAGCGGCGTTGCAGGCATCAATGGCTCGGTTGATTGCGTCTGCATCGTCCGATTTGCCATCGGCAACAGTACCGAAATGCCGGACATTATACGTGCCAACTTTCGCAAGTGCCTCTTGCGTCAGTTCTGCGAGTGTGTTCAGACGGGTCCTGCCGGTATGTGCTTCAAAGTTCGTTACCCATTTCTTAAGAGTAAGGCTGCGTACGGATGTGGCATAGTCTGCCAAGGTCTTTAGGGTGTATTCGTATCTGTGTGGATCTATTTTTCCCTGAAGTGTTTTCCAGAGTTCGGCTGCTTGCGAAGCCATTTCGACCCCTTCTTCCATGTTGGCGTAGATGTCTTGTATGAGGGTTCTGCCGATGGAGAGAGGTTGGTCATGTGCTGCGAAATGGAAGGTAGTAAGGTGCGCCTCCCCACGTAACGGGTCTCCATATATCTTGCGCAATCCCGGTGCGTACTGTGCCAGTACCCGTTCTTGCAACGTAGGTGTTAGAACGCCCATGCCTTTCTTATTCACGATATAGGGGGTCTTGTTTTGGGTCATACCGTCGTCGCTGGAATCGAGCCACACGCCGCGATACCCGCGATAGTTGTAGCACTTGCGCGTAACTTCTTCAAGCATCATCAAGAGGGTCTTGGTTGTCGTAAGTACCTCTGGATCATCGCCGAATGTCTGTCGGATCCATTCTGTATAGATATCGTCTACTGTTAGATCCGGGTTCCAAGTGAGTCGTCCGAGTCCGTAATAGTTTACAGCGTTCAGTGGGCATTTTGTCCATGCTGGCGAAGGTTCAATCATAGACACACCCATGATGCAGTCTACACTGGATTTGTTCAGACTTCCGGGTCCGTCCCGATAGGTATCCTGTTCAAACCACCACTTCCATTTCTTGACCCAAGAGACGGGCCAGCTTTTGTCGATGACGAGTTCACTTCCAGATAAGTTTTTTTGAATCGCGCCATCAAGTGCGGGGATAGGTGCCGCAAGGTCCCAATCCATAGGGCTGCCCTTGGGAATTATAACGACGTTATCTCGAAAGTTGCCATCTTCATGCGCAAACAGATCGTAGGGGATTAGATTTCGGTAGGGTTCTGGTGTGTATCGGAGGTTGCCGTAGACGAATGCTCGGACGAGGACAGTTCCACCGTGTGGTTTCAACGTGTCAGCAATCCGGTTCACCATCGGCGGACGCGGGTCGCCGTTCTGTTTCTCTGAGCCGAGTTTCATCATATATCCGCCGAAGTCGGGGACTCTGGCGTAGATTGCGTCGGCGGTTTTTGGGTCGAGTGCAAGGAGATAACTCGGACTCCAATAGAGTTTGATCCCGTAATCTCGGCAGATGTTTCCAAGTTTTTCGACTTCATCAAGATGTTCTAAGAAGTTGTTTCGGTAGTGCCAATTGATCTCACTCGGACAGAGCGCGTTCCAACCGCACGATGCCAGCATACGCACCCAATCGCGAATCAATTGGGTATCGCCGGTGCGCAGCTCTTCCCAACTGAAGATTGAACCGTCTCTACCGCCGCCGCGCCACTTATCTCCCAAAAACCCACGGAAGTAGGACCAGTGCGCCACCATGCGGATAGGTACCTGTGGGTTTTCAACTACATCAAATGTAAGCGGATCTTGCCCGAGTTGAATACGACGCATTAGGTCAAACGCACCGAAAACAACGCCTGCTGGAATTTTCCCAGCGACGGTAATTGCAACGTCTGTGCCCTCTTTCAACGTCTTGATGACGAATCCGTCCCGTTCGATCCGATCCAGTCCGAGTTCATCAGCAAAATTGCGGATCCATTTAGAGGTTTCAACTGTGCCAAGGATAATCCTTGTTGATCCAGAAACAGGGTGGGTTGCCGAGACAGAAGGTTTGAAACTGAACATTGATTCTATCGCTTGCGCCAATTCAGTGCCCGCTGTCTGTACGGTTGAATTTTCGCCTTCAGCAACAATATTTTTAAATAAATCCTGATTGTGTTGTTTGGAGGGTGGATTGAACTGCAGCCACGCCTTGTAAAGCGTCCCGTCTACTTCTTGGTATTTGTAGATGTTTTGCTCTTTATCGGTCGGATTCGTGTCTTGCCTACCTGCATAGATGGCTTTGGTGGCATTATAAATCTGGCGGATTTCTGTGTCGTTCAGCGGTTTGTCGTAGATACGCAGATCGTCGAGATAACCGACAAACCCTTCACCGGTGTGAATCTCTGTTAGACCTTCGCGGCGTAGTAGTTCCATGTCTACTTTCGACAGATCAATAGTTGCAATTTGCTCTCCATCGCGCCACCCTACGATCTGCTTTGCTTTGTCGTCGTAGGCAACCGCGAACAGATGCCACTCGGAGTCGCAGACTGAGGCTTTTAGATGTGGATAGAACGCCCATTCGCGCATGTCGTACTGTGGCCAGTCGTAATCAAGAATCCCGTCCCAGTAGCGGAAGTCGTTTTCACCTTGGAAACGCACCTGAAAACAGCCGCGATAGTTGTTGAGTTCTACTGCCCCGTTATCGTATTTGAGGATGTTGGGTTTACCCCACGCCGTATTTAGCCAGAAGCAGATTGTGCCGCGCGACATCGCAAGCGGAGAGTTCTCAGGCACGGGAATCCGCAACGGTTCTGTATCCGGCATCATTTCGATGCAGGCACGTCCTTCACCGAGTGCGTAGATCTGTGTTCCGCCGAGTACCGCATGGTTGTTGTTACCAGATAGGTCAGTGCCTGTTCCATCGTCAAAATCCCAACGACCAATCAACCCTTCGGGTTCAGCTGCCATCATACTACTGAATTCACTTGCTAACATCAGTACGACGACTACAGAAATTGTAATGAGGACCTGGTGCTCCATAGCGGATTCTCCTTATATTTCAGGTTATCAGTTGAATGGCTGTCATCGTGGCGTTGGTGGCGGTGTCTCGAATAGTTCCCACAATAGTACTGTGCTGTCCAAACTCCCACTGGCGAGTGTTTTTCCATCGGGACTGAAGGCGAGACTTTCCACCCAGAATGTATGCCCTGTGAGCGTTTTCTTGTGTTCACCAGTATCCGCATCCCAGAGGTGGATATTGCCGTCTCTGCTTCCGCTAGCGAGTATTTTCCCATCGGGACTGAACGCCACGCTATTAACCCAATCTGTATGTCCGGTGGGGGTTATTTTGGATGTGCCGGTGTGTGCATTCCAGAGGCGGAGGGTCCCGTCCCCACCCCCACTGGCGAGTGTTTTTCCATCGGGGCTGAACGTCACACTTATGACACCGTCTGCATGTCCTATGAGTATGTTCGTGAGCTTGCCAGTGTGCACCTCCCAGAGGCGGATGGTATCGTCGCCGCTTCCGCTTGCGAGTGTCTGTCCATCTGGGCTGAATGCCACGCTTCTCACCCACAACGTATGTCCTTCAAGTATTCTCTTGCGCTCACCGGTGTGTGCATCCCAGAGGTGGATATCCTCCCAACCCCCACTGGCAAGTGTTTTTCCATCGGGGCTGAACGCTACGCAATAGACCGGGGCCGGTCCTTTGAATGCCTGCTTGTGCGTGCCAGTATGCACGTCCCACAAGTGGGGCGGATTTTTAAGAGTCCCACTGGCGAGCGTTTTTCCATCGGGGCTGAACGCTATACTGAAAACTCGTCCTATATCTCCAGTGAGCGTTTTTTTGTGAGCACCCGTGTCTCCATCCCAGAAGTCAACGGTCTCGCCAGGATCACTTCCGCTTGCGAGTATCTGTCCATCTGGGCTGAACGCTACACTTGAGACTTGTTCGGTATATCCCGTGAGCGTTTTTTGATGTTCTGCGGTGTGGGCATTCCAGAGGCGGACTTCTCTCCCACCCCCACTGGCGAGTGTCTGTCCATCGGGACTGAATGCTACGTTATAGACCGCTCCTATATGTCCTGTGAGCGTTTTCTTGTGTTCGCCGGTGTGTGCTTCCCAGAGGCGGCCAGTGCCGTCTTCGCTTCCACTGGCAAGTGTGCGTCCATCCGGGCTGAATGCCACGCTGTAGACATTATCCGTATGTCCCGTGAGTGTTTTCTGATGTTCGCCGGTATGTACATTCCAGAGGCGGATAGTCCTATCGTAGCTCCCACTGGCAAGGGTGCGCCCATTTGGCGTGAACGATAAACTTATAATCCCATCGGCATGTCCTGTGAGCGTTTTCTTGTGTTCGCCGGTGTGTGCATCCCAGAGGCGAATGGTGTCGGTGTCGTCGCTCCCACTGGCGAGTGTCTGTCCATCCGGGCTGAATGCCACGCTGTAGACATTATCCGTATGTCCCGTGAGTGTTTTCTGATGTTCGCCGGTGTGTGCATCCCAGAGGTGGACAGTGCCATCGTCACTTCCACACACAAGTGTGCGCCCATCTGGGCTGAATGCCACGCTATTGACACTAACCTTATACGTTGTGAGCCTTGTCTTGTGCGTACCTGTGCCGAGATCCCATAAACGGATAGTCCCATCATAACACCCACTCGCAATTGTTTTTCCGTCAGGACTAAACGCGATGCTGAAGATTTCTTCGCTTTGCCCGGTGAGCAGGCTAATTTCTTGATAGGTTGCGGTATCGTAGAGCCAAATACCGATGCCGCTTGACACCGCGAGGAGCGTCCCGTCGGGAGAATACCGCATCTCACCTGTTCCGCCTCTACCGAGTCGGGCTCTTGCCCCCTCAGGTACCCCCCACTGTGTGTTGTCTTGGGCGAAGGTGTTGGGCAGTAGGTGGAGCATTGAAAAAACAATAAGGAGCGTCAAAAAGTTGGAAAATAACGTTTTTTTCATCATGAACTCTCGTTTTTTTTCGGTAATCCCTATTTGGAGATGTAGTATTCTTGAAAAGCGTCTTAGCATACATCCTTAAAAAACGAAAAACGGCACTTTATTGTCTCACAGACAGTACCCAGTCTCGGATAAGGTCAAGCACCTTCGGTGAGAGCGTCTCCTCAATCGCACCGTACTCGTTCATCAGACCTGTACGAGCATGTTGAAACAGGTGATTGTGTTCCAGCAAGCGATGCACGGTGACGTTGCGATTCCCGCCTTTGTTGAGAGACTCAGCGATAGCGGTAAGGTTTTGTTCGGCATCAACTTGCACATCAAGTTCACCGTTGAGTGCGAGGACAGGCACCTGAATTGTCTCAATGGCAGGCCGCGGATCGAAAGTCAAGAAGTAGCGCATCCAAGGCGTAAGTGACTGTTCTACGAGTGCCTGTACCTGCGCCTCGTCCTGTTGTGCCGGAGGAACACCGTTAATTTCAAGCTGCTTGCGGACAATTTCATCAACCCCTTGTCGCTGTGCGTCTTCCGTCATATCTTCTGAAGTCAAGATAGTAAACAACCGATCAAGGAGCGTCAGTAAATTCTGTTTACGCTCACCCGCGATGCCCGCTGCATCAAAAATGCGTTCGTTCTGTTTCCGTAGTAACTCGGCACCGGGCACACCAGGACCCGCCATCAGCACCACGAAACCGACATCATTGCTGCGACTGGCGACGATGGCTGCGATGAGACCACCTTCGCTGTGACCGATCAACCCGACACGACCAATTCGGTCATCCTGCTTGAGGAACGCCACACCTGCCTCCACGTCAGTTGCGAAATCCGCTGTCGTTGGCGGCTTCGGATGCGGTGTTGACTTACCGATACCCGGATCATCGACGCGGAGTACGGCGATACCTGCACGGCTCAAGTGATCGGCAAGCACCCAAAACGGTTTGTGGTCGAACACAGTCTCGTCTCGGTCTTGCAAACCGCTGCCGGAGATGAGCAGCACCGCAGGAAACGGACCCTCACCAAGTGGTAACGTCAGAGTGCCAGCAAGGTTGACAACACCGTTCTGAAATGCGACCTCTTCGATTTTATAGGGGAATGGGGGTTTGGGTTCTTGCGGCCTTTTGGGACCACTCACAATCTCACGAGAGAGTCGGAAACCGAAGGTGGCACCACTTTGGCTGAATGTGCCACTGATGGCACTATCTTGTAGTTTTCCATCGAAGGTCGGATTCCCCGGTACGCCGCGAATTGAGAATTTGACGCGCGTACCATCTTCTTCCACAACGTGGATGTCAGATAAGGGTAAACCGTTCGCACCTTGGGTCGGAATGTCGATCGTTCCACTCCAGTCACCGTCATCGATTGCGAGATCTATCTTCACGGCAATGGGTTGACCGGGAATGTCAATCTGTCCCTCCCAATGCCCCGCAACACGGTCTTCCGCGTAGGAAGCCGAGAGACCTACCACTACTATTGCCATGACGACGAAGAGTGTCCTGAGTACACCAGATTCTATCTGCAACGGGAAACGCTGATGAAGGTTGCTTTGCACTTAGCCTGATCCTTATGGGTTGACTTTTATATTTCCCCATGTAGTGGCTAATTTACCTGCCGAGTAAACCGCCAACGCGGACTTGAGTCCTCTTGTCATGAGGATTTTAATATCATCTTCAGTCAGCGCGACATCGAAAAATGCAATCCCGTCGAACTGACCGGAAAAATATTGTCCCCATTGATGCAAAAAAGTTGCCCCAATACCGATATCCGTAAAAATATAGGTATCGGCAACTGTGTCCTCTTCTTTGCCATTGTAATAGCCCGTCGCGTTTCCCTCGCCATCCAATACAAACGCATAGTGTCCCCATTGATTGTCATCAAATTTTGGGATGACGGGTTTCCACGCCCTGCCCCAAATGTCAACCGCGCCACTTTGGAACCGAATTGAGAAAGCCGGATTCGTTGGCCCACTGAGATTCGATATTAACCGATCATCATCGGCGGCATCACTCGGATTTGCCCACAAAGTTAACGTGACCGTTCCAGACAAGCCCAAATCCCCGACAACGACATGTCCTTTACTCTCATTTCCATCAAATTCCAGCGCGGATCCGAACTTACCATCCTTTACCCATTTCGGACCGTTCACAAGTTCCCCGTCATTGCCATTTTCAGAGGAATCCACTGCCGTATCCCCCTTGCCCTCATCAAAGAGCCACATCCCGACAACGGTTTTCAGATCCAATTCGGCACTGCTAACACCGGCAAACATTAGACCCAGAACAATTAAACTCGCAAGCATTAAATTCGCTATTATGATTTTCATTCGTCATAACCTCCTTTTATTATACCAGAGCGTTGTGAATCGAGAATTCGTGACAGCACATGGAATTAAATGTGTGCTATGTGACTCGTTCTTATCAATCGTTCGCTATTTTATTATTGACTGTCGATCACCGGTTTGAGGACAGTATTTCTGATGGCTATTATACCACATAGACCACAAAAAGCGTAAAAAATTCGATGACATCGTTCCGTCGGATCTACGCTAATTTTCTCCATTCCACTGTAGCGGTTCATTCTGAAAGTAGGGGAGCAGCATGGTACGGAGCCGACGGTGCGCATGGTGCAAGTGCGATTTAATAGTACCCTCCGACTTGTTCAAGCGGATGGCAATCTCTTTAATCGGGAGCTCCTTGCGATAACGCAACTTAAAGACGCGTCGCTGGCCCGGTGGAAGTTGGCGAACCGCCTTGCGGATAATGCGCCCAAGTTCCTCATTCTCAAGCGTTTCAGAAGGCGATGGGTGTGTATATGTCATTTGGAGTGTGTTGTCCGCGTCAATGGGTAATTCTTCAAATATAAGGACCCTCCGCCGGTTCTGTTTTCGCAGGAAATCAATGCTGCAATTGACAGCGATTTGGTAAAGCCAACTGTAAAATGCGGAATCCTGTTTGAAATGAGGCAATGCCTGAAACGCCTTCAGGAACACATCTTGGCAGAGGTCTTTCGCCGTTTCTGGGTCGCGAACACGTAGGTAAATTAGATTGTAGATTTTTTGTTGATATTTGAGAATCAGTGGGTTAAAAGCCTCTGTGTCTCCATTTTGAACTTGCTCGACCAGTTTACGATCATTAACGTGTTCAAGTTCACTTTGTGTTAAGAAAGTCGCGTATTGTTTAATGTCTGTCATGTTGTTTTCTCCAAGTATTAATGGCTATTGGAAACCATTAGATGTTAGTTGTCCGTAACCAATTGATGAACACCGCTTCGTAACTCTAATCTTGAAAATAATGTATGGTTAATACTATTTGTGAATACGTAATAATAGTATTATACATCCTGTAGATTGGTTTGTCAAGTTATAGTAAAATATGTTGACACTTTAGGGAGCAACAACCCCTTCCTTCGCTGGCGGGGTTTGATGAAGTTTCAGTATTTAAATCGGTAATACCGATTTTCCCCAGGCCCGGTAGGTGCGGTTTCCTAACCGCACCGGACATCCCTAAGAAATTACCGAATTAATTTTTTAATCTTCATACAGTTTGCGGTACGAACCTCCCAAAATAATGAAACACCCTCTCTTAAGTATACCACAAAAATTGTAAAATGTGCTGTAGAAAAGAGCGGCAAAAGGACTGTGCAATAATTCAAAGAGGAGAGAGCAATAAGTAGCTACGCCTCGGTTTCCGCTTCTACCTCATTATCATGCATAATCTCTTGCAACCCGGTAGCGATGCGGAAGGCGACGAGACAGATGCCGATTGAGATAGCGAACAGCCACCGATAACCGATATGGGGTGCGAGAAGCCCGCCTAACACCGGTGCGAAACTCACGGGCATGAGTAACGTATTCATAAAACCGATGTAAGTCGGACGGTTCCGGGGTGGCGCGATATTTAGCATGTACGCCATGAAACCCACCATCATGCCGTTTGACAAAACGCCGCCGACTATGAAAATCATCAAAAAGGCTGGCATCTGTAACGACGCTGGCAACACACCCGAAGAAAAGGCGAGTGCGGGAGGGATGCCCATCAGTCCTGCGGTGATAATCAGTAGCCATCGCACCCCATACTTTTCGCCAATATACCCCCATATTGTATTTGAAATCACACCGCTCAGTGCGGAACAGACGATAAAAAAACCGATCGTTGCCTCAGAAAATCCGAGATCGTTCAACGCGTAAGGGATGTAGAAAGGGGATGCCATTCCAGAGACGTGCGCAAAAACACGGAAGAGAATGAATCTTCGGTAATTCGCGTCTGTCCGAAGGAAATGCGGTCCCTGTTTTAAATGTTGTGAGATGGGTTGCCGTGTTGCTTGAACCGGATGAATCGGTTCGCGTACGCCTAAGAAACTAACGAATGAGAGGAAGGCTGCGGTCACCGAGCAGATAAAGAGAAAAGCGTAGTTATAGGGAAAACCGAGATCCGTCTCCACATTACAGACGGATCTGATAAAGTACATGGTGAAAGTTTTAAAAGCTTGTGTAATACCACCGAGTATGCCCGTAAATTCGGATTCGTCCCCAAGCACTGCACGCACAAGAAACCCAACCCAGATAGCGAAAAAACCGCCGTAGAGTTGCCGTAGACTAAAGAAACGGGCGCGTCGCTGCGGCTCTATGGATTTGGAAACGATGTCCATGTACGGGAGCGTCGAAACGCCCATGGCGGAGGAGGATAAGAAATAGAGTCCGAGGAAAGAACCGGCAAGCAACATCGGATTTTGCTCACCAATTGTGATGGTGCAGAAAAAGACGGCGAGCCATGCCAGCACGCGGACACTCATACCGAGGGCGTAGAAGGGCATTTTGCGCGGGCGGTGTTCAAGTAGGTTTGACATCAACAGTTGAGGCCACATCCACCCTGCCGTCATCATTGAACCGGTTAAACCCACGAGAAGATCCGAACCACTTAACTTATAGATAAAAGCAGGGAGCACCGTCGCTGAATCCGCAAACGCGAGGTTGATCCGCATGAAGGTGCCTTGGAGCAGCGCAAATCGGAAGTTGCGCCGTTGGTCACCTACTTTTTTAGGCATTCTTTTTTCTGTCCCATCCAAATTCTGTGTATTATAACCGCAGCAATCAGAAATTCTGCACTTTATCTTTTGACATAATTTTTGCAATTAGGTTGAATTGAAATTTTCATCGTCTGTCGGAACTGGAATAAAATTTTGTTTACAGTGTGCTGAGGTTGTGCTAAATTGCGTACAAACTTTTATTCTTTAATGGCTGTCAGCAGAATAGTCATCAACCATCAGCCACGTATATTGTGGCAGTAATGTTTGTGATGACCTCCACAAGTACCTGAAAGCCGACAGTTGACAGTCGAAAGCCAAAAAGGAAACAGATATGGAACCTCTTCGGATTGGATTTCTCGGTGCCGGAGGATTTGCACGGCACACCATTTATCCCGCACTTCATCTCGCACCAGTTGCTTTACAAGCCGTTTGCGATGCCGACGAAAATCGCGCTAAGGACGCTGCCGGCAAATTCGGTACAGGTAGATATTACACCGATCGGCACGAAATGTTTGAAAAAGAAGACTTGGAAGCAGTCATTATCTCCATGGGACCTGACCCGAGGCAGCCACTTGTGCTTGAAACACTCGCGGCGGGATATCATGTATTCACACCAAAACCGCCAGCACCCTCTCTCGCGGAAACGATCACCTTGGCAGAAACCGCAGAAAAACACGGTAAGACACTCATGGTGAACTTCCAGCGGCGGTTCAGCCTCGGTGTACGAGAGGCAAGGCAAATCATGCAGACCGAATCCTTCGGGCAACTCACCCAACTTTTTTGCTCGTTCTGTAGTGGGAAATATCCGACGCTCAAAAGTTATCTGCTTGATTTTGCCATCCACCATTTCGACTTAGCGAGACACATCGCCGGTGCGGATGTGAAAGAACTCAGCGTTTTTCACAACGAGGTTGATGGGCAAGGCGCATTCGCTGTCGCCGTAGAATATGCCAACGGCGCGGTTGGAAGTTTGCAGTTGAGCAGTCAACGCTTGTGGCAGCGCAATTATGATTACATCGAAATTACCGGCCAGCACGAATACATCGTTTTAGACGGGTTGTGGGGTGCGCAACACTTTACCGAATCAGGGAACACCTTCACCTCAAACTTCTCTGATCAGCGAAATGGCGAATTGACTGGCGATGGCGTTAGCCTCACTGAGTTTGTCAATGCTATTCGTGAGGACCGGGAACCGGTATCGAGTATCCAAGACTGCGTTGGCACGATGCGGTTCTATGATGCCGTGCTTCAACGCAAAAAAGGTGTTATTAGTCTTTAGCAATCGGCTTTGTAGGGGTTGGGTCACCCAACCCTTACACGAAAAATTGTTCATCTTGCCACTTACTTGATATATTAAGCAGAAGTTCCAGGTCCGCGCCATAAAAAAGGAAAACGCCACGCCTTGGTGTCTATCCTCGTTTGATCGTCATCGGTCTCATGTCGGGTCATAAAGGTTATACCTCTATAGCGACTTGGGCACGGAGCCAACCTGAACTGACAGAAGCATTAGGTTTCAGATCCCCGAAGACCCCGTGTGCATCAACGATTCAGAATCTTTTGAAGCGTCTTGACATCGTGAGTTTAGAAACAGTCCTAACGAAATCCTTCTGCCTCTATTCATATTCTCTTGCCCTATTTTAAAAACGTGGTGTATTCCTCAATTGTAGCGAACGTGACGGAAACAATCCACTCAGTATCCCAAAAAGGAAAATGATGAAGAACCAAAAAACAGGTAAAAATACTTACGGAGATCTGGTCGCCATGCTTACGATAGTCAATGCTGTCAATTGGGAGTTTCTGCATGACTACCTTGAACAGTACCCTTACAATTTCGTTCCTGGCTTCCAGGGAAGTGAACTGTTTCGCCAAATTCAGGATGCAACGGCGGCACCTCGGGTCTCCGAGCAGCAAAACGACAGTGCCTCTGGCTTTACAGAACTTTTGCCTGGCGATTTTCGGTTTGCCAGCGGCACCGAAACACCACCGAGGGCAGAAGAGGTGGAGCCCCCGGAAATGCCGCTGTCAAGAGAGAAGCTGCATGGGAATTATGACACCCTTCTCGGTGAAAGTCCGGGGCATCTTGAAGTGCTGAAAAATATTGATATGTTCGCAAAATCTTCTAAAGCAGTGCTTATTTCTGGCGAGACAGGGACAGGCAAAGAACTGGTCGCTCGTGCCTTGCATGCGCAAAGTGACTGCGCAGCACACGCTTTGGTCGTCGTGAACTGTGCAGGGATTGCGAAGCACCTGATGGAAAGTGAACTCTTTGGGCACGAGAAAGGGGCGTTTACCGGCGCAGATCGGCAACATATTGGACTGTTTGAAACTGCATCGGGAAGCACACTGTTCCTTGACGAGATTGGGGAACTTCCGATGTCCCTACAACCGAAGTTGCTGCGGGTACTTCAGGAAAACAAGATTCGACGCGTCGGTGGAACAGCACAGATTCCAGTGGCAGTGCGCGTCCTGGCGGCTACCAACGCAGACCTTGTGGAAGCAGTTGAAACGGGTAAGTTTCGTAGAGACCTCTACGAGCGATTAAAACCCCTTCATATCCAGCTGCCAGTGTTACGGGAGCGGCGGGAAGACATCCCCGCGTTGACAGCACACTTTTTGACAAAGGAAAACAACCGTTCCAATCAAAAGGTAAAGGGCATAAATCCAGAAGTCCTCTCGTTATTTGATGCCTACAGCTGGCCCGGCAATATTCGGGAGTTAGAAGGCATCATAAGTAGCGCGGTACTTTTAGCGGGCGGGACAGACCTCTTACCGCAGCACTTACCGAAAGATTTACAGGCCCCTGAAGCACACCCATTGCCGTCGGCTGATGCGACAGGTGTCTATTCCGCAGATTCAAACGCCCCAGGAGATCCCTTGCTGCCCTTTCCAATCGGTACAACCTTGAAGGAGATAGAGAAGTCAGCCATCTTGGCAACTTTGGCGCGGGAGGACGGGAATAAATCAAAAACGGCGGCGGTTTTGGGGATTAGCCGAGGCACCTTGCGCGCCAAGTTACGTGCCTATAATGAATAGGGCTTTTGCCAAAGCGCGCTTCCAGCCGAACGATTTGCTTTGGACATATTTTGACCATCTGAAAAATGGCGAGATCTCGTTACGGTGCGGTTTCTCACATTGGCATGATATTTGCTTATAACGTTAGTTCGATCAGTTATAATAGCACTAATCTAATTGTAAAAGGTTGTGCTTGTTAACATCTTGTAAGATTAGAAGTCCCGTTTTAGTTTACGGTTGGTCTTTGTTGGAATAAATCCAACGACCTGTGATAGTTGTTGTGTTGAATACGTGTGGAACTAACGCAGATTTTCCGAAAGTCTCTGTATTTATTCCGGAGAGCGGCATCTCTTTTCAGGACATATAGCCCTCCGCTGGAGCGTAGGATTTTCTCAGGGTTTATCTGTGTGTGAAACCTGCAGAAAAATGGACCTTTCCTTGAAAACGCAACGCCCACAAGACAAGAATTGTCCAAACTTTAGTATTGTCATAAATCGGAGGCGTTATGATAATTTCACGGAAACCCAAACGACTCAAAGAATGGCTGCCGGTTGCGTTTCTGCTCGTTGTTGGGGTTGTGGTGTGTCTGTTCATAGGAACACCCGCTGTCCCCGTAGAGCCACCGATCGAGAAAATATGCCCGTATCAGACCAAGACACAGACCTGTCCGTATCAACAGAACAGATAACAGATGTTATAATCCATAAGAGATTATGACGCTAACATGTTTTGTCAGGTGTCTCTTGTTATCGTTTTGTTGCATCGGGAGTTCTTTCGATGCATTTGCGCCTTGTCTCCTTGCAATAGGCGTTGTGACAAGGTAAAGTGTTTTTATGTTTTTAGTTGAAACTTTGTATAACTTTTTGTATTTTACAACCCCTATATGGGAAAGGAAAGAAAAATGCCTAAAATGTTGAAAACCCACCAGAATACCATCGGAAACTTAATGATCACCTTGCTGTTTGTAGGTGGCTGTATTTTCTTGCTGACAGGCAGTTGGGATGCCTCGGAGACCGAAGCTGCGACAGGATGCTGTGGTGGCGGCGAGGCAACTTTAGTCGCTGAAACGACAGGCGGCTGTTGTGGTGGAACCAATAAAGCATCTGGCTCTGGTAACCACAAAGGTCCCTCCTGTACCTACACCTGTAACTGTCTTGATACTAATAATGAAAACGCTGACTGCGGTCATTGTAGTGAATCAAGCAATTGTGGCGGGGATACAGACATGGAAATTTGTTCTGACACCGAACCTAACAATTGTGCGGGCCAGAAGTGTGGTCCTTCGCCTGATGGAAACAAGTGTAATGAAGATGATTTTGCGACCATTTGTTCGAAGGATAACGACAGGTATGGTTGCTCGGGGGACAATGACGGGTGTAGCAAGGATTAATAACCGGCAGACATGCAGTAAAGTGTTTTCACTATAAACGGACGAGGCATGTATGAAATACACGATACAGATGAATGGTCCGGATGTGAGAAGGTGGGCACTCCCTGCGGGTGCGACTGCCCGCTTAGGGAGAGGTCGTAACCGTGGAGGGCTGATATTTTCCAGTGATGGTGAAGCACTTATTGTTCCGACAGATATTGGTTGTTGGTGGTATGATCTTGATACGCTAACGCCAAGTGCGTTGTGGGCAACAGAACGGGGGATGGTTTCTGCCATCTCCTGTTCTCATGATGGACAGTGGATTGCTACCAGAAACTGGGATGATATCGTGAAGGTATGGGACACACAAAACTTACACTGTGTTGCTCAAATAGAGCCACTCCAACCTGCTGGTAACTATATTACTTTTTCACCAGATGGGCATCACTTAGCTTTGATTTGTTTTACGTTGACTGCTACATCGATTGCTGTTTACGACTGGCGTGCGGACACGACTACGCCTGTTGCAAACTTCGATTTTACGCGAATACCGCGGGTGTACTCTGCAACCTCAGCAGCATTTTCTGTTGATGGTCGTTTATTCGCCTACACGTCCGACTACAATATGACATCTGTGATGGATATAGAGACAGGCGAGATCCTTTCGGAATTTCCTGACACATATACCGAAGGACCTGCTATAGGGGCCACCGAATTGGTCTTTTCACCTTGCGGGGAGTATCTTGCGGGGTGTAATAGGAAGGACAAAGTTCACATCTGGCATATCCGCAGCGGTGCCTTAGAAATGGAACCAACAGTGTATCTGAGTGATCGGTTGCTGCCAACCTACCTATCTGATGGCACCTTACGGGTTGCCACGCGTTATCAAAAAGAGGTAGCATTCTGGGATGCGAAGCGACAGGAGAAGGTAGATGCCTTTGAATATTTAGGCGGAACCGGCGGGGCAGCTTGCTTTTCCATTGATGGCAGACGTTTCGCAACCGTGAGTAGATACGACAATCTTCACGTGTGGACAGAAGGTTCCCCCTCAAAAGTTGTATCTCTGCCTGGACATTTACACCCTGACCCTGTAGAAAGATTCCCCAGCACACTGGTTTTTTCTAAGGACAGTCGGACACTTTTCTGTGGATACTGGAAACGCGTAGGTTTCCTTGCTTGGGATGCTTCGCGGCGGCAGATAGCACGGACATTTCCACAAAAATCAGATGAATGTGCGCCGCATCCGAATATGGTGTTCACGATGTCGCGTGATGCGGAACGAATAGCTACCGCTAACACAACGGACAGTCCTATTAGGGTTTGGGATATACCCTCTGAGACGCAAGTTGCCGAGTTCCTTGAAGTTTCCTGGCAAGTGGCCTGGTTGACGCTTTCTCCGACTGGTGAATATCTTGTGAGTAGTATGAACCCAGGCCATGCCAAGGTTTGGCACGTATCGTCTGGCGCGCAAGTTACAGAACTCACCGAGGCGGGGAAGTCGCTGTCGGAAGGGTTCCGGATGACAGTGTTTTCTCCGACTGGTGAATATTTACTCAGTCTCCACAAGGAAAGTGTTAGCGTCTGGGATGCCCGAAAATGGGAATATCTCTATGAATCTCCCCTTAAAAATTTTAAACGTTCTGGGAGAGCGTTGATGTTTGGGACACAGTTGCGGTTTCATCCCAACGGCAAGCACTTTTTCACTAGTGGGTACGAAGAGGGGGCCTTTGTCTGGTATCTCAAAAGTGGTGAACAAGTTGGAGTACTTCCCACAGAAATATGCTTAGATACGACCCGCTATAGAGGGAAACCACAAGATATTCAGGGTGTTCGTGAACATCAGGAAACTCTATCTCGACGCATCCGAGGACTTCAAGTATCTCCTTGCGGCACTTTTATTGCTGGGGCAATGCAGAATGAGATTAGAGTGTGGTATGCTACCACCTTAGAAACAAAAATGGTGATCATACCTCCCGCAGGATGTCAGAAACCTTTCACGTTAGCGTTTTCCCCTTGTAGTCGATACCTTGCCGCTGGTGCATGGTGGCAAGCAGGACAAACAAAGATGTCTATCCGGTTGTGGGAAACTGCTACAGGCGAAAATATCGCTACCTTCTGGGCACACCCTACTGATATTGATAGACTTGCTTTTTCACCCGATGGCAAATATCTGGCAAGTGGCAGTTATGATGGTACCGTTCTGCTTTGGGACATGAAACCCTATTTATAACATGAAGTTCTATGATGCGATAACCTCTGGCATTGCGCACCTTCAGCAAAACCGCCTCCGCTCTGGATTATCCATCCTCGGTATCCTTATTGGGGTCGCGAGTGTTCTTTGCATGATAGCCATCGGCGACGGCACCCAAAAAATTATAGCCGACGACATAGAAAAACTTGGCGGCCCCAACCACGTGCGATTCTGGGTCCGCCCTTATACGTATCCACGGGGAAAGCCGAAGAAGCGGACAATCGAGCGATACGCTCTCGCTGATGCACGTGCCATTGAAGCAGAATGTCCCGATGTGCTCTATGTCTTGCCACAAAATCGAAAGTATCCGAGATGGGTTACATCTGACCAAGGTGTCCAAATACGTTCGACTATTGAAGGTGTGACAGCAGACTACGCCCACATTATGGGATGGGGCGTACAACACGGGCGATTCCTTTCTGAAGACGATGTTGACAACGCAAAGCAGGTTTGTGTCCTTGGTGTCAACGCCGCTACAGAGTTATTCAGGAATACCCCGCCACTTGGACAAGAGGTGAAAATCCGCCTCAGGCGCAGAAGGTGGGTTAGGTGCCGCGTGGTTGGTATCATGGTGCCCAGAGGCGAAAGCCTCAGCCGTGGCATGTCAATGGATGACATCATTTTTGTTCCATTGACAACACGTCAACAGCGTATATCTTCAGAACGCTATGTTGAAAGACTCATCGTCTTTTTTCAAAAAGGTACAGATGTCTATACTGTCATTAACTCCGTCAAGGAGGTACTCCGCAAAAGACACAGAGGTGTCACGGATTTTATTGGTTACTGGAGACCTACAGGCAAAATCAGGATGCTGGAACGCATTGAAGAAGTGATAAAAATCGCACTGGGTGGCATCGCTGGGTTCTCGCTCTTTGTGAGCGGCATCAGTATTATGAATATGTGTCTCATTTCCGCTGGTGAAAAGACGCGAGAAATAGGTCTACGTAAATCTGTCGGTGCAAAGCGAATCGACATTTTCTATCAATTTTTGACAGAATCTATCTGCCTCTGTCTCTGTGGTACCCTTCTCGGTATTGCCGGGGGCTGGCTCTTCGCCCACGGCATGGCACACGTTGCTGTCCGCATCTTGCCGATTGTGGATGTGTGGCCGGTGGTACTATCTATGCGATGGATGGTGATTTCTGTCCTCTTTTCAATCTTCATGGGTATCATTTTTGGTGTCTATCCTGCTATCCGAGCATCGCGGATGTCTCCGATTGATGCCCTCCGAACGGATACATAACACAAAAAGAGGCCTAAGAATCGTTTGCATTTTATCACTGACTTGTTGTAAAATGGACATTGGAAACACCTCTTTTGTAGAATCACTTGAATCCTTTTTCTACATTAGGCAAGAGGTGTTTCTATTTCGCAACACTTTTTTAATCACTAAAAATACACAGACTTTCCCTTAAATTTACACCTATGGTACGCCGCAAAACCGCACCTACCGGTCCGGAGGGCCTTAGCGCATAACTTTTTTCTTAAATTTACACCTATGGGGTTGGGGGGCCCCGACCCCTACACCAAACATTGTTCACCCAACTCCCGTACCTCGGCGAAACCGATGATAAACCGATGATAGATGATATTAGAAATGATGTAAAGTTTCCGAAGAAAACAATTTTTTGATTTTTCTTAAAAAAATTGACAAAAATTGGCTCCGCGTGTATAATTGAGTGAAAATGGTGTGTTTTTCTAAGGATTTTGTAACTTTTTAGGAAAAAATTTGACATTGTTCGCGATCTGTGATATAATTATCAACAAATAGGTAGGGTGGTGGAACCGAAAAATGATGCCACCGCTATTTTCACACTTGCATTTCACATAGGAAACTTGAGGATGAAGAACCGACACATTGGGACAACAACGCTACATAGTGCTTGTCTTAGGCACAGTTTGCCTGAGCGTACCCTATGTCTGTCAGCATCGCTTGTGCACTCGGTTCACATAACGAAGTTTACCCCGCGCGCTTTACTTACATTAAGTATTTTACTTCATTTACTTTACAAAGTAGATGTAATCGTTCTAACGGTTGTATCTTCTTCGCGCCCGCGCGCCGCCTTCGTCTTGCATGGAGACGCGCATCGCGGGCTTTTGGTGTTGCAGTGCCCGGTGCCGCAGTGTCGGCTACCGCGGCGTGCGACTTTTTTGTTTGACAATAACAGGCGAATGGTGTATCCTAATACCTCCCTCCTCTTAGCGTCATAAATTGGAGGCGTTATGATAATTTCACAGAAATCTAAACGACTCACAGAAATCTAAACGACTCAAAGAATGGCTACCGGTTTTGTTTCTGCTCGTTGTTGGGGTTGTGGTGTCTCTTGTTATCGTTTTGTTGCATCGGGAGTTCTTTCGATGCATTTGCGCCTTGTCTCCTTGCAATAGGCGTTGTGACAAGGTAAAGTGTTTTATGTTTTTGAGTTAAAACTTTGTATAACTTTTTGTATTTTACAACCCCTATATGGGAAAGGAAAGAATAATAGACATTATAACGATTTAAGAACTTGTTGATCAAATTAACTTTTAGTAGATGTATATTTCACGTTGTCGTCTTTTAACGATTGCCGTTTACGAGTTTGCCCACATTTTTGCCATTTTAAGGAAAAATGTGTTTGTAGGATAGCGAAAAAATAGATGAACAAAAGTACACAATTAAACCATTATAATGTCTAATGAGTAAAATGTTGAAAACCCACCGGAACACTATCGGTAACTTAATGATCACCTTGCTGTTTGTAGGTGGCTGTATTTTCTTGCTGACAGGCAGTTGGGATGCCTCAGAGGCTGAAGAAGCGAAAGGATGCTGTGGTGGTGGCGGGGCAGCATTGACTTCCTTTGCAGCGAACAACGGCGGGGATTTCGGCAGTGACATCCCAATGGATGCCGAAGTCACCGGTGGATGCTGCGGCGGCGAAGGTAAAGTTATCCCCTCAAGCAGCAACAGTGCATGTACTTGTCTCTCTGAGGCTGGGACATCTTGTGGTTCCAGCTGTGATAATGGCACGTGCTCAGGTGCTGAGAATACTGTTTGTGGGGGGAGTAGTTGTTCTCCTAGCAAAAATGAGTGTGAATGTGATGGGGAACGGTGTCCAAATGATACCAGCAGCAGCGTTTGTACTTCGAACTGCTGAAAAACAGCATGGATCTCCGGAGCCTCATTCTCCCTTGCAGATGTGCATGTCTGTCGTAGGTCATACTAAAATATGAGGGTTTTCGGCTACGTGATGATATACACCATTTTAGGATTCAGAACGTAGCGGGAAACCCTAATGGTATTAGAACGGATAGTTTTTAGGAGGAACATAAGAAATGTCAGAAAAAACAGGGTCCACGCCCATTGTCGCTGATAAAGGTCATCCAATGAGCTGGGCTTTACCGGATGGTGCGATTTCTCGGTTCGGGCGTGGAACTGTGATGGCGATGGCAGTATCGCCGGATGGAGCATACCTCGCAGCCGCAACCAAAATTGGGCTCTGGTGGTATGAACTCGCGACAATGCAACCTGTTGCTCTATGGGAAACAGAACGAGGAATGCTGGGTGCCATTACTATTTCTCTTGATGGGCGATTGGCTGCGACCGGCAACTGGGATGGTGTTATCAAAGTGTGGGATATCCAGCGGAGCACCTGCATTACAAAAATTGTGCGGCCAGGGTTAAAAAAGCCAGTCCCTAGGACGACTGCAATTAAGTCTCTTGCCTTTTCACCTGATAACCAGCACCTGGCCGCAACAGGTAGCCGTTGTGAGATTGTCTACACCTGGGACCCCAGAACCGGCACACCGCTGGCTACGTTCCATGACCCCCAAAGAGAAACACGCAGTTCTTACCCCTCCCTCCCTCGACCCGTTGCTTTTTCGCCAGACAGTCGCCTGCTGGCGTGTACGGCTCCCGCCGGGACAACGGATGGCCCCGATGTTGTTTTGGTGTGGGATGTCGTAACCGGTGAGCGCATCGCCTGTCTTACCGAACAACCGAGCTTTGTGCGCAGCCTCTGCTTTTCACCTTGTGGACAAACTCTGGCCATCGGCAGCGATAAAGGCACAGTGCACGTATGGAATGTGAATACTTGGGAACAGCAGCGAGTATATCAGAACTATGATGGCACCTCTCGCATGAGCGTCTGCTATTCACAGGAAGGCGTTCTTCAGACTCTGGAAAATGCTCTGGAAAGAAACACTGTCGTCGTGTGGGACGTGGAACGTCATGAAAAACGCTACACGTACGTTGAAAAGGAATGGGAGATTGATAAAGCACTTTTTTCAAGCAGTTCGCATTTTGTCGTTGCTGGGGGAAAGGAATGGGCAGTCTGGTCACCCGGGGATACCAAACCCCGCAAGGTGCCGCATTTACATGTCGGTTTTCCGAATTCCGTAGCGTTCTCACAAGATGGCAAAAAGGTGGCAGCCGGGTTTGTAAGGTATGGAAGCACGCTATTATGGGATATTGCCAACCCCATGCAACCGCCCACTTTTTTCAAAATATCCGGTGACCCACGAGCCGTTTCTGTGTCCACTTCAGAGAAAATTCACTCGACAGCATTTGCGTATGATGAAAATACTGTTAAAATAACCGTTAAAATAGGGGAAGCCGACGAAAACACGACACCTATGACATTTACACTTCCCGACCCAGAGGCAGTGGTGACTGCCGCAGCACACGCCCCGCTACGACATCTCATCGCGTGCGGGGATAGCAAAGGGCATCTGTATGTATGGGATATGAGAAGTGGTGACGTGCGCTGTGTGCTCACACACACTCTCCCCTTAGAAGGGAATTGGGATGATGATCATAATCGTATCAGCCGCCTTATATTCAGCCACGACGGTAAACACCTTGTAAGTGTTCCGAGTTCTTCTGGCACGATGGCAAATCTATGGGACATCGATACGGGGAAAGAAAATCCGGAGTTCCGTGTCAACCGTGTCTATACTGTCGCGTTTTCACCTTGCGGTCATAAGATCGCTTGTGGCATGGCAACGGAAATCCGATTGTGGGATGTCAATAATTGTCGAACTCTTTTGACTCTTCCTCATGCACCTACCAATGGAAATCCGCGTGCCTTGGCGTTTTCACCTTGTGGGCAATATCTTGCTTCTGGCGCGTGGTGGAATAGGGCCGTGGAAACAGAAAAGGTGCCTATTCGCTTGTGGGAAGTTGCCACCGGCGAAAACATCGCCACCTTCTGGGGACACCCGACCGATGTCCAAGATCTCGCGTTTTCACCCGACGGCACCCTCTTAGCGAGTGGGAGTTTTGACAGCACCATCCTCCTCTGGGACCTGAAATCCGTGATGGGTTCTTAATCCAACATAGATTGGGTGGAGCCGCATGAAATTCCATGAGGCAATTGCTGCAGGTATCAAGCATATCCAAGAAAATAAAAGCCGTGCCGGATTATCCATCCTCGGCATCTTCATTGGCATTGCAAGTGTCCTTTGTATGATGGCCATCGGGGATGGCGCGAAACAGATCATCGCCGATGACATCGAAAAAATCGGGGGGGCAAATCAAATCCAATTCTGGACACACACATCTGGCTGGAGACGCGGCCGACGATATCCAACAACGGAGCGATATACTTTGGAGGACGCTCCTGCGATTGAGGCAGAATGCCCGGAGGTCACAGGGGTCCTACCTCGGAATCGGAGAAATAATACATTTGTCACCAGCCCCCTGGGCGGGCAATTCAGAGGTGCTGATCTGGAAGGCGTAACAGCAGACTATGCCGAACTCTTGCGGTACGAGTTGCAAGCGGGTAGATTTCTCTCCGAGAACGATATAGACAACGCCACACAGGTCTGCGTCTTGGGTGCAAACGTAGTTGAAGAGTTGTTCGGAAATGTCTCCCCCATCGGTCAAGAGATAAAACTTCGGAATCATTGGCGGCAAACACCCGTTCGGATGCGCGTTGTCGGTACCATGGCACCGAAAGGGAGGAACCTCAGTATTACCTGGGGGAGTTTAGATGATATGATATGCGTTCCGATAACAACGTATCAACAACGTATTACGGGCATCCGCTATGTTGAAAGGCTTATTATCTTTTTTCAAAAAGACGTAGACGCTTCCGATGTGGTAAAATCCGCCCGGAAGGTGATTAGTAAAAGACACCGGGGTACCGATAACTTTGTATATGATTGGATTCCCAAACGAACTGTCAAACAACTTGAACGCATTGAAAAAATGATAAAGATTGCCTTGGGTGGCATTGCGGGTTTCTCGTTGCTTGTCAGTGGCATCGGGATTATGAATATCTGCCTTGTCTCCGTCGGTGAGAAGACGCGCGAGATCGGTTTGCGAAAAGCCGTCGGCGCAAGATGCATCGATATCTTCTATCAATTCTAACCGAATCTATGAGCCTCTGTTTTTGTGGTTCACTGCTCGGTATCGCTGGTGGCTGGCTCTTCGCCCACGGTATGGCACGCGTTGCTGTCCGTATCCTACCCATTGTAGAGGTGTGGCCGGTGGTGCTGTCTGTGCGATGGATGGTGATTTCTGTCCTCTTTTCAATCTTCATGGGTATCATTTTTGGTGTCTATCCTGCTATCCGAGCATCGCAGATGGCCCCTATCGATGCCCTCCGAACGGATACATAACACAAATAGTTATCGGTGAAGCATTTTTTCTCATAACCGATAACCATTCATAAGGAGAAGTGATTGAAATCACACATAAATGTTTTAACTGTTTTGCTACTTTTACTGACTCTCAACGCTGCTTATGCAGATTCCCCAAGTTCGCGTCCCGATAGTCACGCGCCTATCGGTGTCATGGGTGAACATGCACATAAAACTCGCGAATGGATGCTATCCTACAGATTCATGGCAATGGATATGCGGGGACTACAATCCGGCACTACAGCTCTTGAGACTGCTGACGTGCTAAAAGATTTTATGACGGTGCCGACACAGATGGACATGAAAATGCATAGTTTCGGGGTTATGTTCGCACCACACGACAAAATCACGCTCATGGTAATGGCAAACTACCTTGTTTTTGTCCAATAAGTGTAGGAAACCATACTTGCTCTAATCACGCACAAACCTACACACACATTGAGAAAACAACACCTCAAAAGGTGGCAAACAACTTCTACACACCTTTGAGAGAAAAAGGAAACCAAAACCACGATTTTTATCGCTTTTCCGGCACCAAAGAGGCCTTGAAAAAGTTGATGCCCAGTTATGATAAGGGTTTCAAAGGTAGGGTGTTGTGATTTGAGACCTTTTAACCCCTCTTGAAAGCAGATATGGACTGGGATTGATAGCCTTTCATTGATCAACTGGATCCCCATATGCTTGGACGAAAACAAGGAAACTATCAGCAACGCTACATGGAGATGGAAGGTTCACACGACCACGCAACAGGTCATCACGCGCATCCCGTGGGCACGCACGAAATGACAAGTTCAGGACTTGGCGATGTCAAATTAGAGTCTCTACTCACATTGTGGAAAACAGACCACCTCAATTTCATTGGAAACATCGGTATGTCATTGCCGACGGGTTCTATTGAACAGACTGGGCTGGATGGAAACATCTTACCCTATCCGATGCAACTTGGGAGTGGTTCCGTTGAAGGACGATCAGGCATAACGCTTTTCGGGTATTACGGGAATTGGTCTTATGGTAGTCAATTACGCGGAACGTTTCCTCTGCATACTAATAGCGGTGAATACCAACACGGGAATTCTGTCAACGCTACTGCATGGGGCGCGCGAAAGCTCAGCGATTGGCTCAGTCTCGGCGGACGGTTTCTATTTTCGCACAGTGGACATATTACCGGTAGCCATCCCGATTTAAATACAAACATGAGTCCGAGCCATCGACCTGATTTTCGTGGCGGCACTCGGCTTGACGTTGCTATTTCAAGCAACCTGATGGTGCCAGCAGGAAAATCGTTGGCAGGACAGCGGATTGCAGTTGAGTTCACTCTGCCTATTTATCAGAATCTTACAGGGACACAACTCAAAAACGTATGGAGTCTCACCCTCGGTTGGCAATATGCCTTCCGTTTGTAATACACTATGAAGTTCTATCAAAAAATTCTTCTCTGTGCGATTCTGCTGCTTGCCTGCTGGATCCGCGTTCAAGATGTCGGAAGATTACCTGACAATCAGTTTACGTCTAATGATGCCTATCTCTACGCCCTACAAGCACAAGAGATCGCTGAGCAAAATGTTCTTCCAGCACGCGATATGCGCCGTTGGTTGCCGGAAGGTAGAGAAAATGGACAACGTTTGTATCTCTATGCTTATGGTATTGCTTATATCCATAAGTCCATCGGGTGGATCTTTCCAGAACTGACACTGTACCATATTCAAATTTATCTTCCTACTATCTGTTTCATTGTCGGGCTCGGTGTGCTTTGTCTATTTCTTGCCCGTGTCTTTGGATTCTACTTCACTGCTACTATTATCCTACTCCTTGCGACTTTACCGGGGAGTATTGAGCGTAGTTCCGTTGGTTTCGGCGACAGAGACGCGTGGTGCTGGATGTTCGGTATTCTTGCGGTGATAAGTTACCTTTGGAAAGAGCGTATGGAGCTGGGATGGCGGAGATGGATAACAACCGCGCTCTGCGGTGCCACTGTTTTCCTTGGCGGAATGAGTTGGGAAGGGTTTGGTTTCTTCCTCATCATTATAATTGCCTTAGAACTTTGGAAGTTTTGCACCACAGACACAGAAAATCGTCTCATAGAGTATGTTCTCTGGACGCTTATGTTTGTTCCCTGGCTCTATTTCATAAGCCCCGCCTACCGAAGCGGATACAGCTCTAATACACATCTTGCTGCGATTATGCTTTTTCCACCGTTGATGGTCCTTATATTGCGTGGCATAAGATATCTGCTACTGACCTACGTAGAACACTTACGCCGCTATGCACGAAAGCTGGCATGGGGGCTAACATTGCTTGGCATTACAGCAGGCAACTCAGCAGCCAACGGTTGTGGCGGCGTAACTACGATTACATCGAAATTACTGGACAACACGAATACATTGTTTTAGATGGGTTGTGGGGTGCTCAGCATTTCACCGAATCTGGTAATACCTTTACCTCTAATTTCTCTGATGAACGCAACGGCGAACTGACCGGCGACGGCATCAGTCTCACCGAGTTTGTTAACGCCATTCGTGAGAACCGGGAACCGGTATCAAGTATCCAAGACTGCGTTGGCACGATGCGGTTCTACGATGCCGTACTCCAACGCAAGAAAGGGGTTATCTCTTTAGTGGATTAGCGGACTTACGTTCTTTGCGCCATACCTACTTCTTTTAGGCGCGATTTGATGAAGTTTCTGATCTCGTAGGGGTTGGGTCACCCAACCCTTACACCAAACTTGCTCTCCCGGCTCCTTGCGCCTCAATGATGTAAAGTTTCCGAAGAAAACACTTTAATTTCTCTTAAAAAAATTGACAAAAACAACATCCGCTGGTATGATTTAATTGGTAGTTGTATTTTCTTCCTGACAGGCAGTTGGGACACCTCAGAGTCTGAAGCAGCGAAAGGATGCTGTGGTGGCGGCGATGCAACTTTAGTCGCTGCAACTACAGGCGGCTGTTGTGGCAGCACCGATCAAGTATCTAACTTTTATAGTTGCAGCTGCTTAGACAATGATGATCAAACAGACGCGTCTTGTGATTGTGTCGCAGATTCTAACTGTAACAATTCGACTGGCTCATATAGCTGTGGCAGTGGTTGTAGTGATAGCAGCTGTGGTACAGGAACTGAAAATCCTTGTCATGAGAAAGGTGATACATATTAGACGTTATAACGATTTAAGAACATGTTGTGTAAATTAACTTTTAGGGGTATCGGTATAAACGTCAGTTCAGTTGAGACTTCTCGTCCGCCCTAAAGG
This sequence comes from Candidatus Poribacteria bacterium, assembly GCA_965246985.1. Classification (GTDB taxonomy): domain Bacteria; phylum Poribacteria; class WGA-4E; order WGA-4E; family WGA-3G; genus WGA-3G. The sequence continues at coordinate 6,533,693 of OZ251998.1, read as the reverse complement.
TTTCTCGTCTCTCGTCTATCAAAGACGTACCTTGTAGCACAAACTTTTAGTTTGTGGCGTATACCGCGGAAACTAAAAGTTCGCGCGACGCGTAGAACCTTTATCAAAGAGAGGTCTCCTAACGGTTGTCGTTTAGGAGTAGGTCTCCGCGATTTTACCAAAAAAATGGATGAACAAACACACAATTAAACCATTATAATGTCTATTGTAATAATAATGTACCCGATGGTTCAGTAACTTGTGACGGTGCTGATAGTCAAGGCAATTGTCACAACCGATAGTGCACCAAATAACCTAGATGAAATGTAGAAACATTTGGTTCATCAGAGGTTATCATACTGTTTTAAACACAAAATGTTTATGTCTGGATTGTCTGAAATGTGTGAGCAAACTACAATGTGTGAGCAAACTACGATGTGTGCTGCACGTTTCAGACAACCCAAATTACAACCCTACTGTGCACACAATCCTTAGAGGTCTATTTTTTTGCAATCAGAAAAGTCTAATTTGATGCGAAGTGCTGTTGATACGGATGTGACAACCTGGCACCTGCCTGAAGGTGCGATCGGCAGATTAGCAAGGGGGCGCGTGTCGGATATGTCCTTTTCGGTTGATGGTAAATATCTGGCTGTAGCAACGCCGATCGGCTGTTGGTTATATGATAGGTTGTCGTTGAAACCGCTTGCCTTATTTGAAACAGAACGCGGGATGCTTAATACCATTGCCTTTTCACACGACACGCAGTTGATTGTCACTAGCAATCTTGATGGTGTTGTGAAGGTATGGGATACACAAAGTCTGCAGTGCCTCGCAAAGATAGACCATCGCAAGAATGTAAAAGCAATGTTAGGATGTTTTTCGCAGCTCTGCTTTTCTCAAGACAACCAATACTTAGCTGCCTCTTGTTTTGACAAGCAAAATGTTGTCTACGCTTGGCAAAAAGACACGAACGCACCCATCACAAACTTTCCGATTGACGTAGCAGAAGAAGAGAGGGGACACCACTTTCCAATTTGTTTCTCTCCGATAGGGAACTTACTCGGATATGTGTCCGCTGGAACCCCGCGTCACACGCTCACGATTTCCGATATAGAAACAAGTGAACACATTGCGGACCTTCACTGCTCAGCACCCTTGGCGTACCGTAGTCTCATCTTTTCGCCTTGTGGGCAATATCTTGCTGCTGTCAATCAGAATACTGAGGTGTTGGTGTGGAATGTTTACAACGGCACTTTGGAAACGGAACCCACGATTTATGATGGGAGAAGGTTAATCCCTGCCTATACACCTGATAGCACACTGCGCGTTGCCGATATTTACGATCATCAAGTTGTGATTTGGGATGCTATCCGAAAAGAGAAAATAGATACCTTTGAATGTCAGAACCGCAGGCATGATCACTTTTCAACCGATGGAGCACACATCGCGACCATCCTGTCGCATAGCGAGCTCTGTGTATGGACAGTCGGGCCACTGTCAACGAAAGTTTCAAATGCCGCTGATCATCAACCTGTTGTACATTCAGTTGCTTTTTTTACAAACGGTAAGACATTAACAAGTCGGGAAATGTTTGGTGCGCAGCTCGTATGCTGGAATGTGGCACAGAGACAAACAGAACAGGTTTTCCCAACGCAGCGGATGCAGGCACAATACACGACTCAAACTAAAAATCTCACAACGGAAGAAAGACAGCAGTTATTCCGAGTCAGCACATTGTCTACTTGTGGAGAACGACTGGCACTTTGCAAACTTCCGAGGGGTTCAATTGAAATCTGGGATATTGCGTCTGAAACCCTCATTATAAAACTCTCAGACAGTAAAGGATTTGACGCTGCAATGTGTTTTTCACCTACGAGTGAACATCTCATTGGTACAGCACCTACAGGCGGTACAGGAGACATTGGTGTATGGGACACACAGTCTGGGAAGAAAGTCAATATGCTTACAGGACATACAAATTATATTCTAACAGTCGCTTTCCATCCAAGCGGTAAACACCTCGCAACCGTCGCCAAAGATCGCACAGTAAGACTCTGGGATATAGTCAGTGGTGAACAGATCGGATTGTTCCCTACAGAACTACCAGAAGATAGGTCCCTCTATAGAGGGGATCCAGATCAGATACACCAATATATCGAAAAAAATAGAAAAATAGGGAGACGCTATAAGTGTAACCCTTACAAACTCGCTTTCTCGCCCTGTGGCACGACAATCGCTTGTGGGATATATGATCATATTCGGTTGCGGGATGCAACAACCTTGGAAACGCGCATGCTTATCCTGCTACCTGAAACCTGTCGCAAACCGTTTGCGCTTACATTTTCACCCTGCGGAAAATACCTCGTCTCTGGGGCGTGGTGGATAAGGGGGGTGGACAGAGTGTCCATAAGGATATGGGAGGTCGCAACGGGTGAAAATATACACACTTTCTGGGGACATACAACGGATGTACAGGATTTAGCTTTTACACCGGATGGCGAACTTCTGGCAAGTGGTAGTTATGATGGTACCGTTCTGCTTTGGGACATGAAACCTTATTTATACCATGAAGTGCTATGATGCGATAACCTCTGGCATTGCGCACCTTCAGCAAAACCGACTCCGCTCTGGATTATCCATCCTCGGTATCCTTATTGGGGTCGCGAGTGTTCTCTGCATGATGGCCATTGGCGACGGCACCCAAAAAATTATAGCCGACGACATTGAAAAACTTGGCGGCCCCAACCACGTGCGATTCTGGGTCCGCCCTTATACGTATCCACGGGGAAAGCCGAAGAAGCGGACAACCGAGCGATACTCTCTCGCTGATGCACGTGCCATTGAAGCAGAATGCCCCGATGTGCTCTATGTCTTGCCACAAAATCGAAAGTATCCGAGATGGGTTACATCTAACCAAGGTGTCCAAATACGTTCGACTATTGAAGGTGTGACAGCAGACTACGCCCACATTATGGGATGGGAAGTGCAACACGGGCGATTCCTTTCTGAAGACGATGTTGACAACGCAAAGCAGGTTTGTGTCCTTAGTGTCAACGCCGCTACAGAGTTATTCAGAAATACTCCGCCACTTGGACAAGAGGTGAAAATCCGCCTCAGGCGCAGAAGGTGGGTTAGGTGCCGCGTGGTTGGTATCATGGTGCCCAGAGGCGAAAGCCTCAGCCGTGGCATGTCAATGGATGACATCATTTTTGTTCCATTGACAACACGTCAACAGCGTATATCTTCAGAACGTTATGTTGAAAGACTCATCGTCTTTTTTCAAAAAGGCACAGATGTCTATACTGTCATTAACTCTGCCAAGGAGGTACTCCGCAAAAGACACAGACTCGGTATTGCCGGGGGCTGGCTCTTCGCCCACGGCATGGCACGCATCGCAGTTCGTATTGTTCCGATTGTGGAGGAGTGACCTGTGGTATTATCCGTGCAGTGGATACTTATATCCTACACTCCGCACTTGTTTTGACACATTTTGGTATTTTTAGACAAACCCACGTCACGAAAGGATCCAAACAGTATAATAAAATTTAGAGATGGTAAATAAGATTTCATTTCGCACGTATATCTTCTCTGATTCACCTGAAATTGCTTGTTGAACGTTGGAACCACGTGGGTTTAAAAAATAAATACCAAAAATCCGAAATTAGAAGTGCGGAGTATAGGTTATATCTGTCATCTTTTCTATTTTCATGGGGGTCATTTTTGGTGTTTACCCGGCAATACGTGCTGCATGGATGTCACCCACCGCGCTTTCTGTGATTCTGATAACACATACCGCCATCCTTCCCCTTCTACTTTGTGGAGATACCCTCCAAAACCGCAAGACACGTCTCTCCGTTAACCAACCGATGATAATATTGGACAATCCGTTCCATAAAGTCTTGGTTCTTATTCAAACCGCTTGGTGATGTTGCCCCAGCTGGAGACCACAGTGCTGCATTTGAGAAAATAGTCTCAATCCGTTCTTCCAGGTCTGTTCGGCTCGCGCCAAATGCCCCCCTCAGAATGTCCTGTATCGTCCGGTCAGGGTCTCGGATTTCATACGCTGTACCGGTATCGGTGATACTCTTGTAGTCATCAAGAGACGAGATTGCGTGTGGTGTTAGAAATCGGAGCACCGTTGCGAAGGAATAGGCGAAATCGGATTTGAAGAGCTCTGTGCTGGCATTATAGTTCGGTGAGCGGACGATATCAGCGGCACGTTCGCGGAGTTTCACGGTTTCAATGATGTTAATCCGAGCATTGTCGTCTTTGACTCGACGAATGCGATTAACGAATTCCAGTGTGTATTCTCTTGCACTTTTACCCGTTATCGGGATGTCCGCTTCTACAATCTCGGCATATCCGTTCATCAGACGTTCCAGATGTGGTGCGAATGTTGGGTGTGACGCTGCTTCGTTGACATATTCGATGCCGGAGAGTGCCCCTTTGTGCGTAATCCCCGGTACATGAACAGAATTCACCAAAAGGAGTTTCCAGTCGTGATACGATTCAATACTCTCCTGACTAACAATAACGCCGGAGTCCTGAAGTTCACCGAACGGGACGCGTAGCATGTCGTCTAAATCTTCCAGAATAAGCGGTGTTGCAGATAGTGTCTCCGCGTATGTTATTAATTCATCAGAATGCTCAATTTGTGCGCGTGCGGATGCCTGAATTTCATCAGGAACGGCATAGACTTGTGGTACGAGTCGGTCGCCCATTTCGTTAAGAAAGCCGACATTTGTCTCCAACCACTTCGCGTAATCATCGCTCCGTCTTGGATATTCGTTGCAAAGAATATCGCGAATAACATCGCCATTATTTCGGAGGTTATCTGTATTGATGACACAGAGTGTCGCGTCTGTACCGTGGTGGCAAAAATAGCGGTAGAGGGTCTCATCCAGCACATCCATCGCCAGTTCACCCTTAGCGATCCCAGCTTCGGTTACACCGATAAGGATAAGGTCAAGCGGATTTTCGGCTTGGGCATAGAACTGCTCACGACCGGCTTCTGTAGCGAGCGTAGTCGCACCGACAACGCTCGAAACCTGTCGGATATCGTGGATACCACTTAGGTCAAACGTGACGACATGATATATTCCGTTTTGTTGGTTAAAGGCATCGGCTTTCTCAGTGCCACGTGGCTGTCCGACGAAGATACCGCCGTTATAGAGATTCCGTTCGTTGAGGATATGGACAAATTCATGGGTTAAGGCGCGTTGTAAACCACCCGCACCGATAGCAAGAATTTTAGTTGGGAGCATGTGTATTTTCTCCTTTAGACAGAATATCAGCATAGAGGGCTAAATAAGCGTCGGCTATGTTTTTCCAATCGTACGGTTCAACACGTTCAATGCTCGCCTTGCCCATCTCAACGCGGCCTTCACCGGCGTTAATTAGTTTGATAAGAGAGCTCGCAAGCCCGTCAACATCTCCCGGATCGAACAGCGCGCCGTTAACGCCATCTACGACAAGTTCATCAATGCCTTGAACGCGGCTGGCAACAATCGGGAGTCCTGTCCCCATCGCTTCTAAAACGACGAGTGGCATCCCCTCCGCGAGTGAGGGTAAAATGAAGATATCCGCATCTTGGTATTTTTGTGGCAATTCCGAATACGGTACTGAACCCGCAAAGTGGATGTGTACGGCTACGCCGAGTTTTTCCGCCAATTTCAGGAGTTCTCCGTGATAGGGTCCATCGCCGACAATTTCAATTTCAAAGTTGTGTGCTGCTTTTTCAATAATCTGAGGCAGCGCGCGAATTAGAAATTGGAACCCTTTGCGTGGAATGAGCCGCCCGATTGTGAGAATCTGGACTTTTTTTGGACAGGCATTGCGTTGTTCCCGCTCCGCAGTAACGGGTGGGGACCTCGGCTTAAAACGCGCTAAGTCTAAACCGTCAGGAATCACATCCATTTTCACATCCGTATCCGTTTCCTGTGCAAGTTCGCGTAAGCCTTCGCTGCAAGCGACAACGACTGACGCGTTGCGCCAAATCGCTCGGATGGCCGGTTTTAGGAGCAGATATAACCACCGATAATACGGCGGATCCGGGTTGCGGCTCGGTACGTCCCGTCCCCCCAGAAATACGACATACGGCACGTTGCGACGTTTTTGCAGAAGATATGCGCCGCCACCGGCAGGAATACCGAAAAAGACTTGGACGATATCGGGTTGAAACTGTTTAGCGAACCGCAATCCATAGAGACTTGAGCTTACCGCGTAAGTCAGCATTTCGTGTACGGCACATACATCAGGATTTTTCCGAAGTGCACGTACGCGATGCACGTGAAAGCCTTCCACCTTCTCGTCTTTCGGGCAATCGCGAAATTGCGAAGTAATCAGGTGCACATCGTGTCCTGCCGCCGCGAAGTGTTTGCCTAAAAAGTAGCTGACCCAGCCGCCACCGCCACCGATCGGTGGAAATTCGTGATTGAACATTAATATTTTTTTCGGGGTATCATCCATACATACAACCGTTTTTCTAATGATCGGCCGTTGTACATCGTTCCACTACGTTTCACGATGGTTTTTGATTAAGGAAACCGAATAAACCAGAAACCTGCCCGAAATGTAATAGAGGGCAGCGCGAAAACCGATCATTTAAAAAGGATTCGCGTGCATCAACGGTTTTGTGCAAACGTCGTTGCAAATTCGATAATCGCATCTGCAATATCAAGTCCAGTGACCGATTCCAGCTCCTCAAAACCGGGAGACGGATTGACCTCCAGAACAACAGGTCCGTCGTTCGTTTCAAGTAAATCGACACCGGCTATTTCTAATTCGAGCGCAGCTGCGGCTTTTATAGCGAGGCGGTTGTATTCATCCGGTAGCATGAAGGCTTTTCCTGACGCGCCTTTGTGAATATTCGCACGGAATTCTCCCGGCGGTGCGCTTCTTTTCATCGCCGCGACTGCTTCACCGCCTACGACGAGGACACGGATGTCAACCCCGTCTGCTTCCGTAACGAAAGACTGAATCACATAATCGTGATGGAGATCACACAACGCGCCCACTGCCGACGTGAGCGATGTCGGTGTATCTAACAACATAATACCTCTACCGTGTGTTCCGTAAAACGGTTTTAAAATAAACGGATAATCTCCCATTTCGGCTACGGTGTCCTCTAAAAATGCAGCGGAACCGACAGTGAGACTCGGTGGGATGGGTAAGTCGTGCTGTGCGAGGATACGTAGGGAGTGGAATTTGTGCCGTGCTGCAGCGATCGGTTTTGCGCGATTGATTACAGGGGTGCCGATCCATTCAAAGTGTGCTACGACCTCTTCGCCGTATTGCGCTGTCGTGCGACTGAGACGTGGCATGATAACATCAAAATCCCCTACTGGTTTTCCGTGATATGTGATGCGGTTCCGGGTGCCACCGACATAGAGATAAAAACCGAAAGGGTCTAAAATTTCTGCGGTGTGTCCGGCATTGAGGGCAGCTTCGGTGAGGCTGCGTGTAGAGTGGTTTTGAGGTCCCCGAGAGAGGATACCGATTTTCATAGTATTGTGTCGGGACATAGCATCAAGGCACTATCCTATCTCGGTGACGGTGAAGACCCACCGACAAGCAGCTCCAACGGCTCCGTTGATTCTCGCAAACGTTTCAGTGCCACCTCTCCTTGACAGCGGCGTTCGTTTTGAAGTTCAGATACACGTGTTCTGAAAAGCAGCATCGTCTCAGCAACCCCCGGCTCGGTGACAGCACCGGCTAGCACGCCTCGAACAATCAATTGGACATTTTTTAGTGCGGGGTTTTGTTGAACAGAAAACGTTGCGCATTCGTTGATCAGAGAGCGATATTCGTTTAGTAAGTCGGGTCCTACAAGGGCATTGCTCTCTGTGACCAACAACTCGGCATTCAAGACAAAACCGAAAGTGTTATCCTTTCCGTCCTCGTCAAAAATACTATAGCGATCATTGACAAACATAAAAATATACTTGTGATCGCCTGCTAAAAAATCCTCAACGTAAAACCTTTTACCATACCAATCTTTCGTCGGAACAATAGTGCCCTTCTCAATACACTCATTATAATGAGATTCGTCAGTTGTGTAATACGCATCAACCATAGGATATAAACCTTTCAACTATAGTGGGGGGTGATGCTCCGACGCACCACTCGGTCAGAATTTAGAACATTATCTTCTTAATTGGGTATCAACTTTCGTCTACCTTATACGTAGTCGTCAGAAAGTCTGCTAATTCCTCAAAGGTGTCAAAAATCCGGTCACACAAGTTCTCAAAGAAGATACTCCGCGTGCCAGTGTAAACTGCATACACCGGTTTGTTATGGCGAGAAGCGTAGTTCATCTCACTGAGGACACCGGGAGATAATTTGTCCGTAGGATAGATGACAACTACAAAATCGCTTTGATGGACGAATTGATAATCCCGGGAGATTGTTCGCGTCTTAATCTGTTGGATCACGTCTTCACCCATCTCACTCATAGTTGGAGGTATATCCTCTGTGCCACTACTCCCTTCTCCGCCAGCGGTCACCAGTGCCATATCTTTAATTGTGAGCGGATCAAAGACAATAAAGGAACGGCTCAGTTTTTCGCCGATCTCTCGGATTTTCTCAATTTCCTTGGGCGTATCTCTTAAAAGTGTAATCGGGTAACTGAGGTAAAATTTCGGTTTTGACGAAAAGAGCAGCTCATAAAAATTCTCAAGATTGTGTTGCCTTGCGACAGTGTAGTATGGCTTTTCCGTGAGATTTGCGATTTGCCGCGTCAGGAACTCCTCCTCGTCCAACCAGACATTGAGTGTCGCATTACCCATCCCTGACCATTGTGAACTTTCTTGCATCCGTTCCGATATATCGGCGATATTGTCAACGACGTTAATCAAGAGGTCGGGTAGAAGAATTTCAATATCTTTGAAAGAAAACCCTTCAATGAGGCTCCCGCGCCATCGAAAGCAGCCGTGTAACCCGATGATGGCATGTTCATAGGATTCGGCGCGTAGCGCGATTTCATAGAAAGCGGTGCGTCGCGCTAAAGATAAAACCGCAGGATCCGAATCCAGAACTTTGTCTGTAAAATGGACACGGGCTTCCGCAGCGGCGCGGTGCATAACATCACCGACGCTGAAGAATCCGATGCTCAACTTTCTTTTCATGCAGAGTATCTTAAAATTCGCCATCAACTCTTTGCGACCCGAACAGCTGATGCCGGTACAGACAATTTTCATAATTTCAAATACCACCTTTTGGTTGACTGTAGACAAATACAAGGAACTGGAAAGACACTGAGACATCGCCTTACGTAAACGGATGCGTCTTATACTCGCTTTGCCGCTAACGATTTCAGTGCCGCGAGTGCTTCTTGCTCCTCAGTCTGCCACGGACGCTTCGCCGGTTTATCCAGTTTTTGTGGGGGTCCACTGAAGACGAGGATATACGCTCTACGTGCTTCTGCTGTGCTATTCGGTGCGGAATGGTGCAGAGTCCGACAGTGATGGAAAGTCGCGCCACCCGCAGGTATCGGACAAGCAGCTGCCTCTGATACATCAACATCATCTGTCACTAAGCCGTGTACGAGCGGATCATTGTCGATGTGCCGATGCCAACGCACATCACCCTTGTGCGATTTCGGGATGAATTGGAGACACCCACTCTCAAGCGTCGCTTTATCAAGCGGAAGCCAGACACTCAGACTATGCGGCAAGACTTCGGGGTTCCAGTACGCTTCATCTTGATGCCACGGGGTTTCATTGCCGTAGTGTGCGGGTTTCAAAATCATGTGTCCGCCGCCGCTAACCTTTTCAGTCTCTACACTGAGCAATTTCGCGGCGAGCCGCTGCGCATTTTGGAAATAGACAGTCTCGCGAAGTTCAGGGTATTGCGCCTCTGGACCCAATACTTGTGGCAAAGTTTCCTGTCCGTTGTGTGCCCGTGGACCCGCAAGATCAAAATAGCGACCCTGTGCTTCACCAGTGCGATCCGTAAAGAGTTCATCGTAAATGCCCTTGAGCCATTCAACCTCTTCATCTGTTGTGATACGCGGGATGCTCAGGTATCCGTTCTCTTGAAAGAAGGCGATTTGTTCGTCAGTTAAGTCAACATGAAAGTCAGTCTTGGATTTCATAAGATCACCGAATTAAAATATCATAAGGTAAGATTGTCACGATTTGTGTTCCATCTTCAAAACCAAACAGGCTCAGCCACGTAATGATATGCTGCGACTGCGTCCCTAACATAGACAGCAGAGGATGATTTGATGCCAATTGTAGCGGAAGCTGAATTGAACCCTCCGTATCTTCAAGTATCTGCTCCATTAGCTGTTCAAAAAGGGGACGCTGCTTTGGTAAAATGATAAGATTAACTTTGTCGTCCTCAGCGAACCCTGCCTGTTCCTTGGCAATAGACAGTGCCGTATCAAGCCCCCCGAGTTTATCAACGAGCCCGATCTCCTTCGCCTGTTTTCCCGTCCAGACACGTCCTTGTGCGATCTCATCAATTTCGTCAAAGGACTTACCTCTGCCCGCTGCCGCCTTGCTGACAAAATCTTCATAGACGGTTTTCATCATCTTTCCGACGCGTTCCCGCTCGGTCGGTGTAAAACCGCCGTAGTCCGAATAGAGGGTGGCGTTCTGCCCGTGTGAGATAATCTCCTTGGTCAAACCGGCTTTGTTATAAAGTCCCTTCAGATTCAGTTTACCGCCGAATACACCGATTGAACCCGTCAGTGTACTGGGGTGTGCAACAATCGTTCCGGCTGCCATCGCTATATAGTAACCGCCAGAGGCAGCAACATTCCCCATCGAAACCACAACCGGTTTCTCGCGTTGTGTGAGCATCACCTCTCGCCAAATCAAGTCAGAAGCGAGTGCAGAACCGCCAGGACTGTCTATACGTAGCACGACTGCCCGAACGGAATCGTCGGTGCGTGCTTTCTGAAATGCCTTCTTTAATGCGTCCGGCGTAATCGCTGACATTAAGATGAAAGGCGAATCAATATCGGGTAAAATGGGGCCGCTGGCATAGATAAGCGCGATCTGATTCTCGCCAGCAGCACGCGCACGCTGAGGTGGATTCAACATACTGAACAGCTGCATAAGTCCAGCTAAACTATTCATATCGGGGACCGTCCGCTTACGTTCAAAACTCGGCTTGACGACCTGTACCTCTTCGTCTTCAGATGCAGCTTTTAGCGCCGTCACTAATTCGTCGTAGTATTGCAAAGCGTCAACTAATTTTTCCTGCTTTGCCTCTTCTGCTGTGAAAGGACCGCGGTTTATCAAATCCGATGCCGTTTCCGTGGAAATACCGTCTCGACTCTCAGCAATGTGGTTCAGCAATTGGGCGTACAGATCGTCAAGCAGCGCAGTCATTGACTCACGGAATTCATCCGACATGCCATCGCGCATATAGGGTTCAACGCCAGATTTGTATTTCCCCATTGCCAACATGTCTGCCTCAATATCCAATTTGTCCAAAAGTCCTTTGTAAAAGAGAACTTCGGCGCGTAAGCCTGTTAGATTGAGACTTCCGGTAGGCATAAGAACGATGCGATCCATTGTCGCAGCGAGAAGATATTCGGCGTTACCACCGCTTTCCAGATAACTGATCGTCTCTTTTCCTGCATCGCGGAATTCATGCAGTTCGGTACGGATTTCTTGGAGTGTTGCCCACCCTAAGCTGACACCTTCTATTTTGAAGATAACTCCAGCGAGATCATCATCTGTTTTGAGCGCATCTAATTTCTTAAAAAGCCCCCGGAGCGTCTTTATTGAGGAGGTGCCAAAGGTGCTGACTGTTTTGGTGTCAGTGTAGGTGCCGCTCAGCGTGAACTCAGCGTATTTTTTGACAGGAAGCGTTGTCTCGGTTTCCGTCTCTTCCTCAGCAAATATCGGAGAAACGAGGAGAAGCAATACCAGCAGAGACGCGCACATTCGTAATAATTTCATCAATCTATCCTTCTTTTTAGTATCTGATTTAACATTGCTATTTTACCATACAATAAGTCCTGCGTCAAGTTGTAAATTCTCTTGCGTAGTGTAATTTTGCTGCTGGTTCATGCGACTGCTTTCTATTCTCCGATGTGCTGTGCGACGAGTGTTAAATCCAAGATGTTGACGATGCCGTCACCGTTGAGATCTGGTGAACTCTCTCCAAAACGTGAAGCAACAGCAGTCAAATCCAAGATATTCACGACACCGTCTTCATTGATATCCCAAGGCGTTTGGGCAAGATACGGCGCGAGGTCCCATAAGAGAATGCTGGCATAATTTGAGCTGACAAGGCTACGGCTATCGGGCCAAAACGCTAAGGCAACGGTTTCAGACGTAGGTCCACCTAAGATTGTGAATAGCTCTTCGGTGTGAATATCCCACACATAGATGCCGTGGCCCATGCAAGGTGCAGCAACGATTGCGCCATCTGTGGAGAACGCTGACATAGCATAGTACCCCGTACGCCCCCAAAGCGTCGTGCGGCGTTGACCGGTATCTGCATCCCACAAATAGACACCGTGACCGTTTATACTAGCGATTGTTTTTCCGTCAGGTGAAAACGTCACATCACCAATTGAACCATCGTCATCTTGAATAGTCGTGCGGAGTTCGCTGGTGTTCACATCCCACAACTGAATCTTGCCATCGTCTCCTCCTCCCATAAGGGTTTGACCGCCCGGCGAAAATGCCAGTGATACACCAGTTGTGTGAGTATTGAGGGTAGATCGTCTGGTCCCGGTCTCTGTATCCCACAAATAAATTAGCCTATTAGCATTCCCGCCGCTCGCCAAAATCTTGCCATCTGGGGAGAAGGAAATAGCATTAACCATGTCCGAATGTCCTTCAAGGGTAACACGTAGTTTTCCAGTAGCCACATCCCACAACCGGACTGTTCTGTCCCAGCTCCCACTTGCAAGGGTGCTACCGTTAGGTGAAAATGCTAAAGCAGTAACATCTCTCGAATGCCCAACGAGCGTAGCGAGTTTTTGATCTACAACGACATCCCATAGCCAGATTGTATCTGACTTGTTCCCAATTGCAATAGTTCTCTTATCCGGCGAGAATGCCGCGGGTCCCAAACGCCAATGCCCTGTGATAGTAATGTGTTGTTCTCCTGTATCCGTCTCCCAAAAACGAATTGTCTCGTCGTCGTAACTTGCACTTGCAAAAGTTTTGCCATCCGGTGAAAACACGATCCAATCAACAGAATCTGTATGTTTCCAGAGGGTAGTACGCAGTTTTCCTGTATCTGCTTCCCATAATCGGATGGTCTGGTCATAGCCCCCACTTGCGAAGGTTTTACCATCCGGCGAAAACGCCACAGATGAGACAATTCTCGTATGTTCAGTGAGGATCTCGCGTACGGAACGGGTGTCTATATTCCATAACAGAACCGTTTTGTCCCAGCCCCCACTCACGAGTGTTTTACCATCCGACGAAAACGCAACAGATGAGACGCGATCCATGTGTCCTTTGAGAGTCGCACGGTGCTGTCCGGTGGCTACGTCCCACAACTGAATCATGTTGTTCCAATCACCGCTAACGAGGGTATTCCCATCCGGCGAAAACGCCACTGACGAAATAAAAGGCCCTCCTTCAAGAATAGATCTATACTGTCCAGTTTCTATATCCCAGAGTCGTATTGACCCATCACCACTTGCACTTGCGAGTGTTTTACCATCCGGTGAGAACGCCAGTTCCCAGACTTCAAGCTGCCCTGTTTCTGCTAACACTAACGCGATTTCTGGGGGTCTTGTCAAGGTAGTAAGGTGCTCTCCGGTATCCGCATCCCACAACCGAATCTCGCTATCTTCTCGCCACCAATTCCATTTTCTACCTGCACCGCTTGCGAGAATTTTTCCATCGGGCGAAAATGCAACAGACAAAACCGTTTCCGTATGTCCAGTGAACAACGCGAGTTCTTCGCCGGTGTGCGCATCGTATATCCAGACACCGATAGAACTTCCAACAGCGAGTCGAGTGCCGTCCGGTGAATACGCTATACCGCCGTTTATTCCTCCTTTGCCTATGCGGTGTTTCGCGCCTTCGGGTAAACCCATTTGGGTGTATTCTTGGGCATAAGTGTTCGACAGAAATAGGGCGATAATTGAAAACGCCACCAAACTAAAAAATCGCGTCTGGATAGTGCTGCAAAGGCGAACGCTCGTGGAAGGTATGACTACACGGAAACGGAGTTGCTTAGACTTCATAGGTCACCTCCTATTCTCCAATGTGTTGTGCTACCAACGTCAAATCCAAAATATTTACAATGCCGTCACCGTTGATATCTGGTGTTTTCTGCCCGAAGCGTGAGGCGACGAAAGTTAAATCTAAAACGTTTACAACACCATCTGCGTTGACATCCCACGGTCTTGGTATAGATGTTAGGGGCCACAACTGGATTGTGCCATCAAGGCTGGCACTTGCGAGTGTGTTCCTATAGGTGCCGTGGCTATCTGGTAGAAACGCTAAAGCAAGGATTGGCGCGGAATCACCTTCAAAAATTGCTTGCAATTCTCCTGTTTGCGGGTGCCACATACGAATTGCGCTATCCCAACCCGCGCTTGCGAGTGTGTTTCCATAGATACTGTCCGATTCCCCTTCCCCGTTAACGGGCGGGGCCCCCGGTGAGAATGCTAAGGCGAAAACTGGATCGGTATATCCGTCAACGGTTGTCAGGAGTTGACCGGTGTGTACATTCCATATACGAATTGTGCTTTCTGCGTCTGGACTCCAATATCCGCCGCTCGCTAAAGTTTGATTATCAGGCGAGAAGGCGAGTGCTGTGATTGAATCTGTATGTGCGGAGAGGTTGTGTCGGAGTTGAACTGTTTCTACATCCCATAACAAGATCGTGCCATAAAAACTTGTACTGGCAAGTGTTTTGCTATCAGGTGAGAATGCTAATGTGGTGACCATATCCCGGTGTCCTTTAAGAACTGAGACACGGATAGACTGGTCTGTTGTTAAGTCCCAGAGACGAGTTTCTCTGAAACTTCCACTGGCGAGGGCATTACCATCGGGTGAGAATGCCAACGCGACAACAGGATAGGTATGCCCTATGAAATCTTTTCTGTGTTCACCGGTGCGTGTGTCCCAGAGGTGGAGAGTAGTATCTTCGCTCGCGCTTGCAATTGTCTGATTATCGGGTGAGAACGCCAACGCTACCACATTATCCAGCGGTGCAGAAAACAGTGCCAGTTCTTTCCCGGTATAGGTATCATAAAGGGTAATACCACTTTCGGTTGCAACAGCGAGTTTCGCGCCATCAGCGGAGAAGGCTATGGCATTTGGCACCATTGTATCATCAAAGGGTGCCGCGTCGACTTCTGGTACGCGCCATTGCGTTCCATTTTGGGCAGAGCTGCTGGGTAGGAACGCGGCATAGATGAATAGAAGGGTAAAAATTAGGAACTGTCGCACGTTGAATTTCCCTCCCGCTTACCGGATGGGCAAGCGGGTTCCTGATAGAGCTTAGCATTCCTTCGCCGATTGCACCACATACGTACGAGGGAAACATCACCGCGACAATCTGATTAAAGGATATATCTACTCAAATCCTGGTCTTTGACGATTTCAGCCAACTCTGATTGGACATGGTCGGCATCAATGGTAACTTCTTCTTTATCGAGGTCAGGTGCGTCGAAAAAGAGATTTTCAAAGAGTTTCTCCATGATGGTGTGCAAGCGGCGTGCGCCGATGTCTTCAACCGATTCATTAACTTGGAAAGCGAGCGCGGCGATTTTGTCAATCGCGTCGTCGGTGATAGTCGCTTCTATCCCTTCAGTTTTAAGGAGTGCTACGTACTGTTTCACTAACGCGTTTTTCGGTTCCGTTAGGATAGATTTGAAGTCATCCTTATTGAGGCTTTTCAGTTCTACTCGAATCGGAAATCTACCCTGTAGCTCTGGGATGAGGTCAGACGGACTTGAAACATGAAACGCACCGGCGGCGATGAACAGAATGTGGTGTGTGCGCACTGCGCCGTATTTCGATGTCACCGTGCTACCTTCAATGATGGGCAGGATATCGCGTTGCACACCTTCCCGCGAGATATCGGGTCCGTGTCGAGATTCTCTACCTGCGATCTTGTCAATTTCGTCCAAGAAGACAATACCGGAGTTTTCAACGCGCTGAATGGCTTCGCTGATAACAGCATCCATATCAATGAGTTTTTCGGCTTCCTCTTGCATCAGGATGGTGCGTGCCTCGGAGACCGGAATCCGTCGTTTCTTGGTCTGATTCGGGAGGATGTTACTAAACATATCCTTAAAATTGATATCCATCTCCTCAATGCCGCCGGGCGAGAAGATTTCAACAAAAGGCATACTCTGATCCTTGACATTGATTTCAACGGGTTTATCCTCAAGCCTACCTTCGCGTAGCCACTCTCTAAATTTCTCGCGGGTTTTGAGGTGCCGTTCTCGCTCTTTATCTCGGTCTTCTTCGGCTTCGGTTTCCGCATCGGGTCCAAGGTCGAAAGGCAGCTGGAGGACCACGTCATCATCCTCTTCTTCGGGTTCGTCAAGCATATCCTTTTCTAAACGAGGACGCTCCTGCAAAGAGCGTGGAATAGGAAAGATACAATCAAGGAGGCGTTCTTCAGTGAATTCCCGTGCTTTTTCCTCAACTGCCTCGGTCTGTTCGGCTTTGACGCGGCTAATGGCTGTCTCAGTGAGATCACGAATCATGGATTCAACGTCGCGACCAACGTAGCCAATTTCGGTATATTTTGACGCTTCTACCTTGATGAAAGGCGCGTCAACAAGACGTGCAAGCCTGCGTGCAATTTCCGTTTTGCCGACACCTGTTGAACCTATCATGATAATGTTCTTAGGCGATACCTCGTCTTGTATATCTTCTTCTAACATCTGTCGCCGGGCGCGATTGCGGAGGGCAATAGCGACACAACGTTTTGCCTCAAACTGCCCGATAATATATTTATCCAATTCCTCAACAATCTGCCGCGGCGTGAGTGCATCTGCTAAAGTGCTCTTTTCACGCGTTGTATTTGATTTCTCCAAGGTTAAACCTCCCGAAAAATTATTAACCCTATCAGTTGTTTCATAACCGCTTTGTATGGATAATGCCCGGCAGCTTCCGTACAATTAGGTGTATGAGATAGGTTAGGCGATGCGACTCGGATAGCACCGCGCTACATCTCTATTGTATCAATTTCAATTCGTGCATTGGTATAGATACAAATTTCACTTGTGAGTTGGAGTGCCTCCGAAACAATCTCTTTTGCGGTCAAGTCTGAGTATTTGAGCATGGCTTTTGCCGCTGCAAGTGCCATAGATGAACCTGACCCGATGGCGAGAACATCGTCGTCCGGGGCAATTACATCGCCGTTCCCAGAGATGAGGTAACTGTCGTTGGCATCTACAGCGATCATTAGCGCGTCTACTTGCCTAAGGATCCTATCGCTGCGCCATTCCCGTGCAAGTTCTACCGCTGATTTCTGAAGATTCCCACGGTACTGCTCAAGTTTTTTCTCCAAATTTTCATAGAGTGTGATTGCATCCGATGCGGAACCTGCGAAACCGATCAGCACTTTGTCGTTATGGATTTTGCGAATTTTGCGGGCGCCATGTTTAATCGCTGTATCGCCTAAAGTGACTTGACCATCGCCTGCAATAGCGACTTGCGCATCGCGCCGAACGGCTAAAATCGTTGTTGAACGAATTCGCATACTTGTGATTTCCTTTTCCTGCGGTTGTTAAAAGCTCTTGTTGCCAAACGAATCAACTTCTTATCAATCCGCACCTATTTCCATGCGTAAAACAGCAGAAAACTGAGAAACTGCAGTGCCCCCATAAAGATGCCACACCGTATCCCTGCCACACCTGCGTGTTGCGCCCTCAGAAAACGATTAGCGACGCCAAAGAAGTACGGACACAACAGAAACGTGAATAGAAAAGCGAGGGGCACAAAAATTGGTACGGATGCAATCTGTGGTATCCGATCTATCTGCGTTGCATTCCATAGCCATAGATGTGATGCACCAAGCGCGTAAATTACGATACTTCCAACCGCAGCACCGATGCCCGTGACACCCGCCGCCAACATCGCAGTTCCTATCAAACCGCCCCTCCGATTTTCAGAATCCGATGCGAAACGGGTTTGGCAAATCGCTGTGAGCCTTTGATAACAGTAGGCTGCAAGGGTCACGAACACCACCCAGTTTAAAATTATCGCAATCGGTGTCGTTGTATTCGCCAAAAAATCTGAACGCAGATAGAAGATGAGGCGCGCCTTCCGAGAAAATAACCAGTCCATCGGTGCGTAGGTTAACACCGTTGCGAGCCCAAAAATAGAACTGCTGGAGAGCAGTGACACATCTTCATCAGTTTGTGAGATACAGTAAAACAATAAAGAGACCGCAAGCAACACATTCGGATAGAGAATCCAAATAGTTCCAATACGGCTTGCTATTAAGAACGTTAAAAGCGTTGTACCTGTTACAGTGAAAACCGCTTTGTCGGTTTTGGTTCCCATACACTTTTCAGCGAATCTTTCCTGATTCCTGATTTTCTCCCTCAAACGTAATCACGAGTTGGTCGCCAGTCAATTTCGCCCCGGTGGTTTTTTTATTAGAAAGGGTTCGTGGCAATGCGACGTGTTGCTTGAAGCTACCGACTGTGACAATCAATTCATCGCCATGTTTTGTCAATCCAATTTCCTCTTTACTTAGAAAAGGCAGACGTATAGACAATTGATAAGTATTTGCTGTTTTTTTGAATTGATACGGTTTTTCTTGAGAAAACTGATCTGCCGGATTAATCTCGGAATAGAGTGCCTCTGCTAATCGGTGCAGCCCATCTTCTCCCACAATTTCTTCTGCGAAGAGGTTCACCTTCCAGATTGGCACGTCCGAGAAGTAGTCCATTGCCTCTTTAATATAGTGCTGCTGCGCCTGTTTCCAAGCTTCAAAGTATGCCACATCAACGCCATCGGGAAAGATGCGATTGATAATCACTGCGTCAATACAGAGTCCATAAAGGCAAAAGTACATAAACGCTCGTTGTGTCTCTTTGATAACAATTTTTTCTGGGTTCGTTACCAAGCGCACTGTTGTTATCTTCGGGTCTGTCAGGACATTGTCAATCCCTTCCAATTTATTGAAAAGGTCTTGGATATTTTGGAAATAGTTATCTCGAGGAATGGGAACCGAACTCACTTTTTCGATTATAGGACCAGCGATCTTTGCTAAGCTACGCTCCAACTTGAAAATGTGGCTCATGTACCACTCCAACGTCGTCGGGATACTAACGAACCGGAGCGACTCCCCGGTGGGTGCACAGTCGAGGATAATTACATCGTAACTCTTTTCTCGGACATATTGGTTGATATAGAGAAGTGCGCAAATCTCCTCCATTCCCGGAAACACTGCGATCTCCTCGGCAACGAGACTGTCAAGTCCCGAACGATTTAGTAACGAACGGATATAGTTGTAAACGTCGTCCCAGTATTCGACAATTGCTTCTTGAACGTTAATCTCCTGTATCCAGAGATTGTCATTGATTTGGATCTGTTTTTCTTTTCGCTGGTGGACGAGTTTTTCCTGGTTATCAAAAGCGTCACGGAGTGAATGCGCTACATCAAGTGAGATTACGATCGTCTTATAGCCGAGCTGAGAGAGTTTGATACCCGTGGCAGCGGCGATAGTGGTTTTGCCGACCCCACCTTTACCCGTATAAAGGATAATTCGCATTATTGAGTTCCTATGTATTGTAATTTGTATGGGACTTTTATAGTATAACATAAAAGAAACCAATATGCAAAGAAGTGTTGAATCAGGGCTATTTAGTTTTCGGTTTTTAGCCCGATTTTGGACCCCCCAGGCCCGGTAGGCGCGGTTTGATGAAGATTAAAATATTAATTCGGTAATATTGTTATTCGTGTTATCCTATTGCCAAAGGAGGTATTCTCTGATGGCAAAACACCATAAGTTGGAGTTAACTGAAGGCGAAATACAAGCCCTCGTTGATCTTCGGGATAAAGGCGAACCGGCTTATCTTCGAGAGCGTGCGACAGCGTTGTTGAAAATCCATGAAGGCTTTTCTCCACATGAAGTCGCCCGCAGAGGTTTGTTGAAAAAACGCGACCCCGATACCGTTTATGCTTGGCTGCGTCGGTATCGCGAACACGGTATTAGCGGGTTGTCTAATAAACCTGGTCGAGGTCGCAAACCTGCTTTTTCACCTAAGTCGCCCGAAGAAGCCGGGTCGGAACTCTTAGTGGCAATCGGTCAGGATCCGGGAAGCGTCAATGAGCATCAAACGCGCTGGACGCTCCGCAGTCTCGGTCAGGTCGTGCCGTGGCTTGAGGGTCTATCGCTCCCCGGCATTCATCAGATCTTCTCACGCTTGGGTCTCAGCTATAAGCGTGCCAGAGAATATCTGCGGAGTCCTGATACCGATTATGCTGAAAAACTTTCTCGCATCAAGCAAGCGTTAGAAGAAGCCCGTGAAAACCCAGAAACTTGCGTTGTCGTTTACCAAGACGAGTTTAGTTTCAATCTACAACCGAGAGTCGCAAAAGACTGGGCGGAGACAGGGACGAAATGTCCTTTGGCACGCCAGAGTTATCTCCCAGAGGAGACCTGCTATGGCATCGGGGCGCTCAACCCACACACCGGAGATGTTGTTTATCAGCAAGTCAAAAGCTGCACGGTTGTCGCACTCCATACATTTTACACCCAGATTTGCCAACGCTACCCAAACGCTGAACGCATCTATTTGATCCAGGACAATCGGGCGATCCACTTTCACGCGAATCTTATGGCAGCACTTCTGCCACAGACGACGAGGTTTGTTAGACCGACCCCACCGAATTGGAGCGAGAAACCGTCAAAGAAAATAGGCAAACTTGAGAAACTCCCTATTGAGATATTGCAGCTCCCAACGTATGCCTGTTGGACGAATCCGATTGAGAAGTTGTGGCGCTGGGCGCGTCAAGCTGTCATACATCTGCATCGTCTCAGCAATGACTGGACAGCCCTTCAGGAGAAAGTCAGCGACTTCATGGAACAGTTCAAAGGCGGGTCACAGGAGTTGCTACACTATGTCGGATTATTACCGAATTAATTATTTAATCTTCATGGAACCGCGCCGAGCTTGAAAAAGAGGATCCAAAAATTTAGACAATCCGAGAATTTGTTTAAAACTAAATGACCCTGGTGTTGAATATACCGAAATATTTGCATTAAAAGTCAGAATAAGGTATAATAATATTTGAACAACATCATGGGGTGCTCTTATCTGCTTAAGAGCTGAGAAAACACCCATTGAACCTGATCTGGGTCATGCCAGCGTAGGGAAATAGGAAGAAGGGCAAATTTCATCCCTTCTTAAGCGACTTTAGCAATTGGAGTATCCACAGGTTACACCTTCGATTGCTAACCTCTTGCGATGAGACGCGGAGCCGCTTCCTTTTGGCATATACCCAAAACGGAAGACGGCTTTTTTGCGTTAAGGAGTGGATACATAATGTTCAGCAAATTCGCGGTCCCTGTGGCTATCCTATTCGCAGTATTAGGGGTATGGGAAGGAGCCGTGCATTTTTTCGAGATACCGCGCTACATTTTGCCAGCACCCTCGAAAATTGTGGTGACGCTATTTGTGGAACATTCGCAATTACTGAGACATACGCTTGTAACCTTGGAAGAGATGCTCCTTGGGTTTGTCCTCGCGATTAGCATCGGCATTCCGTTAGCCGTGCTGATGTTTGAGTTTCCGATGCTGGAGAAAGCCTTCTATCCGTATGTTATCGGTTCACAAACGGTGCCGGTGTTTGCTATCGCGCCATTGTTAGTACTGTGGTTCGGATTCGGGATTGCCTCAAAAGTAGTCATGGCGGCACTGATTGTGTTTTTTGCGATCGTGCTGAACACATTAGACGGTTTGAAGTCCACCGATCCGGACACGGTAAACCTGTTTCGGATTTTGCGGGCGACTCGGTGGCAGATACTTTGGAAAGTGCGTATCCCGTCGGCATTGCCGTTTATTTTTTCCGGCGCGAAGATCGGTATATCAATTTCTACGATTGGCGCGGTCATCGGTGAATGGGTGGGAGCAGAGGCAGGACTCGGCTTCCTGATGTTGTATGCGAATGGACGGATGCAGATTTCACTCGTATTTGCCGCCATTTTCTGTTTAACACTTTTAGGTTTAAGTCTCTTTGGATTGATGACGCTGTTGGAGCGTTACGCAATGCCGTGGCGACATCAGCACAACACATTAGATATTCGGTAGGCGTGCCTCACGCATATCGGAGCATAAGGAAGGAAAATTCTCATGAAGACAGCAATTTGCTTAATGTTTCTTATCGGTTGTGGTATACTCTTAACAGGACACATTAACAGCAACGCGGACAGCCATGAAAAATCTGAAATGGAGAAGGTCACGTTGCTTCTCGATTGGTTTCCCAACATAGATCATGCACCACTTTATGTTGCACAGGAGCACAAGATTTTTGCCAAACACGGATTAGAAGTCGAATTACGTTGGGGTGGCGACCCGGATGCCCCGCTCAAACTGATAGCGGCAGGGAAATACCCGTTTGCTGTTAGTTATCAACAGAGTGTGACAATTGCGCGGGCAAGTGAAGAAACTTTGCCGGTCAAATCCATCGGTTTACTCGTGGAACATCCGCTCAACACGATTAGCTTCTTGAAGAAAACAGGCATTAAAACACCAGCAGATTTCAAAGGGAAGAAAATCGGATATACAGTTGCACCTTTGGATGTGCTTCTATTTAATGCAATCGCTGCGAACGCCGGATTAACGGAAGATGACTATGAATTGATAAACGTAGGCACGAATATTTTGGCACCTCTCCTAAGCGGTCAAATTGACGCAGTTATCGGGCCCTTTCGGAATTATGAGATTAACTTGTTGAAGCTTGAAGGAGCAGAAGCCGATTATTTGGCACTTGAAAAGCACGGTATTCCGGACTATTATGAATTAGTCATCATCACTAATGACGCTTATTTGGAAGAACATCCAGAAACTGCTAAAAAACTGATGATGGCGATTCAGGAAGCAATTCAGTTCACGAAAGAAAAACCAGATGATGCGCTACAACTCTTTTTTAAGGCAAATCCGGATGCCAGCAAAGAATTAGAAAAACTCGCTTTTCGGGATACGTTGGATCTATTCGCAACAACGCAGGTGCAATCTGAAGAAAAGTGGGCTGCGTTCGCAAAATTCGCATATCAAAAAGGGTTGATCTCTAAAGCAGTTGAAGCAAAAGATTGTTTCGTGAATGTTTTAGGAGAATAGTTTTAGCTTACATTGATCGGGAGCGAAAACGCCATAATAAAAAAATGGCAAATAAAAAGATTCTTATCATCGGGGGTGGTGTGATTGGACTCGGTGTCGGGTGGCAGCTTGCGAAAGCGGGTGCTGCCGTCACCATTTATGATCGCGCTGAAGCCGGGCGTGCTGCTTCTTGGGCAGCCGCTGGTATGCTCGCGCCACTCGCTGAAGCACATAGCGAAGAACCAGAACTCCTTAAACTCGGCTGCCAAAGCTTAGAACGTTATTCGCAATGGGTCGTCGAATTAGAGGCAGACGCGCAGATGTCTGTCGGCTATCGGGTGGAAGGCACGCTCATCGTTGGATTAGAGACTGATGATACACATCAACTTCGGCACCTCTACACTGCACAACAAGATTTAGGATTAGATGTCCAGTGGTTGACCGGACGAGAAGCGCGTGAAATTGAACCGGTCCTTTCGCCTCGCATAACTGCAGCCATCCGCTGTGCGACCGACCATCAGGTTGACAATCGGCTGATGGTAACAGCATTGCAACGTGCTTACCAGAGATGCGGCGGTGTGTTGCATGAAAACAACGCGGCCGAAAATATCCATATTGAAAACGGTGTTGCGACCGGTGTCCAGACACAAGACAGCGGAACACAAAACGCTGATGTTATTGTGCTGTCAGCCGGATGCGAATCGGCACAGATTGACGGACTTCCAGCTGCCATCCGTCCGCCAGTGCGTCCCGTGAAAGGGCAAATGTTGGCATTGCAGATGGAAGCCGGGATTACGGTCAAAAACGTCATCCGCACCGTCAGAGCAAGGTATCCGACATCGGTATATCTGGTGCCGAGAGCGGATGGCAGACTTATCGTTGGTGCCACGAGCGAGGAGATGGGATTTGACATGCGTCTAACCGCTGGCGGTATGTTTGAACTCCTTCGTGGGGCGTGGGAAGCGGTGCCGGGTGTTTACGAACTGCCGATTCTGGAGACATGGACGGGTTTACGTCCCGGTAGCAGAGACAACGCACCTATACTCGGCAAAACACCTGTTGAAAATCTGATATATGCAACGGGGCATTATCGCAACGGTATTCTACTTACGCCTGTTACGGCTTACGAGATAGCCAAACTAATTTTGACAGGTGAAACTTCAGAGACAATCGCTCCCTTCCAGTTAGACAGGTTTTTAAGGTAGTAGGCACACGCCGTGTGCCGTAACCACTCTTGGAAAACAATGAAAATACGCGTGAATGGCGAAGAAAAAACAGTTCATCCGAATTTAAACATTTACGAACTGCTCATCGCTTTAGAACTGAATCCGATGCAGGCAGGCATCGCTGTGGCTGTGGACCGGGAGGTTATCCCGAAAACGGAGTGGCGCGGAACGCCCCTTCGCGAAAACAGTGATGTAGAGATTATCCGTCCCGTCCAAGGGGGTTAGTGCGTCTACAAAGCCAACCAACAAAGACGGACAGACATAATTTTATCGCTTGATATAGCGGTCTTGCAGGTGTTATACTAATAGGACTTACGCAGTCCCCCTTGCTGGCGAGGTTTCCTAACCTCGTCAATGGCGCAATATGTAGCGTTTCATGGAAAAATTGCGTAAGTCCTGACTAATTTAAAAATTTCTCGTGGATAACTGTAGGCAGAACACCATGAAAAGCCAAGAGATTCGTTGGATTCAACGCGCGAATAGTTTTGAGAGGGCTTTCGCTCGATTAAAGGCAGCAGTCAAGCTTGCGGAACAACGGGAACTCTCAGACTTAGAAGCACAAGGATTGATACAAGGCTTTGAATACACGCATGAACTTGCTTGGAAGACGCTGAAGAACTTCCTTGAAGCGCAAGGTACAGTGAATCTGTACGGTTCGCGCGACACAACCCGAGAGGCTTTTAGGAACGGTCTGATTGAAAACGGCGAAGCTTGGATGGACATGGTTGACAAACGCAACTTAACCTCTCATACTTACGATGAGGAAACCGCAGCCCAAGTTGTCACTGCTATCTGCACTACTTATTTTCCTGAATTTGAAAGGTTCCTCGTTCACTTGGAACAGTTGAAAGAGGCAGGAAACCTTTAAAAATGAAATACGGCTTATCTAACCAGACGCTCCAAAAAATCCGCGATGTTTTCGTTCAATATCCGCAGGTAGAAGAGGTGGTGTTGTACGGTTCGCGCGCCAGAGGTGACTATAAAAACGGATCTGATATTGACCTAACGCTTCGCGGTGGGGATGCGCTGACACACACAATCCTCTCCCGAATCGCGAATGATCTGGATGATCAGCTGCTACCTTATACCATCGATTTGTCTATCTTCGAGAACATCCGTAACCCTGAAATGGTTGAACAGATTGAACGTATCGGCGTACCACTCTACAAAAAATAGGGTTTTAGCCAGTAGGTCTCGGAAATAACTGAGCAAACCCAATCATTAAAAATATGCAAGAATTCAAAATCGCAGACCAAACTTATACATCAAGGCTACTTATTGGAACAGCAGGTTACCCGAGTTTCCATATAATGACGGAGGCTATCGCCGCGAGTGGTGCCGAAATCGCGACGGTGTCGATGCGCCGTGTGAAATTTACGGACACCTCCGGTGAAAACCTGTTCGCGCTCCTACGTGAACGTGGTATGACGATCCTCCCGAATACCGCTGGCTGTTTCACAGCGAAGGACGCGATCCTAACTGCGAACCTTGCGCGCGAAGCACTTGAGACATCGCTTATCAAACTCGAAGTTATTGGGGATGAACAGACGCTATTCCCGGATGTGGAGCAGCTGCTCAGTGCAGCGGAAACATTGGTCAAAGACGGTTTCACTGTGCTTCCATATTGTAATGATGATCCGATTACTTGTAAGAAATTGGAAAACATCGGTTGTGCAGCGGTGATGCCACTGGGTGCGCCGATTGGCTCAGGGATGGGGATCCGTAATCCGTATAACATCCAGATTATCCGAGATCTCGTACAAGTGCCGCTCATTGTGGATGCCGGTGTCGGGACAGCATCGGATGCAGCGATAGCGATGGAGTTAGGGTGTGACGGTGTACTGCTCAACACAGCAGTCGCGAAAGCACATCGTCCCGTACTGATGGCGGAGGCGATGAAGAAAGCGGTTGAAGCAGGTAGAGCAGCATTTTTAGCAGGACGTATCCCTCGGAAACTCTACGCGACTGCCTCAAGCCCACAAACGGGAATGATTGAATAAAAACAAAGCCGCTTTTGTCAACAAAAGATACGCGTAACTGAGTGAAGACACACTTACAACTTGAAAATTTATCTTGATACGTGTTGTTTGAGTCGACCATTTAATGATCAGACACCAGCAAGGATTCGTCGAGAAACGGAAGCTATTGAAATAATCCTCAAAAATTTCAGTACAGGCGATTGGCACTGGATTGTTAGCGGAGTTCTAACGCTTGAAGTTGACAATAACCGAGATGTGAGTCAACGCATCCAAATAAAATCTCAGATGGCCGATGCATACATAAACGTTTCGATTCGTGAGATAGAAAGAGCAAGGGGTAGAGATCTTGAAAAGTTAGGGTTCAAGCGATTAGATGCTTTGCACCTTGCGTGTGCAGAAAGAGGCAATGCGGATGTCTTTCTCACAACAGATGACCGGCTCCTCAGAAGGGCAAAAAGGCTCAGTTCCAAATTGCACGTCCGAGTCGAAAACCCCTATAATTGGCTACAGACAGGAGATAACCAGAAATGAATGTACTAAAAGTCAACTACCTCGCCTTAAAAGGCGAGGCTTGTGCGAAGCGTAGCCAGCGTCCACTCCACAAGTTAAACAGTTTTCTACAGTAATATATCGCGGTGTCCTAGCGTGGCAGTTAGAGCAATGTTTCGGATGCTCCCCAAGTCTGATTCTTCTTGGACACTGTGATCTGGATGGGGAAACATAAACCCTGAAAAGGAGAATACAAACTTATGTTTGTACCTGTAAAGACAAAAGATGGACAACACCTTATGCCAATGCATGCTGCACGTGCGAGGAAACTCGTCCAACGTAGCGCAGCGACACCTTATACCCAATTAACGTGATTAGAAGTCTTTTGATCAAGTCAGCATTGCGAGGCACAGGGACCTCGCGCTACAAATGGGGTTAATTGGGTATTATTGGGATAACGGCATATATTGTATCCGTCTCAACAAAGAACCGTCTGATAGAGATACACAAGAGATTTGTGTAGGTGTTGACCCCGGTAGTCAGAAAGAAGGCTTTACCGTCAAATCGGAAACACATACCTACTTCAATGTTCAAGCAGATGCTCATAGCAATGTGGGCAAAAAAGTTCAAAAGCGTCGTGAGTTGCGTAGAGGTAGGCGTTCACGGAAGTGTCCAAATCGCAAGAACCGCACTAATCGCCTTGCCAACAGAGAGCGGATACCCGCAGGCACACGTGCAAGATGGGATTGGAAACTACGGGTGCTTGATTGGTTGTCCAAACTTTACCCAATCACATACGTTTGTGTAGAAGACATGAAGGCACGGACGCTACAGCATGCTAAGAAGTGGAATAAATCCTTTAGTCCATTGGAAGTCGGTAAGCAGTGGTTCTACACAGAAATAGAAAAGCGGTGGAAGTTGCTAACCCTTCAAGGTTGGGAAACCAAAGAGATACGTGATAGGCTCGGTCTCAAGAAATCGTCTAACAAGTTATCAGAAACCTTTGAGGCACATTGTGTAGATTCTTGGTGTTTGGCATATCACACTATCGGGGGTAATCCTATTGTAGATAACACGGATATATTCTGTATATCGCCTATCCCTATACGCAGACGAGAACTTCATAGACAGAATCCACAAAAAGGTGGCAAGCGGCCACGCTATGGGGGCACAACTTTCAATGGATGGGTAAAGAACACGCTCGTCAAACATGTTAAACATGGCTTGACGCGGATTAGCGGATTTGGCAAAACCGGTATTTCCCTATATTCTTTAGACGGTCAGCGTCTTTGCCAAAACGCTAAAATATCAGACTGTAAGGTGCTAACACGCCTTAACTTTAACTACAGGAGCGGTGTTTCCTCCCCCGCCTAAAGGCAGAGGTTGCCACACCGAAGATTTTGATGACAGATAATGAGGTTTACCAACTTGGAATCGAAGCACTCGCGAGTAAACTTGGCACCGCTGGCGTGCCACGGTTCCTTAAGCAGATTCAACCGTGCACTGGCGATTACTCGGTTGAACGGCATGAATGGCTGGATAATTTGCCAGACATAGACACTCTCGTTGAACAAATTCACCAAGCAAATAAAGAAGCAAAAGCCGAACAAAACCGCATATCCAAACTGAAAACTTATATTTTTAGGAATGGGAAACCATTGGCAACACGTATCCGAGAAATCTCAGATGAAGACCTTTACAGATTCGGACTTGAAGCACTCATAGATAAACTGAGTATTGCTGGAATGCCGAGGTTCATCCGGCTCTGCACACCAGGAACGGGACCCTACGCTGCCGACACCCACAAACTGCCCGAACTGGATATAGTGCCGACTGCCCAAGAGGCTAAAAATGAACATCCGAGAAACGAAAAATGAAAAAATTAACTTTCTCCCTCGTGACATGCCTCCTCATCTTTATAGAACTGGGTGTGAGCAGCGTGCGCGCCCAATTTCAACCCGAACTCGGACAGAGTCTCCTTGAAAAGAAACCCGAAACGTCAGAAACTGATCCTGCAAAACTGACACTCAATGCCCATTTCTCCAATACGTTTAACAATCATATTGAACTCGGATTGAGTGTGGATCCTTACACGAGCAGCCTCGCCGGGCAAGAAGATCCGCAACTTTCAGGTATGATTAACCGCTTCGGTGTTAACTTAGGTGGAGATTTACCGATAGCCGATAAACTTCGAGTCAAATTACAATATACGCCCCAAGTTGAAAACTACACCGGTGCCGAAGGAAAACTCAACGAATTTGATGCGTTCAGTAACATCCTTTCAACAGAACTTAGTTTTAGGCCTGTTACAAGTTTACCATCCCTCGTTGCTTCGTATCAGTTACAACGTTTCGTCCGCACCTTGAATGTCTATAACAACATAGAACAACAACTCGGTCTGCGCTTCGGACGAGTGCTGGAATATAACTTTCGCTTACACCGGTTTGACGATGAAGACTCGCGTAGAGAGGACTTCCTACTTGTCGGCTCTAACAACCATAAAATGACTGGCCGCTTGCAATTTGGGCTTCTTAAACAGATGCTCGGTAAACTGGAGTACGGGATAGAGCACGGCAGCTATCAAACCAATTTGAACAACCTCATTTTAGGTATAACAGGGCTTGAAGACAACGAACGTCGAAATGATTGGCGACACATCGGTTCTGCGAAACTGATACAGGTAGCAACCGAACGGCTCGTCTTTCAGGAAGAGGTCAACATATTTTTGAACCGTTCCAATGTCGATTTCTTTAACTTCGTCAGCACTGAAGTAGCAGCGAGTTCCTTTTACAGAATCGAGACCGGACGGTGGCTTCGGCTTCGGCTCTCCAGACTGTGGGTAGCGTTTGAAGGCAGACAGATTCTGGACGAGTCGGGAATTATCTCGGAAGATGCCCCAGATCGTCGAGATACACAGATAGGTGCAAATGTCCAACTGAACTGGCAGTTCAATCCGCATCTAACACTGAACGCCGATTATCAGATTACCCAAAACCGAACGAACGAAAAAGATCCATTCCTCGATTTCCTCAATTATACGCATACCATCGCGACTGTTACGCTCCGCGGAGAGTATTGAAGTAGCGTTTGGATTCCCCTTCTCAGCGTGCTGTTCGCTTTCCTTTATAGAGTTTCAACCTGCCTTCCGATGCTATTAACGTATAACACGCCTCAATCGCTTCGGCGACGATAGGCTCGTCTGGCGTGTCCCACAGTAATAGATAATCCACATTGTCAGCATAATCGCAGAGGTTAATCCTTTCAGGTTGCCAGTGGACGACCTGCACCCACTCCTTCTCGGCTAATGGCGTTTCAAAATCGGCGTTGAAACGGATCGGGAAATAATCAAACTGTATCTCATAGTTGCCAAGATTGATACAACCGTTGTCAAGACAGTAGTAATTGGCGGCGTTGACAAAGATGCCTACACGTTCGGAGCTGCCCCTTGGATCAAAGTGAAGCGGCAGGATAACACTATTTTTCTCAACCCGTTGGACAAAAACGTTAAACTCGCGGATTTCGGCATTGAGGTTTTTGAACAGAACACCGACATAAACGAGGTTAATAAAGGCGAGCAGCGTGGCGACGGCTGTAAATGCGCGTTTCCATTGGCGGTTATCAAATCCACGAAACCATGCGAATATAGCAAGGGTGGCTAAAATGGCGAGCCTATCGTTGACCCAACCGCCGGGACCGATAGAATTGGGTAGGATAAAATAGAGTCCGAGAAGCACCGCCGTGAGGCAGAGAAACGCTTTTTGTCCAGCATGCTCTGCTGTGATGCCTTTTCTATTTTGCCAGATTGTTGCAACAACGAGAAAGAGTAGAAAAGCAGAGACAACCCCGGAAATCCAACTTGGTGGATCGGTATAGGGGACGAGTACGTGCATACCGATCAGGTTAGCGAACAATTCTCCGACCCGTCCAAATCCAAATTCAGGAGGCTCTCCTGCCAGTAAATCAGAGGTGGGGAGGTAGACGAGAAGAAGTACGGCTGCGGGTAAGAGGTAGCATCCGGTAATAAGAATTCGCTTGAAGTCTCGCCTGAAATGGAGGAGTGCCAACAAGGCAATGGAAAACAAGATGAATGCGTAAGAAATAAGATGTGCAAAATAGGTGATGACGATGAGTAGGTTGAGTAGAATGATACGGTTCCTATTCATCTCATCCTTATGTTTCCACCAATAGCCGAGTGCGAGAAAAAAGAGTGGCACGCTGACAGCAAAGTTATAGAAACCCATCAAAAAGAGGTAATTGTAAACAAAGGTGAAACTCAGTATGACGAGGGCATGTCGTCCGCGTTGTACGACGTTGAGGAAATAATAGATTGCGAGTGGGAAGAGGATAACATAGAGACTCAGAAAGATTTTCTCGGCGATGAGAGCTGGAAAGACGAGCATTAACACTGCCAACGAAAAATGGGAAAGCCAGTTCGGAAAAGGGTACCAGTTAATCTCGTAATAGTCGCGAAACTGATAATCGGGGTTGTTGTATTCTGTCAAGATCTGCGAGTTATAGACATGGCTCACACCATCTTGTGTCGGGAAATAGGTAAATACCCATATCGGTAGCAGATAGACAACAATTAACACGCCGATCAAAAGCGATCCTTTTGTATAGAAACGAGAAAAAAATGCCATCGTCTTTCCTTTCGTTTTGGCGCAGCTTGCCAGTATCCAAAACTTGGTATTAAAAAGATCAATCTTGAATTTTTTAGGGCTTCGGTTATAATGTTATCATGCTTTGGCATTTTATGGATAGTATTTTTATATCATAAAAGCATATCGGTCGCGTCACATTCTGGTAAAAGCGACTTTTTAAGAACATTTCGCCTCACTCATTTTCGAGGTGAAATCTCCTTGGGAGAATAATTCTATGACCATAGAACAAGTTAGACGTTTCGTTGAAGAGAACGGTATCGAGTTTTTCCTCTGCTCTTTTGTTGAGATGAGCGGTGCCCCGAAAGCGAAGGTGATCCCATCTACCCACCTTGAAGACATGGCAAAAGAGGGTGCCGGCTTCGGAGGCTTTGCCGCTGGCGAGATAGGACAATCCCCACACGACCCAGAGATGGCGAGCCTCCCCAATTTTAACTCGTTGACAATCGTGCCGTGGCGGAAAAATATCGCCTGGGTCGCGGGGGATATGTATGTTGAAGGCAAACCGTGGCACTATTGTCCGAGAACAATTCTGCGTCGCCAATTAGACGAAGCCAAAAAGAAAGGCTACATCTTCAATGTCGGCATCGAGGCGGAATTCATGCTGTTGAAACAGGATGAGACAGGCTCTTACGCGCCATGGGACAAACTTGATACTTTGGATAAACCGTGTTACGATCTAAGAGCGTTGCACCGCAATCTCGATACGATGACGACCCTGATTAAATACATGCAGGAATTGGAGTGGGAACCGTACGCGAGCGATCATGAAGATGGGACGTGTCAGTTTGAGGCAAACTGGACCTATTCGGACGCGCTCACAACGGCAGACCGACACACCTTCTTCAAGTGGATGGTCAAAACGCTCGCCGAAGAACGCGGGTTGCTGGCAACCTTTATGCCCAAGCCGTTCACAAATCTGACAGGCAACGGTGCACACTTCCACATGAGCCTCTGGGATGAAGAGAATCAGACCAATCTGTTCCTTGATGAGAATGATAAAAACGGCTTGGCTCAACTCGCTTACTGGTTCACAGGAGGTGTTCTCAAACACGCGAAAGCGGTCACAGCGGTCACGAATCCGCTTGTGAATAGTTACAAACGCTTAGT
This sequence comes from Candidatus Poribacteria bacterium, assembly GCA_965246985.1. Lineage (GTDB taxonomy): Bacteria > Poribacteria > WGA-4E > WGA-4E > WGA-3G > WGA-3G. Next base: position 6,501,028 of record OZ251998.1, on the reverse strand, counting down.
CCGTAGCGTGCCGCGTTCCGGTGCTACGTGGGCACCTGTTTATGTCACCTATGGTGCAAATAATCGGACGCAGATGATTCGGATTCCCGCACCCGGACGCATTGAAAACCGCTTAGGCGACGGGGCAGCGAACCCTTATCTCGCGGCGACAGTTCTCCTTGCCGCAGGTCTGGATGGCATTGAAAACCAGATTGACCCCGGCGTACAAAACGAGGACAACCTTTATGAAGTGTCAGAAGATGAACTACAACGACGCGGAATTGATTCTCTACCCGCGACACTCGGCGAAGCAGCAAACGCGCTTGAACAAGATGAAGTGATCAAGAACGCACTCGGAACCGAGTACGCTGACTACTATATTCAGGTTAAACGCGAGGAATGGCGCGACTATCATTGGAGTGTTAGTCAGTGGGAAACTGATAACTACTTGGAAGTTTATTGATATTGAGAATCGCGAGTGCAGCTCGTTCCTACACCAAGAATCGCGAGCACAACTCGCTCCTACAGAGAGCACATACGCTGGCACAAAGGAAATAATTTTGATGAAGATATTATTTAGACTGGTAGGTTTAGCACTTATATGTTTTTTCACCGTTTACATAGCGAGTTGTGGGCAACGCGACGAGGACGACGAGGTTAGTCCAGTGGAGTTGGTGCGTGCAGATCCAAGCACTGATAGCACACTAACCCCTGACCCCGTACCGGAACCTGCACCAGAACCGATTATCCCGGATGGAATGGTTCTGATTCCAGAAGGTGAGTTTCAGATGGGCAGCAATGATGGCGACGCTGATAACGACGAACAGCCAGTGCATACCGTTCACCTTGACACGTTTTACATAGACGAAAATGAGGTAACCAACGGAGAATTTAAGGATTTTATTCTTGCGAATCCTGCGTGGGAAAAAGATGGCATCAACGCAAAATTTCACGACGGCAATTATCTACAGGACTGGAATGGAAATAATTTTCCTCTTGGTGAACGCGACCACCCGGCACGTTATGTGAGTTGGTACGCTGCGATGGCTTACGCCGTCTGGGTGGACAAGCGTCTACCGACAGAAGCAGAATGGGAGAAAGCGGCGCGGGGCGGATTAGAGAAAAAACAGTATCCGTGGGGCAACGGCATTAACTTTAACAGGGCAAACTATGGTAAGCATATTGGTGAAACAACCCTTGTTGGTGAGTATCTTCCGAACGACTATGGTGTGCATGACATCGCGGGGAACGTGTGGGAGTGGTGCCTTGATGGATATGAGGTCGACTTTTATGCCAACTCTCCACCCCGAAACCCTACCGCAGGCGCGAATAACATTGAAGAGATTGTTAACAATTTTGAGGACATTATAGATTTTCGCGTCATCCGGGGTGGCGGGTGGAACAGCGAGCCTGAGTGGTTGCGTGCCTCAAACCGCCACGGGACGAGTCCGACGTACGCCGGTATCGGTGCCCTTGGATTCCGTTGTGCGAAAAGTGTATCACCTTAAGACGCAACCGATCTTTTTCCGAAAATCGACATTTTGTGTATTGAAACAAAAACGAAAATTTGCTACGATATGGTTCAAGTAGATAAGGATATCCATTCTTTTCTGCTTTTTGCGTAATGTTAGACTGTTTTCACTTTTCAACAAAGGAGACAATATGAAGATCTTTTCGGTAATCACATTCTGTTTACTCATTTGTGTAACATTTTCCCATGCCGACCTAATGGAGGGGCTTGTCTTATACATGCCGCTTGATGAAGGTTCCGGTAGCGCAACGCAAGACTTCTCCGCAAACGGTTTTGAAGGTGAAGTGATGGGTAATGCAAAATGGGTTGACGGACAATTCGGCGAAGCCCTTCAATTTGCGGCTGCCGCAGATCACGTGGTCGTTGAAGACGATACCGCCTTTCATATTGAAGGGGCGATTACACAAGCCGCATGGGTACAACTGGACAGGCTTCCGAGCGCACATGCGATCATCTGTGGCACTCGGCAGAGTGGTGAGACTCGACATATCGGTTTTGGGTTTGGTATGAATCCATCAAACGGTATCAAAATCTGGACAAACGGTGCCGCCGGTGGATTCAAAGATATCAACGATAACGAAACAGCATTAGAGATAGGAAAGTGGTATTATCTCGCCTATACCCACACGGACGATAATAATGGTTTAGTGGTGATTTACTTAGATGGTGAGGAAACGCACTCCGAAGAATCGGGCAACCCGGTTGCGCCTGCACAAAACACGAGTGCGGTGACAATCGGTACTTGGGGCGGTGAAGCATGGACAGGGAGCGTTGACGAGGTTCGGCTTTGGGACCGTGCGCTTTCTGCAGACGAAATTAAAGCGAGTATGAACCAAGATGCCGCGTCATTCCTGACACCGGTAGAACCGGAAGGCAAACTCGCCACATCTTGGGCGAATATCAAGTTGGCCCGATAAATCGTTGAGGGCAGGTTTCAGAACCTGCCCTTAAACATGCTACTTTAGCAAAGCCGATGAAAGTTGTTAATCATCATTAAGTTTTTAAGTTGCTTTCATCTACCAGTCCTCCCTTTATTTTGATTAAAACAGAAGTCCAATTAGAATCATATCTATCCGAGCCGACAGACGAGGTAATAGCGGCAGTTGCTGCGTTGGAGGGGGATATCCTTATCCTCGGTGTTGGTGGGAAGATGGGCCCGACACTCGCCAAACAGGCGAAACGTGCCATCGACCACGCAGGTATCGCGAAAAAAGTTATAGGTGTCTCCCGCTTTTCGACACCCGGTGTGCAGGAAGGTTTGCACGAAACCGGTATTGAAACAATCACCGCCGATCTACTCTCGGAAGACTGCTTGCAAAACTTACCTGATACCCAAAATGTGATTTTGATGGCGGGTAGGAAGTTCGGTTCAACTGGTAATGAGAGTCTGACCTGGGCGATGAACAGTTATATGCCGGGACGCGTGGCAGAAAAGTTTCAGACTTCTCGGTTGGTTGTGTTTTCAACGGGGAACGTCTACCCGCTGACCCCGGTTTCCCACGGTGGTGCGACTGAGAGTGCACCCGTTGCGCCGATTGGCGAGTATGCACAATCGTGTCTGAGTCGTGAACGGATATGTACCTATTTTTCATCGCGATTTGGCACACCGATGGCGATCCTGCGACTCAACTACGCGATAGACCTCCGCTACGGGATACTGTTGGACATCGCTGAAAAAGTTTACGCCGAAGAAGTAACCTCCCTCCAAATGGGCAGCGTAAATGTGATATGGCAAGGTGATGCGAACGCAATAGCATTGCGCGCTTTCGCACACTGTCAAAGTCCGCCGTTGGTTCTGAATGTGACGGGACCGGAGACCGTTTCTATCCGATACCTTGCGTCGTGTTTCGGCACGCTTTTCAACAAACCGCCGCGCTTTGAAGGTGAAGAAACAGCAACAGTACTGCTAAGCAACGCTTCACGGTGTCATCAACTGTTTGGGTATCCACGCATCTCTTTAGGACAGATGATTGAATGGGTAGCCGAATGGGTCCGAATTGGTGGCACAACGCTTCGTAAACCGACTCATTTTGAGGTGCGCGATGGAAAATTTTGACATTTTGCACCATATTGGAAAAAGAATATAGACAAAAAATGCGAATTTTGTTAGTATTTCAAAGTAGTATTTTTCTGATATTGTCGCTTGTAATCGGTAGTGCTTTGTGCCAACCAGATCCACCGAGGACTATTGCTTTTGCCTCGGATGTGAGCGGTAACTGGGAAATCTATCTGACAGATACGACCGGAAAACTACCTGTAAATCTTACGCGTAATCCTGCGGCGGATTACTATCCGACGTGGGCACCTGACAGCACTCAGATCGCTTTTTTCTCTCGGCGAGACGGAAATCACGAGATTTATGTGATGCAGGCTGATGGCACCCATCAGCGACGGTTAACGCATCACCCCGCGACAGATAAAGCACCCGCTTGGTCACCTGATGGCACACGGCTCGCCTTCACGTCAAATCGTGATGGGCATTTTGACATTTATCTGCTCCATCTCAATACTGGCGAGGTGGAACACCTCACTGAGAACACGTTTGAAGACGAGGTGCCTACTTGGTCACCCGATGGAAACTCGCTTGTTTTCCATTCAAAGCGGGAACTCAACTGGGACATATACGTCGTTAATGTAAATAGCGGAGTCGAACAGCGGTTAACACACCAACCCCTGATGGACACCTATCCGGCTTGGTCCCCCGACGGAAGTCGGATTGTGTATGCTTCAATGCATGCCGAGGCAGCACTTGCTGACTTCGATCTGTACGTCATGGATGCAGTTGATGGTGGGAACAAACAAGCACTTACCGATACACCTACAGATGAAGCAGTCCCAGCATGGGCACCAGACGGTGATACCATCGCTTTTCAATTTGAGAAAGACGGCAGATGGGTTATCCACCTCATGCGTGCCGATGGAAGCGAACGCCGTGAATTGATTAACAACGGTGCTTGGGCGGCACAGCCGAAATGGTCTAACAGTAGTTCGGACGCGCTTCCGGTAATTCCGGCAGCGTTACAGATTCAGCAGTGGGGCAAAATTCGAGCCCCGTAGAATGATAACCTTTTGAAAACGGGCAAAAGCATTCCAAAGAGTTGAAAAATCTGTAAAAAAAAAAGGAGATATTTTTATGCATTTCAAGACATTCGTATTAGGTACACTTTTCACCTTCGGTTTACTAATCACAATCGGTATAAGTTATGGTTATGAGCGGGCAATTGAGGCAGAAATGGCGGATGTAATCGAAGAACCGATGGTAGTCGCTGACGATCCAGATGCTTCCGGCGGACAATTCGTCTGGGTGGAAGGGGAACCGCTTACAGGTGGCGGTGGTGCAGGTTGGGTAGAATACAAACTCCATATTTCAGAACCCGGCACCTACGCACTGTGGGGGAAAGTCATCGCATGGGACGGCAATAGCGATTCTTTCTGGGTAACCTGGCAACCCGCCGATCCGGACGAAGATGCACAAGTAACCCAAAATGTAGAATTTCGTTGGGGAGTTGCAGCCGGTGACACCTGGCATTGGGACCGCATCAATCATTGGTTAGATGGTGGAACGTTCGACCGGGAATGGGTGATAGAGGCAGGCGGGGAAACCACGCTCCGTATCGCAGTCCGGGAAGATGCCTGTATGTTGGATGTCATCTACATCACCGACAATCTTTCTGAGGATGAAGCGGAAGTAAACCCTCGCGACCCGATTCCAGAAGATTCGTTAACGCCTATTGAACCGCAAGATAAACTCGCTACAACCTGGGGAAAACTCAAAGCGGATAGATAGTTAATTGACTTAACCTCATTGCGGGTGGTAGGTAAATCCACCCGCATATTTCAGAGAACAGAAAGGAGGCTGTGATGAAATACAGGTACAGAATGATATTAATGCTGATTATAATGACAGCATTCTTATGTGGAATTGTAGGACTTGGTGCCGAGGTTGAGATTGCACTTGAAGCCGAGTTGGCAGACGAGATTGTAGCACCGATGATAATTTCGGATGATAAATTGGCATCTGATGGAAAATTCATCTGGGATGACGGGGAACCACTAACCGGTGGCGGTGGTACAGGCTACGCTGAGTTTATTATCAATATTCCTGAACCGGGGGATTACGCGCTGTGGGGACATGTCATCGCATGGGACGGTAACAGCGATTCGTTCTGGGCGACTTGGCAACCTGCCGATCCGGACGAAAATGCACAAGCAACCCAAAATGTAGAATTTCGTTGGGGTGTTGGAGCGGGTGCCGCTTGGCATTGGGACCGCATCAACCATTGGTTAGATGGTGGAACGTTCGACCGGGAATGGGATTTCAAAGAAGCAGGTGAGACGGTGTTACGTATCGGTGTACGCGAGGATGCCACTATGTTAGACGCAATTTTTGTGACGACTAACGTGAAAGCCACAGTAGCCGCCCAAGCAAACGTTCGTCTTCCAACCGATGAAGATCGGAAGATACAAATTGAGGGACTCGCTGTGGATGCAAAGGGCAAAGCTGCAACCACTTGGGGTTCCCTGAAACAGGTGTATCAATAAGAAATGGTGGCGTGAACTTACTTTGGGATGTTCTGAGACGATCAGGTATTTGGTTTCCAAATCCTTGATATTGCGATTGCAGGCTGACGCAAGGAACAGTTTTAACAAACCGGTTATTGCGTAGCATATAACACTGCTCTCCATAATAGTTAATACGCCATAAGTCAAACCCACGTTCAAACTGGACAATGCGATCAGGCGGGCCGAGGTGAAGTTGTAACTTCTCCGCTGCTCGCCTATCGCGCGTAACAAGCGTGTGTGTTGCATACGCGAGTCCTGAAAGAATCCCGACTATCACAATTTTCCCTCTCAATTTGACCGAAACACTCTCCGCGGTCGGTGTCAACCCCCAAATTAGGCATAAAATCAGGGCAGCAGCACAAATTTGACTTCTCTTTACACAGAAAATTTGACATAAATTTCGCATTTGTGTATTAACCTTGACAAAAAAGTATTTTAGCGGTATTCTAATTGGACTGAATAAAAAATCGCTTTTAGGGTGCAACTTGTGGGTTTCCGATATTTGAAGCAGGCATAATTCACAGACTTTCCATATTGCCAGTTCGTATGTCAATTTATGCTGCTCTTAGGCATAGAAGAAATCCATCCTATTAGCGATCAACTTGGAGCGTGATTAGCATGCATTCTAAGGAAGAAACTCCCCACACAACAGATGCCCCCGACTGTACGACAGATCTCAGTATTGAAGACGTTAAGCAGGAATTGTACAAGCGCCATCACCCAAGCTTAACGTTTCTTGACATTGAGGCTCACGCGAGGACTGTCCACAAAATACGTACCCTGAAGCAGAAACATAACGTTGTGATGCTTGGTCATAACTATATGGAGCCGCTCGTCTTTGGATTGTCTGAAAAAGAGGAACAGGGTGATTCACTCGGCTTGAGCATGTACGCTGCGAAAACAGAAGCTCCGTATCTAATTTTTAACGGTGTACCGTTTATGGCGGAAACAGCGAAAATTTTGAATCCAAGCAAAACGGTGTTAGTTGCCGATAAAACAGCAGGATGCTCGCTTGCCGATAACTTCGGTGCAGAAGATGTTAAGGAGTTGAAAAATCTCTATCCGGGAGCACCGGTGATGATTTACATCAATAGCTACGCAGACGCGAAAGCAGAATCGGACATCTGCTGTACGTCAGCAAATGCTGCACACATCGCTAAAACTATGCCGGGAGATACAATTATCTTTGTGCCCGATATCTTCTTTGCCCAAAATTTAGAGGAAGAATTGAAGGACGAGAAAAATGTTGTCTATCCCGGCAAAGACAATACGGCACGCGGCGCAATTTGCGAAGTTCATGAAAAATTCACACTCGATGACCTTCTCGGAATCCGTGAATCCTTTGAAATCCCAAAAGGACACCCCCACCGCAAACTGTACGCACACTGGGAATGCCGTCCGAACGTCCTAAAAGAAGCGGATTTTTACGGTAGTACCAGTCAGATTATGAAGGATATAGCGGAACGTGTCGCAGCGAACCAAATGGAACGTGCCTTTGTTGCCTCGGAATGTGAGTTAACTTCTAACCTGGCGCAGGAATTTCCAGAAGTTCAATTCTGGACGGCATGCTCAGTGCGATGCTCTCACATGGCACAAGTAAATTTGGGCAAAATAGCGAACATCCTGGAAGCGATTGATCAAGGCGAGGACCTCAACGAATACGAGATTACGCTGAATCCTGAGACTATGGACAAAGCTCGCATGCCAATCGAGCGAATGCTTGAAGCAAGTGTGTAGTAGTTATCAGTTATCAGTTAAAGAGGTCCTAATGCACATCAGAACGCTCTTGTGACTGATAACTGACCACTATTAGAACCGCGTGATGAAAGAGACGCGATGGGCGTTGCCGACATAAGCATCTGGGACGAAAGCGTAATCAAACTGGAAGTCGATGTTTGCTAATGCGTCTTCACCGCTGCGTCGTACGCCGATACCGAGGGATAACCCATCGCTCGGATTCTCGTTCAGACCGATTCGATATCCGACGCGTGCAGCGACGCTCTCGTAAAACCACCGCTCTACGCCGACATGAAAACTCGGATTCGCATCAAGAAGCGGGATGTGTGCATCTGCGACCAATGCCCATATCTCCTGTGCTGGCATCGGTTTATCTGCTTCCGCCTCTGCAGCAGGTTGCTTCCACGTTCTGTAAGCGAGTCCTGCCCGAAGTGCCATAGGCAAGTTTTCCCCACCGTCTAAGACCCCCGCATTTTGGACAGCAACTCCGATGCCGAGATGATTGTCAAGCAAGCGTAAGACTAACCCGACATCCGCTGCGGCACCGTAGGCGTTTTGAATATCCAGCTGCTCTGAAATTATTTTCGCTGTACCACCGACTGATATAGTCTCACTGAGTGGATAGGCGAGCGATAAACCTGTAGCAAACCCACCGACCGTTGCGGTACTATCAGGATCTTCCGTTGGTCCCTGTCGGCGTTCAATTTCTGTGAAACTTCCAAGGAAACTGGCACCCCAGACGAGCCGTTCTACGCGCTGTGCGTATCCAATAGTTTGGTTGTTAATGTCTGCGAACGAAAAGTGTTGCATCGCAGTCAATTCCCGGTCGTTAACAGCGGTTAACCCTGCTGGATTCCAAAAGATGGTATTAATGTCGTTGGCAAGTCCAGCGAAGGCACCACCCAATCCAGCGGGGCGGCTGCCGCTTTCAATTTTTAGAAAAGCGGCACCAGTAGTCCCTGCGCCATCGTGGATATCAACAGCGTGTGTACTCGGGGCAGGTGCGATTATTATGAGAAGTGCCATTACGATTAGAACGGCTCCCCTTTTCAGCATCATACATTCTCCTTATCTTGGCTTTCTGATATCTTCTTAAGATCGTAGCTTCTGATATCGGCGTGGTTCAGATAACATAGTGTGCTTAGTCAACGACAAGCACCTTACCGACAGTGTTCGCGCGATTTCCTGCTGCATTGACAGCTTCTAAACGGAAGATATAGAGACCTCTCGCGACCGGGGTGCCTGCTTGGTTCTCCAAATTCCATTTAACCAATTGATCGTTACGCTGTCCCGAAACAACATCGGGATAGGTTTGTGATAGCACCATGTCACCACTCCAATCATAGATGCTCAACGTGAGTTCGATCGTCTCCCCGAGTGGTACATTGACATCAAAGGAAAAGAAAGCGACATCTCGTTGTGAAAGGCGGAGCGGATTTGGCCATCCAAACGTCGAACCGCGGAACGTGAGAGACACAGACATCGTATAGGTTCCTACATCATAAACGGCGTAATTGCCTGCATTATCTGTGACGCGGACATCTAAGTCGTATTCACCAGAACGCGTCGGCAAGAAGTCAATAGACCAGCGGCTCCACGGTTCTTCTTGGGCATTGCTGTCATCAACCGCGGGGACTGGGTCAATCGGTTGCTTGTCGGGGCCGGTGCCTACAATTTCGACGAGCCAGACTCCAGAAGCTGGAACAGGGATTTCACCTTCACCGATTCGCTGTGTGCCTGCAGGGTCAGAGGTTGTACCTTCTAACGGTAGTGGCTCATCTGTTAACTCGGTTTCGCCGCCATCACTGGTTACAGTAGCGGTAGGTTCACCTGTTTCATAGAGAAATTCCGTTGTAATGGAATCGGTTGGAGCGAATCCGAGAAGTTCGGAGTCGTTTCCAACGCTCATAACTGTAACCTGATAACTTCCTTGAAATGATAACCCATCGGATTTGAAGACGATGGTGTCCACCCCGTTTTGCTGCGTGTTACCAGAAACTTCCGATCCATCCGGACGCCTCACAATAATTTTTGACTGCGCGAGGTTGACCCCCAAGCCTGTGTCAAAGATATTTGCTTGTATGACCACACCGCCCCTTGAAGAGACTGCAGTCGGATAATTATCTGCATTGATGTCAACAAGCAGCGGCGCATCGTTGATAAGCAGTGTGCCAGCATCAACCATTGGCGGGCTGGTATCGTAGATGAAGACCTTTTCATAAGGTTCATCGTCGTTCCCTGCTCGGTCTTTGGGGGTAACTGTAATTCGGTACTCGCCATCAGCGGAACCGTTGTCTGCAAGTGGTACCGTGAGACGGAAAGTGAGAGTGCTTTGCCCATCGTCAGAAACCCGCCCGGAAATTTTGGATGGGTTCGGTGATCGCCGCTCAAAAGTTAACCACTCCTCGTCGAGATTTTCCCAATCAATACCGGATGTGTCATCGGTGAGGTTGACGCTAATTTCTATCAGCGAATTATTAACCCCGGGTTGTGCAACAACGAAATTAATGACATCATCGCTCTCAATCTCGGGTGCCTGCGTGTCGTAGGTGAAGGTCAATCGTTGAATTTCGCCACTCCGACCAGAAGCACTAATGGGTGTAAACTCAATAGTATAGATACCATCAGCGGAACCGTCAGTTGCAAGTGGACGAACCAGATTATAGATTAACCTACCAGACGCGCGCTGTTGCTGCCCAGCAACAACTTGGTTATCAGGATTTAAGAGGCGAAGCGTTGAAAGATGGTTTTCATCATCTGTTTCGAGTTCCACTTCTATCTGCTCAATTTCTTCATTCGTAAATGCTTCGTCCTCTGGTGCTGTAACCGGTTCCGTTGAAACGATTGTAGGTAAACGTCGAGACAACAGGAAATTACGTTCAAAGAGGGTTGCATTTCCGTTCCCGGCACGGTCAACGGCACGAACTCGGATGATGTATCGTCCATCCTCAACGAGTTGGTTTGTGCTAAGCGTTAGTGCTGTTGTGCCGTTACTGACAAGCTCACCAGATATTTGCTGTCCACTCGGGTTAACCAATGTCACCATGGTCGTTGTCCAGTCGATACCGCTACCACCCTCATCATTGAGTGTCACCTGTATCTGTGTGACATCTTCGGTGAGAAGTGAACCATCAGCAGGGACTGTGCTAACAAGCGTTGGTGCTTGGGTATCATAGGCAATCCGGTGTTCAACAGTGAAGGCGTTTCCAGCTTTATCTGTCAATTCAACAGCAACGGTGTACTCGCCATCCATGCTGCCATCAAGAGGTAGGGGTTGGTCAAGTGTGAGGAAAAGTTGGCTATTAGTATCGTTAGTAAGCTGCGCGGGGACTAAATTGCCACTTGCATCGCGTAGGCTGACTTTCTGATCCGATAACTCAAGTTCTGCAGGACCGACATCTGCGACTGTGAAGTGGAACTGCGTTAGACTCTGACTGATATAGGAGACCGGCTGACTTAAATCAATTGGGTTAGCACCTATTATCTCTGGTTCTTGCGTATCATAAATGAATTCACGATAAGCGGTGCTGCCCTGACGACCGGCTTTATCAACGGGGAACACGTATACGCTGTATCGTCCATCCGTAGTGCCATCAGTCGTGAGCGTTATAGGTTGCCAAAGAAGTAGATTTACACCATTGGAACCTGTTGCACCAGCGACGATTGTGTTACTAGCATCTACCACGGTAATATCCGACCCGTCACTCCCAAAGGATAACCCTGTCTCTGTTGGATCGAGGAGTTCCGCTCCGATGATCATGTTGCTCGCGTTGACATAAGCGATGTCGCCGCCAGCCACTGTCTCGGCGTCGCCTATAATAATAGAACTCACACTCGGCAGCGGTATATCCAGAATGAAGGTGTAATTAAAGGCACCCGTTGCAACATTCCCCGCTATATCTTGCGGTCTGATAGAGAGGACATACGTGCCAATCTGGTTCAATTCCAGAAAACTGACAGTCATCTGAGATATGCCATCATCTTCCAATGTCAGTGGAATCTCTACCGCCGCAAGTTCACCAGAGGCATCAGTAGCATCAGAATTTACGAGCGTAATCACGGTATTCTCGAAATCAACTCTTGTGGCTTCGTCAAATTGAAGTGTAATACTGCTGATAGGCTCCAAAATCTCGGCAACCTCTTGCGGGACCAGTTCTACCGGCACTTCGGTATTTACCATGACTGAGGAGAGTTGAGGCACTTGAGAATCATAAATCAAGAGATGCTCTAAATCCAAGGTATTACCGGCTCTGTCAATAAGGGATAACTTGACTGTATACGCACCATCAACACTTCCATCTCGAGCAAACGGGGCGGAAAGCGTCAAATAGAGTTGGTTCGTCAACTCGTCATAAGTCAACGTCGCAGGAACGGCACTTCCAGAACTGTCTATCAACTCAATTGTTTGCGATTCCAAAAGCAGATCCGCCGGTCCTACATCCTCAACGGTAAACGTAAACTGGTTCAAGCCGCTGATATAAGACACAGGTTGACTCAACACTATGGGAGAGGATGCGGTGATACGCGGGTTTTCTGTATCGTAAATGAACTGCCGATAAACGACATCGCCTTGTCTACCTGCCTTGTCAACTGGTGTGACTGCCACGGTATACCGACCATCAGCACTACCATCGGTCGGGAGTGATATAGGCTCCCATATCAACTGGTTCGCGCCGTCTGTGCGGGTTTGACCTGAAACAACTGCCCCTGTGGGGCTTGTCACAACGATGCTTGAACCGCCTTCACCTAAATCAAGTCCGGTGCCGGTACCATCCACCAAAGTGGCAACTATTGTAGAATCGCTACCGTTGAGGAATACGACATCCCCGGTCTGTCCACCTAATTCCACACTGCTCACACTCGGTAAGACGAACACAAGCCGAAATGAGTATTGCACAGCACCTTGGGCAACATTGCCTGCTATATCTTGTGGTGTGACAGACAGGGTGTACAATCCAGCTTGTGTGAGTTCAACAAAACGTGCAGTAAGTTGCGTAAGCCCATCGGCCGAAATATTGAGCGAAATCGGTTGCCCATCGGGACCGACCAAGTCAACCACGGTATTCGTGAAATCAACCCGGGTTGCTTCCTCAAATTGAAGCGTAATACTACTGATAGATTCCGAAATCTCAGTAATTTCTTGTGGTACAAGCTCCATCGCCGACTCAGTGTTTACCGAGACCGAGGCTAATCGAGGGACTTGAGAATCATAAACGAAGGTTTGCTCGGAATCTAAGATATTCCCTGCTTTGTCAACAAGAGAGACCTTTACAGTATATTCGCCATCTGCGCTGCCATCTTGCGCAAGCGGCGTGTCAAGGGTGAGATACAGATAACTGTTTATTTCATCAAGCGTAAGTGCAGCAGCGATGGGTGTGCCTTGGAGACCCAGGAGTTCAACCGTTTGTTCCTCTAACTCTAAACCGGCAGGTCCTACATCTTCAACGGTAAACTGAAGTTGCGTGAGCGTGCCACCGATATAAGTAGCAGGTTGATTCAGTGACACCGGATTAGAAGCGGTGACGCGTGGCTCCTGTGTATCGTAAATGAACTGCCGATAAACGACATCGCCTTGTCTACCTGCCTTGTCAACTGGTGTGACTGCCACGGTATACCGACCATCAGCACTACCATCGGTCGGGAGTGATATAGGCTCCCATATCAACTGGTTCGCGCCGTCTATGCGGGTCTGACCTGAAACAACTGCCCCTGCGGGGCTTGTCACAACGATGCTTGAACCGCCCTCACCTAAATCAAGTCCGGTGCCGGTACCATCCACCAAAGTGGCAACTATTGTAGAATCACTACCATTGAGGAACACAACATCCCCGGTCTGTCCACCTAATTCCACACTGCTCACACTCGGTAAGACGAACACAAGCCGAAATGAGTATTGCACAGCACCTTGGGCAACATTGCCTGCTATATCTTGTGGTGTGACAGACAGGGTGTACAATCCAGCTTGTGTGAGTTCAACAAAACGTGCAGTAAGTTGCGTAAGCCCATCGGCCGAAATATTGAGCGAAATCGGTTGCCCATCGGGACCGACCAAGTCAACCACGGTATTCGTGAAATCAACCCGGGTTGCTTCCTCAAATTGAAGCGTGATACTACTGATAGATTCCGAGATCTCGGTGATCTCTTGTGGCACAAGCTCCATCGGCAACTCAGTGTTTACCGAGACCGAGGAGAGTCGAGGGACTTGAGAATCATAAACGAAGGTTTGCTCTGAATCTAAAATATTTCCTGCTTTATCAACAAGAGACACCTTTACCGTATATTCACCATCAGCACTGCCATCTTGCGCAAGCGGCGTGTCAAGGGTGAGATACAGATGACTGTTTATTTCATCGAGCGTAAGTGCGGCAGCGATGGGTGTGCCTTGGAGACCCAGGAGTTCAACCGTTTGTTCCTCTAGCTCTAAACCAGCAGGTCCTACATCTTCAACGGTAAACTGAAGTTGCGTGAGCGTGCCACCGATATAGGTAGCGGGCTGACTCAATGACACCGGAGTAGCGGCAGTGATGCGTGGCTCCTGTGTATCAAAGACGAACTGACGATAAACGACATCGCCTTGTCTTCCGGATTTGTCTTTCGGTGTGACGGTGACGGTATATCGACCATCAGCACTGCCATCTGTCGGGAGCACTATCGGAGTCCATGTCAACTGATTTGTTCCATTGGAGGTAGTAATACCAGGTGCGGGCAGCCCCGATTCATTAGTGACGGTGATAGTTGAACCGCCATCGTCCAGGTCCAACCCAGCACCACTCAAATCTGCGAAAGTAGCGACTATGTTAGTGGAATCGCCGTTAACGTAAACGATAGTACCGAGTTTACCGCTAATGAGTACCGAACTAACTGTAGGTAAAGGCACATCGATCCGTACTCGGTAGACAAACGGAGCAGTGCTTTGGTTACCAGCGAGGTCTTGCGGCGTAATAGAGAGCACATATTCACCGAGCTGTGTCAGGGCTTGGAAATCAAGTGTTAAGACACTTTGCCCATCATCAAATCGGTTAACAGAAATACTTTCACCAGCCGAATTGGTAAGCGTAACACCTGTATTGGCGAAATCAATCCCACTAACGGAACCTTCTTGCGTATTCTCAAAAGCTACAACGATTTGCGAAACGCCTTCGGCAACGATTGTTGCGCTATCCGAAGAAAGTTCCGATTGAGGATCGGTTACCTGTACGCTCTCAATTGCCGGAAATTGTGTGTCTAAAAGGAGCTGGAATTGTTGTGTAAATCGTCGCCCAGTAAAATCGACGAACGTTGCAGTTACAGTGTATTCATCATCCGCGCTGCCATCGCGTGGAAGCGGCGTTTCTATGTTCCAAGTTAACAGGTTATTTACTTCATCGCGTTCAAGTTCAGTCGATGTGATAAGACCGCCTTGAGCATTTCTGACAGTCAGCGTCGAGGCATCGAGATCAATACCGGCACCGATGTATCCACTGAGTTCGGCGGCAACCGTCGTCAAATTATTGACGGTTGTGGTTTCGGGTATTGTCAATCGAATCTCAGGTTGGCTTTGACTAACGAGATAGAACTCGCGCCGAACGGTAACACCGACGTTACCGGCTAAGTCCATCGGGGAGATTTCGATTGTGTAGGTGCCATCATCGGAACTATCTAAGGCAATCGGTTCTGCAAGCGTCAAGGTCGCTGTATCTGTGCCGTTACTGGTTACATTCACGGGGACATCTATTGGGTTACCAGCAACATCGCGAGTCAACCGGAAGGTGCTCTGAATGAAATCGATACCACTCGTTGCTTCATCAAGTACGATCTCAACTTGCGATAGTTCTGAGACGGTCTCATTGGCAGCCGGCACCGTAGAAACGAGTGTAGGAAGTTGTGTATCGTAGACCAATTGGTAGTTGTAAGTCTTTGTATTGCCAAGGGTGTCTGTAGCTTGAACGTTGAGTACATAGAGTCCATCTTGGCTTCCGTCTCGACTTGTCAACGGTGTTTCTAAAACATAAGTTAATTGGTTACGTTCCTTCGCCTCAAATTTGCGTCCGGGGAGCGCGTTGATCTGTCCGTTAGCATTCGTCGTCCCGAAAACGATACGTGTATTTTCTTGAAAATCGATGCCAACACCAACATCATCAAATGTCGCGACAATCTGTGAAAGCGGTTGTGCGTGGTATATTGTATCTTGATTTAATGTGAAGGGGGATTCTTCTTCAGAACCTAAGGTGACAAGCGGTGCCAGGTTATCATAAATAAAAGGTATTTGTAAAGTCCCGGTTTGGTTACCCGCCTTGTCGGTTGCAACAACCTCAATCGTATATTCACCGTCCATGAGACCGTCCTTCGCCAAGAGTGGCGATAGGAAAACCCAACGAATCTTATTAGCAGCTGGCTGCGTTTGTCGTCCCAAGACAGCACCATTGGGTCCTGTGAGGCGGATCGTGGAGTCGGAGAGATTGAGGCCATCTGAGAGGTTATCGCTGAGCGTCGCCTCAACAAAATTCACCCGTTTGCTAACCCCGCTACCGGGGGTCAGCGTACCGTTTGGCGTGGCTACCTCTCTCAAATTCGGTGCGACGTTGTCAAAGGTGAAAACCACAGTTTTTTCAGCAATGTTTCCAGCTCTATCGGCGACAACGATTGAAGCGGTATATTCTCCATTCTCGGAGCCTGTGTCCAAGCGATTGCCGAAAGATAACGTCAATGCCGCCACATCGTAACTGAGGCCCCCTTTTATGGTAGTGTCAGGGCGTTTTTTCACTGTAAGCTGGGTTTGATTAGAAGTGAAATCAAGAGGCGTTCCTCCCGCGACATCTGCTGTCACTTTAATCAATTGAATTGGGACATTGATAAAAGCACCATCAACAAGTGTTAGGTTCTCATTTGCAACCACCGCAGATATTATAGGTGCTTTTGTATCAATGGTGACAGGAATAGTCTCCTTTTCAGCGGCATTCCCACCCTTGTCAACTACACTAAGCTTTAGTACATACTGCCCATCCGGAAAAACTTTGGAACCCCTATCACCACCATCCCAAACGTAAAGATGACTGCCATCACCTGTATTAAGGCTAACAGACTGCCCAAATGGGGTTTTGTTGTCCCCTGTTTTCAGGAAAAATTCCAACTTACTTTCTTCAACACTTTCGTTCATACCATAAAAGACATCAAGCCTATCAAGGACTCGATCACCATTTGGTGAAAACTCTGCGGTCTCGGTGCCAATCGAAATCTCTGGAGCAGTTTTGTCTAACGTCACCGACACCTCTGTCGAAAATGTCGCATCGTTAATACGAAAGGCATCCATAGTTAACTGAATTGTGTAGGTCCCGTCTGATAGGTTACCCCCATCCCAATCGTGAGTCTTGGTCTGATTCTTATTGATAGTGTGTTTTCTCTCACCATCATCACCCGTAGTATCACCCACACCAATAATACTATTTCCATCAACTGTGAGGGTATAGTGATACTCGATAGGGTCCCCATCATCTCCAGTCACCCCAATGGTGATACGTAGCCGCTGGTCGTTCCCGTTGAATACAGAATCATCTCCATCAGTGTCAACAGCGGACAGTGACACAATAGATACCGCCCAAACATTAGTAGGTACCATTAAGACTGAAAGACAAATGAAAATCTGAATTATGATAGCAAGTCTCAGCTTGCAAGCTGAGCTGAATGCAAGAAAATTCACCAAGCCAGAACGGATTGGCGATTTGGTGGCTGGATCGTTTCCGTATTTGTGTTGGTTTCGACTTTTGTGTACCGGCTTATAAGCAACACCGTACATATTATTTGCTTTTGGCACTCGTTTCTCCCTGCTTGTTGCGAGTCCGAAAAATTGCTAAACTTCGGTAATTCGCGTTGATTCACAAATTTTCCGGGCAGGTTCGGACCTTATCCCGGTATCGGCACCTCCATGCTTCAACACATCAAGCGGTGTCTGGCAAGCGCGTTTTACGCGCCGCTGGCGTTGAATGGAGTGTGTCGAGAACTGCGCCGTATCTATTTACTGCTTCTAATTCTTTAAAACTTTATGGTCTTGGGGAACAGGTGTGTAAAATCCCCTTTAATCTTCATTAGACGCAAAAAATTCAATTAGGTTGATAAAAATTACAGAAAAACGCAAGGCATGCAATACTGCTACAGTGCGCGGTGGTAAACCGCGCCTGCAGCAATAAAAATTAACCGATGTCGCCATTGGCGACCATCGTCAGCAAAGCGGAATCGTCGACTGTGAGCGGCAAATTAATCTTTGCACGCCGTCGGCTCGACTCATACGTCGCAAATATAAGTTCCGTTCCCTGTAGTGCCTTACGTCCGCTGAGTTCCGGTTCGCGTCCCGTCTTAACACTGTCGATGAGATCAAGAACAGCGAGGACTGTGTCATCACCTTTCGGGATGTCGCTTAAATCAGGGGTTTCCCATTCATTAGACCCCGCACGCAACATGCAGACCGGTGCGCCACCACCGACATCAATGATACCTTCAGTGCCGATGAGGCGATTCGCGAACCCTTGTAAAGAGACACCGCCGGTTGTCAACAAGCCCTCTACACCATTTTTCCAGCGAAACCACGATAGCCCACTCGTCTCCACCTGTATCCCGAAGACAAGTCTCTCTTCTACTACATCTATTTGACCGATTACCCAATCAACAGGTTCGTCATTATTGTAAAAAAGGAACATATCAAACCAGTGTGTTCCCCAATCAAGCAAATTTGAACACGAACCTTCAAGCCGGCGAAGTTCACCAATCGCGCCTTCGTTTGCTAATTGTCTCGCCTTAATGAATTGTGCCCCGAAACGGCGTTGATGACAGAACGTTATCACCACGTCGTTATCCACACACGCCTGATAGAGTGCTTTGGCATCGCCCCATGTCGGTGCCATCGGTTTCTCTGAATGGATGGCTTTAATACCGCTGTTGGCAGCAGCAATAACCATGTCCCTGTGGAGCCCAATCCACGTACAGACGCTGACAAAATCAAGTGATTCTTTCTTCAGCATCTCTTCGTAGTTTTCGTAGGTGTTGGGTACCTCAAACTGCTCTGCAAAGTCGTCTCGTGCGTTTTCAATCGGGTCTGAGCACGCGACAATCTCAACATCTGGAGATGCCTGATAGCCGCGGGCATGGGAGCGTCCACGCCCCCCACAACCGATGATACCTGCTTTAAAAGTGGTTTCCATAGAGGTTTTCCTTTCGGTGCGATGCGAAAATCGCATCTAACAATTTGTTTAAGTTAATTGACTTAAAAGTGTATCGTCTAAATGGATGCCATCAGCGAAATGCAATTCCCGCTGACGGTAGGCACGTTCCCCTGGGATAAGAATTTCTGTAATTCCTGTTTCACGTCGATTCTCCTTGACGCGTGCAATGAGTTTATCAACCTCCGTTTTGAATTGCGACAACGGCACAAAAGTTGTTGGATCTATCGTAATCATGAGTAAACCGTAGTTTGTACCGGGGTTCGGAATTGTCGCGGCATTGACTAACGCACCGGCAAGGATTTGGGTTATGAGGGCAAGTCCAAACCCTTTATGTCCACCGAACGGACGGACACTCCCCTTCAAAGCTGCATCCGCGTTCGTCGTCGGTTCACCCGCCAGATCAAACGCGATGCCTTCAGTAATTGCGGTCCCCTCGCGCATAGCGACGAGCAGATCTCCATTGGTAATCGCAGCGGTAGACATATCAAATAAGATTGGAACTGTGTTGGACGGAATTCCGATAGCAATCGGATTTGTTCCGAGGATAGCTTCCGTGCCGCCTTCGGGCGTAATTCGGGGCAGACAATCAGCAAAGAGCAACCCGATAACATCCGCTTTCCGTGCCATATCGACATAGTACCCTGCCATACCACAATGCGATGTGTTATAAACACCAACGATACCTGCCCCGTTCTGCTTTGCGCGTTCAATCGCAAGTTCCATTGCACGATACGCGACGAGATAGCCAGGTTGGTTACCGCCATCAATCCGTATGCACTGTCCTGCTTCCTTGTCAACCCGAATGTCAGTCCGTTCACCGTGTTCATAGCGGCTTTTAATTCCGGGCAACCGGATAAAGCCGTGTGTCTTTCGTCCACGGAGTTCGGCTTCCAATAGGATATCCGCAATTATTGCGGCATCCGTTGGGGACATTCCAGTTTTTGTTAAAAAGGTCTCCGCGAGTCCTCGCGCATCATCAACGGAAATACGCACGTTATTACTCCGTTTCTATAAATCACAAGAGGCATTCAGTTTTCAGCAGTCAGCAAAAAGCATTTAGTAAAGGAGTTGAGGTGCTTCGCTCGCTGATTTTCCTTAGCCCCGAACTACCGAATCCTTCTGCTGTTTGAGAGAATCAGGGTTCCCCGTTTAGATATTGCAGGACTTACGCAAATTTAGACCGATGGTAGATTTTTGCTTTTTAAACCCCCTAAATCCCCCTTGTCAGGGGGACTTCTGAACGCGCTGCGTAAGTCCTATATTGAATCATTATCAAACTCCGCCGAGGTGTCACGACCGAGAGTTCGCTCCTACGGAAACCAAGAAATCTTGCGCGAAAAATCGAAACTACGGGAGAATTGAATGATTCTGATAAATCACATAGGGCTATTTAGTTTTATGCCTTTCAGCCATCTTGGTAGGAAAGTCGCGATTCGGAGATCGCTCCTACAGAGGAATGTTGCGATTGAGCGTTCACTCTTATCGGAAAACTAAATGACCCTAATAAATCACATGTTAATTATTGACTTCTGTTTTTGACGCTGCTATACTTTAGCGCAAACCTGGTTCAAATTCAAGTCACTTTTTAACCCTTTACTGTAGGCGCGGTTTTTTACCGTGTGGCAGCACCCAAGGAGAGAGTAGAGATGGCGAACCCAAAACACGACCTCGTTGAATATCCGATTCAGGATAACGTTCGGTTAGAGGCATACTGGCGCGATGACGCTGGCGGACGTGGTCCGGCAGCGTCATTGTACGTCTACGATGATGAGATTATGCGTTTCGACTGCTTCGGTGGTGATAATGGTCACTGCCACTTCAACTTGCGACAGACGCGGGGTAGGCGGTGGATGTACCCAGAAGGCTCCTTCCAAGATCATATCCAACAGAGTCTATTCGACCTCCGCACAAATCTAATGTTCTGTCTCCAGACCCATCAAGATGAGCGGGTTCAGGAAGTTCAGGTAGTGCGAGACAGCTTGGAACAAGCAGCTCAGCAGATGGAAGCACACTTGTTAGTGCTTGCTAACAAACTGCAGAGCGACGCTGCATGAAAGTCGTGACCGCGGCGGAAATGCGCCAGATCGATCAGGACACTATTGAGGGTATCGGCATTCCCGGTATTGTTCTTATGGAGACAGCTGGGAGTGCTATTGTCCGCGCGATTGAACAGCATTATCCGACATATCAACGGGTCGGCATCCTTGTCGGTAAAGGCAATAACGGCGGCGATGGGTTAGTCATCGCACGTCAACTTGTCCACGCAGGGCGCGACGTGCATCTTTTCCTCATTTCCCCACCAGAAAGCTTCACCGGCGAGGCACAAATCAATCTTCAAATTGCGAAAAATCTGGGACTACACATTGAGGAAATCTTAACAGATGCTGCACTTGGATCTGATTTCTTTAGGGAACGAAGCACCTCTTTAAATCACATCGCTAACTGTGAACTCCTTGTAGATGCCATTTTCGGCACAGGGTTGCGCGGCACAGTGAGCGGTTCAATCGCGACTGTAATTGACAGCATCAATAGTCTCCCGACACCTGTCCTCTCTGTCGATCTGCCATCTGGCTTGGATGCTGATAAAGGGCACCCGTTAGGGACCTGTGTGAAAGCAGATCGAACAGTAACAATAGGCTTGCCTAAAAGAGGGTTGCTGGTACACCCGGGTGCCGAACTCGCTGGGAAACTAGAAGTCGTTGACATCGGCTTCCCAGAACAGGTTGTGGACGCGCAAAATATCAAGGTCAACTGGACAACGACAGCACAAGTATCACAATGGATGCCGCCGCGCCCGACTGCGTCTCACAAAGGAACTTACGGGCGCGTCCTCGTCGTTGCTGGCTCGACAGGTATGACAGGCGCGGCTGCGCTCGCAAGTGAAGCAGCTTTGCGCACCGGCGCGGGGTTGGTAACCCTCGCAACTCCGAAACATCTCAACCCAATCTTAGAAGGTCTTTTGCCTGAAGTGATGACACTCCCGCTGCCAGAAACAGATGCTGGCAGCCTATCTGTATCCGCCACCTCAGCCATCCTTGAATTCTCGAAAAAAACGAAATCCGTGCTTGCAATAGGTCCCGGGCTTTCCCAACACCCAGAAACAGTCGCACTTGTCCACCAAGTGGTGCGTGAGAATCGAGAACAGGGTCTCAACTTAAGGATGGTTGTCGATGCAGATGGGTTGAATGCCGTCGCACAAGCCCGAGAAATGATCTCATTATTCGATAGAGAGGCAGTGCTCACACCACATCCCGGTGAGATGTCTCGATTAACAAACACTTCAGTCCCCAGTTTAGAAGCAGACAGGATTCGTACAGCACAACAGTTTGCAAGTGAACACAATCTAACGCTTGTATTTAAAGGTGCACCCACCGTCACTGGGTTGCCAAATGGAGATGTGTGGATCAATTCTACTGGTAACCCCGGCATGGCGACAGGTGGCATGGGAGATGTCCTGACGGGCATTATCGCAGGGGTAATGGCACAAGGTGTATCAAGTGAAAGGGCAGCTGCGATTGGGGTTTATATACACGGGTTAGCCGGAGACATCGCTGCAGAGGCGTTAGGGATGCACGGACTCATCGCAAGCGATGTGCTGAAGGCAGTGCCGCGGGCGATCTCTTCACTGATAGAGTAGCGCGGTCTTCAAAAACATAGGGAGCAATTATGGAACTCGGATTGACTGGAAAAGTTGCGGTCATCACTGGTGGAAGCGAGGGGATTGGCAAGGGTATCGCCGTCCGTCTGTGTGAAGAAGGTGTGAAAGTAGCGATCTGTGGGAGACGTGAAACGGTGTTAGCAGATGCCGCTGAAGAGATCCGCACACAAACCGGTGGTGAAGTCCTCGCTATTCCAGCAGATGTAACGAAACCGGAGACGTTGGAGGATTTTATCGGACAAACCGCAAGCCACTTCGGAAAGATTGATATTTTAGTCAATAATGCCGGTAGATCCGCGGGCGGTGCTTTTGAAACTACAAGCGATGAGGATTGGTACGAGGACCTGGATCTCAAATTGATGGGAGCGGTCCGTTGTGCACGGTTGGTAATCCCTCACATGAAAAACACCGGAGGTGGCAGGATTATCAATATCACACATCCCGGTGGCAAACAACCCGGTGCCGGTTCGTGTCCGACCTCGGTGAGCCGCGCTGCAGGCATCGCCCTGACGAAGGCACTTTCCAAAGAACTTTTACCTCACAAAATCTTGGTTAACACGGTCTGCCTCACCTCGATTAAGAGTGCTCAGGGGGAGCGCGCGTGGAAAGCAGCGGGTTCTCCGGGAACGCTTGATGAATACTGGGAAGCGCGCGGCACGGAGCATCCGCTTGGACGTTTAGGTGAACCGAGTGAAGTGGGCAATCTCGTCGCCTTCCTTGTCTCAGACTGTGCATCATTTATTACCGGAACCGCTATCAACATTGACGGTGGCCTCTCTGCAGTGGTATAGAGAATCTTTTTGGTAGATATAGAGAAAACGGGCGGCTCTAACCCTTTGGACCGTCCTTATATTTTCTAATCTGCAATCGATGGAGAACACTATGCAAGAATATAAAATCTACCCTGTCCCAGCGGCAGATGCATCAACCGCGTTCCAAGTGGAACTGGATCCACGTGCAATTGCTGCTGCAGAAGCACTCGAAAATAGTAGTGCCCAAGGCACCGAAAGAGAAGAAATCCTACAGAAACACCTCGGTACCGATTATGTGAAAGGCTATCGTGGCACACGTGGGGCTTGCACGGCATCTCCGAAGGTTTGACACCAGCACGCTTGGCTATCCTACTGGAGGCACACGGTGAATATCTTGATCCTTGTGCGGAACGCGAAACGTTCGACCACAGCCTGATGGTTAACGTTGAAGAAGAATTAGCGTCGCAGTTAGAGGATATTCCCGAATCTGTTTTAGAGGCAATTGTTGAGGAATACAAGACTGACTTGTTAGGCGCGTAGCACCGTGGTTTTTACACAAATTATTTTTTTGGAACTTTCCTAAGCACAGCGTGTGTTATAAAGTATTGATGACACAAATACCCACTTCACAACCCAAAGTATCATCCATACAGTTTACGCCAACAAAGGAGACCTACGAAAGTGAAACGTAAAAATCTTATGCAAATATTTGCACTTTTATTAGCCATCGGATTCGTTGCCGCTTTTGCGATCCAAGTGAACTCGCAAACCGCAGACATCTCAGGACTGAGTTTGACTGAAATGACAAACCTCAAGAATAGAACATCAGACAGTACCAGAGAAGCGTATACTGGACAGCAATCCGTGCAGGCACTCATGGAAGCGTTTGATGCTATCTACAATCGTGACCATTTAAAGACCACGGTGATTGTATCCCATAATGCCGGTGGTGGCACATTCAGCACCTCTATTCTAACAACAGGGGAAGTCAACCTACCTGATAAGATTAATAGTATTAAGGGGAAAAGGTACGTCAGCCAGTTCACAACTGCGGAGATAGATGCACGATATCCACGGGCAACATGGCTTCAGATGCTTTTGAATAAAGGTGTCACTATAGACAGCTTCAGTCAGTACGCGTCCTATCTGTCAAAACGACACACTTTGGCATTTCTGGAAGACAACCCGAATCTTCGCAAGGCTCGACTTCTCGGTATTCCACTAACAGATGATTGGCAAACCTATAAAACGGCTTACATTAATAAGTTAGTAAACGATCAAGCGCAGATCCGGAAAGCCGCTGAACGTGCTGAACACGCGAAGCATCTAGCGGAAAGTGCCAAAGCACACGTTGAACACGCGAAGCATCTAGCGGAAAGTGCCAAAGCACACGTTGAACACGCGAAGCATCTAACCGAACGTGCCAAAGCACGCGCTGAACACGCGAAGCATCTAACCGAACGTGCCAAAGCACACGCTGAACACATTAAGGCACAAATTGAGAAAACCAAAGCGGAACATGAACGTATCAAGGTAAAATTTGAGCGCGCCAAAATGCTAAAGCCATCAATCAACAAAATAAAGTGGAATAGAATAAAGAAGTCACCCTATCCGGCCTTATAAGATAAGACAATAGGCACTTTTGGACTACTTTGTTTTCGTTGATACCACTGCTGGCGTGTTCCTCAACCGCGCCAGCAAACGGACACCCGTTGCGTACATCCTACCTTGTTGACCTCGTCATAAGGAGAATGTTAGATGTTAATGACGCTAATTCAAAAGGAGATGATGCATCATATTCTCAGCGTCCGGTTTGTCGCCCTCCTCGTGATGTGTCTCCTACTTGTCCCGCTCACCTTGCACATCAATTACCGCAATTACCTCCAGAGCCAAGTAAATTACCACGAATCCCTCAAACTCTCGGCAGCAGAAGCTGAGGAGAAGCCTCCGGATGCCCCGGATCCGAACACGGAAGTTTCTAAATTCTTTCTTGAACCGACACCTTTAAGCGTGTTCGCGAAGGGTTTAGAGGAATCACTTCCGAGTTATCTTGGGATGACACGCAACGGCGTGAAACAAGGTTCAACGTCACTCGGGGAAGCTCCTCTCTCCTCCGCTCTGGGAAACCTCGATTTTCTATTTGTCGTCAGTACTGTCTTTAGTCTGCTTGCACTGTTGTTCACGTTTGATGCCGTCGCGGGTGAAAGAGAGGCAGGAACGCTTCGGATTACCTTAGCAAACGCGCTCCCTCGCGATCTTTTCTTATGGAGCAAGTTAATTGGCGGATACATTGTTTTCGTTGTTCCGTTTCTCGTATCGTTTCTCTTAGGTTTACTCTTACTTGTCTCACAAGGGTTCCCCTTGGGTGAGTCTAACATCTTCCTACGCGTGTTAAGTTTGACGTTAGTTTCGTTGCTTTACATTGGCGTATTTTTTGCAATCGGGACAGTGATTTCCACCTATTTGGATAATTCCAAGACCGCACTCATCGTCGCCTTTACTGTCTGGGTGCTCGCCGTACTGATTGCACCACGCGTCGGGTTCCTTACCGCCAAACTTATTGCGCCGACACGCGCGATTCAGAGCGTCTATATGGAAAAAACTGCGATTCGCAATAACCTCGACGCAGAGAAGGAACAGGTGGTTACCGGAAAGATAATCGAAACTTTAGGGACCTCGATTATCTTTAACGAGGATATGGAAAAAATCAAGGAAATCAGGGCACCGATTGATGCCGAATATCGACAGAAATTTCAGGAGCAAGTCGGCAAAGTCGAGCGAGAATACCAGCGTGAAAAAAAGCGGCAAGAATCGGTAGGAGAAACCCTTTCCCGAATCACACCGACATCTTCCGTCATCTATCTCGCCATGAATTTAGCCGAGACCGGGAAAATAAAAAGAAACACCTATTTCCAAACGGGCACTCGCTACTATACCTTACTTGAGGAAGAGTATTTCAGTGAAATTGCAGACGATCAATTTGCAACGATAGCGCGATTTACATCAAGTCAACCTCCAAAACCAAAGAAAATTGCCCCGCCGCCAGACATGACAGAAATCTCCTTATCAGAAATCCTCCGTCACTCCATGGTAGATATACTGCTGCTCTGTTTCTTAGCAGTGGTGTTGACAACAGTGGCGTTTCTGAAATTCTTCCGCTCCGATATTTAACAAAAACAACAAACTTTTAACAAAATCCCCGCTTTTTGCCGAATTCCTTAGAGCAATCACCTTTTGCAACTTTTCTGGGCAGATAGTGTGTAACGCAGTAACACAACCCGAAAAGTGATACTTGCTGCGGAAATTCAGCAAAAAAGTAACCACTGGTTGAATTTGCCCGAATTTTACGCCTTGTGTTAGTTAACAGTTAGTATGTTTTGGTTTCACATATTCATCTTATTTACTGTTCAAATTTGGAAACTTTCGCTTTTTGATTCCTTTTTAGAACACGAATATTCCAATGCAGGAGCAGCAGAAGGATTAAACTCCTATTTGTCCAGACAATATCCAGATATATGTAAAATTGAAAATAACAAAGAGTTAACTGGCACAAGTCGTGAATTTTACCAAATTCTATATCCTAAGCACAAGGAGATTTGAACATGCTAAGAATAATCTTACGATTGAAGACTCGCAATCCCCGATCTCTCCTATCCTATAGAATCACACCCCTTCTGCTCGCGACTTTATTGATAACCATAGGCGTGCAGCTTGCCCCTCGCGCGGATACAAGCCAATTCCTTATTCGTGAAGATGATCTCAAAGACCCGGGTAGTTTAGCAGTGAAACTCCAAGATACGCGTGCTGTCATATCCCAACACATAACTGCGCAACTGTCTACTGAGACACAGCAACTGTTAGGCGAATATGATGGCATAAGCAGCCTGTCTCCAGACCTTCAGAAAGCACTCCTTACGGATCTGAATCGGCTCCTCCAAGCAGGTCTGCTCTACGATGCCCAAAGTTTTGCAGATATTGAACTCAGCGAACAGACGCTTGCACTTCTCGCGCAGAATCCGCAGAGCGGAGAAGTCTTGGTCCGTCTAAACCGCTTCCTGTTAGCAGATGCCTACCCTCACGAGTTAGCCTCGCCTGCAGAAAAACAGACTCCTGAAAATTCCAAAGGGATTGAAAAATGTAAAGAGAATTTAAGGCAGATACAACTGGCGCGTGAAAAATACCGCGCTGAGGCAGATGCAGAACCACAATGGCTTTCTGATCTTTCTCCACGATACCTGGACAAAAAGGTGCTGCTGTGTTCAGCAGATACAACAGCAGGAATCCCCGGGGTTCTAACCGAAGGTGCATCTGATCCGACGCTGCCGTGTAGTTATCTCTATGAATTTCGTCCCGATCAGAAGGTAGGACAGGAAATGCTATTGGAAATAGAAGGCGACATGATACCTATCATGCGTTGCCAACACCATTTGCTCAATCTAAGCATCAGTGGAAAACTCTATCGAAATGGACCCCAAAGAAATATCTATAACAAAACAGCGAAAATCATGAAAAGGGTTTCCATTCAAACGCAACCGTCGGCAGACTTGCCCGCAGAAGTCAGAAAGCAAATGGAAGAGCAGCTTCTCAAAGGCGGTAATAAGGTAAAAAGCACCCTCTTCCAAATCAACGCTTCGGACAACGTACACGCGAAACTAAAAGAACAATTCGGCGAGGCATTTCTTGAATCACCAGACGGAAAAGCACTGCTCAACCAACTAACACCGGCATCGCCCGCGTCCATAGATCGAGAGGAATTGGCACTTCTATTAGGCAAACCGATGCCGGACATCGCGCTGACGAACCCTTCAGGGAAACCTGTCAAGTTAGAGACATTTCGCGGTAAATTCATTCTCCTAAATATCTTTTCAATTAATTCTGACACCTGTGGGCAGAAGTTAAAACAGCTAGAAAAGCTGCTTGAAAACTATGATGCCGTCCAATTGCAAGCGATTGGCATTAGCACCGATGATTCTGTGAAGGCAATTGAGGCATTCAAGGAGAAATACCAACTTTCGATGCCCGTCTGGATTGATAAAAACGACCAGATGCAAACGCGCCTCAATATACAGACACTTCTCAATAGAGATGCATCTGACTCGCAAACAGAACTCATAACGCTTCTTTTAAATCGGGAACTGGTTGTCAAAGATGTGCTTATAGACTTCAATCCAGAGAGTCTTTCGCAAAAGGTTAAGAAGTTACTTGCGTCCAAAGAGTAGCAAGTCAAGGAGATTGCTAAATGTTAATCACGCTGATTCAAAAAGAGATTCTGCATCATATTATGAGTGTCCGGTTCGTCGCGCTCCTGTTGATGTGTCTCTTGCTCATTCCGCTCACGCTTTCTATTAATTATCGCAACTATCGCCAAGACTTAGTAGATTACCAAGAAGCCGTCAAACTGGCGAACATCGAAGAGACTACAGTAAACCCGAAGATGCCACTGGAACCGGAGATTGAAGTTTCCAAACTCTTTCTCAAACCGACCCCTTTGAGCGTCTTTGCAAAGGGATTAGGAGATTCGCTCCCGAGTTATCTTGGGATGACTCGCAATGGGATTACACAGGGACCCCCATCTACGTTTTCTGCCCCGCTCTCCCAACTTTTAGGACATCTCGACTTTCTATTCGTGGTAGGCACAGTTTTCAGTCTGCTTGCGCTGCTGTTCACATTTGATGCCGTTGCCGGAGAGCGAGAAGCAGGCACGATTCGGATTACCCTATCAAACGCTGTGCCGCGCGACCTTTTCTTGTGGAGTAAGTTGATTGGTGGGTACCTTGTGTTCGTTGTTCCATTTCTGGTGTCGTTTCTATTCGGCTTACTTCTGCTTGTCTGGCAAGGCTTTCCGCTCGGTGAACCCGAAATTTTTTCACGGATTTTCAGTCTCATGGCTATTTCACTACTCTACATCGGCGTGTTTTTTGCAATAGGGACAGTGATTTCTACCTACTTAGATAGTGCCAAGACAGCACTCATCGTCGTCTTTACCGTCTGGGTGTTTGCGGTGCTAATTACACCACGTGTCGGTTTTCTTGCAGCGAAGGTTATTTCTCCAACACGAACTTCGCAGAGCGTCTATATGGAAAAGAAAGCTATACGAGACGATTTTGAGGCAGAACTCGAAAAGAAAAAAATGAAAATTATCATAGAAATGCCCCCGGATGAACTTAGTGATGAGATTAATGCCAGAATAACCAGAGCAATAAGTGGACAGACTACGAACAAAGTTGATGAACAGATGAAACCTCTTGAAGAGGAATATCGACTGAAATTCCAAGATCACGCTAACAAACTGGATCGGGATTACAAACGTGAAACAGCACGACAAGAACAGGCGGGGGAGACGCTTTCCCGAATCACGCCTACATCCTCTCTCATCTATCTCGCCACGGACTTGACACAGACCGGGAAACGAAAAAGGAGCAGTTACTTTCAAGCAGGTGAGCGTTACTATAATAAACTCCATACGGATCTGTTCAGTAAAATTGTAGATCATGCCAGCATGAGAATGTACAACCCAGCTACCGATATTGTCAGAATTACGCAGCCGCCACCTTTGGAGATAACAACCTTAGCGGAGACATTTCGCCAATCAATTGTGGATGTGCTGCTGCTCTGTTTCTTTGCTGTGATGTTAACAACTGTGGCATTTCTGAAATTCTTCAGATTAGATATTTGATGCACACACCAGTTCGCATACTATCAATCGAATTCCTCACAAGTTATCTCATAAACCTGAAATTATGCACCCTTCTCGCCTACAAATTGGATCATTAATAATTGAAGCCTCCATTTCAAAGAGAAATATGTTTGACGAAGGCACCTGCTTGTAGAATTGATGGTCAGTAAACCGCGGGACAGCAAGATAATCCAACGGAGATATCTGAGGTCGATGTTAGATCCGTCGATTTTTGCAACTTTTCAGAATAGCAAGTGTATAATTTAGGTGAAAGGATTCGTTGAAAATAGCGGATTGCTCATAAGTTTACACAAGGTAACACTAACGAAGGAGACATAGCAAAAATGAGAAGTAAAAACGTTGTTAAAATGCTTGCATTTTTGACAGTTTTGGGTCTTATCGCCCTTTTGGAGAGCCAAGTGAACTCGCAAACAGTCAATTCCTTCATAGAATCGATAGAAGGCACGGTAATAGTCCCAGATACCACTCCTGAAGAATATGACGGACCGCAAACCGTGAAGGCATTGATGAACGCCTTTGATGCGGCGTACAACCAAAGGTATTCAAAGGCGAGGGTGATGGCACTCTGTAAGGATGGTGTTGTTTATAGTAGCGAACTTGCAATTAGTGGTGAAATAGATGCAAGACATTCGCGAGTAGAGTGGCTCCAGATGCTTTTGCAGAGAGGCATCACTATAGAGGATTTCGACGATTATAGGATCTACCTATCAAAGCGACATACTTTGGCATTTTTGGAGGACAATCCGGATTTACGGAAAATCGGGTTTCGTGGTATGCCTTTAACGGATGATCGGGAAGCTTATAAAGTCGCTTATATTGATAAACTGGTAGCCAAACGGATTGAGGACCGCAAGAAACAAATGGAGCGCGCCAAGAAACGAATTGAGAGTGCCAAGGAACGGATTGAGCGCGCCAAGAAACAGCCCAATCCCAAACAAGTTGAACACGCCAGGAAACAGATTGAGCACGCTACAAAACAACTCAGACGTGCCCAAGAGGCTTTAGAACGTTTCCAGAACCCGACATCGTCACCTCAGAAACTAAAGTGGAATAGAATAAAGAAGTCCACCTATCCCGCTTTATAGACACTTTGGGATTACTCTGTTCCTGTCTATACTATGAGGACTTACGCACTATACACTCCTGTTAACGCGTTTCTCAACCGCGCCGGCAAAAGGACAGCATTCATGTAATACCAAATTAACCCCATTTGTAGCGCGAGGTCCCTGTGCCTCGCAATGCTGACTTGATCAAAAGACTTCTAATCAAGTTAATTGGGTCAATACCTTCGCCAATTATCTGAACTTGAGTTGAATGGATATGTAATGAATACAACCCATTGATCCATGATGTTCAGTGGTTTCATGAATAAAAATAACTTCAGGTTTTTGCGGAAGTATTTTTAAATCGGCTAAAGACTTCAATCGACATCAGACTGCCTTGAGCACTAAGCGGCGAAACTTCGAGGCTTCTAAAGCGGATGCGGGTACGGGTGAGTTTTCTGATTCATCTACACATTAACAGCCCCATCACAGAGTTCATAGCAATTTGGCTGACTTATGAAGAACCGTCCATTTTTGGCGAAGGTATTGTTGGGTATAATACCAAATTAACCCCATTTGTAGCGCGAGGTCCCTGTGCCTCGCAATGCTGACTTGATCAAAAGACTTCTAATCAAGTTAATTGGGTATAAGTCCTGAAGGGCAGATTTTATTCGCTTCAGAAGGAAAACACTATGTTAATGACCCTAATTCAAAAAGAGATAATGCATCATATTCTCAGCGTCCGGTTTGTCGCGCTCCTGTTGATGTGTCTGTTGCTCGTCCCGCTCACCCTTTCTATTAGTTATCGAAATTACCAACAAAACCTTGTCGATTACCAAGAGGCTGTTAAACTGGCAAATATCGAAGAAACCACAGTAAACCCAAAGAGGCCACTGGAACCGGAAATTGAGGTTTCTAAGTTATTTCTCAAACCGACGCCTTTGAGCGTATTCGCAAACGGATTAGGGGACGCACTCCCGAGCTATTTTGGGATGACGCGCAATGGAATTACACAGGGGCCACCGTCCATGTTTTCCGCCCCTCTCTCCCATCTTTTGGGACATCTCGACTTCCTATTTGTAGTAGGCACAGTCTTCAGTCTGCTTGCCCTCCTATTTACATTTGATGCTGTTGCTGGAGAGAGAGAGACGGGGACGCTTCGGGTAACCTTGGCAAACGCGCTCCCTCGCGACCGCTTCTTGGTAGGAAAACTGGTAGGTGGGTATCTTGTGTTCGTGGTGCCGTTTTTGGTGTCGTTTCTGTTCGGCTTACTTGCACTCGTCTGGCAAGGCTTTCCGCTCGGTGAATCCGAGATTTTTCTACGAGTCCTCAGTCTAACCCTCGCTTCGCTACTCTACATCGCGGTGTTTTTTGCGATAGGAACGGTGATTTCTACCTACTTAGACAGTGCCAAAACAGCACTCATCGTCGCCTTTACGATATGGGTGTTTGCGGTGCTAATTACACCACGTGTCGGTTTTCTTGTAGCGAAGATTATTGCCCCAACACGAACTTCGCAAAGCGTCTATATGGAAAAGACAGCCATGCGAGACGATTTTGATGCGGCACTCTCAGCGGAAAAAAAGAAAATTGTCATGGAGACACCCCCGGATGAGCGCGGTGCCAGAATAATAGCTGGGGAGGTATTGAACAAAGTTGATGAACGCATGAAACCCTTTGAACAAGAATATCGACTGAAATTCCAAGATTATGCTAACAAACTTGATCGGGATTACAAACGTGAAACAGAACGACAAGAACAAGTGGGTGAGACGCTTTCCCGAATCACACCGACATCTTCCCTTATCTATCTCGCCACGAACTTGACACAGACGGGAAAGCGAAAAAGGAACAATTACTTTCAAGCGGGAGAACGTTATTATAATGAACTCCATACGGATCTGTTCAGTAAAATAGTAGATAATGCCTCCACAAGAACGTGGAACCCAAAGACCGATATCGTCAAAATCACACAACCACCACCTTTGGCGACAACAACCTTAGCGGAGACATTCCGCCAATCGGTAGTGGATGTGCTGCTGCTCTGCTTCTTTGCAGTAGTCTTGACAACCGTGGCGTTTCTGAAATTCTTCCGTTCAGATATTTGATGCAGATGCCGACAACCAAATCACCCATGCCATTTGTAAAATTTATTAGACCCACCACTTTTTAACGTAGCCTGCAAGCCAAAACATGCTGTTAAAATTCTGAATTATTCAGGAAATAAGGAGTTAACCCAATAATACCAAATTAACTTGATTAGAAGTCTTTTGATCAAGTTAGCATCGCGAGGCACAGGGACCTCGCGCTACAAATTGGGTTAATTTGGTATAAGATGCCTCCGAAAATAGGTTATAACGCAGCAATTCAATGTTCTGAAAAAAATATTGCAACCTTTTTGCCCTTAAAACGCGTCTTTATGACATAAGCCATTATTGGCAGATGGTTAAACTTGAACACGAATCTGAGTTATACCAAATTAACCCAATTTGTAGCGCGAGGTCCCTGTGCCTCGCGATGCTAACTTGATCAAAAGACTTCTAATCAAGTTAATTTGGTATTAGAACAAACATAAATAAAGGGGATGCAGAAAAATGAATAGTACTTTTCAGGATGTAAACCTTCTATTAATACTCCCACTTTTCACAATCTTGGGGATTGCCATTTTTTTAGGAGGCTGTACCTACTCATACACCTTCAGTAATGAAAATGGATCGTCGAATATGCGGTTACGTGAGGAAATTAAATTCAACTGGCGGACAGCACCACACGGATCTAAAAAGTATACCGGTCCCCAAAATGCGCAAGAACTCATGAATGCATTAGATAGCGATTACAACACAGGACTATTAAAAGCTGAAGTGAGCGTATTTCGCAAGGTTGGAGAGAAAAAGATAACAAGCCATAGCAGTAACCTTACAATACGCGAGATCGATGCAAGGTATCCGCGAGCAGAGTGGCTCCAACTGCTTTTAGATCGTGGTATCACCATAGAAAATTTCCACAACTACTCAGTACATCTGTTAAAGCGGCATACTTTGGCATTTCTGGAAGACAATCCGGATCTACTGCAGTTGGAGATTCTCGATATTCCACCGACGGATGATTGGGAAACATATAAAGCTGCATATATTGATAAGTTGGTGAAAGACCATCGTAAGTCCCGGAAAAATTAAGGAACAGATTGAAATTGTGATGACATCAATTTTGTAAGCGTTTCTTTTCATGACATACTGCTCGTGCTCGTTGTGAGTACGCCGGCAAGCATAGGAACGGAAATTGGCGTAGAGCTTGCTTGAAAATAGTCTAAATTTTTGGTATCATATACATAAGAACAATCAACTACAGGAGAAACCCGATGTTAGAAACCCGTGAACTCACGAAAGTCTACAACGAAAGCGTTTTAGCCGTCAATAAATTGAACATGAAAGTAGATGATGGCGAAATCTATGTCGTCCTCGGTGCCAACGGTGCCGGTAAAAGTACGACGATCTCTATGCTCCTTAACTTCATCGAACCGACGAGCGGTACTGCGCTGGTAGGGGATATTGAGATTCCGAAGTTCCCGCTGGAGGCAAAGAAGCATCTCGCTTACGTCTCTGAGAATGTTGAACTCTATCGGAACTTCACAGCACGACAAAATCTCTCCTTCTTTGCGAAATTGGGCGGACGCAAAAAGGTGTCAAATGCGGAACTTGATGCAACTCTCGGACGTGTCGGTTTACCAGAAGAATCCTTCACACGACGCGTCAAGACCTTTTCCAAAGGGATGCGTCAACGTTTAGGCATCGCGATCGCGATTATGAAAAACGCCCAAGCCGTCCTGCTTGATGAGCCGACTTCGGGTTTGGACCCGAAGGGAGGTGCGGATTTTCTGAATCTGCTCCGTGAACTAAAAGAGGAAGGGAAAGCCATCTTCATGTCCACTCATGACATCTTTCGTGCGAAAGAGATCGCTGATAGGATTGGCATTCTGGTGCAAGGTAACCTTGAGCGGGAACTGACGCGCGAGGAGATTCTAAATGAGAACCTCGAGACGTTGTATCTGCACTATGTTGCCGGGTACGAACCTGAGGAAGATGCAACCGAATAGCCTCCACATGACTCAATACCAACCCATTAGCCAAATTTCAGTTTGGTTAAATAATCCCGATTTTAAAAGGAAAATCGGCGCGAAAGCCCAACCTATTAAAAATGCGAATTAATATTCTTCTGCTGATTTTCATCATCGCAACGGGGATGCTGCTGCCAAGTACACCGCATAAATTTACATTGGCAGCGGAGCCGGAAGAGACCCCACCGACTAATGGAGACAGCACGAAAACCAAAGATGAACAGGACCGTCATATCAAGATAGAAATCGAGCGTCAGAAGATGAAATCGGCAGAAAGGCTGATGAAAAAAAGGAAGATTGAACTCGAGAACCTGAAGGCGATGATGGCGGAGGAAAATAACATTGTCACCGTCACCGAAGTGTATACTGCAGAGGAAGACTATGAAACGGCTGTCTCTGAATATGAACAGGCAAAGTTGGAAGTGCAACGGGTAGAGCTTGAGTCTCTCAAAGATGAATGGCACATCACTGTTGACGAGACAAGCCTGTATGAATCTCCTGATGGTAGAGAGCAGTTCTCGATTACCCTGCGGAATAGCTCGTCTCCTGTCAAACTCGTCGAAAGTTCCAAAGTGGTAGGGCAAGATATTATCATCAGCGCACAGATTGACGATATCTTCGTCACGATTAAAGAGCAGGAAAGTTATGGTTCAGGCGGGGCGATTATCACCGAACCTTACGAACAACGCATTGAGACGCTCAAAGAGAATGAATCTGTCACTTTGGAGTTTGAACTGATAAAAGAGAACATACGAGATGTCGTCGTAGAGTTGAAGTACTCGGGGCGCGAGGAAAAGAAGAATATCCATCTCAAACAGGAGGATCCGTATATCACTGTCGTGTCTGCACGACGGTATAAGGAGGGCGATCGGCGGCGGCT
This sequence comes from Candidatus Poribacteria bacterium, assembly GCA_965246985.1. Classification (GTDB taxonomy): domain Bacteria; phylum Poribacteria; class WGA-4E; order WGA-4E; family WGA-3G; genus WGA-3G. Next base: position 6,464,882 of record OZ251998.1, on the reverse strand, counting down.
GGAAGTCGTTCTTAAGTACGGCACGTTAAATGACGAAGCAGAGGAAATAGACACCAACACAGCACAAGAAATCAACAATGTCTATGTCTCTATCAAAGACGATGACGCTGCGATCATCGGTTATCCTTATGAACACCGCATCCCGACGTTGAAGGATGGACAAGAGAAAATCCTCGATTTTGAACTACGACGGAATGTGGACAGTGTCACTATTAATCTTAAATACCTTGAGGAGGATATTCCGTATAAAATCCACCTTGAGGAGGACACGCGCCATATCTCTATCCTGAGTGCAAAGAAGTTTCGCATCGAGAACCAGATGATGGTAACGCTTCAGTTAAAAAACACATCAACAACTGAAGCAATGTCAAGCAATGCTAGTTCTCAAGAGATCGCCGCAGCGAATGAGATTCGCTCGATTTATGTCTCCTTACTTGATTCCATTGATGACACAAACATCGTCAAACCGTACGAGGAAAAAATCCCCGTGCTCGGTTACAATGAAACCGTGGAACTGACGTTCCAACTCCAGAAAGATGTTGAGAGCCTCAAGGTATCGCTAAACTACCCGGAACTGCCTATACCCGAAACGCGGCTGATCTATCTTCAAAAAGAGTCGGCACTGGATGTGGTAAACGTCAGCTCGCTACGGTTTTCACAGGAAGGAAACCTCGGAAGCAGCGTTACCTACGATTTGACGTTGGATCGGTTGGCAGAAACGGAAAATACATTCCAATTGCGCGTCATCAATCTGCTGAACCGTCTCTCTTTTGAGTTCCAAGACCCGGAGACGAAGACTCGGCAATCTCAGGTGAAATTTACGCAGGAACAGTCAAAGCGGAACCTATCCCTCATTGTCTACCTGCCGGAGGAATTGGATGCCTCCTATCTCGATAGTACACTTGAGTTTTATGTCGCTGTGCTTGACGAGACCGAAGCGAACGAACTCGGCGGTGTTAATAATCGGTTAGACCTTCCCGCTGAACAGATTGCGGGGATACAAGGCGGTGTTGAACGGTTTGAACTCATTCCAAAGGGTGTGCCTGAGATTGAAGTGTTCGTTCAGAATGCGTTCCAGACCATCAAAATAGGCGAACAGGTGAATATGACAGCGACCCTAAAAAATATCGGTACCCGCGACCTCATCGACATCCGCATGATCGTCGATGTCAATACCGATTGGAAATATACCGTTGTCCCTGAAGTCATCGGCTCCCTCGAACGGAATGAGGAAACGGAGATACAACTGACGTTGAGTCCACCTGTGGACATCGGGGTCGGCGAATATCAGGCGAAGTTAAACGCCGAAGTCACCGTCGATAACCGTAAGTTTGAGGCACGCGACCGCTCAATCACGGTGCAAGTTGACTCCAAGACCCAAATGTCGGTAACAACGCTGTTATTTGGAGCATTGATACTCCTCATGATTGCGATCGTCATCGTCACAATCCGCATTAGTCGACGCTAAACATGACTGTCAGTTGTCGGCGTATTAGCAATCAGCAATCAAGGCAGATGCTTCGCTCCCTCACAGCGGTCAGCAAGAGGGTGTTAGATTAACCAAAACCTCTTTGCTGATAGCCGACAGACTGATGGCTATTCCCAAGATTTATGGAGATTGAAATGAACAAAAGGTTGACGACACTTGCGGTCTGTATACTCTTTAGTGTCGCGGGTGCCGTTTCAGCACAGCGGCTTATCTCGCTTCAATCCGCACGCGCAATAGAACTCGCCTTACAGAACAATGAGACAGTGAGAAAAGCGGAAAAGGTGGTAGAACGCGCCAAGGCGAACCTCCGTGTATCCAAAGCCGTGTACCTGCCACAGGTAGGCCTCACCAGCGAATATCAACGTCAAAAAGATGGCGATATCGACGAGAGAGACTATCTCACCCGCGCACAAATGAGCGTCCTTCTTACACAATTCGGCGAAATCCCTGCAGGACTTGACGCAGCGCAGGAAGAGGTACGCAAGGCAGAGATTGAATATGAACGCGCAAAAAAGGAGAGCATTTACACCCTCCGGAATCTCTGGCATAATATCATCCTTACGCAAGAAGAGATTCAGCAACGCCGTGCAATTGAGGTGGAACTGCAGAAAAAATTGAAAGGCATGCAAAGCAAGCAAGAAAAAAAACGGATCCCTTTTCTCAGCCGCCTCAATACGGAACTCGAGCTGTCGGAACAGCAGCTTGCACTCAACGAACTCCAACGCCGGCTTGATGTGGACACTGCTGAACTCATCAGTCTCACTGGACTTGATCCACTCGCACAAGTGGTTCTTTCACAACCGCTCCCTGATGATGACATAACACTTGATGCCGCCGTCGAACTCGCACTTACAAACAGTCTCGACTTGCGCGATTTACAAGGTGATATTGTGCGTCAGGAACGTCTCGCCGCAGAGACAATCTGGAACCGGTTTCCCGAACTCTCCGCCGAAGCACGTTACAAGGATCTTCACGTACTTCTGGAACAACACCAACAGAACAGGACTTGGGACGCAAAGGCACTCTATGATCCAGTGATATTTGACAGGGAACGAGATGCGTCGAGTATTTTTGAGACGAATCCTCGCACACAAGACGGTTGGGAGGTCCGCTTCAACCTCAATATCCCGTTATATGATGGCAAAAAAACCGACAACCTCCGTTCTGTAGAACTTGCAGAACTGGAGCGGCTGCAGTTGGTGTACGTCGAAAAAGTAAAGTCGATCCGTGTAGAGGTGCGGCGTGACTACCGCGCCGTGGCGAATGCGAAAGAACGGGTGGAGATCGAAGAAAAACGCGTGGAAATCCGTGGGCAACATTTACGGACAATAGAACGGGTGCTTGATGAGGTCACGGTTGATATACCGGGTTATCAAAGTCTGACTTACAACGACGCGTTTCAAACACAAGCACAATTTACCGAGGCACAACGTATCTTTTATCAGGCACGCCGAGACTACGCGGAGGCGAAGGAAAAACTTCGAGAAACAATGCAATGGATCGAATAATACCAAATTAACCCCATTTGTAGTGCGAGGTCCCTGTGCCTCGCAATGCTGACTTGATCAAAAGACTTCTAATCAAGTTAATTTGGTATAACATCTAAACCAACAAGACTTATCCCTCTTTCGCTGGCGAGGTTTTGGGCGCGTACGCCGCAAAACCTCGCCAGCAAAGGAAGAGCGTTTACGCTTCTAATAATCGGCAATGGATCCATCTGCCAATCGACTGTTGGGCCATGTGAAGCGTCTGCCCTGTTCCTGTCCGACTTCAATAACTTTAGCCTCATCTACCTCAACACCTAAACCGGGTCCTTCAGGCAGCGAAACGTAGCCTTCTGCGTCCATCTCCCACGTCTTGTGGGCAACGCCGGCAGGAAGGACATTCTCATAGCCCTCGTGTATCAGGAAAAACGGCACAGCAGCCGATAGATGAAAACTTGCGGTGAGACCGAGGTAGGACATCGTGCAGTGCGGGGCGATCGGTACGTGATGCGCCTCCGCAAGCGCAGCGACTTTTTTGACCTGCGTGATGCCGCCACCGTGTCCACAATCGGGCTGCAGGATGTCTATCACTTGTGCCTCAAGGATTTCGCGAACCTCCCATATTGTGCGGTCGCGTTCTCCTGTCGCGAGCGGTACGGGGACGGACTCTCGGATTTTTCGCATCACTTCAATATTGCCCGGAACCCATGCCTCTTCTAAGAAGAGCAGGTCATCGGGCTGCAGATAACCCGCAAACTGCTTAAGAATAGGTGGCGGCAAGCAGCTATGCGCATCAAACATCACCGCGCCATCGGAACCGACTTTCTCCCGCGCATCTCGCACTCGCTTCACCATATCAGCAATCTCATCAGGAGTGCCAGCAAACGCTTTGGAACCTCCCGGTCCCGTCTTTATCGCCTTTGGGCTCGGATATTTCCAAATTTTATCGCGGCAGGGACCCCCAAGTAAGCGATAGACCGGCACTCCCCAGAGTTTCCCGGCAATATCCCACAATGCCATATCAATAGCGGAGATGGTATGGACCATCAATCCCCCACCTCGAATATTGCGATGCGCACGGAACAGTCGCTGCCAGTGATGCTCAATCCGCGTCGGGTTCTCACCAATAATCATTTCAGACAAAGAGCGCGCTAACGCACAGGTGACAGTCGTCTCCATATTGTTGATCTCACCCCAACCTGTGACACCCATATTGGTTTCAATCTTGACGTAGGCTTTCACACCCATCGGGTAAGCCTCAAGGTTTGTCACCCGAATTTCGGAACCTTTATCTTCATAATCAGCCATTTGATAATCCTCTCTTTCGTCGTAGTCTACAAGTCTATAACGCTTTCTATAGTTTGCAACGTTTCAAGAGGTTTGTCAAGGAAAACGATAGAGGTGATTGGCGGAAAAATTTGACAAAAATAAACTGAGGTGATAGAATAGTCAACACGATTTTAGGAGTTTGTTTGAACGCCAAAATAAGGAGACTAATAGATGGCAAATCAGACATACCGCGTCGGAATCATCGGCTGCGGTGGAATGGGCAGATCCCATTCCAGAACATGGAGCAATCATCCCAGGGCGGAAGTCGTAGCAGCGATGGACATTTTTGAAGAAGCAGCGCAACGGGTTTCGGATGAGTACGATGTCCCCGCTATCTACACCGACGTTGATGAAATGTTGGCAAAAGAGGACTTGGATATCGTCAGTATTACGACATGGCAGGGACCGCGGGCGGAAGCCACTGTCGCGGCAGCGAAGGCAGGTGTAAAAGGGATTATCGGTGAGAAACCGATGGCTGCCTCACTCGGGCAAGCCGACGCTATGCTTGCCGCTTGCAACGAGAACGATGTCAAACTTATCATCGGGCACCAAGGCAGATATGCCGCAGCAAATATAGAAGCACGCAGGCTCGTCGCTGCAGGGGCGATTGGAGACCCCACAACCCTCCACCACAGCGCGAAAAAGCATGCGGGGCTATTGAATACAGGCACACACGCAATCGACGGTTGGCGATTTACTTTGTCCGATCCCGAAACTTTGTGGGTAATTGGACAGACATCTCGGATTACGGACCGGTGGGAACGCCGCACGATTTGTGAAGACCTCTGTATGGGGTTAGTCTGCTTTGAAGGTGGCGCACGGGGGATCTATGAAGGCGACTTGCCGGAACCCCCTGTCTCAATGCCCAAAATCGCTGGTACTGAGGGACAAATTCGCAACGGACCTGATGGAACACTTCTCCTCCAAAACGGAGACGCGCAGGGGTGGCAAACCATTACACCGCCGCCAGAGCCTAAGAACCAATATCAGGAACTCGTTGAGTGGATCGAGGGAGACATCTCTGACCATCGCGGCAGTGCTGTGCAAGCTCGCTACACGCTTGAAATTATGTTGGCTATCTATGAATCTTTGCGTATCAAGGATGTCGTTAACATGCCGATGGAAACGAAAGAATTGCCACTCGAACTCATGGTGAACGACGGCACGCTACCGGTTCTTGAAGAGGGACGTTACGATCTGCGTGCGCCGTTTGAAGGGCAAACGCGGAAACGATAATCTATAGTTTTCAGTTATCGGAGGAATGGTATTCGGTTATTGTAAGAGGGATCTGATGCAGATCAGAACGCTCTTTTGATAACTAATACCCAATTAGCCCCATTTGTAGTGCGAGGTCCCTGTGCCTCGCAATGCTGACTTGATCAAAAGACTTCTAATCAAGCTAATTTGGTATAATACCATTTCTAAAAGTTTATATCGCATTAACCACACCGTCCGCTAGACCCGGTAGGTGCGGTTTCCTAACCGCACCGGGCATAACCAAAAACAGTAGACCCTTTTAAGAGAAATCGTCAATCAGAATTGGTATTACAACTTTTCCTCTGATAACTGAAGAAGGAGAAAATGGATGGAGAAGAGGGGTAGACGTTCATTTTTAGAAATTGCGACTGCTTTTATCGGTGGCGTGCTAAGCCTCGCTGCCGGCATTCCGCTCATCGGTTTTGCGATCTCACCCGCTTTCAAAAAAGGGGAATCGAAATGGGTCGATTTAGGCCTCGCCGACCGACTGAAAAATAGTCGGTTTAAAAAGGTGGACTATACCTTCACTGCAAAAGATGGCTGGGTTCAAGCGACAAAGAAGCGTTCGGTCTACGTGACCGACGCTGGCAATGGGGAGTGGAACGTCTTTTCGCGCACCTGTTCACATCTCGGTTGCCTCGTTCGGTGGGATGGGAAGAAGGAATCCTTCTTGTGTCCCTGTCACGGCGCGATATTCGATAAGACTGGAGCCGTTATCGCGGGTCCGCCGCCGGAACCGTTGCAGAAACTTGAAGTCAAAGTAGAAGCAGGCATCCTATACGTAAAGGAGACGTAGGTGAGGCAATTTCTCAACGAACGCCTCCCGTTAGAGACGTTCTCCGCGCACTTGCGCAAACCGTTGCCGAAACATATCAATCTGCTTTTCTCATTCGGCAGTTTAGCGATGTTTCTGCTGCTACTGCAAGCGGCAACAGGTGCGTTTCTCGCGCTCTACTATTCACCTTCACCCGAACACGCACATAACGCCGTAACCTATATCAGCCAAGAGGTCCCGTTTGGCGCGTTCGTACGTGGCTTGCACCACTGGGGTGCAAGCGCGATGGTCATCATCGTTGTCCTGCATCTGCTCCGGGTCGTGCTCTACAGTTCATACAAAGCCCCGCGTGAACTCACTTGGATCTTCGGCGTTCTACTCCTCTTAATTGTACTCGGTTTCGGATTCACAGGTTACCTGCTGCCGTGGGATGAAAAGGCGTATTGGGCAACGGTCGTGAGTGTGGAAATCTCCAGCACTGCACCTGTATTAGGCGATTTTGTCGCCAAGGTGATGCGCGGTGGTGCGGAAATAGGCGCGGTGACGTTGTCGAGATTTTACGCGCTCCACACAATCTGGCTACCGTGGTTAGTCTTCGGTTTGGTGGGTGTGCATCTTTTCTTTGTCCGATATTACGGTTCTTCAGGTACGCCAAAGAACACACCAGAGGAGATGAAAACCGGAAAACCGTTCTATCCGCATCAGGTATTTGAAGATGTTGTTGGCATACTGATCCTTTTTGTCATACTTGCAGTTGTTGCGCTGTTTGCCCCCGTTCCGCTCGAAGATGTTGCTGACCCGACGAATGCGGATTACGATCCGCGTCCAGAGTGGTACTTCCTGTTCTTGTTCCAACTCCTGAAGTATTTCCAAGGTCCCTTTGAAGTTATCGGAACGTTTGTAATTCCGACGGTCGGCATGCTGCTATTGTTATTCCTCCCGTTCTTAGACAGAAGCGAGCGCGCTGTTCTCTGGAAACGCCCAATTGCGTTGACGGTCACGAGTGTCAGCGTTACGGCAATTGTGGTCTTGACGATCCTCGGTGGCAGCGCAAAGAAACTCGAAACAACAGAAGCCACCGTACAGGAAACAGCGCAACCCACAGAGGAAATCCAAGGAGCCGCAACACCGGACACGGAAACAGGAGCAGTTGAAGCAGGAGAAGAGGTGTTTGACTTCCAGCTAACAGAGGAAGAGATTGAAGGCGCGAAAGAAGTGGAAGTATCGCAATAACCTTTTGATATGTTTGCGCGTCAAATTTGCTCTACAGACCTCGTAGAGGCTTATGAAACACCAAAATCTGGAAGCACAATTCACCCTTTTTCCCATAGATAACGAATTTGAAGATTCAAAAGAGGAAACGACCTCTGACGGTGCAGAACTGGTTTCATTCCGGGAGTTAGTCCCTGAGATCGACGATACCGGCTATCTGACACACGCTATTTTCGCCTATCCAGCGAAATTCATTCCGCAAATTGTTAGATATGCGATAAACACCTATACAAAAGAAGGGGATTGGATTATTGATCCATTTGCAGGTTCAGGAACGGTAGGGGTTGAGGCGTATCTGTGCAAACGCAATGCTGTTTTACTTGATCTCAACCTACTCCTGAATCACATTATGCCACTCAAGGTTTACAGAGGCAAAGAGAGATTGCAGGAAGCGGATTTGTATAAACTTTTAGAGGCGATGCGAGAGAGTAACCACCGGTTCACACCTTCGTGGTCGAATGCTGCCTACTGGTACGCACCTGAAATCTTAGAAGTGCTATCGCGATACTGGGGTTTCATCAACAATACGGACTGCGAGATCTATTCCGCCATTATTAAAGCAGCGTTATTGAAGGCGGGCAAACGTTTCTCCTATACCGAGGATAGAACCCCTAAACTTGCAAGATCCAAACGTAAGTTACAGGCTATAGAGGAGTTGCTTCAGGAGAATTGGAAAGAACAGTTAGACGAGATGGTTCACAGTCTCTCCCTGAAAACGTTAAGAAGTCTCAACGACTTCGTGATGTATACACAGCAGCATCAGAACGAAATTGCTCCCGAAATAAACTGGCAAGGCGGTGTCGATTCGTCCTATGTCGCTGTGCCGCGAGCATGTGATGCCCTCATAACATCGCCGCCATACCTCCAAGCGCAGGAATATATCCGATCCACGAAGATGGATCTGTTTTGGTTAGGACACACCGAGGAAGAGGTTAAAGAATTATCACGGCTTGAAATCCCGTATCGGAAGGCAGATCGGGTAATTCAGACCGAAACATTGGATAAAATTAGGGAAACGCTCACTCGGGATGACCTCCGAAAACGGCTCGATTCCTATTTTTGTCATACCGTCAATGCCCTTGAAAATGCGATGAATCAATTAAAGCCAAACGCAGCTGCCTGCATCTTCGTCGGTAATCCACGTATTGATGGCATAACTGTCGAAATATGGCGAATATTGGCGGAGTATTTTACGGAACGCGGGTTCGGGTTTGAAAAGGTGTATGAGGATAGGATTAAAACGCGTCAACTTTTCGGTGCACGGAAGAATAAGAATCCAGACGGGATGAAATCAGAATATTTTCTGATTTTGAGAAAGAACGCTATCGATCAAACAGCTGCTCCGCAGTGCGAACCTCTTCTTCAAGATGGGGAAGCCCTTCTGCCCGTTCCAAAAACGTCTCCAGATAGCGACGCATCATGAGCAGATCGCCATTTTTTTTGTATGCCTGCGCGAGGCGATAATAAGCCTCAACATCGCTGTCATCAAGCGATAACCCTTTTTCGTAGGATTGGATCGCGCTGAGGAACTGCTCGTTTTCTTCGTAAGCGAGACCGAGATTAAAATAGGCATCAGCGTCACCCTCTCCGATTTCGAGTGCCGCCTCATAGGACTGAATAGCCTCCTGATACATATCGCGGTTGAGGTAGGCATCGGCGAGGTTGTAACAGGCATCAACAAAGGTAGGATCCGACTCAATTGCGCTGCGGTAGGCGGCGAGTGCATCCTCAAACTGGTCTGTCATATTGTAAGCATAGCCGAGATTATTGTTGAAGGCGGGGTTTCCGGGTGACAACTCAAGCGCAGCTTGGAACATCTCAATCGCAAGCACATATAAACGGAGGTCGGTATAAACCAAACCGAGGTTGTTATAGGCGTGCTCGTGTTTGTCATCAAGTGCAATGGCGTTTTGAAATGATTCTATCGCTTTCTCAGATTCACCCAATTCACGATAGGTTTTACCGAGTTCAAGATGCCCTTCCGCATCTGTCGGGTTGAGTGCCTGCCCCATTCTCAGTTTTAAGGCATCACGTTGCAGCTCGCGTTTCTTTTGCTGCTCTGGATCCAGACTACAACCCGTAAACAGAAGAAAAATAAATAATATGGAGAGATATTTATGATTATTGATACACATACGCATTTCTACGATCCAACACGACCTGAAGGTGTACCGTGGCCGAATCCCAATGATAAGGTCCTTTACCGACAGGTTATGCCAGAAGATTTCAAAGCCCTCGCGGTACCCGAAGGTGCGACCGGGACCGTCGTCGTTGAGGCGAGCAAATGGCTTGAAGATAACCAGTGGATTCTCGACCTCGCCGCTGATGAACCATTTATTGTTGGTTTCGTTGGACATTTAGAACCGACAGACGATTTTGAAGATAACCTGAACCGATTCTCTGCGAATCCACTTTTCCGCGGGATACGCCTCGGCGGCGGACATTTACAGTCAATAGGTGACACTACCTTTATGGCAAATATTGAGAAGTTAGCAGCGAAAGAACTTACTTTAGATCTGCTGATTAATCCCGATATGCTATCAACGCTGCCGACACTGGTCGAACATACACCGGAGATCCACATCGTCATCAACCATATTGCGGGTGTACGCATATCAGAAGAGCCACCCGACGCGGGATGGGTTTCCGCCATCCGTGAAGTGGCGCGCTATCCGAACATTTACTGCAAGGTCTCAGGATTAGCAGAACACACAGGGCAAACTCCCGCACCGACAGATGTCGCCTACTATACCCCAACGATTGATGTCCTATGGGACGCGTTTGGCGAGGATAGGCTCATCTACGGAAGCAACTGGCCCGTATCGGAACGCTTCGCACCGTATAAAGTCGTGCAACAGATTGTGAATGACTACTTCAGTGCGAAAGGTGATGCAGTCAAGGCAAAGTACTTTTGGCAAAACGCAAAAGCAGCATACCGACTATCGGTGTAGCGGCTATCAACTATCGGCTTCATTCTGCTATTTCTCTGACTGCTGACTGCTGATGGCTGACCGCTTTTACGCTACCCAACGTATAAACTCACCTGCCGGTTGCCTTTTCGGTTCGGTGATGTCAGCGGGGTAGCCGGTGTAGAAGAAACCGATGATGTACTCTTGTGAGGAATCAATCCCTAACAACTGATACGTCTGTTCTTCCATCGTGATTCTGCCGGTGCTCCACTGCATACCGACTCCAGTATCCCACGCCGCGAGTTGGACGTTCTGCATAGCACAACAGGCGGCGGCATAGTCCTCACGTCGGCGTTGTTCGTCGCCTTCTTGTATGCACGAAACAGCAATGATCGTCGGCTTAGACATGAACTTCTCGTAAGCCAGTTCACCGATTTTGGCGAGATTTTCTGCGTCAACGTGGTCGGGTGTGTCCTCTATCTTAATCTCTCGATAGCGATCTGCGAGGATCAACTTCGTCTCCCCGCCAATCACGGTAAAACGCCACGGCTCCGTGACATGATGATTGGGTGCCCATATCCCGAAGCTGAAAACCTGTTCGATAACATCGTTCGGCACCGGTTCCGGTTTGAATTTAAAAATCGTGCGCCGTGTAAGAATAGCGTCTTTAACATCCATAGGTTAGGTCCTCCTTATAGAATTGAATTATACTCTATTGGAGGGTTAATTGCAAGGTGTGGTTTTTTGATTAGGTGTTGTTATGTTCATCGGGACTATGCGGTGCATTGGGTAGAATCGGCCCTACGCCAACGCAGTCTTAAGGCGCTCCACCGCTTCAATGGCATCCTCAATTTCTTTCTTGGGTATGTTCGCAATGGTAGTATGGCTAAGCGGGTTTAGGATACGGGTTCGATACAATTCAATATCTCTAATAAGCGGCGGATCTAAAAAGCCAGACTTCCGATTTTCAACTTTTATCGGATCCCAGAAATCCTGACTGTCCAGTTTATCTCGACTTCGGCGGTATCTAACTGGCAGACGTTTAGCATCACAAAATTCCTCAACCATTATCTCAAAAGCGGTACGTAGGTAAATTGCACAGGCTTTGTAATCGTTCGCATCAAGATATTCCTTTGCCTTTTCAAGGTATGCTTTATCTTCCGCATAGACCGGGATTTCATATTCATCGGTCTGCCGGAAATAGAATTCAACGGCTTTCCACTTCCCCCCGTGGGATGTCCGCTGTTTGACGATCTCGTACCACGCCTTATCGTAAGTCGTCAAAAAGATTTGGTAATCTGAAAAATACTCCTCCAGAACGTCGAGAACCGGCAGACGGTTTGACATGTCCAAACCGATGAGTACATCATCCAGCGCGAGGATTTTCAGCGTACTGACCGGCTGGAGCAGAATTGATGAAAAGTAGATAGCGATAGCAATCGCAGACAACTTTGCCTCGTTCAAGAATTGGTGATGCGCTGGGATGTCTCTGTCAAAGAACGTAACCCTTAAGAGAATCTCCTGATTATCAAGTGTCTTGTTTTCACGGTTGTAGACGATGTTTTTAAAATCAAGATTAAGTGCAACATTGTGTCCAAACTTACGGAGAATTTCAGATGCTTTCGTTATCAGTTCGCTCAATCTAAGCTCTAACCCGTTGTTGAAGGCTTCGATCTGTGATTCAAGTCTCTCAATCCGCTCCGTTGCATTTCTGCGAGGAGGCGGTGTTTGTCGAATTACTTCCCATTCACTGCCAAGACTTTCACCTGTCAATCGATTAATAGTGTTCGCAAGAAGGCTCTCCACTAACAACCGGAAGACATTCACGTTTTCTTCTTCGCGATGGACATAGTGCGTTTCCAGCAGATCCTTGTAATCAAGAAAACCTTTTGCCTTTGACGCTTCAATAATCAACGGGTGATTCGTTTCATCTTTAACCCTACACTCCGCACTTGTTTTGACACATTTTGGTATTTTTAGACAAACCCACGTCACGAAAGGATCCAAACAGTATAAATAAAATTTAGAGATGGTAAATAAGATTTCATTTCGCACGTATATCTTCTCTGATCCACCTGAAATTGCTTGTTGAACGTTGGAACCACGTGGGTTTAAAAAATAAATACCAAAAATCCGAAATTAGAAGTGCGGAGTATAGGTTTAACGGTCTCCGACCATTCATAAACGTCCTGTTTGGACTGGGCATCAGCCCGGAAGTGCAGTTTGATATATCCCTCATCCGAATTGAAGATGTTTTGGTGCGGTTTAAATTGGTGCCTTCCCTCGCTGGATTCCAGAAATCTTTTCAATGCCTGATATAACGAAGTTTTTCCACTACCGTTTTCGCCGTAAACAAGCAGATTCTTTCCTGCCTTGTGCAGATCAATCTGATACGCCCCGTAAAAGGCTCTAAAGTTTTTAATCTCAATTTTGGTAATTCTCATGCCTTACTCTCAATGATACGAATAGGTTTGACACTATCCAAAAAGAATAGATTGACCGCAACCGGATGCGTCTTTTCATATAATCGCTCAAAAATGTTCCGGCACGCGGACATTTTATCACCTTGAATCTCTTCAAGCGGTGGTAACTGTTCATCCAACAGCGGCTGGAAGAAGTGTTTGCGACCTTTATGAAGTTCATCTGGCAGATAGGACTCATAGACCATGCCATCAATTATTCGCTCAAAATATCCGAGCATCACACTGTCGCGGGCGTATTTTAAATCTCTACTGTTTACCGTAGGCTGCTTCTTGAGATAAAGAATATATTCAACGATTTTGTGAATGAGTGCCCGCTGCTCCGATTCCATATCCGGGATCGGAATTTGTGAGACATACCTAGGCACGAATTTTAAAAACGGACCCCGAACCTGTGGAGCCGTCCGCGCGTAGAACCATGAAACAGCTCTGGTATTCAACACACCGAGAAGCCACAGCTCACTCGTGGGCAGCAGAGAGGCAGGGCTGCCTACATAATAGCCTTCATCATCAAAAGCAAACGCGGTTTCACTCGCCATATCTGCATAGATACATTTCGGTTGTATGAACCGAGTCGTATCCGTTGGAGCCACTTGGAGTTCATACCATTCCTGTTTCCCTGATCTCTTTTCCAGCGCGTCCCGGTACCCTCCCAAGTGTTTCTTGATTGCTGGATACGCGTTGATGTCTATTCCTCGGTGCGCAAAGATTAGCCACTTGTCTTGTGCCTCTCTCCGCGACTCGTCTATCGGTTTCACTCGCCAACGTTGGATATCGCGCGCCATCAGAAACGGCTTCAACACATCAGCAGATGACGGGTGTTCCGCAATGAGAGCATTCCGCGTGGAGCACTCCACGATAAATGCTTTATTGCACCCTGTCGTGATGCCACGAGAAGATATTCCGTGGAGATATTCACTCAACGGTTTGCCAGCATTGCGAAATTTCTCCAGCAGTTCCAACACCGCATGAGATTCTTGGTATTTACCCTCGGCAGTCAAAATTTTCTGTGTTGTGGTAAAACTGTTTACTGAGTATTGCGTCAACATCGCAACAATGTCTTTCGGCACTTTAACGTCATTTCTCCGCTCAAACATCGCAATGTCTCTGTAAGAGTTATGAAACACCGCGGTGATATCCACCCCTTTTTTTTTGGCAGTTGTCAGATCAATCTTGGCTTTATCCCATTCTTTTAAATGTAACCACGTTTCACCGCGAGAGTAGTAAACTAAATCATCATTAGGATTCATCTTTATTGCCTTGTTTAAGTCAAGAATAGCACTGTCAAAATTCCCTTTTCTGAGGTAAACAATACCTCGCCGGTGATAGGCTACCGCATCATCAGGATTTAGACAGATTACCTCATTCAAATCAGCAATAGCATCGTCAAAATTCCCTTTGAGGAAGCAAGCCAAACCTCGGTAGTGATAGGCTTCTGGAAACCCTGGCATCAATTCTATCGCCTTGCTAAAATCAGCGATGGCATTCTCAAGTTCGCCTTTAGCGAAGTAGGCACGTCCCCGATTGTTATAGGCAGCAGCGTTATTTGATTTGTATTTTATTGCCTCTGTAAAATCCTCAATGGTATTCTCAAGATTTTCATTAGAACCGTCAAGTTCGCCTATAAACAGGTAAGCACTACCGCGACCCTCATAAGCATCAGCAAACCCTTCATCTAATTGGATCGCATTATCTATCGCGTTGGTAAAATGCTCAACTGCCTTTTGGTAATTTTTGATTTTTTTCCCATGCTTCTCTGCTTCTTGTCCACTCTCCAGATGATCATTACCTTTGCTGATCTCCTCATAGATATCCCAGCGATCTTCCTGACTGCTAACAAATCCATGGAGATCAGGGTAAATAGTTTCCGGAGAGATGCCGAATTCTTTTTCCAGATACTCCAGCATGCACTTTTTGAGGACTTTCGGAATAATGACCTCTTTATCAGCTTCAATAAAACCCTTGGGAGATCTAACGAATATGCTCATTTGCTTCCCGACGCGACTTTCTGGATCTGGATCACAAGGTTCTATAATCCAGTCATTTATTTTTCCATTTCTGCTTTGCAAGATAATCTTACCATCTTTAAAAGGGAAACTATTACAAGCAAAAAAGAGAGCAATAGGGTAGTAAGTCGTAAAGTCTAACAGGTTGGTTTTTCCACCGAAGTGTTGGATTTCGGTGAGAATTTTAAACTCGTCCGTTTCCGGGGTATACCTGTACCTCTTAGCATACTCTAATTCCATATTTTGAACGGTCTCTACATCAAGCTCTAACAACCCAGTTTTTTCAAGTTTTCGGTAGAGATTTGAGGAAATTTTCTCATGGCATTGAGATTCCCCACGGAAGATATAGTCGCCATCTGCGGTTTTTTCCTCTATCGTGCGGATAATATCCTCAACTGTGCATGGAGCGTTTTTGAGATCGGACTGACTCTGTTTGCTCATTTGCTTTCCTCCCAAAAACAGATTTATCTTGGAGTTAATGATAACACATTTTACCAAAGAATATTAACCGAATTTGACAAAAGATTTACTGCGTCACAGCCCTTGCACAACGAAATCCGATGAGGGGACTCGTGCTCGCCGGCGTAGCACTACCGCGGTTGGAGACCCGCACGCTCCGTTCAGCACTGAACCAGGAACCGCCGCGCAACACGCGGGACTTATTAACATTCATAAATGTATTGATCACTTTTGTTACAGACTCACCTGAAATCGGATTCCGGCGAGCGGAATACCGATAAAAATCACCGTCATACTGATCAAAACACCATTCCGAAACGTTGGCTGCCATGTCATATAAACCATATCCGTTCGCAGGGTACGTCCCAACAGCGATAGTCCTACTAACTGTCGCGCCGAAGTTTTCCTTTCTATAATCAAAAAAATTTCCCCAAGTGTACTGTTTACCAACCAAGTCGCCGCGACCTGCTTTCTCCCATTCTGCTTCTGTCGGTAAACGCTTGTCTGCCCATTTCGCATACGCCATTGCTGCATACCAACTTACGTAGACAATCGGGTGATTGCCCTCACTCTCCGGATAATTGTTTCCATTCCAATGTTTCAGGTAATTGCCGTCATGGTATGCGCGTGAAATCTGATCTTTCTGCCACTGTAGGTTGGTATCAACGAACACTTTGTATTGTGCATTCGTGACCTCATATTTGTCCATATAGAATGCATCAACATAGACAGTATGTACTGGTTTTTCATCGTCATCACCCTGGTTGTTTCCCATTTGGAATTCACCTGCGGGAATCAGGACCATGTTGGCGTAGGACGGATCTAGCTTAAATTCAAAGGGTATCTCAACCTTCAAACTCACCGGTTTTCCACCTTTCATAGCCGGGTGAAAAGTGGTTGTCTTTAACGCCTCAATTGCCGCCTCCTCAAGCCCGAATCCAAGATTTGTGGATGATACAAAGTCTTGTGGTATCCCATTCACATCAATAGTTGCTTGTAAAATAACTGTGCCTTCCTTTCGTGCTTGCTGAGCCTCCTTCGGATAATTAGGTTTCACTTGGGCCTTGTATTGGGGCGGAACAACCGGATTTCTAATCAGATCGGGTGCTTCGTCCGGTACAGTACGTTCAGGTTTATCAACTCGTGATTGCAGCGCAGAAACCACTTCCGCAAACTGTGATTCCCAAGCATCCCGCTTAACACTCCCATTCTCAACACCTAACACCAATAAACCGGCATTCTGCAGTGTGCTATTTTCACGAATTTTCTGGAGGAAATGGGCAGATTCTAATCCTACTTCTGCAGCAGCATGTGATGCATCAAGCGGTCCGTCAAATTGCTTGACGAGTTGCTGTATTGGTTCGATTCCGCCGAAGACACCACCAGCCGCTTCAATCGCCTGCCGATAACGCGCAATATCCTCGCTGATAAGGCTATCCATCTCTAATTTCTCCACATAGAGGCGTAACGCCTGCGCTTTATCATAAGACGGGTTAAGGTTCTGTTCAATCACCGAACGTACTTGATCTGCAAACGTCTTCATCCCCTCTGTGTGGCAGCCCATGCAAGA
Organism: Candidatus Poribacteria bacterium; assembly: GCA_965246985.1. Taxonomy (GTDB): domain Bacteria; phylum Poribacteria; class WGA-4E; order WGA-4E; family WGA-3G; genus WGA-3G. The sequence goes on along the minus strand of OZ251998.1, from coordinate 6,447,852 downwards.
GAGACCATTACGGACAACAGGATCCCGCGCCCCAGCGTTTGAGACAATGTTAATCGGTGCCTCATCAAGCCGCTCACCTTTCGCCGTGGAGAGGTAGTATGCCTGCAATCCGTTCGGAAGGTTGAAGATAATCTCACCACCATCATGGGTGAAATTAAGCGGATGTGTGAAGATATTCTGTGTGCCAACATTCCCCGCAAAGTCGTAGGACTTCCAATACGCGCCATATCGGGACCTATGGCGTTCTACGACGCGGTTGTTGACTGACACACCAGACTCGTTAAAACCTGCTCGCCAGACGCGAACGCCCGGTGCATTCTTTAAGTTTCCTGCGACATCCACCTCAAGTCGTGTCTCTAATGCCATATCTGTTTTCGGTAGATCAAGAATCTCGTGGTAGAGCGGCGGTAGGGAAGCGGTGGCGATGAACCAGTCGGCGCGGACGAATGGCAACTCACAGTCCGTTTCTTGGCATAACGTTGTATACGTGGACGATTTTAACTGCACACCGTAGGGATACGCCTGCTCAATCTTATACCACTTATCGCTTTTGATGTCCCACTCGTAGTGCCGTAGGTCAATGTAAAAGATTGTCTCTTCGCGATCAATTGATGTTGGCTTGATGACCTCGGCACCCCAAGAGAGGCTGTTAACCAATTTTGATAAGGCATTCCGATAGGCACGGAGGTTATCATCGCTCGCGCCAGCGTTGTAGAGATGCATCAGTGTAAAATAGCGTGCGAAGGAACGGTCAAAAGCAGTGAGCGATGTCACATGGGTGTGGATAGTTTTCAGCATCGCCTCGGTCGTGATAAAACGGCGTTTGGGTTTGAGAATTGCCTCCCAGTCTGGCGCACCCGCTTCAATCCAGCGGCGGATCGTCGCGATTTCCTCAGAATCCAACGGCTCTTGTCCCAATGGCATCTGTGCACCTCTGTCCGTGTCACCGAGCAGGCGCAGATAGAGTTCGGAGGCATCGGGTTGTCCGGGAATGACAGCGCGGTCCTCGATTAAATCTTTATGCTTAATAGTAAGCACATCGCTATACGAACCAAATTCACCATGACAATCAAGACAGTGTTGTTCAAAAATAGCGAATGCCTGTTGCGCAAGTGGCTGTTGTGCATACACAACCTGCTGGCCCAAGACTAATATCAGTAGACAAGTGATTATGCAAAAGGTCTTCATATCTTCTCCACAAATATCTCGGTAATTCTGTAAAAGACGGTTGTTAATCAAGAAGTGCCGTTCATCCTGTCAATCCTTTAATCCTGAGAATCCTGATTCAGACAATCAATAACCACATTACCCGACTAAATTATTAATCTTCATGAGGACACCTGCTACTACATACTTTCATGGCTGACGGCATACGGAGTGTGCCTGCTACCATGTTCAATTCCACCCAACGGACTGCAAGTACAGATGCCAAAGGTTATCTCCCCATAAAAGGACAATCACAGCAGCACCCGCAAGGAACGGACCGTATGGAATAGGGCTCTCCCGACTTTTCACGCCAGAGACAATGAGTGTGGTCCCCACAATCGCGCCACTCAGAGCAGAGAACGCGATCACCATCACCAGTTCGGGCCACGCGCCGAGGAACAATCCGTTGAGTGCCATCAGTTTGATGTCTCCACCGCCCATCGCTGTTTTACGTAAGACTGCGCTTCCAATCACCGCAACCAACCACAATGCCATACCACCAGCAACAGCACCGATGAGGCGTATCAGGAGATACCAAACATCGGCACGTTGATACGCAATCGCACAGACAATACCGAAACCGAGAATCAACCCTGTCACGATGAGAACGTTCGGAATAATATAGTGCTGTGCATCAATTACGGAGATAGGAATTAGGATTGTGATAAAAGCGAGCGCGAGCAGAAATTCAAGGGTCAACCCAAAACGGTAATATAGAAAGAGGAACAGACCCGCTGTAGCAAGCTCAACCAACGGATATAGCACGGAAATCGTCGCGCGACAGTGCCGACACTTGCCCCGTAAAAGCAGATAACTCAGGATAGGGATATTGTCGTAAGAACTTATCGGTTTACTACATTGGGGGCAAAAAGAGCGGCGCGGCGAATGGATCGATAGATCTGAACGAGGAATGCGGTAGATACAGACATTGAGAAAACTGCCGATTGCTGCACCCAACAGAAAAATAAAAACGCCCATCATTAGTAGTTATCAGTTATCGGTTTGCCTCGCAGTAAGAGTTGTCAGTTAAGCGTTGGGTAACAAAACCCTCTTTAGCTGACAACTGACGACTGACAACTATTCCTCCGATTACCACCAATATTTCTCGCCGAGGTGCGCGTCGGCGTGATAAACTCTGCTAATTTCTGCGACACCGCCGATGCGATATTTTTCAGGGGCGCGTGGGTGATTTTTCGCTATTCCCACCTTATAATTATCTGGAAGAAGGACATAACGACCGCCCCAAGGTGTTTCAGGAACAGATTCCAAATAATTTCCGCGCCACCCTTCAACACCCGGATCTGTCACCAGTGCGTCCAAACTTGTCGGATAATTCCCCGTGTGCCTATAGTACTTCTTGATAGCAACGGCAACGGTTTCAACGTCTATATCCGCCGTGCCCACCTTACGCTGTTCTAACCACGGTGGAAAAGAGAGTACGCCAATCACAACAGTTATGGCAATGAGAATAAGCAATTGAAGGCGAGTCATTCCGCCGTTTTTGATGATGTTATTCTGTAGCATCGTTAGCCCAAACACCTATCAGTTTATCCCTCGGAATCCGGACGGGAAATACCGTACTTGTTCATCTTTTTGTACAAGTTGCTTCGCTCAACCTCTAACGCCTCTGCTGTACGCCGGATGTTCCAGTTAAATTCTTCCAAAGCCGTGAGAATGCACTGCGCCTCTGCAGTATCCATCATCTGACTTAAGGCGGCCCCGGGTTTGTAGAGTGCTACACTTGGCAGCGACTGTAAGGCACCAAAATCCACGGCACTATCTGCGAGTTGAGATGACGAGGACAATTGGGGTATTAGGGATAGAGCCTCCGCAACATCGGGTGCCATGACGACATCTCTGTTCACCATAATAAGGAGGCGTTCGACGATGTTCTTTAGTTCTCGGATGTTCCCGGGCCAGTTGTAACTTTGAAACACGGCGTAAGCACCGGGATCAATAGCTTTGGGAGTAGACCCCATATTGAGTTGCAGGCGTTCGGCGAAGTACTGGACTAACAACGGAATATCCTCTGCGCGTTCCCGAAGAGGTGGCACCTTAATAGGCACAACATTCAGCCGATAGAAGAGATCCCGTCGGAACTGTCCGTTCTCAATCTCTTCAGATAGATTTTTGTTAGTTGCAGCGATAATCCGTACATCTACTATCCGAATCTGATTGCCGCCGAGGCGTTCGACTTCGCCGGTTTCAATGACGCGGAGCACCTTTGCTTGCGCCTTTAAGCTCATATCTCCAATTTCATCAAGAAAAAGGGTTCCGCCATCTGCAAGTTCAAAGCGTCCCTGCCTTCTCGAATCTGCCCCAGTGAATGCGCCGCGTTCATGCCCAAAGAGTTCACTTTCAATGAGTTCATCGGGCAAGGCGGCACAGTTGAGTGGGATAAAGGTTTTCGCGGCACGGCTGCTCTGCCGATGGATGGCATTGGCAACAAGTTGTTTGCCGGTGCCATTTTCTCCAGAGATTAGAACACCGAGTTTGCTTCCCGCGACCCGTTCAATCTGCGAGCGGAGGTGCGAAACAACGGCACTCTCACCTACCATCTCATCAGTTGGGAGAATTTGTGACTTTAGAATCTCATTTTCTTGCGATAAGCGCGATATTTCTAAAAATGGCTGAACACTGGATAGAAGCTTATCGATACCAATCGGTTTCGTGATATACCGTTTCGCGCCGAGCTCCATCGTCTTAACAGCGATTTCGATATCCTGCTGTGCAGACATCATCACGACGTTTAATTCCGGATAGCGTTCACGGAGTTTCACAAGGGTCTGGATTCCATCCATACCGTTTTCCATACGGATATCCAACAGCACAAGGTCAACATCAGCTTTTATCGCCTGTTTCAATGCTTCCTCACCACTCGCAGCTGTAAGTGCTTGATATCCGCGCATCTTGAGCCCTTGGGATAACATCTTAAGCGTATTTTTTTCGTCGTCTACAATCAGAATAGTTTCCATTATCTTTTGTCCTAACGCATTGTGTTTAAAGTTCACTCTTGAGTGTCTACTGACCGGTCTTCTGTTTCCAGTTTAGGTCTTAAACCTATGAGTGGTGTTAATTCTTCCGGTTCTGGCGTTAATTCTTCGGAACCTTCACTTGGGTCATCTGAGAAACGGATACGGACCGTTGTGCCTACGCCCTCGGTACTTTGAAAATCAATCTCGGCACCATGCTCGGCAACAATCCGTCTGACAATTGGTATTCCGAGCCCTCTCCCATCTGTTTCTGACTTAGTTGTGTAATACGGAACAAAGAGATTCGCCATGGTTTCATCGGACATACCGTGACCCGTATCGTGGATTTCCAGTGAAACCGTGCCGTGGGTGTCCGTGTTTATCTTCTCATCATCTTCCCTGCTTTCGTTGTGCTGTGAATCTTCCTGTGGTGAACTTAGCGTGAAATAAGTTTTCACCTTAAGCGTCCCACCATCAGGCATTGCTTCAATCGCGTTCTTCAGGAGGTTGCCGAGTGCCTGTGCAATCTGCTCCGGGTCAAGCAACAGTTGTGGGAGCTGTCCCAACTCGGTTTCAACCTTAATTTTGGAAATGTTTTCAAGCCAAAATTTTTCGGAAGAATCTGGCGGTGCCGAGTCCTTGTATTCTGAAGTTGCTGGTGTTACGTCGTTCGCCTGTCCGAAATCGGGTGCCTGTCCACCAGTGTATAACGTCAGAATAGATTTCACAATATCATTCAATTCGCTGGGTTTTTTCTGTGTTTTCGGCATCCGCGCAAATTGATGGAATTCATCTATTAGTTTTCCGATGCGATCAACTTCCTCAATAACAGTGTCCGTACATTCGCTAAATATCTGCTCGAAAACCTCAGGTTTAGATTTCGCCTGTTGCAAGTTTTCAACAGAAAGTCGGATCGGAAAAAGCGGGTTTTTGATTTCATGTGCCACCTGCCGTGCGACATCTCGCCATGTTGCTGCGCGTTCTGCCGCCATACGCTCCTCTAAACCCAGCTTCAGGTCTCGCGCCATCCGGTTGAACCCTTCCGCAAGCTGCCCTATCTCATTGTGTGATCGGATTACAACACGATGATCGAGATTGCCAGCAGCGATGTGGCTAACCCCTTCACGTAGGGTCGCAATAGGACGGGTGATGCGACGGCTAATGATGTAACTAATGAGGTAAACCAATACCAATCCAACGACACCACTTAAAAGCAGTGTAAGTGTAAGCTGCTGCTGCCATTTCATCTGGCGCGCATGCGAATATGCGACGATTAGGTCAACAGGAGGTGCCTCACGGGTTATCGCGAAGGCTGAGTTGAAGGGTGTTATTCGAGAAGCGGTATAAGTACTCCCTTCTGTCTCTTCTGATCCATCTAAAACAACTTTTCGTCGGAGTCGCGAACCGGAAAGTAATTGAAACCGATTGTCAAGTGGAACGTGTCGGGCGGCATTATTCAATGGAAGCCAATTCTCCGATTCCATCACCTCTGATTCAGTAGTGAAGCCTGCCGTGTCCGATGTCTGCGGCTTTCCGACAAGAAAGATCGGATGCTCGTCTGACTGAATACTCGTTTGCCTTGTCTCCAGCCATGTTTGCAAGCGGTAGCCGCCTGTAACGAATCCCCATTCGCCCGATTCCGTCACTTGAACCACAAATTGTAATCCCAAATCGCTCTGTTGCGGAATATCTCTGAGTTGTATATGCCCTCCCTCGCGGTCAACCGAATTGTATGTGCGTGAATTTCTTCCAGTCTTCAGGTTCGGGTATAGAAGCTTACCGTCTGCAGTGCCATACTCGAAGAGATCAAAGTCCGGCGTGGGTAGATAAGCTAAGGAAACTTCTCTATCTATGACGCTCAGTAGCCTCTCGTCAGCGGCTGTCGCGTGAACATCCTTCTCAACTTTGTTGAGAAAAGCTTGGTAATTGTTTGAAATTTGGGCGCGAAGCTTCTCAACATAGGCATCAATTTCCCTTTTAAAAGCGAGTCGAATCAGGAAACTGGTGCTCCCAAAAACAACACCAAACATGACGAGGAAAACAAAGCCGTATGCGATAAATATCTTATCATGAAACTTTAAAGCGGAGAGTTTATTCCTCATTTTTGGCACAGTTTGCAAATTGTCTTTACTATAGGACTTACGCAGTTGCTTCGTAAGTCCCCCTGATAAGGGGGATTTAGGGGGTTAAAAATCAAAAAATATCGTCCAATGTGCTAAATTTGCGTAAGTCCTGTACTATAAATTTTTGGAAATGCCTAACACGAGAAGAATTATTTTTTAACCGCCTGCTTGCTATCCGCACTCCGTGCCAAGCCAAAAGATCGGAATTTCCGTTTATAACCTTCAACACCATCTTGGAGATATGTTAACTCATTTCCGCCATCGGTGTCAAGGTGTAAATCTTGGAGTTTACCTTTTACGGCGATGGTATCCATTAAAATACGCATCAATTGACAAACAGACTGGATATCCCGCTTCGGGAGGGTTAACGTTGCATTGGGAACGTTATTCTCACTAAAATCCAAGGCGGTACCGCGGTAGGAGGCGGTCTGCAGGTGCGTCATGGATAACCCTTCAAAGTCGGTTAACTTCCTATCCATTCCAGTATCTCTCGGCAGCACTAAATCGGGTGCAAGTTCCTTCCAATGGATAAATAAAACGACTTTATCTCTCGGACCGGCGATGATGCCGTTGAGAATTGAGTGATTACTCGTAGGTCCCTTCGCATTTATGACGTTAGGACCAGCCCGGCGTTCTTGAATAGACTCCGTACAGAGCTGAACAAACCACTCACCGAGGCAGCTGTTATCGGCATAGTTATAAAACACAATAGAACCTTTGCTGTCAACTTCTTCAGCGAGATGAATCCAACGCGCGAGTTGATAGGCAACGTTATCTTGATGTTCGCAAGGGAGGTAAAAATCTTGGTGTGCTTGTCTCACACCTTCCAGTGCAGCACAGATGCGGGTCTCCGGGGTTTCGTCTTTGCCAGCTGTCATAGCAAGGAAGAACAGACCGACGGGTGAGAAGGCTGAGAACCGTCCACCGACACCATCGGGAACAGGAAGTAGCATACCGCCATAGAAAGGGGATTGTGCATGCATTCGGAACAGCACACTGTCAGCAGTGAGTCCAGTCGTCGCGAGTACCTGCTGCTGCCAGTTTACATCGCCAAGCACTTCACGGATAATCATCAGTGTAGCCATCGTCTCAGTTGTCGTGCCAGATTTGCTGATGACGTTGAAAAGTGTTTTCTGGAGGAGGTTCCGCGCCTTGAGCATCTCAATTAAGCCGACGAGTTTGCGTGGATCGAAGGTATCACCCGTGAAATAGACTTCTGGGGCATCACCGCGTTCTTCAACCGATAGTAAGTTATGATACGGATGATTGAAAGAATCGTGAAAGACACGCGCACTCAGATCCGATCCACCTATACCGATGACAACCAGCACCGAAAAATCCGCACGGGCACGCGTGGCTAACGTCGTGACTTTGGCAATATCTTCGTCTTGGAGATGACTGCGGGTCCACGCACGAAGTCCACGTTCCAAATCGGCAAGGGGTGCTGATGCCTCTTCCTGAAATAGCCCGTAAATCTTCTGCAAAGCGGCATCAACCTTCTGTTGCGCTGCCTGTGGGAATAAGCCTGACCCGCCATCGTCAAGCGAAAAATGAATTTTTCTGTCCAACAAGATCTCCCTTTTACTAAATTCTGCCATATTTATCCGAAAGGCGGACGATATCTTCTTCGTCAAAGTGCCCGAACGAGATTTCGAGTATCCGGTAATCTTTCGATTCACCGATGAGTTGATGCTTCGCACCCTGTGGAATAAACACAGGTTCCATAGGTTTAGGACGTTGAATGGTGCCATCAAGCTTCAAACAGGCACCTTCATCAAGCGGAATCCATAACTCACTCCGGTGGTGGTGATACTGATAACTTACCTGCTCGCCTGCCCGAATTTCTAATATTTTGACAGTGACAGGTTGATTGAGCACATATTGTATGAAGCCACCCCATGGTTTCTCGACTGTCGTTATCTCTTGAAGTTCTTGCGGGGATAATTCCATGATTTATTCTCCGAACTGCGGCACACATCCATGAAAAATACTTATAAAAATACAGAAGATAGTGTATCATATACGGAAGCCGTTAGTCAACCAAAAACTGGGTTCATGCAGAGCCATTCGGTTTTCCATTTTTCGCGTTTTCGCTGGCGAGGTTTGGAACCTCGCCTCTTTCCCACAGACGCTCCGAACGCAGGCAACGTTGAGGTCCGTTTCGAGTAAGACCACGGCTTTGCTAATAGTTGACAACTGACGGTTTCTGACTGCTGATTGCTGACAACTGAATGCCTCTGCGGTTCATGCTTCTTAACTTGGGAGATAACGCAATTGTTAAAAAATGCAATTTCAACACTTATTGAGAATAGCATTGCGGAAAAGGTATTTCCTGGGGCGGTTGTCTATATCCTCACCGATGAAAAGGTGCTTTACCACGAAGCGTTCGGTTTCCGATCTATAAAGCCGAAACGACTACCGATGCTTCGTAAGACACTGTTCGACTTGGCATCGCTGACAAAGCCGATTGTCATTGGGACGCTCTGCATGCAGCTTGTTGAGAAACGCGAACTCTCTCTCAATACGCCTGCAGAAAAATACTTGCCGGAATTCAGACAGAAAGACGTAACGCTTACGCATCTGTTGACACATACCTCAGGACTCCCCGCCTGGATTCCTCTTTACCTACGGGCAGGCTCGCGCGAGCATGTAATCTCTTACCTCAGTGAGGTGGAATTGGAACCTCAACCGGGAGAGAAGGCAGTGTATAGTTGCTTAGGGTATATCGTACTCGGTGCGCTGCTTGAAAAGGTAACGAAACAACCACTTGACAAATTGGCGCAGGAGCAGATATTCGCACCACTTGGTATGGAACGGACACGGTTCAATCCGCCCCAAGCATGGCATGAGAACTGTGCGGCTACCGAGGATTCTAACAGTTTTGAACGCCGGATGGTAAACTATGAACGCTATGACTGGCGCGAAGGTGTGATTATCGGACAGGTCCACGATGAGAACGCACATTTCCTCGGTGGTGTTTCGGGCAATGCGGGACTCTTCGCTACGTCAACAGATCTCGGAAAGTTTTGCAGCGCGTTAATGGACAACGGCGGTGCCCTATTACGTCCGGAGAGCCTCAGCACGATGTGTCAAGTCGCCTCAGCAGAAGGGGAACGGCGCTGCATCGGTTGGGCAGTGACAGACGATGGGTGTCTTTACCATACAGGGTTCACCGGTACTTCAATACGAATATGTTTCAAAAGAAAACTCGCGGCTATTCTGCTGACAAATCGGGTACATCCAGATGCCGATCGACGCGGTATTATTGAATTTCGGAAGATGTTCCATAGTCTCTTATACACCTAAAAACAATATTCAGTTCCCGACCTTCGGTTCAAACACAAACCTTCATTCCATCGGACCCCTTATGTCTTCCACAACAAAACCTCAGAAAATTAAATTAGGATTGAGTCTCTTGCTCAGAGAAAAAAGCGATTGGATTCGAGGGAAATCAATCGGACTCATAACAAACCATACGGGGGTCGATGCTACTCTACGGAGCAACTATCGACTTTTTGCCGAAGCACCGGAGTGTCAACTTTCTGCGATTTTTTCGCCAGAGCATGGACTCTGGGGAGCAGTCCAAGATGGTGTCGCTATCAATAGTATTGAAACGCCTGATGAAAATCCAATAAGCGTACCGGTTTTTAGCCTATATGGACAATCAATGCGTCCGACGGCGAACCAACTTGAAGGCATAGACCTGCTTATCTACGACATGCAAGATGTCGGTGCGCGTTATTATACCTACATTTCGACCTTACTACATGCGATGGAAGCCGCCAGCGACTGTGGAGTCGAGTTCATTGTTACTGACCGACCGAATCCAATTACGTGCACTGCTATAGAGGGATCGGTGTTGGAAAGTGGCTCTGAATCGTTCGTAGGGATACACACGATACCTGTCCGTTACGGCTTGACAATCGGCGAATTGGCGGTGTTGTTGAAGGCGGAACGCGTGCCGTCATGTCAACTAAAGGTGGCGTGGATGCGCGGATACAAACGCGGAATGTGGTACGATAACACTGGTTTACCGTGGGTGCCACCATCGCCGAATATGCCGACACTCACAACGGCAATGCTCTATCCGGGTTTATGCCTCTTTGAAGGGACAAACATGAGCGAAGGTCGCGGAACGACAAAGCCGTTTGAATACATTGGTGCGCCTTGGTGTAACGGCGAAAGGTGGGCAGAACAACTGAATAACTGTCAATTGCCGGGGGTTCGGTTCCGTCCCGTCGTTTTTACACCTGCACCGGTGGCTGAAACCACAAAACACGCGAAACAGACTTGTGGCGGCGTTGCAATTCACATCACCGACAGAGAGCAATTCCGTCCGATAGAGACAACTATCCAGATGTTATCCTTGCTAACCACCGAATATAGAGACCATTTTGAATTCTTACCCGCCCATTTTGATAGGTTAGCAGGAAACGCTTGGCTCCGAGATGCCTTATCAAATGGAACATCAGTGGATACAATTCAGGCGCGGTGGGTGCAGGAACTTCAGACATGGCACGATAACACAACACAGTATCATGCCTACGCTTAAGGAACAATGATGAAAGAGTTTATTGAACTTCTTAAGAAAGATAAAAAGCTTATTATCGGTTTAATGTCGGGGACTTCAGTCGATGGGATTGATGCTGCCATCGTCGAAATTACCGGACACGGCTTGGAAACAGAAGTAGACCTGATCGCTTTTGAGACCTTCCCTTTTCCACTCGGCGTACCACAACGTATCCTTGCCCTCTGCCACCCCGATACCGGTCGCGTTGATGACATCTGCGAGATGAATTTCTATATCGGACACCTCTTCGCGGAGGCTGTGAAACATATTCTACAGAAAAGTGGAATGCGCGCCAGCGACATCGACCTTATCGGCTCACACGGTCAAACGATTCATCATCTCCCCAGAGACACAAGCACTGATTTGCGAATCAGACAAAGAGAAAAAAACGCTAAAGTCAAAACCGCTGTCAAAACCGCATCGGAAACCATTTTTTGCCGATGGCAAAAAATGAGCAAAAACCCAATCGTTAAAAAATCAACATTGCAGATTGGCGAACCTGCAGTCATCGCACACGAAACCCGGATTCCGACCATAGCTGATTTTCGCGTCGCAGATATGGCAGCAGGCGGGCAAGGCGCGCCATTGGTATCATACCCGGACTATCTACTATTCCAAGACAGCGTTAAAACAGTCGGACTCTTGAATATTGGGGGGATCGCGAACCTCACTGTGCTGCCTGCAAACGGAACAATCAATTCTGTCTGTGCTGCGGATACGGGTCCCGGTAACATGTGCATCGATGCTGTCATAACGGAGATCACACAAGGCTCAGAACGCTACGATAAAGCAGGCAAACGCGCCGCACAAGGCACGCCATACCAACCGCTCATTGACGAATGGTTACAACACCCGTTCTTCCACCTGCCACCACCGAAAACCACCGGACGTGAGATGTTTGGACACACTTATGCGATGGAATGTCTGGCAGCTTGCCGGAAACACGCACTTTCAGACAACGCCTGCATTGCGACGCTGACCGAGCTGACAGTCCAGACGATTGCCAATTACATCGCGCGATTTGTGGCTGAACAGAACCCGATAGATACGCTTTATGTAAGCGGCGGCGGAGTCCACAATCAGACAATCATGCGGCGGCTTGGTGAACTATTAGTGGGCACGGCGGTTGAATCTGTGGGCAACTCTGGCATCTCAGCAGACGCGAAGGAAGCAATTGCGTTTGCGATTCTGGCGAATGAGACACTCCACGGGAACGCCGGGAATCTACCTTCAGCGACGGGTGCATCCGTCCGGAAAGTTCTCGGGAAATTCGTGTTGCCATGATTTAATAGTCTTCAGCCATCAGCAGTCAGCAAAGCTCGCCATCGGAAACTATCGGTAGTCTTTGTGATCCTTTCTATACTTTTAAACAATTTCGAGATCACGCCGAATCTTAGGAAGGATATAATGCGTGAGGTCCCTCGTATCAAACCGATTATACCATCCAATGGAGACTGGTTTCCATCGGTACCGTGGGAAACCATCGTCGTCTTTACGGTGACTATTGCGTTCTTGATGTTAGGTATCGGTGCTGAGGTAGTGTCGGTGAAATCTGAAAAAGCGACCCAAAAGGAAGGATCCACTATGCAAATAACTTCTGCCCAAGAGTTGTCTCACATCACTATTGATTTAGCCATCAGGAGAGGAGTCCACAGTGTCGTGTTCAGTCCCGATGGTTCAACAGTCGCAAGTGACAAGAGCAACACTGTCCGACTCTGGGATGCCGTCACAGGACAGGAAATAGAGATGGAGAAAAATTTCTGGGTGGCTTTTCAGGGAAATTTGGGAAATTTCACTGCCGATATCAACAGCGTCGCTTTTAGTCCGGATGGACGGATGATCGCAGGAGGAATCAATGAAAGTGAGGTTATTTGTATTTGGGACGCTGCCACCGGTGAGCAACTCAGGTCAATGCGAGAAAATGCGCCGAATGCTTTGCATTGGGTCAATACCGTTGCTTTCAGTGTTGATAGCAAAATAGTTGCAAGTGGAAGTGAAGACGGCAATCTTTATTTGTGGGATGTAGCGACGGGTAGGAAGCTGAAAACCCTTACCGAGGATACAGAGAATATCTTCAGCGTTGCCTTCAGTAGCGACGGAAGAACGTTAGCAAGTGGCAATGCAGGAAACACCATCCGCTTGTGGGAGATTGCCACCGGCGAGAAACTGGAAACTCTTACTGGGCACACGAATTGGGTTTTCTGTGTTGCTTTCAGTCCCGACGGACGGACACTCGCAAGCGGGAGTTGGGATAAAACTGTTCGACTATGGGATGTTGCCACAGGACAGCAGCTGAAAACACTCGCTGGACATACAGATGTGATTTGGAGTGTTGCCTTCAGTCCGGATGGATTAACACTTGCGAGTGGAAGTCAGGACGAGACCATCCGACTCTGGAATATCGCCACCGGTGAGCAAATCGCAACCCTCACAGGACACACGGGCCCCGTCAAGAGCGTCGCTTTCAGTCCGGATGGCGTAGTGCTTGCGAGTGGCAGCAAAGATAGCACAGTCCGCCTATGGGATCTCACATCTCCGATGTTGTTGCAAAAAAAGAAAGAAAAATAGGTTGGATGCGTATTTGCCTGCATGCTGGCAGCCAATAATGGAATAAGCGTCAGCATTTTTAGTTATCAGTAGGTACGGGTTCATGAGGATTAAGGATTTATAGTAAAGCCCATAATTACTTATACACTTTTATGATTGTTCAATAGATATTTCTCGGTTATATTGATCCCTTCGTTTAATGTTAGCGAAATCCTTCTCAATCGGGTTCAACTCAGGGGAATACGGCGGTAAAAATATCAAACTTGCACCCGTCGCCGCAATCAAACTCGCCGTCTCCGAACCCTTGTGAAATGAAGCATTATCCATAATCACGACGTGTGTCTCATCAAGCAGGGGACATAACTCATGCACCAACCAAGCATTGAAAGCAAGCGCATCAGAAGCAAACAGCTTCGCAGAAAAAAGAAGCAGGTTACAACTTTTTAGGCTTATCAACGTCTAAAAGAATAGAATGCAATACTAAGGGACGAAAATTTCCAAAGGGAGGAATACACAATGGGAAAGAAAAGTACAAAAACACCGAAGAAGTCAGCATCCCGCCGATTTAATCCGGTGAAAGCGAAGTTGGAATCCATAAACGAATGCTTTGAGCAATTACAGAACGGGCTGCCTGCAAGTCAAGAAGCGTACGTTGAGGCGGGCAGGATCACGCATTCCTACGTTAAAAGCTGCTTCCTCATGATTATCCAACGTGCAGTGGATATCAATAATGTTATCATCGAATTTAAGGGGCAAACACCACTGCAGCAAAAACACCACAGTTTTCTAACACTACATCAAAACAACGCGATTGATAAAAAGACGCTGGATTTTTTCATGAAAGCCCTAAGTTACTACGAAAATATCATTAATCCCTATCAAGAGCTCACGCCTTCCGAATTGTACGATGTCTCCTGTGATCTATTGAAGTACGGTGAAGCATACACTCATCAACTCGAAAATTACTTTGTGAATTTCTCAGCCTCATAAAATAGGCGCGGTTACAAACCGCGCCTATTTTTCTAAATAACTGTCGCGGTTACAAACCGCATCTATACGCCTAATTAAATTCGACGATACCACCGGTCCCTTTTAACACAACATCCGGCTTAAGCAAAATCTGCTGTTCTTCTTCCAACTTTAATCCAGTTGGATGGAGGGTATAAGCAATCCTGAGTGGGAGATATTGCCCCAAATCGGCAAGTCTCTCTTCAGGAGTCTTAAAGATTTGTTGTCCGCTCATCTGGGTCTGATACGCGTACCAGTACTTCAGGTACGACCGAATGCGGTTATTAAAAATAACCTCCGCAGAGTTTGTATCAATGACTTTGACTCGAGTACGACCAAGGGCGGTAAGACGGGTACGAATATAGGTAGATGTACCGGAAATTCCGCCTTGTCTGCCTTGCTTCATCAGATGCTGGTCATAGTCGATCCGGGTTAGACTCGGCTTTTCAACCATCCCGACGATAACCATATCCGCCTCAAGTGCCTGTCCGAGTTTCGCTGCCAAAGCAGGGTCTTCATAAACCTGCGCCAACGTTAACCCCAATTCTGTGAGTTTGTCGTCAACCGGTTTAACTTTGTTTGAAATGTCATAAATCCACTCTGCATTCTTGAATATGATCTCGAGGCGGGTTGCAAGATTCACGCTGATTCTTCCACCTAATTTGCTTACCTCTTCTGCCGCGCCTGCCTCAGCGTAGAGTGGAGTGATTATAATGCGCTTCGCTTCGCTTATCGGTGGTGGGGTGGTAATGTTAGGCTCGCCTAAACAACCTACCATTGCAATGCAAAGAAGCGGTATAAACAGAATTGTCAAGAAACGTATCACTGAAGTGTGCCTCCTATAATTTTGGGCATAACTTGAAAGCCAAATTTTTCCGGATCGAGAAACCGGAAATTTGTGCTAATTGTACATGCTCTAAAAAGTCTTCCCTCACTCCCGTGGGGAAACAAATAACTGGTCTTCGACCAAAAGGCTTAAGCTTCCCACGCGCCGGTTTGTAATCTCGTTTAACTGTAGGTGAGATATATGAAACACTCCACCGCATACTGGAAGCTGAATTACTAACAGCATACCACAAATTGCAGAAATAAGTCAAGCCTTATAGCCTTATCCGACAGCCAATGCTCGAACTTCCCCAAATTCGTGTGCAAGTTTAGTCCATGAATCGCCAGTATCTGTGCTGCGATAAAGCTGCCCGCTGACACTACAAGCGATTAAGAAGTTGTTAACTTTCGGATTATGGGCAAATGTCCAGATTGTGCTGTTCGCAGTTCTGCCGATATCTGAGCGATCCCATGTTTCTCCTGCATCACGAGTTGAAAAGATACCACCTTGGTCGCCCGGCGGACCATTCCCAGCACCAATGAACACTCTGCCTGCATCGCCGTTGAGGAAAAACGCCGCACGGCAGTAGGGCCATGGGTAATGTGCCTTGACATTTAACGGTGTCCACTGTTTGCCCATATCCGTCGTGACACAAACATCGTTGTTCGTTGCTGCGATGATAGTTTTGGGTGAACCGGGGACTACACAAAGCCCGTGAATGTCCAAACTACTGAGTCCTTCGCTCCGCTCTGTCCATGTTTCACCACCATCAGTGCTGAGACGCATCCCATCAATTTCAATCCCAGCATAGAGTGTTTGCGAATCTTCGGGATCAATCACAAAGGTCGTGACGCGCGGGATAATCGGAATACCTTCACATTCTTGTGCCAAGTCAACGTTGAGTTGCTTCCAATTATCACCGCTATCAGTAGATTTGAAAAACGCAGAAGGACACGTACCGGCATAAAGTGTGTCTGGTGTCCTTGAATCAACTGCTATTGACCACACTTCCCGTCCATCCATAGGGCTTGGAAGGTGGTGCCACGATTCAGCAGCATTATTTGTTCGGAAGATACCGTTCTCGGTACCTGCATAGAGCGTGTCTGAGTCACTCGGGTTGACGGCTATGGCACGAATATCGGCCTCCGGAAAGAGTCCGTTACTAACTCTGCGCCATGTGTCCCCGTTGTCGGTACTGTTCCAGACACTTTGTCCAATAGTTCCTGCATAGAGTGTAGCTTGCATCTTTTGCCCCTTTTTTGAAGAGAAGAAAACGAAATTTCTTTTTTTATTTCCAATAAAAACCGAGCTGCAGATCAATTTCAAACAGGTTATCAAGCAACAAAATAGCAAATCTGTTACTTACCGCAGCTTGATGCTAACCCGCCGTGCACATACTATGTTACTCGGTTAACGATCCTGTGTCAACAATTCGAGAATCAAGTGAAATCTGATATATAACAGATTCCGGTGCTATCTCCGGTTCAAGAAGAAATGAGAGTCGGTATAGGCGACTGCCCTGCGTATCCTGTGTTATTTGGTACATTGCTTGTGTTTCCCTATAGAGACGTTCAACTTTATTGTCAAAGCGCATCAATGTCACAGTAGGGGTTGACCCAACGAGAGATTCACTCGGCTGAGCGATGATGTCCCAGTATCGAGGATGCACAGGATTCGGAAGGGCAGTCGTAATAAAAGTGATATGTGCACCACGCGTTGCACTATATTGATAATTAGCACTACGTGTGCCCGTGTTGATCGTCTCTGCTTGTAAACTCGGCACTAAGAGTACTTCTGTAACAGTATTCGACAATACAACGGAACCAGAGTTACCAGTGGACAACTTTATCTCCCGCACATGGACATCACCAGTGCTATGAAATTCAATCGCATGAGCAGCACTGCTGGTCCCCCCGGAATTACTCGAAAAACCGAGTGTCAATCCGCCAGCATCCTCAAATCCGATGTAATCAGCCGAGAAGTTACTGAGTTTTCCCTCTTGCGTGCCACTTGGATAGGAATTGTGCCAGCGACGCGGTGAAAGAGAAAGTCTAACAGCATGATAATCAGATAGGTAGTTTGCCAACTTCCATTCAATAAAGATATCAGAAACTTTCTGCGTAATACCCCTTAATGCGAGGGCATCCGCAACACCGGTGAGCGATGTGCCACGATTCCGGACAATTTCAGTTAGTGTGCTTGTACCGCCGTGCTGTTCATGAAGGTAGAGCATCCATAGGAAAGCAGCGCCATAGTGTGGTAACGAGTCTGCATCCCTTTCAGGCCACACTATAAGCGAAACAGAAGGTGTTTTTTCAAATGCATCTACATGCTCCAGCACGGAGTAACCGCAGAGAAATGATGCATATCCCGCGCAGCCCTCATCAACCCAAGTCGCTTCGTGTGGATCGTGCCGCCAATGGATGAGATGTAGGAACTCGTGAGCAATGACATTATGAGCGACTTCACTATTTGGGTTAAGCGGTTGTGTATCAATATACAACATGTCCGCTTCGTTACTACGAATTGGAAACCTACGAAATCCTGGGGTCCTGAGTATACCACGACTTTGATCCGCAGGATTAAAAAAACCTGCCGTGTACTGACCCATGTGATTCGTATCTTGAATATTGAGTAGCAGCAAAACAATCCTACCGTTTTCATCAATATCCGGCGGTACTCCGAAGAACCCCGTCAACGTAGGATAAATTCCGCGCTGTGGATTCGCTGGTGTAGCGACATCAAAAGCACGCACCATTGATGCGACTGTTTCGGCAGTAACCCGTGTGTTCCACTCAGCCTCCTCAACAAAAATATAACAGAAACTACCAATACCCCGTAGAACCGCAGAGACCGTGTATTGTTGCATACTTCTAAAGTCAGGTGCAAAGAAGGTCCGTTCTGTACCAATTGGTAGTGCTGGTGCAGCTGGCAGCGCAGGTGCGGTCAGATCGCTGGGCAGATGGGGTGGCATCGTGTTTGCGCCGGGGTCCCTGTCCATTGCTGGGAAGGAACGAAAAGGCATTTTTGTCTCTGCCAATTGCGGTGTCCCACAGAGGTATGCTGAACTTTGACACGGTGCCCCTAAAAGCAATAGCATAAGGATGAAAAGCACCGTTATATTTTTCATCGTTTCTAAGACTATCTGCAAACTATCTGCCGGATTTGATGGTGTCAAGTTTCTGGTGGAGTTCGGCGTTATCTGGCTCAAGTCGTACGGCATGCTCCAAAGTCTGCAACGCCTTCTGTTCCAAGCCTTTTTTGAGGTAGGCATCAGCGAGATGTGAAAGAATCTCAGGTGTATCGGGTAGGTAACGGACTGCCTGCTCCAAACTTTCTATAGCAGCATCCAACTTCCCTTGTTTAAAGTAGATAACCCCTAAACTATCCAGATAGGCACCCGATGTCGGTGCGCTCTTGAGCGCGCGGCGAACAAGTGCTGCTGCTTCATCTAATTTAATGCCCTGCTCTGCATAGAGATAACCTAATGCATTGTAGGCATCAGGTAATTCGTCCTGAGAGGGCAGTTCTATTGCCTTACGCAAGTAGTTTTCTGCACGCGTCACGTCGTCCAACATTTGATAAGCTATCCCAATACCTGTGAGCGCGGGGGCATAGTTGGCATCAACGGTCAAAATCTTCGCAAAGGTTTGTACGGATTTCTGTGGAGCGTTGAATCTAAGATAAATCTGTGCAAGCGTGTAACGGGCATCTCTGATACGAACAGCCAATTGAATACGTTCCGTACTTCTCGCGCGGCTGGTACGAGCCCCACTTCGCATTGAAAGCGCACGTTCTTCTAATAAGGCAATTGCGCTTGTGATGTGATGTTCAGCTTTTTCAAAATTGCCTTGTGCCTGATAAGCAAGACTGATACCACTATGTGCCTCAATTTCTGTCCAACCAAGGTTACGAGATGAGCGGGGTACAGCACCACTTTCAAGCGATTCCAAAACGGTGAGAAAGGAGCGCATTGCTGCTGAATAGTCACCAGTCTGAAGGGAAAGTTGACCGAGGCGGTTCCACACACTTATTTGTTCTGGACGGATGGTTATGACCCTCTCATAGGACTGCAAAGCTTCCTCAAGACGGTTTTGAATTTCATAGAGTTCTCCGAGCTCCCAATGGTATTCAGCTTTAAACGGCAGAATGCGAGTAAGTGCTTTGAAAGACGTAATTGCAAGTTCAATTTTGCCGAGATAGCGAGCGATGTTACCAAGATAGTAATGTGCGTCACTATGGTCAGGATCCAATCCAATAATGTGTTGCCCGACTGAAAGCATCTCCTCTTCTAATGCCTTGGTCTTCGGGTTTCCACGTCCGTTTTGATCTACAGAAGAAATGTACCGTTCTTTTAGTATTTTGGCAAGGATCCATTTCGCATCTACATTTCCGGGGTTAAGTTGAATGGCTTTTCTCGCATCTTCCTCAGCACCGTTAAGATCCATCAATCTTGGAAATCGAAGCGCAGCACGTTCTGTATAGATGAAACTGGCACCGTGTGCGGATAAGACTTTGTCTTCAACGGATTCACCGTCAAGCTCCAATTCCTCAATTAAGGAATCGTAGGCGACTTTGCTTTTGCGAATGTTGCGTTCGCCGGTTCTGCAATAGGCAGCCCACATCAGTTTTGCATAGATATTTGCTGCGCGTACCATGTCGGCGTTCAACGCTGTGTCAGCATTGGTGAGCGGTACTAACTCAGGTGTCTCATCAGCGGGTACATCTGTTTGGGCGTGCAAACCGCGTCCTAAAACGAAACTTACCATGATAAAGACAAAAATCGTGAGCATGCCGAGATATTTCATTTTTTCCTCCGTATGTGATAACCCACTATGAATCTTACGCATCCTCAAGCAAAGAAAATGAAAGTTCAATTTTAGCGGCATCAACAAGTTTTTCGTCGGCTTGAAGTGCCATGATGCGCACACCTTGGGTATTGCGTCCGATACGCCGAATGTCCCCGACAGCTGTTCGGGTGACATACCCGCTTGAACTAATAAGAACGAGTTCATCAATATCTGCAACGCGTTTTGCAGCGACAACTGCCCCGTTTCGGGTCGACTTTCCGATGGCGATGATACCTTTCCCGCCGCGTTTTTGGGAACGATAAGCAGTGACAGCCGTGCGCTTGCCATACCCGTTTTCCGTGACAATCAACAAGGTGTCATCTTCCTTAGCAGGACCTTGCCCAGTGTCTTCCGCTTCAGTCCCCTCGCCGTTAACAATAACCATTTGTGTTACAAAGTCCTCAGCACCAAGTTCTATGCCACGCACCCCGCGCGTATTGCGTCCAAGGCATCTGACATCTTTCTCCTTGAACCGAATGGCAGTCCCTTTGTGAGTAACAAGGATGACATCGGAAGTGCCTTCTGTTACTTGCGCACCAATAAGTTTGTCACCATCATCAAGATTAACAGCAATGATCCCGTTTGACAGTGTGTTCTCAAATCTGGCAAGTTCTGTCTTTTTGACAACGCCTTGCTGCGTCGCCATGAAGACAAACTTATTCGCCGTAACTTCGCCAGCATCAGCTCCCTCAGTTCTCTGACTGCCTACTTTTAGATATGCCGTAACATAAGCAGTAATGTTTTCGTTTTGCGCTAATCGGAGTAGATTAACAACCGCACGTCCGGTTGATTGGCGACGCGCTTCAGGGATTTGATGGACTTTTAACGTATAGCATTTGCCCAAATCTGTGAAAAACAAAATATTTTGATGCGCGGTAGCAACGAAGATATGTTCCAGAAAGTCGCCATCTTTTGTCGCAGCCCCTTTAATTCCGACTCCTCCGCGGTGCTGTTTACGATAAGTATCCATAGGTAGCCGTTTGATGTAACCGGCATGGGATAGTGTGACGACCATCTCTTCATCAGCAATAAAATCTTCCACTTCAAATTCTTTGATTTCGCTCGTAATTTCGGTTCGCCGTGCATTGCCGTACGTTTCCTTGAGAGTTTCGAGTTCTGTCCGGATTATATCTGTTATCAACGTCTCACTGGCAAGGATCGCGCGAAACTCAGCGATACGATCTAATATTTCCGTGTATTCATCGTGGATACGCTGGCGCTCAAGCCCTGTCAATTGGCGGAGCGTCATCGTGAGAATTTCTCTTGCTTGCTGCTCGCTGAGTTGGTACGTAACCTGTAGTTGTTGTTCCGCTGCCTGCGGGGACTCAGCAGTTTGGACGAGTTCTATAATCGCCTCAAGGTTTTGCAGTGCCAAGAGATACCCTTCAAGGATGTGGTTTCTACGCTCAGCGCGGGCGAGTTCAAATTGTGTACGCCGACGAACCACATCCCGTCGATGCCCAAGGTAGTGATGTAAAATATCTTCGAGCCTTAGAACCTTCGGAAGACCATCTACCAGGCAGAGAAGACTTGCACTGAAGTGCGTCTGCATATCTGTGTGCTTATACAACTGATTTAGGATAACCTGAGCAATTTCACCACGTTTGAGCTCAATGACAATGCGCATATCTTTGTCTGACTCGTCCCGTATATCCCTAATTCCAGTGATAGTTTTGTCGACAACCAATTGATACATCCGCTCAAGCAACCGATTTTTCTTTACCTGATAAGGAATTTCGGTTATGATGATCTGTTCCTGTTCAGTTTCCGGTTGACCCGCTGTAGTAATTCTCTCTATGATCGCTTTGGCACGGACAATCATACTTCCCTTACCAGTGGTGTACATATCCTTGATGCCCCGAGTACCTACGATCATTCCCGCAGTTGGGAAATCGGGGCCGAGGATGTGTTCCATAAGCGTTTCTGAAGTAGCATCCGGATCAGAGAGTTTGCCTAGCAGCGCATCAATGACTTCACTCAGATTATGTGGGGGTATGCGGGTGAGGTAACCAACACCGATACCTGTCGTACCGTTGACAAGCAAATTCGGAAGGAGACCCGGAAGGACTTTCGGTTCTTCAAGAGATTCCTTGTAGTTGGGTTGAAAATCGACTACCTGCTTATCAATGTCCGTGAGCATCTCCGCGGCAATCCTGGTAAGCCGACATTCCGTGTAGCGCATCGCCCCAGCCGGATCGTCATCAATACTACCGAAGTTTCCTTGCCCGTCTATCAACGGATAGCGCATATTGAACGGTTGCGCCATACCAACAAGGGTGCCGTAAATAGGTCCATCGCCATGCGGATGAAAGTTCTTCATTACCTCCCCAACGACAGCTGCGCACTTGTCATAGGGTCGGTTCGCGGTCAGATTTATCTCACCCATAGCGTAGATAATCCGACGCGTGCTCGGCTTGAGACCGTCACGGACATCAGGTATCGCGCGATTGGTATTGACACTCATCGCGTAGGTAAGATACGACGTTTTCAGTTCATTTTCTATGTTGCGTTCTTGGATATTTTCCATATATTTTTCGGATGTCAGCCATCGGCTGTTGGCTTTTATACCAAATTAACCCAATTTGTAGCGCGAGGTCCCTGTGCCTCGCAATGCTGACTTGATCAAAAGACTTCTTCTAATCAAGTTAATTTGGTATTAGTGAAGAGATTTCTGATTAAGTCAAACATCTCTGTTCTGAGAGCTGATCGCTGACGATTTCTTTCAATTACGAACTATATAGCGTTGATAACTTGCAAACAACGCCATATAATGTTCTCCTTTAGGCACCGTACAAATCAAGATTTACTTGGGCACCATAACGCTCTATGAATTCGCGTCGAGGTTCAACTGTATCGTTACTCATGAGCAATGTAAAGATGCGATCGGCTTCAACAGCGTCTTCAAGTGTCACTCTAAGCAAAATACGTTCATCTGGACGCATAGTTGTGTCACGCAACTGATCTGCGTTCATTTCGGCTAAGCCTTTGTAGCGGGTGATAGCGAGTCCTCGATGTTCCATTCCAAGAAGATACTGTACAAGCGAAATGACATTTCCCGTATGATGCATGTCACCATTTTCGGACTGGATACTAAACAACCTTTGATTTTCTGAGTTGCTTGGGTCGTCTGTCTTTTCTGGAACCATGAAGTCAATGTCTTGGATGTGAAACTCGGCGAGTTTCTCAAGTTCCTGCCGCAGTTCGTGCCGCCAAGTCCGTGGTGTCGGATCGACCACAATTTCAGTATCTACTGCCGGCAGGGCGTTTTCAAAAAGCATAGCCTGCGTATTAGTGCTGGATGATACTTGTTCAGGGGTCTCTTGCGGTGCCATTGTAGTGGCACTCCTATGAGAAGAAGATATATCAAGCATAGCAAGTAGTTTGTCTACATTATCGGATGCCTCGGCTTCATTTGCCCCGTTCTCCGCAACTTGTGCAGGTTGCTCAACGTTGGAGAATTGCGAAGGTGCTATGCCACTCCGCTTGATTTGATCAAGGAGCGTCTGAATCTTGCGTACAGCATCAGAGATTGTCCGATACTCAGATGCTGTGTAGGGGACACCTCGCCGAGCATTTGTTATCTGCACAGTATCAAGTGCAAGGGTAAGAAGGTAGTCTTCCATCTGCTCATCGTCTTGCAAATATTGTGAATTTCTGCCCTTTTTGACTTGGTAAAGTGGCGGTTGGGCTATGTAGAGGTGGCCGGAAGCGATGAGGTTTGGCATCTGGCGGAAGAAAAAAGTTAAAAGCAGTGTCCGTATGTGCGCACCATCAACATCAGCATCTGCCATGATAATGATTTTTGCATATCGGAGTTTTTCAATGTTGAATTCCTCAGCACCGATACCTGTTCCTAATGCGGTTACAATGTCAATGACTTGTGCGTTTTTAAGTATTTTGTCAAGTCTTGACTTGTCTACGTTGATACCTTTACCTTTCAGAGGCAGAACGGCTTGATTCCGACGATCGCGCCCCTGCTTAGCTGTACCACCCGCGGAATCTCCCTCTACGAGGAAAAGTTCAGTTCGGGTTGGGTCGCGTTCAGAACAGTCGGCGAGTTTTCCGGGCATGGAAGCAGAATCAAGGACGCTTTTACGGCGGATCACCTCGCGTGCACTGCGGGCGGCTTCACGCGCTAGCGCGGCATCAATCGACTTTTGGATAATACGCTTGGAGACACTCGGATTTTCTTCGAGAAGTGTTTTGAGCCGGGAACCAACAAAAGTTTGGACAATCCCCTCAACCTCTGTATTTCCGAGTTTCGACTTCGTTTGCCCTTCAAATTGTGGTTCAGGAACTTTGACACTGATAATCGCTGTCATTCCTTCGCGGATATCTTCACCTGTAAGGTCTAATTTGACGTTTTTCAAGAGATCATTGGCACTGGCGTAAGTTTTGAAAGCACGGGTAAGTGCGCTTTTGAAACCACTTTCGTGAAAACCACCTTCAGTGGTGCGAATGTTGTTGGCATAAGAACTTATGTTTTCCGAGTAAGTAGTGTTGAATTGGAAGGCAATCTCTACTACAATATCTGATTGGACACCTTCTATGTAGATAGGTTTCGGGTGAAGAACCTCTTTATTTTGATTGTAGTAAGTAACAAAGGAGGCGATACCCCCGTCGTACTGAAAGGTGATCGGTTCAGAGTTTTTTTCATCGCGCGCGTCGCTAAGTCGAATGCATATACCTTTGTTCAGGAAAGCGAGTTCTCTGAGCCGGTCGCGAAGAATATCATGTGAAAAATCAAGCGTATCAAATATTTCTGCATCAGGCATAAACGTGGTACGAGTGCCTGTTTTATTGCTGGTACCAATTTTTTCTACAGATGTCTGTGGAATACCACGCGCGTAGCGTTGCTCGTAGATTTCACCGTTTTGCAGGACTTGCACCTGAAGCCACTCAGAAAGTGCGTTGACACAAGAAGCACCGACACCGTGTAAACCACCAGCGGTTTGGTACCCGACTTGTTCGCGACCGTCGAATTTACCCCCAGCGTGCAACGTCGTCATCACTACCTCAAGTGCTGAGACACCCGCTGTCGCATGCATGTCAACTGGAATACCACGACCATCGTCGGAGACGGTAACACTACCATCAGGGTGGAGTTGTACGTTGATTTGTGTGCCGTAGCCTGCACCGATCTCATCTATGCAGTTGTCAACCAGCTCTGTGACAAGATGATGTAATCCAGTGGGACCGGTACTGCCGATGTACATGCTCGGGCGTTTTCTAACAGCTTCA
Source organism: Candidatus Poribacteria bacterium (assembly GCA_965246985.1). Classification (GTDB taxonomy): domain Bacteria; phylum Poribacteria; class WGA-4E; order WGA-4E; family WGA-3G; genus WGA-3G. The sequence continues at coordinate 6,422,509 of OZ251998.1, read as the reverse complement.
AGACCTTCAAGAATTTGTATGTCACTCGCCGTGTATGTTCGTTCATCTTTTGGCATTTCTAATTGTGATACCTCACTTTGAATTGATCCCTGCGTGTAACACCGGGGTTATTTTTTTTAATTGCTGGTGCAAAGGCGCAATCCGCACTGTTGTTATCGTGCTTAGCTGCTTAAAATAGAATACCTTATTTTAAAAATTTTGTCAAGGCTTTTCTTTGCTCTGTGTAATGAATAACTGCCGCAGAGAAATTTTTAAATCAGTATCCGTTACATCAGTTATTGCCTGCTCAATCTGTTCCGATTCTTTGGGGGTGAGTGTATGAGTACTATTTGCGAGGGGTATTGACGCTGTGGTCTTTGAGATTTCTGGGTCAGCAGGGGCACGTTTCGTGTGACGCGGTGTTGCTTTGCGCGCTTGGCGTAACTCTATCCGGATATCTGTAAGAACAGGTTGTCCTAATTCCGCATTCAGATCTGCTATAATCCGCTGTTTATGGAACGATAGTTCTGTTCTGTACGGCGGATATTCCGTGTAGATTTTCAAAACGCCGTCCGACAACGATACCGGGACCGTTTTGGTGCCAAGTGGTGTTCCGAGACGTTCACGCCAGAGGACAAAGACTTTCTGCTCAAGCATCTTGGGCTCGAAGTCGCGGGAGCGGGCGAGTTCAGTGAGGAGATCGCGTAGGTTTTGTGTCTTGCGCATTTTTAAACTCGTTAGTGTGACTTTCGTGGCACACGAATAGTGGTGTGTTAAGAGTACTCGGTGGTTTCAGTGGCATAACTTATCTGGGCATTTTCTATCGTCAAGACGTTCGGTTGATCAAGATGATGTACAAGAGGTTCAGCATGCGTAGTTGTGATGAAGGTTTGTGCGCTTAAATTTTGGAGGACCTCTAATAGATACCCTATCCGCTTGTGATCCAACTCTGACGTAACATCATCCAATAGAACTATTGGATCTCTGCCTGTTAGGTGTCGAATTAACTCTAATTCTGCTAACTTGAGTGCTAATGCAATAGTCCGCTGTTGCCCTTGTGATCCGTGAGATCGCGCTCCCTCTCGAAACGTTCCGGTTTCGGAGTTTGGCACTTGTGGATCACTTTCACTATGGTAGTAAGTGGTACGCGCCTTAGGCTCATTCTCCAATTCAATGAGGAAATCGTCTCGGTGCGGGCCGACTAAGGTTGTACCTCTCTGTAAATCTGCCTCGCGGGAAGCATTTAATGATATGCCGAAATGTTTGGCTACCTTGTCCTCATCTTCACGCGCAGTCTTGTGGAATGCGCCTGAAGACTCCGCCAGCGAGTTTAGGATACCGCACGCGATACTGTTCATTGACGTATCGTTCGACACCGATGCCGAACGATACGTCAATGCGAGATTTTCTATACCACCAGTAAGTTTTTGGTGGTTTTGGATCGCGTGGTCTTTCAATTGATGAAAGATTTCCAACCGTTTTATGATAACTGCGGCACCATGCGCGAGCAACAATTTATCCCAAGCATCCAATTGCGTTACGTTTGCGAACGTTGCACGAATCTGCTTTAGCAACTCATTTCGTTGCTTGAGAACCAGATTGTACTTTTGCAAATTTTTTAAGTATTCGCTGTCAATCTGTGAGATTAGGAGATCTAAGAACCGTCGCCTTTCTGAAGGTCCCCCTTTCACTAAGGTCAGGGACTCCGGTGAAAAAAATACAGCGTTAAATTGGCCAATCCATTCGGAACGTTTTGTCTGGAGAATACCGTTTTTCTTCAGTCTAAACTGTCCGCGTGCTTGCTTCATTGCCTCAAGAGACGTTACATCATCACTGCCGTTCCTCAATGTCCCTTTTAGGTAGAATCCTGACTCATGATGCCGAATCAATTCGGCATCATGAGTCGCACGATGAGATTCCGCGGTGCAAAGAAAATAGATTGCTTCAAGCAAACTCGTTTTTCCTTGGGCATTCCCACCGACGATTAAGTTAACGGGTTTAGGGAAATCTACTTCGCAATCAATATAATTACGAAAGTTTCGCAGGACAATATGATTTAATAACATTTTGTTTTGGGTGTGAATATTTTAATTCAATCACGTACAAAATTTAGCAACTTTTAGCACTTATCCACAGTCTCTTATATTAATACTAATTTCTATATAAATTTATATAGTACATTAGTAGTAGTAGTAGGGGCTGTGGATAAGTGGATAACTCACCTAAACACTTATTATCATTGACAAGTACCCTGTTGATAACTTGTGGATAAGTCAACAAGTTATCAACAGGTTATCAACAAACATGCATAACAGGTAAGTTATCAACAAGTTATGCACAAGTTATCAACACTATTTCAACATAGTTATCAACAAGTTATCAACAGGTTTAGAGTGCGACATATCGTTTAAAAATGCCTTAAAAAACGGAGGATAAAATGCTGAATTTGGCTATCGAAATTGATCAATCAGGAACATGATTGTTTGCCGTTCTTCATCACTTTTTTCCATTGTATTTTCTACCTGTTTACAAGCGTGAATGACAGTTGTATGATTTTCCCTATTAAACGCTTGTGCAATGTTTGAAAATGACATTTGTGTCAATTCTCTGCACATGTACATTGCAATTTGACGCGGTTGGACTAACTCCTTTGTTCGTTTCTGAGACACAAGGTCTATCACCTCTATGCCAAAGTAGTCAGCGACGACCGTTTGTACCCCTTTTGATGTGGCAGTCTTACGGTCTCGCATTAGTGACGGGGTGCCCACATCGCTCAGTACCTGTCGGGCAAAATCCAAACTCAAATTTTCCTTGAGTATTGTGGCTTGCGTAACCAACCGTACAAGAGTGCCTTCCAGTTCTCGGATATTTGTTTCAACGACTTCAGCGATGTAACTAAGTACATCATCAGGGAGGTTGTCGAACCCTTGATCTTGACACTTTTGTCGGAGGATAGCGATACGCATCTCGTACTGTGGCATACCAATCTCGGCTACCATGCCGGATTGGAATCGGGATCGGAGGCGTACTTCAAGGTTTTCAAGGTTGTTCGGTGTCCGATCGCTGGTCATGACTATTTGGTTTGAGTTCATGTGGAGTTCATTAAAGGTGTTAAAGAATTCCTCCTGTGTACCCTCCTTACGTTGCAAAAACTGTATGTCATCAATCAAAAGCATGTCCGGTGTTCGGTATTTTGTACGAAATCCTTGTGCTAATCCGCGGTTGACGATAGACTCGACGTATTCATTCATGAAAGTTTCTGATGTAACGTACAGAACTTTCTTGGCACGTTGGTTTGCTGAGAGTCTATTGCCAATTGCGTGCAAGAGGTGAGTTTTACCCAATCCCACGCCGCCATAAATAAAGAGTGGATTATAGTCGCGCCCAGGATTTTCTGAAACGGCTAAAGCCGTTGCATGACAGATCCGGTTTGGGGTATCAACGACAAACGTATCAAACCGATATCTCGCGTTCAACCCCGTCTGATTTTTGAGTGGGGAGGTGGAGGGACTGCTAACCGATGCTTCATTTTGATCAAGTGGTTGATCAGAAGTATCTTCTGTTTCTATTCCATTAGAATCCTCGCTGCCGCGAGCCACAGATTCGTCTATAGTGAGAGTGAGTACACATTGTGCACCGATCAGTGTTGCTAATACTCGCTGGATGTCAGTTCGAAAACGCTCTTCAATTCGCGCGCGTGTATACGCGGAAGGTACAGCTATCTTCAAAGCGTCTGCTGTGACAGAAAGCGGAACTGCTTGATGAAGATAAACATCCTGCTGCGCTGTGTCGTTGAGGTTCTCTAATATTTCCGACCAGATTTCATTGGGGGTGTGCCGCATGAGCGTGTGTCCTAGCCTAAATGGCACATGAATTTTCAGCCTTAAATATCAATTTTAAAGCTTAGCCATTATAATTCCTTAATACTTAATAAAGATGAAATAAAAATGAAACTATGCCGGTTAATTAACCGAGAGGTATAATGATAAATAAAATCGTATCATTTTCTTATAGAAATGTCAACATTTTTATCAAAGATATTTTAACATTTCAAAGCGGATTATAAATCCATCAAAAATATTTTGGACTAAAGCCGAAATTTTATCAAGTTATTTTTTCGATGACCAGCAAAAGTTATGAGGACAAAAAATTTGACAAATCTCGAAAAATGGCGTATCATTTTAAGACCGAGCACAATACGACTCTGGCGAAAAGGTAACGCCTACATAGAACAAAGGAGACACTCATGAAGCGCACATACCAACCACATCGGCGGAAACGGAAAAATAAAATGGGTTTCCGGAAACGGATGTCTACGCGACATGGAAGACAAACTATTGCTCGCCGTCGCGCCAAAGGACGAAAAGGCCTGAGTGCCTAAGAAATTTTAATAAGTAAAGTAACCTATAGTGCATGCACTGGGGATTAGTTTCCTTACATAGTGTTAAACGGACAGTGAAGCAGGCAGATAACAACAATTTATAGGTTTTAGGAAGATGTTATTGTTTTGGACGATCCCCAACTATCTTCCACTCCTTTTGCCAAGCGGCCGGAGCACAAATGCCTCGAACTTTTAAATTGCCTCACTTCTATCATAGCCCTATCATCTCTGTAGTTAAACAAGCGCGCCGCAACACTGATGCTCGAAAGAGCGATCTTGCACCAACATTATTGGACTTCGGGGCCGTCCGATTTAAAATAGCGCGCCATTTTGGTTTCTGCTATGGTGTCGAAAACGCTATTGAAATCGCCTATCAGGCACTCGCAGAAAACCCAGACAAGCGTATTTTCTTGTTGTCTGAGATTATTCACAATCCACACGTCAACGAAAACCTAAGACAGCGCGGTGTCAAATTCCTAATGGATACCGCTGGCACACCACTCCTCCCTTTTGACATTCTGATGCCAGACGATGTCGTTATCGTACCTGCTTTCGGTACCACCCTTGAGGTGGAGCAAGCTCTCAAGGCGCGTGGTGTTACGCTTACTGCCTATAATACGACGTGTCCGTTCGTCGAAAAAGTTTGGCGACGGAGTGAGGAAATTGGTAAGCAGGATTACACCGTCGTTATCCACGGGAAGCGTTACCATGAAGAAACTCGGGCGACATTTTCCCATGCACAGGCGAGTGCTCCCGTTGTTGTTGTTCGTGATCTTGGAGAAGCGCGGGATTTGGCAAAGATTATCTCCGGTGAGGCAGACACAACATTTTTCTTTAAAAAGTTCGCAGATCGATTCTCTCCTGGTTTCGATCCTACTGTTCATTTGAAGCGCATTGGCATTGTCAACCAGACAACGATGCTCGCAACGGAAACGGAGGCAATTGCTAATTTATTACAGGATACTATCAGAGCAACATACGGCGAAGCCGATGTGTCTTCACACTTTGCCGATACGAGAGATACCCTCTGTTATGCGACTAAGGAAAATCAGGATGCAACACTTGCGCTCATTGCCGACGGCGGCGATATAGCGGTTGTTGTTGGTGGCTATAATTCTTCTAATACGAGCCATCTCGTGGAACTCTGTCAACAACACCTTCCCACCTATTTTATTCGAGATGCAGATGAGCTCCTGAGTCCAAAACGCATTCGCCATCTCGAATTAGAGACAAAACAGGTCCAGACGACAGAGGATTGGCTTTTTCAGACAACCGAGACAAAACAGAAAACACCTACCGATATCGTTCTGACTGCTGGCGCGTCTTGTCCTGATGTGCTTCTTGATGAGGTGTTGCAAAAAATTGTTAAGTGGTTTCCCGAGACTCGCTCAGTAGATGAAGTGTTGGAACCCTTCCTATAGCGTAGATAGGGCTTCTAAGAGGACAGATGTTTGCGATGGTGTGCCAACACTGATTCGAACGTGATTCCGTAGACCTGGTGTATCAAAATATCGGATGAGAATCCCTCGTTCAGCTAATGTTGCTTTCAGTTCCGCTGCATCTCTTCCGATCACTCGCGACAGAATGAAATTCGCCTCGCTTGGATACGGTTTCAAAAAATCAAACGCCTGCAACGCCGCATAAAGCCTTCCACGTTCTGCCACAATTTTTCCCACATTCTCTTGCAATTGAGACACATCCGACAACGAAGCCAAGGCAGCTGTTGCTCCAGCAACATTTACGTTGTACGGCTGCTTAATCTTTAAAAGATGTGAGAGTATCCAGTGCGGAAAAATACCGTATCCTACCCTCAATCCTGCCAATCCAGCCCACTTGCTGAATGTCCGAAGCACAATCAAGTTCTCGTGTTCCAAAACCCAATTCGCACGACTCCCTCCAGCGAATTCAACGTATGCTTCATCCAACACGACGATTAACGGCAGCTGAAGTAACTGCCGAAGGCATGCATCGTCAAGTATACCGCCATCAGGATTGTTTGGACTTGTAATAAAGACGAGTTTGATATTTTTGTTGTTGTTGGCGAAATCAACCACCGATTCAGTGTCTAACGAAAAGTCCTCTTTTCGTTCAATGTCAATTATGTTTCCGCCATTGAGTTCTGTGTCGAAACGGTACATCCCGAACGTCGGAGGGCAGTTAATGACTGCATCGCCATGAGCTACAAACAACCTAATTACGAGATCAATCAATTCATCTGCGCCGTGACCAGCAACGATATGGGTTGCTTCAACACCTATGTATTGGCTCAGTGCTTGACGTAACGATGAACTGTCAGGGTCTGGATATATGTGATAATAGGTTTCATCCGCCAGTGCCTGATATACACGCGGTGAAGGACCGTAAGGGTTCTCATTGGCATCAAGTTTAATGATGTCCTCAGCAGGGATGCCAAGGCGTTGACTCAGCACGTCAAACGGCACGATGGGCGTGTAAGGTGCCATGTCTGCGATGTCTGGACGGATAAGGTTTGTATATAGCGTTTTAGATGACATTTTTTGTAGGTTGTCAGTTTTCAGTCATTAGTTATCAGTTAAAAGAGGATTATGATAGTTCCACAAGTCTCTTTCTGACAACTGAAAGGTTTTTCGCAGAAAAACCGAACTGACAACTGACAACTGACAACTATTCACTGTTATTGACTCGGATTCGGTGAGGTTCGGACCTCAACTGCCTTCGGGGTCAATGCACCAAGAGGTGCTTCGCCCTTCAGCACCCGTACAAAGTCATCCACAGTCATATCCGCCACCCGTAGGTTGGAATCTTTCGTTCTACCCGCGATATGCGGTGTGTGGACAACGTTATCCCGGTTCCGCAATTCATCATCAACGTGTACCGGTTCAATATCGTAAACGTCAAATGCCCCGGCAAGTTCATCTTTCACGATCCGTTCCCGAAATGCTTCCATGTCAACAGCATGTGCGCGCGTAATCACGACAACCAAGCTTCCTTTCCGAAGATGATAGATCCGTTCTCGATTCAATAGATGTCGCGCTGAAGGGGTCGGCGGGACTGCCACGAACACAATATCAGAACTATCAGCGAGCGTGTCCATGTCAACACGCTGTACATCCCATTCTTGAAGGAGTTCTTCCGGTACGTACGGATCAAAACCTACTACCGTTGCCCCGAAAACTCGACACCATTTTGCGATTTTTCCGCCAATTTGTCCGAGACCGATGACACCGACGTTTTTAGTGCCAAGGTCGCCATTAACAAAATCTGGATCATCACAGAATTGGTGTGCAACAGGAAATTTATCGCTTCCCCATATCGGGTTTTCCCAATCCCATAGTTTTTCACCGTTTGCCATTTTCAAATGCCACTGTGCTGTCCGGCGCAGCGAAGACAGCGCAAGACCGAAGGCGCACTCAGCCACAGATTGCGACCAAGCGCGCGTTGATTCAATAACGGGGATACCGCGTGCCTGAAGTGCCGCGTATGGAATACCGTGACCGGAATTGTCTGTCATTGCTCCGAACACTTTGAGTTTCGGGGCTGCTGCGATGCAGGCCTCGGTCAGGTTTCCACCGAAACGGGATATTCCGATAGTATCGCTTAAATCGACCTGTTCGTGGATAGGGTCTCGATTGTTGGTGTTGAGAACAAGCGTTACGCCGAGTTCTTCTAACCGGCTTACCATCTGTTCATGCACGAAGGGCCAAGAAACTTCTAAATTGGGGTGACGTGTGAATACAAATTCGGGACTTGCCATAATAGTTTGCCTCGCAGTGAGAGTTGTCGGTTACGTCTCCTGTGACGCGAGTGTCTTCCGATAAACTTCCAACCTCTTGTTCCTTTCTCAGTTGAAGTTGGCAACAAGTGCCAGCCTTCGTTACGTTATCGTCATCAGAAATCTCTTTAACCAAAAACTGAAAACCGATAACCGATAACTATTTCTGACGAATAAGCAGATGCGGTCCAGTCGGGTACCTACCCATACGTGCACCGTAGAGTGCGAACCCGCCTTTCGCCTCAGCATCCGCCTTCACTTCATAACGGACTCTTAATGTGCCTGTTTTACCATTTAGGACAAGTGATGGGTCTACCTTGACATTGTGAAGATAGCCGTAGATGCCGGGTTCGCCGTGGATATAAGAGAGCACACCGCGTGCATCCGCAGGACAATCTGGAATACGGATGGTATCAATTTCAACGCCGTTAACTGAGATCGTCACATCAGACGGATATTTCTCTGGCTCCGTTTGACGTGCACCACCGTCCGAACTCGATGCTTCAAAAATGAGTTCCATATCTACGACATCTGATACGTCAATCCCTTCTGGCAACGGAATCTCATATTCAACATAGCCATTCCCGATAGCGGAAAAGAGTTCTTCATCGGTTGTTGGTTCGTCCCAGGAAGATTCAGATACGTTCCCAGGAGCATAGTTGAGACTGACTAATCCTGAACCGTTCGATTCAACTGACGCGGTGGACTCTACGAAGTGCTCGAAATTGATAAAGTTACGAGCAACGACAGTTCCTGAGTGATCTGTTACCCAGACATGAAGCGTGCCGACCGCAGGGTGAACATCGGGAATACGCAGTTCGAGTTGATGCACGTGTTGCACCTGATACTGCGGAAATGGTATCTCAACGTTTCCTGAGACGTTCCCACGGGTGACATGCCCGGTTGCTGACATCGTATCCAGTTGCCAGTGGAGGGTTGTACCGGTGATGGTTTTGTGTGAGAAGTGGCTCGCGTAGATATCCGCTTTTATCTGATCACCCGGTGCAACCGTTGTCCCAGGTGGATGGTCAATGGCGATAAAGTCAAGCGTGTTGATGTCCAGATAATCGTATCCGAACTCCTTGACCGACCTATTGTAGTTCATGAAACCGTTATGTTCCCATTCAATGTCCTGCAACTCAGTGTAGATGTAGCCACAGATTTTTGGATGGAGTCGGAGTTCATTCGTCAGGTATTTAAAACACCATGAGACATCCTTATCCCCTGCCCCTGCACCTATACCACCGTATTCGCTATTAATCAGTGGCGCATCGCTTTGCACGTTATCACCGGCGTAATTGAATGCTGAACCCGGATATGTCTCTGCCACAACGTTCGCGATATGTTCCTTCGCGCGGTCATAGTCATTAATATAGAAATGCCATGAATTGATGTCTGTTTCCACATGGTCGTACAGACACGGTGAGTTATCTTCAATCAGGCGGGTCGTATCTAATGATTGAGCGAGGTGATACATCTCGCGCACCCATTCCTGTCTGTCCTTCATTTCCTTATATTCGTTACCACCGAGTCCCCAAGTTTCGTTGAAATTGCACCAAGAGATAATTGATGGGTGATTATAATCACGCGCGATGTTTCCACGGAGTGTCTGTTCAAACCGTGTCTGCGCTTTCTCCGTATAGGTGCCGAAGTTCGGAATATCGCACATGAAGAGCAACCCTAACTTGTCAGCCCAATAGTAGAGACGCGGTTCATCTACTTTAATATGGAGACGCAGAAAGTTGAAGCCAAATTCCTTTGCGCGTTCGACATCTGTGCGGATTGCCTCGTCTGTTAGGAACGTGTACACACCTTCTGGGTTAAACGACTGATTGAGCGCACCGAGGAGATAGACAGGACGGTTGTTAAGATAGATATACTGATAGTCTCCACCCGGGGCTTTTGCAATGGAGACCTTCCGCATTCCAAAGTAGGTGAAAATCCTGTCAATAACCCTATCTTCTGCTACCAATTCAAGCGTAACATCATAGAGATGCGGGGTGTCTACATCCCACAAAAGCAACTGTTCAGGAGGGATGCTGACTGTCCATTCTGTCTCATTGCTGGAAATCTGAACAGAACCGTTGAGTTCACTGCAGCTCCAACTTAAAGTTAACCCTGTATTTTCTACGTCACCATCTGTTTTAACTGCGAACGTTGCAGATGCGTTATCGATATCAGGGGTGATGTGACACTGCGCGATGTACGTTGCGTTTCTCGGTTCAAGGTAAACGGTTTGCCAGATACCACTGGTACGGACATACCAACCTATCTGTTTTCCTGCAAGTTGTTCGCCGTGATCCTGGGCATCGTAAGCGCGAACAACAATCAGCGCAGGTTGTCCTGGCGTAAGTGTATCTGTGATGTCAAGTTCAAACGGTAGATACCCGTTTTCGTGCTTGCCTATTTGGTTTCCGTTTACCCAGACTGTTGCTTCCCAATCAACAGCACCAAAATTCAAAATAACGCGTCGGTCTCCCCAATTTTCGGGGATTGAGACTATTCTACGATACCATCCGATTGTGTGTCGCGGTTCACCGCGATAATTTCCTTCACGGTCTAAACCACCACAAGTAACCTCTTCGGGGGTGAGATAAGCATCTTTGCTCAAGTAGTTCGTGTTGTCCGCCTGTCCTTCCTCCCCCCATGCTGCAAGACTTTCCCAAGGATAGGGGACTTGTATTTGTAATGTCCATGGAGAATCATCAGTAGATTCTGGTGAATACCATTGGTTTTGTTCGCCGATATCGTCCGGATCGAATGCGAATTCCCATGTACCGTTGAGACATATCCAGTCGATACCTTCTGATGTCCCGCGTTGAAAATCTGGGCGCGGGTATTCTGGGCGCGGTGTGTCTGTATTATTCCCTCTCATGTTTTTCCTTTTTTATTGGTTTTGACCATCAACTCGTGCTTTAGCACAAATATCTGTAGACGAGTTGATGGTCAAAGTTATCAGTCGTCGGTCGCGAGTACGCAGAAACACCCAAGCAAAAACACTCGCTCCTACAACTGACTATCCACACCAGCATATCATAAATTTGTTTTCTTATCAATTTTTTTCTGTTGTTGCCGGAACCATTCAACTTTCGGTAGCCTTGTAAGGAAGAATAAAACGCTATCAAATTTTCTAACGGCAGTCAAGAAAGTGGGTTTCACCAGAGTCATTTAGTTCTCCCTTTTTTCGTCCGGTTTTCACCCCAGGCCCGGTAGGTGCGGTTTCCTAACCGCACCGGATCCTCAACAAAAAGGCGCGAAACCCGATAATTCCTTAAAACTGAATGACTCTGTGGGTTTCACAAGTTTTCCTTGACTTATGCTAAAAATTGGTATAGGATATAAAAAGATCTAACTAACAGAGGCTTCTACAACTTTTAGAAAAACCAAGGAGACGCGAAAATGGCAAATAAAAACGGGCTTCCGTCAGAGAATAGAGAAGAGTCCAATGCATTTCCTATCGGAGATACCCGCACCCAAATACGCTACGCTCCGACGGATGAAACGGATATCTACTATCCTGAATCGGATGGAAAACCTATGGCAGAAACAGAACGCCATCGCGATGCACTTATAGACGCACTTCAAACACTCATGGAGCATTTCAAAGATGTCCCCGATATCTGCGTTTCGGGCAATATGATGATGTATTACGTGGAGGGGAATCCTCGTAAATCGATTTCGCCGGATGTATTTGTCACTTTCGGAGTTGTTAGGAAAGAGAGGCGTATCTATCGCATTTGGGAGGAAGGTAGTCCACCGGATTTTGTGTTGGAGTTTTCTAGCGGAAATACGTATCGTAACGATTTGCGGGAGAAGAAAACATTGTATGCGGAAATCGGTATTCGGGAATACTTCCTCTATGATGCCGAGCGGCGGTATCTTCCATCGCCCTTGATAGGATTTAGGCTTGTTGGTCGGGACTATGTTGCTATTCCAACAGCCTCGGATGGAAGTGTTCCATCGACAACTTTAGGTTTAACGTTGCGTTTACGGGACACAGAACTCGGGTTTTATAATCCGATCTCGGAGCGATGGTTAGAGACCCCCGCTAAGGCGGCAGCTGCGCGCGCTGAACAGGCAGCCGCACGCGCTGAACAGGTAGCCGTTGCTAGACGAAACGCTGAAATAACCGCACAGCAAGAAACGGAGGCGCGACAGCGCGCTGAAGCAGAATTGGCACGACTCCGAGCCGAAATCGAGCACTTGAAAACTCTAAGCACATCGCCCAAAACGAATCCGCAAAATTAGTGAAAATTCAGTGAAACCGGACACTTATAATGAACGGGTACTTTGTCAATCTTTAATTTTAGGATCCATTTATCGTCTGGGCGAGGTGACCTCGTTCCTACGGTTTCCAAGGCAAATACCCTCAAAATTTGAAACTCGATTTTCTTGAATTTTAACTTGATAAAGAATTTTTGAAAAAAATTTGACATCTTTTGTGGTATGTGATACAATTATTCCTAAGCAAAATGGCAAAACTGAAAACAGTGTCACCATGCTTTGGACAATCACATTTCACAGCGGGAAATTGCAGATGATGAACCGACCTATCAACACCATAGTGCCAAAAATGCTAATGCCAGATGTGCGCCATCTGCGCGTGTGCTATCCACTGGCCCCGCTTGTTTCTTCGGTTAACATCGCTAAATTTACCCCCCCCCTACGTTAAGTGTTTTACTTCACAAGGTCCATACAGTTTCCACTTTAACTGCTGTAAAGACCTTTCGTGCCTGCTCGATGCCTTCGTCTTACACGAAGCATCGCGTCGCGGGCTTTTGGTGTTGCATCGCGGACTGCTCCAACAAATGTGGTCTCTCGCGATGCGACTTTTTTCGTTTGACAATAACGTCGGAACGTGCTATTCTTAGGCATGTCTCCTACTGTTGTCATAAATATTTTTGTAAATGGCAGTCTCCAAAAATTTTAGAGGTGCGCCGCCGGTGCGTCACCACCAAGCGACTCGGCACTGCCATAATCGGGCTATGACAGCACTAACCTAATTGTAGCACAAGACATCCATGTTTTGGCGACTTTTAGGTTAAGCAAGTTTAAGTATTAAATATGCATATTTCCGTCCATGACGGGCGGGGAAACCCCGCCCCTACGGGTTCGGTGCCTGCAGGAAAATCGACAATTTGTTATTTAATATTGCTTAGCACCTTATACAATAAAGAGGATTGCCAGAGAACGCAACACGCCTTCCGACCGCAATCCCCGAAAACAAAGGAGAAATCTCAAATGAAAATGTCATTGTCTCAAATGATTACTATTGTATGTATTCTCACTGTGGGATTCATATCCGTTGCCCCTTTTTTTCTACAAGAAGCGAACGCCGGCGCAGATCGGGTTTATGTGGAGGTGTATAAGATATACTCTTTTCACACTGGAGAACACATTGGTTGGGAGATCGTATATTTTGAAGTGATACATACAGATCACTATACCTACTACCATTACCCCGGCAGTTCTACAACGGCGTGGGAGCACCGCCAGGCTTGGCCGGCGGGGCATGATGACCCGACCATTGAGATGTACATTCTCGGTAAAAAATGGGTATAGGATTGACGTACCCTTGAAACCGCTCTGAAACGCGACCCCTCTATTTGCGTTTCAGAGCGATAAAATAGGAGGTTCACTCATGAAAGCTTTGCTAATCGCTATCTGTCTTCTGTTCGTTTTGCTTTTCGGGCTTACTCTCTATACGCACTACGATACCAAGAAGTTCATCGAAAACTTGCCGCAGGCCCCCACGAAGCAACACGTCATGGACGCGGGAGAAAAAACACCAACGCAACACGAAGCGATAACGCCCGGAAATCAAGGAAAACAGACATTAGAGGAGACCCCGCCTGTTCCCGACACCCACGGACATCTTCACGAGCATCCCGATTCTCATGGACACACACATCCGCACGAGTCGCTTGTAGAATCATCCACTGTTCCGGAGTCTGAAGCCACACAGCAAAACGAAGAAACGGTTGAAGTCCCAAGTGGGGAGCAACTGCCCCCCGGCGTGGTGACGTGGCGGAGAGTTTCTCCAGATGGAATACCAGAGATAGATAGAGAGGCGTTCCTTGCTGAGTTTGGAAATCATCCGAAGGCGTATACATATTTAACGTTGCATAGGAAAGTACACACAGCCGACTCCTACACCTATCGAGAGATATACGAATATCAGGTGTTGGAGAAAGAGTTCACTCAGTCTCCTGCGATCCAGCCATCACACTTGGAAAAAATGAGACAGCGCGCTGCTCAAAATCCGGATGGAAAAATTACATCTTGGCGGTCTTTTAGTAGAACTTATCCGAATGCTCGGATAAGAGAAATAAATTGACATCATGTTTCACAAACAGCCCCTTCGTCATTCCTCCACAAGGAAATCAATCACCAATGACGAAAAAAATAAAGCCTACAAATAATAGGCGTATTGATTTCTGGCAGTGGGGGAAATCAGTGCTGCTGTGTGCTATTCTGTGTATTGCCTTTGGGATTCGCATCTTGAGTGTAGACGCTATCCCAGACGAACATTTTACGGGGATAGATCCCTATCTCTACTACTGGCAAGCATCGCTGATTTCCGAACACGGACAACTTCCAGAACACGACCTGCACCGGTGGTTGCCTCTCGGCAGAGATTTAGGACAAACCCTAAACCTTTACGGCTACGTTCTCGCCTACACATATAAGGCAATTACGTGGATGTTTCCGAGTGTCACGCTTTATCACGTCTGCCTCTATATGCCTGTTGTCTGTTTTTGTATCGGACTGGGGGCACTCTGTCTGTTTCTTTATCAGACCTACGGATGGCTCTTTTCTGGCATTGTAGGTATACTATTGGCAACACTGCCGGGCAGTATAGAACGCTCGACCGCAGGCTTCGGTGACCGAGACGCTTTTTGCCTAATGCTCGGCATACTCGCGGTTACGACCTATCTCGTCTCTCTACAAACAACACACCGACATAAACGCCTGATTTGGACACTTGCAAGCGGCTCCATTGTCTTTCTCGGTGGTATCAGTTGGGAAGGTTTTGGCGTGTTCTTGAGTGTTATTATCGTTGTGGAAATCTACCGGTTCCTCTCTTCCGAGACAGAGGACGGATTAGGGCTTTATACACTTTGGGCGTGCTGCTTTGTCCCGACACTTTACCTCGTCTCACCTGCTTACCGGAACGGATACGGCTTCGCGGAACACCTTTTCGCCTTTGTCCTGGTGCCTCCCGTTGTGCTTCTGGGGATACGCGCGCTCCGACAGCTTCTTCTCGGCAAAGCAGAAAAACTTCGACCGTATGCCCGCACCCTTGCACTCGGATTGACGTTGGTAACCCTTGCACTCGCAATCGGTTATATTTGGATACAACGAAACACCTTCGCAGAGACAACCGTCCCACTGAGCCAAAATACAATCATGCAAAACGTAGGCGAACTCAAAGACACAAATTCACAATATTGGATGATACTCTTCGGATATATCTTTGTATTGGGCATCATAGGTGTCATGATTTCTGCCTTGCACCAGTGGCAAAATCATGGTGCTTTGCTTGTCATTCCGCTCACGTTTTTTATTTTTACCTCCTTTTTCCGTGAATACTTAGATTCACTGTGGGGTGCCCAGAATAACAATATTCTGTTTTTTATTGCGATCGCTGCCACTGCGATGACGTTAATGCTTATAGCTTGGCGGCGTGACCAGCAATCGAAAAACGAACTCGCTTATGTTGCCGCCATCACATGGTTTCTGATTTGGACAGCCCTCACCCGTAATGCAGAACGATATGCTATCTTTACCGCCCCTGTCATTGCTTTCTTTACTGCGGAACTGATACAATTCTGTAGTGTGAAACTCTGTAACGTCAAACGGCTCGAAAAAGTCAGCGGACAGATACCGCAGCCGGTCCTGAAAACAAGCACGGCTGTCGCACTGCTTGCCCTTCTCGTATGGCTACCTTCTCCCTACGGATACGCGTGGAATACGCTTCGCGCGACAAAACACCTGCGTAGAAGTGTGCCACCATACCAGACGATTGCCCAAACGTTTCAGTGGATGAAAGCAGAACTCCCAAACACCGCTGTCGTCGCAACGGACTGGATACACGGAAGCCAGCTCAACGTCCTGGGCGGTGTTAAAACGATTACGGACCAGGACACTTTCATACAGCATTGGATCCATCTCTATTACCGATACCTCTTCTGTGGACAGTCAGAGAAAGAAGTTCTCCAATTCCTAAAGACCCATGAGGCAACCCACTTAATGCTTACTGAAGTTGATATCACCAAAATGGCTCATGCCTATTCCAAGATTGGCCGCCACTCCGAGCAGACACCGACATTTGAAATCGTTGAGTTCCGACATATAACACGCGAAAAGGGGCACCTATTTTTATTTCCCACAAAAGTAACACCTTTTTTCAAAAATATCCAGATGAATATCTCGCCGGAAACAGATACACCGATCCGTGCCATAGCCAAAAGCCAAAACGGCACCCTCACAAATATCCCGTATGTCGTTTTTAGCGGTAAAGAACGCAATATATCCAACACGCAAGACGGTTCAAAAACAGGGGGCATTATCCTCTATTTTGATGAGTCCCATCAGTTCCAAAAAGGTTATTATGTGCCACCTATCGCATGGGACAACTTCACTATCCGTTTGTTCCTACGAGGTATTCCAAGTGACGCGTTTAAGCCTGTTTACGAGGTTCAAGAAACTGGGGAAACAGATGTCAAAGTCTGGGAAATCCACTATCCCCCTGACATCCAACCCCATCCGAAATATCTCAAAACAGGCTTCCCCGAAATAGACGAAACATTACAACTTCAATAAACATGCTCGCAAACACGATCACAATCGCTCGCACCCTCGGAACCTTTGTCGTTATTGCCCTCTTTGAAAAGCACCATGCCTTAGACATCGCCCTCATTTTCACTATCGCCCTCATCTTTATACTTGATGCCGTTGACGGTATTATCGCCCGCAAACGCAACGAAGCATCCGAGACAGGCGCGTTACTGGATACCCTCGCCGACCGCATCATTGAAAATACTTTTTGGATCTATTTCACCGTGATTGAGATGATACCGCTCTGGATGCCGATTGCTGTCATGGCACGCGGCGTTATCACCGATACGATGCAACGAATATACGGTTACCCAGAAAACGGATGGACACACACGCTGACCCGCTCTCGTATCAGCCGTGGACTTTACGGTGCTGTCAAGATGCTTGCTTTCATAAGTCTTGCAACATCTTCGGTTTTCAATCACGACACCCTCGAAACCGTCAGCCTCACCCTCGCAACACTTGCTGTCGTTTTTTGTCTTTTGCGGGGGCTTGCGTTCTTTTTTCATAGGAACACACCATGTCCACGAAAGACCTAACTTTTCTTAACCAACAACCTGCTGATGGAAACCGACAACTATTTTGCAGTTGGTCACTCTGCGCGATTATTGAATCTCGCCGCGGATGGTAAGCGCGCTTGCGACTGAAAGGAAGTCTCTACCTTCTTCAACTCTATCGTGGTTATAGCTGAGACCGAGATGGAAGTTTGCTGTGATATGGGTGCTGATTTTGTAACCGACGCGCAGCGTTGTCTCGTAACGCTCGGAGCGTTCCTCGCGGTTCGCACCAAAATTTTCTCTACGGATCGCCCAAGAGAGGGTATTTGTCAAATCCAAGTTGTGCTTAAGTGGGATTCTTTTGTTGATAAACGGAATCCGTATGCCGTTTTCTGTATGATAACGGTAGTCGATACTAAGGTTTGGCGTGACGATCACAGCCTTACTCTCTATGCCGCTCCGTTTTTGGTCTCGGAATGTTGTGCGTATACCCAATCCTGTCCGTGTCTCTTTACCCCACGTGTGTATCCAACTCAGCGATGGCGTGTGTGCCGTGCTATCGCTGAGCGTTGTGTCCAGTCTTGTACTGTCTCGCTTCGTGAAACTATAGCGAAGTTGAAAACTGGAGGCTTCCTGTGCCTTCAGTTTTATATCGGCTTCATACGATTCCGCGTGCGATATGTACGTGCTGCTTAAACTTTTCCGGAAAGTGTCGGACGTGTTGAAATTTGTCCCCAAGGATGCCCAACGCCACGGGTCTACCGAGCCACGGACCGTGTAACGATTACTGCGCCGGGAGCTCGTCCGTTCCTTTGCGTTATCCTCAAGCGACCAGATTTCTAAGGCAGACAGCCCGGATGCCAGCTGCCGGTACGATTCGGTAGCCGTAAAGTTGGCATTGGTACTAATCGTGAAACTTTTGAGAATTCTATGCAAGATGCCATCCTGGGCTGCTTGTGAGGCATCGCGAGCGGAGCTCGCTCCTACACTATTTCCTATCTCACCCTTATCGCGTTCAATCCAATCGCCGCGGTTTTCTTCTAACTCTTGGATCTGCGTCTCGTCGATACCGTTTTCTCGCAGCTGTTCAATTGTTTCTGTAGAGGAGTCGTCAGTTTTCGGTTGTCGGTTATCAGTTAAAGAGGACTCTGGTTCTGCAGATCCATCTCTTAACTGAGGACTGATAACTGAGGACTGATTGCTGGTTTCTGGTGTTTTTTCAGTATTCAAAAACCATCCGAACCACTTTTGGACGCGGAGGTTCATGCCGAGACTGACATTACCGTTAAGTGATGCATTTTTTTGTTCTCTGAACCAATTCTCACGAAAACTCATACGGCTTGTCACGGTCGGACGCATGCCGAGGAGATCTCGATTCAATCGTGGTGTCAGGGAAAGTCGATGCTCCCGTTGAGCGATTGAGAAATCTTGTTCAGTAATTTCTTCTGGTTCCGTTGTCACGGCACTTGTAAGGGGCGTTCCATAGTTCTGATCTTCACGTCTCTCAAGCGTCCGACGGACATCATAACTTGGATTCAAACTGAAGATGCTTGTTGGACTGATATTGAATGCTACTGTGCCGCTATCAGTTTTTTCGTCCCTGTTTCTGCCGTAGCCGTAACTATAGTAAGAGGTTGAAGCTGAAGAGGTATCTGTTGCCGTTTCCGGTTTTGCAAGCACATCTTCGTGGCGATACTGCACGTTAACACCGAGTTTAGACCCGAGTTCATATCGGAAGCTGCCGGTGTAGAGGTGACTAATTTGTGTGCCTTGACGTTCGTTCCAAAAGTCTTGATAGTTGTATGCGAAGCCGAGATTAGGATACGGGTTTCGGTTGAATCGGACAGAGAGATCTCGGCTACGGGTTTCACTTTTCCCGCTCTGGAAACTGCTGTAACTGCCACGCACGCTCTCGGTTTCGGTGTCTTGTTGTCGAATACCGTACCGGATCGGCAGCCACGGGAAAATGGTGACATCTGTATCGATGTTGTAGTCGTTGTTTGTGGTACTATACCCGCGTGAAGAGAGGCGTTGTCTACCAATTTGACCAGCACCGCTTTCAAAGTCTTTGTCTTGACTCGCGTAACCGCCACGTAATTTCACGATGTTGCCGAGTGACATTGACATATTACCGCGACGCGCCCAACCGGCACGTACCAGCGGGTCACCAAGGTGAATCTCGTTCACCCAAATGTCCCCGCTTATTTCACGATCTGTGTCGTTACGGATACCGAGCAGGATGCCGCCAATATTTTTGATAGAGAGTCGTGTGCTGTTTGTGCCTCTGATCGTGAAGCCATCGGGATGTCCATCTGGGGTATGGCTGTCAGCGTCTGGTGGTTGTGTATCACTTTCGGTTTCTACAAACTGTTCTTGACTGACTGCCGAAGGCTGATTGCTGACGGCTACATCGGGGTAGGCATTTCTACTCAGGTCACGTAAATCAATTTCGATTAACTTCCAACCTTCAAAGTCAATTGGCACTATGTATTCATAATAATCTGTCAGATTCTCGAAAACGTTAATATCTTTTTCCTCTGTTTGGTTGACGAACGGATCTGAGGTATAAAATGAGCTGCGATAGCCGGTGCGGACGGTCGGCGCGATTTGCAAAACGAAGGTTGTATCGCTTTTGTCGCCATAGAGCCAAAAGCGCAATGTGTCGTGCTTGCTGAAATCTTGACCATCACTTTGGGTTAAGCCTTTCAGCTGTTTGGAGGTAACACCGTAAGAACCAGGAAACAGGTAATATTCAAGACTCAATGTCTGTTCGCGTTGCTGTTGTGTTTGGAAACCGAGCGAGGTCGCTGTAAACGGGTGCAGTTTTTTAAAGAGCTCATTATCTTCAATATCAAGATACGCGCTCTGATACGCATCATAGCTGAAATTATCCTTTGTACCGACGATAAATTTTTCGATTGTATCTTCCACGATTGTGCTTGTTGAAAGTGTTTCGCCGGTAAGTCCAACCTCCGGAGTTGTTGACAGGGTTGGGCGGGTTATAATACCTTGTTGCCATTTATTTCCAACAATTTCGATGGATGCCCATTGCAGTGTGCCTTTCGCACTACCCGGAGCGTTTTTGCTCAACCAAAGCCGGAGGTGTTGCACAAAAACGAGACTCGGCACACGAGAACCAACCGGTGTGAATTTAGAGAGTGGGATACTGAGGAACATCCAGCCGTTAGCATTTTTGCTTTTTATCCATTCATTCGGGATCTCATGCAGCGGGATTGAAATTTCAAAATAGGCATCTATACTATCCAGCACGCCATCGCCGTTCAAGTCTTCGCTGTCCCAAATTTGGTTGCCACTACCGACAGATGTTTTTTCGAGGAAACCATCGTAATCCCATCCTACGTCTTCGCCTGTATCAAGGGCACCGTTCCCGCGATAACGGTCTACATCTGATAGATTCTCCAGATCCAAATCTAAGGCATCAATCCTACCATCACCATTTGTGTCTGTGAGTGTATTTGGAAGGTCTTCGCTATCCAGTCGTTGATCTGCATCCGTGTCTTCATTCACTATCCCAAGATTCAGATGTAGCGTTACTTGATCGTCGCCTTGAACGCGCATCCAGATTTCAACGAAGCTGCGTTCTGAATAGTCAACGCCGGAAGCTGAGACACCATTTGAGAAGCCGCCCCATTCCGCCACTACATCTGTGAATTCATAGCCGAGTTCCATGATGAGGCGTTCTTCGGTAGAAAGCGAGAGCGGTTGGATTGAAGAGGCAGGTACGTCTCGGTTCCGCATATAGTTTCCGACTGCTTCCGACTCGTTTTTGTCTTTAAGGGAAACTTTAAAAATAACTCTATTCTCACCCGTCGGTAAAACATTGTAAACATCACTGCCAGGTACCGGTGTATTCTCCGAGATATAGGGAACGCTACTCTGCTTCCAGTTGTATTTTAGCGTCGGCACCGTGGTTGATTCCTTTGCACCTTCCATGCTATCAATAAGTGCGACACCGATGCTATTCGGGTTGTTGTGTGAATAAGCGGCTTCTCCACTGAAGTCGAGCGAAAGTTGGAGGTTTCTCATGTGAATAAACGGCAACAGATTGAAAATGCCTGCAACATTAAATGCTCTTCCGAAACTCGTGTTTATGTTGAACGCTTGCAAACGGTTTGGAACACTGTTCACATCTGGTATTTCTGCCGGTTTTTGCCCAGTATTCAGGATATAGCCTGTTGAAATCATAAACCCTTTTTGGAAGAGAGGGTTGAAATAATTCATCCCACCGCCATAGCCACCGTAAGAACTTGCACCTCTCCGCGACGTACCGCCCAGACTGCCGGAACTACCATAACCGCCACCGAAGCCACCACTACCGAAACCACCACCAAACCTGCTCCTTCCTAAACCACCAAGACCGCCTCTCCGTCCCGACAATGACTCACCGAATGCACCCCTTGTTCCATCACCGAGCGGACTTGAATCCATTGATTGGATACCACCGAGGCGATCGAATCTATCGTCAAGGCTCTGTTCTCTCTCCGATTTAGGTTTCGGCTTATGCGTGTACTCTAACCAGATACCCGCTACCGCTTGTTGAGACGAACCCCCAAAAGGTATTTTCTCAAATTCCACAACAATCTCGTCAAACTCATCAAGTTGCCTAAAAAATCGGATGGTCCCGACCTCATAGAGCATCATATAATCCGTATCACGCGTCAGGCGTTGCCCGTTCAACCGGACAGTCTCGCTGTTTGGGATCACAAACAACCCTACGTTGTACGTTTCTGATTGGTATGTATAGTCGGCTATGATTGTGTAGATTTTGGCATCTGTCCGTACACCTTCGAGGTAGATGGTATTGTTGCTTATCGCATCGCGGTAGGCGTAATATGGGTGGCTCGGGTCTATGATTTGAAAAGGGTTTGCCCACGGAAAGCGCAGTATACCCCTGTCGTAGTCTATAAACTGGGCATCAACGTTGCCGTCGCCGTTCTGATCCAAACCGAAGATTTCAATGTACGGGACTGTCCCCTCATTCGTTTGGAAGGTTTCGCTTTCTCCTTGGCGAAGGATCGTCAGTTGGAAGTCGCGTGGATTGATATTTCGGCTGCCGAGCGGGTAAACGTGCGTCGCCTCGGTGCCGCGAATCCCTTTTTCCTTCAGCACTATGTAACCTATTTCTTCCCCCTCTTCGTCAATCCTGCCATCACCATTTTCATCAACAAAGACCACTTTATTACCAACGCTGCCGCCACCACTGCCGCTATATTCATACGCGACGACGATGGTGTAGTTCGCAGAGATCGGAGAAAGAAATTCTATTTCGCCGGTGACATAATCGATATTGTAGTCCTGTCCAGCGAATTGCGGGTTAAAGTAACCTTGACTCGTCCGTTTACCGCCCTGATTGTTGCCTACAACGCCATCATCAATGTAGATTTGCTCACTCCCCTGTTTGATGGGTAGGTAACCGTCGTGTAGTAAGCCGTCTTCACTTTTGTGGATATGGTAGTACCGATTTTTGACGTAGTTGGTATCCGGAATCTGGATCCCCGGCGGTCCATAGCCATATCCGCCACCAGCACGCCGAGATTGCCCACGGAAAGTACGCACCTCACGTATCCCTTTACTGCGAGAAGCGAAAGTGGTCAGGCGCGTACTTTTCCATTCAAAAACACCTTCAAGTCCGAACAAATTTCGGTTGATGTTCAAAAAACGGGTGTTCGGCAAATTGAGCGTGATGTCACCAAACGAGATCGTTTTTATAATGTCCTCTGGTTTACCTTCATACCATATTTTAATTTTCTGTTCCTTTGTCCCACCAAGACCGTATCCACCGCCATACCCGCCACCGTATCCACCGCCATAGCCACCGCCCCCAAAGCCACTACCACCGGCACTATAATCTACTGCGATATGCGTGCGTTGTCCAACGCGACCGTGTAGCCCAAACTGTTGTATCTGGCGCAGATTGAAGCCTGTCGCGCGCGGGGTCCCACGGCTACCGCCGCCGAAACCGCTGCCATACCCGCTGCCGTAACCACTGCCGTAGCTGCTGTATCCGCCACCACCATATCCACCACCGTATCCACCGCCACCCAAGCCGCTCCCGTAGCCGAAATCTTCGTAACCGTAAGACGAAGTGAGTCCCAAGTCAAGCCCTGATGAATAACTGCCGTAACCGCCTCCGTAACCGTATCCACCGTATCGGTTCAGATCACCTTCACCGAAATAGTGCGTCTTGTTCGCCTCTACGGTCACGGATTGTAAGCCTGTTATCCGAAGATTGGAATCCATCGGCAGCGCGATACCTTTTTCGTCACGCTTCGGCTTCGGTTTCCAATCATAAAGCTTACTAAGATCTGTCAATTCGGGTGGATTCCGCCATCTGCGGAGACTGTCCAGATAAGGTTGGATGTGCCTACTTTCCTCATCTCTTTCAGGTTGTTCCCTTTCATCTTGCCAGATGAAGCGTTTTGGCGCACGACCGGTATCAAAAGGATTACGGTTGAACAACCCGACCCCGCTATTGTTTCCATCTTCCAACGCTGTTTCGGGTTCGTCGGAATCAGGAACAGTAACGCTATCGCTGGGTGTTGTGGTTTCTGTTTGCGGTGCCTCGTTTTCTTCAGCAATACGACTTACAACAACAGTAGGCATTGAGGAAAGGACGATGATAAGGAGAAGCCCAATTTTATAAAGCAGGTTTTGGTGAACTGCAAATTTCGATAATGGATTTTTCTGCACTTGTATTCTCGATTGTTTTCGTATTTACCACATTTCTACAAATGTAAAAATGTAAAACAACTGGGTTGTTGATATGCTTGTAATGTGAGTTCAGAATAAATGACGTATTTACGGTGTTCCGGTAATTCGAAATCTTGACAAGAAACGAATAATTGGGATTTTGCGTTTACATAGATTGTGTAAACGCAAATATTTTTAGATTGCAGGTGTGGTTGTAGACGCATGGATTACCTGACACTACTTTCTTTAAGATACCCCCATGTTACCGTTAATTTATCTGCCACATCCACCGCTTGAAATTGCTTTGAGAGTCCTTCCATCACCTCAGCGATCTCATCCTCGTCTAATGCGGTTATCGTAGACTGCGACCTCATCGATGATGCCCTTCAACGGGCCACCGTCCCCAGCAGGTCCTTGTGCACCTATAATCAATGGGGCATTGTTCGTGGCGGGTTTCCCAGCAGCACCGCGTGGATTAAATTGTTCGCCGTCAACGTAAGGCGTGAGATTTTTCTCGTCATACACACCTGCGACGAAGTGCCACTGATCATCAGTGACCTCTTTACTGCCCACCTGCAAATCTTGCGCACCGCCGGGGAGCGTAAATCCGAAAGTCATCACACCGGGGCGGATCCACATCGTATAGTTTCGATCAGGCCACGCCTCTTTGCCAAGAATAATTTGATACGGATCGACGATCTTAGGGATTTTTATCCACGCAGTCATTGTCCACTGCCTAAGGTTCATGGCATCCGCATGTGGCACGAGGACGTGACCACCATCAAATTCGAGTGCCCCCTCAAATTTCCCATCAGCCCATGCTACTTCACCAACGATTTCACCATGATGTCCGTTACCTGATAGGTCCTTAACGATTTTGCCAGCACCTTCATCAAACAGCCAGACCCCTATCGCGTCAGCATTGGCACTAATAATCCCAAAATGACAAAAAATGCTCAATAGGAGCATTAAAACAGTTAGTCTTATCATGTTCTTTGTCCTCCTTACATTATTGATTGTTTATTTTCTCCTCTTTATTTTAGCAGATTCGCCCCAAAGTTGCACATATTTTTTCTCTTGACCTCTCCTACACCTTAAGGTAAAATAGGGCACATTTTAGATATGGACGGAATAACCATGCGGAAAGTATCTATCTTAGGGATAATCTGTTTAATGGCGATCCCTACGATATTTACAACTGTGAGCGATGCGGCAATTGATACAAAAAATGTTGTTGGCGTGTGGCTCTTTGACTGCCAGTAATCAATTATGCCAAAATATCGAAGCGCAATCATCGGCTGCGGGGGTAGAGCCTACGGTCATGCAAATGCTTATCAACAAATTTCGCGAGGCGAGTTAGTCGCCTGTGCGAACCGTTCAGATATCGCCCGCCGCGAAAAATTTGCTGAGACTTTTGAAATTACCGGCTACGCCGATGCCGAGGACATGCTCCGAACAGAGAACCCCGATCTCGTTCACCTTGTTACCATGCCAGATCAGTGGCGTGAACTTATGCCGATGGTATCAGAACTTGGCGTGCCAGCGTGCATCGTCGAAAAGCCGATCGCCTGCGGTGTCGAAGACTGGCGTTTGCTGTGCGAATTGGAAGCACAAACCGCTACAAAATTTGGCGTAGGCAAACAGTTCCGCTGGCATCCCAATCTCATGCGTTGCCAAAATGCACTACGATATGATGAATTGGGAAGCCTCCGTTTTTTAGATTTTTCGTGTGGCATGAATATCGCCGCCCAAGGGACACATATTATCGATTGGGCGATGTTTCTAAACGGAGATTCGCCTATCGTCCGAGTCTTCGGCAACGCCAGCGGGACCGAATTGCTTGAGAGTGATTATCCTGCCCCTGACACGACATCGTGTCAAGTCCTCTTTGAAAACGGTGTCTATGGGCTCTGGAACACCGGATTCACATCCCCGCGTGTTGTTAATGACCCGGCGAGTTATAAGCACTGCCGCATCGCTGCTTATACCGATACTGGACATGTCTGCTTTGAAGAATTCGGCACTTGGGAGATTACCTCTCCAAAACTGTCGGAATATTCCATGTTTCCGACAACTCCTGAAACCTGGCGTGCAAATAATGACCGTGCCCAAGCTGGCCTTACCAATGCGATGTTCGACTGGATTGAAGACGATGCCCGCCCTGTCAAAACGAATCTTAAACTCGCATTACACCAGTTCAATGCGGTTTTGGGCATCTATGCAAGTGCTATCTCTCATAAACCGATTGACATCCCTTTTGATCCTCCCGCGAACCTTGATTCGCAAATTCGTGAAGGGTTGTCGCGTGCCTGATACCACGCCATGCCAAAATTTGACAAATTCATCATTATGTCAGATTCAGATTCGACCATCCCGACCATTGACTCAACTGCATCGCGAACCTTTGCATAGTTGATGTCCAAATATTTTTGCGTTGTATTTACATTTTTGTGATCCAATATTTCTTGTGTTGCATAGATGTTATCCATTGTGTCATAAAGCCGTTGTGCGAAACTCTTACCTAGCGGATACGTTGCAAGTTTACCATCCAGACTGTCCGTTTCTGATACGTTGTTCATCGTAATGAATGCGAAATGCTTTCACAGAACGCTAAAAAAAACGTATAACTAAACTCACAATAGACATTATAGCGATTTAAAAACACATTCTGCTAATTAACTTTTAGTAAATTCACATTTCACGTTGTTATTTCTTAGAGATTGTAATTTGCTAGTTTGTCCTTATTTTTTCGCATTTTAAGCAAAATGTGCCTATAAGATAGCGAAAAATAGATGAACACAGACACACAATTAAACCAATATAATGTCTAATATATCCGCTGACGGATACTATAGTGAGTTAGCAAAATATGTTTACACTTACTGGTAGGAGTGCTTTGTAAGCGCGCCGATTGAAGTGTAAAGTTAATTGTATAGGACTTACGCATCAAAACGCTGTTGGGATGGATGGCTTCGGCTTTCGTGCCCATCCAGACATGAACGCACGCAGGGCACGGGGACCCTGCGGAACATAGTCGAGACGAACGTAAATTGCGTAAGTCCTGTTGTATAATCCACCATAAATGAATTTACTTGTTGTGGTGGAGAAACTATGATATAATGATTTTAACATCGTTGGTAGGGAATCTCGTCGCGCCGCTTGGTGCTTCTCTACCATTGCCGAGTGAGATTGGGGAAGCGATGTGACAAACGGCGTGAATCCAAGTTATAAATAGAACTGAACGAAGGTCTATCACAATGTCCAAAATAGAAGATTTTGCCTTTTATAGTGCTTCTGGATGCCAATATATTTTTCAAGTTTATCCTATCGGAACAGAGTTCAAAGATATTGGAGGCGTTTACATATTCACAAGACGTGAGATAAATTCCTCGGGTGGGGCTATACATAATCTTTTGTACATTGGGCGCTCAAATTCGCTTCCGCGAAGACTCACGAGATTGCATCATAAATGGGACGCTGTTCTGCGAAATCGTGGTAATTGTATATGTGTTTACTCAGAATCTAAAGATAGGGATCGAAACAGAATTGAAAATGATTTAATTCGTAAGTATCAACCGCCTCTCAATTTGGGAATATAATGTGGAGAACTATAAGACACTTTTGGCGAACTGGTAAAACAGGAGTTGCCCTATTTTTACTTACGTTTGTGGTTTCACTTTACGCATATATTGTGGTAAAATCTCAGGTAGTTCAGACTTGGAAACAAGATATAGCAGATATTTCTATTTTTATCCCTGTTGCTGGGGTAATCGTTGGTGCCCTAATAGGAGGTGTTGATTTTATCATGTTTTTGTCAGATTGGTATAGCGAAAGACAACAGAAACGTATTAAGGAAGCGGAAGCGGAAGGTCTTGCTAAGGGAGCGGCAAAATACTACGCTGAGGTTAAAAACTGGAATGACCGAAGAATTGAGGCTGAAAGCAAAGGTAAGGATTTTGACGAACCTATGCCGCCTCCACAGAATGTACAGGAATCAACCCCTGTTGAACAAACTACTTACGATCATGCTGCAGATGACACTATCACAGAATGAGGTTCAAAATTAATTCGCGTGGATAGTTGTGTATCCAATGCACAAATTACTGGAGAAACAGGGCGATCAGGTACTTGAAAAGATTGGAAAGGTTTAACGCCTTGTGTTAGTTAACAGTTAGTATGTTTTGGTTTCACATATTCATCTTATTTACTGTTCAAATTTGGAAACTTTCGCTTTTTGATTCCTTTTTAGAACACGAATATTCCAATGCAGGAGCAGCAGAAGGATTAAACTCCTATTTGTCCAGACAATATCCAGATATATGTAAAATTGAAAATAACAAAGAGTTAACTGGCACAAGTCGTAAGGTTTAGTGTTTTTATTCTCTCTCAAAGGATATCCCGATATCTAGTGGTCTGTCCACCTTTAAATTGTATATGGATTTGTTCGTAGTAGGGCGATTCATCGCCCGTCATAATGTGAAATGAATCGATCGATTCCAAACAGTCCTATAATTTTAGACCGGACAGACCACGAGGAATAAAAAGATACAAAATGAAGATGTTATTCAGATTGCGTTCTAACACATTTTTGACACCACTCCTATATCAGAAACCCCGATATATCAGTTCGTAATCTCTACCTATCAAAAAGCTTATCCGTTGCTTAAGCCGTTGCAGTGTCTAAATTTGAATTTGACAAAATCATCATTTTATGCTATACTGTTAACGGTTTTGTTGTTAGAATAAGCACAGTAATTTTGACGCTATAGGACTGCTATCTTGTCTACGCCAAATACGGTATCTTCAGAGCCACACATCCATATCGCGCCATCGGTAATGTGCGCGGATTTATGCAACTTGGAAACCGATATTCGGGAATTGGAGGCTGTTGGCATCAATATGCTCCATTTTGACTTGATGGACGCACATTTCGTCCCGAATATGCCGATTGGGCTTGCGCTTATTGAACAATTACGCCCGAAAACAGACTGTGCTTTTGACATTCACCTCATGGTGGAAAACAACGATTTCTTTGTGGACGCAGTCGCAGAGATTGGCGTTCAGCAGATAGCCGTTCATGTTGAATCGGCAACGCATCTTGATAGAACGTTGTCTCTCATTCAAGCGCACGGCATCAAGGCAGGCGCAGCACTCAATCCAGCAACACCGCTCTCTGCATTGGATTATGTCCTTGACCGGCTCGATTTTGTGCTGATTATGACGGTAAATCCGGGGTTTGCAGGGCAGAAGGTGGTCCCGGCTACGCTCCGAAAGATCGCGGAATGTCGCACTTTTTTGGGTGAGCACGTTGTTGATCTACCGATTGAAGTTGATGGCAATGTGAGCTTTGAAAATATCCCTAAAATGGTGTCCGCAGGCGCGGATATCTTGGTCGGTGGCACGAGTAGCGTTTTCCAAAAATCCGGTTCACGCGCTGAAAACGTCCAACAGACTCAGCAGGCTATTACGCTCGGACTCGCAAAGAGAGAGGTGTGATGGAAGCACTCGTTCTTCACGGCGTTGGAGATTTACGATTAGAGCAGATTCCGGTGCCGCCTCTCGCTGAAGGCAATGTCCGCGTCCGAATAGGGTTCTGTGGTGTCTGCGGCTCCGATATTCCGAGAATTTTCGTCAAAGGGACTTATAGTTTCCCAACAGTTTGTGGACACGAATTCGCTGGTATTGTTGACGCATGCGGTCCGGGTGTTGACGATTTTGCTCCGGGTGATCCTGTCGTTGTATTCCCGTTGCTCTGGTGTGGTGCTTGTGCGGCGTGTGAACAGGGAAAGTATGTGCAATGCCACGACTATGATTATCTCGGTTCACGAAGCGACGGTGCCTTTGCTGAGTATGTTGTCGCACCGAAGGAAAATCTGATCGCTGTTCCACCCGGCGTGACTTTAGAAGAGGCAGCGATGACAGAACCCGCTGCAGTTGCACTCCATGCAGTCCGCCGTGCGCATACGTCGCTTGCTGGAAAGACGGTCGCTATCTTCGGGGCAGGACCCATCGGGTTAATGACGGCACAGTGGGCAAAGGGCATGGGCGCGACAAATGTGTTGCTCTTTGATATTGTTGCGGAGAAACTCGAACTCGCGAAACAACTCGGCTTTGATAAAGTGTTTAACACCGGGGTCCCCGTAGCAACTAACGTACGGCGGACTGAGGAACCGGTTGAAATTGTGAACGCACATACGGATGGAAAGGGCGCGCACGTTTGTATTGAGGCGGCAGGGGTTCCTGCTACCTGTATTGATGCCCTCGGTAGCGTTGGACGCGAGGGTAGCGTCGTTTTACTTGGTAACCCTGCTACAGATGTAACGCTGCCTGCAGCGCTTATATCGCAATTAATGCGGCGTGAGGTGAGCGTTTTTGGAACGTGGAATTCCGATTATAGTGCCGCAGGCAACGATGACGATTGGCGGACTGTACTTCAAGCAATGGCTTCCGGCATGTTAACACTCATGCCTTTAATAACACATAAAGTTCCGTTAGTAGATAGTTCTGATATATTATATAAGATGCGAGACAAAAGTGAGTTTTACGCAAAAGTCTTGATTCATCCGTCCCCGTAGTCTCGTTTACCGCATCAAGTGCGATTGTTTGGTAAATTTAATAGTTCCAGATGGATGAAATTCATCGGAAACCCGTTTTTGACAACGGAAAAAACGGCACGGAGGTCCAATCGTTAAAAATATGAAAGCGGCTATACTTGAAAGTCTTGACAACTTAAGTGTGAAAGAAGTACCCGAACCCGAAATCGATGACGATGCCGCTTTAATGCGGATCGAAGCTGTTAGTATATGCGGTTCTGATGTCCGCATTCTCCATCACGGTAACCCAAGAGTTAAACCCCCCACCATTATTGGACATGAAAATTCCGGTGTCATCGTTAAGACTGGCAAAAACGTAACCCGCGTTAAAGAAGGTGATCGTGTGTCAATCGGTGCTGATGTGCCGTGCGGACAGTGCCATTGGTGCCGAGATGGTCTCGGAAACAACTGCCACATCAACTACGCCATCGGTTACCAAATCCCCGGTGCTTTTGCACAATATATGAAACTTCCCCAACTCGTTTTGGAAGAAGGACCGGTTACTCCATTCGATGAAACTCTCAGTTTTGATGAGGCTGCGCTCGCTGAACCCCTTGCTTGTGCCATCAACGGGCTTGAACTCGTCAATATGTCGCTCGGCAAAACCGTCGTTATTATCGGTCTTGGACCGATCGGGTGTATGATGATTGACCTCGCGCGAGTTATGGGTGCCACGAAAGTCATCGGCGTACAACGGAGCAAACTCCGAATGGAGATCGCAAAGGTCTATGAGGCAGATGCCTACATCGCTTCTGAAGAGGAAGACGTAATTGAGAGATGTAAGGAAGAAACAGGTGGCGAAGGACCCGATATCGTCGTTACAACGTGCGGTTCTGTTGAGGCACACGAACAGGCTATTGAAATGGTGGCACACCGCGGATATGTCAACCTGTTTGGTGGATTGCCAAAGACGATGCGGCCCATGAGCGTTCTCTCAAATGTTATCCACTATAAGGAATGTTTCGTCACAGGTTCACACGGCTGTGTACCACGCCACCATGAATTAGCAGTCCGTCTCCTTGAAAACGGCTTAGTGCGTGTGAAACCGCTCATTACACACCACTTTCCGCTCGTTGAGATTGACAAGGCGTTTGAAGCAATGGAATCCCGAAAAGGGATGAAGATTATGATACACCCACATCAGGAGGAGAATGGTATATAATGCAAGATTTTTCGCAGTTTATTCGAGAAGTGCCCGATTTTCCGAAACCGGGGATTTTATTTAAAGACATCACGCCACTTTTAGGAAATCCAACCGCTCTTCATAGGACAATTGATGAGTTCGCACTCCATTATAAATATGAAGCAATAGATGTTGTTGCGGGACCCGAAGCACGCGGCTTCATTTTCTCATCCCTGCTCGCTTATCGGCTCGGTGCTGCTTTTGTCCCTATTCGGAAAAAGGGGAAGTTGCCTTATGAGACGCACGAAGTCACTTATGATCTTGAATACGGTAGTAATACGGTCGAGATTCATCAAGATGCGTTTCCTAAAGACAGTAGAGTGCTAATATGTGATGATCTTTTAGCAACTGGAGGAACACTTGCCGCATCAGTCAGTCTTATTGAAAAATTAGAAGGGCACATCGTTAGTATCGCTGTCTTAATTGAGTTGTCCGAACTCAACGGCAGGGAGAAGATTCCAAACTACGATGTTTTTTCACTCATTAAATACTAAGGACGCTTGCGCCTGTAGCTCAGGGGACAGGTGCGTTTCGGAGAGTTGTATTGGAATGCCGGTTCGATTCCGGCTCGGTGAATCTAACACCGAATGTTTTACTTCAACTGCATCATTGGAAACGATGGTGTGGGAAGCAGAAGGAAATGGCGAATGTCTCAGGGTAGGCAACTCGTAAGAGGCCCGAAGGCTGACACGTCCAACAATGGCTGAAATGAATAAACGAAAGTTGAACTATTGCAAGCCCCGTCAGAGCGACACAGAAAGCCTTGAAAAACTGTGGTGTTCAAACATGAAAATCTTTCCTTTTCATGTAAAGAATCATGCAGATTGGTTATGATTCAGTTAGATTAACGAACACAAGGGTTGTGATGCACAACCTATCGGGGTATAGATAGATTCTAAATCAGTCAGTGGAGTCCAATACAAGGAAACCGAAAAGAACCTAAGTAGGCTCTTGTAGTCTATAAGGTTGAGGAGGTCAGCAAAGCCTGACCAGAATCATTGCTTTAGAAAATCTGAACAACCATCAAACCTATAAGGAGTGAAATCGTTCCAATGGAACGCCAATCTATAGGAGTGGACACATTTTCTGCAGAAAACATTAGAAACTGCGAAAAACATGTGCTCTCGATGCAAAGAAGATTGGATAAAGCGGTTGCTGATAATGACAAAGAAGGTATCCGAGAAACGTTTGACCTTCTAACAAAACGGTCAAAAGCAGTTCTAATCCTGGCAACGTGGCGGATAACGCAACGAAACACAGGAAAATACACTGCTGGAGTGGATGGTATCGCGATCCCGAAAGGTCAGTCCCGTGAATATCAAAATCAAATACGCCATAGAATTATGGCAGAGATTGATATTGGGAAGAAACCGGATAAGATCAGACGGGTATACATACCGAACCCGAATGGTAAGAAACGACCATTGGGTATTCCTACAATACATGACCGGATTGTTCAAGAGATTCTTCGGATAGCACTTGACCCGATTGTAGAATATCGGTATAACGGTAATAGTCATGGATTCAGACCAAAAAGAAGTTGTCAGGACGCAATGTCCCAACTATTTCTCAAACTGGCTAAGGAAGACAGACCGAGATATGTGCTTGAGGGCGACATCAAAGGATACTTTGATAACATCAAACACGAACACATCATCGAAACTCTGGATAAATGGTTAGTTCCAAGATGGGCAACTGAAACCATAAGAAGAATATTGAAAGCCGGGATATTCCACAATGGGGAAGTGTATGACAGCGAAACTGGAACACCACAAGGTGGGGTAATATCACCTCTACTCGCTAATGTGGCTTTAACGACTCTTGATGACTTCTGCAACAAGTTCGGGACAAAGAAATCCAATCCTATAGTCAGATATGCGGATGATTTCGTGATTGTATGTCGTTCCGAACCAGAGGCGAAAGAAATCAAAGAGGATATCGCTGAACACCTACTAAACAAAGTGGGTTTCACACTATCTGAAGAAAAGACGAAGATCACCCATATCTACAAAGGATTTGATTTCCTGGGATTCAATTTCAGAAAATATCCGACCAAGATGAAGGGTGGTAAAGTCAAATACACTCTGAGTATAAGGCCTCAGAAAGAAAAGGTGAATAACCTTCTGGAGGATTGTAAGGAAATCCTTGACAGCCATAAGACGGCAACTCAACAGAACATAATACTCTTGCTAACCCCCAAACTTGTAGGTTGGGCAATGTATTACAGACATGTCGTAGCAACAAGGACATTCAGTAGAATTGACGGAAAACTCTGGGACAAACTCTACAGATGGGCAAAGAGGCGACATCGCAACAAGTCTAAAGGCTGGATAATGAACAAGTATTTCCAACGCACTTCAGAAAGGAAAAGCCATTTCGTTGACAGGGAAACCAATGTCAAGCTACCCACGCTTGGGAAAATCCCTATCAAGAGGTTCATCAAGGTCAATAACAACTTCAGAGTCTATAATAGAGACCCTGAAACTCGTGATTACTGGAATAAGCGTGAATACGTCAACGCATTCAATCAAATTGAAAGCGTAAAACGTGGTAGATTATTCACAAATCAGAGAGGCAAATGCCCTCACTGTAAAGGAATGATCACCCAAGAAGACATTCAAAGGCAGGAAACACATGTTCATCATGTGATACCTAAGTCCGAAGGTGGAACAGATAGCTACAGCAACCTACGGCTACTTCACACCGAATGTCATAGAGAGATTCACGCAAAACTGATCTAAAGTCATTATCAATGGTTTGGAGAGCCGTGTGCGGTGAAAGTCGCATGCACGGTTCGGAGGGGGCTGAAGGATCGAGAGGCCCTTCGGCTACCCTACAGCAGTGGCTTCCTAAGCCTCGTGTCGGGGGTTCGATTCCTCCCAGGCGCGTTTGAAAAGGTTGTCAGGGAATGGCTATCGGCTGTCAGCCGTCGGAAACCACCAGTCAAGAGGCTTTTGAGATAATCAGAACCCTTTTGACTGACTGCTGATTGCTGACTACTGATGTCTATTCTTCTGATAACCCTTAAAACTGATAATTGATAACCATTCTAATGTCTTAGGAGTAACTTGGATGTACAGATTCAATATCTGGAAAATAGTTTTAATCATCGGGGTATTACTGTTCGCTGCGTTATACCTTATCCCGACCCCGGATAGCCTCTACAACCCGCTATACGGGAATTTACCGCTTTGGATGCAGGAAAAGCTTCCGTCTTTTGAAGTCACCGAAGATAACGATTTTAAGGTGAGCCTCGCAGAGGTTGAATATCCCGAAGGAATTAGCTTCCAGGATGCGACCAGTGAATTAATGGATGTCTTCCGAGTTCATTTAGAGAAACAAGAGCTTAAGGAGACCTCCGATTATGAATTCGATACCACTGAAGCACGCGAATTTTATGTTCGGCTCATTTCGGAGGAGGCGCGTAAAAACCCACGCGCGACCCTCAAAAATCTGCACCTATATGGAAGTCTTCCAGGGTTTGCCAGACGGATCATACCCGATACCCGATTGAAGTTAGGATTAGATCTCAAAGGCGGTGTCCATCTTGTACTTGAAGTAGATTTAGAAACCTCCAAAACTGAACTTTTCCGCCAACACGCGCTCTCTATCCCTGAGGAACTTCGCGCAGAGGAAGTTTTGTGCCGTGAAGTTAAGCAGGTAGAAGGACAAGACGCTCTCAATGTATTTGTCGGTATCCCCTCTCGACTCCGATCCGATGTGAATCAAAAAACACAATACTTGGAAAAAGCGCAGCGGTTTCTTAACGAAATCGAATTTTTTGAAGATGCCCAACAGGTCAATACCGAAACAGAAACAGAAACACAATCCATATATCAGTTGAGACTCAGCCAAAGCGGGATTAAAAAATATAGTGAGCAGGCGATTGAACAGGTTCTTATCGTCTTACGAAATCGCGTGGATGCTTTTGGCGTTTCTGAACCCTCTATCCGACGCGAGGCGAATCACCCAAGGATCATCGTCGAGCTTCCGGGTGCCGAAGACTCTTCAAAACCGCTGCAGATCGTTAGAGAGATGGGTCGACTTGAATTTAAACTCGTCAGGAAATCGCCTGCTGGCGGAAATTTCTGGAGCGGCACCGCCAATACGCCGCCACCGGATAATATCCCAGAGGATAGTGAGATTCGCAACCATCGCGAGACCGGCAATTGGTATGTTTTGGAAAGTCCTGTACTCCTAACTGGGGACCGGATTACCGATGCATTTCCGACCACAGGCAGAACCACTTTTGACATTGTCGTCTCGTTGAGTTTTGATGGTGCCGGCAGACGTAAGTTTGCGCAGGTCACAGGCGACCATATCGGTGAACATCTGGCGATTCTCCTTGATGGGAAAGTTCAATCTGCACCCGTCATCCAAGACCAGATCATCGGAAACGCTATTATTCAAGGAAGTTTCACTTATGAAGAGGCAAGCTACCTTTCCAATATCTTGAAAGCAGGCGCGTTTCCTGTCGGTGTCCAAATCGCAGAAGAGCGTACCGTCGGTCCTACACTCGGTCAAGAATCTATTGATAACGGCATTCTCGCTGCGCTTATCGGCTTGGGCGTAGTCCTGGTTTTCATGATAATCTACTATCGCCTTTCTGGGTTAATCGCTATTGTCGCACTCGTTTTTAATATGCTGATTATTCTCGGTGCTTTGGCAGGCTTTGGTGCGGCTTTGACGCTTCCCGGTATCGCTGGCCTTGTCCTCACAATCGGAATGGCTGTCGATGCGAATGTCCTCATCTTTGAGCGAATTCGCGAGGAATTACGAACGGACAAAGCCGTCTGGGCTGCTATCACAAGCGGCTATCAGCGCGCATTTATAACGATTTTAGATGCAAACCTTACCACATTCTTTACCGCACTTGTCCTCTATCATTTTGGGACAGGTCCGATTAAAGGGTTCGCAGTAACGCTCGGTATCGGTATCCTCGCGAGTATGTTCACAGCGATCGTTGTTACACGCGAGATTTATGGCTTAACAATCGGCAACCGAGACGTGCAAAAACTCAGCATCTAATGGCTGTCAGCCATCAGTCGTCAGCTGTCAGTAGCACGTGTGGTATTTACGAACGTTTTTACTGCTACACGGGGGTAACTGACCCCTGAAAGGATTTTACGAGTGCCTCGTAAAATCAGTCCTGACCACTGACCGCTAATTATGGATTTTACTATAATGGAGGAATGGTTGTTGGATGAATAGGTTTTAATAGCCGCCAGCCGTTAGTAGAGAGAGGATTGGGTTAAACGAAACACCTCTTTGCTGAAAGCCGATGGCTGATGGCTGACCCCCAGTAACTCCGACAACTATTAAAAATTTGGAACTACTTAGAAATACAAACTTCGATTTTATCAGCAAACACCGTACCGGTTTTATTTTTTCGGCGGTGCTCATTGTTATCGGCTTGGTTTTCCTCGGAATCCATCAGGGACCGAACTTCGGGATTGACTTTCGCGGCGGTGTTAAAATCCAAGCCAAATTCAACAGAGTTGTCACAGAGGCTGAGTTGCAAACCAAACTCGCTGGAATCGGCTACGACAGCGCAAAGATTCAGATTGACGCGGGAAAAAACGAAGCCTCTATCTCCTTGGGGCATCGCCCCGAATTTCAGCAACAACTCATTAATATCCCGATTATGGCGGATCCGGGGGATGCAACCGCTACCAGTCTTCAGGTGAGTAAGACCGCTGAAAAAGCACTCCTATTAGAGGCAGGCGACACTGTCCAACTCATTGACGGCAGTTCGCAACAACGCAATGAGATTATTGAACGGACAGACAGTGCCGAAGGCGACGCAATTAACTTGACCTTCGCGAACCCTATCGGAATTGACTTGAGCGAGAATGCCACGATCCAAATCCAAGCGAGTGTCGGTAGAATTCTTACCGATGCGCTCTTTGAAGGCGGAGAGGCACTGGTTGAAGGGGCAGGGCCTTGGCAGGCACTTGCAGGTGGGGTCAACGTCTCTGAAGTCGGACCGAGTGTCGGACACGACCTCAAATGGGCTGCGCTCTGGTCTGTGCTCTGGTCGATCATCATCTTACTGCTTTACATCTCTTGGCGGTTTGAGCCCCGTTTCGCTGTCGGTGCGATTGCTGCGCTCGTTCACGATGTACTGATTACCTTGGGCCTCTTTGCTATTTTATCAAAAGAGATTAATCTGCCTACTGTAGCGGCGTTCCTCACAATTATCGGATATTCGCTCAACGACACAATCGTCGTGTTCGACCGGATTCGAGAAAACTCGCAATCCTTACGTGGAACGGACTATATTACTGTCTTGAACCGAAGTATCAACCAATCGCTGAGTCGGACTGTTATCACATCCTTGACAACCCTGTTTGTTGTTTTAGTTATCTTTGTTCTCTCCAGTTCCGGTGAGGAAATTAACACCTTCGCCTTAGCACTTATTGTCGGTGTATTGGTAGGCACGTACTCCTCGGTCTTTATCGCAAGTCCGATTTTGTATCTCTGGAATCGGGGACAGCAACCCGCGTCATAGCAATCAGCAAGAATGGCTATCGGCTATCAGCTTTCAGCCATCAGTTAAGAGGTTTTTGAGTAATACCCAATTAACCGCATTTGTAGTGCGAGGTCCCTGTGCCTCGCAATGCTGACGTGATCAAAGACTTCTAATCAAGTTAATTGGGTATAATACCCAATTAACCGCATTTGTAGTGCGAGGTCCCTGTGCCTCGCAATGCTGACGTGATCAAAGACTTCTAATCAAGTTAATTGGGTATAAGTCATAAGTTTCTTTTGCTGACTGCTATCGGCTGAGGGCTGATACCCAATTAACCACATTTGTAGTGCGAGGTCCCTGTGCCTCGCAATGCTGGCGTGATCAAAGACTTCTAATCAAGTTAATTGGGTATAATACCCAATTAACCGCATTTGTAGTGCGAGGTCCCTGTGCCTCGCAATGCTGACGTGATCAAAGACTTCTAATCAAGTTAATTGGGTATAAGTCATAAGTTTCTTTTTCTGACGGCTATCGGCTGAGGGCTGATACCCAATTAACCGCATTTGTAGTGCGAGGTCCCTGTGCCTCGCAATGCTGACGTGATCAAAGACTTCTAATCAAGTTAATTGGGTATAAGTCATAAGTTTCTTTTTCTGACTGCTATCGGTTGAGGGCTGATACCCAATTAACCGCATTTGTAGTGCGAGGTCCCTGTGCCTCGCAATGCTGACGTGATCAAAGACTTCTAATCAAGTTAATTGGGTATAAGTCATAAGTTTCTTTTTCTGACTGCTATCGGTTGAGGGCTGATACCCAATTAACCGCATTTGTAGTGCGAGGTCCCTGTGCCTCGCAATGCTGACGTGATCAAAGACTTCTAATCAAGTTAATTGGGTATGATTGCTGTTAAGAGAGCTTTTCACATGAAAATATTGATTTTAAGCCCTTACACAACCGGGCAAAAGCAGAAACCCGATAACCCGCTCCGAGGTGAGGATTGTACGCCACCTGAACGTCTTGAGGCGCGAATAAAGGAACTGTGTGGTTACAATGAGGAGGGTTGGTATAGTGAAAGCAGGGACTACAGCGCGCCTGCTGGAGAGATGTTTTCTGGTCCCATGAATACACAATTACGGGCAGGGTTAAACCAAATTCGGGAACACGATCAATACGGTGAGACAACTCTTGACCTGTATTTTCCATGGTATTATTGTCGGGTTGACGGGCAAAAGAGTCCAGTTAACGAGAAAGACATTATTGTTCCTTTTGATACCGCCCCACTTCACGAACTTGAAGTTTTAGCGTACGATGAGAGCGGGGTCCCGGAACGGACAGCAGATTTGATCGATAGTTACGACCTCGTCTTTTCGCTATTGAGGCAAGACGATATTCTGTCACTGCAACGCGTTTTTGAGGTGGAACGAGCGACAACGCTAATTTTCTTGCTGGCACCGAGCCACAAGCATGTGGTTAATGAAAACTTACCGAATCTCCACGTTGTTGAAACTGGCAGCGATTTGCAGAAAAGCCTTCGCACCACAAATTGGGCTATGAAGGGAGTCGTGTTGAGGAGATTGTGTGAAGCCGCATGTCGTGACGGTTTCCACCTCTTTGAGCAAGTCAAACAAGACCCCCAACAGTTAATTGAAATCGCACGCACACCCGAATCTGAACAAAAATAGTAATCTCTGTGTGGTAAAGAAATGAATCTCCCAACACTCGTTATCAGCGATAATTCACGACGCATTATCGGTGAATCCGCACCGATGCAGGTTGTTTTGCGCCAAGTTGCACAGGTCGCGCCGACGAATGCGACTGTCCTCATTACAGGTGAAACGGGTGTCGGCAAAGATGTCATCGCGCAGGCTATTCACGAAAGTAGCCCGCGTAAAACTCGACCCTTCAAAGCGGTCAACTGCGGTGCGTTTTACCAAGACCTCCTGCAAAGTGAACTCTTCGGCCATGAGAGAGGGGCTTTTACAGGGGCAACAAATCAAAGACGCGGTGTGTTTGAGCAAGCCGACGGCGGGACGCTCTTCCTCGACGAAGTGGCGGAAATGTCGCCTGAAGTGCAGGTGAAATTTCTTCGCGTCTTAGAAACACAAGAATTCAACCGGCTCGGTGGCGAAAGAAATATTAAAGTCAATGTCCGAATTATCGCTGCCACAAATGTCAATCTTGCAACATCGGTCAGGCAGAAAAAGTTTAGACAGGACCTCTACTACCGCCTCAACCTCTTTCGCATCCAGATCCCGCCACTCCGCGACCGTCGCGAGGACATTCCACTTTTCGTCTCAGCCTTCATCCCTGAATTAAGCGCGGAACACGGTAAACCGATTACCGGTATAACATCGGAGGCACTCAATCATCTCCAAAATGCTGATTGGCATGGCAACGTGCGTGAGCTCAGAAATGCCATAGAAACCGCTATTATCTTAGCCACCACTGAAGAACTGCAACTGAAAGATTTCCCGATGGACCCTGAATCTCAACAGGTTTCCTTAGTGCCTGTACAAACCTCTGGTACGCAACTTGCACCGACACAGATCGTTGATGCAACCACCGGCGAAGCAGATCTACTTGATGAACCCGGTGGGGCTTTGCAGCTTGTTGATACCTTTGGTGGTGCAATCGCAACGGGAAATATAGCCATTTACAAGACAATTCTTGGACTTATTCTCTCGGCGATCCGACTACTGGAACCAGCTGCTACAGCCAATAATGAAGTGCCGTTCCTAATCCCAGATGAAGATACCAGTTGGATGCAAATTAGCGACACAGATGACGCAGCGGATGTCCTCAAAAAAGCGTTGGAAATCCTTTCGACTATAGCTAAAACGCTTGAGAATCGAGCACAAGAAGGAGTGTTACCGATCGCTGCCCCCGTGGAACAACGAGGCAGTTCACAGGTGCCGGACGGGTATCTTCCTGTGCTTGATGAAGAAGAGGTTATCGGCAGAGTCGGTATGACGATGGCCGAAATTGAGAGGGCAGCGATCCAAAAGACCCTTGCGGAATCAGATGGCAATAAAACAGAGGCGGCAAAAATTCTCGACATCGGCGTGCGAACCTTACACCGGAAGTTGGACACTTACAGACAGGAAGCCTACAATGCTGGTGATGATTCGGATCAGGAATGACGTTTACGAGAGTGTTATCAAATCTTCCCGCCAAAAAGTCCCCTACTTTAGTGGAGCGATGTAGATAGGTTTCAGATCCATTCAGTTTTCGCCATTTTCGCTAATTCGCTGTGGAAGTAGCGATCTGGAGATCGCTCCTACAGCGATGTGTCGGGAATCGGAATTCCCTTCTACCGGAGAACTGAATGACTCTAAGATAACGCGCTGTGCTAGTTAATTTTGTCTTTATAGAGTTTGCTTATGCACGAACGACATCTTTGAGTTTTATCAGGGAACGAGCGAACCCTTGATTCACAAAGGATCGAGAAAACAACTAGCACAAGTCGTTAAGATAGGTTTTATTTTCCTTGACAAAGTATATTGGAAATATTACTAAAGTTTGGACAATTCGTGTCGCGTGTAAGTTGAGTTTTCAAGGGACTCTGTATTTTTCCGCGAGTTTCGCATACGCATGGAACTTTGAGAAAACTCCCGCACTCCAGCGGTGTCCCATTGCTTCGCAGTGAGAATAGTAAAAAGTAGAACCAAACTCCCGCACTCCTGATGAAGATAAAAAAATAACTTGGGTAATGTGTCCAGGCCCGGTAGGTGCGGTTTCCCAACCGCACCGGACTTGACAAAGAAACCTCCGGGGATTACCCGATTAAATTCTTAAACTTCATGCGGAGTGCTATGTGCCGTGAAAGGAAAGGCACTGCCTCTTTACCAAATATAGAAGTTCTGGGGAACCTGTGTTGGGTTTAACCCAACCTATTGAAAACTGTCCAAACTATAGTCAATGTAGAAGATACAACCCAAAATCGTGAACACCTTGGTGGACGAATGCGAACCGTCAACCCAAATCGACCCGAATGTGATGAGCAAACTAAAAATGAAATCCTACACGAAATTGATAACAGGTCTGCATTTTTACGAAGCGAACAAGACGCACGTCGAAACACGGACCGACTCGTTTTAGATGAAATTATCGCCAAAGTTAAAAATGCAGTGTTAAATGCAGACCCACCAAACTTTAACGTCTGAGACCTCATCGGTTTTCAATAGCCTATAGTTTGGAGAATCTGAATACTATTGCCACCCATTCATCAACAGTCGGAGCCGCTTTCACCGAAAACCCGTCTAATATTACGCTTTTTCTTTCGTTGATCCACCGCATAGAAAAAGGCGTGTCAAAACAGAAAGCGCAGCCCCAGCGGGGTTTTTGCTTGGGTGTTTTTTCAGAATGTTTATAGATAAACATTCTAAAAAATTGTCCAAACTATAGGAAATATTAGAATATCTCTTAGTAACTCGATCACGCAAACTTGTTGTGGGTAAGGCTGTGAGTATGTGTTCTGAACGCTACATACCGAGTGGGCTCACGTAAAGTTGTGACAAGTGAACCGTTGAGATCCATGTCCAGCGTGACGAGATAAAATCCTCCAAATACTACACGCGCTTTAGCCTTGATTTGACACATAACCATAAAGGAGAATATAGAATGCCTTTGGATATAAAAACAGTATCAGAAGTATTTGTAGAGTTAGCAGTGGGGCATTTTAATTCTACTGAAGCTCTTGAAGAACTTGATAAACTAAAATTTACACCACAAAATAAACTAAAGGTTGCTCTTGGTCTGAGAGTTGTTGGATTTACTCTGTTTTCTGGTCATGGTAGTATCCATTTTTTTCAATATCTTACTGAAAATTACAAATATAACGAAAACCAAATAATAGAATTAAGCGATTCATATCCGATTGAATCGCTTAATGCATTAAGTAACTCTGTACGAATACCAAAAAGTTCTTTTGGAGAAATATGGA
Source organism: Candidatus Poribacteria bacterium (assembly GCA_965246985.1). Classification (GTDB taxonomy): domain Bacteria; phylum Poribacteria; class WGA-4E; order WGA-4E; family WGA-3G; genus WGA-3G. The sequence goes on along the minus strand of OZ251998.1, from coordinate 6,379,159 downwards.
ATTCATATTTAAAATCAATTTCAGAAGACATACGGAAAGGTATAGAAAGTCCTGATTATATATGGGGGGAAAATAAGCATGGGGGCTTAAAAATGGGCGGTATTCTTGGAGTTGTCTTACGCAGAGTATTTAAAACACGAGGCACTCGTGAAATATTTTCAAATACTGATGTTGATTTATTTACATTTATGGAAGTGGCATTGTATTTTGACAGTTTGTTCAAGGTATGTATGGCAGGACTTGGAACGGATATAACAGAAATATTAAGAGAAATAGATAAACTAAGGTAACCCAATGTGGGAAAGAAAAAGTGATTTGTCGTTGAGGTGTTATTATCCACATCTTACGCGGAGACATTAAACCCGCGCACTAATGAATTGTTGAGTTTCGCTTCGCTCTACCCAACCTACAACAGAAAGGAGAATAAATGGTGAGAGGTATTTTGGTTAAGATGTTTTTGATCGTGTGCACGTTATTTGTGTTAGGATGTGGGCCAAATATTCAATTTGTTGTCCTACGTGATGTACCCGAAAATCCGTCTTTTGCAGCTCTTCCGATAGACAATGATTTGTCTGAAATCGGGTATGCGAATAAGATTGAACGAGCACTAATAAGTTCAGGAGTAAAAGTAGTCATGAGACCAAGCATGAAAGTAGTAGAAATTGAAGATTCTGCCCGGCAAGGTGAAGATGGGAAAGCCATTGGTAAAAAAAGAACAGAAAGGTTTTTTGAGTTTGATGAGATCGATGCAGACTATATTGTTCAAACCTATGCGATAACAAACCAGGTAAAAATATCGCGACTTGATACGCGAGAAGTCTTGACAGTTTTAGTTATTTATGATTATAGTCATATATCCTATACTCCGCAGTTATTGATCTGGAATATAACATTTTTTGATGTCTCCACCAAAGAGGTCGAGAATTTGATAATGAATGGGTTTAAGATTTACAACCACTCGCTGTGTGTCATCGCCTTGTTGTGTGAGTAAAACATCAATGCCCTCAAAGACTTGAAAAATGCGCCGTAGGGTAGGGCGTTGGGTGGGTTTCCCAACTTGGTTGACAACGGTCTGGTTTTGCTTTATGAGTTGAGTGCGGAGCCACCGTTCTGCGAGCGCATAAATGAGTAAAGCAAGTCCCATCACCATTAGCAGTGCCATGATGCGCTGGGGTTTTTCTAAAAAAAGGCTTGATGCGAAGAATAAGGGGTCTTTGAGAAAACGAAATCCGCGTTCAACGGAGACGTTCTGTGCTTTGTAAGCTGAAAGCATGGTGGCTTCATCAAGTAATGTTGCATCTAACTCATTAGTTGCGAGGACGAACTTGCCTTTATGCTTCTTCACGGCTTCAATCGCCTCAGCGTCTTGAAGAATCTCAGCAACACTGCGAAAACCGATGCGTGTGGGAAGTGCGTCTTTCTTTGGACGCCCTTGATGCGGGTAATGGGGCACACAGACGCGTTCAACCTTTGAAAACTTATGATATCGCCACGACGCAGAAATCAAACGCGCGGCTTCGTGGGCATCCATCTCGGTGTCAAACTCTTTACACCTCAAGTGTTGGGTCGCTTTTTCAGCAGTTTTCCGTTCTTTGGCAATCTGTTTCTCCAAAGTCGCCACTTCGCGCTTATACGCCGCTTCAGAGTAGACGACTAACCATCTTTGATCCACACCTGCGTAGGTGTTTTCAACGCAGTGATAACGATACCCATTTTCAGAGGCAGGTCGCATATCTTCTATAGAGAGGCTTTCATAGAGGGCTTTGACAGCCGTAAGCGTCTCTGGCACTCGGGTGATGAACCGGACATTGGATAAGGTCGCAAGGTTCGCAGCCATATACAACGCACTATCCGCAATAAAATAGGGGGCATCCCCCCGAAGTTCCTCAAGATACGCCGCTATCGTCTTCGGGAAACTCGTTTTGTCAGTCTGATTCCCATCAAGCACCTCTAACCAAACCGGGAGTTGAGACTGATAGGAACAAATCAGTTGCACAACAACCTGTTTCAAATCCGGGCGGTGATCGCGTGAATAGCCATGCGTCACTTGTATCACATTTTCAGCATCGCTTTGCCGATCATAGCAGCCATGGAGACTAAACGTCGTGCTATCGAGATGAACAAAGCGATGCTGAACGTCAAAGGCGGATAACGCCTGACTTGCCACCGTCGCGAAGACTTCCGTGACTCCCTTTTCATAAAGGCAGTCTAAGGCGCGACCGACAGTGTCGTCAGTGAAGTCCGACGCACACAACCGTGGGTGAATCAAGAGATCCACCGGTTTATTGGAAAAAAACTCCGGCGTCAAATACAACGGACGCCCCACAAAGCCAAGCGCATTGAGTATCATCGCCATTACCGTTTCTCCTACGGAGACTTTACGCCGCGTTTGACCTACAAAGGTATCAATCGTTTCTATCAAGTCAATACGATGACAAATACCGGCAACTATCCCAAGATGATCTAAGCGCTGGGTAGCAAAGGTTGGTTGTGTCATTAGAGTATAACCTCACAAGGATTTTGTTTGCTACAAGCATACCATAAATCTCTTAAATCCGCATCCATAACTGCGGAGTATAGCAGGGTCATTTAGTTGTACATATTTACTTCATAAGTGTGGATACTTTTTACGAGATAGGACTTGATTTTCACGCTATATCTCGTAAAAACGTTAACATTCGTAAACTAAAATCGAAAGTGGAACCGAAAACTAAATAGCCCTGCGGAGTATAGGTTCTAATTTCGGATTTTTGGTATTTATTTTTTAAACCCACGTGGTTCCAACGTTCAACAAGCAATTTCAGGTGGATCAGAGAAGATATACGTGCGAAATGAAATCTTATTTACCCTCTCTAAATTTTATTTATACTGTTTGGATCCTTTCGTGACGTGGGTTTTTCTAAAAATACCAAAATGTGTCAAAACAACTGCGGAGTGTAGGATATATCTTCTTATGAGGACGAATTACGTCGAAGACAGACTATCTTCAATGCACTGCAGAACTTAGGTGCACTAAAGAACCAAAATGAACAACCTTAATTTCAGCGACAACCTTGAAATCATGCACGGAGAAAATAAATCCACGCGCTAATACCATTTCTGAATAAACGTTTCTCATTAACGAAAAACTGGTTCGTAGTAGCGCAATTCATTGTGCCTCTTACATGCGGAAACCTCATAGAGTTTCAAAATCTCTAAAATGCGAATTTATTTTTCAGATTTGGTATAATATAAACTTTGAGAATGGTACGCCTCGTCATTTTACAACAGAAATTTGACCGCTATGAAACTTCCTGAAATTGCCTCTCAGACCTGTTGCTGCTTGACTTATCTGCCAATTTAGGGATAGCCGAAAATTCTGTTATTTTCTGTTGTGTCTACTTTTTTGTTGTGTTTTCAGCACCGCCCTCATAAACAGGATCACACGTCATAATATAAACTTTGAGAACGGTACGACCCGTCATTTTACAACAGAAATTTGACCGCTATGAAACTTTCTGAAATCGCCTCTCAGACCTGTTGCTGCTTGACTTGTCTGCCAATTTAGGGATAGCCGAAAATTCTGTTATTTTCTGTTGTGTCTACTTTTTTGTTGTGTTTTCAGCACCGCCCTCATAAACGCTGCTAATGTAATATAAAATTTTAGAAATGGTATAAGAAATAGGACTTACGCAATTTTTCCGTGCGACCCTATGTATTGCGCGCCGCTAAGGCATTTGCGTAAGTCCTGTTTTTGTCGTTCTACTTCTGTCCCAGAACCTTTATAAACTCTTTATCATCCTTTACATCCGAAAATTCAGGTGTCTCAAGGAAATTTGAGTAGTACATATCCCTGTTAGAATTTAGCACATAGTCCTGAGTAGCCTGTAAATGATGTAAAGTCTTTTCTCTGTCCTTCTCAGAAGCCCAAATACTTACCGCGAGAAAGAAGTGGCTACAAGCGTCGTAGCGGCTCAAATCAACGGAGATCTGTAGGAAACGTCTCGCGTCGCTATACTTCTTCGACCACAACAGGCAACAACCTACATCGTGAGCAGCCCATGTAAGATCCCTGAGATTTACAGAATGACCGGCATCCCGTTTTTCCATCTCTTCTTCGATAAACGTTCTCGCTTCTGTAAAAGCTTGATCGAAACGCACCCAATCTTCCTGTTTACTATACACCAAAAGTCGATTCGTTCTTACAGCCAACCAGAACCTGAAATAATGCTCCCAACCGGGTTCACCGTTGGAACGTTCCAACTTTTCCATCCCAAGAAGTGTTTCATTTAACTGGTCGTAGGCGCGTAAGATTTCTGATCCGATTTGCAGGAAATCGCAACGTGCGTAGCGACTCAATTCAGGGTTCTCTAAGCGTTCAGAGGCTTTGTTATACAGTTGAAACCACCCATCAATACGACCTTCCTGTTTCCAACATTCAGCGTGCGTTAAACTGCTAACAACCTCCAACACGTCCTCATCTGACGAATGCTCGCATGCCCAACGATAAAGCCGAACCTGTTCCTCAATAGCTTCCCTGTTCCGCCGAAGCATAGCAAGGTTACCGGCTAATTGTCGGTGCGACCAGAAACGCTCCTTATTGTCTGAAGCGACGTTCAGGTACCTATGGTGCAGAGAGACGCTTTTTTCCATTCCGACTTTGCCTATATACTCGTATATCTCATCAGCGAGATGCACCAACTCGGATGTGATTTCACCCTTAAGCGCATCCTCAACTTGGTTGTGTGCTTCCTTAAGAATGTCCTCCCCTGATGTCGGGTCGGATTTTGCCTGTGCCATGAATGAATCAAACTTGCTGCGAATGCTTTCCAACTGACTCATAATGTTCTCCTTCAGATTTTCTGATAACTGTACATCATCAAGAATTTCTTGAACCAAGAGTTCTTGATCTACTTGTAGACGCTTTCGCGCTCGGTGGAGTCGACTCGCAATTGTGTTCACCGACACCCCCAAGAATTTGCCGATCTCTTTCGTTGTCATTTCGTTAAGATAATAGAGCATCACGACGGTGCGTTCGCTCTCCGGCAGCTTTTCCAATAGTTTTTTCACAAGTGCATGACAATGCTCGGTACTCTCTGTCTCCGACTGTTCTGACACGTGATATGTATAAGAAGACTGCTCGATTTCTTCCACAGGCGTGTCCTCGAGCGATTGCATCACAAACTTTTGCTCTCGCATCCACTTCTGCTTTCGCATCCAATCGATACAAAGCCGATTGGCGATGACATAGAGCCACCCAGCAAATTGATTCGGATCTTTAAGCGTCGAAAGTTTTTTGTATGCTTGTAGGAAGGCATCTTGCATAATGTCTTCAGCATAGTGATAATCGCCGATCTTCTGCCATACAAGGGCGTGAACGCTCTTTTGATACTTTTCGACCAAGATGCCAAACGCAGCGTCGTCGCCCGATAAAATTTTGTGAATCAGTTTAACATCGTCTTCTCTTTCCACGAAACTTCCTCCTAACAGATTGGATCGTGTTTGCGTTCGCCAAAAGGCTTAATCAAATACCGAGTTTTCTGAAATTAACACAGATGGTTCGTTTACAGTTCACACCCTCTATTATTAAAGACGAAATTTTGCACAGAAAACTTGCATCAGGGCAAATTTTTTTAGAAAAGGTCTCTAATCCTGTAAATCTTGGTTCAGACAATTAATCTCGCACATTTTTGAAGATAACTACAAAAATCCCTAAATTGACACCTATGGGTTTTGGGTACCATCACCCTTGAAAAGGCATTGAGAATCTCTAATCCCTATATCACCATCGCCGGGCAGACAGCCCCGAGGGACGGTATTTGCATTAAGAGATATCAGCTCTCAATTAATACCAGTGAGGTGATTATCAGATATATAAGGGTGAGATTGGGGATGAAACGGATGATGATGCGGATGCCATATCAGGTAGGTATCACAAGAACATTATCATTGACCATGTATCGGCAAGCTGGAGTGTTGATGAAACGGTGTCTATAGGACTTACGCAGCCCCCTTTGCTGGCGAGGTTTTGCGGCGTAAGGTTTCCCCACGGACTCTCACTGTGAGGCAACACGCGCATTCCGTGTTGATTCATGCGATCTGCATTCCTAACCTCGCCAATGGCACAACACGTAGCGTTCATGGAAAAATTGCGTAAGTCCTAAGTGTCTATTTACTATTGCGAAAATGCAACCATTCAATGGTGTCTGATATCGGAAAGTATGTACAATGCTGGTCACGTCAAAGGTACGCATCGGTTTGGCGGAATCTGGGGATCAAACAATAGCACGTACCATCATAACCTGCTGGCACCCCTCTATCATGGTGTGAACCACATTCAGGGCACACCCACTGCCTATCAAAAAGTGAAAGCGTTTCGTTTTTATACGACAATCCTTTGCCCGCCTACATCCGGCAAGCTAAAGCATGGGGTCTTGGTGGGAAGATTGATAAGCGATCCTGTTTCACACAAATAGATCCCGGACGTAACACTGAAACCCTTCAATCACATCGCCACCCTCAAGGATGTCGTTTCCACGCAAAACGGTAATATCTTCAGGAGACCGGTACACTTCTACAGTTTCTCTACGCGGATTCATAACCCATACCATCGCACACCCCGCATTTAACCATTCATCCACCTCAGTGTAGGTATCGCTCGGGGAGATGACTTCAACAGTGAGATCAGGCGCGCCTTCCCAATATCCCTTTGGAATACCTTGTTCATCAATCGCAGCTTGACAAACAAACGCAGCATCTGGTGCACGCACGGTGTCTGGATTTTCGGATATCTTAAATCCTGTTTCGGCACCACAAACATAGCCCAATTTATGTTTTTCAACATGCGCGTCAAGATGTCTTCCAATTTTAGCCGCTCGGATCCCATGATCAAATCCAGCTGGTGGCATTCTACGTATTACCCCTTTTACTAATTCATACCGGTAACCATCATCAATTTGTTTCCACAGATCTTCAGCTGTTGATAATGTGGGTTGAGCGGATAACAATTTGGGTTTTGGTGGATTCTGTTGTGTTTCTACCATTTTGTCTCCCTTATTTTACTTGTATCAAATCAACATGATTGGTGTTGCTTGGTTTCTATGTCAAACTAATTTTAATCCATTTGATCTTTTTTAACAAGGGAAAATTCACTTCTATCTGCCAGCACACCGATATGCTACCCGCAGTTAAGTCCGGTGGGTAACCGGCATCTCTCTCACCATTGGTTGGCCGCCGCCATCTTCCAACCCGTTACGTCTGCCTTGATGTCTCCACCTATGCTGTGAAGGCATATTCCAACATCTTGCGGCTTATGCAGTTGACTCTGGACGACTGCCTGACGTTCATTGATAAAGACTTCCACGAGGGCTCTGTCGATGAATATCCGTAAATTCAAATCCTCTCCGGCTTTCAACTCGAACGGTGCAACGCCATAAGGTTGGGATCCACTGTAGGGTTCTCTCGCTTCTTTACCATCACCTACCGAAATCGTCTTCTGGTCGGCTGAGTAGAAGATTTCCATCCCATTTTGGTTGCCTTTGTCACAGAACACTTTTACGCCATAGTCCCTCGCTTCGGTAGGCTTGATTGTGACATTCAATTCAACCGTATCGCCTGAGATTTCCTTCAGCCTGTAGTCCTCGCCGTTTTTGACCGTAATGTTGTTCTCAACCGTTTCGTTGTAGCGCAGACACTCAAGTTCACGAACCGGTTTAATGCGCACAATCCCGTCATCAGGCAGACTCAATTCCCAGGGCAATGAGAATGCACAGCTCCATAAAGTGTTGCCAAGGTTAACCTGTATATTGGTAATGACGACTCTGCGTCCGTCTGGTGTGAGAAGGGTTTTAGGTGCCCAATAAATAGGTATGCCGCGATAATTATTGCTCCAACTCATCTTGGTATGAAACTCGGGTGTGAACTTGTTATCCTTCCATTCACCGAGATAGTACCGGGCACCCCAGCTATGGCTGATAAGTAGCATCATGTGCTTGTCGCCGAGTTTGAAGAAATCGGTGCAGGAATGATCGTGTTGCTCAAGTCCGGGCAACTCTTTCGTCATAAATTCACCGAGAAATTCCCACTTCTCAAAGTCTTTAGAGCGCATAAGGGTTGACCTTTTATACCAAGCACCCAATCCGGGTCGGGTATCCTCCATGGGGTGATCGCCAGAAAATATGTAATAGTAATCTCCTTCAACCCAGGCTGTCGGATCCCAGAATACCCAATAATCGGCATCCCGTGCCTCTTGAGGCACCTCAATCTCAATCGGTTTAGACCAGTCCTCCAAATGCTCATCCGAAGCCTCTACGTATGTCGGACGACCGCCAAATATGCCGACAAAGATAACTTTCTTGCCGTCTTTAGTGATAATCGTACCGCCCGTACCACAACCGCCGCTGCCTAAGGCACAGTCCCCACGCCGCCGCCAGTGAACAAGATCGGTACTGGTGAAGTGACCGAAAGCGTACTCGTCGCCTTTGCACATATAACCGAAATGATACTGACCTTTCCAGTAGGTCATGAAATTCGGATCGGTCGAATAGTTCCTTTCGTTATCACCTTCGGAATTAACCAAGTGATACGTCGGGCGACTCGGGTCATGCATCAGCCGTTGACGAAAATCACGAGCGATACGGGCGGCTTCGTTGTCCATGGTAAATATGTGTCTATCGTCTCGGTCAAAAACAATATACTTGTCTTCTTCATTCAGTTTTGTCGCGGCATAGTTTTTAATCTCGGGGAATTTTCCAGCATGATCTGTCCACCAATCATTTTTCGAGAAATCATACCAGCTAAACGGTTGAATTGCCGAAGGCGTGTTCGGTCTCAGGTCCTTAATCTGTGCTTGCGTCAAAGCCTGTGCATAAATCCGGACATCCTTGATTTTTCCCTTGAATGATGTGGCGTAGTTAGGATTTAGATTGACCGAGCCAATTACCAGTTGTAGATAGGGGCTGTTCAGAAAGTCAAACGGCTTTTCGATGGTATAGTCGGCGTACACTTCCCCATCACGGTAAATGATAACCGAGTTGTCCTTGTAGACGGCTGCCATCATCATGAACTGTCCGGGTACAATTTCCTGCGCCGGATTTTGAGCGAGGTGTTCGGTGGTTTGCGTGCGGGTGTTATCATCGCTGGCAGTGGACCACTTACCTGGCGCATCCTGCCCAAAAGCAAGTGCGTCGTACTTGTCAGATGCCTGCACGGTAATCACGCTGCAGTCCTTTGGGGCTTCCTCATCAAAGCAGAACCAGCTTACGAGCGTCTTGTCCGTCGTCGTGAACATAGGATACCTCCCTTTCAGTTTTCTATATTGATGCAACATTTCCTGTGGCAGCGAATGCGGGACCGAGATTCAGAAAACGACAACCTTTAGGGTACGGTGCTATAATAAATCGCATTGAAGAGCAACTTAAAGGTCCCATAAGACTGGCCTCGGTGTTGTGGTTTAAACCCGAAAAGAATCACGCGCCCATCGCCTAACGGTGCTTCCAAAAGTGCGGCCTTCTGCCGAATCCGTTTTTCACCTTCAAGCCAACCGCTCATCAACGGGTTAAACTCAGGATACGTCGCTATAATTTTCGCGCCGCCGCGTTCACCGTCAAAAACAGGTCCCGATTTAAAAAATATTGCCATCTCATTATCTAATCCATGTCCGATCGGATGCTTTGTGTTTATCCGAACGCGGAGTAATGAACCCGGACAGAAGAACGCGTCTTCGTTCGGTTGGTTATTTTTCTCTACTACATTAACGATACCATTTTCACCAAGTCCAAAGTATTTCAAAGGTAGTTCTGTCGCACGATTTAAACAGATAAGCGTACCACCGTCCTCCACGAACGTTCGCAAATTCGCCAACCCTTCAGTACCGATGCCACCGGTATATTCTGGCGGTAATTTCCCGGTTGCGTGTCCATTGAGAATACCCGAAGCACCCAGATCCGGCAAAATGATAGCATCATACCGCGTTGCCAAATCCCCCGCGCGAATTTCTGCATTCGTGAGGCTGTTATAATTGAATTCGTGTGTGTCCAAGACCCAACGCGTCCACCCTTCGTCCATATTTGCTGTCCACGGTTTGTAGAGACCAAGCCGTGGTGCGCGCACGCTTGTGAACGTCCGGCTGATTGTATCTTCATCAAGGGACGCATCGGTGTGGATGTGAATACCGTATGCCGAAGCGAGTGCCTGCATCTCCTCAATCTGTTGAAGCGGCGGTTCCACTGTCTTTATCAAGATAGATCCGCGAGGCAATGTTTTGCCAGCAAGTTCTACATCGCGTTTCGCCCAGTAGAGTTTATATTTTGGGCTGTTGTCTACAAGTCTTGCATTGAACAGATGATTGAGAACAACTGCTTCAACATTTGTTCTGTTCTCGAACAGGTAACCTGTCGGTTCAGGGGCACCATCCAGTGTGCCTTGCACCGCTGTAAGTGTCGGCAGCTGCGTTAAATCCGCCTCAAACGGATGTACAACTGTGATTGCACGTACTCCCATCTGTAACGGCAGTGTCCAACCCGCGATGTCGTAAGGACGTTCCGGTGGTGATTCGGGTGATGGGCGGCGTTCTGGATAGTGTTGTACCTCAAGTAGGTCCTTCGCATGTGCCCGAAACGGTTGGGACATTAAAACAACGTAAGTGTCCGCAGGGTATTCTACACCGTCAGCGATAAACGGTGCGTTTGCCTGATGAATCTGTACGCCGCCGCGTTTCAGAATATCCAGCATCTTGAGCGTTGTGTGAATGTCGCGTTGTTGCGTCGGAATAAGGAAGGCGCGAGGTGGTTCATCTTGTCCTTTTGCGATTGCATCGAGTCCCATCTTGTAAAAGTTTGTTTTCAGCGTTACCCGATGCTCAGCGACAAAATCAAGAATTGAGAGTGCCGCCGCCTTCTCGTATTCTACAATGTTACGCAATCGCCACCATCCTCCGGGCCACGGTTCAGGAAAATTAGTGCGAAGCGCGTATTGATCAAGCCCACGTCGATAGCCTTTTAAGGTGTGATGCGGTTGGAAAATTGGCGTTGCGATTTCCACGCGCGCCGCTTCCGTCAGTATACCGACCATGTTGTGCCGATACGGTACCGTCCGAAATCCACCGTGCCACCATGTATCGTAGACGGCACTTGAAAGCACGCCTGTAAACCCGTCGCTCGTCAAGTCGAAGGCGAGTTGTGCGCCGATGAGCGAAAGCGTCCGCTGTAGAAGCGGCGGGATATTCGGATTGACCGGCTCAAAATATGGAGGGATCACAAACCGCGGACCGCGGTAACTCATCTCATGCACGTCGTAGACAACTTCTGGAAACCACTCTTCATAAAGCACTCGCGTCAGCAACTGCGTCTCTATCTGTGTCAACATAAACCAGTCGCGATTGTTATCATGTCCTGTATATTTATGATACAACCACGGGATTTCCGACCCTTCGTGAGGTGTGCCGACGGTGCGGTTGTACCAATCCACTACGATGTTTAATCCGTCGGGGTTTGCGGAAGGGATCAGAATGATTATCACATTTTCAAGAATCTCTTTGATTTGCGGTGTCTCGGCTGTTGCGAATTGATGTGCAAGCTCCATTGACATCTGTGAGGAGGCGATCTCTGTGGAATGGAGATTACAATTAATCATCACAACGGCTTTACCTTCTTGCGCAAGAGAATCCAGTTCTTCACTACGTTTGGTGGGGAGTGCTAACTCTCTCTGGATCTGCTGATAACGTGCCAGATTCTCCAAGTTCTCCGGTGCGGAAATCAGCAGCATCAGAAGGTCATTATCTTCAGTTGTTTTTCCAAGTTCTTCCACCAAAACCCGATCTGAGTTTGCTGCGACATGGCGCATATAATCGGAAACAGTTTTCCATCCTGCCACCTGATAATCCGAACCGACCTGAAATCCGAGGACCTCTTCTGGTGCCATAAGCTGCGCGGACGTTGGTCCTTGTAGTAGAACCGTGCATATTATCAACACACCAAGTGTGCCCCATAACTTTGTCGCTCTGATCTCCTGAAAGCCTGCTTTTTGTTGACGAAATGGAAGTACGCAATTAGCGCAAAGAGTGTCGAAAAATTTCATAGAAGATTCCCTTCTTATAAACGAGAACTGCTGATCTTTATTTTCCTTAGTATAAACAAAACCCGTACACATGTCAACAGGTGTGTAAAGTTTTTGGCATTAAGTGCCCGAAGTTGTTACCGCGCCTTGTGGAAGGGATTGTAAGCCCGGTTTAGGGCTTCAACCAAAATATTCACACCCGAATCCGAAATCTACACTTGACTTTTTTTAAATTATGTGATATTTTTTATAGCGAGGTATTTCAAAACCACAATGTTCTGTAGCGCGCAGTTGCGAGTGTGTATTACAAAGTGAGAACTCATGTTCAGAGGATCATTCTACAAAAATCAGGAGGAAATAGATCATAATGAAAAAGGTTGTAATTATTCCACTCATTGTTCTGTTGCTCGCAAGTTTTGGATGTGGAGAAAAGAAGGGACCGAGTAACTTATCTGTAGGGAAGAGTAAATTGATTGAAAGCGGGAACGCCCTGGAAGCTGTTGTACATCTCGAAAAAGCAGAAGAGGAAGAAGTTAATAAACTTGAACCTCGTGCCCTACTCGTTATCGCTTATTCTTATGGGCTTTCCACTGGAGATGCTAATAGGGGTAGTGATGAAGCCAAGTTCAAAAATCAACGGAGTCAGCGGATTGAAGCACTTACAGAGGCTGAGATGAAACATATTCTGCAAGTACTCATTCAACCTTCACAGGTGCGGCCAGCAGGTTTACAGGCACTCGTAGACAAGGGACATGACGCAGCAGTCTTAATTCTCGACAGCCTTGCCAAGGGGAGGTATCCGTCGCTTCACGCCGATTTTACGCAGATGTTGGTTGATATGGGACCTGATGGGTTGGATCTCATTTTAGCCAGACTTACCGATGAAACAACATCACCCGCTCTCAAAGGTAAATTGGTTCAGGTATTGGCTGGAATCGGCGACGCGAAAGCCATAGATGCATTGAAATCCGTTCAAACCGAAGCAACTATAGGCCCCGGACTCGCGATGGAGATTAACACGACACTTTATCAACTCGGCGAAGAATCGTATAAGAAAGACATCATCGCCGGTATAAGTCATAGTGATGTTAAGGTACGCCGTGCCGCTGCGAAAGCTATGGTGAATATCAACGGGGTATCGTCGCAAACACTTATCACCGGGCTAAAAGACGAAGATTCCGAAGTCGTCACAGCACTTGTAGAAGCACTTCGAGTCCACAAGGATGCCGCTGCTGTTGACGAACTCATAAATATTCTCATCGGTGAATTGAGCAACGACCCGAAGCAGGCAGCGATTGAGACCCTTGACGTTTATGGGCAGAACAAACTCGCCAGAGGCTTGGCAAAAAGTACCACTATGCTACTTATTGGCGGGACAGTTAGCGATCCAGACAACCGTTATTATCTTGTGCAGTTGCTGCGGAGAGAGCCATTTAAAAAACAAATTAGAGCCTTAAAAACGATTGAAGATCTTGGGTCCCAACTTCATGAGTATCACCAGAAAACGGAGCAGGCGGACCACGTCAAAATTCCACTTGCACAACTTCTTAATGAACTCCAATAGTCCAAAATTCGTCTTTGTATATTAGACATTTTCTGCAGGAAGACATTCAGTTATCCTGTTTCTGCGCATGTTATCAGGTTTTCCGAGACTAAAACCTCGCTTTTCAAAGCGGGGATACAGTCTCGCTCTCGTTAATTAGACCAAACCTTTGTAGAAAAAGATTTGACATTTAGGCTAAAATGTAGTATGATGATAGTATCAAGTTGGCAGACATAATGAGCGTAATCGCAAGGTTACGTGTCTGCCTACCGACTCATTAGGGGTTAAAGACTTGATACTTGATACACCATGCGAAACACAAAACATAAACTCTTTCACGATAAGTCTCTAAAGCGTCTGCATGACGAGTTGAATATCTGTGGCGTTGTGAGAAACCACTTCAATGCGTTATCTATGTGCTATTACCGCCGCTATGGTAAAGGGCTTTCGTATGGGAAAATGCAGGACTATTCAGTTTTCGGAATTTTTTGTAATATTTTTCACATCTGTTAATATTTTGAGATAGCACATATCGCGTGATTTTTCACGCGATATGTGCTATCCTTCACCGTAAAAAATGAACCTATTTTTTGAGGTGAATCATGACAAGCAATTCCTCTTGCCACTTACTTGATATATTAGCAGAAGTGCCGGATCCGCGCCATAAAAAAGGCAAACGCTATCCTTTGGTCTCTATCTTGGCTTTGATCGTCATCGGTCTGATGACGGGACATAAAGGTTATACCTCTGTAGCGACGTGGGCAGGAAGCCAACCCGAACTGATCCAAGCATTAGGTTTCAGATCTAAGAAGACCCCGCGTGCGTCAACACTGCATAATCTCTTGAAGCGTCTTGACGTAGCGAGTCTCGAAGCCTCCCTAACGAAATGGGTGTTTTCAAAACTTGAAAGTCTTCATGTTTTGAAAACACAGCGTCTACAAGGCATCGCTATTGATGGGAAGGAGTTATGTGGCTCTGAAAACCCAGAGACGGGATACCGGACACATTTACTTTCCGCAGTCTGTCATGAGTTAGGGATTACCCTCGCACAACAGCCTGTCAGTGGGAAAACCAACGAGATTCCGATCTCAACACAACTCCTCAAAGCGTTTGATGTCGCAGAGAAAGTCGTGACGACAGATGCCCTTTTGACGCAGAGAACCTTTTGTAAAGAAGTTCTCGAACATCAGGCAGACTATGCGCTGCCTGTCAAAGAAAATCACAAACAGATGTATGACGACATTCAGCAACTCTTTGAACCCCTCTCGGAGACAGATGCCACAGAGGTTGAGACCCGACGCTTTGAAAACCTTCACACCCAAGAAGGCGCACACCTTCATACCTACACCCATGTTGAAACATCACACGGGTTGACCACCACACGCACCCTAACCGCAAGCACATTGCTCACAGATTACATCAAATGGCCCGGAATCGCTCAGGTTTATCAATACCAATCTCAGCGAGAAAACACAAAAACAGCCCAGATCTCCTCGCAGACGCAGTATGGCATCACGAGTCTCTCACCCGAAGTCGCATCCGCAGAAGACTTGCTCAAACTCCGACGCGAACATTGGACGATAGAAAACAAAGTCCATTGGGTCCGAGACACCGTTCTCGGGGAGGACGCTTCACAGGCGAGAACCGGGAGTATACCACAAGTCATCGCAGCATTACGCAACACTGCCATGTCTGTTTTACGCTTCGCAGGACACACAAAAATCTCTGAAACAATACGATTTCTCGCTTCAAAACCTTTACTCGCAGTTAAACTCATCCAATGAGAAATTGGAAAACTGAATAGCCCTGTGGGAAAATGTCTAAGCACTTGACGAAACTTAAGAAACTTGAAAAGTATAAGCATTGGCATATACCGTACGCGTGGGCATTACAGAATATCCTTAAACGTCTGGCACAAAGTTTCAAAGAAATGCGAACCTTGAAAAGAGGTCACCCCCAATTCAAGTCCTGTAAAAAACATAAAGGTATGACGTTTCGGGGTGAACAAGTTAAGTTAGAAAAAGTATTAGACGCTCAGAAGCATGAGAGAAAGCACCCTACATATAAAATTCGTTTGAACGGTCGTTGGTATCGTTTCGCCTTACACCGTGAGATAAAAGGACAGCTCAAAGAAGTTCATGTGACAAGAGACGCACTCGGAGACGTGTATATCACGCTCACTGAAGATTACTCGGAAGTCATCCTCGAACCCAAGACGGGTAAAGCCGAAGGGTTTGACTTTGGTATCAAAGACTTCCTAACTGGCAGTGACGGCAGACGATACACCTCGCCTCTGTTTTACAAACAGAATACTGAAAATTTAGCGAAAGCACAAAGAGACTATTCACGTAAGGTCAAAGGTTCTAATAACACAGAACGGTGTCGCAAGGTTGTCGCACGTATCCATAAAAAGACGGGCAATCAGAGAGCAGACCACCATTGGAAACTCGCAATAGACCTTTGCCGTCAGTCGGATATAATGTTCTTTGAAGACCTGAACCTTACGGGTATGAAAGCCCTCTGGGACAAACAGGTGTCTGACCTCGCTTTCGGTGAGTTTCTTCAGAAACTCAAGCACCAATCGAAGAAACGGATACGCGCCGTGCTGAAGATTGGACGCTGGACTCCTTCTACAAAGTGCTGTTCCGTTTGTGAATATAAAAACGAAAATTTAACGTTAGCAGATAGAGAATGGACATGTCCGAAGTGTCAGACATATCTTGACAGAGACCATAACGCTGCTATCAACATTCTTAAGGAAGGGGTAGCTTCCTTTGGCTTAGGAGTTGTAAGACCTATTGTATGGCTTGGCAAAATAGTAGGCTGCTCCGTTGAAGCGCACAGTTCGCTTCTGAATTCCACAAATGCTTTCGCATAACTTTTGCGGAAGCCTCGCCCTTTAGGGCGGGGTCTATCACAGAGAAATCACAATTCGCTATTGAGAAGTTGGTTACCACGATAGAATGGACAGTGCTCCGATAGGAAAATTGAACCATTTTGCAAGCTGCGCCTTAAATTGTTGACATAAAAGTGTATTTATTTTAGAATATTCTTTACATCAGTACTCATCCCGATCTGTAACCACTATTCGGTAGATGTGCCAAGATAGACGCGATATGGAGAACCTGCAAGCTTCATCCTAAATTTGATGTCACAAGCCAGACGAAAGGGTATTAAGTTGCTCTTTTTTATGTGCTTATAGGTTGTGCAGTTGAATGATGCGCGCCCTTCATTATCTTCATAAAGCATCGACGTGACACGCATCACGGACGGGTGAGTCTAATTGAGATCCCAGGAGGAAAAGAAAAACGGAACATGAAAAAAACTTTGATGATATTACTGCTTATAGGGGTTGTGAGCTTCGGGTGTCAACCGGACCAAGTCATCACCCAACTTGAAGTCGGCAGGAGTAAGTTATTAAACGCGGGGCTCACGCTGGAAGCCGTTGGACACTTGGAACGTGCGGAACGAGAGGAGAAAAACAAGATTGAACCTCGTGCACTCCTCGTTATTGCTTATGGCAATGCGCTTTCATCCGGTGCTGCGAAGGTCCACAAAGTGGATGCCAGGTACCAAACCGAGCGTGACCGACGTGTTGGCGAATTGAGTGAATTTGAGATGAAGAAAATCCTGCAAATCCTCGGCGAACGCCACAGGATACAGAAGGATGCCATGCAGATCCTAATTGATAAAGGCGTACCAGCCGTGTCTTTCGTTTTGGAGGACCTTGTTAAAAACCGGTATCGCAATGTCCACAACGACTTCATTCAAATTTTGAAGGAAATCGGCAGCCCAGGTATTAACGAGATATTGGAGACAGCTGGCGATAGCAACACACCACCTGCTGTGAAGATTCAGCTGGTCCGTATCGTAGGGGATATAGGGGACGCATCCGCCAGCGCGAGGTTAGAAACGCTCCAGAATTCAATCGCGGATGAAGGGTTGAAGATGGAAATTAACACCGCACTCTATCTGCTTGGCAACGAAGACTCCGAAGAAAAAATCGTTGAGGGTTTGACTGATAGTAACGTGGTTGTCCGACGAGCCGCCGCAAAATCTATGATGTTTCTCAAAGAGCACCCCACAACCAAGCTGATTGCTGCACTTGAAGATTCTGATGACACCGTACGTAGGGACATTGCTATGGCGCTGCGAAAATATCCTGATGCAGGTGCTGTTGACAATCTCGTCGCAATTCTGACCGATGGCTCTGGTCCCGAGACTAAGCAAGCCGCTATGGATACCTTGAACTACTATGCAGAAGAAGAACTCGCTGATGGGTTGGCTGCGCGTTTGGTCGAATTATTGGCAAACCCCAAGGTCGTCAACCATGAAGATAGGCTCCGGATGGTGCAACTTCTTAAGAAATCTGCCCTGATTAAGCAGGTTAAAGAAGCAGACCAGTACGACAATCTACCCCATAAGATTTATCTTTTCTACGAGGAGAAGGAAACCAACGATATGGTGAGAGACGAACTCAATCAACTGCTCCTTGTACTTGAGTAGGTAACCGAGGCTAAAATTGATGAGTTCCGAGGTGTTCAACGCTGGTGAGAGGCTGCGTACATTCAAATGCTAAAACTTCGTGACCGGACAGCGGAAGGAGACTAACCGCTATGCAGAACTATCCAACCGACATCAAGATTACCAAAATTGAGCAGGTTACCGTTGAGGTTGACCAACCCGCAATCGGTTGCAACTCTGGTGCGAAAGAGATAAAACAGCCTGACCCGAACGGGAAGTGGAATGAACGGATTATCCGCATCTATACCAACGATGGAACACTTGGATGGGGGGCTGGCAGTTGGGGAACAACGTCCGCTGAAGATGCCGAAGCCGTACTTAATCGAAACCCATTTGACCTATTAAATCCTGAAGTTGGTGTTGTTGAAGAATTTCGCGGGCTTGAAAATGCACTATGGGATACTATCGGCAAAATCCTCGATAAGCCTGCCTGTCAACTCATAGGCAGCGATGTCTTTTCAAATGGATTGCCCGCTTACGATAGCACTATCTACTTCAACGATCTCCTCTATGAGACGAAGGCAGAAGGTCTCAAACGGATTGAAGACGATGTCAAAAACAGCCTCGCTGATGGGTTTACCGCATGTAAGATGAAAATCGGGCGTGGTAACCATCTCATGGAACGTAAAGCCGGTTTGCAACGGGATATTGAACTCGTCCAACTTGCACGTAGCACAGCCGATGGGGATTTCAATATCCTCGTCGATGCAAACAACGCTTATACCTACGACGAAGTTATTACCTTCCTCAATGAAACCAGAAATTGCGATGTCTTTTGGATAGAGGAGATGTTTGAAGAAGACGTTGAATTGTATCGCAACCTGAAAGCCGTTATCCAAGAAAAAGGTCTAAAAACATTGATTGCTGATGGCGAGACCCGCACCCGCGCACCGCTTGAGTTCTACGACCCCTTCTTTGAAGCGGGTGTGATTGATGTCATCCAGCACGATATGAAAGGTTTAGGTGTTACTGGGTGGCGACGACTTGCAGATATGGCAGCTGCTCATGATGTCCAATGTGCCCCGCATAACTGGGGTTCTCTGCTCGGCTTCTTTCTTAGTCTCCAATTCGGCAAAACTATTCCCCATTTCCTCTACGGCGAAGTCGCAACCCTCACAAGCGATGTAATTGATACCTCTGGCTATGCCTTCACCGGTGGCACCTTTACGGTGCCGGATACTCCTGGGCTTGGGCTGGAGCTCAATGAAGATGTCTACGATGATCGTTACGCCGGAAAAGAAGATTGGCAGATCTCCTAATACTTTATTTTTCTCTCCCACGAAAAGTATTCCTTTGAACCACCCACCCCTGAAAAGCTGACACCCTGAAAAAAAAAGGAAAATATATTTGACTTTTTCTTCAAAAGATGTTACCCTTAAAAGGTAGGTTGGTCTTTGTAAATTTTATGGGCGAAGTCGAGGTAGCTCGCAAAAACCGCCGCTTCGCTTTCGACGATCACCTCACAGACTGTTTCTCGGGTCCAACACCCGAGACGTGGCAAGCGCGATTCAGTCGCTCTTTTTGCGTTTAAAACAGTGTATTTTCTCTCAATATCTGTGTCAACTTAAATTTTTCAACGTCATCTGACATGCCCATTTGGGCATGTGCCAGCTTGAGATGTATTGTTGTCCTTACCGCCGCCGCAGGTAGACGACACCCGCTACGATGATGTGAACCAACGTCCAGAAAAGGTAGACGCACTGGATGGCGAAGCACCCTTTTTTGAGGATCGGGTACAATCTCTTTCGGCGAAAATTCTTCATTATTTGACTGTGTATTTTTTTTCTTGACACCTTATTACAGGTAATTGTATCATAAAAGTGTTTCAGGTAGTCTCCTATTTAAATAGGTGCGCCGATGGGGATAGACCACCCACCGACGCGGTACTGCCATAGTTTGAGTATGACAGCGTTAACCATTGTAGCACAAACCCCTTGAGATTGTGTAGCGATTCGGTTAGCATCTATCACACACGGAGATTGCCAAGTCCTACCCGACCGCACTCTCCACATTTGGAAATTTTAAGGAGCATTAGAATGTTTTTACGAACACACTGGATCGGTGTATCGGTGCTGCTCGTCGCAATCTGCGCCGTCGGCGTTTTCCTGCTGCGCGACGAGACACCCAAAGAACCGATCGTCATTTACAAACCTGTTCAACCGTTAGAGAAACCGACGGCGCAAGCACCTGTTGCGGAGACACCGCAAGGTGGGCACTTCCACGCCGATGGCACTTGGCACGGTGAGCCTCAGGATCCGACCGCTGCCGCTGCGGTCTCGAACCGCGCCACTTTTACACAGATCGCCTTCGCGGAGGGTGTTCACCCAACGAGCGTCTCCTCAAATCCGCTGTTTAAGGACGGCGTGCCAGAACACCTACAATGTCCCCCTGAATTGATTGGCGTTTATCTCAACGAGGATAAAGAGAAGGTTCTGCCAAAAATCTTACCGATTTATCAAGAGATTATGGAAAAATGGAGTCCTGGTCGCCCGATAGCAGACCTCTGGAATCCGATGATTGAGGCAGAAAAATGGCATCACGAGAATGCCGATCCTGAGAAAGCAGAGTTGTTCAGTGCAGCAGGGCGGCTGGATTGGTTAGTCCAACAATGGCTTGATTTTCCTGAACTGATGATTCTTTTCCGGGAAGACGCGCCGCGTGCGTCTCACATGCTACGGGTTGAAAGAGGATTGTTCAGTCCTGACTGGAATGCGTTTGAGATACCTTATGGTAGCGGTCGCATCTTTCGTCAGGCTCATGATAAGAAATATGTGTTTACGTCGTCGAGTCGCACCGAGACAGCCGATGGTTTTCAGGAGCAGGGGTGGACGCACACAACGGGTCCCTCTAACGGCAACCCGAACCCCGAAGTCATAGAAATCAACCTCGACGACGTCACCGATGACGAATTAGAACGTCTCGGTGGCTGGAACTATAACATCAATCCCTATACAACAGGGGCATACAAGTTAGGAGATAACAAATGAAAACAAGATTTAGGTTTCTGATGCTTTTCGTCGGCGCGTTTTTGTTGACGTTGCCTGCGATTTCAGGCACTTGGACGGACACCAATTCCAATAACACGTTCAGTTTCACCGGGACAACGGTTTCTGCAAGCACGGCTCAGGGCGGACACGGCACGACGTATTATCGTGTCAGCGGTTCAGCGGACATCTCCGGCACGGCAGATGCGTTAGGCGATAACACCGTCTACAACGCAAAGATGTGGCTGATGGTGAGTGGCGATATTAATTCCAGTCCGTTTCCGGGCAAGGGCAATATTGATACGAAAAAAATCACAAACGGTGTTTTTTACGACACCTATACATCGGGTGCTGCAAAGATTTTGTACAAAAGCCACCCTGTCGGGAGCCTTGCTGATGGTGAGTTCAATCCAATAGCGGCTCAGGCACAAAACAGTTTATCGGATTCGACATCGGGGTATTACGTCAAGGGTTCGTATACTTCCCCGAGTGGTTTGAGTGCGTGTCCCGAAGTGTACGGGAGTCTTTCCGGGACGTTGATGAACCATGTCGGTAGCAAAAGTGTGACGTCGTTGATGTTCCAATCGGATGCCAATTGTGCCGAGGGCGATTCAGATGATGATGGTTCGGAGAATGTTGTCTCGGAGAAATGTCATCCGCGTAATCCGTATCAGATGCGATTCAGACGAGCAACAAATCACTTCATTTCCACATAAAACAAATTAACTTAATTAAATTGACACCTATGGTGTCTGCTTAGTTGGTTTTAGACGCTTAGAGTGTGAGTGTCTTGCCTTCTTAGAGTTTCAGCCATTGACGTACCGCATCTTCAACTGCGGATAATTGGTTAGGTTGAAGATTCCCTGGTCAACGAACCAGACTTCCCCTCGATTTTGCTTCGGCATCCTCCACCTCTATTTTGTCATGTTCAACAAAAAGTGCGTCAGCAATTTCCGTGAGTACCTCATCTCTCAGCGGTGGGAAATCCGGCAGAGTCACCTGCTTTATGATTTCAGAGGGGATTGCATGTTTTTCAATCTCAGGAAGTTGGTTGAATGCTGCCAATGTGTTTTGTGGGGTTGCGTGCCTCTGGTGCCTCCGTATGGCGAGAACATAAACTTGATGAAAATCATACATGATGCCCTGACGAAATTCAAGACTTTCTTTACTTCCGTAATTGCCGGACAATTTCAGGAAATTATACCGGTTTTGGATAAAAATTTAGATTTTTTTCATGTTATGCAAGCATTCTGCTCAAAAATTCGTCTTTAACGTCTAAGGGTATCATGCCAGCTCAAGTGGATATAATCTTTGGGCTCATGTAAAGACTGTGTGCTAATGAAGATGTAAAACCCGCGTGGTGACTGCCTTCGTTAGGAACAATCGCACATACTTTTTACATGAGCGAATCTTTGTTATGTGTTACGATTTGAAATGCGGGACATGAACAACGTTTTCCTGAGGATATTGACGACGAGGTTGTTATTGCGGACGACCCCATCGGAATGGAGGCACTGTTATGTTAATAACCCTAATTCAGAAAGAGATGATGCATCATATTCTGAGTGCTCGATTTATGGCATTGCTTCTGATATGCGTATTGCTCATCCCGCTCAACTTCCATATCAATTACCATCGTTATCTCCAACGCCAAGTTGATTATCAAGAAACTGTCAAAGACGAAAACAGTAAGGACCCAGCGGAGCAACCTTGGACCCGTAGACAAACTACGGATCCGAATCTTGAAGTATCCAAGCTGATTCTTAAGCCGACACCTTTAAGTGTGTTTGGGACGGGTTTAGAATCTGCTCTACCGAGTTATCTCGGAATGACCCGGAATGGAATACAGCGAGGGGAAGCGGCACTATCTACCGCGCCGCTCGCCTTTCTTTTGGGACATCTTGACTTTGTGTTCGTTGTCAGCACCGTCTTTAGTCTGCTCGCGCTCTTGTTTACCTTTGATGCGGTTACGGGAGAAAGAGAAGCAGGCACACTTCGGATAACCCTCGCCAACGCCCTTCCGCGCGATATCTTTTTGTGGAGCAAACTCATCGGCGGATACCTTGTGTTCATCGTTTCGTTCTTAGTCTCGTTAATCATCGGTTTACTCGTGTTGGTTTGGCAAGGGTTTCCATTGACTGAACCGGACACCTTTCCGCGTGTACTCTATCTCATCGGGATCTCGCTGCTCTATATTGCCGTCTTTTTTGCAATCGGTGCTGTGATCTCGATTTATTTCGACAGTTCCAAGACAGCACTCATCGTCGCCTTTACCGTTTGGGTGTTCGCTGTCCTGGTCTTACCGCGTGTCGGGTTTCTTGTGGCGCAAACCGTCGCGCCGGCTTCAACAGCGGAAAGCGCCTATAGGGAAAAGACAGCGAGGCGAGCGGAATTGCGTGCCACTCTCGAAGTAGAAAGAAGCAAAATCATGGGTAAAATGATACAGGAATCTAAGCAGGGAGAGGCAACGACCGGCTTCTTCAGATTAGATGAAGCGTTCGTCGCCAAAATGAATGAGAAGATGCGTCCTCTTGAAGAGGCGGCACGGTTAAAATACCGAGACCTCGCAACACAACTCGACAGGCGTTATGAGCAGGAAAGAAAACGCCAAGATAAAATCGGCATAAACTTTTCCCGGATCACGCCGACATCCTCCTTCATTTTTCTCGCAACGGATGCCACACAAACCGGTCAGGTAAAAAGAGATACCTACTTTCAAACGGGCACTCGCTATTATGAGGTGCTGGATGCAGAAATGTTCAGCAAAATGTCAGACGCTGCTCTCATCGAAACAGAAGAAATCCCGTCCCCGCTGGCTCCGCCACCTCTGGCGGCATTGACTTTGAAAGAAATGCTCCAGCACGCTGCTCTGGATTTGCTATTGCTCTGCTTTTTCACAGGCGGGTTTACAAGTATAGCGTTCCTGAAATTCTTCAGGTCGGATATTTAAGAGGAGTATCCACATGGAAAAAGATGACGTTCAACTGATTCACGATATTTTATCGGGTGACCACACCGCATTCACCACATTGGTTGAAAAATACCAAAAAAGCGTTCACGCCTTGGCATGGCGGAAGATCGGTGATTTTCATCATGCTGAAGAGATCACACAAGACACCTTCCTCCAAGCATATCAGAACCTTTCTACACTCAAGAATCCTAATCTTTTTGCTGGATGGCTCTATGTGATCGCCAATCGGCTTTGCATCGATTGGCTGCGAAAGCAAAAACCTGAGATGCAATCCTTGGAGGATCCACGTATAGAAAATATTGTAGAGAAACTCTCTTATACGCGTTATATGTCGGAACAGCGGGAAACAGAAACTGCTGAGCATTATTATGAAATTGTTAAACAACTCCTCGAAAAACTCCCGGAAAAGGAACGCACCGTCGTCACGCTCCACTACCTTGATGAAATGACGACTAAAGAGATTGGCAACTTTTTGGCGATATCGGTGAACACAATTCATAGTTGGCTCTATCGAGCACGCAAACGCTTACGCGAACACTTACAAGGAGAAGAATTTCACATGGCACAAGAAAGTAGAGGAGAACTGGATCAATCAACTGAAGAATTAATTCTAAAAGAATTTGTGCCTAAGATGCTCGGCACCATAGAGACAAAGATTCACGCCGAACTTCAAGGGCAACTCGGAAAAAGTATTCCTGATACACAAATGCTTGAACAAGTGTTGGAAAAGGTGATGGGTGATGTTAAGGAAAAAATACTGGCAGAACTTCAAGCACAATTCGGAAAAGAATTTCCAAAGATGTAAGCGGACAGGAGACGCTTAGCCAATTATCGGCGTTGATGTCGCCTTGATGTGTTGTTATTCATCAACGAGCTTTGGTTACAGTACTTCCACCCTGACATTTGACGAGTGCGTGCTCTATAATATTCTCCAACTCTTGCCCATTCAACGATGCACCACAACTACACAAGAATTTGAAGTGCCCCAAATTTTGCCTGACAAATCGGCTATTATGTGGTATAATTAATACAATTGGTAAGCGTGCTTTACGCCAGATTTCTAACTTAACTGGGTAGTCCCATGAAAAAGATTCTTGTCGCAATGAGCGGTGGCGTAGATAGTTCCGTCACCGCTGCTATGATGGTTGACGCAGGCTACGATGTCACCGGCATCACCATGCGCCTCGGCGCGCCCGATACTATTGAGGTGGAACCGGAGCGTCCGAACTGCTGTTCACTTGAAGGCATTGAGGATGCACGCCGCGTCGCTACACAACTCGGCATCCCTTTCTACGGCGTGAATTACGAGGACGCTTTCCGAGAGCAGATTATCGACTATTTCGTGGAAGAATACCTCATCGGCAGAACACCGAGTCCTTGTATGGTATGTAACCGAGAACTCAAGTTTGGTAGACTTCTCGACCTTGCCAAGACATTAGAATGCGATGCCATCGCCACCGGTCACTATGCCCGTATTGAGCAAGATCCAGAGACAGGACGCTATCTCTTACGCAAAGCATTTGATGCCAGCAAGGATCAATCCTATTTTCTCGCCGCGCTGACACAGGAGCAATTGCGATGTGCAATGATGCCTCTTGGTGAACACACGAAAGCCGAAGTCCGAGACCTTGCCCGAAAGTATCAGTTGCGCACCGCTGAAAAGATCGAGAGCCAAGAACTCTGCTTCGTCGCTGATACTAATTATAGACGTTTCCTCAAAGACAGAGTTCCTGAGAAAATTGAGGGCGGCGATATTGTGGATGGTGAAGGTAATGTCCTCGGGAAACATGAGGGTGTGCCGTTTTATACGGTTGGGCAGCGACGCGGGTTAGGTATCGCAGTCGGCAAGCCGCTCTATGTAACGCAGCTCAATGCAGCGGAGAATACCGTTGTTGTCGGAGAATCGGATGCTCTCCTTGAGGATACAATGCACGTTGAACGCATCAATCTCATCGCCATTGAGAAAATGACGGAACCGATCCGTGCGCACGTCAAAATCCGCTCCCGTGATGATGGCGGTCTCGCAACAATCTCTCCTGTCAGCGACACAGAAGCAGTCGTCCAGTTTGACGAACCGCGCCGCGCTATTACCCCCGGTCAAGCCACCGTCTTTTACGATGGTGAATACGTCCTCGGCGGCGGTTGGATTGTAGATGCCCGCGACACCACTGTAGGAGGGGTTTGTAACCCCGAATAGAATTCCCAAAATGCAAACTACATTTACACCCGAAAACTTCAAAAAATCGTTCAAACCATATAACATTCAATAAATGGAAGCAAAACTCCTCTGTCTCCTCGGTCCCACAGCAGTCGGCAAGACGGAGATAGCAATTCAACTCGCACAGTGTCTCAACGCCGAAATTGTCTCTGTCGATTCCCGGCAGATCTATCGGCAGATGGACATCGGCACTGCCAAACCTACCGCAGAAGAACAGCAAGCGGCACGGCATCACCTCATAAACTGTGTAGACATTTCCCAACCCTTCTCCGTTGCCGACTATCAATCCCTCGCAGATACAGCAATCGCCGACATCCAGAACGGAGGCAAGCAGGCGATCCTCGTCGGTGGTGCAGGGCTCTACTTTCGAGCGATTGTTGACGGTTTGTTTGAAGGACCCGACGCTGATACTGCACTTCGAGAGCGACTTGAGCAAGAGGCAGCACAACACGGGGTTGATGTCCTGCACGAACGACTCCGAACCTGCGATCCAGCGTCTGCGGAACGGATTCACCCGAACAATGTCGTCCGCGTCATCCGTGCCTTGGAGGTCTACGAATTGACAGGGACTCCTATGTCCGAACACCAGCAGCAATGGCATCAAGAAAACCAACGCTATCCGTTCATCGCTTTCTGTCTGACGATGCCGCGTGCGCTGCTCTACCGTCGTATTGAGCAACGCGTAGATGTGATGTTGGGGAATGGGTTGATTGCCGAAGTGGAGTCTCTGTTAGCGGCAGGTTATGCCCGTGATACCGTCGCACTCCGAAGTTTTGGGTACAAAGAGTTGATCGCGTATCTGGATGGAAAATGTACGTATATGGAAGCGGTTGAGCAGTTGAAGCAGAACACCCGTCGATTCGCTAAGCGGCAATTGACGTGGTTCCGTAAAGATACCCGTATTGAGTGGCTGGATCGGAACTCGACACCGGATATTGTCGCGCACCTGTTAGAGAGAATTCGGGGTATGTAGCGGGTTGCGGTTATTGGTTATCGGTATGATGAAAACTGAGTGCCGTTGTAAAACTAAATTTTGCGTTGATTTCATCAACCAGATGTAATACAATATCTCGTTAATACACTTAGTGGAAGGGAACGGAAAATGAGACGTTTTGGCACACAAGGTCCTGTCAACCCTCAAGAACATTATGTTGTTTCACGTTTCGACGAGATCGCCGATTACATCAAACGCGTTGAAGAAGGCAAATATATCGTCTTGTTCGCACCACGCCAAACAGGCAAAACCACCTTCTTTCAGGCAGTCTTAGAAACCCTCGCTACCAATAGTGCTACTGCCATTCAAGCCGAATCCGTTTCAAAGTTAACCTACTTCCCTATTCAACTGAATTTTGATGTGTATAAGAACACGTCTGTCACCGATTTTTACGACAATCTTTACCAAGATATTTGTGAAGAAATTGAGAATTTGTTCCAGCGACGCGGCGGGACACCGCCTGAGGCTTTAAGTCAATTTTTGGTGGACACAAAGCTAACGAACCCTCATGAAATGAGAAGGTTTTTTAGACACCTTGAACGTTTGCTAACGTCCCAGAAATTCGTCTTAATCATTGACGAGTTTGACGGTATCCCGCAGGCTGCCCTGAGCGATTTTCTTCATACACTCCGCCATATCTACATTGCCGGTAAACCTCGATGTCCGCACAGCGTCGGCATCATCGGGGTCAAGAGTATTGCGCAGCTCAACTACGACCGATCAATTTCTCCCTTCAATATCCAAGATGAGTTTCATCTACCCAACTTTACTCTTGAACAGGTACTGGAACTGCTTGGGCAATATACAGACGAAGTCGGACAAGTTTTCGTCCCAGAAGTTATAGCATCTATTCATAAACAGACTGCCGGGCAACCTGTCCTTGTCAACCGATTCGCGCAGATTCTTACCGAAGAGTTGGACATTCCGAAAAGTGATCCGATTACCATGACACATTTTTCAAAGGCACACGTACAACTTCTTGAGGAAGATAACGTTAACTTCACGCATCTGCTTACTAATATCCGAAAAGACCCGCGTTTTGAAAATATACTGATGCGTATTATGGCACGAGATGAAGGCGTTGATTTCAATCTACGCAGTGACATTATCAGTGAACTTGCCACGTACGGTGTCATTGCGAGAGGTGCTGATGGTATGTGCGAAATCGTTAATCCAATTTATCTGTATTGCATTTTACAAGCATTCAAGCCTATTGTGAACGGTCTGGAAGATGAGTACTTACACGAAGACACTCGTGAAGGCTTTCTTGATTACCTCATACCCACCGGTCAGATTGATATGGAGTCATTACTTGATAATTTCCGAGATTTCATTGCACGTGCGGGATTCAAAATTTTACAGGTGCCGGATACACCTCAAGAGTCGGTTGGCAGACATCTCTTGCTCGCTTATCTTGACCAGTTTGTAAAACTCATCGGCGGTTTTATGCATATTGAGGTGCAAACCGGCAGAGGCAGGATGGACATCATTATCACCCACAACCAGCGAAAATATATCGTAGAAACAAAAATTTGGAGAGGCGACAGTCGTTATCAGGCAGGTAAAAAGCAGCTCGCAGCGTATCTCAGAGCTGAAGGTGTAACGGAAGGGTACTACATTGTCTTTGACCATCGGCAGGATCCGGAGCCACAGGTAGAGACAGAAACGATGGAGGGTTTGAAGATTCGGAGTTACGTCATTCCTGTGATGCAGGAACCACCTTCAAAGGTTCCAAATACTTCTGAAACGCGATAAAAGAGGCACTTCAATCAATTCCATGTTCCTCGCAATACGCGCGAATGATTGGTAAGAAATCATCGGCATATTTTTCAGCTTTCGCGGGACCAATACCATGAATCTGTCTGAAAGTTTCTCGTGTTCGTGGGAAATGAGTGACCATTTCTTGTAAGGTTTTGTCAGAAAAAATACGGAATGCCCTTACCTCTTCTTTATCTGCCACAGTTTTGCGTTTATCGCGAAGTCGCTCGAAAAGTTCCAGAGCGTGTGCGTTCGGTTCTGCGGAGGTTGGTGGATTAGTATTCAATGCTTCAGTCGCGCGCGCTACCGGATTCGTTCCATGTTCCTTACAATAGTCACGAATGATAGGCAAAAAGACATCACCGTATTTTTCGGTTTTTGCGGGCCCCACACTTGGCATCACTCTGAGCGATTCCTCAGATGTCGGAAAATAGGTCGCCATTGCTTGCAGTGCTTTATCATGAAAAACCGCATTAGGGTGTACACCTTCCGCGTCAGCGATTCTGTCTCGTTCCGTCTGGAGCAATTTGAAGAGTTCGAGATCGTATTCAGTCAGCACTTCAGATGTGAGGTGGTGTACCGATTCCACCGAAAATCCCCAAAACTTATCGTTTCTGTTGAGCACTCCCCAACCTTTCTGAGTTACACGGAGGCTGCCGTGTTGGGCATCTCGTGCTAATAGTTCTTGTTGGAGGAATTGATGAGACAAATATCTCCACTGCGTCTTGCTGTATTCCATACCGATGCCATACGTGGAGAGTTCATCGTGTCTGTTATCAAGAATCTTTTTCCGCTTTGACTCCCGTAATATATCAATGATATACGCTTCCCCGAATAGTTCTTCTGTCCGGACGGCACAAGAGAGAAATTTTTGTGCTGGTACCGTCAAGTCAACTCGCTCTATTTCTGATTTACGGCAGTTGTCACACATCCCACAATTCTGCTGCTCGTATTGCTCTCCAAAATAAGCCAACAACACTTTTCGGCGACACGCTATTGACGTTGCCCACGAAACCAGTGTTTGTGATCGTTCCTGTCGTCCCTGTTTTTCAGATTGTGCCCCTTGATCAATGAAATGGTTGATAGTGTCAACATCACCATAACTGAATAGCAAAAGACACTCCGCTGGGAGTCCATCGCGACCACTACGACCGATTTCCTGATAGTAGGATTCAGGTTCTTTCGGCAAACCAGCGTGTAGTACAAAACGCACATTCGGTTTGTCAATCCCCATCCCGAAAGCGATTGTGGCGATTATCACTCGGATTTCACCGCTAATGAAGTCCTCCTGATTCTGTTTCCGAGTTGCGTTATCCAGATCAGCGTGATAAGAACGGACAGAGAGTCGTCTGGCGGTTAAATTACGACAGAGCGATTCAACCTGTTTCTTGGTTTGACAATATATGATACCGGATTCGCCGCTATGTGTATTAAGAAACGCGAGCGTCTGTTCCAGCAATTCAACTTTCGGTTCAACAGCGATGAATAGATTTTCTCGGTCAAAGCTGCCTATGAACTCATTTCTGTCGTCAAACTTGAGTAATTTTTTGATGTCATTTTGAACCCGCGGGGTTGCAGTAGCTGTTAGAGCGACGCAAATGGCTTTTGGGAATCGCTCGCGAATAGAAACCAGTTGTCGGTATTCCTGCCGAAAGTCGTGTCCCCATTCTGAAATGCAGTGTGCTTCATCAATCGCAAGGCAGGCGACATCTGAATCATCAAGCATAACAAGTATTTCGGGGCGAACGAGCGTTTCAGGCGCAAGGTAAAGCAGCTTGATTTCTCCCTGTCTGACTTGCTGCATCGTGGCGACATATTCTGTATTCCCGACGGTATGGTTGAGAAACGCTGCGTGGATACCGCGGTTTTGTAGCTGCGTTACCTGATCCTGCATGAGTGAAATTAGTGGCGAAATAACAACGGTTACACCATCAAACATGACGGCAGGCAATTGATAACAGAGTGATTTTCCGCCACCTGTCGGTAAAACAATCAGCGCATCCTGTCGTTTTAGGATGTGGTTGATGATGGGTTCCTGAAATGGACGAAACTGTTCATGTCCGAAGACATTTGTGAGGATATCTAAGGAGGTTTGCGTCAAAGTTGGGGGTGAAGACTGTTCGTGCTCTCTGGGACGTTCCGATTGCCCTTGTTCTATTTCTTCAAAAAACCAACCAGAGATCTGCGCGTAGTGCCGCTCTTCAGCGTCGGGCTGGTCTACGGGTCTCCACCGATGTGCCAGCGATACACGCAAGAGCATACCTGCAGGAATTGTCTCAAGTGGTTCTTGGAAACCGACGAAAGTAAGCGTGCCACCCCTGTTTTCGGTAGGATACCGATATCGTATCCGCCTTCCTTCTGTGTTGCGGGTAAGCGGCTGATCTGGCCTCCAAAACATCGTGCTGTAAGCGGGGACATCATCCGCAGCAAGGGCGTAGAGTGAACCACTACTTGTAGTTTGCAGTAAACCTTCATAAAGTTCTCGCGGATCTCCAGTTTTCGGCGGCATCAAGAGTTCAATCGTGCTTATCAAATTTTTTGTATCTCGCGTCGTATGAAGACGCGACTTTTTATGGACAACAATATTTTCGTTGTGCGGCGGGATTAGTGAAGTTTCGGGTTCGGCGGTTATCTCCCAAATATCACCGACCTCATATTCTCGGTTTGCACCGTCATGCGGGTCAGCGTTAAACGGAATGAGCCGGACGCTTTCTCCTATCTCGGTAATTGCGCCAATGCATGCCCCGCTCCCCATTCGGGTTTTCGCAACAATAAGTACTCTCACGGTAAAATGTCTTCAACCTCCAGATTAAATGTTTTCGCCAGTTTATCCGCTACCAATGAGCGGTGGCACGCCTCCGGTGCTGTTTCTACACAAAAGAGTGCCACAACCTGTGCGTCCGGCTCCAGTTCGTCAAGCAGACTTTGTGAGTCAAACGCATCAAGACATTCGGTGTGGTAGGCTTCAATAAACGCTTCCCCAAGTTCAGTTCGTTTGCGTTTGGCAGTTTTCGTCGTTTTATCCGCTGCTGCCTGTTTTTCTCGCACGGCTTTCGTCGGTCCCAAATCTTTTCTATGGATGTATCGTATACCAAGTTCTGTGAGGCGTGCTTGCAACCGCTTGCTATTGGCGAACGCGTAAGTTGCACCGCGGACACCTCGCCGACTTCGGATATCGCAGAAAGTATCAATCTCTGCATTACATAAAGCCTTAAAAAAATCGGCTTCGTCAAAGCCGTATACACCGATGGTGACAATTTTGAGTTTCTTCATAGTGGATTGAATTAGGGGTATTTGTTCCGAGAGTGAAATGTATCCTCGCCAAACATCGACAATTGTCCTCCCGTCAAGCGTTCAATAACTTGCTCCTGCGTCACTTGATCGTCGTTTTCATCGATATGAATGACGGGGATATTCTGGGTTGTGAGCGTCGCAGCGATAAGTTTGCATCGGTGACAGTCCTCCGGTTTCCCTTCGCTGCACATCAGAACAACGCTCTGTTGCTGCGTAAAAGCGGTATGGAGGCGTTCAATCCCGCGCTGATAGAACTCTGTGGCTTTGACCTTTTCGTAGTCAACTTTCCCGTTGACATAACACGTTTCGTCGTCGGGTCTACCACCGAGTGTATCGCCCATGAACACGTAGCGGATACTGTGCCGTTCCAGTTCATTAGCAAGCGGTGCTTTGGAGAATTCCGGTTTATAGCGTGAATACGGTGCCGAGCGGACATCAATGAGGTAGACAATAGCGTGCTGCTGTAGCACTTCAATGAGCTCCTCTATTGATCGACTTCCGTAGCCTACTGTGTAAATAGGAATAGGGGTTGTTGCTTTTTCCATGATACACAATAATATCACACAGTCTCTCAAAGAAGCAACTCAATTCTGTTCCATCTATCCCGTTCTTCGCTGGCGAGGTTTCCAACCTCGCCTACTGACAACTGATAACTGAAAACTAACAACTATAAAATATCCTTGCTATTCCTAAGTAGAATTTGCTATATTAACTTACACGAGAAATAGGTCTTCAAAACGTAATCTTCTACAAACCCATACCCAATCATGAAAAACTACAGTGTCAGAATGATCCGTAAGCACATGGAAAATATCCCACAATTTCCTATTCCAAGAGGCTTTGCTATCCGTAATTACCATCCCGATGAAGGGCATATTTGGACACGGATTCAGAAAGCGGCGGAACCCTACATCAACATTGACGATGGACTTTTTGCCCGTGAGTTCAAGCGGGATTTTTTGGCGATGGAAGACCGGAGTTTTTACCTCACCACGGAGGCAGGCGAGGAGATTGGGACAATCACGGCGTGGTGGCAACCAGATATGGATGGCAAAACTTGGGGACAGATCCACTGGGTCGCGATTCACCCTGACTATCAAGGAAATGGACTTTCCAAGCCGATGATGTCTGTAGCGATGACACGTCTCAAAGAGTCCCACGAATGCTGTTTTCTTGATACGTCAACGGGACGAATGCCTGCAATCAAACTCTATCTCGATTTCGGCTTCACTCCAGACCTTTCGCGTGAGAATAGCCGGGAGGCTTGGACGCAAGTTGCTTCCGTTTTGGAACATCCCCTTTTGGTGCAGCTTGAAAGCCAAAACTTGCTATGAGAAGTGAGAACGGACAGTTTTAAAATGAAACACAAATTAGTGCTAATATTCCATCTCATTTTAACGGTATTCGGATTCATCTTCCAAACACCCGCGCAAGAGGGTGAACCTGTGCCCGTCACCGGTATACGCATTCTGACGTTGGATGCTGTGGAGGCAGGCACCAGTTTGCACGGATCTTGGAAGTACCATCCGGGCGATGATCCAGAATGGGCGAGTCCAAATTTTGATGATACCGCGTGGGAATCCACTAACACACTTTTGCTTGGAAAAGAACTGCCCGAAAACGGATGGGACGGGATTGGTTGGTTCAGACTGCATCTGTCCGTTCCTGATGAGCGGCTTTGGAATATGCCGTTGGCGCTCCAAGTAACATATCAAGCAGGGGCATCTGAAATCTATCTCGACGGGAAGTTGATTTATAAATTCGGGGTAGTAGGGACACGGAAAGGAGAAGAGAAACCATATTGGGAACACGACCCACAGGTAATTTCGTTCTCTGGCAATGCCGGCCATCTTATTGCAGTTCGATATTCCAACTTTTCTTCTTATCAATCAACACCGATGCTCGGATTCGGGCTTAAACTCGCGCACCTAAATCCGAACATTAAAAGGCGTGTTGACATCGTTCGCAAAGGCACCACTTTTCAGATGGTATGGACAGCGATTTCGGTTTTCCTGATGTTGCAACACCTGTTACTTTTTATCTTTTATCCACGTGCGCGGGAAAACCTCTATTTTGCGATCTCGACAGGAAGTATCGGTGCGTTTGTTTTTTTGACGTTTCAATTTATCCTGTTAGCGACAAGTGGCACACAAATTCTGTATCTACTTCGGCTACTTGTCTGTGTTTATGTGCTGATGTTTTTGTCGGGAATGCTATTTCTCTACACGCTCTTTTATCCGAAACTTCCAAAACTATCTTGGTTCTTTCTTGCTGGATGGATTGTAATTGCCTGTGTGAGTCTGCTTGGTCTCAGTCCTCCCTCACATTCCGATCCAGGAGTAGCAACTATTGAATTGTCTGGTTTTTATACCTTCGCGTTTGATTCCGGAGTGGGGTTAGCGTTTCTATTTCTACCGCTGTTTACGGCTTTAACATTTTTAGAGATGGCGCGGGTGATTATCGTCGCCATCTTCAAGAAAAAAGATGGCGCGTGGATCTTTGGACTCGGTTCCCTCTCGCCCTTTATCTTAACGTTCGTACTCGGCGATCTCGTCTCACGAACAGGACACACAGTTAACGGGCAACTTGGCTTACTCGTTACGATCCTTGCGCCGCTTTTTTCGATGTCGGTTTATCTCGCCCGCAATTTCTCACGAACCAGCCGAAAACTTGAAACGGAGGTCCTTGAGCGCAGACTCTTAGAGGTTGAAAACACCCGTAAAACAGTAGAGTTGGAAGAAGCACGTAACCTCCAGATGTCAATGCTGCCGCAAGCCGCGCCGCAATTGCCTAACCTTGATGTCGCCTTTGAGATGCGACCGGCGACGGAGGTCGGTGGCGACTACTATGACTTCAATCTCACAGAGGACGGACGGCTCACCATCGCGGTTGGAGACGCAACAGGGCACGGCATGAACGCCGGACTTGTCGTTTCCGCTGCCAAAAGCCTTTTCAAGACATCAGCACCGGAAGCAGAGAACTTAGAAGCACTTGAACGTATTTCGCAAGGCATTAAGAGCATGAATCTTAAACGGTTGTACATGGCGATGACGCTCGCTACATTCAATGGCAATAGACTAACTCTTGCAGCCGCTGGCATGCCGCCTGCACTCATCTATCGAGCAGAGGAAAACCTCGTTGAGGAGATACTCCTTGAAGGGATGCCGTTAGGCGGATTCATCGGAACTGAACGACAAGAAGCATCGTCCGATCTCCAAAGCGGTGATACTGTCTTGCTTATGAGTGATGGACTACCGGAGATGTTAAACCCTGAAAACGAAATGTTAGACTATCCAAAGACGAAAGAGCTGTTTGAAGAGGTAGCGGATCAATCCCCGAAAACGATTATTGATCATCTTTTTCAAGCGAGCGCGTCGTGGGCAGACGGGGAGCCGCAGGCGGATGATATAACGCTTGTTGTCATTAAAGTGAAGTAATTTGTTTCCCGTCCGAGCGTCCAGTGAATTGTGCTGTTAGCCTTGAAAGGAGTTTATATTATGACTATGACGATAACACCATCTCTCAGTGAGCAACAGATCACAGACTACCATGAGGACGGTTATCTCATTGTGCGCAACATTTTATCTGCTAAAGAAGTGGATGAACTTCGGCGCGTCGTCCAGCAACAGGTGATACGCGATGCGTATCCATCAACCCTTAAGTATCCTCAATCTGCGAAATACACCGTCAGTGGCAATAGGCTTGCTGAACCCGGGCTCACGGCTATTGCTGAACATCCGACGGTTATTGGTGCTGTGGAATCTGTGCTTGGGTATCCCGCACATCTCACTGCCTACGTTGCATATCTACGGACACCGGGCGATAAGGGTGCAGGTGCGCATTGCGACTATAAACGCTGGCGACCCGTCGGTTCATCGATGAATTGGGTGTTTGCGATTATTCCACTGACCGATTTCGATGCGGCGTATGGTCCCTTCCTCGTGTCTCCCAAATCGCATAAACTGATGCAGGTGATTAACGAAGATGCCCATATTTTGGACCTCACCCGTCCCGATGCCGAACAGTTGGCACCTTTCATCGATCCAGAACTCAAGGCAGGCGATTTATTGGTAGTCAATGAGCATGTCTGGCACAAAGCACCTGCAGGTACCACGACTGAAGACCGATGCGGTATTTTCAACAAATACTGCGCAGTGAACGCACCACCCGCAGCAGGATATTATCCTTACAATCCGACCACCTTGGATGCCTTAAGTGACGATGGTAAACGTCTTATACCGGTCTGTTTCGACACACCGATTACGACGACACGTCTCCTCATTGAGGATGTATCAACGCAAGAATCGAAGTTTTTGCTGCGTCATGACGAGAAGACAGCGTGTTGGGAATTACCGGGTGGTGAAGGTTGGGAAGAGGAGAAATTTGTCGGTTGGGATGTTGGCGCGCGAATCGGTTCGATGCAAGAACTCGCCAAAACACAACTCGGTTTAGAGGTGCCGTGGATGTCTTATATTAAGGATGTTGAAGAAGAGAATGGTATCTCCCGCGTCTACGGCTTTTCCGATGACAACCTTGATACTGATGGACTCGCAAATGGGGATTGGGATTGGTTTACGAAATCTGAACTTCAAAAACGCCTCGGTGAAAGTGATGCTATCTGCCACGCTATTGATACATGGCATCAGGCAGGTGTTATTCGTGGCAAAGGCAAGGCGTGCCATCAGAGCCGACATCAGTTTGAATGAATCCTATCCCCCAAAGTGGTAGGTTCGGTTTTGCGGCGTACTCGTCCAAATGCGATCTGCATTCTAACTGCACCGGACAACCTATAACTTCAATAAATGGACAGGATAGCGCAAATTATGTCAGACACGGGTCGAAATTCGCCGATTTCCTGCAGAATTGTGGATGGCATACAATTTGCATATTACCATACACCCGTTTCCATTTTTTGTCATATTCTACACGAATGCCAACAAAAAACTCGGTCTTTAAGCCCATTTTATGAAAAAACGGCAAAAAAATGCATAAGCACCCTAAACTTTCTCCTTTTCAGGTATATACATACAATAACAGGTTAAGCAAGTCTCAGCTGAGAGACTTGATGAATTTGATTTTTATCCATTCATAACATCTGGCTCCTTTGAACGGAGCCAGAGCAAGGAGAAATTAAAATGAGAACCGCATTCAGACTGATGATTATCATTACGAGTTTACTGGCAATCGGTATCTTCGTTACTATCTCCCAAAATTGCCTTGGGGCATCAAATGGTGCCGGCGGTTCCGGTACTTTGTCAGGTCTTTGGGGAAATGTTGAAGTTAACTCTCTAAGCTACAACGCCGGGACCCAACAGACCTCAAGCTCCCACTCGACTGAAATCTTCAACTATACTGGCGACGATATCTCCTACAATTACGAGTTCCAACACGTTGTTCAAGAGATTCTTGCCAGAAACGAAAATGATGAAATCACCCTTACAAGGAATGTCGACACAAGCACCACTCACCTGACGAGCACTGTCACAGCAAATCCTGGGTATAAAACCCAAAGCGGCTCGCAGGGCGTAAGCTGCGGCGGACAACCTGAAGGTGAGTATATCATCAAGGCATACACCGCTATCAGAGCTTCCAGACAAGGCGGTAGTCTAAACGTCCAAGCAAACGAAAGCTCGGAGTTTGAGATTTTTTCGCGACGCGTCCATTCATTCACCCGATAGGGGCACTGTGTGTCCCTATCGGATACCTTAGGAGTTAAACCATGATGTTAAACACACGCTGGGTAATTAGTAGCTTCTTTCTATTTCTATTGATCTCAATACTGTCAACCGCAGGCATCACACACGCAGCGATCGTTTTTCGTTTTGATGGAAATAATGGGCAGGGCGATATTTACGTCATGAACGATGACGGCAGTCGCGTCCGACAACTCACAAATTCACCCCTTTGGGACGTAAGCCCGCGCTGGTCACCAGATGGCAAACACATCCTTTTTAGGCGAGATCTGGGGGGAGGAGGCCAACAACTTGATATCTTTATCATGGACGCAGATGGCAGCAATGAACGCCGCCTCACCTTTCACCCGAAAAACGATGGACGCGCTGCATGGTCCCCAGACGGACAACACATCGCCTTTTCAAGCAGCAGAAGCGGAAATAGAGAAATCTATATCATGGAGATTGCCAGTCAGACGATCAGACAACTCACGAAAAACGAGGCTGGTGAAGCCTACTCATCCACCCCAAACTGGTCGCCCGATGGGCAGCATATCGTCCACGAGCAGATCCTCACAGGCGGCGGACGACACATCTACATCACAGATGTAAACGGCAAGAAAACCCGTCCTTTCCTCAATGGTCCACAACCCCACCTCAACGGTGATGTCGTCATTTCAAAATACTCACCCCGCTGGTCGCTCAACGGACAACACGTCATGTATTATGAAGCGCATCTCAGGTTTGAACCCGCACGCGTCGTGAGACTTGCCAATCACCTGATCATCGTCAACAAGCACGGCAGAAACCCAAAACAACTCAATATCCCAAAAAATTGGCGCATCCATTCCGCACATTGGGCAGGCAACGGCACCGAGATACTTTTCGCCGCTGAGGAAAACGGACTGCAAAATCTCACAACCATCTTCAATTACGACATCTATAGGTATCATAATTCAAGTGGGAAGATTACGCAAATCACAGACACACCTCAGGCAGAAGTTGACCCGCATTGGGTGTCTGGCACCCTCTCCGTCTCTCTCAAAGGAAAACAGGTTAAGCAGTGGGCGGAGATAAAAGTCGAAAAGTAGCCAATAGTTCATAACTTTTTTCACTTTTTTTCATATTTTGCACGAAAACGGCAAAAAAAATGGTCTTTAAGAGTATATCTCTCACCAGATGGCTACAAGGCAGTTTATCTGTCCCAAGGAGGAACATAAAGCAATGACAAAAACTTTATACACTCGAATTACGTTGATATTTCACAGATATTTAGGAAATTAAAAAAAAAACGGAGAATTCTGAAAAAATCAGTAAAAAAATGCAAATTAGGTCTTAACTTTCGCAGTTTCATTTCTATATTATAGTAAAGCCCGAAAATATGTTGACATTTCAATGAATAACAATCCTGCACATACTCCCTCGCTGGCGAGGTTTTGCGGTGTACTCACCCAAATGCGATCTGCATTCCTAACCTCGCCAATGTATAGTTAATTGTGGGTTTTACTATAATATGCAAGGGAAGGCGAAACCTTCCCCAAGCGAAATTTGATGACATTCGATATTGAATTCTCGTTGTTCAACGGTATATCTAATACCAAATTAACTTGATTAGAAGTCTTTTGATCAAGTCAGCATTGCGAGGCACAGGGACCTCGCGCTACAAATTGGGTTAATTTGGTATTACAGGAGGCATCAACAGATGAACCATAAAAACAACGCCTTGCGCTCACGAACAATAAGTTTTTTCTTCGCTGGCTGGATGCTCTTGCTCGCGGGTGCGACAGTTTCGGTTGACGCGAAGATCGTGTTTTGTGTCGACGATGATATTTACGTCATGAACGATGATGGCTCCCACAGACGCAGGCTCACTCGCAACACAACGGCATTAGATACCAATCCTCGTTGGTCGCCCGATGGCAAAAGAATCACGTTTACCCGATACATGGACAGGACGAAGACACAAACCACAGCGGAGGTGTTTATCATGAACGCAGATGGCACAGACCCACAACGCCTCACCCATAACAACGTCATCGATGCGTATTCGTGCTGGTCGCCAGATGGCACACAGATCGCCTTTGCGAGTACCCACAGTGGAGAATGGCAGGTGTTCGTCATAGAACTTGCGACGCTCGCCGTCAAACAGTTAACAAGTGGTGGCGCGGATGCCCCTTCCGCTTCTCCCGACTGGTCGCCAGATGGCACACAGATCGCTTTTTCGCGGTTCATCCGGGTTAACGGAATCGCCCCGAAAACCATCTACGTCATGGATGCGGAAGGGCAGCGCCAGCACCCTATCCTCCCCGATCCGCTGCTTGACGGACCGCTCACTTCGAGGTACTTTCCGCGCTGGTCGGCAGACGGACAACGAATACTCTTTTATGAATCGAAATGGTTTCGCGATGGAGATGTCATGCAGCTCATCGTTAAGCGGATCGGCGGTGGGAAACAGGAAATAACAGATATAAATGACCGACTCGGCAACAATTTTCTTATCGCCGGTGCGAGTTGGATGGAGAACGACCATTCGATGCTCGTCTCAATAAAGATTAACGATAAACCCAATGCGAATTATAACATCTATCGCTATGGGTTTGAGACGCGGGGACTTCGACGTTTGACACGTGAGGCAAGTGATGAGAAGTGGCCCGACTGGACAGAAGGGGCGTTGTCAGTTTCACCGCACGGAAAATTGACGACGCAGTGGGCGGAGATAAAAGTCGAAAAGTAGCCAATAGTTCATAACCATTTTCATTACGAAAAGTGCCTAAAAAAATTGTCTTTAAGAGTATATCTCTCACCAAATGGGTGCAGGACAGTTTATCTGTCTCAAGGAGGAACATAAGGCAATGAAATTAAGATGCCAAAGCAAGGGAACGAATTGCCCGCCTTTCAAACACAACGGCACTTTCTACCCTGATAATGAAAACATCAAACGCCTACTCCCCGATCTGAATCGATGTGCAGATTGTATGGCGTACGTCGCACCGACGCTCCCATATTTCCGAGACGATTTCCTACAGATCGCCGCCATCACGCTCCTCGAAAAAGGAGCCGCCTTTGATCCAGCACATGAAAGCCGTGCGAGTTTCGGGACGTTTATCCGTCCGCGTATCTGTATTAACCTCACCAACACAAGACGAAAAGAATTCATACATCATGGGCGCGAAAGACTCGAACCCATTGAAGCACCCGATATCCATAACAAGCAGATACCGAAGCCGACACAGATATGGCGTTCATGTCAAACGCTCCGGATCCCAAACCGAATCCTTCGTCGATGCCCTCATTTGGGACATCTCAATCGCCAACTTTGAACGCGTGCTCCCGCAACTCCTAAACGTGCTAACACCGCGTGAACAACAAGTTTTCGTCTGCATTCGCCAGGACATGCGGAACCGTGACATCGCCGAAGTCTTACATCTCAGCCCAGGACGTGTCACCCAGTTGATAAACCAAGTCGAAATCAAACTCAAACAGGCATGTCAACAACTTGGACTAATTGCACAGACAGTTTCGGGAGGTGTATAACATTTTGGAAACAACACCAAAACACGCATAAAGGCGATTGCCCAAGCCAACACACCGGTTGACGCACAATCGCCTTTTTTGTGAAAGACCTATCCGATCTCGAGTCGCTTCTTCTGTTCCTCCAGCATCTTCTTTTGACGCTGAACTCGCTCTGGCACTAAACGTTCCCGCGGTGCTGTCGGCTTGAAATCCAAGCGATCTTTCCCTAACCCATGTAGGACACTTAACTCCACCGGCGAGAAATCGTCTGGGTTCTCACGATTGAAATTCATCGGTTCCGCAAGACCGACGGGTGGATTCGTAATAAAACGGGCGCGACCAGACGGATTCTGCGAAGCCGCATGCAAAATGAACGGATGCAGCAGCACAACATCCCCCGCTTTTCCGGTAATCTCTGCAAAGTCCTTGCACTTTCCAATGAGTTTCCCGAAACCGCCAGGCGACAATCCTTCTGGATGCTCATATAACCGCTGCGCGACATGCTGGACAGAATCGCATGCTACAAATGTCCCACCGCTTTTTGGATAAATATCCGACCAGACAACGATAGTAAGCAGTCCCTGTTCTGGGCTATCGAGAAAATGACGGAAGAAATCGCCATCCTTATGCCAACCGCTCACCTCTGAAGAAGGCGGTTGCCAAGGCGTGTCTGCACCTAATGAGAAGTTGATAATAAAGCCGTCACCCCATGACGGTTTTGAATTACCCCACGGATCTGCAATCCGATCTTCACCACCAACAAGATCGCAGATAGCATCCCATGCTCTCGGCGCGACCTCCTGAATCGGTACTCGGTTCATAGAAGGCAGATGAATGCGTGGTGTTTCCCAAGTACTCGGGTCGTCTGGGGCACAACCGAGCCGTTTAAAGGCGAACCCCCGCCACTCTTCTGCTAATTCACGTGGAAAGCAGTCTTGTAGGACAATGTGTCCTTTCTCAACGAAATGGTTAACATCTGATTCGGTAAGTGTTCTGTAAGTTCGTGCCATCTCTTTCCTCTCTACTGTATGCTTGCTAACAACGTTTCTACAAGTTTTGTTGCAAACGCATCGTCATTAATGTGAGCATCCATCTCAATAACTGTAACATTGTCACCGATGTGTGCTTTTAGATTCTCGCGCCATGCCTCGCGCGCTTCCTGTGAATCAAAAGGCTGCCCTGTTTTGTCAATCGCTGATACGCCTTGGGTGGGGATAATGACTGTTGTGGGTCCCTGTGCTTCACTCAGTTTGCGTGCCATGATGCGTCCGAGTTCAGCGGTTTCTTCAGCGGTTGTCCGCATCAACGTCACTGTCGGATTGTGTTGGTAGAACAGCCGGTCGCTGAATTTCTCTGGCACAGTGTCCGGTGGACCGAAGTTTACCATATCCAATGCGCCCGGTGCGACAACTTGTGGCAGTCCGGATTGACCTGCGGCTTCCAATCGGTCAGGACCCGCACTCAGAATTCCGCCTACCAATTCGTCAGCGAGTTCAGTCGTCGTCACGTCTAACACGCCGACGAGGAAACCGCCTTTGACCAAGTCTTCCATCGCTTGCCCACCGGTGCCAGTTGCGTGAAACACGAGAACTTCATAGCCAGCGTCTTCAAGGAGTTCTCTTGCCTTTGTAACGCACGGGGTTGTTACACCGAACATCGTCGCTGCGATTAACGGTTTGTCCGCTGCCGCTGCTACGGGTGCTTCCGCGTTCACCATCCCGACGATTGCACCGGCGGCGTTAGCGAGAATCTGTCGGGACAAACGGTTGATGCCAGCGATGTCCACGACGGAATACATCATACTTATGTCTTTTGATTGTACATAAGGGCTGGTATCACCCGATGCCAATGTGGATACCATAATTTTCGGAACACCTACTGGGACTGCCTGCATTGCTGTCGTTCCGATGGTCGTGCCTGCGGAGCCACCGAGTGAGATGATCCCGTCAATCTCGCCTGCAGCCTGTTTTTCCGCAACAAGTACTGCGGCACCCTGCGCCATCACAGTGACGCTATTGCCTCGGTCGCCTTCGTCTCGCAATGCCTGTAACGATGAACCGCCTGCTTGTGCGACTTCATCGGCAGAGATGTCCGGTGTTAATTGTGGTTCTCCCAATATACCTGTATTGATAACACACGTTGAGACCCCAGCTGATTCTATCTGCGCTTTGATAAATGCGAATTCTATGCCTTTCGTGTCCATTGTTCCAACAATGCAAACTGTTTTTGCCATTCCCGGATTCCTCCGCTTATTAATTCTTTGCTAGCGAGATTTTCAACCT
The DNA here is from genome assembly GCA_965246985.1 of Candidatus Poribacteria bacterium. GTDB lineage: Bacteria > Poribacteria > WGA-4E > WGA-4E > WGA-3G > WGA-3G. The sequence goes on along the minus strand of OZ251998.1, from coordinate 6,335,373 downwards.
CGCCTTGTTTTATAGAGGTTTGCGTAAATCTGGGAAATTATTATATGGCGCGTCGTAAAGTCTGTCAAGAGAATTCTATAGAGACACAGAGCCATTCAGTTCTCCAATGATTTCAATTTTCTGCTTGAGGACTCTTCGCTGTAGGAGCGACCTCCCGGCCGCGACAACTACTGAAGACTGATTGCTGACGGCTATTTTGCTGACAACTGATAACTGAATGAAAAAGTTGACACAATTCCGCGGATATGATACACTTAAAAAAACGTCCGACACGAATGACATGGCAAAATTCCTTGCCCTTTCAGGTTGGACGTACATGCGCGGATTGTGGAGGAAATGCGTGAAATCAATTGATTCTAAACAAGCAGGATTAACATCAATACAAATTTTAGTTGTCGTTGTCGTCCTCGGGATTATAGCCGCTGTGCTTTTCGCACCTCGGTTGCTCGGACAAGCAGGGCGTGCACTACAAGCACAAGCCGATGCAGACATTGAAACGCTCGGAATCGCTCTTGATAGATATGCCAAAGATAACGGCGATTATCCGTCAACCGAACAAGGCTTGAAGGCACTTTGGGAGAAACCTGAGGCACCGCCGATACCTATAAACTGGCTGGAACCCTACATCCAGATCCCAATTACGGAGGATCCGTGGGGAAACCCTTATGTCTATATCCGTCCGGGCATACACGACCGGTACGGGTACGATCTCATCTCGTTCGGAAGTGATGGTGTTGAAGGCGGAACAGGCGAGGCTGAGGATGTCGTCAGTTGGATCCGACGAGATGAATAATTTAGATACGAAACGCTGAAAAACTCGACAACCGGATGCGGGGGTGCTTATGAAGATTACACATATTGACGTTATCAAAGTAAGAGTGCCGTATCATGAAGGCATATACGAACTGATGACGCGTCGCAATCTTTACCAGATTGACTACGTCTACAAAGTTCATACCGATGTCGGACTCGTCGGAATTGGCGACGGCTCACACCAGTCGGATGAAGTCATTCAACGCTATATCGGTAGAAATCCGTTTGAGTTTATGAACGGCTGGGCACCGACACCGCTTCAGCAGGCATTTTACGACATCATGGGCAAGGCACTCAGCGTACCAGTGCATCAGCTTTTAGGTGAAAAAGTTCATGACAAAACGTCGTTCGCCTATTGGTCTATTGACATGACACCAGAGGAATGGGCGGCTGAAGCGAAACACGCTTACGTCCTCGGCTATCGACTCCACAAAATTAAGGCACGTCCATGGTTTGAAGTACTTGAGCAGGTCGAAGCAATTGCCTCTGTTGTACCGGATGATTATCAGCTTCGCGTTGATGCAAATGACTCGTTTGAGACACCGGAACGCACACTTGAGGTCGCGCGCCACCTTCAAGATTACAATATAGAGTCGTTTGAAACGCCGATCCCTCAAGCGGATATTGAAGGCTATCAGGAAATTAAACGCCACACTGATATGCCGATAACAATTCACTTCGGGAGCCCGGATCCAATTGAAGCGGTTCGGGCAAAGATGAACGACTCGTTTATTATTGCCTACCCGGACTCGCGCGCTGCCAATGCCATAAGGGAAGCAACAATTTCAAATGCTGCGCATCTCCCAGTCTGGATACAGATTGTTGGGCTCGGTATCACAACCTCCTATGTCATGCATCTTGCTGCAGTGATGCCGAATGCCACTATGCCAGCGATTACGCTTAATGCATTGCGTGCGTTTGACCTTGTCACGCCATCAACGATTCCGCTTGTTGACGGATACGCAACTATTCCTGATAAACCCGGATTAGGTGTTGAATTGAATGAGGACGCACTTGACAATTGCCGCGTCTAAGGAGGACAAGATGAAAAGCGTAATTTCTGTTTGTCAAACCCAGATTTTCATAGTCATTTTGAGTTTACTAATCTTCGTGATGGGATTCGGTATTACTGCACACGCTGCGAAACTCGGTTTGGCGAGTGCTTGGCTCTTTGAGGATAACGGTGGAAAGGTCGTCAAAGATGTCGTCAGCGGACACGACGGTGAAATCAAGGGCACCCTTGATTGGGTAAAAGACGGCAAGTTCGGCGGCGCATTGAAATTCCCCGGCAAGGGCGATAGCTACGTCCGTGTTGATCACGATGATGTCTTCAATTCCGATCCCTACTCGTTTGTCGCGTGGGTCAAATTGGAAGCCGCCTCGTGGCAATACATCGTCTGGCGGAACGGGGATGTCTGGCCCGAACCAGAAGATGTCCGTCATCTTGATATATGGATCCACGATGCTGACTACCCGGTGTTTATGTGGCACGTCAAGGGAAATGTCGGACGTATTGACGGTAAAACTATCATTGCCGATGGCAAGTGGCATCATATCGCTAAAATCTATGATGGCAAAAACGTTCAGATGTTCGTTGATGGGAAATTGGATGGCGAGAACCCAAGCGGTGGGACGTTGGATACAAGTAAATCGCCGATCTGGATAGGTGCGCGACCCGGAAACGTTGCAGCAACAGGACTCTTTGACGAAGTCGGATTCTTCACTGAAGCACTTTCTGAAGACGAACTCAACGATGTCATGGATAGCGGGTTAGCCGGCTATGCTGCTGTGGATGCAGCTGGAAAGGCAACAACGACTTGGGCACTGCTAAAAACAAAAAAATAACAAGCACACCATTTGTAGGGGCAGGTCTTGTGCCTGCCTTACGCACTGTGCCATAGAAGAAACGGAGAAACAGATTATGCAAATGCACGTAGGCGGAGAATGGATTGACAAATCCAATAAAATTGATGTACTGAGTCCGTTTGACGGTTCGGTGGTTGATACTGTCCCCAGAGGGGATGCAAGCGATGTTGAAACCGCTATTCAGACCGCAGAACGCGGCGCAAAGATCATGGCTGGACTGACCGGCTATGAACGCTATGAGATTCTGCGGAAAGTTGCGGATTTGATGGTGGAACGCGCAGGCGAACTTGCCGAGGTTATCACCCGCGAGGAAGGCAAAATCCTTGCTGAGGCGACGGTTGAAGCTACCCGTGCTTCTGAAATTATTGCCCTCTCAGCAGAGGAAGCAAAGCGATTAACTGGTGAAACTATCCCGCTTGAAGGCGCGCCGGGTGTCAAAAACAAACTCGGTTTTACAGTGCGTGTACCGTGCGGTATTGTTGCTGGCATTAGTCCGTTTAACTTCCCTTTGCACCTTGTCTGCCACAAGGCAGGTCCCGCAATTGCTGGTGGCAACGCAATTATCATCAAACCCGCAACAGATACACCGCTCTCGGCGCTGAAACTTGTCGAACTCTTTTTAGAAGCAGGCACCCCGCCTGAAGCGATTCAGTGTGTGACGGGACCCGGTGGCGAAATCGGTGATACCCTCTGTTCAGACCGACGCGTCCGAAAGATTACCTTTACCGGCAGCCGTGATGTCGGCGAGCATATCTGTAAGGTCGCAGGATTGAAGCGTGTCACGATGGAACTCGGCTCAAATTCACCGCTCATCGTCATGCCCGATGCCGACCCCGAAAAGGTCGCACGTGCGGCGGCAGCGTCCGGTTATTCTAATGCTGGACAGGTCTGTATCTCAACGCAGCGCGTCATCGCACACGAAAAAATCTACGGCGATTTCTTAGATGCGTTCCAAGCAGAGGTTGCTCAAATCGGCACCGGGGACCCACTTGCAGAAGGCACACGCATGGGACCGATGATTCGCGAAGGCGATGCCGCCCGTGTCGCCGAATGGATTCAGGAAGCCGTCTCGGACGGCGCAGAACTCCTCACTGGTGGTGAGAAGCATGACCAGTTTGTTACACCTGCTATCCTCGCGAACGTCAGACCGGAGATGAAAATCTCCTGTGACGAAGTGTTCGGACCGGCTGTTGGTGTAACACGTGTCAACGACATTGACGAGGCTATCGCTCTCGCCAACGATACAAACTACGGGCTGAGTGCCGCGATTTTCACACAGAATATCGATTGGGCGATGCGGTTTGTCCGTGAGGTGGAATCTGGCAACCTGATGGTGAACTGGGGCACACAATGGCGTGCGGACCTGATGCCGTATGGTGGTCTCAAAGAAAGCGGTATGGGCAAAGAGGGACCGAGGTACGCCATAGAAGAGATGACCGAATTGAAGATGGCGATCTTCCATTTGGATAGTTAAGCGATCTTGGCAACGGGTAGATGTCGTTATCTGCCCGTTGCCTTCAAACTCATGCTCACGCCTTTTGTGCTATCATGCTGGCGAGAATACCGAAATGAGATGTTTTGAAACCCGGGGCCCCGTGTCTCCTGAAGATAACTACGTTGTCACACGCGCTGATGAACTTGCAGATTTCATCACGAGAGTGAAAAAAGGAAGATACATTGTTCTCTTTGCACCACGGCAAACGGGAAAAACCACCTTTTTCCAATCCGCCTTAGATCTGCTTGAAGCAGAAGCGTCAACCTACTTCCCGATTCGACTGAATTTTGACACGTATGCAGAACTTTCTCTGACCGATTTTTACGGAGCACTTTACGAAGATCTTCGTGAGGAAATCCAGACAACTTTTCAGAGACGCGGTAGGGCACCTTCCGAACCACTAGCAGATTTTTGGGAAAATACCGAGCTCACGAATGCCTTTTCAATGCGAAGGTTTTTTAGCAAATTCGCGAGATTCGTAAACCTTGAATATGGTGAGCAAAAGGTTGTCCTTATCATAGATGAATTTGATGGCATCCCCACAGTTGCTGTAAGTGGTTTTCTGAATGCGTTACGCCATATCTACCTGACTGGCAAAAACCGATGCATTTACAGTATAGGCATTATCGGTGTCAAGAGTATCACACAACTGAATTACGACAGGTCGATTTCCCCATTTAATATCCAAGATGAGTTCAACTTGTCCAACTTTACCGTTGAACAGGTACGCGAACTCCTGACACAGTATACGGAGGAGACTGGACAATTCTTCGCACCAGAAGTCATCGAAATATTTCACAAACAGACGGGCGGACAGCCTTTCCTCATCAACCGATTCGCCCAGATTCTCACGGAGGAACTCGAAATACCTAAAGCCGAGACCATTACCATGGCGCACTTCAGCGAGGCTTATGTGCAGCTCCTCGACGAAGACAACACCAACATTTCGCATCTGCTCACCAATATCCGCAGAGACCCTCGCTTTGAAAGTTTCCTCATGAGGATTGCCTCCTATGATAAAGGCATACACTTTAGTCGCGACAACGAAATCATTGCCGAACTTGCTACTTATGGCGTTATCACAAAAGACACACATAGAATGTGTAAGATTGTTAGTCCTATTTATCAGCACCGCATCATGCAGGCTTTCAAACCTCTTGTTAACGGCTTGGAGCATGAATACTTTCCTGAAGACATGGAAGCCAATTTTATTGATTACATCACACCTGATGGAACGCTTGCATTGGCAGCACTCCTCAACAACTTTCAGGCATTTATTGCCCGTATCGGTTTCCGTATCCTGCAAGTTCCAGAAACCCCGCAGGAATTTGTTGGACAGTATCTCCTTTACGCTTATCTTGATGAGTTCGTTCAAAGTATAGGCGGGGCGATGTATTTTGAAGTGCAAACAGGACGCGGCAGAATTGACCTCCTCATTACCCACAAACAGCGAAAATACATCGTTGAAACAAAGATATGGGAAGGCGAGCGACGCTATCAGGCAGGTAAAAAACAACTTCTTGCATACCTCAAGTTGGAGCAAGCGATAGAAGGCTACTACGTCGTCTTTGACCATCGTCAAAACACAACTCCGCGTGTTAAAACAGAGACACTTGAGGGGGTGCCGATTCGGAGTTATGTCATTCCTGTAATGCAGGAACCTCCTTCAGCGGTCAGCGGTTAGCCTCAGTATGGGGGTAATCCTGAATTACCCAAATATTTTTCTAAACTTTATCTATAGTAAAGCTTACAATTATTTATACAATACGGCTCGGCGAGGTTAGGAAACCTCGCCAGCAGTGTCAAAGAGAGCGGTATGGGTAAAGAGGGACCGAAGTATGCTATAGAAGAGATGACCGAATTGAAGATGGCAATCTTCCACTTGGATAGTTAGCGGGTTTTGACAACGGGCGGATTTCCAAATCTGCCCGTTTCCTTCAAACTCATGCTCACGCCTTTTGTGCTACCATGCTGGCGAGAATACCGAGGATTTTGTCGCACTGTGCGATCTGGTAGGCTGCCATATCAAGTTGAAGTTTCTTTCCCTCCAACTTAAGGAATACCCAATCTATACCTGACGTAAGGGCACCATAGACGCAAGAGATGTCATTCTCCCTTTCGGCATTAAAGCATTGAGCGGCAACCATCTCTGCAACACACTGCCCGAGTCCTATCGTCAAATTATCCCTTTTTGCTTCAACAAGGATGATGACTGGGGCTTCCAAATGAAATTGGGCTGGCGACAGGCTTATCAAAAAATCACAAACGCCGGTCAAGCCGTTTTCAGCATCAACATTAAAGTCAATCCCCGAAAAAAAACTGATGTCTCGGTCAAAGTGCTCCCAAAGCTCAACCAGCACTGCGGAAACAATCAGTTCTGATTTTGCCTTCTCAGTGCCTATAGCAAAGGCCAATGGGACATTCCGCTCCAGTACCGTGGTAAGATGTGCACTCGGAGCCACCGGTTCTACGCCGGAAAAGATGCCGACGGCGTTAACTTCTTCTAAGTGAAACGCTTTCTTCACTGTTTCTAAGGTCCAATTGCTATACGCCATGTGAGAAAACCTCCATCCGTTAAGTTTGGTGGGAGTCTATCCGAAAATAGTAGAAATGTCAAGGGAATATTTTCTCTGATTTGGAACTGTCATTGTCCATTTTCACACAGAACATTGATTGGGCAATGTGGTTTGTCCGTGAGGTTGAATCTGCCAATCTGATGGTGAACTGGGCCACACAGTGGTGTGCGGACCTGATGCCGTATGGTGGTCTCAAAGAGAGCGGTATGGGCAAAGAGGGACCGAAATACGCCATAGAAGAGATGACCGAATTGAAGATGGCAATCTTCCATTTGGATAGTTAGTCGCAGACATTGGATGTCCTAATCTTTAAACGTAAACCCGCTGCGGATATGAATCGGCAGCGGGTTTATCTTTTGTCTGGGTCCGCGCTTTTGCGCATTTTCGTGGACTTACGCTAATCTATTCTTCCTCTTCCGTTTTTGAGGCAGCGATTACCTTCTGCGCAACATCGTCAGGTGCAACTTCGTAGTGTGAGAATTCCATCGTGAAGTTGCCACGGGCACTCGTCATTGACTTGAGATCAATCGAGTACCGGAGCATCTCTGCAAGCGGGACGTTTGCCTGAATTGCCTGCTTTCTCCCCATTTGTTCGACACCCATCACCTGTCCACGCCGTCCGTTCAAGTCCCCGATAATGTTACCCATAAACTGTTCCGGTACCGTGATTGTAACGTTCATAATCGGTTCAAGCAAGCCCGGATCGGCTTGTTCAACGGCGGTGGCAAACGCCATGGAACCGGCGATCTGGAACGCCATATCTGAAGAATCGACAGGGTGGTATTTGCCGTCAAAGAGGTCGATTTGGATATCGACGAGCGGGAAACCAGCCAGTAAACCTCTGCCCATTCTTTCACGGATGCCCTTTTCGACAGCAGGGATATAGTTGCGCGGGATCGCACCACCGACAATGTTGTTAACGAACTCAAACCCTTCACCACGTGCCAGAGGTGACATATTAATCGAGACATCCCCGAACTGTCCTCTGCCGCCGGATTGTTTCTTGTGTCTACCTTGAACGGATTGGACGCGTCGGCGAATCGTCTCACGGTATGGCACCTTCGGCGGTTCGACAGCTGTCTCTACGCCGAATTTATCTGCCATCCGCTCGCGATTGACAGTGATGTGCTGGTCTCCGAGCCCCGATACGAGTAGCTGTTTGGTAACTTCGTTCCGTTCAATTCTAAATACCGGGTCCTCTTCAGACATGCGAGTGAGTGCTGTCATCAACTTTTCATCGTCACCTTCACGCGTCGGACGGATCGCGTAAGAGAGCACCGAGTTCGGGAAGTCAATACCCGCAAGTTGAATCGAAGCATCTCTGTCACAGAGCGTATCGCCGGTTTGTGTCGCCGCAAGTTTGGTAAGCGCGCCGATATCTCCTGCTTCTACTTGTGGTGTACTAATCGCGTTCTTACCGTTCATGAAGGTCGTTTTGCCGAGTCGTTCTGTCTGTCCTCGTGTCGAATTGCTAACTTGGGTGTCTGCTTGTAGCGTACCGGAATAGACGCGAAAGAAACTCAATTGTCCAGAAAATGGGTCGGCAATAGTTTTGAAAACGACGGCAGACATGGGGGCATCTGATAACGGTTCGCGGGTTTCCTCTTCATTCTCAGCACTTTTTACCGCACCAACATCTACGGGAGACGGACATCCGTTTACGAGTATATCCATCAATTGTTGCACGCCGGTATTGCTCAATGCCGCACCACAGAGTACGGGGGCAAACTGACTCTCAGAAATGCCGAGTTGTAAGCCGTTCTGAATTTCTTCGTCAGTGAGTTCGCCTTCAAAAAACTTCTCAATGAGTTCGTCATCGCTTTCCGCTGCGACTTCAACGAGTGCTTCGCGGGTCTCTTCAGCCTGAGATTCCAATTCTCCGGGAATTTCTGCTTTCGCTGCGCGTTTGTTGCCATCGGGTTGTAGATACGCCGCCATCTGTATGACATCAACCACACCTGCGAAATTTTCCTCTTCTCCAATCGGTAGTTGGATAGGGACAGCCCGGGTCTCTAAAATATCTTCAATGCTTGCAAGCGCGTTTTCAAAACTGGCGTTCTCTTTGTCCATCTTATTGATAAAGATGAGACGCGGAAGTCCATATTTGTCCGCGACCTCCCATACCTTTTCGGTACCACCTTCGACGCCTGTTGTCGCGTCAACGACAACGACGACCGCGTCGACAATTCGGAGTACGCTATAGAGGTCCCCGTAAAAATCTTCTGCACCCGGGGTATCAATCAGATTTAGTTTGTGTCCTTCCCATTCTGCGATACAGACTGAACAGTTGAGAGTGGTTTTGCGTTCTATCTCGTCTGCGGCATAGTCAGCTGCAGAAGTTCCGCTATCGACAGCCCCCATGCGCTCAATCACACCACCGTTGTAAAGCATCGCTTCAACGAGTGATGTCTTGCCTGCTCCTGAATGCGCTATAATTGCAATGTTCCGGATTTGGTCGGTCCTGTATTGTTTCATACGTCCTAAAATCTCTCCTTTTACTGTTAAGCACACGGAATAGAGCGAACTATGCCGTTAAAATTACATCTTAGCACGGTATAATAAAAATGTCAAGAAAATATTTATTTCAGTGTCATTCTTCCACAAAAATATCTGACATGAGATTTCGGATTTAAGTTATACTTGACTGTATCCATAAATTTCTAAAAGGGGATTGCCATGCAAAATCTTTTCTTTGCACTCGGTTCAGGTTTGAGCCTGCTTGGCGTTGTTTTTGGAGCGTTTGGGGCACATGCACTGAAGTCAAAACTCTCACCGGAGATGCTTGAGACATTTGAAGTTGCAGTGCGGTATCAGATGTACCACAGTCTTGGACTGATTGCTGCTGCGTGGGCGGTATCACTATGGCAGAACCAACTCACGGCTGCATCGGGGTGGTGTTTTTTCGCTGGCATCTTAATTTTTTCGGGGAGCCTTTATGTGCTGAGTCTCACAGGCATTCGGTGGCTCGGTGCGATTACACCAATCGGTGGCTTGGCATTTATTGTCGGTTGGGGTTGTTTGACCATTGCTGCTATCCGGGGAGGATAAGAAGAAAGTTGACAGATTACACATTTTTGTGTAATATAATTGTACTTTTAGTGTAGTGCCATGTCAATCATTTTTTGATGGATAAAGTCTTTTTAGTTTGATGCGTGCGTCTTCAGTGGTAAACTGCCATTTTATAGTGGCGCGTTGTTGATTTCTGCGGTCTTGCCACGCCTGAACTTCATGCTTTAGGGTCTCTTGGTCTGCAGGACTATTCAGTTTTCGGAATTTTTTGTAATATTTTTCACATCTGTTAATATTTTGAGATAGCACATATCGCGTGATTTTTCACGCGATATGTGCTATCCTTCACCGTAAAAAATGAACCTATTTTTTGAGGTGAATCATGACAAGCAATTCCTCTTGCCACTTACTTGATATATTAGCAGAAGTGCCGGATCCGCGCCATAAAAAAGGCAAACGCTATCCTTTGGTCTCTATCTTGGCTTTGATCGTCATCGGTCTGATGATGGGACATAAAGGTTATACCTCTGTAGCGACGTGGGCAGGAAGCCAACCCGAACTGATCCAAGCATTAGGTTTCAGATCTAAGAAGACCCCGCGTGCGTCAACACTGCATAATCTCTTGAAGCGTCTTGACGTAGCGAGTCTCGAAGCCTCCCTAACGAAATGGGTGTTTTCAAAACTTGAAAGTCTTCATGTTTTGAAAACACAGCGTCTACAAGGCATCGCTATTGATGGGAAGGAGTTATGTGGCTCTGAAAACCCAGAGACGGGATACCGGACACATTTACTTTCCGCAGTCTGTCATGAGTTAGGGATTACCCTCGCACAACAGCCTGTCAGTGGGAAAACCAACGAGATTCCGATCTCAACACAACTCCTCAAAGCGTTTGATGTCGCAGAGAAAGTCGTGACGACAGATGCCCTTTTGACGCAGAGAACCTTTTGTAAAGAAGTTCTCGAACATCAGGCAGACTATGCGCTGCCTGTCAAAGAAAATCACAAACAGATGTATGACGACATTCAGCAACTCTTTGAACCCCTCTCGGAGACAGATGCCACAGAGGTTGAGACCCGACGCTTTGAAAACCTTCACACCCAAGAAGGCGCACACCTTCATACCTACACCCATGTTGAAACATCACACGGGTTGACCACCACACGCACCCTAACCGCAAGCACATTGCTCACAGATTACATCAAATGGCCCGGAATCGCTCAGGTTTATCAATACCAATCTCAGCGAGAAAACACAAAAACAGCCCAGATCTCCTCGCAGACGCAGTATGGCATCACGAGTCTCTCACCCGAAGTCGCATCCGCAGAAGACTTGCTCAAACTCCGACGCGAACATTGGACGATAGAAAACAAAGTCCATTGGGTCCGAGACACCGTTCTCGGGGAGGACGCTTCACAGGCGAGAACCGGGAGTATACCACAAGTCATCGCAGCATTACGCAACACTGCCATGTCTGTTTTACGCTTCGCAGGACACACAAAAATCTCTGAAACAATACGATTTCTCGCTTCAAAACCTTTACTCGCAGTTAAACTCATCCAATGAGAAATTGGAAAACTGAATAGCCCTGCTTGGTCTGCGATACGCCTTGAAAGACATTGTCGACTTAGCACGGAAAGTTCTATCTCAGCGATATTTAGCCAACTTCCATGTTTAGGCGTATAGCAGAACTGAAGTTTTTCAGCAATCCGATCGGCTTCCTGTGTCTGAAATGCTTTATACAACGAAGCAGGCTTGTGCGTATTGAGATTGTCGCAGACGAGGATAATCTTTTCTGCGTCTGAAAAATGCACATCCACTAAGTCTCGACAGATATGAGCGAAGTCAATACTTGTCCGTTGGTCAGTGACTTGAACATGCCGAAATCCTTGAAAAGGTGCGAAGATCATGAACAAGTTACTGACACCATTTCGGGTGTAATGAGAGTCGTATCGCACCGGCATTCCCGGTGCCATCGGCAAAGGGGTCCGTATTTCTCTGATGTGTTGTTGGCTCTTCTCATCAACACAAACGACCGGATGGTTTGGGTCTTCGGGGCGTTGATAGACTTCTAAAACGTCTTCCATCGCAGAGACGAAATCTTCTGAGGCTTCGGGTGGAATACACCATTGCTTCTTCACCCAAGGTCTAAGTCCGTTTTTTTTAGGACCTTTCTTATGCTTTCATGAGAGATACTTGAAAAATGGTTGAGCTCTACCATTCTATCAGCTAAGAGACGAAGGCTCCATCTGGCGTATCCTTCGGGGGGTTCGGAACACGCTAAAGCGATGAGATGTGCTTCTTTTTCACCATCAAACTTTCGCGGTTTTGAGGGTTCTGAACGTTTTTTAGCAGTTAGTGCGGCTTCAAGCCCTTCAAGAGCAAAGGTTTCACGAGTTCTTTCAATCGTAGATATTGAGACTTCAACAGCTTCTTGAATCTGTTTATCGGTATAAGCGGGGCCAAACTCACCTGTGTCGGCTTTCAGCAGTATCCGGGCATGCGTGAGTTTCCTCGCAGATTCGGTGCCGGAAGTGATCATCTTTTTCAGATAAACGTGCTGATCCTGATCCAGCACGACGTGATTTTTTTTCGATGCCATAATAGACTCCAAGTTATCGGACTTATGAACTTGAATCTAAGGATACCATTTTTAAAACTCACTGTCAATATAAAGTTGACATGGCAGTAGTTTATGGGTTCCGAAACTGCTATGTGCCGGAGGTTTTACCGGTTGAACCGACTGGTAAATTAACCACTACTTGGGGAGAACTAAAGTCCCCATATTAAGAAGCGCAGGACCTAAACATATCGTCCTTGCACATAAAGTTAAGGGAAATCGCAATTGACTGTTAGACTGGGCTTCCCTATAATCACAAAATTGGAGGAAAGTGGGTGTTACGCCTGATGGCATGTATAGGAGCGTGTTTCCAGGTGATTTTCCCACACATAATAAAAATGAAACAATTCGTTTATTTTTTCGCAGCTGCAGTGTTCTTAATGAGTTGTGTACTCGGGCACGCGGCAGATCCAGACAAAGATTTACTTATGCACTTACCTTTTGATGAGGGGAAAGGGGATAAGGCTGGCGATACATCCCCTAACGGTTTCACAGGCGATGTGAAAAACGGGAAATGGGTTGAAGGGGTCGTTGGTCAGGCACTTGAGTTTAACAATGGGTTTGTATCTGTTGATCCGCTCGGCATTGATCAACCGGAAGAGATGACGATTGAGTTTTGGTTCAAACCGGCGGAGAAAATTGAGGGCGGCAACCGCATTGATCTGCTATATCGACTCAACGGTGGTGGACGGCCCCATATTACGTTCAACCGTGGTGGTGTTTTGTTTGGATTCTACTTCGCAACACAAGGCGCAGAGTTAGAGGTACGCAGCAATTCTATAGGTTTTGAGCCAGAATGGTACTATTTCGTCGGAACGCAGGACAAAAAAACTGCTTGGCTGTATCTTAACGGGGAGCTTGATGATGAAGCTCAGTCCGGTGGCGATGCCCGCATGGATTTCGGTGACAGTGGTCTGTGCATTGCTGCGAGTCAGGGCAATAGCAATTTCTTCAACGGTACTATTGATGAATTTAAGATTTGGAGTGTTGCATTCACTGCTGAGGAAGTTAAAGCCAGTATGGAAAGGGCCCTCGCTGTGGATGCCGTTGGGAAATTGACGACGACTTGGGGCAAACTCAAGGCTGCCGCTAAATAGTTGTCGGACGGAATGGCGGTCAGCAAGACCGGTTATACCAAATTAACCCCATTTGTAGCGCGAGGTCCCTGTGCCTCGCAATGCTGACTTGATCAAAAGACTTCTAATCAAGCTAATTGGGTATTAGATATACCGAACACCTCTTTACTGATGGCTGAAAACCGATGGCTAATGGCTTTTTTTACCGTATTGATGAAATGTGGAGTGGGCGCGGACCTGATGAGCGTCCCTCCGCATCCACACATGTTAGCACATGTTCCCCTTTGACTGGGGTGAGCCAGTACAGATGCCCCGCGTTCCCTTTGAAAATCAATTCACCATCCAGAAACCAAAATAACTGCTGTGTCCGATTGGAAGTTGAAGCTGACAGCTGAATTTTTTGGTGCGCTAACGGAACCCCGTCCCGTATGTAGTAGACGGTGTCTTTTGTCGGGGATAGGATAACCGGTGCGGTTCCGGCAATTGTGCCTGTGCACAATGGGTTATGCTCCGGAAGCACTGACACAGCAAATCCATTCTTTGCCAACCATGTCGCCGCCTCGGCGGGCCACTCTTCAAATATTCTCATTTGCATATTGCTATGCGACATATCTACTGTGTAATATTGACCACGCGCTTCAGAAGAATTATTTTCTCGAGTCGCTGGAAAATTTCGACAGTGAGAGCAGAGACTGTGACCGGTGACTTCATCAACATAGATGCGTTTGTGAATCGCACAGGCTTTGACAGCCGAAATACCGGGGATATATACATCGTTTTTACGAGTAGGACAGTGTGGTGAAGGAGGGGCACCTGTGAGCGCGCATACCTCTCGCATCTTCAGTTGTTCAGGCTGCGTAAACCAGCGATGCGTGTCTTGCCTTGTGAGGGCAGTGAAGATCGCGAATAGAATGGGCGTTGCTGCGTCTGCACCGCTCAACATCAGAGCACCTTTTCCGTCAAAATTACCGAGCCATACGCCAATTGTTAATTTCGGTGAATACCCGATACACCACGCATCCCGATGTCCGTACGAAGTACCGGTTTTCCACGCAATCTTCGGTAGATTCATGGCCATTTCAAAGGCTTCTGGATTTTTGACAGTGTTGGTGGGTAGTTGTGAGGTCGTTAGCATCTCCGTTATAATGAAACTTGTCTCCTTTCGGAGTAAACGTTGTGGCGTAATTTTGATCGGCTTTCCAGCATCTACGCGAGACCTCGCATTGATAGGTTGAGGAAGCGTGAGTTGGTAAGGTGCGAATTCTCCCATATTTGCCAAACCTGCGTAGAGTGTTGTCAACTCCAGCAGATTCACTTCACAGCCACCGAGAACCATAGAGAGTCCATACTTTTTGGCAGGGGCGAGTGTGGAGATGCCTGCTTGTTTGAGAAAAGTGGGCAGTGTCCTATTTTTTAGACGCGCATAAAGGTTGACGGCAGGGACATTGAGAGAGCGAGCAAGTGCCTGACGGGTGGTAACATAGCCGTTGTATGTGCCATCGTAATTCACCGGCTCATATCCGCTGTATGTAACAGGGACATCAAAGAGCAGTGTTTCTGGTGTAATCAAACCTTGTTCAATGCCAAGTGCGTAGACGAAAGGTTTAAGTGTGGAACCCGGGGAACGCGGTGCGAGTGTACCGTTTACCTGACCCGATGCACTCCGATCAAAAAAATCGTGGGAACCTACCATTGCCAAGACCTGGCGGCTTCGGGTATCCATAACAACGATTGCACCTGTGCTCGCACTATGGGGTTGCCTGTGATGGCTTACAACGCCCTCCGAGGACGCGTTCAGATATTCGCGGAGGATACGTGCCGCTGTTTCCTGAACCTTCGCGTCTATTGTCGTGTATATCCTGCCGTCCGCTGACCCTTCCTCGTAACGGGTGGGGACCCCGGTCCCTGTGTTCCATCGCCCTTCTTTAGCCAACATACGTGAGAGATGTGGCGCATTAAATGGGAGTGGATGACGTTTTGTCGGAATAGGTTCTTGCAATGCTTCCCGCCACTGCTGTTCGGAAATCTCTTTGCGTGCCAGGAGTTGGTTCAGGACTTTTGCTCGCGCCTTTCTCGCATTTTCTGGAAATTTGTCCGGACGCAAACGTTCTGGCGAGTTCGGAATGGCAGCGAGGAGTGCCGCTTCACTAAGACTAATAGCATGCTGCGGTTTGTTGAAGTAAAACCGAGACGCTGCCGCTGTTCCAACGATGTTCCCTCCGTACGGTAGCATGTTAAAGTAGTAATTGAGAATCTCGGATTTAGAATATGTCAGTTCAAGTTGGAGGGCGCGGAACATTTCAATAAGTTTGTTTGGAACGTTCCGTGCTTTCGGTTCCATCAGTCGTGCAAGCTGCATGGTAATCGTTGAACCACCCCGCACGATCTCTCCCGCTTTGAGGTTATCAGAGAGGGCGGTTGCCATAGACACTGGGTTGATCCCCCAATGGTAGTAAAACCATCGATCCTCTGCTGTTAGTATTGCTTCGTGTAGCCAATAGTTTTGACCAAGAACTCGCGCCTTAGCAAAAGTATTTGTAGACGAGTTCTTGGTCAAGGTTTTCAGTTTTCGGTTATCAGTTAAAGAGGGATCTTGTCCAACCAAATCACCTCTTAACTGACCACTGACTACTGATGACTGATGACTAAAACGCCACATACCATCGTCAGCTAAGAACGCACGGAGCCATTCCCCATTTCGATCTAAAACAATCCGAGACACGGGTGGATGCAGGCGTGTTTTGGGCAGCGGGAAACACCAGTTCGCAACGGCAAAGAGGACGATCATAAAAAGTGGGAGCAGCAGCCAAAACGTCTTTTTTAAATTGAAAACCCTCAGCAATCGGCAAAACTGGTTGTCGGTTCGCTCCATTCGTCCGCTTTCAGTTATCAGTTGTCGGTTAAGAGGTAGCTTTGCTTGCGTCAAAAACCTCTTTAACCGATGACCGATAGCCGATAGCCGATAGCTATTCCCGCTGATTGCTGACTGCTGATAGTTATTCCTTCTCATCATTCTGCAACTATTTTGATATCCATACTACCCACTACGGCAGATTTGGTCGGATCGTACATCGCTTCTGCCGAGATAGGTGGCAAGGTAAATTCGCCTTGTGTAACTGCCCTTAGCGCGTAATAGAATTTACGTTCGCGTTGATGCGGGAACGTACCGAAGAATATGAGGCGGTCATCACGAATGTCGAGATAGTCGGGTTTGAATTCCTGCGCTTTCAGCCATGGAATCCCTGCTCGGGACTCCAGACGCGGGTTCTCAATCTCAAAGCCTGTGGGCAACATATCGACGACGACGACATTTTCCAGATTCGCTGTGAGTGCTTTGACTGTTATTTCTGCGATAATTAGGTCGCCGTGTACAAACGTGCTGGTGAGACCTTCACCATCTTTGTTAAAATAGCGGCGGCGCACTTGTAGTTCATGTTCATATTCCTCAATAAACGAATCACGTTGGATGCCGAACGCGCTCCAGTAATAGTAACAACTCCCTTTGCCTTTGACTGTGAGTTGTACACGCGCACCGTCCCATGCTTCGTCGGTATAGCGCATCTCAGTCGCATCAAAGTCAGCGAAATGTTCACCGTTGAGTTTGAAAGTGCCGGTATAATTTCTATCTATCTGTTTCTTCATAATCTTACCGAGTGCAAGGAACGCGAAGGCATTGTCTTGTGTCGTTCCCCACCGATTTCCATCGGATGCTGCCTCACTCAGATTCTTGACAAGCATCGGGATTGATGGATGGTTTTCGTTAACTTCGGCAAGCACATCGAGCATGATGGCTTGGGCTCGAACAGACGAATTGAATGTTCCACCTGTCTCCCGTTCCGGATTTCCTTTACCATTTAAGCTCGGAGATACCGATACCGGTAGCATTGAAAGGGCAGTTTCCAGCTCACCACTGAGGGCGAATGCCCCGGCGAGTTGAAAGTGGCTGTAATCACTGAGACCGCTCGCACCTCTGTTTTTCAGATAGTGCATCGTGCCACGGTCTGGTTGCCCGGCGGCAGCTAAAACATAAGATGCGTACGTCGCGACTGCTATATTCGCTCTTACCTTTTTAGCATCATCTTTGTCTTCTGTGTCAGGTGAAAATTTTGCCTGTGCCCTTAATCCTTCCAGTATTGCGTCGTAAACCCGGTCTGCCACTTCGTAGCCTGCTTTTCGTGCCTCAACGAGGAAGTGAGACGCATAGATGCTGCTCCACGGATTCACGTAAGTACCGCCTGGCCAGTACGAAAACTGATTATTTGTCATCAACATACTTTCAAGTTTCGTGATGCCCGACGTGATATAATAATCCACTGAGTCCTCTGCTGCCAGCATCGGTTCGACACTTCGCGCCAAGTCACTAAAATAGAGTAAGGGGAAAACCTTACTTGTTGTCTGCTCCAGACAACCGTGGGGATAACGAACAAGATAGCGGAGACTGCCCGCAAACGCAATATTTGGAAATGGCGATAGTGTCAAGCTAAATTCCGACGAATCTGCTATTAGATTTGCAGGAAGAATAAAATCGACCGGTTTACCCGCGCTGACCACGCCGTGTCCTGTTTTTGTGATCGGTGGCGCAACAGAGCGCAGCGGCAGTTTTACATCAATTTTCGTTGTCTCAGTATTACCTTGTGCAGATAGATTGAAATTGACGACTCCGATCGCATCATGAACGCGAATGTCGAAAAAGACTTGTGCCTCTGTGTCTGCTTCAACTTTTTTCTTTATGAAGAGGCTTTCGGCTTTCGGCTTTCGGCTTTCGGCGAGAGAAGAAACGTCGTCAACCGTATCTTTGCTGATGGCTGATGGCTGATGGCTGATGGCTATTCCTGCTGACAGTAGTTGCACGTCACCCGATGCTTGCAATTTGACAGTGAATTCTCCATCTTCGCCTGTACCGTTGAAAAGGGTGACTGGAACCCGAACCTTATCGCCGCCTGCGAGGAATCGTGGGAAAGTCGGTGTTAAGACAATAGGTTCACGGACGGTCAGGTACGCTTCCGTGGCACCGTAGTCTGCTCCGGCGAAAGCGACTACCATCAACCTTAATTTTCCATTGAATTGCGGAATCTTGAATTGGACAGTACCGCGCCCATTTCCATCGGTCTTCACGAATCCTGACCAGAGCGAAACCGGTTTCACCCGTCTGATACTGCTCGTGTTAAGCCGCTTCCTTCCGAATCGACCGGATGCCGCGTCACCGCCCGTACTCGAGTTATCGGTGACATCCGCTATTTCAGGTAAAATTCCACTATACAAATCAAAAGAGCGCGTCTTCAACCCGCGCTGTTGATAGAAATAGGCGTGCGGGTTAGGGGTTTGGAAATCGGTTAACGTGAGAATTCCCTCATCAATAGCTGCTATACAGACATCGTATTTTTGCCAAGAACGTCTACCGTGTACCTGAAACGCAATGTCTATCTCGCTGTTTGGATGGACGACTGCCTCAAATTGGCTATCGGAAACCATCAGTCCTCGGCGATCAGTAAGAGGTGTCCGTTTAATCAAACGCTCTTGCTGATCGCTATCAGGCTTGAGCGACATTTCAATTGAGAGTTGTCTTCGCGTTGCATCTATTTTCAAAGGAATCACACCAAAGGCGCGTGCAGGGAGCAGCGATTTCTTATCTACTTGTGATACTGTATCCATCGGGATCGTTCGAGTCAGCGTTGCTGAGAGGTACACATTCGGTTTATAAGCGTCTCGGACCGGGATGGATAAGGTGGCTGTGTTCTCCTTCATCACTATCGTGCGGTGACTCAGCACTCGGTCTCGTTCGACGGTGAGCAGGAGGGTGCCCGGGAACGGTGCCTTGATGTTCAGTTTTGCTGTCTGTCCGGGACGATAGACAGGCTTGTCAAGTGTCAAATCTAACTGGGTAGGATGTTCCATAGAGACCGGGGTGTTCCGCCATCCACTCACGTAAAATCTTGTTTCCGCTGTTGCTGTTGATTCAATGTCCTCAAGGCGGACACGGTATTCGCCATAGTCCAAAGGCGTTACCTCTATCGTCTGTACCGCCTCTGCTGAAGTTAGTGCCTGCGTTTTCACCTCTATCATCTGCGGTTCGGAGACGTACTCGTAACGTCCTGCCGCGTTCTGCCGAAGTATCGTATTCCAATGGACTTTGTGGAGGCTTAGTTTTAAGGCTCTCCCCGGTACAACTGCCATTGTATCGTCAACGGCTACGTAGTCGAACCGAAGAGGTTTGTTAATTTTAACTTCTCCAGTCGTTGTTCGCCGAATCCCGGCATAGTGAGCGTACGGATGGATGACGACCCGTTGTGAAGCAGTGACAGCTCTTCCACCGACTTCGCTGACGGTTGCTGTCAAAATACCGTTTAGCAAGGAAGGTGATTTCAATGTTGCAGGAACAGTGAATTGGTAACGTGCTTTACCCTCCGCATCGGTTTTGGCTTCTCCCAATTCAATCCGTTGGCTATCAAATTTTTTGGTATTTCCAAAAACGAAGGAACGCCACTTTGTCGCATCCGTGCCGGGCGGTAAAGTGTCGTCAGAAACCACAAACGGAACTGCTTTCAACTGACATGAAGCCTGTACCTTCCGTCCTACGGCTGGCGGTCCAAACAGATTAATAGCGTTTACTTCAATGTCGAGTTCTTCGCCAAGTTTGTAAGTGGATTTGTCAGTTGTTATATCGACTTTCATCCGATCTGGCATGAATTCCTCAACCTGAAATTGAACTCTGCCAATGACTTGATCGGCAATCTTCATCTTGGCGATATAGTTGCCTGTCAGCGCGTAGTCAGGAATGGGGATTTTCACATCGCAGGCACCGCTTTTGTTTGTTTGATGTCTTAATTCCCGCATGATTCTGCCATCTGGTGAGATCACTTCAATGCGGGTGGGGAGTGGTTCAGGTGTCGCCTGCTTTGGTCCCCGTACAATACCAGCGAGTTGAACAGTTTCACTGGGTCGATAAACCCCTCTGCTCGTGTAGAGAAACGCTTCATAGCCTTTTTGCAAATAGGCGGGTCCTGCGATGTCAAAGTCTACTGTTGCGATTTCATGCCTGTCCAATTGAATAAAGGCGAGATCGTCACGTTTCGCGACAGTAATCATAAACGGTATGAAGTCTTCAGTTTTCCCTGCAACCTCGGTAAATTCGACAAATCCTGCCCAGTTAGTTGTGCCACTGAGCAGTGTCTGGTTATTGTCGCTGATGACTTGGACACGCGCTGTTGGCACCGGGGCTCCAGTGGCAAGGGATTTCACCCAAACATATAAGTGATCCCCGGTGCGTTTAGCACTGATACCCAAATCTGTGATAAGCACCCATCGGTGCGCGCCGTCCCACTGTCTATCTGCGTTTCGGGCTACAACCTTGAAGATACCTACACGTTCGTCTGAGAGATACTCTTCTAAGGAGATAGGTGTCGTTACCTCTTTGTTCAATTGCGGGGGTATATCAAGTTTTTCCGAATGAATAGGTTTGCCTAAGTTCCTGCTCCAGCGCCGCCACCTGTCTAATCTTGAAACATAGATGAGGTTATTCGCAAAGACTTTCTCAATATCAAGCTCCACGCGTTTAACGTTAATCGTCGCGAGTCCGAGGTTTAGGTGTCCTTTCCTCGCAAGGAAAAAGCCGTTACCAAGAAATCGAAGCTGCGGTTGAAGATCCGGAATTCTGAGCCGCGTCACATAGTCCTGTTTTAAAATAGCATCGTTTCGTGCTGTCAAACCGCGCCGAATTTTCAGGGTGTAGGTGGTACGCCGCTTAAAATTGCCGTAGATTTTGATGTTCCGATTGCCGGATGTCATTTGATAGTCTACTGCTGGCGTAAGTTCTATATAAGGTTCAACGGTATCGCTGAGTATCGGTGCGCTAAAATTGACTGAAATATAAGGCTTACCATTGCTTTCCCGAACGTCTGAATATGTTACACCGAGTGTCCCTCTAACACGGAGTATTACGGGTGTAACATGTGCTTTTTCCAGACCGATTTGCCCACCTATGCATTTAAATCCCTTTTCAATTTTGACTTTTATCTCTCGGTCTGCGTTACCGCGTTTTATCCGTGTCGTCTCGAATTTTACTGTTCGTGCTGTCGCCGTGTTGGTTTGAATCTGGTAGGGTATTTCTGTCCCATCATCTAGGGCAATAGAGAGATGTGCCTTTAAATCGGCGGTCGTTACTAGGTAATTGAAGGCTATTGTACCGAGACCTGTTGCGTATTCACGTGTCTCGTCAGTGCTAAATTCCATACGTGTTTGCTGGACTGTGAAAGGTTCGGTAGCGAATTTAAACTCTTTTTGACCGGTGAGTTGGAAGGCTTCAGATGGGTTGATTTCAGATGTGAGTTCGACAGTATATTCTGCTGACGGTGCTAAAGGTGCGTCTAAAAAGAAACCTATTCTGTCGAATGCTACCCAACGGGCGGTGCCCTGAACGGCTGGCGTAAACCGAAGAGCTTCCGCTGGAACTTCTGTCCCGACACGCGATTTATCGATGATGCTCTCCGAAAAAGTAATCGAGAAATCGGTCCATTGTGGGACTTCTCCTTGTGGCGTGAAAGTCTTAACGCTGTATCGTGTCTTGGCACTTACGTTTCCCTGCACAATGTAGAAGATGCAGGCACCGAGGAGTATAGACATTAATCCTATAACACCTATTAAACTTTTTAGTAGCAAATTTCGGCTCCCAGGTTCCGCCGAAAGATTTTTGGAAAGTTTGGAAAACACCATGAGAAGTGCCCCCTGTACTTTAAAGATTTTGTCCTTATCAGTTTTCTTGTTTTTAACAATTTAAGGACTATTTGTAGAGAATTCTTCTGTTTGTAAGACGTTGCTTGTAGATTCCGACAAATTTAACGAATATAGGAGGAAAAAGATACTGGATAGGTTAAGCAATTTTCATGCCAATGTTTTATAGAGCGTTGTGCTAAGTGTTTAAGAAACGGTAGTAAGATTTAAACGGGGTTTAAGATTTTCAGGAAAGAATCAATAGGGTGTCTTTGGGTGGCATTATGTGTAAATATAAACACATAGGGACGGATCTGTGTATCCATCCCTATAGGTAAGCATTTTGGTGTGGTTTCAAGTCAAAGTGTGTTCTATAGCGAACAATCTTCAGAACCAGAATCGTGACATCAAAATAATTTGGTCTGTACCTTGGAGTTGACGTAATGTGCCTTTATCTCGGATGGTATCCTCCTCACCACGATCAGCATTGGGGAGGTTTGCCCAGTAAAACAGCGAGATTGCCCCGTTTTCCATGAAATTATATTGGGCACTGAGTGTCACCCGCTGGCTTGCGTCACCCTTAACTGTCCTATCTGGATCGAACAAGCCGTATCGGCCCGCAACAGTGAGTTGAGGCAGAACGCGATATTTTGCACCGACATAATATCCCTTTGAGTCAATATCATCGGAGGCAAAAGAGGCTACTTCTCCACTGTTTCCAATATTGAATTCCCCTTCAACACTCAGACCAGCGTAGGAAGCAGTCAGAAACGCACCGATGAGGCGTTCCCAATCTTCTCCGGGTTTTTCAAATATGCCAGATATACCGGCTCTGACGGGTCCGAGTCGTGCACCGAGTGTGCCAAGTCCGCCTTTTGCTGTCGCATTATCAGCATTAAAGAACGCCGCATTATAGAAAACTTTTCCTGCACTTCCGCCGAGTTCAATCCCGACATCCCGTTTGTTAGAACCGAGTCCGTAGCCTTCCCGGACAAGTATGTTGTGATCCTTATGTTTAATGGCGAACGGGAGTCGGAATTGCCCGACTTTAACGTAGAGATGTTTCGGGATAGCATCTACCGTTGCGAATGCATTCATAGTTGTCCCGACATTATTGGAAAGGGTAAGCCTGATGTGTTCTGAGGCTTGCGCGTTGAATGTTACTTCTGCTTGCATGAGCAGAAATCTGTCCACTGAAGAGTGGCATGAATTGCATCCAGCGACAGCGTTTTCTTCTCCGTCAACATGTGTTGTTTTGATGAATGCAGTCTGGAAGTCAAGCGATGTTGTGAGTTGTTTGACGACCTTCTTGGCTTCTTCCGTTACAGCTTCCATGTCAAAGTCTTCAGGAAATTCAAAATAGTTCTCTTCAAAAATTTCGCCGATACGATTTCGGGGACCACCACCTGCCGGATCAAGATGACAGAAACTACATTCTTTCTCAAGTTCGGTTGCAAATTCAGGGCGCGCCTCCGCAGCAGTCGGTAAGAAAAAACTGAACGCCATACCCGCTATGAATGCGAGCCGTAGGAACGATAGCGAGACACCGGACATATTCAAATGTTTTAATCGTGAGGTAGTGTGGCTGAAGCACTGCACACAGTTATTATAATGTGTGTTCATATAATGTGTGTTCAACATTTTCTTCAGATTGGAATCTCCATGCTTAGCTTGGAGAGGAAAATCTGCCTTTATATATCGAAAGTGAGTTGGAGTGCTAAGTTATTCTGTTCCACTTTCGGTTGTTTAGACACGAGGTTGTATCTAAAGTTAAGTCTGGTTAATATTTTACAATCCTCTAACTTTGCAGAAAGGATTAGTCTTTTACCACCTTGTATAAGTTGTAAAGATAAACCGCCTTTCTGGTGGCCACACACTGCTGCCATACCATGTTTGACATGTTTCACAAGAGTGTTCTTTACTACACCGAGACACATTGTACCTCCAAATCGTGGTCTTTTGCCGCCTTTCTGTGGTAATTGTCTATGTAGTTGTCGTCTCTTAATCTGTAAAGGTGATATACGGAATATATCTGTATTATCCACAATTGGTTCACCGCCAATCACATGATATGCCAGGCACCAACTATCCACACAATGTGCATCAAAAGATTCGGCAGTCTTATCAGATGACTTTTTCAAACCAAGACTCTCACGTATAGACTTTGTTTCGTAGCCTTGTATAGTAAGTAACTGCCACCTCTTTTCAACCTCACCATAGAACCAGTTTTTACCCACTTCAAGCGGACTAAACGACTGATTCCATTTTTTAGCACCTTCCCAGGCACTCGCCTTAATATCTTCTACGCATACATGTGTGACTGGATACAACTTGGCGAGCCAATCCAGTATGCGCAGTTTCCAGTCCCACCTGGCACGAGTCCCAGCGGGGATGCGTTCTTTATTAGCAAGGCGGTTCATGCGGTTTTTCCTATTAGGACACTTTCGTGAACGCCTACCATGCCTTAACTCTCTGCGATTCTTGACCTTCTTCGCAGTATGAGTATGTGCATCCGCCTGAACATTGAGATATGTATGGGACTCAGATTTCACGGTGAAACCCTCTTTCTTACTACCAGGATCCACACCCACACATATCTCCTGCGTCCATTCTTTACTTTGATAATTCAGACGTATACAAAATATGCCGTTGTCCCAGTAAGGCGTTGCCTGCTCCGACTTAATCATCATAGCAGCACGCGTTTCCGTTGTAGGCATCAACCGCTTACCCTCTTTACTCTTTACAGGAACGAAATTCATCGTAAACTCCCTTGCGGGCTATATGTTTCCCCATTGAGATCACAATACAGAGAGGAATCAGACTTGAGGAGCATCCGAAACATCTTGTTGTGTGCCACCACAAGCATTGCGATATATTACTCTATTCAGCGTCTCACGTTGTTAGGGCCCCAGTTGGCTACCGATATTCTAACAATCTCCAGCCTTTAGGCTGGAGTCACTGAAGTGCTGTGAAAACATAATCGATGTCTTCGACTCGGGCGTGGCATCCCCAACACACACCATCTTTGGCGATGACGCGGAACTCAGCATCTGACGCGTTTCGGGTGTATTCGATGAACTCCCAATCATTATGTTCTGGGTCCACGCCTGCTTTCTTCCGCATAATCGCGATGAGTCCAACATAATCCTTATCCGGACGGTATGCTTCCTTTACAACGATGCTTCCATCGGGATATGGGAACTGCTGTTCGCCGTTCGGTGCGATGTCTTCCCGTGTTTTATTAACATAAACGTTTTTAGTCCCGTTGTGCGGGTCACCGCCAGGTACGGGCGGTATAGGTTCAGCGTTTAATTTCAGCCACTGCGTATAGCCTGCCGCATCATCGGGTAAGCCAGGAAGAGCGACTACCGGTTCTTCAGGTTGGACCGGTTCCGCTTCATCCATAGTTTTTTCTTCGTCTGATTGTTGAACGAGCTCTTCCAACTGTTTTTCGGCACAGGCAGTCAGGAGTAGACAGGTTATCAGTATTATTATTCCTGGACTGGATAGCAGGTTTCGTGTTTGCGTTTTCATTATGAATCCCTCGATTTTTAGTAGATGATTTGTTATATTGTGTTGGCGAGGTTTCCTCAAGCCAATTCCGACAAGGATATAGTTTAATTATCCAAAATGTATAAAAACAAATTATGCGTATACCACAATTTAGTATAAAACAAAGTAGCAAACATTTCAAGTAAATTGCACGTGCTTTGTACGAGACTGTCAATTCTCGGTTTTCGGTCAGTATGACGCGCACCTTACCATCCGTAATTTTCGTTTGCCTTTCTGTCTGTTGTTACAGTATTATATGGATATAAAAGATTCAGGTGCAGTTGCTATTGAAGATCATAAAATACGAGACAATAACAAAAAGGAACAGAAGTAATGCTCAGAAATTTATTTAAAGGTCGTGATAGAAATGATATTGAATCCAATGCTGAAGACAAACAGGAAAACTGGTTTAATCGACTCAAGTCCGGTTTGGCGAAAACCCGGAACCAGTTCATGTCTCAGTTGTCAGGGCTCCTGCGGATCGGGAGAAAAATTGACGAGGACCTGATGGAGGAAATTGAAGAAATTTTGATCCAAGCAGATGTAGGTGTTGATACGACGTTGATGTTAATGGATAACGTGAGGGAGAGAGTAAAGGCAGAGGGGTTGAGTGATTCTTCGGAGTTGGAATCGGTCATAAAATCGGAAATTCTGAAGCTGCTTGGCGAGGATATGCCTCTGCAAGTTAAAGCTGAAAAACCGTATACAATTTTAGTTCTCGGTGTAAATGGTGCCGGAAAAACGACGACTATCGGTAAACTCGCGAATCGTTTTATCACGGACGGGCATCGCGTGCTTGTCGCTGCAGGTGATACGTTTCGTGCAGCAGCAGAAGACCAACTCGCGATCTGGTGTGAGCGGGCAGGTGCCGAACTGATCCGCGGAGGAGAGAGTGCTGAACCTGCTTCTGTCGTCTTTGATGCAATTCACGCAGCGAAGCATCGCAATGCAGACGTACTCATTGTGGATACTGCCGGGCGGCTGCATACCAAAAAACCGCTGATGGATGAGTTAGCGAAAATCGGGCGTGTGATGGAGCGAGCACATGCTGGCGCACCGCATGAAGTACTTCTTGTCGTTGATGGGACGGTGGGCCAGAATGGTTTGATGCAGGCGAAAACTTTCAACGGCGCGGTGCCGATTACCGGTGTCGCTGTTACGAAACTCGACGGGACAGCAAAAGGGGGGATCGTGATTGCCGTGAATGCGGAGATTGGCGCGCCGGTCAAACTCATCGGGATCGGTGAGAAACTTGACGATTTAAGGGATTTCGCGGGAGCAGATTTCGTTGAAGCACTCTTTGCAGCAGAAGAAACAGCGGATACATAGTCCACAGCCTTGTTTGTGCGCAAGATGTTCGTAGCTGCCTACACGATGGGCGTATGCGCGCCGGATAAGCGCGCATACAGAAACTTCTAAGAGTCTGATTCTTGTAGGTAGGGACGTAAATGTTTGCGGAGATTACGATGTGCGTGTAGCAGATGCGCCTTGACTGTGCCATCAGATCTACCAACGACTGCCGCAATATCTTTAAGCGAGAGCCCGTCCCAATGTCGCAGAATGAAGATTTGCCGTTGCTTTGGTGGGAGTCGGCGAACTGCTTTCCGGATGTGGGTTCTCAACTCTTTATTCTCAACCGCTTTTGCTGGCGACTCTGCACGAGGGTCAGCGATATTTGCCATCGGCAATTCCCCGGATTCATCGGAATCATACAGGAGCACTTCTGATCTCGCTTTTTTTCTTAAAAAATCGATACAGAGGTTGACCGTGATGCGATAAAGCCAGCTATAAAACTGGCACTGGCTCTTAAAATCGCCTAATCCTTGGTAAGCGCGTATGAATGCGTCTTGCGTGAGGTCCAAGGCATCTTCGCGGTTTGAGATGAAGCGTTGCACCAAGCGGTAGGTGCGTTTCTGGTAGCGGGTAAAGAGCGTATCAAACGCGGCGGTATCGCCTTGTTGAAATCGCTCAATCAGTTCGGTATCATTATAACACTCTGGAGGAAGGCTTTCGGGGCTTTGGGGCTGCATGTTCTCCTCTTAAGCGTCATCGGCCGGAAAAGCGGTTTCTGGCTTTTTTGGAAAACAGAAACTCTGGTGGCCATTGACAGAATAGAAGTCACTAATTCGTTTGTTTGTAGACACTGCGAAACCAACGTTTATATCTTTGGCTATCTTGAACCATCTGTTGTAGAAGTATTGATTCTTCGTCTCCTTCAGCATGTGGAGCACTCTCAAGTAAGGCAACTAATTCCTCATAGACGACGTTGTCTTCATGGGCGAGTGCTGAGAGTAGCACCTCCATATCTTCACCGCGGCCGAGTAGACTCAACAGTTGGTTCGTATGACGAATTTCCTCGGAAGCGGCTTGGTTCAGGTACGCCGTGAGTTCATGTTCATTCTGCTTTTCTGCGATTTGCGCGAGAATCAATCGCATCCCGACAAGTTTCAGTTTTGCCTGTGTGAGTTCGTCCAAATCGGCTTCAAACCGTTTTTGGAGATGATCCGCATCGCGGGGGTGTAACTGTGCATAACTTGGCCACACCGGCTTTGCCATCACCTGTTTCAACCGTTTCAGGCTTTCAATCAGGCTTTCACGTTCTTGCGTGGATAGCTGCCCAAAAGTGCTTTGCCAAAAATCTGCCGCGTGTTCTACACCCTTGCGGAAAAGTTCTTCAGACTGCGGCGCGAGTTGAATCCGAGCACGTCTCCGGTCTTTATCACATTTACGACGGATTACCCAACCATGCCGTTCCAGACGACTCACTAAGCCAGATGTTGTGTTATGGGCGAGACCCAAGTGCTCACCGAGTTCACTCACTGACATGCCAGCATCACGACCATACCAATGGAGGTGTTGTAGGGCGTTAAACTGGACAATCGTCAGGCGATTCGGAACAACTTCCTGAACAAACCTGGATCTAACAGCCGCTTGCGCATGACGCATCACACGCATTACGACATCAATCTCATTATGGAATTCCTGATCTTTAGACATGTTAGGTATTGTAAAGTTGTAATAGATAGTAACCTATACTCCGCACTTCTAATTTCGGATTTTTGGTATTTATTTTTTAAACCCACGTGGTTCCAACGTTCAACAAGCAATTTCAGGTGGATCAGAGAAGATATACGTGCGAAATGAAATCTTATTTACCATCTCTAAATTTTATTTATACTGTTTGGATCCTTTCGTGACGTGGGTTTTTCTAAAAATACCAAAATGTGTCAAAACAAGTGCGGAGTGTAGGATAGTAAGTATGAATGCTAACTATTAAGCCAATGTTGAAATGAGCAAGTCGAAAAAACTTGCGACAAGAAAAAAATACGTCCTATATCGGATATATTTCCCGTCGTATACGATATAATTATACGCGCATTTTGCCCGAATGTCAAATTAAAATGCGAAAAACATCCAATTTCGGCATCTTTTTTACCCAAAACTTTGTATTTTGGTAAAATTATACGCATTTTTCAGAAAATTAGCGGTTTTTTTAATTGCTGCCGACGAGACGTTGTGCTTTTATTTTCCGCTTTCGCTTCGGTTTCGACTTGCTTTTCTGCGGTGGAGTTTGCGACTGCTGCCATTCTTGTTCGTTTTCGTGCTGCTTATCTTCTTCGTGTTCTTGTTGCTGTGCTATGTACTCGGCATAGTTGCCTTCAAAGAGGTTCGCCGTCCCTCCAGGCATCCCATCAAAAATTAATAGTTTCGTCGCGAGACTGTTCAAAAGGTACCGATCGTGAGAAATAATAAAAAGCGTTGCAGGATATTCCGCCAGTGCTGCTTCTAATGCTTCACGCGCCGGTATGTCAAGGTGGTTCGTCGGTTCATCAAGTAAGAGCACGTTGGCGTTCGCTAATAGCAACTTGGCGAGTAGTACACGGCTCTGCTCACCGCCGCTCAGGTTCCCGATCTGTTTGAAAACGTCATCACCGGAGAATAAGAACTTACCTAAGAAACTGCGTATCTCACCTTGGGTCTGCTGTGGACGAAGTTCCCAGATTTCGTCAATGATCTCATTATTGAGGTTGAGTCCCTCCAATTCTTGCGTATAGTATCCAAACTTCAGCGTAGGCCCTACCCACATGTCGCCTTCTGTAGCGGACTCCTCTCCCAAAATCATACGGAAAAGAGTTGTTTTTCCCGTACCATTTGCCCCGATAATTCCCACAACATCACGATGGTATACCTCAAAATTCAGATCCTTGAAGATTGCCTTTTCGCCGAACGCTTTGCCGACATTTTTGCATCGAAGGATGTCGTTTCCACCGCGGGTTTCAGGTGTAAAGTTGAGTTTAAGCGTTCGCGCATCGTGCTTAGGTTTTTCGACTCTCTCCAGTCGCGCTAATTTTTTCCGTCTACCTTGTGCTTCTCGTGTCCGCTGTCCTGCGATATTGAGGCGAATAAATTCCTCTTCGTGTTCAACAAACGCTTGTTGTTTCTTGAATGCGCGTTCTCCAACTAACTTTTCAACGTTTTTGGTTTCGACGTACTTGGAGTAGTTCCCACGATATATTTTTATCTTATGTGCTTCGAGTTCCCAAACCTTTCGAACAACCTTGTCCAAAAAATAACGGTCGTGCGAGACAACAAGAACTGCACCGTTATATTCGATATTGAGATAATTTTCGAGCCACTCAATCCCTTTAATATCAAGGTGATTCGTCGGTTCGTCGAAGAGCAACAGGTCAGGCTTTTCAAGGAGAAGTTTTGCGAGTGTTGCTCGGCTCTTCTGACCCCCGCTCAGAACGCGAATTGGAAAATTAAAATCCAATTCAGCGAAACCTAAGCCGCTAAGAATTCGGTTAATCTGATGTTCATAGTCGTAACCGCCGAGCCGTTCATGCTGCTCCTGAATCTGGGCATATTCTGCTAAGAGATGTGGTGCTTCTTGTGTCTCCATCTCCTCTGCTAACAGGAGCATCTTGTCTTCAAGGGCGCGCCGTTTTTCAAAAACCTTAAGCATCTCCTGCCTTAACGTACAGTCGCGCGAGAGATCCGGTTCTTGGCTGAGATACCCGATGCGTAGTCCCTTCGCGGACACTACTTTCCCTTTAAAATTGGGAAGCATACCGTTAATAATTTTAATTAACGTTGTTTTTCCAGTTCCGTTACGACCAATTAATCCAAGTCGGTCTCCGTGCGCAATTGAGACGGAGATATCGTCCAGAATCAAGTCCGGATCGTAGAGTTTAGTGACGTTTTCTAATCGTATTAAAGACATCTTTTTGACGTAGTTTGCAAGTCAAAACTTGCTGTTAAAAAGTCTGTTTTGATAGGTTTGCTTGTGTTAGCAATTGTCCATTGCTCGCTACGAGTTATCATTGCCTGATACGTATTCGCGCGCTGCGCGTCTGGACGGCGGATGTTAAATTGTCTAAATCGCCAGAATGCTATAGAGAACGCGGCGTAGTGAACGAAGCAGTCCAAATGCTGCCATTCGCTGTCTGTCAAAGGACGCACTGCGTTGTAGCTGCCCAGAAATTGGCGCGCAGCCTTTAAAATCAGTTGGTGTTGTGGTGTATAACAACTCCCGATGATCGTCATTCCGATGTCAATTAGCAGTGTGTCATAACACCCTTCCTCGAAATCAAGGACGGCAACCATCTGTTCACCCTTGAAGAGTGTATTGTCTAAGAAAAGGTCACCGTGTAAAAGCCCCATGGGAAGCGAAGCATTGAGTTGCGGTTCCACTGATTCCAATTGCGACTTTAGCGATTCAATGAACGGATGTGTGGCAAATTGTGTGTTTCTCACCTCTTCAAAAAAAGGTCGCATTTGTGATATTCCCATCGCAAAATGAGGGAGTCCAGCAATTGGTGGAATGCAGTGCAGTTTCGCCAACGCCTCGCCGAGTTGTGCCAGTATATTCGGTGAAGGTTCGGGTTGTGTTCCATTCAGGAATGGATAGAGCATCACACTGCCAAACGTATCATGAATTAAATGCTTCTGGTCCTTCGTTAGAATCGGGTATACCGTCGGATATCCATGCGGATGGAGATGCTCCAAAAGCGAGATTTGCATGTTGAGTTCTGCTGAGTCTTTCTCGTCGCAAATTTTCAGCAGAAACTCACCGTTTGTGGTTGTCAGTTTAAAGTTACTATTCCCGAATCCACCGCGGATCTCCTCAAGTTTCAGTGATGTCCCGATCGGGTATTGTGCGACAATGTGCGCGAGCTCTGTCGGTGAAAGGGTTGTGTAGCGTGCCATTTTTGATTTTCGTGATTAACCAAGGAAACGCGCAACTTAATCAGAAACCCGCTTTTGACAACGGAAAAAGCGGCGCAAAACCTAATTCGTTAAAATATCTTGGAATTCCGGGGTGTTACGGATGCTATCAAATGCGGGGTCCGCTTTCGCAGAGGGAAGAGCCTCTTTGTCTATCTGAATCGCTTTACGCAGGGATGCAATGGATCTGGTCTTCTCTTCCTTGTGTAAATAGGCAACGGCGAGATTATAATGCGCCTTCGCAAAATCGGCATCTAACTGCGTAGCACGCTCCCATACTTGGATAGCTTTGTCGAGTTCTCCTTGATTGCCATAGACAACACCTAACGTAAAAAACGGCATTACCCACCCGGGTTCGTTCTGGATCGCTAATTCAAGTTCCGTGATGGCTTGGGCAAAATTACCGTTCTCGGCAGATTCTATACCCCAATTGTAGTGTGCGACGGCGACTTCGTTCGGTTCAGGCGCATCCGTGCTTTGTGAATACGGTATCGCTTTCGGAGCACACGCGGTGAGACAGAGCAGTAACCCTGTGATTAACAGTAGTGCATTCCATTTATATAGAATAGTCATAATTTTTCCTCCATCGTCCCGTTACATTTTAGCAGAAGATAGGTTTGAAATCAAGGTTCCCTGGCTTTTTCGACGTAAACGGCGTACACTTTCGGATCTTCTGGACGGATTCCGGTGAAATTGAGTCGGACACGGATCGTTTCTTTTCCTTTAACCCATTCACCCCTTTTCCACTTCACTTTTTGATGAAATCCTGATGTAAAAGGGAGGCAGTCTTCTCTGGAATACCTTTCAAGTGGTTGGAAACGTTCGTCTAAGATGTCAACTGTAATCTGGCTGTACTCGGATAATCCATCAAGATTCAAGGACACTGTGCAAGGTTGGCCTTCAAGATCAATAGGTGCGGAAATCACGTGTCGTGGCTGTGCCGTTTTCCGGGTCATGTCTGCTGCTTGGAAGTAGCCGAGCCGATCGCGCTTCCATGTTGCGATCCGAACACCGTTGCTAAGCTGCTCTGGCCACGGGGCATACCAGAAAAGCGTCTCATCGCCGACGTTTTCAAAGCCTTGTCCTTGCATCAGTGCGGCGTGTTTGAAATTCATCGGTGTCGGTAGGTGTTCAAAATCGTCCTCCGCTGCTTCTACCATCTGAAAATCGGGAATAGGTTCTCGGTAATGAAGCGCATCGTTGCTGACGACCAAACCGAGATCCATTGTCACGTGCCGTCGGTCATTGTTTTCTGGTCCATGCCACTGTCCGTAGAGACCGAGAATCACGTTCCCGCGATTCCATAGTGCTGCACCGAGATGTACTTGTTCACCTTGGTGTGCCCCGTATACGATAGGTCTCGGTGGGATGTTACCCCGTCTGAAACCTAAGCACGAGGCTTCAATCCAGTGTTCAAAGTCGTAAGAGGCGTACATTACCATCTGCCGTGTGGGACCTATATGGCTCCCGCCGTGCGCAGTTAGGTAGTAGCAACCGTTGAATTTAGTAATACCGGACATTTCGCAGGAGGGCGGGTGAGGGTGCCGTTCGGCTTCGTGCCATCGGAGTCCGTCTTCGCTAAACATGACTGCGAATTTTGGGGTGTATTTGGAGGTCTCAATAATGGCTTTGAACCGACGTGCAGGATCCGGGTCATTGGGTTCATAATACACGACACACGCCTGAATATGGTACTGTCCGCCTTGGATATCCACGAGGTTGTTTCGGGTCGAGCCGTTGTATTCCACCAATCCAAGTTCTGGTTTTTCCCAGTTATAACCATCATGGCTTTTTGCGAAGCACACCCGATGGTGCCAACTATCATCATCTCCTTGTGCTAAGTACCACATCCAGAGTTCGTCGCCAACACGCTGGACAGATCCATAGTAGATAACGCGAGAACTGTCTGGTGCACCGGAAGGACCAGGACTTACCACAATTCGGGTCCGATCAACGCCGGCTCTGTAAGGCACAAGATGTAGCCGAACACCGTGTTGAAACGGGATACTGTAGTCGTCGAAGGGGAACAGCACGATGTGATCAGTGCTTACGTGTTCGGGATTGTTTTTGATAATCATGTTTTAGTGGTTATCGGTTGTCAGTTTTTAGTTTGCCTCGCAGTGAGAGTTAAAGAGGTTTCTGGTGTATATCAGGCGTTTCTTCTAAAATTGCGTCGTAAACGAGTGGCTTGACCGTTTCACTCAGTTCGGAAAAAGGGATGTGTTGTGCAAGTGTGATCACAACCAATTCATCTCGCGGCGAAATCCAGAATTCTGTGCTTGATCCGCCGATCCAACCGTATTCGCCAACTTGGGAGGCAGGTATCCAGTCCGTCTGTTGTACGCGGACCGAGACACCGAGTCCAAAACCGAGTCCAGCATAACGCTTATCCGGTTTTTTGTCGAGCGGTATCAGGTGCTTAGGTAGATGGTTACGCGTCATCAATCCCACGGATTCTGCTTTCATTAACCGTTTTCCGGCAAGTGTGCCTCTGCCTGAAAGCATCAGACAGAATCGAGCAAAATCGGCGGCGGTAGAGACTAAGCCGCCACCCGCGGATAGGAATTTCGGCTTCTTTCTAAAACTGGTTTCAGATACATTACCGGTTCCGCCCTCCGGTGCGTCAATAACCTGCAAACCACCCCCTGGCATTGGACCGTACATATCTGCGAGTCGATCGATTTTCTCCGGGGGAACATAGAATCCGGTATCCACCATATCTAACGGTTGAAAGATTCGCTCGGCTAAGAATATATCGAAAGGCTGACCGGAAGCCACCTCAATCAGTCTACCCAAAACATCTGCGGCGATGCTGTAGTGCCATTTTGTTCCCGGTTGATATAACAGTGGAATCCTACCCAGTCGCTCAACCATTTCCTGTAAGTTGCATTCATGTAGGAGATGCAAACCTTCCTCTCGGTAGCGTTTATCTACGGCAGTTTGCCCTGCCATGTATCGGCCGGCACCGGGTAGTCCAGCGGTGTGCCGCATCAGGTCTCGGATGGCCATGTCTCGATCTGCTTTAATGAGTGTGAGTGTTTCTGCATCTGCCGCTGCTGCGACTTTCAAGCTTCCCAGTTCCGGCAGGTATACTGAAACTGGTGCATCAAGTTGCAGTTTCCCTTCTTCACAGAGCATCATCACCGCAGCGGCAGCGATCGGCTTGGTCATTGAGTAAATACGGAAGATGGTATCTTTTCGCATCGGCTTGTGCTCAGCAATATCCATCATGCCATGAGCCTCAAGGTGTGCTACTTTGCCGCGCCTTGCCACAACCGTTACCGCGCCAGCAAGTTGCTTGTCATCAATAAACCGCTGCGCGGTGGCAGAGATACATGCAAGCCGCTCTACCGAAAGTCCTACCTCGTATGGTGCTGCGCTGAGATTGGGATTTAATTCTATAGTGTTCATTTTTCAGGATACCACAAACGCTTTGGAATTTCACATTTTCGCACTACTTTACACAAGCGAATTCAGGATCGGGAGCAAAGTACGCATAGTCGGGACATCTCGGAACGTGAAACCGAACTGCGAGAAATATTCGGATGTCTCAAGTGCGTCTGCAATCAGGGGATTCTTTTCCAACTCCTTTGAGACACCAAGGATGAGGGACACTTCAGGATGTTCTGTGAGCGTGTTGAGCCTCGCAATAAGATGTCCTTGATGCCACGGATGGAACAACTCAATGGCAGTCTCCACACCGCTTTTATGGATGAGTTGGTAGTCGGGGAAGCAGTAGAAGTCGCCTGCCAGGGGGAGGAATTGGCTTCCCGGACGGATCTGCCAGTCGTCGGTTTTATTCTGAAGCATTGTCTGAAAAAGTTGGATGTCTTCGGGGATATAGGCGAGGAACTGCTGTGAAATCGGTTTGATCCCACACGATTCATCAAGGGATAACTGATAACGCTGTTTATTGCGGAATTGGATCTCCCCAGTCAGTTCCCATTTGGGTTGATGCAACACAGCGATAAAGAAGTTCGCCAGATTCATACCGTAACGCTTTGTTTTGTAAAAGAGGTTGAGCGGTCCGTCCACCGTAATCTGATATAGTTCTCCTTCTTTCCGAATTGTGGAGAGGAGTTGGTTGAATCTGAGGTATTTGAATAACTGCCGGAGTTCAGCCGTCATGGAATCGCCGAGTTTTAGCGTGAGCGCGTTGCAATGTAGAAGCAACCCCTGCACTTGCGCTGCATTGTAGCGGTGAAGTAGTCGTTCGGCAGAAAGCGTATTAAATGCCAAGACTGGTTGGCTGCTCGGTAAATCCGCGTAGAGTTTGGCACCGAGTTCAGATTCGTCAAACTGTGCTTGCACATGCTGCTGATAATCTGCATAATCCTCAAACTGTTCTTGTGAGAGCAGACGGCTCGTCTCTGTAAAGAGTTTGTGCCGAAACGCAATCAGTTCTTCGTTGGGAGAAGTATCGAACTCGGTCCGGTCTAACAAAAGTTTTTCAAGTCCTCGCTTGATTATAGGTGGACCCGGTGTACTGTCAATTATGTGCTTACTCGACTCCAAGAGTGTTGCGCGCGACTCGTTTGGCGACGTTTCAAAAACAGCGATAAGTTGCTCAGCTATCTCCAACAGCTCGCTATCGGTGGGTTCTATAAATTGTGGGTGGATTTGCCCCTTCTGGATTTTGTATTGGAGTAAGTCTTTGGTGAGCATGGTATTGTGGTTTTACAGCACACGGAGTGTGCCTACTACTTTGTCTGATAGGCGTCGTGCTGTCTCCGTCGTTTGTTGACAAAATGTTCGCCGGTCTGTTTGGAGATGAGTTCGTAAAGTACTGCCTGTTTGCCTTCGCGTTTTCGGAGGATGCGTCCGAGCCGCTGCACATGTTCTCGCACACTCCCGCTCCCTGAGACGATGATGGCGACGTTTGCCTCAGGTACATCTACACCTTCATTTAGCACTTTCGAGGTAACGAGGATAGAATAAGTGCCGTCGCGAAATCCATTCAAAAACGCGTGCCGCTCCTTGAGTTTCGTCTGATGTGTTAGCACTGGAAGAAAGAAACGCGCGCCGAGTTGGTAAGCCGTATCGTTATCTTGCGTAAAAATGAGAATCCGATCGCCGCTGTGTCTCTGTAGCAGTTTCCACACCCATTCCTGTTTAGTGGATGAGGCAAAACTGATCTGCTTCTGCGTGAGATACGCTTTGAAGGCGACGCGTCCTTCATCGGATTGTGAGGCTTTCCAGAGAAATGTATGCCACCCGCGCGGGGTACCCATATTGATTTTCGCTTGTTTGAGGAAACTTAAATAAATGCGACGCGCCTCTTCGTACTGGACTCGTTCTGTATCTTCCATCTCAACGGCAATGGTCACAACACGGTATTCGGAGAGCGTTTTGCCAGAGAGTTCCTGCACCTTCGCCTCGTAACAACACTCACCGACGAGGGCATAGAGTCGGCTCTCTTTCCCATCAACCCGTTCAGGTGTGGCTGTCAACCCCAACCGAAAAGGGGCGATACTACTGATCGCAGCGTATTGATACTGTTCCCCGGGTAGGTGGTGGCATTCGTCAAAAATGGCGAAGCCGAACCGATTTCCGTAATGCGGCGCGTGCATGACAGCAGATTGATAGGTCGTCACCGTAATATCTCGTAATTCGTGCTGACCGCCACCGTAGAGTCCTATTTCTTGTTCAAAGTGTTCTGTCAACACAGTGTGCCATTGGTGCATGAGATCAATCGTCGGTACATGTACGAGTGTCGGGCGTTGCGTATCGGCGATGAGTAAAATTGCGATGAAGGTTTTACCGGCACCCGTAGGGAGGCTTACGACCCCGCGTTTGCCGTTGGCGTGCCATGCATCAATCGCCTCGGTCTGGTAGGGGTAAGGCGAAATCGCTTTTTGGTGCGCGAAAGATTCGACTGTAAATTGCCGTGCTGTGTCCTGATAGGTGATATCATGTGCGCGCAGCT
Source organism: Candidatus Poribacteria bacterium (assembly GCA_965246985.1). Classification (GTDB taxonomy): domain Bacteria; phylum Poribacteria; class WGA-4E; order WGA-4E; family WGA-3G; genus WGA-3G. The sequence continues at coordinate 6,297,508 of OZ251998.1, read as the reverse complement.
GCGAGACGATGTGTCGATAGTGGTAGGCGGGGGCTCGAAAGGTGAGGGTGCGCTCATCCCAACGGAGGTCTGGCAGCTGCGATTCGAGTGCCTCTGGGACATTCTGTAGGATGAGAGTGCCTTTGTCAAAGTTGATTTTGAGTGGCGAGGACATAATATTTCTCAAAATGTCAAATTGGGTTTTTGATCGGTTGTTAATGCCTTTATTATACCGAAATCCAGCAGGAGTTCAAGCGTTTTTTCACAAACCTTGATTTTCTGATGTCGCTGTGCTACAATAGGCATAAAACGACAGAGAGGAACACAACCCGTGCCAAAACTCATAATCATGCCGCCACAGAACGCGGAATCACACGAATGGGCTGAACGCCTTCAGAACGAACTCCCCGCATATACTGTCGTCTTACCGGAGACAGACGAAGCAGTAGCGGAAAACTTTCCCAGTGCAGATGCTATCTACGGTTGGGTGTCCCCTGAACAACTACCGTTAGCGAAAAACCTACGATGGTTGCAGAACCCCGCCGCAGGTCCCTTCCCGGGCTACTATTATCCCGCGCTGATTGAACATCCGGTCGTCGTCTGTAATCCACGCGGTATCTACAACGACCATATCGCACAGCATATCATGATGTTCGTGCTTGCGCTTTCGCGTGGGTTGCCCTATTATATGGATGCACAACGTGGAGGAGTCTGGGACAAAGATGCACGCAAAAGTGGATACATTGACCTCACGCAGGCGACGGCGTTGATTGTCGGCGTTGGCGGTATCGGGCATGAGACCGCACGACTCTGTAACGAATTCGGGATGAAGGTTATCGGTGTTGATCCGCGGTGGGAATACGAGGTGCCTTTTGTAGAGAAACACGATTCCGCAGAACTGGACACACTCCTTCCACTTGCCGATTTTGTGATAATCACGACACCGCACACACCCGAAACCGAGGGGATGTGGCACAAAGACCGTTTTGCTCGGATGAAACGGACGGCGTACTTCATTAACATCGGTCGCGGTAAAACGACGAAACTCGCTGACCTCGTTTCAGCACTCGAACAAGGTATCATTGCGGGTTGCGGTTTGGACGTGTTTGAAGTTGAACCGTTGCCTGCCGAAAGTCCGTTGTGGCAGTTACCCAATGTGTTGATAACGCCACATATCGCTGTCAAAGATGCGGAGAACCTTAAAGCACGGCGGTTTGAGATTTTCTTGGAAAACGCGCGTCGGTTTGTTGAGGGTGAGCCGTTGCAAAACGTCGTCAATAAAGCGATGTGGTACTAATACCATTTTTATTTTGATGGTTTTCATAAGCAATATTAAGAAATAGATTTTAGGTTTTGAGGCAGGGTGGAAAACAGGAAGACTACAAGAAACGCTGTGTTCGTTATCTTCCCGGCTTCCATACTTCCAATCTTCCAACTGATATCGTGATCAAAAACATAAATTTAATATTGAAACTTGCTTAACAGATAGCCTAAGGGAGATTTAGGGCCTTTCTTACACAGCATCAAAAACGTATAATCCTGTTTATGAATGCCGTGCTGAGAGAATAACAAAAAAATCGCGTACAACAGAAAACAACAGAATTTTCGGTTCTCTGGAGATTGGCAGATAAGTCAAGCTGCAACAGGTCTGAGAGGCGATTTTCAAAAGTTTCGTAGCGGTCGAATTTCTGTTGTAACTCGACGGGTTGTACTATTCTCAAAGTTTATATTACGACGTATGATCCTGTTTATGAATGCTGTGCTGAGAGAATAACAAAAAATCAGACACAACAGAAAACAACAGAATTTTCGGTTCTCTGGAAATTGGCAGATAAGTCAAGCTGCAACAGGTCTGAGAGGCGATTTTCAAAAGTTTCATAGCGGTCGAATTTCTGTTGTAACTCGACGGGTTGTACTATTCTCAAAGTTTATATTACGACTTGTGTGAGTTAAGTTATAGTTTTATTAATTTTCACGATTGTTTAGATATTGTGTGGCGAACTTGGGATCTACTTTTTCTGCTGCTATGCTGTTGGTCCCCTCTTCTCGTAGAAAAGTGATAGAAGGCGAAGAAGTTGCCAAATCTGAAACGCAAATAAGACAAATATATGAAGTATAAATATACTAAAAGTTAATTAGCACAACGCGTTATCTATAATAATGTGATATTGCCTAAACTTTTTCTGATGTTATGCGTCTGAACTCAATATTTAGAGGTTGTTCGTAGTTTTATGGTGATGGGTAGACAGGTGGAATTTTCCACACCTATTTTTGTACCCGATGTGTATCTTTTTGCATTAATTGTACAAATTGGAACATTTGGAGGATTGAGAAATGCCAAAATTAGCGGCTTTGAAAGCCTTAAAATTGGTAAGTGTCAAAAAAACCACACTCTATAATGCCATGGGATGCAGGCATGGTAGTGCTCACTATAGACGCTCGCGGTCGAGAAGTTATGGACACCGTACCCTTGCAACGCTGCTATGGTATGCTATCAACGCCCTCCCGAAACGAAAATAGCGGAAAAATCTGAACAAACGGGGAATGCTACGGCAGACCCCGTAAATCCCTGAAACCCCGCCAAAATCTCTGTCCGTTCGCGCGTACCTACTGCACTCCCTAATTTTAAAATCCGTCAAGGTTTTTCATTACTCGTATCGTCTGTGTACGGGGATTCCGCTTGTGGCGGGACCTCTATCACACTACCTTTCACACGAGAATCGTATATGGTTTTGCTACCATCGGGGTGGGTATGCGTTTTGATCGTGTAGCCTTTACGGGTATAATCGGTGCTTGTTGACCCAGTATACTTCCATTCAAATTCATCTAACCTCCCACTCGCCTCAAGGTGCCTTTTATGTTTTTTTAGATATTTTAGCCACGCTTTCGTGCCTTTGTGTTGATACAGATAGAGGTCGACAGTGTGGAGCTCTATTGCCTCATCAATTGTGAGCGGTTTCCCACTTAGATATTTCCGTTGTAGCCGGATATAAGTCCGGACTTGCGGAATATCCCCAAACTTCTTTACAAGTGGATTGTGTGGACTGGGGTTATCCGGGTCGTCCTTGAACGGATTGAATCCGATGATGAAATCTTCTTTCGGTTTCTTTGCCTTAGTGTTTGAGTGGACACTTTGTCCATCTTCAGAACGCATTTTGAATTCCTCGACTGCACGCGTTTCAGATTTCTCGATTTTCGTGTTTTTGCTGGCGCAACTTGAGAAGAGGATAAGACTGGCAAAAATACCAAGTGCTGCTATGAGTAAAGGCGTGAAGGTTTGTTTCATTTTTGCGCTCCTTTGCTTTTGGATTTCTATATTTTTTTACCAACACGATTTGCCTGTGTTGTTCCATCTAAAATAAATATAGCACATTTCTATTTTTTAAGACAAGTTTCCAATTGATTTTCTACATCAAATTTGCTAAAATATCTTTCAAGTTTAGTCTAAGGAAACGATGTAATGGATTGTATTTTTTGTGCGATTATTGCTGGTGAGATTCCGGCAGCGACAGTGTATGAAGATGAGCACGTTTTCGCTTTTATGGATATTGCCCCCGCAAACCCAGGGCATACGCTCGTGATACCGAAGCAGCATTATCGAAATATCTTTGATATGCCTATAGAGGTCGGCACCAAAATTATGCAAGCCGCGATTCCGATCGCAAATGCTATCCGAGATGCATTAAATCCTGATGGGCTTAACCTCTTTCAGTCGAATGAAGCTGCAGGCTTTCAAACCGTTTTCCATTTCCATCTGCACCTGATTCCGCGGTGGGAAGATGATCCACTACGGTTACCATGGCGACCGAGCGAGGGTGATCTGGAAGAAATCAACAACGTTGCAGCAAAAATTCGAGATGCTTTGTAGAAGCGGTTCATAAATCGTTTTTTGTCCTGCACCCATAGGCACTTAAACCTTTAACCACTCGATGTTGCTTGTCCTCATCGGAAACCCGATTTTTTAACGATCAACTTAACTCCGAACACGATAAAAAAAGCACGAGTTGATGGTCAAAACCGAAAAATCGAAACAGAATCTTTTGTAGACATAGAACACAGCGTAATTTTTGCTTGGTGTCCAATTGTTAGTAGATGCCGGATTCAAAACCTTTAATTCCTCCGATGTTGTTTATCCTTGTCGGAAACCCGACTTTTTGACAACGGAAAAATCGGCGTAAAAACCCGATAATTAAAAATTTATGAATATTTTGATTACTTCTGCTGGTTCCGAACTGACGCGCAACGTAGCAGGCGCATTGGCGGAAGAACATGCGCTCCGCTTAACAGAGTTATATCCCGTTGAGGATGTTGAGGGAACGTTTGTGCAAAGCGAACTTGGGCACGACGAGTCAACCAACGAACTCGTCCGCGGTATGGATGCCATTATCCACATCGCCGAGGTACCGCCCGACCTCCTCGCTGAAGCCGATCAACCCGACAATTACGGTATCGACTACCAGACGCGCTGCACCTATAACCTGTTGATGGCAGCGTCGGCGGAAGGCGTGAAGCACGTTATTTACGCAAGCACGCTCCGCCTCTTCGAGCAACACGGTGAAGATTGGACAGTCACAGAGAGTTGGCGACCGCGTCCGTCAGTCGATAGTTTTGTGCTTTCAAAGCATCTCGGTGAGTTTACGTGTAGAGAATTCGGCCGCGAAGGTAAAATCAACGTGACATGCCTCCGCCTCGGTAATCTTATCACTGCTGATGCCGCGGCAACCGCCGAATACGATTCAATGTGGCTTGAGATGAACGATGCCGTCTCCGCTTTCCAAGGCGCGCTTGAGTCTTCATCGCCGTGGCGAATCTTTCATGTCCAGTCAGAGTTTCCGGGTTCCCGTTTCTTGATTGGGAAAGCCAAGGGACATCTGAAGTTTGAGCCGCAATTCGCTCCATCACAGGCAAAGGAGGCATAGCGATGAAAATTCTTATTTTAGGTGGTAACGGTTATCTTGGACCGCATGTCGTCAAGGCGTTGGAGCCTTACTATACCTTGCGCGTTACGGATATCAACGACATTGAAACCAAGCATGAATCGATGCATATTGATGTCGGTTCGTTGGACCAGGTCATGCGCGCCGTTGAGGGAATGGACGTAATTCTCAACTGCTCCGTGCTCCGGCACGACAGACAGTTGGCTTTTGATGTCAGCACGCGTGGGTGTTATAACATGATGCGCGCCGCTGTGGAACACGGGATCCGTCGTGTCATCAACACAGGACCGCATTTCACCATTCAAGGTGATGATTATACCACTTACGACTATGAGATTAACCCAGATGTTCCACCCCACACAAGCACCGGACTCTATCCGTTGACGAAAGGGTTGGGACAGGAAATCTGTAAGGTCTTCACCGAGCATTACGATATCTATGTCCTCTGCTACCTGTTCCTGAGTTTCCGAGAGCACGAAGACATTACTGAAGGTAGCGATCTCAACCCGTTTTCTGTCAGTTGGCGGGACGCGGGTGAAGCATTCCGACTCGGCTTGGAGATTGATCTGGCAGAACTCCCGTCTCGCTGTGAGATTTTTAACATCTTCGCAGATTTACCGCATCAGCAGTTCTCGAATGTCAAAACAAAACGTATCTTAGGTTTTGCCCCACAGGATAACTTCGAGCGGATGTGGCATAAGAAGGATTGAATTAAGGCGGCACCTGTTTCACTCACAGCACCTTGCAGTGGGTGTGTAAAGTTTTTGGCACTGATTTTTTGGTGAGTTAGGGGTTGAAGTTTGTAGTAGAGAATGGTATTCTCTCTAAGATATTATATTTTTCAAGGAGAGAATACCATGCCTTCCATTGTAGCAAAGATTAACGAAGAAGTCCAAAAGATTTTTGAAGACCTGACAGGCGATCCGTCTGTCCTGATTTCCGATGTAGAGGAGCAAGTCTCTGCGGCTCTTGCTTCGTGGGGACAAAGACTTTCAGAGGGTATCCTTTCTGAACTCGCCAACGCCCCGGATATGACTCGAAAGTCTGTCGTGTGCCGAGAGTGTCAAGGGCGAAGTCGTCGGTATCGGCAAAGAAGCCGGAGTTTTACAACGCTGTGTGGTGTTTTGCGTCTGCCGAGATGGGAGTATAAGTGTCAATGTGGGGCTATTCATGTGCCTTGGGAGGCGAAGCAACACCTCAAGGGAAGGTATACGCAAAGAGTTGCTGCAGCGATGATGCGTCTCGCTGCACAGTTGAATTATCGCGCTGCCGCAGCGGAGTTAAAACATCAAGGCATTGAAGTTAGCCATACGACGCTGCATCAGAAAGTTCAGGCGTGGTCATCAGGTGAGTCGGTCTCTGATTATATTGCCGAAGCATCTCTGGATGTCGGTGAGCGGTGGTATGTCAGTTGTGATGGGTGCCAGACGAACTCACCTGTTGGATGGCAGGAGGTTAAAGTCGGCAGCATCGGTAAAGATTATCCGCATCAAAACGCGACATCGGTGATGAAAATCCGCCCACCGAGCCTGCGGTATGTCGCCTCCCGGAGCGGTGTGGCGGATTTTCGCCACCAACTCGCAGATTTAGCAACGCAGACCGGCATTTATCAAGACGAAAAAACGATCGCAGACGAAGAAGTCGTTGTGATAGGTGATGGGGCACCGTGGATATGGAACTTAGCGGATGAATACTTTCCGGGTGCCACTGAAATCGTTGACTATATGCATGCCAAGACGCATTTATATGATGTCGCTAAGCAAGCCTTCGGAGAAGAGGACCGGGAGGCCATCGAAACTTGGGTGGATACCACTGAAACACCTCTTTACAATGGAGAGACTTCTAAAGTCGTCGCACGTATCCGGGCTTTGGAGACACAAAACCCAGTTTCCATAGCAGATGTCCTTAAAAGAGAAGTCGGTTATTTTCAAAAACATGCCCATCGCATGCAGTATCGCACGTTCAACGAAAAAGGATATCAGATCGGCAGTGGAGTCATTGAGAGTGCTTGTAAACATGTTGTCGCTGAACGCTGTAAACAGGCAGGCATGCGATGGAGCAAACCCGGGATAAATGCAATACTCTTTTGGAGATGTTTGTTAAAGAATCAATCACTTGACGCATATTGGGATACACAAAAACTACAGGAGGCCGCATAAAAGGCCGCCAAAAACTTTACACACCCCCTTGCAGTCTACCGAAATCTGTGTTAAACTTATACTGAAGTTTGGACAATTTTCAGTATTTGTTTTAGAGATGCAGCATCTCCTTTCAGGACACATAGCAAGCCGAAGAAAGTGCGGGAGGGTGGATACACCGTTTTCTATTCTCATTGCGAAGCAATAGCACTCCGCTGGAGTACCAGAGCCATTCAGTTTTAAGGAATTATCGGGTTTCGCGCCTTTTTATTGAGGATCCGGTGCGGTTAGGAATGCAGATCGCAAATGTAAAGCATTCTCACTGCGAAGCAAAATTTGGTTTCCGCGTGTGGGAAACCAAATTTGGGTGAGTACACCGCAAAACCGCACCATAGGTGTCAATTTAGCGTTTTGGGAGCAGCGAATATAAACATGCCACCCTTACAGGGTTAGATTATTTTTTTCAATGCCTTTCTATAAACATACTGAAGAAACACCCAAGCAAATAAACCTTACAGGACTCAAGAGGGGTCTGAAGTATCCGTGCCTCTGACGGTATGAAGTTGGGTTTCACTACGTTCTTGAGTGTATCCGATAACATATTGGATTTAGCGGTATTTTGTAGCAGCGTCTCTACAAATGTCGCCCCTCTGGGGAACCTGGGTTTTTGGTTGATGTATGTTTCTACACAGATGCTGAAGAAATACCCAAGCAAATAAACCCTCTGGGACTAAAGAGGTGGCTCGTGGTATACAAGATTTCTGTTAAAATCCGGTGCGGTTGGGAATGCAGATCGCATTTGGGCGAGTACGCCGCAAAACCACACCTACTGGGTCTGGGGTGAAAACTTGACCAAAAAATGGGAGAACTGAATGGCTCTGGCTGGAGTGCGGTCTTTTTCTTGGAGTTCCAAAGACTGTGTGAAACTCGCGGAAAAATACCTAGACCTTTGAAAACTCAACTTGCACGCGACGCGAATTGTCCAAACTTTAGTAAACTTATAGCATATAGACATTACTGGTAGGCGCGAGGGGTGCCAGAAACGCCTATTGAACTACCAAGGAGGGAATAGTGATGGCAAGTATTGAGAATTCAACGGAACTAAAGGTTGAACATTTGCTGCATAGCGTTAAACAGTTATCGCCTATTGAATTAGATGAATTCACTCGAAAATTAACAGAATGGCGGCGACAGCGGGAAGCAGTGATAGGTGAAGATGTTAATCCCGATGCCTCGGATGCTGCTATTTTGGCATTTATAAGGAAAAATTCGCAATTGCCAGAAAAGGAACATCGGCGGTATTGGCAGTTGCGGCGCAAATCTGATGATGAAACCCTCACTGATGACGAACTGCCGGAGTATCAAGAACTGGTGAGGCGGCTGGATGTTATGAACGTCAAGCGTCTGGAAGCGTTGGCTATCTTAGTGCAACGTTGGAAAAAACCTGTAATGGACATTATGGCAGAGTTGGGACTATTCGTATCCCACTTTGATGAACCTCAATTTCTTGAAGATACTGCTCAAGAAGATTGTTCTAAAAGTACAAGGCGGAAAGAGGAGTAGGACAGATCAATGCCTTTTGAGCGTATTTCTCTAGCCATTCGCCGTCACGTGCGGGAGCGTGCCAATGGATTGTGCGAATACTGTCAGGCACCCGATAGTTTCGCTACCTCTCCTTTTCACTGTGATCATATCATCCCTCAAAGTGCTGGTGGTGAAAATACGCTTGATAATTTGGCGTGGGCATGCCCACGGTGCAATATTCATAAACACACTAAAACGCATGCTAATGACCCACAAACAGGACTGTGGTCCCCCTTTTTAATCCACGTCTAAAACAATGGCATCGCCATTTTATATGGAGTGAAGACCTCCTGGTTATTATTGGGCGTACACGAGCAGGTAGAGCGACAGTTGAGGTGTTGAATATGAATCTTTCCCAACGAGTAAATCTGCGAAGAGCGTTGTTAAGTTTAGGCGAACATCCAGCAGAAATTGGTTGAGTAATAACTATGCAGATTCAACTCTTAGCACATCGCGGCGGTATGGGACGCGCACCGGAAAATACACTTGCTTCCTTTAAGCAGGCATTGGCAGACGGTGCCGATGGATATGAGTTTGATGTCTGTCTCACCCAAGACAAGCAACCTGTGTTGATCCATGTCGGCTTCAACCAAGATAATATTCGGAAAGCCACCGGATGTGCAATACCCCTCAGTAAACTCACTTGGAAAGAAGTCCAACAGTTGACAATGGGAACCTCTAATGAACCGGTTGCACACCTTGATGATGCTCTCCGATTTGCACGGGAGCATCAGATGCCGTGCTTCATTGAGCCGAAGACAGACGTACCGGAAGTGCTCCCTATCATCGTAGAACGGGTTCGGCATTTTGAGGTCGTCCACCTCACCAGTATTCTCACTTTTTACCTTCAGAAGCATCTACTTGTTGATGCCAAACGTTTAGAACCCCGATTACAGACGAGCGCGATTCTCATCAACCCGATGGCGAATTTCCTCAAGGCTGCCACCGCGATCAATGTAAATCGCATCATTTTAGGGTGGAGCGGGATTAACCATTTTGGTCTCTATAACACTTTCACGCACGCTGTTACACGCCAAGTCAAGCAACTGCACGCCAACGGGATTGTTGTGGAAGCCGGGTTTATTCAGACTGCAAAGGATGTTGCTTGGGCGGTCTCACCACAGAAATCCGGTGGTGTTGATAGTTTGTGGGTGGATGATGTGCCTTATATTAGAAGTTGTCTCCAGGAGATTTAGCCTTAGCAGGTGCTTTTAAAGATACGCTTCCATTCCATACTTACGGATACACAATTATGAACGTCACTGTTTGCAACCCGCTGTTACGAACCCCTCTATCCCTTATCGTTGACGATTCCTGTCCGGTAATCAACCTCACTTACTATTGGATACAACAACGACACGCATGGAAAGCACGGCATCAGCCCGGTGTTCCACCTGACCGCTGGGAAGGTAACGCCGGTCAACTAAAAAAAATACCACCAACAATCCCCGCAGATTTTGCAGCAGAATGGGCAGAGTGGTGTTGGGAGAACGGCGTGAAAGGCAAATTCAGCCTTATTCCCTTCCCCGCCGGAATGGGACGCGTTGATGAAGGATTTCCCGATTTTTCAACACTGGAGTATCAGGCATGGCTGCGAGTCTACCGAGAACTTATTTGGCCCAGTTTCGATTTGACACCGGAGATGCTCACCCACACTGCTGTCGTTGATTTGGACACATTCACGCTCACTGAAGCGTGGGAACAGGTGGAATGGGTGGATCCGCCTGTTGATGATAGACTCACAAACTATATCATCACAGCGATGGAAATGCTTGATAATGTCGGCATCCCGTGCGAAGGTGTAACCAGCCCGGGTGCCTTCGGAAAACGTCAGGAGGCGGCGTATGCGAAAGCCGTGCTAACTGCCTCTCAACATGTCAATAACAACCCGCGTCCTTTCTATTTCCTCTGGCTCAAACATGATGAACTTCCTGATGTGCCTATCTGGTATGCTGAAAAGGAGAAGGGAATTGCAATTGCCAGTATTGTCGCGTGTGCTGGTGACTGGTTCGGTGGATGGACAGGCTACGATTTAGGCGATGCCGACCGCTTTATCACGGAAGATTTACAAGGGGGTCGCTTGCCACCGATTCTCGAAAAAGAACTTCCGTGTGTCCTCGTCGGACATTGGCCCGGGTTCTATTTCAACGGTGAAAAATGTGGGTTTGACATATTGAAGACTGTTAAGGCAAGACTCGACAATTATGATCCGGATGGCACAAAAACGCTTTGGATGAAAACTTCAGAGATCGGACACTACTGGATGGCACGCGAACTCACCGACATTACAGTGATGGAAGAACAACAGCAGATTAATCTCTCCACTCAGTTTCCAACAGCAAACTTTACGCTTGTTATTGACGTACCGATACGCCATATTCAGGTCAATGGGTGGGACCTGCGCGAAGTTCATTCGCGACGCGATTTTCAGTGCAATACATTTTTCTGTGAGGGAAACCAGCAGACATTCGTCGCCTTTGATTTGGAAATTGGCGATACAATTCTTGCATTGTTCTTGTAAAATGTTAAAAAATTAGGACTTATGCAGTTGTTTTGTAAGTCCCCCTGATAAGGGGGATTTAGGGGGTTAAAAATAAAAAAATCTCGCGCCGCGCGCTAAATTTGCGTAAGTTCTGTTCTTCTAATCTTTTCGTGCCTATGGTATGAGAATCCTGCCTCCACTCGCGATCACAGTTGATCCTGTCATATAACTCGATTCCTCACTCAAGAGGAACGCTATCACATCTGCCATCTCTTCCGGTTCACCGAGCCTGCCGAGCGGGGTCGTCGAGCGAAGCTGCTCCACCATTTCTGCTGAGACTTCACTAAGCATATCCGTGGCAATTGCCCCCGGCGCAACCGAGTTGATGCGGATGTTATGCGGTGCAAGCGGTCCACAACACGATTTCGTCAGTGAGATAACCCCGGCTTTCGCTGCTGCGTAAGGCAGCTGATTCGGACGGACTGCCAATGCCGCAATCGACGATACATTGACGATACGTCCAAACTGCCGCTCAATCATCCCCGGTTTGACAGCCCACAGTACATTGAAGGGACCCGTCAGATTAATCGCGACGATCCGATCCCAATGTTCGGGTGTAAGCTCTTCAAACGTCATATCCCCTACAGCTCCAGCATTGTTGACTAACAATTCAATTGTGCCGAGTTCTTTTGTTACTGCAGCAACCATTCTGTTTACGGCTTCTCTGTCTGAAATATCGGCTTGAAAAGGTAGTGCTTTCTGTCGATATTCACCGTAGATTTCAACACAGACATCTTCCGCTTCAACACCTGATCGGGAATAGTGGACGGCGACAGTTGCCCCTTCACTCGCAAGTTTGAAGGCAGTTGCCTTTCCAATACCACGGCTCCCACCAGTTACCAATGCAACCCTTCCCTGAAATTTCATCATTAAGGTTATCTAACCTCCCCGCTATAGGGTTTTGATCTGAGAGTAGATCGAAACCCTTTTCTTTTCATTTCCCTTTCCCTATCTATTCCATACTAACAAATATAGCACAAAACAGATGCTACGTCAACATCGTAATCCAGGGGCATTTAGTTTTAAACAAATTCTCGGATTGTCTAAATTTTTGGATCCTCTTTTTCAAGTCCGGCGCGGTTGCAAACCGCGCCTACCGGGCCTGGGGGGTCCAAAATCGGGCTAAAAACCGAAAACTAAATAGCCCTGCATCGTAATCAGAGTCTTTTGGTTTTCATTTTTTTCTGATTATGCACGAATTCCCCTAAAAAATTAGGTCTTTAAAGAATCGTTAGGTGGTGATTTAAACTTAACCTCTCGCTGAACGCACATTGAATGCCATTGATACATATCTTTCCCTACAAGGACAGACCCACCCCTACAAATCCACTGCAATATTTGTGGGAGGGGTTTCTAACCCCGACATTTTTTGTGCATCAGAATAAGGAATTCCTACAATTTCTGTAAAAAAAGTGCGTTTTTTGCATCACCGTGACCTTTTCTGCCTTTTTCAAGGTCTTGCTGTATGAATGGGGACGGAAAATCTCACGAATCTCTCAGATAAAATATTGCTGGCACGCATTCAGAGCGGAGATGCTGACGCACTTGCAGCCCTCATACAGAAATATCCGAGGGATGCAATATTGCTGGCGCGCATTCAGAACGAAGATGATGCTGACGCACTCACAATCCTCATAAAGAAATATGAGGGGCTGCTGAAGACCATCATCCATTATGAAATCCGGAATGTTGATGCGGAAGAGGATGTCTATTTAGAGACCCGCCTCGCGATTGTACGGTGCCTCCGCCGACAAGCAGATGACATAGAATCCGCAGAACAGTGGATGAAGCAGGTCGCGCGTAGCAAGTGCAAAGCGTTCCTTGAGGATGCCAAAAAACACAGCATCGCAAAGGTATATGTTGAAGAACACTATGCCGCTCATCAAGAAATGCAACGATACCTGCGGGAGCGTCACCAACATAAACTGATTGATGAAATCCGGGAGGTCGTTGAAGATATGGGATCCATTTACGTAGAAGTCTTTGAATTGTGGTTGCAGGGACTGACGGAGGCTGCGTCAGCAGCCGTGCTGAAGATCCCGCCAAATACTGTAAAGTCTCGGCGGAACAAGATACGAAAAGTCGTCCGTGAGCGTCTCGGTGTGTCGCTTACGCCCAAAAATCGGGAGTGAACCCGCAATTCAATCAGGAGTTATCGGGTCTCGTGAAAATGGGAAACCGAATGACTCTGTGTCAAAAATCGCATTTTTTTGACAATTAATTTCAGAATTGATATAATGTCTCTCATGACGAACGCATTTGTGATGTGGCATCGGTACTACAACACGCCAATACCGTGAATAGCAATGTCGTTGTGAGTTTTAGACGAGAATGACAGCACTGGTTTTCTATTGTATCACAAATACAGGTATCATTGGAAACCAGCCCGCTATACACGAAAGGAACTGAAAATGCCACGCACATTTAAAACCCTAATCATACGACTTGTGCCAGTTAACTGATTGTTATTTTAGATTTCACAAATATCTAAGTGTTGCCCAGACGAAAAAGCAGTGCACGCCTTTTCTGTCTGAATAAATCCATCCTTATGTTATCCTATAAGTCAAGAAACAAAAGGAGGCATAAGGATGGATTTACAGTATACTTTAGAACGCATTGCGTTGCAACTGAAAAATAAATCCCGCACCCTCAAGCAGGTTGCACGGGTGTTTCAAAAGATGATAAAAACGCTTTATGAGGCTCACTTCCCAAATGCTGAGGCACGCCGTCCGGGCCCCACCCCGAACTGCCCAGATGCCGATATTCTAACGGTCGCATGGTTGCTTGAATACATCGGTGAAGACAGCGAGAACTCGGGGTATCGACGCATCAAGGCAGAACTAAAAACCGTCTTTCCCGGTTTACCGGAGCGGTCGCGTTTCAATCGTCGGCGAAGGAACCTTTCTACAGCGAGTGAAGTCATCCGTCAGGCATTGACGAACTGCTTGCCAAAGGCAGATGTCTTTATCGTTGATTCTTTTCCGATCCCTGTCTGCGATTTCAAACGTGCGAATGCTTCAAAGTCTGATTTCAAGTGGGCGGATGGCACTGGAACACTCGCGACTTATGGAAACTGTGCGACGAAAAGCCTGGGAACATTTTTCGGTTTTCGCGGAACATTGATAACGACAGCTAACGGAGTGCCTATTGACTTCGGCATTACCTCTGCTAATAGAGATGATCGAGACGTGTTACCCTTGCTTGCTGAACGCGGGGAGTATCCGATTGTTCTTGGCGATAAAGGTTATATCTCTCAACAACTTCAGGCAGAACTCATCGAAACCCAAGCAACCGTCTTATTACCGACGCTGAAAAGAAATCAAAAGCAACAGTATCCTGAGAGTTTTCGCAAACTTCAGGTGCGGATGCGTCGTCGTATTGAGACGACAATCGGTCAACTCACAGAACAGTTTCATGTTTCTCGGGTTCGTGCCTTGAAGCATTGGGGGTTGCTAACGCGTATGAGCAATAAGTTCGGTAGTTGTCTTCTCGGTGCTTTCGTAAATCAATGCCTCGGACGCCCTTTGATGAAACTCAAAGACCTCGTTCTCGCATAAGGAAATATCTATGAAGACAAGATTAATTAGCACAAGTCGTTAATCATCGCTACGGCGATTCTTTCTCTTTTTTTCTTGTTTCTAACCCCCAGTGAAGCCTTTGAGATTAGTCAGATGTATCCCTCCTATGGAGGCTATGAAGACTACAGCGGATACCTCTACCACACGGCTTATGTCGAGCCAGACCCCCCGTATTTATACGTCTACTGGTATATTGACGACGTTCAGCAAAGCATTTCCGGGGGGCCGAGTACAAGTGCCTATTTCTCGCCCAATTCTTCGGACTTCCCCGGGAGTTCCGACGGGACGACTTATACGATTCAGGCGGTTGCCTACCAATATGATCCAGAGAATAATGTCTTCTTGACGGACACGGATTCTTACTCTGTGACCGTCTACACACCCTGTCAGGAGACTGCAGCATCTCTGACGGCATCCGTCACATCGTGTAGCTGGAACGGTCAGACGGCATCGGCTACATCGTTTGCCTCGATCGAGCACACAGGCGGTGATGACGCGCCCAGTGTGTCTTATATATTTAGCTTTGGGTTCAAAGTGAGTCGACTCCAAGCGAATGGTAACGTGGCAGAAGATGTATTCAACCCGCAACCGGAACGCTCACAAGGGACCGTCGCGGCAGGCGATGCCAAAGTTACGATGAACTACTCGAATTCCTATACCTTGGGCAATGGATGGCGGGAAGGCGACACGTTCGAAGTTTATACGAGAGCGACCGTTTGGGCGATAAACAATGAAAGAAACGCGGAGCCGGAGGAGTGCATGGATGAGGGGAGTGACACCTATACCATTCCCAGGAACTAATCTTGACACTGATTTTTCATGCACGGAGGGCTTTCTCAAGCCCTCCGTGCGTCTCACAAGGAGGACACAGATGCTCTCGACACAATGGAAAGCCGTATGCGCTGCCGCAATCGCGCTGTATCTACTGCTCGGGTTCGGTCCCGCTCTCACCCGTGTAGATGCCAAAATCGTCTTTTCCTCTAAACGCAACGGCGATACCGGCTTTCATATCTATCTGATGGACGATGATGGCAGCAATGTCCGCAGAATCACAGACCCCGCTTTTTTTGATACGCTCCCCCGGTGGTTCCCAGATGGCAGACAAGTCTTATTTCAGAGAGACCACTCACGGGGAAACGGTTCAGAAGAGAACGCGGAGTTTTATATTCTCGATCTCAAAACAGGCAAAGCGGAGACCTTTATGGAGAATCACCCGACCGACACAGACCCATCCATATCGCCGGATGGCAAATACATCGCCTTTCGTAGTAGACGTGGTGGTGCCTATGATATCTATGTGCTGAACTTAGAAACCGGGCTTCTGAAACAATTAACGGACATCGGTGATAGGGTGGGATGGGCGTACCGAACAGACTGGTCGCCAGATGGTCACCAGATCGCGTATGAACTGGAGGTGGCACCGGAGGGGGATAATACCAAATTAACCCCATTTGTAGCGCGAGGTCCCTGTGCCTCGCAATGCTGACTTGATCAAAAGACTTCTAATCAAGTTAATTTGGTATAATATATGGCTAATGAATGCCAACGGGAACCGCAAAAAACGGTTCACCCCACTCCCCAAAGGGCCGAATATCCTTTTTCGAGGTGCCCCCTATTGGTCGCCATCCGGTAAATATATCATGTATTCCGAAACCGAACGAACGCCGGATTTACAGCAGCGGCTCACCACGACCCTCATTTTTCAGAACGTACAAACAACGCTTCGCCGCGTACACAAATTCCCCAAAGTGTCTCTGATCGCCTTTGCCTGTTGGATGGGTTCCGATGAGACGGTGCTTTTGGCTATGAAAGCCGATTACACCGACCCCTTCTCCAATTACGAGATCTATCGCTATGAACTACTGGGGAGCCGTCACCTGACGAACCTGACGAATCAGCCGGGGGGCGACTATGACCCGCACTGGCATGCGGGTCCCCTCTCGGTGTCCCCTGTGGCGAAACTCACGACGCTCTGGGGTGAACTGAAACAAACGGAGTGATTTGACACCCCACACGCCATCACATGAGCAGCCCGGGCAACCCGCCGCAGAAGAGCATCTATCGCAAGCACAAGGATCCGCTTATGCAAGCGTCTGGTACGCAGACGGTAAGATACAGTCATCCCATTACACCCCTGCATGGATATGGCGAGAAGGTGGATCTCTTGACTGCACTTCATGCAGCACGTCGAACGACAAACCACTGAAAAACTGGTTTACAAGAATACTACCAACTGCTCCCACACATCCTCTGGAACCGGGGTCGTCGCAGCGGCGAAATTCTGTTCTACCTCTTCTGCATTCTTAGAACCGGTCAGGCTCATTGCAATGCGCGGTTGTCGGAAACAGAATTGAATCGCAAGATTCAGTACATTCTGGTTGTTGTCATTTGCCCACTGCCAGAGTTGATGTGCTTTTTCGGCATCATAAGTGCCTAAGTGTACACTGCTGGCTGACACATCTGGCTCAACGCCAGAGAGCAGTCCCATCGCAATAGGACTCCCGTTGATAATTCCAATATCGTTTTCGGCAGCAAGCGGTATCAACCATTCGTTTGCGGTTTGACTCAGGAGCGTGTAATCCAAGTACGTTAGAATCACATCGACGACACCGGTTTCGATGGCAATTTTATGGAATTCGTGTTGCCGAACCCCGAGTCCGATAAACTTAATCAGTCCTTCCTCGCGCATCTGTTGGAGTTCATCCAAGGCACCGCCTTTCGCCACGACAGGTTCCATGCTGTCTGGATCATGCACTAAGCAGACATCGAGATAGTCTGTCCCCAATAGCCGCAGACTATTTTCGACGCTTCTGCGCGTGCCTGCCGCACTAAAATCGCCGCGCCATTCAGGGTGTGTGCCTGTTTTCGTGGCGAGATAAATTTTTTCCCGCCAGTTTCCATCAGAGAGCGCAAGTCCTACCCGCCTCTCACTTTCGCCATAGAGTGGCGCGGTGTCAAGGTAGTTTATCCCTAAGTCGATTGCTCGGTGTACCGCCTCGACTGCTTCATCATCGGTGACATCGCCTCTGCCGAGTCCTGCGCCTCCCATACCGAGACAGGTGACCTCTAATTCCGTTCGTCCTAACCGCCGCAGCGGCAACGGATTTGCTTGTATTGACATAATCTTGCCTTTCTTAATAAGCGTGCGCTATAGAATTACAATAGTTTCCTTGTTTTCGTCCAAGCACATGGGGATCCAGTTGATCAATGAAAGGCTATCAATCCGAGTCCGTATCTGCTTTCAAGAGGGGTTAAAAGGTCTCAAATCACAACAGCCTACCTTTGAAACCCTTATCATAACTGGACATCAACTTTTTCAAGGACTCTTTGGTGCCGGAAAAGCGATAAAAATCGTGGTTTTGGTTTCCTTTTTCTCTCAAAGGTGTGTAGAAGTTCTTTGCCACCTTTTGAGGTGTTGTTTTCTCAATGCGTGTGTAGGTTTGTGCGTGATTAGAGCGAGTATGGTTTCCTACACTTATTGGACAAAAACAAGGTAGTTTGGACAGTTTCTCAGTTTAGGATTTCCCCAGGGTGGGCAGTTTCCTCCCGTTAGGACTTCCGAACAGGTGTTAGAATTGCGTTCTAACGACACTTTTATGCCTAAATTCTGTTAGAAATCACTGCTTTTTAGAGGTTATTTTTCAACAATCATGAAAAAATGCGCTTCTGACGCGTTTCATGTAGAATCTTCAAGGATTTTTGGGTTTTTCTTTCAGTGTTGCATCAGATCGTAACTCGCAGAAAAATATTGGCACTTTAGAGAGTGCTGCAAATAAGCGACCATCAAGCCGCGTGTAAGATACTTCGGTTTATACCAGTGTATATTTAGCGCAAGTAGCACGGCTTCTAAGTCAGGCACCGCAGCGTCTGTCTGCGTTTCCGCGTCGCTTGGGTGTGTTTGACTTCTGAAAGCGAGTTGTGTCAGACTTGCTGCGAGCAAACTCAGTTGAACGAAGCGGTTCAAACTCTTTGGGTTTCGGAGTTGATAGGAGTCAAATCCGAAGTTTTCTTTCAGGTCCCGAAATGCGGTTTCAATCTGCCATCGGTTCCTATAGTGTCGGATCAGTTCCTCTACCGGACGTTGTAAATCCGAGGTGAATACACAAAAATACCGATACGGTTTCGACTTCTTCGGACGCTTGCGTATCACAACAAGCCTGACATCGACAGCACACATCTTTGTTCGGACGACTTTATCTGTGACAGAAAGCGTCTGATTATCAACGACGAGGGCTCTATACTTCAGATGCGGCAGCGACACACGGCTACCATACCGGCGCGGTCTGCCTTTCTTTGGGTGCTTCGGTTGTTTCGGTATATGAAAGAACACAGCATTTGACCTTGCGCGACACAGTAAATGATGTCCTTGTGCGAGCACCTCTGTAAACACTTTGCGTCTGTTGAAACCTCTATCGAAAATGATAAGACCCGGGGGCATCAGACCACATAAATGCTTCAGCACGGCAAAACTGTTAGCGGTGGTGCTTTTCGGATCCATCTGCCGGGCAGCTAAGGGAAACAGACGAGTGCCTTCAGCGGTCTCTGCCAACCAACCGATCGCACCAAACTCGTGTCCGTGATGAAACTTCGATGGGTTCTTGTTGCGTTTCTGATACCGGGTATTTCTGAAGAAATGCGTCCCAACTTGTTGAGTGCCATTCGTCGTCGTATAACTTTCATCATAGACGTAGACACCCGTGCCGTAAACTCTTTGCACTTGGCACCTCAGAGATGAGGCCACTTGATCAACACACCAGACACCACGCGAGAGAAACTTCGGCAGACACCAATACGTTGTTGAGGGATCTGTTGATAGATAGACTTGGGTCATCGTGCCACGATCGGGCGTATTTATCAAACCTTCTACGAAAGTCTGAAAATGATCAAAGTTATTATACTTGAATAACGGTCTAAATTCTGATAACATGTATTCTAAGCGGGAAAGAGGGTCCATTAGAAATCTCCTTTCAAAATGGTTGGGTTTATTCTGAAAGGATACCCTTTTTTCTGCTTATTGTCATCTTAATTCATAAAATTGTCCAAACTATTGTATAGAATTACTATAGTTTGACGACTTGTGCCAGTTAACTGATTGTTATTTTAGATTTCACAAATATCTAAGTGTTGCCCAGACGAAAAAGCAGTGCACGCCTTTTCTGTCTGAATAAATCCATCCTTATGTTATCCTATAAGTCAAGAAACAAAAGGAGGCATAAGGATGGATTTACAGTATACTTTAGAACGCATTGCGTTGCAACTGAAAAATAAATCCCGCACCCTCAAGCAGGTTGCACGGGTGTTTCAAAAGATGATAAAAACGCTTTATGAGGCTCACTTCCCAAATGCTGAGGCACGCCGTCCGGGCCCCACCCCGAACTGCCCAGATGCCGATATTCTAACGGTCGCATGGTTGCTTGAATACATCGGTGAAGACAGCGAGAACTCGGGGTATCGACGCATCAAGGCAGAACTAAAAACCGTCTTTCCCGGTTTACCGGAGCGGTCGCGTTTCAATCGTCGGCGAAGGAACCTTTCTACAGCGAGTGAAGTCATCCGTCAGGCATTGACGAACTGCTTGCCAAAGGCAGATGTCTTTATCGTTGATTCTTTTCCGATCCCTGTCTGCGATTTCAAACGTGCGAATGCTTCAAAGTCTGATTTCAAGTGGGCGGATGGCACTGGAACACTCGCGACTTATGGAAACTGTGCGACGAAAAGCCTGGGAACATTTTTCGGTTTTCGCGGAACATTGATAACGACAGCTAACGGAGTGCCTATTGACTTCGGCATTACCTCTGCTAATAGAGATGATCGAGACGTGTTACCCTTGCTTGCTGAACGCGGGGAGTATCCGATTGTTCTTGGCGATAAAGGTTATATCTCTCAACAACTTCAGGCAGAACTCATCGAAACCCAAGCAACCGTCTTATTACCGACGCTGAAAAGAAATCAAAAGCAACAGTATCCTGAGAGTTTTCGCAAACTTCAGGTGCGGATGCGTCGTCGTATTGAGACGACAATCGGTCAACTCACAGAACAGTTTCATGTTTCTCGGGTTCGTGCCTTGAAGCATTGGGGGTTGCTAACGCGTATGAGCAATAAGTTCGGTAGTTGTCTTCTCGGTGCTTTCGTAAATCGATGCCTCGGACGCCCTTTGATGAAACTCAAAGACCTCGTTCTCGCATAAGGAAATATCTATGAAGACAAGATTAATTAGCACAAGTCGTTAGTTTGGACAGTTTTTTGGATTTCTCTGCGAGTCGTTGGTTTCAACACAAGGGAAACCGGCACGGCTCTAAAGTGTCTTTCGGGATACACCTTTCGCCCCGCTGTGGCTTTGACCCCGGAGGGCGCGGTCTATACAGATTCGGTGGCGCTGGGTCTGTGCTTTCTTAGAGACGCAATACCGTTTTCTGTGAGTTCGCGTGTCTGGGAAACTCAGAGACAAATAACTGAATATCTCGGATGTGGGTCCGTGTTTGTTAACAAGTCTATGCTACGGAGGCACAGACTAACAGTCTATGCTACGGCAGAGGGTTCTCAGTGTGTTCTGGTGGCTGAGAAGCGTTTGTTTAATCTCGTGTTTGGTGAGAATTGCTGTATTCATGTTGTACATTCTGTGTTACGGCACAACGGGATATGCCTATAACTTTATACCGACGTGAATTCTCGGTGCAAATGTCCACGACGAGCATCGGGATGTATCACGCTCACCCACTGCACCCCTTTGACGACATCGTGCGGGATATGTCCATGCTCAACGCCTTTCGGTGTGACGACCAAATCCCCCGGACCGATACAATAGGATTCGGATTGACCGTCCGCCGTTCTCAATGTCACGGTTGTCGTGCCTTCGGTAAAATACCAGTACTCGTCGAAGTCGTGATAGTGAAGTTCGGTAGGATTTTCTTTGGAAACGGCGAAGGCACCAATCGTCGTCATGTCTGGTGTATCTAAGACTTTACCGAGCATGTCGCCAATCCGTTCCCCTTCACTCAGTCGGATGACACAAAGGTTCGTATCCATTTCTCGTTTATACCTCCTTGTCTTGTGATGTGTTCTATGATTGTAAGGGTTATGCTTAGCTCATCGGAGCAGGGCTGAACGAGCGGATTCAATTGTTCCAAACATGTAAACCTAACGCCTTGTGTTAGTTAACAGTTAGTATGTTTTGGTTTCACATATTCATCTTATTTACTGTTCAAATTTGGAAACTTTCGCTTTTTGATTCCTTTTTAGAACACGAATATTCCAATGCAGGAGCAGCAGAAGGATTAAACTCCTATTTGTCCAGACAATATCCAGATATATGTAAAATTGAAAATAACAAAGAGTTAACTGGCACAAGTCGTAAACCTAATAAGAATAGGACTTACGCAAACGCGATTTGGGAAGAAAGCGGACGCTTCGGATGCTGCAAGCGAAACCGTGAGAATAGAGGTCGCCGAGGCACAGGGACCTCGGCGAACAGACGCTTGCTGGGTAAGCCCTAAAGAAATTAATGATTAACCTAACAGGTTCTTCATTTGGTGGTGTTTGCTGCTTGTTTAAGCCTGCTCCAGAGGGTTGTCTGCTTCTCCGCACTCGGTGATACAGATAAAAACCCTTCCGGCACCCACGCTGGAGATAGATCCCTCCCTCCCTTCTCTACAATCGGTTTTCCGCGTCCGTTCCCCATCGCATCTATAACATAAATATCAGCATTGCCAGGTATGTTTTCATAAACATAGGTGATCCATTTCCCATTAGGCGACCACGCAGGCTGGCGAATCTCAGGAAACCGAACACCATCCTTGTTCCCCAATATAGGGGGACCTTGGGTGAGTTGACGAAAGTTTTTACCATCTATGTCAATCACGTACAAGTGCATGCGATCATCCCTGGGGACAACCATACCAAAGGCAATCTGTTCGCCATCGGGAGACCAAGCACACTCTCCTTGAATTATACCATTGAGTGCCTGTACCGCTTTATCATTAATTCGTCTTAACCTTCTTCCATCGGCATTCATCACATAAATACCTATCCTTTCATCACCCCGATGGTAAGAGACAAACGCGATCCGTTGGCTGTCCGGTGACCAAGAGGGACCCACGTTTGTTCCCTTGTCGGTCAACTGCACCAGATGTGCCCCGTTGATATCCGCTTTGTAGATATCGCTCGTTATTTCGATTTTGACCCCGGGAATAAATTCATGATTACCATAGACAAATGCAATCCATTTTCCATCAGGGGACCATGCCGGTGTCCATTCTCTCTCGTCGAGGTTTGTGAGTCGCCAATGTTCCCCTGTCCTTGTGTCCATGACATAAATCTTGTAGGTTCCGTCTTGATTTGAAGTATAAGCCAAAAATCGTCCATCCGGCGACCACGTTAAATCTTTCTCATCAGTCGGATGGTTTGTGAGTAGGCGAAGATTCTCGCCATTTGTGTCCTGCAGATAAACGTTATAGTCTTCCGTTAAGTTGGATACATAGGAAATGTATTGAGCACCATAAGTCTGGGCACAAATGTTGTTTATGAGCAGTGTGTGGCTTAACAGCATCACCGCCCAAAATACGAAATATCCTCGTTTCTCTTTCATCAACAATTTCATGCTGAACTCCTCGCGAGCGAGACTTCTGAAAAGTAGATCCCGTTCTAAAAAGCAGTAGGAGCGACAAAAACAGAGTAATTGACGTATTTAGCGATTAACATATAACGATACACTACAATCTGAAAATATTAGATGACTCCAATATCTTTCAGGTGTTGCAACGAATCTGCTACGCGTGCTTTGACCCCCGCTTCGTCAAGGTTTTCGCCTTCAACACCCTCTAATTCCATGGTAAAGGGACCGTAGAAACCGGCATTATTCACAGTTTGGAATACTGCTTTGAAATCAACCACGCCTTCACCGAGCGTCGGAAAATTCCATGTTCGATAGCCACCGTTTGTATCCTTAAGATGAACCGCACCAACGTGCGAAACAACCTTCTCTACTTCGGCGACAGCCGTTACATTATGGTTGTAATAATAGACGTTACCCGTGTCAAAATTGACACAGATATTCGGATGGTTAACGGCTTTCATCGTCTCAAGTGCGATGTCGCCGTTGTGTATCAAATCCGGATGTGTTTCCAGACATACCTTAATCCCGGCGGGTGCGGCGTTCTCGCCGATAGCACGGAGCCGGTCGTATACAGCGTTCCTGTCCGCGTCACCAGCATGGACGCTGACAAAGATGACCTTCACACCCATCTTATCGGCAATGTCCAATGTTGACTGGAAATCTGAGACAACCGTTTCAGACTGAACGTTACAACCGCCGAGCAAGCTTGTGGCGGTAAGTCCGTGTGCTTTCAATTTTGACTGTACTTCATTAACGGATTCAGCCGAAGGCACACCGATTTCCACGTTTGTCAAACCGATTTCTGCCAAGTGCGTATACGCGTCGGCACCAAATTGTCGATAACTGCCTAAATTACATGCGATAATGTTTTCCATTTTTTCTCCTATCCGTTACGGGATTTTCCGTAGGATTGTATTACTCAATAGAATTTCAATCCCCAACAGTAACATTGTGGGTATCAAGAAATATCCTGCCAACTCTTTACGAACGATAGCGTTGGCTACCTCAAATTTTGTCTTTTCAAACCTGTCAATTTCTGTATAGATCCGTTTCAGCGATTGTAAGTCTGTAGCCCGGAAATAACTTCCACCTGTTGTATTGGCAATTAGTTTTAGGGTATTCTCGTCAAGATAGGTTAAAACCTCTCGGTACCGCTTGCCGAAGGTCGTATCCGCATACGGAATACGCGCACCTCCTTCTTTCCCCATACCAATGGTGTAAACCTTAATACCGAAGGATTGTGCGAGGGATGCTGCTGTTCCGGGGTCAATGTTTCCTGCGTTGTTTTCACCATCGGTCAGGAGGATAACGATCTTGGTTTTGGATTTCGAGGCGCGTAACCGATGTGTGGCAGTCGCAAGTGCGTCACCGATAGCTGTTCCGTCCTCCAGCTGCCCAAGTTTTACATCGCTGAGCAGTTCTGCCAGTACTGGGTAATCTAATGTGAGGGGACAGAGTGTGAAACTTTCGCCAGCAAAAACAACTAAACCGATGCGATCGTTTTCGCGATGTGCCAGTCTTTTTTCAAGCATGGCATTGATGACCGATTTGGCGGTTTGGATGCGATTTACTCCTTCAAAATCCTCTGCCCGCATGCTTTCCGAAATATCGAGTACTAAGAGAATATCAATCCCCTTCGCTAATTTATGCTCGCGGCTTTGAGAGAGTTGTGGACGAGCAAGGGTAACGATGAGAAGCGCGAGGACAACGAATCTCAGAATTCTCAGTACAGGTAGCACGCTAACCGAGAAGGTCTGTCGCATCTTCTGGACTCCGGCTGCAAAGCCGTGGTTAAAGTCGGAAAAACGCATGACCGGGATGATAGTCCGTTTGTGCATCCATCGAGAAGTAATAACCAGCAATGGTACTATGATAAGCAAAATTAGAAAGAGCGGGGATGCGAACTGCTGCATACTGACTACACCCTTTCTGACCGAGGAGTCCATTCGTTACCGGGGAGCAGAGATGTATTTCTACGCCGGTCTTGTGGTCTCATCATACTGATACCGCTCAGTAGGCAGATCCCAATGCCAATGGTGTTAACAATGAGAAACGTCACCCAATCAATATATGGCAGTGCCGTCGCCATAAAGTAGAGGATATAACCGAAAATTACCGCAAGCGGTTTCAATCGACCTGAAAAGAGAGTACCGCCGAGTGTAAGGAAGATCGCTGCTTTACCACAGATTGCTAACGGCAGTAAAACAGATAACCCCAACAACATGAACGGAACACCGATAATTGACAGCGTTAGCAGCGCAAGAATCAGCGGTATTACAACTAACATCAGGGCACTAAATAATATACTCCCGACTGGTCGATGTGTTAACAGTTCACTGACAGCGTTTATCGGTCTTGGAAATATTGCCACCACCAACAGATACATAAGGAGAAAAAGAACGAACTTAACGAGCATCAATCGGAGGTCCATCTCTTTGCGGATTTCCCAGAGGGTCCGCGGATACATCACAAGTTCCACTGCCGCGGGGATCATCTGCCAGCGATTACTTACCTGAAGATTCTCTACTTTCTCTATGTTTCCTGTAACCTGTCCGCCGATAACATGAAGGGTTCCGTTTACTTGTGCGTTTGGTGTGAGTTCAATGTTTCCACCGAGTAGCAGCACGTTCTCGGTGACGCGCCCCTCTAACCTCACGTTGCCAGCAATCATAATGAGGCTTGTTAATACCTCATCCGCTGCTAATTCATAGTCGTTGACGACTTTGAATATCCGCCGCGTCTTTTCCGACTGCGTATGTGTGCCTTCAGCAGTCTCCCCGTTCTCCGAATTAGTAACTTCAGTTTGCTGTGTCGGCGTGTTAGGAGGCTCTTCCACAGTCGGTTCTGTACCTGCGCGTTCAGCGCGATCTTCTTGCGTCGGTTGCCTCGACTCGGTTCTCGTCTGCAGATCTGCTTCTTGCTCTGTTAAGCCCTGCGCAAGGAAAGAGCGGTTGGCGACTTTTTCATGTCTGAAGTTGGATTGTGGCTGCCGGTCATCACTCTGCTGATTTTCTGACTCTACAGACTGTCCAAACAAGGACAGCACGCCAAAACTGAAAAATAAAAATATAAATGCTATTTCCTTCATATTTTCCCACACTTTATGTTAAAATATATGAAGATATTGTAAGTGAAACTTTCTTTGATGTCAACGCTTTTTTAGAATATAGCAGAG
This sequence comes from Candidatus Poribacteria bacterium, assembly GCA_965246985.1. Classification (GTDB taxonomy): domain Bacteria; phylum Poribacteria; class WGA-4E; order WGA-4E; family WGA-3G; genus WGA-3G. The sequence goes on along the minus strand of OZ251998.1, from coordinate 6,270,964 downwards.
CCATTCAATTCTCAATTTTTCCGCTTCTCATCTTCGCTATCGGAGATTGTAATCCGCTACTGATGGCTGACCGTGAATGCCAGAGCCATTCAGTTTTAAGGAATTATCGGGTTTCGCGCCTTTTTGTTGAGGATCCGGTGGGGTTAGGAATGCAGATCGCAAATGTAAAGCATTCTCACTGCGAAGCAAAATTGGGTTTCCGCGTGTGGGAAACCAAATTTGGGTGAGTACACCGCGAAACCGCACGATAGGTGTCAATTTAGGGGTTTTTGACAACATTTTAGCAACTATAGATATAAACATGCCGCCCTTACAGGGCTTGATTCTGTTCTTGAACGTTTTCTATAAACATACCGTCCTTACAGGACTAAAGAAGGTTTCGGAGTATGCAAGGTTTCTGCCGAGAATCCGGTGCGGTTAGGAATGCAGATCGCATTTGGTCGAGTACGCCGCAAAACCGCACCTACCGGACTTGGGGACCGCGGCGGTTATTTTTTCTTAAATTGACACCTATGGTGCGCCGCGAAACCGCACTTACTGGGTCTGGGATGAAAACTTGACCAAAAAATGGGAGAACTGGATGGCTCTGCCGTGAATGCCGACTGCTATTTACTGACAACTGAAAACTGAAAACCATTCCGCTGACAACTGAAAACCGAATGCCTCTGTAAAATTTTATTTTCTTCTTGACATGTACCACCGAATCTGATATGATAAATATATTAGTATTTTAAGCGTTTTGTACCTTAGTACAGTCGCTATACTTGGATAAATCGCTTAGATGTAGGTAGGAGTGCTTGAATTGTAATACCGAACAGGAGGTCACAATGAATTTTAGTTCTCTTTTTTCTGGAAAATTTGGGCTTTTGAGCATAGTGCTCACATGTCTTTTTTCTATTAGCATGCTATACATCTCCACTGCGTCAGCCGAAATTGATCCCGATACTGTTGTCGGTGTGTGGCTTTTTGACGAAGGCAAAGGAAATGTCGCGACCGACGCTTCCGAAAATGGTTTAGATGCCGAATTCAAAGGTAAACCGAAATGGGTAGAAGGTAAGTTTGGCGAGGCACTTGAGTTTGATGGTAAATCCGCTTACGTTCAGATTCCAGAGCACGATAACCCAAACGATGCAATCACCGTCTCGGCTTGGGCGAAGAGCCCAACCGAAACTTGGAACCAACCCGGTTGGATTGTTGAAAAACGCCCCGCCTATATCATCCATCCCAATAATGGGACAAAAAATATTGCATGGCCAGTTTGCAATGGCGGGTGCTGGAATAAGCCCGGCGGTTGGAATGACGGTAATGTTGGTACCGATGATATTACCGAATGGCACATGTACACTACTACTTTTGATAGTGATACCGGTGAGTGGTACATCTATATTGATGCGGAAGAAGCGAGCGCATTGGATTTGGCTAAAAATCCTATTGATGCCGATAGCGGTCCCGTCAATATCGGATTTGATGACTGTTGCGGCGGCACGCGCTTTGGTTTAGGTGCTGTCGACGAAGTCGTAATTCTCAGCGTCGCTTTGGAGCAAGAGGACATTGAAAAAATGTATAAGAACGGTCTTTATGCTGAAGTCTTGGCAGTTGAACCGGCTGACAAAATGACCACCACTTGGGCTGACGTGAAGGTCAAGTATTAGAAATCTTTAAATATTCACGCGCAGCTTGCAAACCTATTAACAAAAAGTGCTGTATACCGACTTTTAAAATTAGCGGGCGGGCGGGACACCATACCCGCCCACACCGACGGCGAAGGGCACACTAAACACGCGTTCTACAGCACATATCGGATAGCGGAAACGAATTGATAGGCTGACTTTCAAGCGCACCGCGGTATAAAAAACAAAAACGGAGGAACAAATGACGTTTAGTTATGGCGAGGCAGATGATTTTGACGAAACGGATGATTTTGACGAAACGGATGATTTTGATGAGGAACCACAGGAAGAATTTCCGGAGGAGGACGATGGCGACGATTCTGATACCGCGCTCTCTCAGGCTTTTCGTCAAGCAGCAGGGCCAATGATGGACGATGATGATGCTGATGAAGACGATGCCGATGCCGATGCTGAAGACGATGCCGATGCTGATGCCGATGCTGATGCCGATGCTGCTGAAGACGATGATACCGATGAAGACGATGATGAAGACGATGCTGATGAAGACGATGCCGATGCTGATGATGATGCTGCCGATGCTGAAGACGATGCTGATGACGATACCAAAGAAGATGGTAGCGAGGAAAATGATGGCGCGGATGCTAATGCTTACGAACAACAACTTGTAGAGCCGGTAGATGCACTGCCTGACGAAAACGAAGATGATTTGGAAGAGGAACTGCCCCCGCTTGAACTGGTTCCGACGAAACCGGAAGTTGAACTTTTCCGACTCCAGGAACAGAGCAACTTTGCCTATGCAGACGCGGTGACAGCCTACTATGAAGGAAATGATTATCAACGGGCAATCGAAAAATTTGGCGAGGCTATTGAATACGAAGCTCGAAGCACTGAGGACAGCGTCACCGATGCCAACGAAATCGTCGCGAAATCGAAGTACTGGCAGGCAGAGGCGTACGTCAAGTTACAAGACCTTCCCCAAGCTATTGGGACTTTTGAAGACTTGGTCGAAACTTGTCAAGGACATTACCTCTTATTAGCCGCACAGCGAAGAGTGAATCAATTGAACGCGAAAAACTTTTAAACGTCGGGCGTTTTGACGCACTGATGCAATTCTATATTGCTTAGGACAAACCTATATTCACAAAAAAGGATTGACGAATTTGTGGAAACCTTGAAAAACTTTCTTAAACAAAAGGCAACGAACTTACGTATTCATTCTATTATCTCCACTTCGGAGGCGGGTTCTGGACATCCAACCACGTGTCTCTCGGCTGCGGATATTGTCTCCGCTCTCTTTTTTCATGCTATGCGTTATGACTGTAGTGATGCCCAAAACCCTAACAATGATAGGTTCATCTTGTCTAAGGGACATGCCGCACCGCTACTCTACGCTGCGTATGCTGAGGCGGGTATCATTCCGACCGAGAAACTCCGTACACTACGACAAATCGACAGTATTCTGGAAGGGCATCCGACACCTCGGTTTGAATGGACAGAGGTAGCAACCGGATCACTTGGACAAGGCTTGTCCCTTGGTCTCGGTATGGCGCTCAACGGCAAATACTTAGACGAATCCGATTACCGCGTCTACGTTCTTCTCGGTGATGGTGAGACTGCCGAAGGTGGAGTCTGGGAAGCAGCCGCTTTGGCATCCCACTACCAACTTAATAATCTGATCGGAATTGTTGATGTCAACGCCCTTGGACAGAGTCAGCGCACTATGTACGCCTTTGATGTTGACACCTATTGTAAGCGTTTTGAGGCGTTCGGATGGCAAACCATCGGGATTGATGGTCACAATTTCGATGAAATCTTGCCAGCACTCGCGCAAGCCAAAGTTTCAACCGATAAGCCTACTATGATAGTCGCAAAGACGTTTAAAGGGAAGGGCGTTTCATTCCTTGAAGACGCAGATAACTGGCACGGGAAGGCTGTTGCCAAAGGTGAAGAGCTTGACAAAGCGTTAGATGAACTCGGTCCATTACATTTGGATGTCCCGATTCAGATTGAATCACCTTCTCCTATAGATGAGAGCGTTGATCGGGCAGTCGCAACTGAATGCGAACCCCCCGACTACCCCTCCGGCGAAGAGGTCGCAACGCGCGGTGGATACGGTATAGGGCTCGCGAAACTCGGGAGTGTGAACCCTAATGTCGTCGCTTTAGATGGAGATACTAAAAACTCCACCTATGCCGAACAGTTTATGGAACTCTATCCGAACCGCTATTTTGAGATGTTTATCGCGGAACAGAATTTAGTAGGCGCAGGCATTGGTCTGGCAAAGCGAGGGAAGATTCCGTTTGTCTCCACCTTTGCTGCATTTTTATCGCGTGCCTACGATCAAATTCGGATGTCTGCGATCTCACAAGCGAATATTAAGTATGCCGGTTCACACTGTGGGGTTTCAATCGGAGAGGACGGTCCCTCACAGATGGGGTTAGAGGATATAGCGATGTTCCGGGCAATTCCAGAGGCAGTCGTGCTCTATCCAAGCGATGCTGTTAGTGCTGAACGGCTTGTCGCCGGGGCTGCCGCACACGAAGGTATCGTTTACCTCCGAACCTCGCGCCCAAAAACCGCTATTCTCTATGATGCCGATGAAAGTTTCCCCATCGGTGGATCTAAGGTTGTTCGACAAAGCAGTGAGGATAAGGTAACGGTTGTTGCCGCAGGTGTTACGCTTCATGAAGCGTTGAAAGCACACGAGACACTTGCCGCAGAAGGTATCGCTATCCGTGTCATTGACCTGTATTCCATCAAACCGATTGATACAGAAGCACTAAAAGCGGCGGCAGTTCAGACAAACAACACTTTAATCACCGTTGAAGACCATTATTCTGAAGGCGGTTTAGGGGATGCCGTGCTGGATGCTGTCGCAACTGAAGGTGTTTACGTCCACAAACTCGCCGTTACAGGGGTGTCGCGTTCTGGAAAACCGGAAGAACTCTTGGAACTTCACGGTATTAGTGCGAATTCTATTGTACAGAAGATAAAGGACATTATCGCGCGATAGCAGCGATCTCTAAATTGGATTGTAGGTGCGGTTGGAAACTATGCCTATCTAAGGAAGAACCAATCGCGCAACTTCATGTGAATATGCAAAAGACAATTGTCTGGGGGACTGTCTTAGGGGTAATCATCCTTGTAGGCATTGTAATGATCGGTGCCTTGCGCGCGCCGCGCGCAGTCCCAAAAACCTATCCAGCGGATAAGGGACCCAACTTTATTGATGTTACTGCCTATCCTATTAAGATGCAGGAGGCTTACGAACGCTTTACCAACAAGTGTAGTCGATGTCATACTGTTGCACGCCCGATTAACTCTACCTTCACGGCGGAAGAGTGGCGAAAGTATGTATATAAAATGATGCGAAAACCCGGATCAGGGCTCACACCGAAAACGGCTGACCAGATAATTAAATTCCTAATTTATGATGCACAACATAGGGAGAAAAAAACAAAATGATTGTTACTCGCAAACGTCACTTCATAGTAGGACTCTCGGTGTTGGCGATATTAGTTTTCGGAATTAGTCGTTTTGGACTTGCAAAAAGTTTTTGAAAAAGTGCGTTAAACCCTTGTAACCCTTGTAAATAAAGGGTTTATGCGATACAATATAGGTAAGAAAATAGGGATTGCTAGTCCCCTATTTGAACCCCAAAAAGCGGGTTGCTTTTTCGGATTCCACACTTATCTGATTATTGTATCAGAATGCATGAGAAAAAAGCAACTCCTAAAATAATAGAGGAGCATTTTCTGATGGATTTGATCAAGATTATGGAGGCGTTCCCGACGCAAGAAGATTGTATAGCGTATTTAGAACGTCTGAGATGGCAGGGGTCACCAGACTGTCCACATTGTGAGTCTACACACGTCAGACGACGCACCGAACACGCGATAGGGCGTATCGGACGCTGGAATTGCCACGATTGCCGATCCTCGTTCAAGGTGACACACGGAACAATCTTTCATGGGACGAAGATACCGCTTCAGAAATGGTTTCTCGCTATCTCACTGATGGCAAATGCCAAGAAAAGTCTCTCAAGTTGTCAACTCGCACGCGATTTAGGACTGAAGCAGAAAACGTGTTGGCGTATAATGATGGCTATCCGTGCCGAAATGGGGAAGGATAACGTCTTGCTACAAGGGATTGTTGAAGCGGACGAAACTTATATCGGTGGCAAACGCAAGAAAGACTACGATAAAGAGGTTGGCGAACCCCGTAAGCGCGGGCGCGGAACGGCGAAAGATGTCGTGCTTGGTGCGGTCGCAAGAGGCGGGAAAGTCGTCGCTGAACTTGTTGAGAATGTCAGGGGTAGCACAATCGCTGAGTTTATCAAGAAGTTTGTGAAAACAGACGATGCCGAACTCTATACCGACCAATATAAAGGCTATAACTCTATCGGTAAAGAGATGAAGCATGAAACGATGAACCGGAGTCAGAAATGGGAGCCTGATGGGATACATACGAACACAATGGAAGGTTTTTGGTCTTTTGTGAAGCGTGCGTGGTATGGATCGCATCACCACTATTCAACAGCATACACCCCCTTGTATCTCGCAGAGGCGTGCTATAAATACAACTACCGCCATGAAAATATCTTCGCGAAGTTTCTCACTGAAAGTATGAGCGGTGAAATCTGAAAAAATGAAAAATTCCAAGTCCAAAACGACTAATTCCGTTAGTTTTTGTAAGCGGTCTGCAAATGGGATTCACTGAAGAGGATGATATGAAAAAAGAGGATTTTCAGGTTTCAGTAGATGCACAACGTATCGAATTTACCAAGCCCCCCATTTTCCTCCTAAAAGATAATGTATGGGTGGTGCCTTTAGCGGATTTCGCGAAACAACTCGGGTTGAAAGTGGAATATCCAGATGGTGAGGACATTGCGGTCCTCTGCGGCGGCACAGAATCAGAATTGTGCGTGCCACTTCGGTTCCAAGATAGCAAAAACGGTGTTGTCCATATTGATGGCGTAACTTATGCACAACCTGTAAATGTCGCTGAACCTTTCGGTTTTCAAGTTTACGAAGCATCAGCGAACCGATTAGAAGTTATCCATCCGGTGCACTTCGCGCCCGAATTCACACTCCCCGATTTGGAGGGTATACCAAGAGGCTTACGGGATTTCCGAGGGAAAAAGACTTTTCTCTATGTTTGGGGTTCGTGGTGAGGTTGTCGTGGGCAACTGCCAGGCTGGCAGAAATTTTACGCCGAACACAGCGAAGCATTAAATTTTATCTCAATCGCACTTGATGCCCAAGGCGCGTCTGTCGTGCGTCCTTGGCATGAAGCTGCGGATGCCGATTTTGTTACACTCGTTGATTCACAGAATAGTTTCGGCACTCGCTATAACCTCAAAGCCATCCCCTATGGTGTTATGATTGATGAGGCAGGACGGATGCTTAAAGCACCTTTCAACGTCAATGTCAAGGATCAAAAAACCATTACGATGCTTGAGGAGTGGTTGTCAGAACCCGACTATAATGCGATGCTGCTTCGTGAAATGAAATCATCAAACCAGCGAGTTGTAAAGACGAATGCTGAAGCCTCTGCCCGCTTTCAACTCGGCCTCGTTTTGCTGGAAGGTGGTAAAAAAGAGGAAGCGATGGCAGAATGGCGAAAGGCGCTCGCGTTAGATCCGAACAATTGGATTATCCATAAGCAAATTTGGGCAGTTGAGCATCCAGACAAATTCTATGATGGAGATGTTGATTACGGTTGGCAGAAGACACAATTGGCGACTGAGAAAAGTGAACCGTAAAAGCAGCTTCTATCCGACAGGACGCACAGAAGCTGTTTTCAACCGAACTCTATTCTGAGCACTTTGTCTTAAAGAATAATTGGTGCTCAACACAGGTCAGAACGTTTTGCGACTCTGTATAAAATTTGCTATGCTGTCTGTAGTTTTAGATGCCTCGCATGCGAATATCCTAAGGTATCGGTGTCTCAGAAACCATTTTTATGCGAGAGAGTTGGCAAAATCTCATTGATCTCATTGTGAACCCGCGTGCCACGTTTACGCGGCTGAAATTGAAGCCAAGATGGGGAGTTGCATGTGTTGTCTTCTGTTTCCTTGCTGTTGTGTTAGCATGGACAACCGCGCCATTTACCGAACAGCTCCTTCGCCAAAATCTCGCAAGAGGCGAAACGAGCATTGACCCGATTGAATTTAAAGAAAGAACTTCTTTCGTGGTTCTTTTGGTGCCGGCACTCGTTATCTCGATTATCACGTGGCTTGTGATGAGTGTCATGCTTACGATAGCGGCGCGAATTTTCAGGCTAAATAAACTCAAATTTAAATATATCTGTGCGGCTTTTTTGCATGCTGTATTATTGATTCGAGCCGTGGTATACCTCATCAATATCAGTATACTACCGGTTTTTAAAAGGATTGAAGATGTTGAGACAGTGGTTGATCTCAGAGCCATTCCAGGGTTACATACGTTAATCGGGCCAAGCGAAAATATTATACTATTGACATTTCTGAGCAACGTACATCTCTTGAGTGTGTGGCAGATTGTTATTACAGCGGTTGCCGTTGCTATTCTTGCGGAAGTCAACAAAACTAAGGCGTGTATTACAGCGGTAATCATTTGGCTATTATCGGTTGGTATAGGGGTCGCGTTTTCTATTGGGTTTGCGACTTAATCAGAAACGGATCGGGACAGGACGTTTTTCTAAGCGATTTCCTAAACAATTCTGAAAGAGGTAGTGTTCGCAGTAAGATACAAATAGTGGATGAAAGAGAGTTGGCAAAATCTCATTGATCTCATTGTGAACCCGAAAGCCGCGTTCACGCGACTGAAATCCAAGCCGAAATGCGGAGTTGCATTCGTTGTCTTCTGCTTCTTTGTCGTGTTGTTGGCATGGATGGTTTTCCCATTTACACGGCAGTTCCTTAACCCATCGGATGCAAGTCGTTTAGCCGATATTGAGCTGCTTGGATCTACCAGAGCAGCAGCTATGGTATTTATTGCGGTGAGTGGGATTGTTCTTGGGCTTCTCTGTGCTGTTGTGTTCAGTACTATACTCACCGTGGTATCGCGAGTTTTCAAGGTAAATGAGGCACTCAAATTCAAACACATCTACGCGGCCTGGTGGCATACTATCTTGGTTAATCCATTGGTATTTTTTATCAATATCGCATTCCTTCCAGTTTTTAGGCGCGTTGAGGATATTGAGACACTCATTGATTTATAGTAGATTCCGAAAATAAGTTTACATTTTTTGAGATTTATGTTAGAGTTTATGATTATGGCATATTCAACAGATTTACGCAAACGCGTGCTTGATTTCATCAATAACGGTGGCAGTAAAGCCGCCGCTGAACGCACCTTTTGTGTCTCAAGAAGAACGATCTATAACTGGTTAGAAGCAGAAGACCCCTTCGCCTGCGAAAAACCGGGCCCCAAAGGTCCCCGACACATTGATTACGACGCACTTCAGCAACATGTTGCCGATTTCCCAGATTTCACACTCGCTGAACGCGCCCAACACTTCGGTGCTTCTACACATGGCATCTTCTATGCCTTGTCAAAACTCAATATCACGCGAAAAAAAAAACGACAACTTACAAAGAACAGTGTCCGGTGAAACGCCAAGAGTATCTCTCAACCCTTCAGCAAGAGACGGAGCAGCATCGGAAAAAACCGGTTTATATTGATGAGAGTGGTTTCAGTGAAACTGATTTCCGTCGGTATGCTTATGCGCCGAAAGGTGTTCGTGTTGAAGCGAAAGTGCCAAGTCATCGGTATAAGACCACGACGTTGATTGCTGCGCGGTTTCAGGAGTGTTTCACTGCGCCTGTGCTTTTCGAGGGCAGTTGCGATGCGGTTGCCTTCAACACTTGGCTTTCGGAGATGTTATGTCCTTTGCTTGACGACAGTCACGTTCTGATTATGGATAATGCTTCTTTCCACAAAGGTTCAGAGACGGAGGCATTGATCCGGGGTAGCGGTGCGAGTTTGTTGTTTCTACCCTCATATTCCCCAGAGTTGAATCCGATTGAGAAGGATTTCGCCAACATCAAGCGGATACGTCAATACAACGCTGAGACTTCTATTGATGATATTATAAAAGTGTATAATACCATATTAACGCGACTATTCTTGTGTATATTTTTTAGATATGTTATTGTGAAGAGATGAAAAAGCAAAAACATGAGGTTTTCCCCCACTTTTCAGTAGAAGTTGTTAAACAAAGGTATCTTGAATGTGAATGTCTTCGGGAACGGACGCACTGGCATATTATTTGGCTCCTTGCGGATACCAGAGATTCACGCACCCCCCGGCAAGTCGCTGAGATTGTAGGATGCACGCCGGACTGGGTTCGCAAGTTGCTCAAACGCTATAATGCTGAAGGCGAAGCCGCTTTGCGAGATAAACGCAAAAATAATACAGGTGTGCGTTTTTTGGATGAAACACAGCAAGCCGCCCTTGCAGCTGCCCTTTCTGCGCCTCCTGGTGATGGGGGTCTTTGGACGGGTCCGAAAGTGGCTGCGTGGATATCTGAGACACTCCAGCGTCGTGTCAGTGACGTGTCAGGTTGGAAATATCTCAAACGTCTCGGTTATACTTTACAAACACCTCGTCCGCAACATCAGGCAGCCGCAACACCCGAGGCACAGCAAACATTTAAAAAAAAACTCAAGGAGCGGGTAGCTACGCTTGAAAGTCAGCACCCAGAGAAACCGGTAGAGATCTGGGCAGAAGACGAGACGCGCTTGGGATTATTGCCGGTTCATCGGCGTGTCTGGGCGAAGCGAGGTGAAAGACCGATAGCCCCCGTGTGTCCGGCATATAAGTGGTTTTATGGTTTCGGTTTTGTCCGTCCACAGACAGGTGAGACCTATTGGCTGCTGATGCCGAGTGTGAGTGTTGAAGTCATGAACCTTGCCTTGGCAGAGTTTGCGCGTGATGTGAACCCGGAAGGCAAGAAACAGATAATCCTTTTGTTAGATCGTGCCGGTTTTCACACGGGTAAGGATTTAGAAGTCCCAGAAGGGATTGAGTTATTTCATTTGCCCCCGTACACACCAGAACTTCAACCTGCCGAACGGCTCTGGCCTTTGTTGCGAGAGGTGGTTGTGAATAAAGTTTTTACAACGCTCTCAGCACTTGAAGAAGCCGTTGTGAAAAGGTGTCAATGGTTCTCTGAAAACACAAAGAAGGTGCAGGCACATGTCGGTTTTCAGTGGATTTGCAAAATGGAAAAATAATACAAATCACGTTAATTTGGTATAAGTAATTACGGGTTTTACTATAAGAGTTATTCCCGGAATCCACATGTTGGTGACATCCGTCGAGAATCCGTATCTTCTGATGTTTTTGAGTTATGTAGATCTTTTGGGTATATGGAATATCTTTGTTTTAACTGTGGCGGTTGCTACACTCGCGGAAGTCAGTAAAACAAAAGCATGTCTTACGGCGGTAATCATTTGGCTATTAAGAGTCGGCATTGATGTTATATTCCAGGTTTCATCTGCCTCTTAGGAATACGTAGATGAAAGAGAGTCGGTAAAATCTTATCGATCATGGATAATGTAGGTGGAGGAAAATGATGAATACAAGAGAAGGTTACGCAGAGCTGCAAACAAAAATTTTAGATGCCAGACGCGTTTGGAAACGTAGTATTTTTTGGGCAGGATTCGCTATCGTCCTGACAGGCGTAATTGCTGTATTCGTGGGTCAGGCTATCGTTGATTGGTTAATGCCCCTGCCAAATTTTGTGCGAATTGCTTTGTTAACAGTTGGTGTCGGTGTGACGGGTTACCTGCTTTATAAGTATCTCGTTCAACCGCTCCGAGCAGCACTCACGCTCCGTGATATCGCGCTCAACGTTGAGCAAAACCACCCTGACCTTGAAGATAGATTGGTGAGTGCAATTGAATTCGGAAATCGCGAGTCAACAGATCCGATTGAAGCGCACATGCTCCAACGCCTGCTTGAAGATACGACTCAGCGGGTAAAAGGTATTGATTTCAAGGCAACAATCAATCATAGCCGTACCCGTAAGCATGTCGGCATCGCGGCTTTAGTTGTTGTCGGCTGCTGTGTACTTGCACTCCTGTTTCCGACAGAACTCCATACGAGTCTTCTCCGCGTGCTGGTTCCTTGGGAGAAGACTGAACCGGTTTTGACGACAAAACTAACCGTTGAACCCGGAGATGCTCGTATTCTCCGCGGAAAAAGCCTACCTATTCACGTCACTGTCACCGGAAAATCTGCTGAAAAGGTTGTCTTGACCTATGAAGATGCTCAGGCGCAAAACACAACTGCCTCGGAGACCGAGACATCCCAACAACAAATTAACATGTTACAAAACCCAGACGATAAACGTGGGTTTGCTTATGAAATTTTTAACATTGACGCAGATATTGAATACTACATCGTAGCAAATGAGACGACTTCGGAACGCTATACTGTTGAAGTCTTTGAGATGCCGAAGGTAACGGAAATTTCTGTGGCTTACACTTACCCAGATTATACAGGTCTCAAATCTGTTGTGCAAACAGGTACAGGTGATATTCAAGCGGTCGTCGGAACACAGGCGGAAATAAAACTCACGACCAATAAAGCTATTCAAACCGCAACATTTTCTCTGAAGATGGATGTTAAGCCTGAAGCAGACGAGACTCAAAAGCCTGCTTCAACCCAGATGGTTATCTCCGATGGAAACATCCTTACGAAAACGGTAGATATTATTGCGGACGGGACGTATACTGTTGAGCTTCTGGGCATTGACGGTTTCAATAACGAGATACCCATTGAATACGCCATAAAAGCCATTCCAGATGCTGTGCCGGAGGTTGTGATAAAGGAACCTGGGCGCGATATCAAAACGACAAAGTTGGGTGAGGTGGAAATCAGTGCTGAAGCCACAGACGACTATGGGATTGCAGCATTAAAACTCATGTATCGCGTCGGGTCTGACGAACTGCAGGAGTTCACCTTGGAAGCCTCCACGCCTGATGCTATTATAGAATCAGGTGCTACCGATACGGCTCAACGCCGCGTCGCAGATGGTAGTTATACATTCTACCTTGAGGAATTTGACCTTGAACCGGGGGATGTTATCTCCTATTACGCACACGCTGTTGATAACAACACGCGCACAGGTCCCGGTGAAGCGAGTAGCGATATTTATTTCATTGAAATCCGCCCGTTTAATGAAGATTTCCAAGAGATGGAGGCAGAACAGGGACCACCGATGCCGAATCCGCTTTTAGAGATACTCGCCTCCCAGAAGCAGATTATTCGAGAAACAGCGAAACACATTAGTGCGAAACCGTCATCAGTTACGGAGAAATATCGGAGTGCCGTTAAGAAAACAGCGGACAAGCAAGATAAATTGAAGGATAAGACGCAAAAGTTGGCAGATGAGTTTAGCATGGCGATGCAAGGCGAATCAGCTGTCACGCCCGAGATCTTGATGAACTTGGAGGACGCGATAGATAAAATGCGTGAGGCAACTGATAGCCTGAACGCTGTACAACCTACTGAAGCCATACCCTCGGAACAAGCGGCACTTGAGCTTTTGATAAAAGTTAGCCTTGAACTTCCCCACATACTGATGCAGATGCGGAATAGTAATCCTCAACTTGCTGAGGATCTTGAACTCGAAATGGAGGAGCTGCAAAGCGAGCTTGAGGATCAACAGAACGAACTTGATATGGAGATGCAGGAGGAGACACAGGAGATGTTAGATCAGGCACGTCAGATGTTGGAAGAGCAGCAGCAGCTAAGTCAACAGAGCCAGCAGTTAGGACGTGAAAACGAACCATCTCCGAGCGATATGCAACAGACTGGCGAGCAACAAGGGCAGTTGTCACAACAGGCACAACAGATGGCGCAGCAGCTTGGTCAAATGCAGAGCGGTGCACAAGGTTCGCAGGGGCAACGTTTAGACCAAGCCGGTCAAGCGATGCAACAGGCTGGTGAACAGATGGAGCAAGCCTCGGAAGGCATGCAACAACAGGAACCGCAACTTAGTGCCGCCAAGGGGCAAAAAGCAGAGGAAAGGCTTGAAGAAGCCATTGAACAGTTGGAAAAGGTCGCATCGGAATTCACGGATGCTGCGCTCGCTAATGCTGCAGAACAGGTCCAGCAAATGATAGAAGCACAATCTGGTGTCCAAGAGGAGACGCAAGACCTTAGGAACCGCTCTCAGCAGTCAGAAATGCGTCCCGAAGATTTCCGAAAGGCATCTGAACTTGCTAATGAACAGCGAGAACTTCAACGGGATCTCGAAGCACTTGAGAATACATTGGAGAATCTGCCTGAGCAGCTGAGCGAAGAGAATCCAGAGGCAGCCCAAAATGTAACTGATGCTACCAGACGACTCACTGAAGAGCAGACTGCCGGGGATATGTCAACCGCGCAACGCGCCTTGCAATGGCGTAGTTTCCGCGCCGCTGAACTGAATCAGCAAGAAGCAGTAGAGACCCTCAGACAGGTACAGGGGGATCTGCAACAGGCGCAAGCCAACATGGCAAACACCGAAGAAGAGCAGCTCGAAGCCGCGCTCCAGCAGCTCCAACAATCCCAAGAACAGATGGAGGACATCCAACGCGAACTTCAAGCCATGGAGGGACAAGAGCAAACGGAGGAACAACAACGCCGTCAGCAACAACTTGCCGAACAGCAGCAACAGATTCAGGAACGGATGCAACAGGCACAACAAGCCATGCAAAACGGGCAAGAAGGCCAACAACCGGGTCAACAGCCGGGACAACAACCCGGACAGGCTGAAGGTGAGGGTGAGAACCAAGAGGCACGTGCTGGTGGTAGAGAGTCCGGGCGTGAAATTAACGAACTCTGGCTTGACTTGCTTAATACCATGGACTATCAACCTGGAAATCGTTCAAATCCGTTTCCGAACTATGAATTCGTTATTCGGGACCTGACGAATTTGGAAACTGTACTTGAAGAGCGACTCAACACACTGCAGGAGAAAAAACGGCTTACCCAAGTCGCCAAAGAGGAAGTCCCCCCTGAGTATCGACGGCTTGTTGATGACTACTACGAGTCTCTGTCACAATAGTTCAAGGGTACACTTGCTGGCGAGGTTTCAAACCTCGCCAACACCAGACCTGGTAGGTGTGGTTTGCAACCGCACCGTGGCTCAACGCTATACCTTAACCTATCTGAAAATATGATTAGGAAACCTACAATGGAACTTGAGATTAAAAATATTATTGCACCCGACGAATGTATTAGTCTAAACGATCACCCACCGGAGTATACCGGAACCTACGAGAAAAAAGGTCAAACGAAACGCAGACTGAAAAAACTGCATAAGCACTTGCTGAAACTTCAGGAATTGCTTTACGCCGGAAACCGGCACGCGCTTCTTATCATCCTCCAAGGTATGGATACATGCGGCAAAGATGGTACTACCCGGAAGGTGATGGCAGGTATAAACGTGCAGGGGTGTAATGTTGTTAATTTCAAAGTCCCTTCTGCAGATGAACTTTCTCGTGATTTTCTATGGCGGGCACACAAAGCTGCCCCACCTAAAGGAAAAATAGGTATCTTTAATAGGTCGCATTATGAGGATGTTCTCGTTGTTCGAGTGCATGACTTAGTTCCAGAACAAGTCTGGACACAACGCTATCAGCAGATTAATGATTTTGAAAGAATGCTGGTTGAAAATGGAACGGTTGTCCTGAAATTTTTTCTTCACATCTCGAAGGATGAACAGAAAGAACGTTTAGAATCGCGAATCAGTGATCCAACGAAACATTGGAAAATCACGGAGGCAGATATTCGGGAACGTGCCTATTGGGAAGATTACATGCAGGCGTACGAAGCAGTGCTTCAAAAATGTAGTACCGATTGGGCACCTTGGCATATAATACCCGCGAATAAGAAGTGGTATCGGAACCTCGTTATCACAGAATGTATCGTTGAAACGCTTAAAAAACTGGACATGAAGTATCCCGAACCCTCTGCTGATGTCACCAAATTCAGCATTGGCGACTGAAGCGCACCACCCCTGTTGGATGAGGTGCCGTGTCCTGTTACCTTTGGCCTTCTAACCAAGCCAAACGTCCATAGATAAAAAAATGCTATCAAAACAACAGTTAGCGCAATTTGAAGAAGAAGGCTATCTACTCCTTTCCGGATTGATTCCACAAGAGACTGTCACAAAAGCAGAGGAAGCGATGTGGAGTATGATGGGGATGGAGTCAGATAATCCAGATTCATGGGGACATTTCAAACGTCCGGGGCTTGCTGGATTTTACATGGAGCAGATGTCTAACGGGAATCGCATAGAACTTTTCGGCGTTACCCATCCGGATGTATTAGCATGTTGTACCCCTGATTATCTCGCTGTTCTCAAACAACTTGCATCTCGATACCCGGAAATTCCACATTGTGAAGATCAGCGTCCTGATGGTATCTGGGCACTCAACCAATTCCCGGTTTCAACCGAGTGGAAAAGTCCATCGCCACATTTAGATGGTGATTTTCGGGATTTTCGGTTGGATCCCGGCACTTTTCGAGCGACCAGTTTAACCTACCTCACCGATGCAAATTCGCACGGTGGCACAACAGTGATCTGGCCCGAAGGACCGCAACGGATTCGCGTATTCCGTAAGAAAAACCCTGAATTCTCAAACCACGTCAGCGACGTGCGGGCACTGTTTCCGCAGATGGATTTGGGTGAACCGATGGAAGTCGTTGCTAAACAGGGAGATGCCCTGTTTTTTCACCACCTGCTACCGCATTCTGGAACGATGAATGTCGGTACTTCTCCGCGTTTCGCAATTAGATATCTGTGCTTATGCCTCGCATGCCGTAAATGGGAGAAAAAAGGGCAGTGGAATATCTGGATGCCATAAGAAAATTGAATGGAGGAATAGAAGATTATGACGGAAAATAAACATGTTGGTTTTGGCTGCTATTTTTTGTTGACTGTTGTTCTCGTTTTGAATCTTGCTATCGTAAAAACCGCTATTTCCCAAGAGGTTTTCGCACAAACTGGGTTTGAGGAATTCGCGGTCGGCAACCCGCCCAAAGATTGGGAGGTAATTGGCGGTGACTTTGAAGTTTCTGGCGACACCGTCAAAACCGATAAAAAAGCACTCGCTATCTTAGGTGGTGCGGATGGAGACGGACTCGCTGTGCCTATAGAAACCGAAAACCCGATTATTTCGGTCGAATTCTGGGTTTATATTGAGGGCGGCGGTAGGTCTTTCAATCTCAAAGTCGCTACTGCTGACGGCTTTGGCGAAAACACTGGCTGCACCTACATCAACTGGGACGCGGGCATTGTCCGACTTTACGACGGCGCGGCGTGGCAACTTATTGGAGATTTTGAAACCGATACATGGAAGTACGTCCGTATTGTCGCTGATGTCGGCAAAAGCGAATTTGATTTCTCATCAGGAGATGATCGGAACGATGCCTTAGCGGCTAAGCCTGAGAAAGATCTCGCCTTTCGGAACGCTGCTCTTGGTCCCGTTGCCAAATGGGTCGCCTTCTATACGTGGGGGATAACTGCCCCGGGGTACGTTGACGATCTGCTCATCTATGAAGGGGCAGATGCACTTGATCTCGCCGTTGACCCAGGCGGAAAACTCACCACATTCTGGGGGCAAGTTAAGCGCGGATTATAGGCGCAATCTCTTGAGTTTTGAATCTGGAGGAAGCAACAATGAATAGTGAAACGGTTTCCCTAACACCAGCACAGCGGCTGCACTTTGACATCTACGGCTTTGTGTTATTAGAGAACGTTCTAAACAGCGATGAAGTTGAACGCATGAAAAACGCTCTCTACAAAATAAAAGTCGATGAGAATCTTGATAACAAACGCGTCTATGCTCGGTGGCACAGTGAACACCACGTGCTTTTCGGGAATCTTGTTGAATATGATCCGGCGTTATTGGAATATGCTGCACATCCACGATTGGTGCCACTCGTTGAGGAAGTTGTAGGTGGCACGGTTCGTCTTGAAGAGACCGAAGCGATCATCAATAGACGGAACCCAGAGGCAGAACTGGACGAACTCCACAAACGCCGCTATAACCCGACAGGTTTTCATCGCGGAACGCAACACGGTTGGGGCACCTATATGGAACAGAACAAGTTCCATTGTATCTTCGTGAAGACGCTCGCTTACCTCACTGATGTCGGTCCCGACGACGGTGGGACGTGTGTCATACCGGGAAGCCACCGCTTGACATGGAACCATGGCGAAATGATTGAAGCGGCACTCTCTGATGACAAACTCATCTACCAAGTCGAAGCGACAGCCGGTTCCGTGCTGCTTTTCGCCGAGGCGTTGATTCACAGTACGACTGCTATCCGTAGCGACAAGGAGCGCGTTATCCTCATCTCCGGTTATACACCCCCAATGGTGCGAGAATGGCCCGGTAATGAGGTCAGTCCCGAATTTATTGAGACATTACCGGAAGACATCCGTCCCCTCATCTCAGGGAGCGACAGTTGGCACTGGAAGCGTCGGTATTGATTTACCGTTTTTTTTGGGTAGGCACACTTTCCAAGCGCGTTTCCACTTCTTTTATTGGTGTTTGAGTTTTCCCCATGTAATAGGGAGTTTGCCGCTCGGTTCTACGGGACGAGCTCCGGGACCGCCGTTCGGAACATTATTCCCGGTGATTTCAACGTCATCAAACCGAGCTTGTGCCCCTGAGACTTCAAGCCCGGGTTTTCCGCTTTTTATCGGGTTTGGGTCGATGGCAGTGAACACCTCATCGTCAATTTGAAATTTAAGTCTCCCGTTACTGTCAATAGAGGCAGTAAGGGCATACCATCTATTGAGTTTCGCTGCGAAATCGAACACGCCGAGTGTTGATGCTTTGCCTGTATACTTTGTAATGTGGACGATCTCCCATGGATAGAGAATCTGAAATACATAGAAGGAGGACTCCTCCGATTTATGATGGAGTATAAGTCCTAAGGTAGCTGGCTCCTTCTTGGCTTTAACTAATTTAGCTTTGCATGAAAGCGAATAGTTTCTCCAAGTAAGTTCACCTGTTGCCCATATAGTCGGAAGGTGATGAGGCTCAAATGTATCGCCCACTGCCTCACCTGCATCAATCCACCATTTTTCTAGGTCGTCAATGGCGTTAAAAATTTCCCATTCTTGCGTGTTGTTGTCTTCAAAAGCGTCTGTCCATGTGCCAGCAAAACTCATTTGTGAATTGAAAATCGCTACGCATACAACAGTATAAAAGAAGTATAGAGAACTTCTGAATCTTTTCGGTTCCATTATTTTCCTCCTATTAGTCCCTTAGGCACCCGAAGTCCTCGGCATCCACAGCGGTTCCTTTCCCATCTCTGCGAAGAGCAGTTTCATCACCAAATCCGCCTTCAACTCGGCATGTTCAGCGGAATTCCACAAGTTCTTGACTTCTCCAGGATCCTCTTTCAAATCAAACAACTCGCCGTAGTCTCGATTGTAATAGACGGTGAGTTTATAGCGGTCATCAACATAAGTTTTTACATGCACCGTTGTCGGCTCGTGGCGGTTTTCAACGATGATATGGTCACGTGCCTGTTCTTCTTGTCCATACCAGACCGGTGTCTGATCCGCACCTGTCATCGGGCGTGGTATATCAATCCCGGCGGCACTGAGGAACGAGGGGGCTAAATCTACCAGGGTTTGCAATGCCTCCGATTGCTTCCCCGCAGGTACAACTCCCGGATACCGAGCGATAAAGGGAACGCGGATGACATCTTCGTAGTGGAATGCGCCTTTTGCGACGAGTCCATGCTGTCCGTAAAAATGCCCATGATCGGAAGTGAACACAACCAGCGTGTTATCTGCGAGTCCGAGTTCGTCAAGTTTCCCCAAGATTTCACCAATATATTTGTCCATCAGACTCACCATTCCGTAATAGATTGCGATGTCTTTGGCGAGTTCATCACGATCGCGTAAATGCGAATTGAATCCGTGGACCCCTTTCCCGCTTTCACGCCAAGCCGAGAAATCGGGTTTTTGTTGCTGTGTTAATTGGAAATGCAGCGGATTATTATCATGTTCCCCTTCCGTCACGGAAGGCACCGTTAATTCTGATGGATCATACATCGTATCCCACGGCTCAGGAACAAGATATTTCGGGTGCGGATCGAAGAAGCTTGCCCACAGGAAAAAGTTTTCGCCGTTCTGCTGATACGTTTCCATGAGTGCGTTCGTGCGTTCCGCAATCCATGTATCGTAATGATACTCCTCTGGGATGGGCCATTTTCGGTGTTGCCCGCGAGCGTTTCCTGTCGGTGGGGCAAAGTAATCGCGCCAATTGGTGCAACCCTTCTCTTCCATCCAGATAGCATAGTGCTGTCCGACATGTGCTTCGTCGGCGTGGTTGCGTGCCAGTTCGACGTGTTCAAACCCATAAAACGGTTCGCTGAAACTCCGCCAAAAATCCAAATCTTGGAGGATCGGATAGGATTCGAGGGACGGGAATTCCTCAGTACCGTGGAGCGGTTGGAAATGTGCTTTTCCAACGAGGGCGGTCCGATAGTCTGCGTCCATGAAGTCTTCACCGACGGTGTGCTCGTTTTCAGAGAGTTTTGTGCCGAGGGACCAGGCACCGTGTTGGCTCGGATACTTCCCGGTGATAATAGATGCACGCGTCGGCGTACAGGTAGGGTTCGGGCAATAGGCTCTGTTGAAGAGCGTCCCTTGCTGCGCCAACGCATCCAAATGAGGGGTCTGAATTTCGGGATTGAGACATCCCAAGGTGTTCCAATGCTGCTGGTCGCTGGTGATAAGTAGGATATTCGGTCTGGTTTCGGTCATATTATTTCCTTTGTAGCTGATTTAAAGGAGGAGTTAGCATGAAGACGGTTATTGCTATGCCACAAACTTTTCGTTTGTAGGAGGCTGAAGAAAATTGAGTTTTAGCAAATTCTTACTGCCGATCAATTTGTCCAATCTTCCAGTCGCAACCCGAATCCAGCAATCCTTTGAAAGTCTGAATCAGCAGTGACGAGAATAGCATCAAGTGCCATAGCAGTGGCGGCTATCCAAAGATCATTCTCTAACAAAGGTGTTCCATGTTGTTCGGCGTATTTCTCCATCGGTGCATAGTAATCGGCAGCTTCCTTTGGAACTGCTAAGCATGGTAATCCCTCAAACAAATTAATAGCTTGATCCTTCAAAGCTTGTCGCCTGCGTCCTGTTGGAAGTCTCTGAATTCCAAAAAGAATTTCGCCTCTAACAATCGGGCAGGTAAAGAGATAGTCATTGAGATCGGACAGAGAATCGGAATGAGCAGTAACATGAGGGGCGTTTGCCATTAAGAGGCTGCACGTTGATGTGTCTAAGAGGTAGTCCATCAACTATTCACCTTCCGACTCGTCGAAGTCCGAATCAAATCGGATTGGGATTTCACCTTCTTTAATGGATTGAAGCAACGCCTCGGCATCTTCTATCGACACCTCATGCGATCTGTTAATAGCTGCTAAGACTTGTGTAGGTTGACCTGTCGGGGCAGGTTTTGGCGACTCCGGCGGGACTGCAAAACGTGTTGTTGAAAGTTGTGACTTCCAAACGAGGTATTCCAAGTACCTCCTCAGTTCTTCGATTTCAGAGTCGGATAATTTCTCAACAGTATCAAGTAGCCATTTTTGGGTTGTAACTGACACGGTTCTCCTCCTTCTTCGCAATACGCTGAAATTTGCTAATAAAGTGATCGCAAACCTACTGTAAAGTTTATCAGAATTTACAACCTGCGTCAAACGTTTTTGCGTTTTCATAGGAGTTTGCCAATACTGGTGCAGAAACTGAAAACTAATACCCTTGATCGCCGAATTAAATTCGATTGACATCCTTCACAAAACATGTTACCCTTTTAGACAGCATTGTGATTGTAAAGGAAACTGGATGGATAGAGAAAACCAAAACGAGCCAAGTACGGTTGATGAAATACTCCAAAAAATAGAAGAGAAAGCAAACAGTGGGGAATACATCTACCGCGGAGAATCAAAACACT
The DNA here is from genome assembly GCA_965246985.1 of Candidatus Poribacteria bacterium. Taxonomy (GTDB): domain Bacteria; phylum Poribacteria; class WGA-4E; order WGA-4E; family WGA-3G; genus WGA-3G. The sequence goes on along the minus strand of OZ251998.1, from coordinate 6,249,364 downwards.
TTGAGACAGTTTCGTCAAACCTCTATCGCGTCTTCCTTGAACACAAAGACTTTGATGTTGAGGCAGAACGATTGGATATAGAGGTGGTCCAAAAAAGGATGCTGGAAGAGGCGAAAAAGTATCTCCGCAGAACGAGCAGCGATTGTGAACTCCTTGTCGAAATGCAGCACTACGGAGGAAAAACCAACCTCATCGATTTCACAACAGATCGCTTCGTCGCGCTTTTCTTTGCATGTGAACAATCCGCTAGTGAAGATGGCAGGATTATCTTCCAAAAAAAGGAACTGATAAGTCCGTCTGTCAAGGAACCTCCAAAACCAATAAGCCGTGTCGTTGCTCAAAGTAGCGTTTTTGTTCGACCACCTGAGGGCTTTATCAGACCTAATGATAACGATGTAATTGATATTCCTTCAGAGATTAAACTACCCATGCTAGAGAAGCTGCAGGAGTCTCATGATATATCTATTGAAACCATCTACAACGATATCCACGGTTTTATTAGGTATCAGAAAGATAATATGGAATCCTACGTAGAGTTTTATAGGTCCTAACTGGATAATAAGGAGGTTCAGGGAATGGCAACCCAAAAGCAACTTGCCCGTTATGAACGTGCCATCAAACATCTTAACAGAGCCATTGACCTGAGACCGGGGTTTGTCGATGCCTATATCCGCCGCGGCAATTTCCATCGGGACATGGGCAAGTTTTCCCTTGCAATTGCGGATTATAACCAAGCGATGAGACTCACCGGATATCCTGCTGAGGCGTATTACAATCGCGGGATCGCTTACGGCATGAAAGGCGAGGTTGACAAAGCAATCGATGACTTCACTGAAGCGATACAATACGAACCGGACTACGCTGAGGCCTATTACAATCGTGGGAACGCTTATGCCATTAAACGCGAGTTTGATCTCGCTATGGTAGATTTTAACAAGGCAATATGTCTTGAACCCGGTCACGCCGGGTTCTATTATAGTCGCGGGCACACTTACGGTCTGAAACGCGAGTTTGACATGGCAATTATGGACTATACCAAGGCGATAGAACTTGAACCTGAGCATGCTGGTGCCTATGTTGATCGTGGCAACGTTTATAGCGGCAAGGGGGAGTTCGATTCTGCTATTGCAAACTATAGTAAAGCAATAGAACTGAGCCCCAACGATGCATATCCCTATCGCAAACTCGGCGACGTTCACTTTCTCAAAAATGATTTTGATTCAGCGATTGCGAACTATAGCGAGGCGATAAATTTGAATCCAAATGAAGCTTATGCTTATCACTATCGCGGTTTTGTTTACTTTCTCAAAGGCGATTTTGAGCTAGCTCTTGCAGACTATGCGAAAGCGTTAAAATTAAAACCCGATTATGTTCAAGTCTATTACACTCGCGCTAGGAGTTGGTTATACCAACAGGAATGGGAGAAAGCTAGAGAGGACCTAACAACCGCAAAAGACAAAGGACTCAGTATTTTTGCGTTGTTTCGTAAAGGTTACGATAGCGTTGCAGACTTTGAACAGCGAAATCATGTCAAGTTGCCGGAGGATATCGCCGCAATGTTGACACGACAGGAGCGAATCTCGACCCCACCTGTGGAGAAAAACCGATTCCAGCTGCCTTGTGGAGTTGAGTTGCTCTTATTTAAGGACATCACCGCGATGTTTCCAGAACAGGAAACACGCCCTTCAACTCACCACAACATGGCAGAAAATCCTTTCCATCAACAAAGCGGAATTGAGCACCGCCCAACCGACTCTTGATCGTCAATTTGGGTTATGGGCATACGGACATAAGGGCTATTTAGTTTTAGTTTTTTTGTCGGTTTTACAGAAAGGATCGCGACCGGGAGGTCGCTCCTACAAGGGATCCGCGAGAACCGAAAACCTAAAATTTCGGAAAACTAAATGACCGTGGAGTAAATGGTCTTTGTGAAATTCGATGCATCGCGAATGCCTCGTTAATTTCAGAGTAGTTCCGAGTGCCATCTGTCCCAAAATTCCACAAATCCACGCCTGCCGTGAGGTTTCACCCATTTTCTAACAGATTGTTTTTCATGTTTACTCTGAATACTCTGAAAATTTAGGAACACCATGCCCTCAAAACAACACCCCAATCTCCTTATCATTATGTCCGATGAACACGCGCCGATGTACAGCGGTCCGTACGGACATCCGCTCGTCCAAACGCCGCATATAGACAGACTTGCTGAAGACGGCGTTACCTTCTCCAATGCTTACTGCAATTCGCCACTCTGTATGCCCTCACGAATGTCTTTCATGACTGGCAAGTACATCCATAACATCGGTGCGTGGGACAACGCTGCACCCCTGCGTCCAGATGCTGTTACCTGGGCACATCTCCTCCGTGCGGCAGGCTACGATGTTGTGCTCTCAGGAAAACAGCACTTCGGTGGGATGGACCAACTCCACGGATTTCGCACCCAACTTGCACGAGATCTGCACGCAGAACGACAGCACGCATTGACAGACTGGGATAACGGCACACCGCCAGCAAACCGTCCATGGCAAGGGCTAGCACAGGCAGGTCCTGGGACAACAGAGGAGATTGAAGTTGACGATCTCGCGGAAGCAGAGGCTGTGGCGTATCTCCGAGACCCAGCAAGGCACGAGCAACCGTGGGCACTCAATGTTTCCTTTATCGCACCCCATTTCCCGCTCGTTGTGCCGCAACGATTTTGGGACCTCTATCCGCTTGAGGAGATTGATCTGCCCAACATTCCAGAAGGGCACCTCAAAAACCAGCACCCTGTCTATCAACGGATGCGGCGTATGTTCGGTTGTGTTGACTTTCCAGAGGAGCTCGTCCGTCGTGGGAGAGCAGGTTATTATGGATTGATTACCTACCTTGACGAAAAGATTGGTAACTTGCTCAAGACACTTGAGGAGACCGGACAGTTGGAGAATACCGTTGTTATCTATACCAGCGACCACGGTGAAATGAACGGCGAGCACGGTATGTGGCGAAAGTCGAATTTCTATGAGGCATCCGCTCGCGTCCCGCTACAAGTTATGTTCCCTGACCGGCTGTCCGCCGGTAAACGCATTGATGAAGTGGTTTCTCTCGTGGACTTAACTGCAACGTTTGTTGATATTGCGGGGACGCCGTCTGTCCCTCAGCTTGATGGAGACAGTCTACTACCTCTGATGCAAGGCACAGCAAGCGACTGGAAAGATTTCGCGTTTTCCGAATACCTTGCACACGGAGTTGAACGACCTATGGCGATGCTGCGGAAGGGGCAATATAAATTCAACTATAGCCTCGGCGACGTACCAGAACTCTACGACATTGCGGAAGACCCGGGTGAATTTCGGAATCTTGCGAATGACGAGGCATATCAAGCAATTTGCCGAGAACTTGAGACACAACTATTGGTAGAGTGGGATCCTGTTGAAATTGAGAAGCAGGTTCGGGCGAGCCAAAAAGCGCGTATGCTGGTGGATCAGGTCACTGGGGGACAATGGAGAAAGCCAACTGATTTGCCTTGAAAGATCTGCTGAAATATGCTATGCTGTGGACATCACAAATCGAAACAACTCTTGCCTCGGAGTGTGTTGATGTCTCGTTCAATCGAAAAGCGACCCAATCTTGTCTATGTTTTCGCGGATCAACTCCGTTACCAGTCGTGTGGCTACGCTGGAGATACCCGTGCGCACACACCTAATATTGACAGGCTTGCTACAGAGAGTGTGGATTTCTGCAATGCCGTCTCTGGTAGTCCGATGTGTGCACCGTATCGCGCCTCACTCTTCACCGGCAAATACGCTAGTAGCACCGGCATGGCGATTAATGAACTCCGGATGAACCCGAATCACGACTGCTTCGGACATGTCTTACATCGCAACGGATACCAGACAAGTTACATCGGGAAATGGCACTTGTGGGCAAATCAATTAGGGAAGCACGGCGATCCCAGAAATTCCTACATTCCGCCAGGACAGCATCGACTCGGTTTCGATGGAGAGTGGTCGGCGTACAATTTTCATCATCTGTATTTTGACGCGTATTATCACAAGGACTCTCCTGAGAAAATTGTCCTCCCTGGCTATGAACCCGATGGACAGACCGATTTAGCAATCGATTACCTGCAACGGGCTTCAACAACCGACGACCCTTTCGCGCTTTTCCTCTCTATCGGGACACCCCACGATCCGTGGACACAAGACAATGTTCCAGCCGCTGATTATGAGATGTTCCAAGACATTGACTTTCCGCTACCACCCAACTATCGCGATGAGAATGACCCTTACGGTGACACATGGGCGATTATGTCTCCTGCAGAGCGCGCCAAATTACCTGAATGGATGCGCGTCTATTATGCGATGACTGTGAATCTGGATCGGAATATAGGCAGGTTGCTCCGGGCTGTTGATGACCTCGGTTTACGAGACAACACAATCTTTGTTTTCACCTCCGATCACGGCGAGATGTTTGGTGCTCAAGGTCGCCGCGCAAAGAATATCTTTTATGAAGAGGCGGTGCGTGTTCCTTTTCTTGTTCGGTGGCAGGATCAAATTCCGGCAGGACACGTCTCGGATGCATGCCTAAATACGCCGGACATTATGCCGACGCTGCTATCAATGCTGAATCTACCGGTTCCAGAAGACGTTGAAGGCTCTGATTTAAGCAACGCCGCGTTTAACCAACTCACTGATGAACCGGATGCAGCCTTCATGCAGGGGATGGGGTGTACCGCGAAATGGGAAGACGGTTATGAGTGGCGAGCCCTCCGCACAAAGCAGCATACCTACGCTGTCCATCGTCCTGATCGAAGCGAGAAGCTTTTCGATAATATCGCCGATCCGTTCCAAACCCGTAATCTGATTAATGCTCCCGAGTCAACCGAACTCCGAGAGCGGTTCCGGGCAATGTTGCAGCAGCGCATGGATGCGCTCAACGACACCTTTGAGGCGTGTACATGGTATCGCGATAATTGGACCGAAGATCGGATTATCTTGCGTACTGCGACGTTAACTTGACGTACTCCCACGCTAGAGTAAAGGTATATGGTTGGATCGTTTTTGATATGATTATCTTTAATGCCCTTAATCTCACATAGGGCTAGCAGGATGGTGTGTATGAAGCGGTTGTTAATCTTGTAGAATTGCTCCTACGGAAAGTGAAAAGTTTGAAGGGAGATAGGGTTGATAGGAGAATGTAGTACATAGCGGCTCTGGTTTTTCGCTCCAGCGGAGCGATATGTCTATAGGACGCGTGATATTCCAGTTCTCCGCTCCAGCGGAGCAGTATGTGACACGTGAAATTAATCGGGTATAAGGTCTTCCAAATTCAGTTGACATCTGTTCACCTTGCATGTTATTATTACCCTCAAGAAATCCGCATTGTGGAGGAGAGAAAGTTGTGGACCAACCGTTAAAAGTTTTTATTACCTACTCGCATAAAAATACGGCAGAAAAGGACGAGTTGATAACACGTCTTTCCCTTCTGAAACGTGAAGGTATAATAGACATCTGGCACGACAACGAAATTATTCCAGGTGACAAGTGGCGCGATGCCATTTTCAATAACCTTGCTGATTCTGACCTTCTGCTCCACCTTGTTTCTGCTGATAGCCTTGACTCGGAAAACTGCAATAAGGAATTGGCAGCAGCATTAACTGCAGAAATAAGAGTTATCCCAATTATCCTTGAGCACTGCGATTGGCTAAATCATCAACTTAGTGACTTCCAAGCTCTTCCTGAGAAAGGCTTACCGATTACCAAGTGGGAGGATGAGAGCGAAGGTTGGCAAAGTGTGGTGGATGGTGTCCGAAAAGTGCTCGCTAAAATTCAGTCCCAAACTGATCCGTCGTCCGATATTTCCGAAGAAGAACTATACACTGAATTGGCGTTCCAGCGGGGGAACGTTCTGACAATGCTCGGACAACTTGATATGGCAATAGATGCCTACTCACATGTGATTGAACTCAATCCGCGCGATGCAGATGCCTATAACAATCGCGGTGCTGCTTACCAGGATAAAGGTGAATTTGATCTTGCCATCCAAGATTTTAACACTGCACTACACCTGAAACCTGATTATGCAATAGTCTATTACAATCTTGGTGTTGCCTATGGCAAAAAAGGTGGGATTGACAAAGCTATTGAGAACTATAACAGAACAATAGAACTCAATCCTAATTATGCGGTGGCTTATAGTAATCGTGGCAACGCTTATGCCAGAAAAGGCGAGGCGGAGAATGCTATGAAAGACTATAATATGGCTATAAAGCTCAATCCATACCTTGCCGAGGTTTATTACTATCGCGCTATTGATTATGAAGATAAAGGAGAAGTTAATCTTGCTATCGAGGGCTATACCACTGCTATAAAGTTGAAGTTTGATTATGCTGAGGCCTACTGTAATCGAGGCGTTGCTTACGCTAAAATAAACAAGGTTGACCTAGCTATCAGCGACTATGATATGGCGATACAATTGGACCCCAATTATGCAAAGACTTATAATAATCGAGGTAATGCTTACAACAGAAAAGGTGAGGTTGACCGAGCCATTGAAGACTACAACGAAGCGATAAAACAGGATCCACAGTGTACTGGTGCCTATAATAGTCGCGGTGTTGCTTTCAGTATTAAAGGTGAGGTTGACAGGGCCATCAAAGATTATAATATGGCGATACAGATTGACCCAGATTATGCTAAAGCCTATTGCAATCGTGCAAACTCTTATAGTGATAAAGGTGACCGTGAACGGGCCATTGAAGACTATAGCAGAGCAATAAAGTTGAATTCTAATTTTGCCGAGGCATATTACAATCGAGGCAACGCTTACAGCAATAAAGGCGAAATTGATAAAGCTATTGAAGACTTTAGCACGGCAATACAGTTGAGGCCAAGTGATGCTAAAGCTTATGTTGGTCAAGGCAATGCTTACCGCTGTAAAGGCGAAATTGATAAAGCTATTGAAGACTATAGCACGGCAATACAGCTGAATTCCGATTTTAGCGAAGCATATAGTAATCGTGGTATTACTCTCAGTATCAAAGGCGAACATGATCTTGCTACCCAAGACTTTAGTAAGGTGATACAAATAGAACCACAGTCTGCTCACGCCTATTACAATCGAGGCGCGACATGGTTACTTCTACGAGAATGGGAAAAAGCCGCTGCTGACTTGACTATTGCCCGAGACAGAGGGATGGATATCACTGCTAACTTTCGTAAGACCAGCATTGCAGATTTTGAACGAGCAATCGGTGTTCAGTTACCCGCAAGTATCACCGTAATGCTGACACAACGGTAAGATCGGACCTAAAGCCACATGAAGAAATGGCCTGCATTTGATAATAATGGCGATCTGCCTATAGGGGTTCATCAAGCGACGTTGACTGAAATTCTACAGCATTTTGGCACAGGTACTGGACAAAGGGAGTTGGTTGGACAACGATTAGAACATATCTTCATGTTGGCGCACAGCACTGGGAAAGTGGTGAGATTTATCGTGTTTGGTTCGTTTGTAACAGCCAAGCTTGTCCCTGGTGACGTAGATATCTTTCTACTGATGGAGGATTCGTTCAATGCCGATGAGGTGTATGGTGCAGCTGCTCTTATCTTTAATCATCAAGAGGCACAAAATGTTTTAGGAGCAAGCATTTTCTGGATTTGTAAACAAGGAACAATTACCAGCGAGCAGGAAGCAGTGGAAGACTGGCAAATTAAGCGTGACAATTCGCGACGGGGCATAGTTGAGGTAATCCATAATGATTCAGAACAATCAAGAACTTAAAGCAACGCTAGATCGCATTGAACGCTTTGAAAAACAAGTTGAAAAACTCCGACAGGTCGAAACCAATCCGCGGAATTATGAGTTATCCGCCGGTGGGTTTCTTGCCGAAATTGATCGGATGAATCTTGAAGTACAGCACTATTTAATTAGCAATATGTTTATGTATGTGACCCAGTCAAAGCAATATGCTGCGTGACTGTTTTGATTTCCTTCAACGAACCTTACCTCAATGGCAGTTTACGCTTACAATGAGATTTATAGAAATTCACGCAAAGAGGTGGGAACCATGGATAAGAGATACCGTATTCAGAACGTTGAGACGATACCGAGTCCGTCCCTTGTTGTCTATCTCGCGCAGGTTCAGCAGAATATTGAGCGTGCTATCGCTATCGTTGATGGGGATGTCTCAAAGCTCAGACCGCATGCGAAAACGCATAAAACCGCAGAGATTATCGCGATGGAGCGTGATGCGGGTATCCTGAAGCACAAATGCGCGACGTTGCGGGAAGCGGAAATGCTGGCACAGAACGGTATAGAGGATGTGCTGATTGCCTATCAGATGGTGGGACCGAATGTCAATCGTTTTGTTTTGCTACAGCACCAGTATCCCAATGCGGATTTCAAGGTCATCGTTGATCATTCAGAGGCAGTGATAGCACTCTCATCAGCAGCGACGAAGTACGGCTTAACGGTCAAGGTCATGCTGGACCTGGATGTTGGGATGCACCGAACAGGGATACCCGTCGGTAATGACGCTGTGGACCTCTATGCACAGATTGAAGCGTTGGACGGTTTGCAACCGTGGGGCTTGCACGTCTACGATGGACACATCCACGATGAAGATGTTGCCGAGCGGAGAGCGTCCTGCAACGAAAGCCTTGCACAAGTCGCAGAGATGCAGGATAAACTTGCTGCCAAAGGACTTGACGTGCCGTTAATTGTGATGGGCGGTACGCCGACATTCCCGATGTATGCCGAGACACCGGGCGTAGAGACATCGCCAGGGACGTTCGTTTTCCACGACTTTGGTTATTCAACCCACTTTCCTGACCTCGGTTTTACGCCTGCAGCACTGCTCCTGAGTCGTGTGATCAGTATTCCTACGCCGCATCGGATTACGCTTGACTTGGGACATAAAGCCATTGCCGCGGATCCTGATGGCGTGCGCGGTGTCGTTTTGAATGTTGAGAGTGCTGAAGTGGATAAGCAACACGAAGAACATTGGGCGATCAACGTTCCCGACAGCACACCGATGCACATCGGGCAAGAAATTTACGTCTGTCCGACGCATATCTGTCCGTGTGTTGCGCTCCATCCGTTTTACTATGTCATAGATACTGATGGGTATTGTCGGGAAACATGGGAGGTCATAGCACGCAATCGGAGTGCTGCCTGAGGGAGGTCAAAGATAGCCAGAATTAGTCAGGAGATTTACCAAATGCTTTTTGCCACCGCACTTCCCTCTTAAAACCTGCAAATTCTTACCACGGAATCGTACTCTGAGTTGTTTTAGCCCGCTGGGGCTACTCCACTTAATGCCTCGACCTTGAAACAGGACTGGGCAATATTCAGTTTGCGAAGTGCTCGTTGATGCGGCGATTTTTTCAGCAAACTTCAGGCTATTTTCTAATTGTTCGACGACATCAGATTCTTCAGCTTTGCCACTCTTATAGTAAAACCCACAATTACCTATACATTGGCGAGGTTAGGAATGCAGATCGCAAATGTAAAGCAAAGACAAATTTTGCCGCGTGTGGGCAAAATTTGGGTGAGTACACCGCAAAACCTCGCCAGCGAGGGAGAGTGCGGAATTGTTATTCATTGAAATGTAAACATATTCGCTCATGTAAAAAGTATGTGCGATTGTTTCTAACGAAGGTAGTCACCACGCGGGTTTGACATCTTCATTAGCACACAGTCTTTACATGAGCCAATATAAAATATCGCACATACTCTTTACATGAGCCAAACTGTTAGTGGACGCAGGTCAATTGCGGCTTCGGCAATAGGACCGAAATTACGAACGGTGATTTCGACGTTCGGATGCTGCTGGGTGTTTCTAAGTTGACTCATTGTCATTTCTCCTAATTCGTCACACTGTTAGTGATAAATTAAGGCTGGAAGTAACGACTTGTGCTAGTTGTCTTCTCAGTGCTTTCGTGAACCAATGTTTGGAACGTTCCTTGATGAAACTCAAAGACCTCGTTCGCGCATAAGCAAAACGCTATAAAAACAAATTATCTAGCACAAGTCGTTGGAAGTAAGGTAATTATATCATGCGAAACGTTAACTCACAACGAAAAGTTCACTTTATAGTGATAGCATAGACGCTTAGGGCCACGGAAAGAATGGTGCTGGAACGTTTGCTGCCCAACTGATGAGCGACCAGACGACTGCCATGCTGAATTCCCCGAAGACCATGCCTAAGAAGAAGGGACGGAATCGCTGATATTGCCGGATTCCGCTGTAACGTAGAAGCGGGGTTTTAATGCCCCACGCGATTAAGACGGGAAACCAGAACACAATCAGTGTCCACGAAGCCGATAACGCATACCCAAGCGGGTGCAGGGGCCACCACCAATATAGCATTCTCAGGATGACCAAGCCGGTCGTCACTAACATGCCTATCCCGAAAAAGAGTCCGCCTGTTGTGCGGAGGTCTGTGCCTAACCCCTCTATCGCCGCGACATTATCTTGAAATGCCCAAAGCGGATTCCCGCGATAGGTGTAACTATACATATAGTTGGCACCGTGGGTATAGGGAAGCCATAGATGGATGGCTGCTGCGCATAAGAACGCCAACGTACTGCCTAACACGAACACCCCTAACAACGCACGGTAAGACATTCCGACCCGATCCCTAATTTTTAAGCCGTCTAAGAACCCTGTCAGGATTAACCCGCGCTGATCACGAGTGAAAATCGCATCAAGGAACGACAGTGCCGTGAGGCTCTGTGCACCCAATGAGGCTTTGCTTGCAACGAGTTGATACAAATCTAATGGTCGAAACGATGTTTCTGTCATTAGCAAGCCACCTTCCGCTGTACTGCGCGCCATCACAACCGCAACAATGCCTATATAAACCAGTATCTCGAATGCCGCAAACCCTAAATTCAGTCCTGCCGCGTAGCACCAACCTATCGCAAGGATCAAACTGACGATAAGTCCCCAAACTGCTGTCCGGTAAGCCAGAAGTTCCTCAGTGTCATCTGTTTTATTCGCCGTGAAGGCGTGACGAAACACACGTCGGAAGTGTGGTAATCCCATATAGATAAACGAAATTACCAGTACGACATAAGCACCCGCGACTTGGTAGCCGATATAAAGCCGGGTTGGGTAGAGCGGCATGCTACTGATCCGTAAACCGAACATTGCCGCAACAACGTCTTGGAGCCGCGTGAGTAAAAAAAAGAACCATAGGCTGAACAGCAGTTGTGTCGGCAGTAGGTAGAAGAATCCTATTGCGGCAAAGGACAGAAAGATAGGGGTGTAGGCGATAGCATTGAAAGGTTGTTCTGTGAAATATTGGTTGAGCAGGTACCTCAGCGAGAAGTTCGGAATTTGTGGCCAGATTTCATGGAGTCCGTTTAACGTAAAGATGAAGGCAGGCAGTGCAAACCCTAACCACATGAGCCTATTCCGAAGAAAACCGTGTCCCTCGTGGACAAACTCAAGTGGAAGTGAGACTAACGGAAACGAGAGTTTCTCATTTTCAATCCACTGTTTGCGCAAAATTGCTGCTAAACAGAGAAACGCAGTGAATACTAAAAAGACAAGCACACCCCAAGCGCACAGTGGTTCTAACCATGCTCGCCACGGAATAGCATCGCCTGTTTGTGTGCCTTCATAGAAACTGATAGCGATCGATGCTTGCCCCTGCTGTTCAGGCGAGAATGGGATCAACCACGGCTTGATATGTGGGAAGAAGAGTGTGTCCCAACTGTTAGTCTCGTTGGTAAAATAGTTGACGGCGATGAGTGCAGGGATGAGTTTTTCCATGACACCGCGCGATGAAATCATTGAGGCGACGAGCATCATGCAGTAGATACACATCAATTCGCGCGGTGACAGCGCAAACCGATCGTTTAGTCTGGCAAGCAACCGATTCCCTAATACAAGGAAAAAGAACACCCCAATCACTGCTGGTGGCAACTGTAAAAACCCGATTTGGATGTAGGTAATTACTAATTCCGCGTAAGAGACGAGGCAACATATCAGGATAACGAAGCAGATACCGAGCAGGAGGGAACGCACAGATAGGCGATTTTCGTTTGAGGAAGGCAATAGCGCACCGTCCTGTATGAAATTTAGTAGAGTTTACCACAACGTCAAAAAATTGTCAAAAGCAGCGGGATGGATTGGGTGTGTAAAGTTTTTGGCACTGATTTTTTGGTGAGTTAGGGGTTGAAGTTTGTAGTAGAGAATGGTATTCTCTCTAAGATATTATATTTTTCAAGGAGAGAATACCATGCCTTCCATTGTAGCAAAGATTAACGAAGAAGTCCAAAAGATTTTTGAAGACCTGACAGGCGATCCGTCTGTCCTGATTTCCGATGTAGAGGAGCAAGTCTCTGCGGCTCTTGCTTCGTGGGGACAAAGACTTTCAGAGGGTATCCTTTCTGAACTCGCCAACGCCCCGGATATGACTCGAAAGTCTGTCGTGTGCCGAGAGTGTCAAGGGCGAAGTCGTCGGTATCGGCAAAGAAGCCGGAGTTTTACAACGCTGTGTGGTGTTTTGCGTCTGCCGAGATGGGAGTATAAGTGTCAATGTGGGGCTATTCATGTGCCTTGGGAGGCGAAGCAACACCTCAAGGGAAGGTATACGCAAAGAGTTGCTGCAGCGATGATGCGTCTCGCTGCACAGTTGAATTATCGCGCTGCCGCAGCGGAGTTAAAACATCAAGGCATTGAAGTTAGCCATACGACGCTGCATCAGAAAGTTCAGGCGTGGTCATCAGGTGAGTCGGTCTCTGATTATATTGCCGAAGCATCTCTGGATGTCGGTGAGCGGTGGTATGTCAGTTGTGATGGGTGCCAGACGAACTCACCTGTTGGATGGCAGGAGGTTAAAGTCGGCAGCATCGGTAAAGATTATCCGCATCAAAACGCGACATCGGTGATGAAAATCCGCCCACCGAGCCTGCGGTATGTCGCCTCCCGGAGCGGTGTGGCGGATTTTCGCCACCAACTCGCAGATTTAGCAACGCAGACCGGCATTTATCAAGACGAAAAAACGATCGCAGACGAAGAAGTCGTTGTGATAGGTGATGGGGCACCGTGGATATGGAACTTAGCGGATGAATACTTTCCGGGTGCCACTGAAATCGTTGACTATATGCATGCCAAGACGCATTTATATGATGTCGCTAAGCAAGCCTTCGGAGAAGAGGACCGGGAGGCCATCGAAACTTGGGTGGATACCACTGAAACACCTCTTTACAATGGAGAGACTTCTAAAGTCGTCGCACGTATCCGGGCTTTGGAGACACAAAACCCAGTTTCCATAGCAGATGTCCTTAAAAGAGAAGTCGGTTATTTTCAAAAACATGCCCATCGCATGCAGTATCGCACGTTCAACGAAAAAGGATATCAGATCGGCAGTGGAGTCATTGAGAGTGCTTGTAAACATGTTGTCGCTGAACGCTGTAAACAGGCAGGCATGCGATGGAGCAAACCCGGGATAAATGCAATACTCTTTTGGAGATGTTTGTTAAAGAATCAATCACTTGACGCATATTGGGATACACAAAAACTACAGGAGGCCGCATAAAAGGCCGCCAAAAACTTTACACACCCGGATGGATACATCACGAGACGCTGCGATATTCACATACCGAAAAAATACCGAAAGGTCGTTTATTACTTTTTTGTAACCAACCTCCAGATACATACGTTATGCATAGTATGAATAACTCTGCTTATCTATGGACTGAAGCAATGCCGAACGAATCGCTCCAATCCTTTGCTGAGATTAACCCACTTGTTGGATTGCCTCCGAGGACGCTGCGTTTGTACAACGCGTTGGAGGTTTTTAAGAAAAGATATCGTTCTTCCGACAAACCCGATTGGTTTCGCATGCCACGCCGTGACCCGCTTCTTCAAAAGATCGGATTTTCTAAGGCAGATATTGAAAACGGTCTCCGAGAATTGGTTCAGGCGAATCTATTGCAAATCCATGAGGGAGAAGATACGAAATGGTATTGTCTGAAATAGCATGCAAACGCGCGAATATATTGTAAAAATTCCGCACCTTGTCTTAGCCTCTGCATCCCCTCGACGCTCAGCGTTGCTATCACAGATTGGGTTAACGTTTGAAATACATCCGAGTGATATTGTCGAACCACCGCACAACTTCCACGCGAACAAGCCTGCGAGTGAGGTAACACAAGAACTCGCCTTGCTAAAGGCTACATCTGTCACACAGCATTACGATCACGGTCTGATTATCGGAGCCGATACGTTAGTATCTTTAGATGGGGAACTTCTTGGTAAACCAACTGATGATGGGGACGCATTGGTGATGTTGTCGCGCCTCAGTGGTACCTGCCACGAAGTCGTGACAGGTGTGGCGTTAATTGATGCAGCAACAGAACTGAACAGGGTCTGGGCAGAGACGACCCAAGTCTACTTTCGGCAGTTACATTCTGCCGAGATAAAGGCCTATATTGAAAGCGGAGAGGCATCGGACAAAGCGGGTGCTTATGGAATTCAAGGACGCGGTGCCGCTTTTGTTCGGCGCATTGAAGGGTGCTATTTTAATGTCGTTGGACTTCCATTAGCAAGCTTGGTTGAACACCTATCGAATTTTCCATCCAATGTCGGTATCTAAAAATTACACACCATAAGTGTCAATTTAGCGTTTTGGGAGCTGCGAATATAAACATGCCACCCTTACAGGGTTAGATTGTTTTTTTCAATGCCTTTCTATAAACATACTGAAGAAACACCCAAGCAAATAAACCTTACAGGACTCAAGAGGGGTTTTGGAGTATACAAGGTTTATGGTTAGAATCCGGCGCAGTTTCAAACAGCGCCTACCGTTTTTGGGGCAGGACTCAAGAGGGGTTTTGGAGTATACAAGGTTTATGGTTAGAATCCGGCGCAGTTTCAAACAGCGCCTACCGTTTCTGGGGCAGCGAGGGTTATTTTTTTTTAAATTGACACTTATGGTATCTAAAAATTACACACCTACCAATGGATACATCGAAATCGTGAAGCCCGGCGAGATGGGCATCACAAAACTCCATTTCGGGATTCTTCGTCTCACACCTGAGTCAACTTTCTTTGACCATTCTGATGATACTGAAGTCGCACTGATTGCATTAGGTGGCGATTGTACTTTGTTGGTGGGACATAACGGCAATAAAGCGTACGGGATTTTAGGTGAGCGTCCGGATGTTTTCCAAGGAGAGGCATGTATCGCATATATCCCACATCACACAACTTATGAAGTCCTCACAAATGAAACGGGAGTCGAAATTGCGGTGTGCAAAGTGCCTTCTTACTCAGAATCCGCAGCGGTTATTCTGGAGGCGGGTGAGGCGGTAGATGAAGATGAGACGCACCTTAGAATTTGGGAGAATGTCTTTTCAGATGATTCAGATGTAAGTACAAGGGATGTGCACACGATGCTTACCGGAAAGGAGACGATCTGCCTCCATCGGTTCCAAAATGTGGATGGCGTTGCTGTTTTCGATGTCACGCGCACCATAGGGACGGCACGCGTGCAGTTGGCTCACAACGATGTGTTCGCTGTGCCAGAGCAGGATAGCATCGTGTTGCTAAGGTCTGAAGGCGTTGGCTATCAGTTGTGGATACAGCCGAATTTCTGAAAACCAGCTGTCCTATACTACCGTAGTAAACCCACGGTACTACTCGCCTTCAATGAGTTCGCCGCCCTTTTTGAGAAAAGCGACAGCACTCCGCGAGATTTGAACCTTTACCTCTTGGTTATTCAATTCTCCGACGACAATGAGAATAGTGTTTTTATCGTTACTGAGCCCAAGGATTTTGCCGTGAAGTCCGCCGTTGGTTACGATTTCGTCGCCTTTAGACAGATTCTCCAGCATATTCTGGTGTTTTTTGCGTTTGGATTGTTCGGGTCGGAATAGCAAAAAATAAAAAATTGCACCCATTGCAACAAATAAAAAAAGTGGACTTGCGATTGCTTCCATGGAATATCTCCTTCTCTTTTGACGTAACTTGCAAGTCAAAACTTGCTGTTAAATGATCAAAGAATCAGCATGGCATCGCCATAACTGTAAAAACGGTAGTTATGTTGGAGTGCTTCTTGATACGCTTTCTGAATCAAATCGCGTCCAGCGAAGGCACTCACAAGCATGAGTAAGGTTGATTTGGGTAGATGGAAGTTCGTAACCAATGCATCTACCACATTAAATTGGTGTCCGGGATAGATAAAAAGTTCGCTATAGCCGCTATAAGGGCAGACAGTTCCCGTTGCACCAACGGTTTCGAGCGAACGCACCACTGTAGTTCCGATGGCAACAATTTTTGCACCTGCCTCCCGTGCTGTGCGAATCCGGTTCGCTTCTGTTTCAGTGAGGTGGATATATTCGGCGTGCATCTTGTGCGTCTGAATATTTTCGACTTTCACCGGTTGGAACGTTCCAGGTCCGACGTGCAGTGTTAACGTTGCTATCTCTATCCCGTTACTTTTCAATTCCGCCAGCAGTTCTTCTGTAAAGTGCAGCCCAGCTGTTGGGGCAGCAATCGCCCCTTCACTCTCCGCGTAAACTGACTGATAACGCACCTTGTCTTCGGCATTCGGTGGACGGCGAATATAAGGGGGTAAGGGCATCATGCCAATCTCAGCGAGGATGGCTGAAAACGTATCGTTATGATCATAGTCAAAGCGAACGATACAGTGCCCATCATCTGGTTTCGCGAGTACCGCTGCTGTCAGTTTACCGTTACCGAACGCTACTGGTGTCGCGATTCGGAGACTCCGCCGCGGCTTCGCGAGCACTTCCCAAGTATCGGGTTCTTTTTCTCGGATGAGGAGCAGTTCTATCTTGCCTCCGGTTCCAATCTTATTACCAATTAACCGTGCAGGGATTACCTTCGTGTCATTCAGAACCAACAGGGTATTGCTGGGTAGGTATTCCCCGATCTGCGAAAACTGGATATGATGAAAAGCACAGGTGCCGCGGTCAACTACCAAAAGTCGTGACGCATCGCGCTGTTGAAGAGGGCTTTGCGCGATCCGATCAGGCGGGAGATGGTAATCGAAATCTGTAAGTTTCATAATTATAGGTGAGTAGAACCTCACCAGAATTCACACCTAAGAGAACAACGATGCTTGCGAACTTACAGGATAGTTGAAGTACGCATAAGCCGCATCCGTTGCGACGCGCCCTCCCGGGGTCAGTGCCAAGAACCCTTCTTTAATATAGTAAGGTTCATAAACCTCTGAAATAGTGCGCTCGTCCTCACTGAGCGCGACAGCCAGTGCCTTCACTCCTGCACGTCCACTGAAATTTTCAATTAGTGTCTGAAAATAGGCGTAATCCTGTGCGTTTAATCCGCGTTCATCAATACCAAAGAATTCGAGTGCCTCCTCTGCAATCGCAAGCGAGAGGGCGCCGTCGCCTTTAACTTGGGCATAGTCTCTAACATTGGCGAGTAGTTTGTTTGCGATCCGCATTGTACCGCGCGAACGGCAGGCTAATGCGTATTCTGCGTCTTCGTCGATGTTAATGTTGAGTTTTGCACTGTTGATGCGGATAACCTGTTGAATGTCTTCTGCTTCGTAGTAATCGAGGTGGATGCGGATGCCAAACCGATCTCGAAAGGGACCGGCAAGCAATCCTTCGCGTGTCGTTGCACCGACGAGCGTAAAAGGATCAAGGGGGACTTGCATAACATCGGACGCGGGACCTTGACCGATGACTAAATCGAGTTGATAATCTTCCATCGCTGGGTAAAGTGATTCTTGCACATACCCTTTCATCCGATGGATTTCGTCAATAAACAAAATATCTCCGTGTTCGAGGTTCGTCAACGTTGAAACTAAGTCCAGTTTTTCCATAACGGGACCGATTGCTTGTTTAAAGTTGCTCTGAATTTCATTAGTGATGATCCTTGCGAGTGTGGTCTTCCCGAGCCCCGGTGGACTGACAAGTAGGACGTGCTCCAGCGCATCCCCGCGTTTTTTAGCAGCTTCAATGTGGATGCGGAGTTGTTCTTTGGCTTTCTCCTGTCCAATAAATTCGTTCAAGGTTTTTGGACGGAGACTATATCCAAAGCCATCATCTTCAACCGCCAAATCTTGCACCCGAGAGGAATCCGACATTTCGTGGTTCTCCATTTTTGTCCTTGTGCGAAGCGTGAAAGAAGCTTCCTGATCCGACAGCGATTTCCTTTTGAGGTTTTTGCCAGTTTGGAAGCATTTACATCAGCTCATGTTCCTAAAAAAGTCTAATTTCGCATATAGCGGAGTGCATGCTTCACTAAGTCTTCTCGTTTCGCCGAGTCGCCTAAAATTTTTTGTGCCTTTTCGATAGCTTGTTCTGCTTCAAGTTCCGATGCACCGAGATTAACGAGCATTTCGAGCACCTCTGTATCTGGAGATCCTGATTTCCCGATATCAGCGTCGTCTTCTAACTTTATTTTACTGATATTCTTTTTCAATTTCGTAATAATAATTTGGGCGATGTCTTTGCTTAAGCGTGGCACACGCATCAGTGTGGTAGCTTCTTCGCGCTGTACAGCGCGTTGGAATTGTGAAGGTGACAACCTCGCAACGATATTTTGTGCCAGTGCCGGTCCTACACCGGAGACAGTCAGTGCTAATTCAAAAACTTTTAGGGCATCCCTTGAGGTAAACCCGTAGAGTGTAATCTTGTTTTCACGATTTTGGTAATAATGTGTATAGAAGGTAACTGTTTCACCTATAGGTGGTAAACCCGTTAAAACTTGCGGCGGTACGTCAACGGTATACCCGATACCATTGACATCTACGATAACCTGTTTTGTTTCTTTATGGACGATAATGCCTTTTATATAAGAAATCATCCTAACATTCCTTTGGACAGATATATGCTGTTGCTACTGTGTAAATTTTTTGCGGAGTTCAAGGACTTTATAAGAACGAGCATGGCAAATTGCGAGTGCGAGTGCATCTGCCGCGTGATCGGGACGAGGGAGTTCCTTAATTTTAAGGAGTCCCTGCACCATCTTTTGCATTTGGGATTTCGTAGCTTTACCATAACCGACGATTGCTTGTTTGACCTGGGTCGGTGTGTATAGGGTAACCGGACAGTCCGCATTTGCTGCTGCAAGTTTCACGATGCCTTTGACTTCACCAACGGCGAATGCACTGCTAACATTTTTACTAAAGAAAATATCCTCGAGGGCTACGTTCTCAATGGCGTGTTCCGCAATCAAACCGGTTATGGCATCGTAAATTTGCTTCAGTCGTACTTCCGATGCTGTGCGGGGACTGGTGCTGATATTTCCGAAGTCACGCGGCGTGAGACGGTTGGCGTGAGATTCAACCACACCGTATCCAGTATTCGCAATGCCGGGGTCAATGCCAAGAATTATCAATTTTTATTTTTCGGCGTAACTTGCAACGCCGGGGCCCTTGCCGATTACTGGGAAGGGGCTAAACTTGCGGTTAAAAGTTCATATCCGTATGCCTGCCTGAATAGGTAGATAGTGCGAATTATGTGTGGTGGTTAAGCTGCAGCTTCTAACAGGTTATCGGGGATATCGAAATTGGCATAAACCTTCTGAACATCATCGAGTTCATCGAGGGCATCCATGAGGCGTAACATTCGTTCCGCTTCTTTCCCTTCAAGTCTCACCGTGTTTTGCGGAATCATGCTAATTTCGGCAAGCTGAACTTCGGCAGATGTTTCCTGAATCGCCGTTAGAACGCTATCAAACATCTCAAACGGTGTGACGATTTCCATACCTGTTTCGGAAGCCGTTACATCTTCAGCACCGGCTTCAACCGCTGCAATGAACAATTGTTCTTCATCAATGCTTTCAGGCGTGACGACGATCAATCCACATTTATTGAATCCCCAGGCGACACACCCGCGTTCCCCTATTCTTCCTTCGTGTTTGCTAAAGGCATGTCGAATTTCCGCAACAGTCCGATTGCGGTTGTCGGTCAAGACTTCTATCATCACTGCGACCCCACCGGGTCCGTAACCTTCATAGAGGATTTCTTCGTAGGTTTCACCTTCAAGTTCACCGGTACCACGAAAAATCGCTTTTTCTATGTTATCGTTTGGAACGTTGCTTGATCTTGCAGTCGCGATGGCGGTTCTAAGTCGTGGATTCATGTCTATATCACCACCACCGGTACGTGCAGCCGCTGTAATTTCTTTGACCAACTTTGAGAAGAGTTTGCCGCGTCGGGAGTCGTTCGCCGCTTTTTTGTGTTTGATTGTTGACCATTTAGAGTGTCCTGACATAATCTGTTTCCTTTCTGAATAATTGAATTAATATAGCAGGCAACAAAAAATGCAACTTAAATTTTTCTTTGAAAAGTTGCTCAGTCGTTCAGGGATTTCGTCTATTCTGTAATGACAGTGTGTCAACACCAAGAAGTCACGAAGTAGAGAAGCATCCTAAATTCTTGGATTAAATTTCTGGTTCCCATGGGTGTGTAAATATTTTGTCAAAATGCCACACAGATGCCGCCCCTCTGGGGCTTAGGTTTTTGGTTGATGCGCGTTCTACACAGATGCCGCCCCTCTGGGGCTTAGGTTTTTGGTTGATGCGCGTTCTACATAGATGCCGCCCCTCTGGGGCTTAGGTTTTTGGTTGATGCGCTTTCTACACAGATGCCGCCCCTCTGGGGAAACCTAGATGCGTTGCAAAATCGGGGTTACAAACCCCTCCCACAAGCCAAAATGAACACCTCATGTCAAAAACTTTACACACCCGTTCCCATAATTGGATTGGACAAAGATTAGCATCTATGCTACACTTGTTATATCTCTCATTTAAGGAGTCTAAGTGGGTTGCCATGTTACCTTTTGTTCTAAAAATCGCGGATCAACCTATAGAATGTCTGCAGCGTATCAGTGCTGAGAATCAGTCTATTGACGTTAGTGTGCAAGTTGAACTTTACGCCCGGGAGATTAACCGGGCCGATACGCCGCGTACACCAGAGTCTCGGAGATTAAGTCAGTTAATCTTGCACGAAGCCACCGAAAACGCTTACGCAACTTTTATTACGTTTCTCCGAAATAGCGCGGAGCCGGAAGGTTTTCTGCCTTTTGAACGCCTCGCCCAACATCCGTGCCGACAATATGCTTTGATCCTGTCCGCCTCGCGTTCCCATGAACTCTTTGAAATCTGCCAAATGCAGCCTGATGCAAACACCTCTATTTTCCACTATGGCGGATATGAAATAGCAATCAAACCGCGCAGATACATCTTGGATACTGCAGCTTATTTGGTAGCACCTGATAAGTATACGCTTTTTATACGACAGGTACGAGAAGAAAACACCATTCGGGTCTACCGTAGCGATTTTATTAACCTCGCCGAGAATTCACCACCGCCGTTTAAACTTGATACCCGTGATATAATTGAGAGTCTGCAATTCCAACTTGTCGGCGAAAGGGAGCAACCTTTACCCATAGAACAATTGCTCATGTTTCCACCGATTACCGAAGATACAAACTCGCCTCGCGTTAATAAGTGTCCTGAGTGTGGCGGCAGAGTACGCCGACTCGGTAGAGAAGCCGATTTCTGCTTAGAGTGCGATTGGGATAACCTACCACCTCTAAGACAGGCACGATGACTTACGGCTAAAGCATGGACTATGCTTCGGGTTTATGGGGCGTACGGTAGGCGAATCCACCAATCCTGTCTGTCCTAACTCACATCGGACTATTCTACTTCAAGTTTGACTTCCAAGTTGCACCATATACAGGACAATTACCGTATTACCAACAGCAAGTACCGCGCCAACAACGGTTTGGAGGAGCGTGTGACGTTTTCGGTAAATCCGCGCCCATGAAATCAATGGCACCAACAGAAATAGCCATCCAAATTGCGGGTTAACGAGCATGACCAGAACAGTAACACATCCGGTGGCAACGCTACTATGAAAGCTGATTTTCCAAATCGGGGTAATTGCCGAAAAAATGATACTATTTGTGATGTAGGCGATTCCCGCCCAAACGATTTCACGTGCCGCCCCCAACCGGTGGAGTAGAACAGTCCCAATAATCATACTGACAAGCGTGCAGCATAAAGGTAAGAGGCGTTCCTCCCTGTTCTGCAGATGTAAATCGCTCACTTTCGCGAAGCGGACCATTAGTGCTATTGATAGGACTGGCAGCACGGTAACAAATAGCACGACAATTACTAACCAGCGGAGTGCATTTTGCGGATCCGCGTGTTTTTGAACAACACCGACAGCCGTGGCGATTGGCACCAAAAATGGGCTAAACAAGACAGACGTTCCCCACGCGATGCCTGCCGGAATTGTTGATAAATTGCTACGCACCATCTATTAATTTGACGTTTCCAAAGTTTTGAAGAAATTGACTAAATCTGTCCCGTGTGTACCGGCGTTGACCTCTTTGTCAATTTCCACAATCTTCCCGGCTTTATCAATGATGATAGCTGACCGTTTGATTGCGCCATCTGGGGTATCCGTTGCACCATACAGGAGCGCGAGATTCCGTCCAGGGTCTACCAAAAGCGGGAAGTTCAACTGGTTTTCTTCCGAAAATTTCTCATGCGAATCTGCGTCATTGTGGGTAATCCCAAAAACCTGGGCATCGTATTCCGCGAAACTACTCGACTCATCACGGAGCGAGCAAACTTGTGCCGTTCAGCCACGCCCGAAGTCGCGCGGGTAAAACGATAACACGACGTTCTTTTTCTCGGTTAACTCGCTGAGTTGATAACTTTTGCCTGTACTATCAGTTGCAACGAAATCTGGAGCGGGTTGACCCACCTCTATTTTCGGCAGCACTTCCTTAAGCAGTGCGACAACATCTTCACCATGTGTTTTGGTCTTGACTTCATTATCAATCGCGCGGATGTATCCTGCTTTATCAATAATGAAAGTCGTCCGTTTTGAGGCGTTGAAATTTTCCATGATACCGCTGTACTGTTTGCTCACCTCAAATTCGGTGTCGGCTAAGAGTGAAAACCCAAATTCCTCTTCTGTTCTAAACCGCTTATGTGATTCAACACTATCAACACTGACACCAAAAAGAACACTCTCAGTTGCTTCTATCTCGCTCAAACTCTCCCGGAGTGAGCAGAGTTCAGCCGTTCAGCCGCCTGTAAAATCTTTTGGATAAAAAGCGAGGACAATGTTCTTTTTGCCTAAATAGTCGCTGAGGTTCTGCTCAACGCCTTCTTCATTTTTTAGTGTAAAATCGGGGGCGATCATGCCCACTTTTAACGTCTTTGGCGTTGCCACTACTTCCTCCCCTGAAGCTGCTGGAATCAAAATAACTGTTATAAGAATAACAGTCCAAACGCTTGCATTCAGCCACGTTTGAAACATCGTGTCGTGCCTCCAATTAAATACGTTGTTAATAAAATTATACGCTATTTTCCTATATCTGTCAAGTGAATTACAGGGTCATTTAGTTCTCCGATAAAAGTGAACGCTCAATCTCAACATACCCTTGTAGGAGCGAACTCCGATTCGCGACTTTCCTACCAAAATGGATAAAAAACTGAAAACTAAAAAGCCCTGAGTGAATTGGTATTCCGTCGAACACGGTTTTGTCTTTTCATAACCTTGATTTATCAAGGTTACAGGTCAAGTGAAATATTAATTCGAGATAACGCCGTGCTCTTCAAGCCATGCTTTTAAAGGAACGTCTGCGTCCTTGGGTGAGAAATGCCCGTTCGCATTAGTGCCACCCCCGAGCAGCTGCTGCCGAATCGGATCGTTCCGCTCAAACACCTCCTGCGGGATCGTCATGTTGTCCTTACTTCGTAACCAACGGTAGCCGTATCCGTAAAAGAGGCCTTTACGCGTGATGTCAGAATCGTTTTCGCTGCGGGCATGCCATAGGCGACGGTCAAAGAAAACAGCATCACCCGGTTTGCAACAGATAGGTGTCGCTCCTTCCGGCATCGACCCATCTTCTGGACGCTTGAGTTTATCCGACAGATGGCTCCCTGGAAGCACATAAAAGTTCCCGCGTCCGGTTTCAGAGCAGTCGGATAGCCAGTAAACAACTTTGATCGAGAGACGCGGTCGTGGCGAACTTTCGATCTCAATGTTAACGCGTCCACTGTCTTGGTGCCAACCGAGTGGTGCAGGTTTGCCTCGAACCGCTTCGGGACGTGGTGGTGTGATAATGAAGTGGCTGTGGTAGGAATAGATGTTCCATCCCATAATGCCCCATACTTTCGGGAACGTTTTATACCAATCCAAAATGTTTACGAAAATCTGATCTCTGCCGAGAAAGTTCGGGTAGAAAAAATTGCTGTGCTCAGTCATCTGCTTTTTGGTATACGGATCATAGCCAGCATCGAGATGGTTCTGGTAGATGCGATCTACCCGTGCTTCAAGGCGTTCAACAAGGTCTAACGGAAGGGCGTTTTCAACGGTGAAATACCCGTCTTCATTTAGACTGTTACGTTGTTCGTCAGTCATCTGATGTTGTAGATGGCGTTCATCAAGCATAGATTAGCTCCAATGCGTTGTCATGTTCATCCAAGGACACGCACAAATTAATCGGGTAAAGGCCCTTCTATCTGATCCACGAGATGAATGGAGTGAATGACATCTCGGAGGTCTGTGAGCGGGACTGTCTGATTGCGGACGCTGTCGGTGAAGTGCTGGTGCATTGTGAGGACACCTTCATAGTTCGGTGTGTCACGCTGGTCCACGCCGTCAACCTCCCAACCTCCCATAGTGCTCCTGTTGTTATCTTCATAAATTTCGATTTCTTCGGGAATCTTCATGTAACAACCGATACCGACACCGTGCAATTCGGAACGTAGGACACGTCCACCCGATGCGCGACTCCCAAAAAGTATACCTGTGACGTTGTTATCGAAACGGACGAAGGCGGTGTAAAAGTTGCGTTGTTCCGCCCCAAATGTGTCACGATGCGCGGTGACTTCTACCGGTTCGCCGCCTGCCATATACCGGAGTAGATCGATGACGTGGCAGACATCGTTCCAAAGGGTTGTCGTAAATTCCCGATTCTGCCCCAACATCTGTTTGTTGAAGGTGGTGACGGCTAATGTGACAGGTCCCTTTTCCGCGACGCGCCGCATGGCTTCGCGTGTGACAGCGGCGTACCTACGCTGAAATCCTACCATGCAGTAGACATCGTTTGCAATCGCTGCCTCAAGTAATTGCTGCGTTTCATCGCTATTGGCACCGGGCGGTTTTTCTATGAACAGATGCTTACCAGCGTTCAGGCAATCCAAAGCGGGTTGCAAAATCCACTTCTCGTTCATTACACAATAGACGACATCTAAATCTAAGGTATCTAACATCTTCCGGTGGTCTGTGAAGGTATGGGGAAACTCGTATTTCTGCGCAACTTGGGCGAGTTTTGCCTCGTCTAATTCACACACGCCGAGCATCTCAACATCATCTTCCAGGCGGTTAACGCTTGGGTAATGTGCACCTTGGCTACGCCCACCTGCACCAATAAATCCTGCTTTAAGCATTGGGAACTTTCTCCTCCATCTCAGTGTTCGCTAAATTATATGCCTCAAAGTGTCCTTACTTTAACGCCTTGTGTTAGTTAACAGTTAGTATGTTTTGGTTTCACATATTCATCTTATTTACTGTTCAAATTTGGAAACTTTCGCTTTTTGATTCCTTTTTAGAACACGAATATTCCAATGCAGGAGCAGCAGAAGGATTAAACTCCTATTTGTCCAGACAATATCCAGATATATGTAAAATTGAAAATAACAAAGAGTTAACTGGCACAAGTCGTTACTTTAGCACAAGATTAAGTCAATTACAAGAAAATTTTTCAGAGTTTCGATTGCTTCTGTTCTGTCCAGATTCTTTCGTAAGCAGACTCGGTGGAACGTTTAGGGCATACATAGGTGTCAATTTAGGGGTCCTCCAGGTCCGGTAGGTGCGGTTTCCTAACCGAACCATAGGTGTCAATTTAGGGGTATTTGACAGGGTTTTAGCAACTGTAGATATAAACAGGTTTCCGCCCTTATAGGGCTGAGGTTTTTGGTCGAAAACGCTGCTATAAACATATCGTCCCTAGGGGACTGAAGAGGGTTTTGAAGTATCCAAGGTTTGTGTGTAAAATCCGGCGCAGTTGCAAACAGTGCCTACCGTCCTGGTATCGTAGGTTGGGTAGAACGGATGCCACCAAAATCGTAAAATCATAGAAAAATGAAACTTTCTCCATATACGCCATCTTAACCAAAAACCGAGTGAAACCCAACGCTTTTGTTGTTAAGTGCCACACGTTTGTGGATATGGTATGAAGTTGGGTTTCACTATGTTCTTGAGGAATACCGCAGTGTATTAGATTTGACGTGTGTTTGGGAACATCAACCTCCATTTCTCAGTTCCGTTCTACCCAACCTACGGGAGTGCGGAAATCCTAAATTGACGCTTATGGTGGAACGTTTAGGACATACTAACGGGATCACTGCTTGTTTACTGACAACTGGAAATTGGATGATGCTAATGTGTAGGTCTAAAAATTTGAATTCTCTCAGCATTTTGTGGTATTCTTAACACTAACGCAAGTTGCCACCTATTGCAGACATAGTACCCCTCCGGGGTACAGTGGTTCTGAATACGTGTTTTCTATAGACATAGTACCCCTCCGGGGTGAGGAAAGCACCTGAAAACCATGTTAAAATGCCCTAATATTTGTTATAGTAAAATCCACAATTACCTTTACATTGGCGAGGTTAGGAAACCTCGCCAGCGATCAAGTGTATTTGCGGAATGACTGTTCATTGAAATGTGAACATATTTTCGGATTTTACTATAGTAGCAACTTGGGTTAACACTAATTGAATTTTCAGGCAGTCGAAACGTTTCTCTGTTCGTAGAATAGGTCGAAACTGAACCGATTGATAAGGAGAAAATTATGCCAGTTTTTGATGCAGAAGCCTTAGAATTTTGGGAAGAAAACGGTTATGTTGTCGTGCCGGAAGCGGTACCTCTTGAGAATTGCCGCGCAGCGGAACAAGCCGTCTGGGATTTTCTTGAAATGGGTGGTGATAATCCGGACAGTTGGTATCCCGATCCACCGCGCCGGGGCATCATGGTGGAAATTTATCAGCACCAAGCATTGTGGAATAACCGCCAATACCCGCGCATTCATCAGGCGTTCTCAGAGATTTGGGAAAACGATAAACTCTGGGTCAGTTTCGATCGCGCGAGTATGAATCCGCCTGAACGTCCGGATTGGAAATTCACCGGTCCTTACCTACATTGGGATATGTCGTTAGACGATATGCCGGTGCGTTTGAAAGTGCAGGGTGTACTCTATCTGGCGGATACGCCGGGCAATCAAGGTGCATTTACTTGTATTCCGGGTTTCCATCGGAAGTTGGAATCATGGTTGAACGATCTTCCTGACGATGCGAACCCACGGGAAGTGGTTCGGGAATATCAAAAAGAAGCGGTGCCGGTTGCCGGGAAAGCCGGTGATCTGGTTATCTGGCATAGTGCATTGCCACACGGCAGTAGCCCGAACTCCGCTGAATATCCACGGATGGCGCAGTACATCACGATGTCCCCGGCACCTAATGGCGGCACGGATACAAACGAAAAACGCGTTACAGGATGGCGCGAACGGTTAACAGGTCTCGGAAAAGAGGCGAAAGAGAAGGAACATTACCACGGTAAGACTGCCGAATTGACACCTTTAGGCAAGAAACTTCTTGGGTTTGAACCGTGGGTTGCGTGATGCGTCTCTATAGTTAGTAAATAGGGTGGGTGCTTGGGGCCACTCGCCGGTGTGCAGCTGGTGCATGAAGGAGGACACGCTCATGACAGATTTATTGGCAGCACGTGCACAGATGGCGATGTCACTTGCATTCCACATCATTTTCGCGGCAGTCGGTATAGCGATGCCGTTGCTAATGGTGATTGCCGAAGGACTCTGGCTCAAAACACGGGACGGAGTCTACCTGACGCTGGCAAAGCAGTGGGCAAAAGGTACTGCTATTATGTTTGCTGTCGGGGCAGTCTCAGGAACCGTTTTGTCTTTTGAACTCGGCTTGTTGTGGCCCGGTTTCATGGCTTACGCCGGTCCGATCATCGGCATGCCGTTTTCGTTGGAAGGGTTCGCGTTCTTCTTAGAGGCGATCTTTTTAGGGCTTTACCTCTACGGTTGGGACCGTATCCCGAAATTAGCACACTGGTTTGCGGGTATAATGGTACTGCTCGGTGGCACATTTTCCGGTATTTTTGTTGTTACTGCCAACGCATGGATGAACACACCGACTGGGTTCTCAATTGTCGATGGCAAGGTGACAAACGTTGATCCGATTGCGGCAATGTTGAACCCTTCCTCATTCAGCCAAGCACTGCACATGACAATCGCTGCCTTTCTTGCAGTTGGCTTTGCGGTAGCCGGCATCCACGCCTATTTCCTCAGACGCGACCCCGATAACCTGTTCCATCGCCGGGCGTTTGCTATTGCTTTGAGTGTAGGCGCGGTGTTCGCGCTCCTCCAACCGATTTCCGGCGACATTAGTGCGAAGCGCGTCGCAAAATACCAACCTATTAAACTTGCAGCGATGGAAGCACAGTGGGAGACGGCGCGCGGTGCACCGCTACGCATCGGTGGGATTCCCGACGAGGATGCTGAAGAGACCCGGTATGCGATCGAGATTCCAAAAGCACTCAGTTTTCTCGCACATTTTGACTTCAACGCAGAAATAATGGGACTCAAGGAAGTGCCACGCGAAGATCGTCCGCCGGTGGCAGTCGTGCATTTCGCATTTCAGATTATGGTCGCGTGTGGGATAGTCTTGATTACAGCCGGTATCATTGGGGGTTGGTTGGCGTGGAAACACAAAAGTCTACCAAGCCAACGCTGGTACCTCCGGTTCGTTACGCTCTGCACGCCGCTTGGATTTATTGCGATTGAGGCAGGTTGGACGGTCACGGAAGTCGGACGGCAACCGTGGATTATCTACAATATCATGCGTACAGCAGAGGCGGTGACCCCCATGCCGCATCTCGTTGTGCCCTTTATCAGTTTTACGGTGCTTTATATTTTTCTCTCAATTATTGTTGTTGTCCTATTACGTCGTCAAATCTTCCAGAGTCCGCGCTTGTATGACAAAAATTGAGGAATATATCTGATGTTAACACTTGAATTCTGCGTTGCTGGTGTGATGCTTATCTCCCTGATTATCTATGTGCTGACGGGTGGTGCGGATTTTGGCGGTGGTATCTGGGATCTGTTCGCGACGGGTCCGCGCGTAAAAGCACAACGCGCGCTTATCACACAAGCGATTGCCCCCATCTGGGAAGCGAACCATGTCTGGTTGATTGTGATTGTTGTGCTGCTTTTCGTGGCGTTTCCTGTTGCATTTGCGGCGATTAGTACGGCTTTGCATATTCCACTGACGTTGATGCTTATCGGTATTGTGCTGCGTGGTTCGGCTTTTGTATTTCGTACCTACGATGTCCAATCCGATACAACGCACCGCCGTTGGAGTCGAGTATTCGCCGTGGCAAGTGCCATCACACCTGTCATGTTGGGGATTACATTGGGCGCGGTTGCCTCCGGCACGATTCATGTTGATATGGAAAGCGGGCAGGTAGACACCGATTTCATCTCAGCATGGCTTGCGCCGTTTCCCTTTGCAATCGGGTTCTTCACCTTGACGCTCTGTGCGTTGCTTGCGGCAGTGTATCTCACGCTGGAGACTGATGACACCGCGTTGCGAGAGGATTTTCGACGACGTGCTCTCATGGCTGCAGTGGGTGTCGGCGCGATGGCGGGATTGAGTTTTATCTTGTCTGCTGAAGGTGCTCCAACAATTCGACGTGGACTCGGTAGCGCACCTTGGTCAATCCCGTTTCAAATTTTGACAGGCGCGGTAGCACTGTGGGCAATCTGGACAATTTGGAACCGTCAATTTCGCCTTGCGCGTATCCTTGTTCCGATACAGGTTATACTGATCGTTTTCGGTTGGGGGCTGGCGCAGTATCCGTATCTGGTCGCGCCGGACTTAACCTTTTCAAATACAGCTGCACCCGATGCGGTATTGCGTCCGATGCTGATTATATTGGCAGTAGGCGGTGTTTTGTTAGTACCTGCATTCTGGTATCTTTACGCCGTGTTTAAAGGCACATCTCGGCAGACAGAGAAGGCTATAGCGGAGATCGACACGCATGAAGACAAGTCGGGGTGAGTTGTCAAGAGGTATTCAGTTTTCGGTTTTCTGAGTGAATTTCGGGAATACGGACGCGCTGCCACCCACAAGAATCGGGGTTTCAAACCCCTCCACAAGAGTGATTCGTGACAATTGAATGGCTCTGAGTTGTCAGTTATCGGTATGGCTCTGGTGAGTTATCTCCTTTTCCTTGACTCTCGTCTCGTTTCTTGCTAAACTTAAGGCAATTATGAGGCAATTACAGGATTTACGCAAATTTAGCATGCGGCGCGAGATTTTCATTTTTAACCCCCTAAATCCCCCTTATCAGGGGACTTATGAACTAACTGCGTAAGTCCTAAATTAGTCATTTGCCTGTAGCGTCACGCACCGATTGCATGTGCTACTTGGAAACTTCATCCGGGAAAACGGAGTCGGTCAACCTATTGATACAAAAGTTAAAAGATAACATCTTTCTTGTAGTTTCGGTGGTGTTGTGCCTCTTTATCTTAGCCGAGGTCAACTATCCGCAGCTTGCACCGCAATCTGAATTAGCACTCTTCGCGATGCTGGGGTTAATAGTGGTGTTTTTGAAATACCCTATTCATTCACGTTTCGCGGACAACCTTATTTTTCAAGCACTTGATTTTGTGCTGATAGGCAGTGTGGTTGCCTGTTTCGGCTACGTTGTGATGCAGACTGAGCCGGTTTTTCAAGGCTTCTGGTTAGATGGTAAGTCCCTCGGTGACCGAGCGGGGGCGGAACTGCTGTTGGATTACATTGTCGGTGGGGTTGGACTTGTCTTAGTATTAGAAGCGACGCGCCGTTCTATTGGTGTGACGCTTCCGCTACTCGCTCTCACATTTCTTCTCTATGGCAGCTTTGGGCAGTTTATGCCGGATGGGTTGTTTCCACATCGCGGTTATTCTCTCCAGCGTATCGTCAGCCAGACGTTCTTACACAGTCAAGGCACATTTGGCATCGCGCTTCGGGTAATGTTCACGTATGTGTTCCTTTTTGTGTTGTTTGGTACATTGCTGGAACGCACCGGAGCAACCGGTTATGTCTTGGATTTGGCTGGACGCGTTTTCGGTGCGGGTGCGGGCGCGCCTGCGAAGGTCGCTGTTCTGAGCAGCGGCATGATGGGGTCGTTGTCAGGTTCCGCTGTGGCGAACACGGCGACAACCGGAACATTTACGATTCCGTTGATGCGACGCGCGGGGTTTCAACCGGCGATAGCTGGCGGAATTGAAGCCGCGGCGAGTTCTGGCGGCGCGTTAGTACCACCTATCATGGGCGCAGCCGCGTATATGATGCTGGAGATCGTAGAGCCTGCTGTCACCTATTTGGAAATTATCAGAGCGGCACTGCTACCAGCAATCCTTTACTATACGGGCATGCTGTGTATGGTGCACTTTTCGGCTCATAAGCTTGCTAAAGAGAAGTCTGCGAAAAATAATGGGCACACACCGCGGGTTTCCGTTCACAGTCCTGACGAAGTGCGGGATGATGAACAAGCAGAGAAACGTGAAAAATTTTTGACGCTGCAAGGCGGTATTTTTCTCGCTGCGTTTGTTACGCTCATCGGGGTTCTATTGATGGGTGCTACGGCGTTCCGCGCGGTGAGTTGGAGCCTATTGATAGTCATTGCAATAAGTCTGTTGGGCTACCTGATACGCCGAATACGTGGACAGCGTTCTACTACTGAAACCGGTGTTAGTGCTTCGGATTTGATGAAAGGGGTCAACTTTTTAATATCGCCTTGTGAACGGGCAGCGCAGAGCGGGGTTTCACTAATTGCCGCTGCAGCATGCGTCGGTATCATTTTAGGGGTCGTGACATTGACGGGTATCGGTAGCAAGTTACCCTCAACACTTTTACCGCTTGCGGCTACAAATCTGATGTTAGCACTCTTCTTTCTGATGGTTTCGACAATCATTCTCGGGATGGGTTTGCCTTCATCGGTCTGTTATCTACTAATGGCAATTTTGGTGGGTCCCATACTTCTGGACTTGGGAGTTGTCCCACTTGCAGCGCATTTTTTCATCTTCTATTTCGGGATGATGTCGATGGTGACACCACCTGTTGCATTGGCGGCGTATGCCGCGGCTGCTATCGCTGGTTCCGGGATAATGGCGACCGGGTTCGCCGCTTTCAGGTTCGCGCTCGTCGGTTTCGCGCTGCCTTACGCGTTTGTATTGCGACCGGCGTTACTCTGGTTGGATAGCGATGGCGGTACACCAGAATTATGGACAGTTTTCGGGTATTTCTCACTCACGCTGGTTGGGACGGTTATCTTTGCGGCTGCGATTGCTGGTTATATTTTTAACAAATTGTCGCTATGGACACGCTGCATCCTGTTTGCCGCTGCACTCATTCTTTTTTTTATGCCGACCGGCGTTCAGTTTGTGTGGATTCATGGAATAGTAGTGATCGCCAGTATTGCCATTTTCTATTATAATTGGCGAGAAAAGGAGGAGCGTCATGAAAAGCCCAATTAGATGGGTGTTGTACGGCTTGCTCATGTTATTGTTCTTACTTCACAACGATTTCTGGTTCTGGGAAACACCGCAGCTTGTTTTGGGATTGCCGGTAGGGTTGCTCTATCATATTGGGTTCTGCCTTGTAGCAACGTTGCTGATGGCAGCCTTCGTCAAAGCACGGGGGAATTGGGGAGAGAAATGAGTCTTGCTGTTATTTTTATATACCTCGCTATGGTGCTGGTGCTCGGTGTTTTGAGCCATAAGCTTTTTCGGAACACTGGGGAAGATTACTTCGTCGCGAGCCGGACGATTAATTGGTTCGTCCTATTGATGACGCTTTTCGGTACAAACATGACAGCGTTCTCTATCCTCGGTGCATCTGGTGAAGCCTATCATAGAGGTATTGGCGTTTTTGCACTCATGGCTTCTTCTTCTGCGATAGTCGTGCCGTGTGTGTTCCTCTTTATCGGGACTCGTCTATGGCGGATCGGAAAGCGGTTTGGCTATGTGACGCAGGCGCAGTACTTCCGGGACCGCTGGGAGTCCGATGGCATAGGACTACTGCTCTTCATTATATTCGTGTTGCTGCTCATACCGTATCTGCTGATCGGGGTGATGGGCGGCGGAGGGACATTGGCGACCCTCACGGATGGCGAAATTCCACAGTGGGCAGGCGGTTTACTTATCTGTGCTGTTGTGCTCTGCTACGTTACCTATGGCGGTATGCGAGGGACCGCTTGGGTAAACACGTTCCAGACACTCGTTTTCATGGCACTTGGCGGAATCACTTTTTTTGTTATCACGAATCGGATGGGCGGCTTTTCAAATGCTATCTCTAAAATCAATACCTTCGCCAATTATCTGAACTTGAGTTGAATGGATATGTAATGAATACAACCCATTGATCCATGATGTTCAGTGGTTTCATGAATAAAAATAACTTCAGGTTTTTGCGGAAGTATTTTTAAATCGGCTAAAGACTTCAATCGACATCAGACTGCCTTGAGCACTAAGCGGCGAAACTTCGAGGCTTCTAAAGCGGATGCGGGTACGGGTGAGTTTTCTGATTCATCTACACATTAACAGCCCCATCACAGAGTTCATAGCAATTTGGCTGACTTATGAAGAACCGTCCATTTTTGGCGAAGGTATTGTAAAATTGACCCGAGTTTATTGATGCAGGCGGAACATATTAAGCCGTTAGAACTATTGACATATCTCTGTATTCCGCTCTGTGTCGGTATGTTTCCACATATCTTCTCCCATTTCCTAACCGCAAAAGATGTCGGTACGTTCCGTTATGCAATTATCCTTTATCCATTGTGTATCGCAATTGTGTGGATCCCGAGCGTGCTGCTCGGAATATTAGGGAATGTAGATGTCCCGGGTTTAAAGGGACCACAAGCAAACAATGTGCTGATTCAGATGATCAGTATGCATGCTCCTGGTGTCTTAGCTGGGTTTTTAGGTGCAGGTGTTTTCGCGGCGATTATGTCATCGCTCGATTCACAATCACTCGCTATTGGCAGCATGTTCACACACGATATTATTGGGCATTATCGTCAAGGAGCGTTTTCCGAGAAACAACGGGTGTGGGTGGGACGGCTATTTGTAAGCGGTGTGCTTTGTATCGCCTATCTAATCTCTCTCATCGCGACACCGAGCATTTTTAGACTCGCGATCTGGTCGTTCACCGGATTTGCGGGGCTTTTCCCAATCGTGGTAGCAGCATTGTTCTGGCGACGGAGTACGAAAAGTGGTGTGTTTGCCGCGATTATAAGTGTTATTCTGCTATGGCTCTATTTCTTTCTCCGCAACTGGCAGACACCGGGATACACTGTAGGCGGAACAGGGATTATGCCTGTTACGATCCTGATCGCCGTTTCGTCTGTTACCTTAATAATCGTTTCTCTACTCACGAAACCGCCGAATTCACAAACGCTTGAGAAGTTTTTCGTAGTAAAATCTGAAAATGTGTAGACATTTAGGAAGCAGCAGGCTCGCTCTTTTCCTTACTGGCGAGGTTTAACGAAGTGTAATAGAATATTTCGGCGATTCTATAAACGGCAATTCTCAATCAAAAAGCATTTATAATCCTGATAATCCTTTAATCCTGCGAATCCTGATTCTGACAATTAAGATGGGAGGGTATTATGAGCTCAAAGAAAACTATCTTACTTCTTTTACTGATGATATGCATTTTCGCATGTGGGAAAGCTGAAGATCCACTTGAACCTGAACCTGAACCTGAAAAGCCGGTCGTGCTCGAATACGGGACAGTCTCTGGCACTGTCACCGATGCTGGGACTGGGAATCCTATTCCGGGGGCAATTGTAAAACTGTTAGGGTTATCAGTTGAGACTGGCGTGGATGGTGTCTACGCTTTTCAAGGTGTTGTTTACAGCGACGCTCATACGCTAATTGTTGAAGATGTAGATTATAAACCCTATAACCAACCCTTTGCGCTCAATCAGGGACGCTTGGTTGTGGATGTTGCATTGACACCCCTAAAGGATCCGGCAGTGGAGATCCGAGAATTCTTTGACAGTTTTTCTGACCTCCTTGAATCGCTGGATATGGAAAACATTGAAGCGATCCGGGCACTCTTTTCGGAGACCTACGTCGCTGCAGACGACGCTGCGACACTTTTCGGTGTTGCATCAGGCATTATTCCCGAAAATTATGAAGATGTCGTTCCGGCGATGACACAACTTTTTGAGGAATACGTCTCACTTGAATTCTTATTCAAGGATATAGAGATAGATGTAACGCATGCACGGAAAATGGCAGTAACACTTCGACTTGATGTAAACGCTGAAAAGGGGGAGCAACGTGATCTGAGGGAACTCAAAGCACATTGTAAATTTGAGTTCCGCCGTGAAGGATCGGATTGGAAAATTATATATTGGCAGCTTATTGAGTTAGACATCCGCTTGTGATGCCAGCGGCATGGTTGAAACTCACCCGCAAGGTCTTATACCCAATTAGCTTGATTAGAAGTCTTTTGATCAAGTCAGCCTTGCGAGGCACAGGGACCTCGCGCTACAAATTGGGTTAATTTGGTATCATACCCGATTAGCTTGATTAGAAGTCTTTTGATCAAGTCAGCCTTGCGAGGCACAGGGACCTCGCGCTACAAATTGGGTTAATTTGGTATCATACCCGATTAGCTTGATTAGAAGTCTTTTGATCAAGTCAGCCTTGCGAGGCACAGGGACCTCGCGCTACAAATGGGGTTAATTTGGTATAAACGCTTAACGTTGAGACAAAAAATTTGCGAGGGCTGCGAATTCGGTAATATCCAATGTCTCGGCGCGCCGCTGTGGAGCGATACCAAGTTCTTCAAATGCAGCGGCCAATACCTCTTCTGAAGAAAATTTACCCCTGACTAAAGCATTTTTTAGCATCTTCCGTCGCGTCCGAAACGCGGTACGCACAACTTTAAAGAAGAATTCTTCATTTTCTACCGTAACCTTTGGTGTTTTGCGCATCTCCAGTCTTAGAAGTGCTGAATCTACCTTTGGGGCGGGATAAAAATTTTCTGGCGATAGCGTGGTGATGAGTGTCGCCTCGGCGTAATAGCCGACACCGATTGTCAACGCGCCGTAGACCTTCCCCCCGGGTCCCGCAACAATTCTTTCCGCTACCTCTTTCTGCATCATTAACACGCAGCTATGAATTTGTTTGTGGTGTGCGAGAAGTTTCCACAAGATGGGAGTTGTGATACTGTAAGGCAGGTTTGCGATAACTTTAAATGTGGGAGGCATTGTCCCTGTACCGTGAGATAACAGTGAATTGATCTCCAATTTGAGAATATCAGCGTTGAGGAGTTGGACGCGTGAATTTGTTGAAAATTGAGACGCTAAGGCATTGTATAATAACTCGTCCACTTCAACAGCAATGACACGTTCGGCATGCTGCGCCACCATCTCTGTGAGACATCCTAACCCGGCACCAATTTCTATGACCGTATCACTCCCTGTGACTGCTCCAGCGTCAAGGATGATTTTGAGGGTTTCTGGATTAACGAGGAAGTTTTGTCCTAAGTGCTTTTTGGGACGGGTATGGTTTAAGGCGAAAAAGGCACGGACCTGTTGGTGGTTCATTTGTGGGAATGGATCTATTTCGCGCTGTTTCGTATAGAAACAACCTTTGTCAGGATAGCATCTGCTACGTCACGCTTTGAGGATCGTGGCAGTTGTTCGCAGGTGCCGTCCCGATCCATCAGAGTGACAATGTTGGTATCGGATTGGAATCCCGCGCCTTCTGCAAGAATGTCGTTCGCGACAATCAGATCACAGTTTTTGCGTATTAGTTTCTTTTTCGCGTTCTCAAGAATATCGTTTGTTTCGGCGGCAAAACAGACAAGGGTTTGGTGCGTTTTCTGCTCACCAAGTGTCTGCGCGATGTCTGGGTTTCTTTCAAGTGGGAGCGTCAATGTATCGGCATTCTTTTTGATTTTATGCGGTGTGTATTCGCTTGGACGATAATCAGCGGGCGCGCCTGCCATAATGACGATGTCCGTTTCATTGAATACCTCCAGAAGTGCGTCGGACATGTCAAGGGTTGTTTCGACGTGCTGCGTCTTGATGCCAACCGGCGGAGAAACAGTAGCGGTGCCGCTAATTAGGCGTACTTCTGCGCCACGCTGTGTCGCCGCTTCAGCGATGGCGTATCCCATCTTGCCGCTGGAACGGTTTGTAATAAATCGCACAGGGTCGATGTGTTCGCGCGTTGCCCCTGCTGTGACAACAATATGTGTCCCTTTCAAGTCCTGTGTTTTTTCTATTGGCGTTGCAGCGGAAAGCACATCACTTGCACCTTTGAGGATCGTTTCTACTGTATTCAAACGTCCTATGCCTTCGTAGCCGCATGCTAAATCACCACTGGCGGGTTCAATGAAATGCACGCCGTGTGTTTTCAGAATGTCAATGTTCCGTTGGACGAAAGGGTTTTGATACATGTGACCGTTCATCGCGGGGGCGAGGAGTATCGGGCAGTGGACGGAGACAGCGACCGTGGAGAGCGCATCGTCGGCGATGCCGTTTGCGAGTTTACCGATGATGTTTGCTGTCGCAGGGACGATTACAAGTAGGTCGGCGCGGTCAGCGAGATCGATGTGGGGCGGTTTCCAATCTGTGCCTGTGTCAAATAGGTTCAGAAGCACAGGGTTCCGTGAGATAACTTGGAATTGCAAAGGTTGGACAAGGCGCGTGGCGTTTTCCGTCATCACGATGTGAACGGATGCACCACTCTTAACAAGTTGACTTGCAAGGTCAAGTGATTTGTGGATGGCGATGCCACCTGTGACACCTAAGATGATAGTCCGATCTCTGAATTCCATATTTTTTATTAGTGTTGAGATTTAGCAATTTGTGTGCGTAGTTTTTCTAATTCTGCTTCAGCCTGCTGTCTGTGTAGTGCTTCTTCTTCTGCGCGTGCTTCTGCTGTTTCTGCGCGTGCTTCTGCCGCCTCTTTCAGGTGCTGCTCCTCCAGAGATGTTGTAATCGGCGTGCCATCTGGCAGATACGGACGCAGAAGTCGGACATCCGTGTGACGTTGTTCCTCAAAAACAAAATAGAGATTTAACGCTTCACTGAATAGACCACCTTCCGCATCGGGTTCTATTTCAACGATACCACCCGATACCCGCTGCCACCCCCGAAATTCCGCTGGCTTCTTAAGTTCTGGTTGATGGATAAAATACTCTTGGACACCTATATCGTTTAGATACACACCGACTTTTTCATTCCGATCTTGACGGGCCGTCGCGTCAGAGAGGAACTCAAAGACTGCAACGGGTACTGTGCCTTCTGCCCACGTATAGAAACTATGGCGTTCAGGGGCTTTAGCAACGCCAAATACAACGTAAATATCTGGAGCAACGAACTTTGTAATATGGCCTTCGCTATAGTAAATAAAACTGTCAACACCGATGTATATCTGGTCATTGATAGCAAAATATCGTGAGAGTTGGTCATAAAAGGTGTTAATCTGTACACCATGAAATCCGGTTGCGGCCATAGGTTCGTCGTCCTCACACGGATAGCCTTCAATATAGACAGTCGTTTTGCCGTTTGCTTTTGGAAAGACTGGCATATGTTTTCTCTGTTTGAATCCAAAATCGTTTATGGTATCCATGGTTCTCTCCATTTGATTATTGGAAGGTGTTGGTTAAATAATGATGGACCATATTTCTCATAGTAGAGAATCCGCGTCAAACGCGGGTATCATTGCTTGGTCAATACCCTCATAGATTGTATCGGAAAATTCATAGGTGACATTCTAACATAACCCAAGTTGCTACTTGTAAATCCATGGGATTTCCTATATAACCCAAATTGCTACCAACAAATTTTGAACGTTTCAACGAAGAGGCTTAGGCATTTTCCTCACCCCGGATGAGGTTTAACAAATAAATTGGGTAATTGTGGCTATGCGACGTGCGATAATGCACTTCGCATTTGGG
Source organism: Candidatus Poribacteria bacterium (assembly GCA_965246985.1). Classification (GTDB taxonomy): domain Bacteria; phylum Poribacteria; class WGA-4E; order WGA-4E; family WGA-3G; genus WGA-3G. The sequence goes on along the minus strand of OZ251998.1, from coordinate 6,210,343 downwards.
CGAGTACGCCGCAGAATCGCACGACTACGAACCGATCTGCTTGTTATCACGCGTTCCAGAATTACCCGATTAAATTCTTAATCTTCATGAGGGGTGATATGTCTATAGAAACCGGAGTCCACAACTTCTTGCCCTCCAGATGAGGTTTAAGTATTTAAACGGGTAATTTTCGGTTTCCTTGTCGGGACCGGTGCGGTTAGGAAACCGCACCTACCGGGTTTGGGATTCGAGCCCTAATTACCCAATTTATTTGTTAATCTTCATGCGGAGTGCTATGTGCACAAATAAGTAGCAACTTGGATTAATTTTATATTGCTAAACCTAAATCTAATTTGACTTGTCAACACCGAGAAGCGGGTTAATTGTCTCTATCAATTGCGTGTCAATACGGGAACGTTCTGCGGCGATGATAGTCTGAATCTGGTGAACTGCCTGTTGCAGCGCGTCCTCTGGATTGCTAACCCAGTAATCATAGTGCTCAATCTCAAGTACCTCGGATTTCGCGATAGCGAGGCGTTTTTTGAGTTCTATTTCTGATTCTGTTTTTCTGCGGCGGAGGCGTTTCTCCAGGATGGCGAACGATGGTGGTATGATGAAGATGAAGGGGCTTCTCGCCGGTGACAAGTCTTGTGTTCGGATTTGTAGGGCACCCTTTACCTCAATTTCTAAAATAGCGTCTTTTTTCGATTCACGTGCAGTGGCTATTTCAGATTTGAGTGTGCCGTAGAAGTTGCCGCCATATTCCGCCCATTCAAGGAAGCTGCCTTCTTGAATATGTTTTTCAAATTCCGCTTTTGACAGGAAATGATAGTCAACGCCATCTACTTCACGCAAACGCGGCTTACGCGTCGTCGCGGAAACCGATTGCCGTAGCGTTTCATCCGCTTTACAGAGGGCATCAATTACGGTGCTTTTTCCTGAACCAGATGGTCCAGAGATGACGATAACAAGATCCGGTTTGTAAAGATGTGTGTTCGCCATTGGAAGCACTGCTCCCACAACGTTAATCTGCTGCTTCAGCAAGTTCTACAAGCACCGGGGATTCAACGCGGATAGCGTCTTTGATGCAGACTTCTTCGCACAACTTGCAACCGACACATTCCTTCGATTTTACAAGTTCACAGATACCGAAGAAACTTTCGGCATGTTCGCCGGTGTCCGGATCCTTGAGTTCAAGGCAATCCCAAGGACAAATATGGACACAGAAATCGCATCCGGAGCAAAGCTCTTCATAGATGACGGCGATAGGACGGTGCGTTGGGCGGCGGATGAACTTGCACACCTCGCCAAACTGATCGCGGATTGCTTCGACGGGGCAGACCATCCCGCACGCAGTACAATCGATGCAAACGTCTGGATCGATGATATGCAGCATGTTCCTGTCCCCTGTAATTGCGTCAACGGGACAGTTCGTTAAACACGCCATACATCCAATACACTCTTCAGTGATATAGTATGCCATGGGTCCTTTCCTCCTGTTTTTAAGTCGGACGGAGTCTTTACTATTGTCGTTTACACATATATTTTACCACAATCATTATAAGTTGTCAAGTGTATTTTTGTTCTAAGCCAGAGGTATTCAGTTATCAGTTTGCCTTGCAGTGAGAGTTGTCAGTTTTCAGCAATCGGTTTCTGTTAGTTGTCAGTCATCAGCATTCAAGGTTTCTGTGTATCAATCCGACAACCTCCATAATTCTGACAACTGAGTACTGATAACTGACAACCGATAAAAAACTATCCCGTTGACATTTTCAGAGGTTGTCGGCTATAATAGCAACATAGAAATATTAAGGTGTTGCTTTCAAACCCGTATAATAAAAAGGACATGGAATTCTAATGGATTTAGGACTAAAGGATAAAGTTGTTGTTGTAACAGGGGCGAGCCGAGGTATCGGGCGCGCCATCGCACACGGATTCGCAGCAGAAGGCACGCGACTCAGCATCTGTGGCAGGACGCAAGATACACTCCAAAATGTGACAGATGAACTGACCGAGAAAGGCGCGGCGGTTTTCGCTAAACTCACGGATGTTACGGATACGGAACAAGTTGAAGCATTTATGGCGGAAACGGTGGAAACCTACGGTAGGATTGATGTTGTTGTGAACAATGTCGGTGGCAGTCGGTGGACCCCTCTGGAAGATATTTCGGATACTGAGTGGCACGAAATCCTTGATCTGAATCTGGTTTCCGCTGCACGGGTGAACCGACTCGCGATCCCTGAAATGAAAAAGCAGGGTGGCGGTGTAATCCTGATGATAACCTCTATCTATGGCAGGGAAGGCGGCGGACACATTACTTATAACGCTGCGAAAGCCGCTGAGATCAGTATGACGAAGTCATTGGCAAAAGAGCTGGCACCCGATAATATCCGCGTAAATAGCGTTGCTCCGGGTTCGATCCTCTTTCCCGGTGGTGGTTGGGCGCGTCGCATGGCAGCAGATCCAGAGGCGATGGAAGCCTTTGTGAAGAGCGATATGCCGCTCGGTAGATTCGGGAAACCGGAGGAGATTGCGAATGTTATCGTCTTTCTTGCATCGGAACGTGCGAGCCTTGTAACGGGTGCTTGTGTGAATGTTGATGGATGCCAGACCCGTTCAAATATTTGACGCGTTTCGCACGCATTTTTGACATGAGCCAATCTGTCGCTCATGTCAAATGAATCGTCAAATCAATTTCATTAACGCGCGTTTAACGCGGTAGGAGGCGTTAAATGATGAGTCAAATAAGAACGCTTAATTCAATAGCATCTACTCTAACAACAATTTCTTTTGTGTTACTTGTATCGATTGCTTATGCCGATTTTGAATTTGAATGGATCTCAAACGAAACGCATCAAGGTCAGGAAACAGCTACGCCTGTCGAACCTCTAGAAATAAATATATTAGGTAAAGAAGTTGAGGTTTTTGATGATAGTTTTGCTTTGAAATTACATGATCTTTACAATGTGTATCTTGATAACTATTCCTGGACGAATGAGTATAGTTACGCTTTGCTAAATGCTTTCGAGCAGATACCATTACCATATTGGGACACGCTTGAAAGGTCTATGTGGTATATCATTGATGTAGAGATAGATAACGACGTACTTATTTTGAATAACGGTGATGTCACATCCGTGTTGATTTCTTTAGATGCATTCACAAACGCGAATTCTATGCTTGCTGAGATAGATGGCGTTCGCGGTAAATTATTTAGCAAGAGATTGCACAATGCTGTTTTAAGATATATTACAGATCACGGCAGCAACAGACAACGTGTGAATTATATACTCGATGACAGATATAATGTTAGTCTTAATCCGCCTGATTATTCAGAATTAACAAAACATACAACTGGCGAATTCAGAAAGCGTTTCACTTCTTTCAAAAACGAGGAAATTCTTACGATAATAACTATGTTAGAAGAATTTCCGTCTGGTATGATAACTACGCCTGGATTGAAATATATCATCAGGAGATTAGACGCAACACCACACCCTTTATATCCAGAAGCTCCAGCCGTAGCTTGGACGAGTGCAGGATATATTGAATTCATGGAATCAGCTTTTATTGGTGATTATCAACATCTACAGCGTCTAATATTACACGAGAAAGCACACTTTTTGTGGTCCCATTTATTTGATGATCAATTGAAGGAAGATTGGAAAATCTTAGGCGAATGGTATCAGGATAAAGATGGGGAGTGGTTTACTCTGAATGAAACAGAATTTGTCTCCGCTTATGCTCATGGTGTAAATCCGAATGAGGATATGGCAGAAACAATTAGCTATTACATAGTAAATCCTGACAAGTTAAGATCTGTGTCGCCAAAAAAGTATGAGTTTATTCAAAATAGAGTCATGCATGGCGACAGATATATTTCAAAAATACGTGAAGATTTAACTTTCAGGGTTTACAATTTGTATCCGGACTATGTATATCCTGGCAAAATCATAAGGGTCAAAATACAAGTTTCGGGTTTGCCTGAGGAAGATAAACTAATAAGTGTAGAGTTAGAATTGCATCACGAGACACCTTTAGATTTATCATCTGGCGGTATTACTAGAATTTTCAGCCCTGAAGGTGGTAAATATATGGATCAATATTTTACACCTATAGATGCAAGTGGGGATTGGGTGTCACAAAGTAATATATTAAAGGCAGAATTCAAAGCGTCTAAATATTTACCAAGTGGATACTGGCTACCAGAGGGGGTCCAAGTTTGGGACTCCAATGGTACACCACGATTTACAGATGATAAAAAGTTTGGTTGGAAAATGTATATTGAGAATCCTTTAGAGGATGTGAAATCGCCAGAATATATACCAAACTCTTTGAAATTAACATCCGAAGAAGTTGATTCGCCTGAAGGTTCTTATATTTCAGTCACTGTTACATTTCTGGCACCAGATGATACTGGAATTGATTGGTTTAGGGTGGGTATGAACGATCAAGATTCAGAGACTTATGGCAGAATTGCTGATGGTGGTTTAAGATATAGAGATGGTAGTTACAATAAAGAAACAGGCTTAGCCAAACTTGTATTGAAATTTCCACATTATATGCAAAAAGGCCTATATCAGGTGAATTATATTAACTTGATGGATATGGGTAAAAATGGGCATTCTGTTTACTTTACTGAAGCAGAACAAGATGAAGACCCAGTATCTATTTATATAGATACGAAAACGCCTGATACAGAGCCACCGGATCTAGATGTTGATAGAATAAATGTTGTTGCCAATCCTACCAATCCTGATAATCCTAACGGTGAAACCATCGTCGATATAGATTTTTATGTACGAGACAATATCAGCGGATACGAGTTGGGCGGTGTAAATATAAGGGATCCATTGGGTAATATTCATCATAGATGGCATTATCCAGATGACAGGGGCGGAATGTACGCAGGATATGACACCACAAAATACAGAAAATACACTAAGCGAATTTTGTTACCTGTGGGTAGTCATCCAGGCATTTGGGGTATAACTAATATACATGTGGCTGATAAGGCAGGCAATGAAAAGGATTATGATTTCACCGAAATAGTTAGATTTGAAGTTGATGAAGATGTACCCGCTGCACCGATTATTGCCAGAAACGCTTTGCTACCTAATTATCCTAATCCTTTTAACCCTGAAACATGGATACCTTATCAGTTAGCAAAGAGCTCTAATGTCAGCATATCAATATATTCCGTAGATGGCAAAATGGTTAGGAATTTGAATTTAGGATACCACCCGGCTGGTATCTACCAATCTCGAGGGAGAGCTGCCTATTGGGATGGTAGAAACGACATCGGTGAAAAAGTCGTAAGTGGGGTATACTTCTACAAGCTCACAGCAGGAGATTTCACCGCAACACGGAAGATGCTAATCATAAAATAGTATCAAATGACCATAGGATAGCTGGAAGGCTGATGTTTATTAGCTTCCCAGCGATCGTTTCTCAGTGGGTTGAGTTGAGTTCGCTGGCATCTTCTTTGAGAAATGCGCTCATGTCAAAAGTATGTGCGTTCGTTTCTAACGAAGGCAGTCACCACAAGGGTTTGACATCTTCATTAGCACAAAGTATTTACATAAACCTTAGCACAATCAATAGCAATACCTTTCTACTATGAATCTGCATGGCTCGTCGCCTGGGGTATCCGGCGGTATCTCAAAAGGCGGAAACACGAATGAAAAAACGAAATTGGAATATCTTCTTCAGAAACCTGACACTTATATTGTCATATATCGGAGCAATTGTCGGTTTTTTCATTGGATACCACGGACCGATTCAAGACGCTAACCTCAAAGTATTGGAAGAATTTTATAGGACTTACGCAACCCCATCTCTCGAACATTTGACAATGCCCATTGGATATGTTATGCTATAGGTTACCAATTATAGACGCGGGGGTAGCATGTAGACAGATACACAAGACCTAACGGAGGAAATACGCGGAATTCTTTAGCGCGCGATATTTTTTCTCAGAGTTCCGCAAAATGCGGGTAAGTGAGACTTAAATTTTTCTCTTGTCTATAAAGGTCCAAACATGTTAAAATAGTATGGACGAAATAATTCAGGAGGGTGGACATGGACACAAAATTGTGGGTTCCGGAATACGATACACCGGAGTTATGGCATAAAGAGATCTCACGACGCGGGTTTTTCAAAGGTGGTATCAGCAGTTTTTTGGGACTTATTGCGATGCAGCACTTCGGTGCCAGCAGTCTCGCGCAGCTTGAAGATGTAGTACAGCGCGCGAAGCATTGTATCGTTCTTTTTATGAGTGGCGGTGCCAGCCAGTTGGATACATTTGATCCGAAACCCGGCACCAAAAACGGCGGTCCCTTTTCAGCGATTCCGACGAGTGCTACGGGTATACAGGTCTCCGAACACCTTCCGAATGTTGCAGAACAGGCACACCACCTCTCTATTATCCGTTCCATGGTTTCGCGTGAAGGGAATCATGAACGCGCCCGTTATCTGCTGCATACTGGATATGCCCCTGGCGGAGCAGTGAGACATCCTACCCTCGGTTCAATCACCTCTTATTATCTTGAAGATGCGCTTTTGGACCTGCCGAGTTGTGTTAACATTAATTCGCCGACATATTCCGGCGGCTTTCTCGGCGCAACGCACGATCCGTTTGTCGTCAAAGATCCGATGAAACCTGTCGAAGACATCTCCTATCCCGCGCAGATGGACACACACCGTTTTAGAGAACGGCTTAAGATGCTCAGGACAATTGAAAAAGATTTTATCACGAAACGGACAGGACGCAGCACGGAAGCGCACGAAGCGATTTATAAGAAAGCAGACGAACTCATCAATTCTCCGAAAATAGATGCTTTCCGACTCGACGAAGAGCCGATCGCCATCCGAGAAGCATATGGTATGAACAAGTTCGGTCAAGGGTGTCTCATGGCACGCCGACTCGTGGAGGCTGGAGTCAAGTTTGTAGAAGTCTCGCTTGATGGATGGGATACTCACCAAAACAACTTTGAGCGGACGAATGAACTTCTCGATATGGTAGATCCGGCGTTCGCGATGCTTCTGAAGGATTTGTCTGAACGGGATCTCCTTGATGAGACTATTGTGCTCTGGCTTGGCGAATTTGGACGTACGCCGAGGATTAACGATAACGATGGACGCGATCATCATACGAACGGTTGGTCGGCTGTTGTTGCCGGAGGAGGCACTCGCGGTGGGCAAATAGTCGGTGGTACCAATGAAGATGGAAGTGAAGTGGTTAGTGGTGCTGTCGGTGTACCTGACCTTTTCGCATCGCTCTGCTTCGCACTCGGCATTGATGGTAATGAAGAGAACTACTCCCGCTCCGGGCGGCCGATTCGAGTCGTCAACGATGGATCGGTTATAGAGGAGTTGTTCAAGGCAATATAGTTATCAGTTGTCAGTAGTCGGTTGTCAGTTAAGCATGTGACGGTTGCGTATTGTGTGCATGCCACAAATATCTCTTAACTGATAACTGATAACCACTAAAAATGAGAGTTATCGCTGGCGCATTCAGAGGGAGACGTTTGGTTGCACCGAAGGGCAACCGTGTCGTCCGCCCTACTGCTGATCGCGTTAAAGAATCTGTCTTCAGTATTCTGCGAGAACAGATTATTGACGCGAATTTTCTCGACCTTTGTGCCGGTACGGGGAATATGGGAATCGAAGCGTTGAGCCGTGGCGCCAGGCATGTCACCTTTTTGGAGCGCGACTCGCGGTGCATCCAGATTATAGAACAAAACCTTCGGATATGTGGACTTACGACTGAACCTCGCGCAGCTCGCAAGCCGACTGATACAATATGTCTGCTCCGTCGCGATGCTGTGAAAGGGATTACATATCTCCAGAAACAGGCTGCCGTGTTTGAAGTTATCTATTTCGATCCACCATATGCCGCAGGTTTACAGAGCGGCTCAGAACTATACACTGCCTGTTTAGCATTGCTGGCTGAGAATTCGCTGCTCCGCACCGGTGGCATACTGCTTGTTGAACATGCAAAGCAGTTTATGATACCTGACAGAGTCGGAAGTTTGGCACGGAGTCGGCAGGCGAATTATGGGGATACGGTAGTATCATTTTATCAAAGGAATCCGTAGATTTTTAAGCCGTATATTATTTATTATTAGAGGGTGATCTACCCTTTACGCACTGGGCATGGACATAAAAAATGAAGATTTTGAACCTCCAATCCGGAACCCCCTTTCAAATGGGCAAAGGCAAAAATTGGCGTGTCGTACACCCAGATATGGGATCGACACAGTTGACGCTGAACCATGGACTCCACGCTCCCGGTCAAGAATTTACACAGCACTATCATGACGCATCAGAAGACGCTATTGTTGTCTTAGAAGGTGGGGGTGCTATCCGGCAGGGGAGTGTCTATACACCGATTGCTGCAGGGGATGTTATTTTTGTACCCGCAGGCGAGGTCCACGGCACAGTCAATACCACGCCGAACAAGGCACGCTTGATTAGTTTCCAAGCCCCACCGGATATGGCACTCTACCGGGGCGAACGGGATACACCAGATGCAGCCCCAACGCCGCACAATGGGCATCGGAGCAACGTTCAGGTGCTTAATATGGCACGGTGTGGACCTGTGTTCGGAAAAGCTGCCGATTGGCGAAGCGTCGTCTCGCCACAAAAAGGCTCTGTACATCTCTCCTTAGATTACATCTGTCTTGACAAGGGGCAACACTTTACGCACGAACCGATACACAGCGAATCAATTTATGTGCTAAAGGATGGATGTGCTGAAGTGACGGATAATAGTGGAGAGACGCATACACTCGAACGATATGATGTCCTCTTCCTCTCCGCTGGAGACTCCTTTTCACTTTCACATGCTGGGAATGAACAGACAGCAGTCATATCTTGTCGGGCAGTTGCTGTTTCTATGTAAATCATGGCGTATGCCGAATTTTAAGGGTTTCCCGCAAAATTGTGCAAGCTCAGTCTATACACTTGTGCCAAGATGAAAAAGGAAATTAATGGATGAGACCAGATGATATAGCAGTCTCACGGCAGGGGAACCTCGCCGTGATAAACCACAATAAATTTGAGATTAAATTCAACCTTTCAAAAGGAACATGGGATTACATTGATGAGAGCGGTGACACAATTATCCAAAACGGGTGTACACAGGTAACCCTTGACGATGGAACTGTCATCAAAACCGAAGACACTGGTACCCGCGACTTTATTACCGAGCTTCCCAAAACCGATGCTTTCGGTGATTATCATCAGGTCCGTTTCTCACATGAGGCGACAGGTAAGGGCATTCGGATAAATACCTACCTCAATTGTTATAGCGCGCATCCTGCCATACATCTCAAAGTTGGTGTTGAAAACCTAAAACCTGAACCGTTGCAACTCGACAGCGTGACAGTGCTCGGTGTTTCAGCAAATGGCGGTGCCGTTTTGCTTGGTGCAACACCATCGGAGTGCCACCTCTTTATCAATATGCCTCCCGTCTCCCCCGGTGTCAGTAAAAGACTCTATGACGGATTCCTTCTCAGCGAGACCGATGCTATGCATCCGAGCCATGATGGTGTGATTCACGATACACGGACTGGCAAGGCACTCGTCTTCGGTTTCCTAACTACTGAGAAGTGGTGGCCCCGAATTCAGGTTGGCTGTCAAGGGAATGGTGGACAACGTTCACAATCCAATGCTAAAAATAAAAAGGCATCGGTATCAGGCGTTAACCCGTGGGCACTCTATCATCAATGTGTACAGCGCTGCGACTCTGGCGAGGAAATCCTCTCTGAAACTGTTTATATCAACTTTACAGGCGGTGCTAAGGCTGCCTATGAGCACTATACTGCTCTCAGAGCGAAAAAAAATGGACTCGCGGATGTTCAATCTACGAATGCTCGCGATGAATCATTTGCTGCGTGGTCTTTTTCCGACGCATCAGGACCGCTTGATCCCGATGCTATATTAACCCAAGCAGACGCACTCGCCGAGCACCCGCTGTTTCAACCCAATTCCCCGGGGGGTATCAGTTATATTCAACTTGACGCAGCGTCAGGATTACAAAACCCAGAGACTGTCAATCAGATTCAAGCAAAAGGTTTTAAGGCAGGGATACGGGTTAATCCGCTCTGTCTGGCACTTGATTCGGAACTTGTACAGAACCATCCAGACTATTGCATACAGGAACAGACTGGGACTCGCGGAGGAAGGAGACATCCACGTAGACGCGCTGCACGTAACGGGTCCAAACCCGCAACAATTCATCTGCCAGACACCGGTAAAGAGGTTGCACTCTTGGATGTTTCTCATCCAGAGGTACAGTCGCGTATTCGTGAACAGATTAAACACATAGTGAGCGGTTGTGGGTATTCACTCATTACTGTGGACTTCACGGCTTATACAACGGGACTTACCAACGCTTCACACAACTTGCAATGGCATGATGACAGCTTAACAGCAGTGCAGCTTTATCGTCTCGCTGCTGAACTGCTAAGAGATACAATTAATGAGGTTCGCTTGGAAAGCATACCTGCAAAAGAGAACGTTTTACTTGCAGGGTACAATGCTATTTCGGATTTGTGTATCGGTAATGTTACTGTCAACGCGCCACTCCTGAACTCACCGTTTTCTGCTGGTGGGACCTTGAACCGGGCAAGCGATCAGTGGCATCATCAACGGGGCACGAAGCATCGCTTAAGTAGGTATGCGGCGTATCTACGAGAGCATAAAGTCCTCTGGAACCATCTTTTTGGCGAACTTGCTGTTGATGAACCACGACCTATCAACGAGGCAATCGCGGAGATGACAGCCGCCGCGCTCAGTGGTGGGGCTATTCTTTGCACTGACCCGATCGCAACGCTTACGCCATTGCGGGCAGCGTACTTAGCAAAAATCTTTCCAGTTATAAATCAAGCCGCTACTCCTGTAGATATTTACGATGAACCTTTTCCCAAAATTTGGAGCCTGCCTGTTTTAACATCTCAGGAAACGTGGTATCTTGCCGCAGTCTTCAATTGGAATGATCACGAAGACGACGTTTATTTTCAACTTGATGCGCTTGGTGTGCCTGAATCTGACGGGTTCCTTGTCCATGACTTCTGGATGCGCCAATACCTCGGTAAGGTTTCACAGAGCGTAAACTTGTTGAATATTCCTCCGCGTTCCGCTAAGTTGCTCTGTTTCCGTGAAGAACAGGATGTTCCCCAATTGCTCGCAACTGATATCCACTACACACAAGGTAGTGCCGAGATACTATCTGCCGGTTGGGACAGTCACAGCCAAAGTTATCTACTCGTTTGCAAACCGCTTAGACAGGCTGAGGGTACCTGCTTTATTCATGTCCCGGAGGATTATCTACCCATAAGTGTGGCAACTTACGGCAGCGATTATGAATATAATTGGGATAAACCGATTTATCAGTTAAAGTTTACCGAGACGCAACCGGATCAGTTAGTACACGCCAGCATTCACTTCGCAAAGACTTCGGGAGGCACTGTGTAGCTTCAGGACTTACGCAAACCTCTTTGCTTGGCGAGGTTTGAAACCTCGCCAGCAGAAACCTGTAATACATAGAGGCTCATGGGAAATTGGGTAAGCCTAAATTTCAGGGATACGAGTGTGAGAACATGAACACTGTTCATACACAGATGCAAGCCCTCAAAACGCGGGCAAGTGTTTGTAGAGCTTGTGACTTAGCGGAAACCCGTGCAAACGTCGTTTTCGGTAGCGGGGATGCCACCGCAAAGTTAGCGATTATTGCAGAGGGACCGTCCGCCGCAGATAATCACACAACGCTGCCATTTTCAGGTCCTGCCGGGAATTTGCTTGATGAAGTTCTGATAGCTAATGATTTAACGCGCAGTGACATCTGGCTCACCAATATCATTAAGTGCCGGGCCGCGAATCCTAAAGGCGGTGTGTTGAAAAACCGTCCACCAAAAACATCAGAAATCAAGGCATGCGCTAAATGGCTTGATGGAGAACTCACCTTAATGCAACCTTCGGTGATTCTCTGTATGGGCGCGCCTGCAGCGAAAGTGCTTCTGCACCGAAGTTTCCGCATTACGGAAGAACGCGGCATCTGGTTTACAGATACGCAGTATGCTCCGTTTGCTATGGCAACATTTAACCCGGCTTACGTCCTACGACAAGAGGGTGAGGATTTCACGGCGATGCGGCAAGTCCTCATTGATGACATTGCCGAAGCGGTACGGAAACTGCAGGAGGCATCCGAAATTCCCAGACTAACCTTATTTTGAACGTTTTGCTGCGGTGTCGCTGAGCAACGGATTCATCTGGGCACCCGAGAAAAGCACGCTGTTGGAGATTACCTATATCCTTTTGATAGAAGTGATCTTGAACTGTTTCATACGGGAGATAAGGTTTAAACCATCAGCGAATAAAAGAAAACTAAGTTTGAAAAACGGCAAAACAAGAAACTTGGAAACAGTTAGGGACCAACGAATTTTGGGAATTAAAAAATGGTGGAAGATTTGCAAACCACATTTGATTTCGATGGAAATAGAGAGATTGAGGTCCAGTTATCATCCGTTCGCGCTTATGACGCGCACCTACCGGCGGGATACAAAGGGTTTGCCAGCTTCCACAAGTATTGGGGGAAAAAGCCGATTGAAGCATGGCGATTTCTGATAGAAAAGTTAACAGAACCCAATAGTATTGTGTTAGATCCGTTTCTTGGTTCTGGGCTTATCGCGAAAGAGTGCATTGATCAAGATCGCCGATTTATTGGTTTTGATGTCAATCCAATCAGTATTGAATTGACAAAACTTTATCTACAAGCACCGGACTACATGGATTTAAGAAATGCTATTTGTCACATTGAAAATCGCCTTAAGGCACTTATTAATTCTATGTACCTCTTATCGGATGGAAATCTCGCCACGCATATTCTATGGGAAAATGATCAAATAACGCAGGTATGGACGAAACGAGGTGGAAAGCGGATTGAGCTTAACCTGACTAAAGAAGAAATAGAAAGACTCCAAGACGTGGAAATGTACGAACCACGACTACTAAGGGAGCTCCGCTTGTTTGACAATTCGCGAATTAACTCACAGAAAACCTACAACTTTACAAAACTGTTCACCCCGCGTGCACTACAAGCGATTGACTTAATCAAGGCGGAAATAGCACAGTATTCTGGTGACCTAAAAAGAGCACTGTATCTAATACTTTCGGCATCAGCGGGGCAAATGTCCAAGATGGTTTTCGCCATTTCAAAGAGAAATAAAACCAAGGACATTGAAGCAAAGATTGATAAGCAGGTTGATTCTCTTCGTGATAGTGGCTCTATTGAGGTAGGAAGTTGGGCTGTTGGATATTGGCAGCCGGCGCGACACTTTGAGATAAACGCATGGAATTGTTATATGACCAAAGCTCAGAAATTATTAAAAACTATCGGGGAAGCAGAATTAACAAAACCTGTCGTCCTTTCACCCTCTCTATGTTCCTTCATAAATAGACATCAACCAGTTTGTATCCAGCAGGGCGACTCCGAAATCCTTCTGAAGAAAATTCCAACAGGCACAATCAGAGTTGTTTTAACAGATCCGCCTCATGGAGATAGGATCCCTTATTTAGAGCTCAGCGAAATGTGGAATGGTATAATCGGTCTTGAATCAAACTATGAAGATGAGCTCGTTGTTTCAAACGCGAAAGAGCGTGGTAAAGATATACTTGCCTATAAGAAGAAATTGGCATCAATCTTTCATGAGTGCTCTCGGATTCTGGAGAAAAATGGAGTTTTGGGATTCATGTTTAATACGCGTTCAAGACATTATTGGGATAGCCTGCGCGAATTGGAAGTGACTTCAGGTCTTGTTTATCTTGGTTGTTATCCTATAGCGTATTCTGCTGGGTCAATTCTCCAAGACAACAGAAAAGGAGGATTAAAAACAGATTTCGTGTTGCTATACGGCAAATCCATGAGCAAGGAAGATCAAATCCGTATTATAGATACTTTTAGAATTACAAATGGATGGACAACTCGACATCCCAAGGAGATTCATTGAGGATGTTAAGCTTTAACAAGGCAGTGAATCTCTACAAAAACGATCAAATTCGTAAACTTGCGGAGACGGATGAGGGAATGCGGTTTTTGAAACTACGCTCACTCTCTCGCAAAGAATACCTTGATTACCTAATCCGAAAATTTGAGCTAAAGGTAGGAAACCTTAAGTCGGCGGAATGGTTGAAGTTTATTTATGAATCGGCTATCCAATCGGAAGATATACGACTTGTGCTAGTTGTCTTCTTGGTGCTTTTGTGAATCAATGTTTAGGACGTTCCTGCTGAAACTCATAAACTTTGTCCTTACATAACGACTTGTGCTAATTAATCTTGTCTTCATAGATATTTCCTTATGCGAGAACGAGGTCTTTGAGTTTCATCAAAGGGCGTCCGAGGCATTGATTTACGAAAGCACCGAGAAGACAACTACCGAACTTATTGCTCATACGCGTTAGCAACCCCCAATGCTTCAAGGCACGAACCCGAGAAACATGAAACTGTTCTGTGAGTTGACCGATTGTCGTCTCAATACGACGACGCATCCGCACCTGAAGTTTGCGAAAACTCTCAGGATACTGTTGCTTTTGATTTCTTTTCAGCGTCGGTAATAAGACGGTTGCTTGGGTTTCGATGAGTTCTGCCTGAAGTTGTTGAGAGATATAACCTTTATCGCCAAGAACAATCGGATACTCCCCGCGTTCAGCAAGCAAGGGTAACACGTCTCGATCATCTCTATTAGCAGAGGTAATGCCGAAGTCAATAGGCACTCCGTTAGCTGTCGTTATCAATGTTCCGCGAAAACCGAAAAATGTTCCCAGGCTTTTCGTCGCACAGTTTCCATAAGTCGCGAGTGTTCGAGTGCCATCCGCCCACTTGAAATCAGACTTTGAAGCATTCGCACGTTTGAAATCGCAGACAGGGATCGGAAAAGAATCAACGATAAAGACATCTGCCTTTGGCAAGCAGTTCGTCAATGCCTGACGGATGACTTCACTCGCTGTAGAAAGGTTCCTTCGCCGACGATTGAAACGCGACCGCTCCGGTAAACCGGGAAAGACGGTTTTTAGTTCTGCCTTGATGCGTCGATACCCCGAGTTCTCGCTGTCTTCACCGATGTATTCAAGCAACCATGCGACCGTTAGAATATCGGCATCTGGGCAGTTCGGGGTGGGGCCCGGACGGCGTGCCTCAGCATTTGGGAAGTGAGCCTCATAAAGCGTTTTTATCATCTTTTGAAACACCCGTGCAACCTGCTTGAGGGTGCGGGATTTATTTTTCAGTTGCAACGCAATGCGTTCTAAAGTATACTGTAAATCCATCCTTATGCCTCCTTTTGTTTCTTGACTTATAGGATAACATAAGGATGGATTTATTCAGACAGAAAAGGCGTGCACTGCTTTTTCGTCTGGGCAACACTTAGATATTTGTGAAATCTAAAATAACAATCAGTTAACTGGCACAAGTCGTAAGATATAGATGATGTTATACAAGAATTGTTTGAAGAACAGCGGAAAATCCGACGTGATAATGAACAACAGTTAATCAATGAACTGTATAAAATTCAGTCTTTTGATTGGGGTGGTTTACACCAGAATAGTTTAGAGACAACGATTGTTAACAGGTATGTAAAGCAGATTACATCTTACGAATCCTTGCACAAGGAAATAGAAGGTAGTCTTCATAAGAGTTTGCGGGCTTATGTAGTGGCTTCTTGGTACAACCATTGGAGTTCTATCATTATTGAAGATATTTTTAAAGAACATGATAACGTGATTCCAGCAATTGGACAAATAAAGAAAATTGACTTTTTCGTTAACAATAAACCTTTTGACTTAAAAGTCACCTATTTACCTGAAGGATACATTAAGGAGCAGCGCAAGTCTCGTAGTTTTCGTCCAGAATTAACCTTGATGAAGAGCTTAGCGCGAGAACTGGATATCGGATTTGACAAGTCGGTGCCAGATTCAATATTGGTTCCAGATTTATGGCGTAAACTTGACGACAATCCACAACGTAGTGCCCAGGAACTAATTCGCGAACTCCAAAAATACCGAGAGACGTTGTTAGACGACTGTATCGTGAATTCAAAACCACTTGTTCAATGGCTGTATGAAAACCAGGGCGCACGGCGTTTTGATGCTTCAAATCGGTTGTTTTTGGTGTTGGTAGATAAAAGCGATTTTTTTAATTCATGGAAGTTGAAACGGGCTAGACCCCTGATTTCAGAAAACGTAGCCAATTATCTGTCCGGTATCAATCGTGACACTGGCTTTCAGTTGGATTTCTACTGGGAAGGTGAAATGTACGCAACCGAAGCGGATGTAATATTTGTGATTAAGCAGTAGTCTAAGACTCACCGCAGCACGTCTACTGGAGTTGCCAATCACGCCTCCAGTTTGCACGCTTGGAAGGCGCGCAAACCGAAGGTTACCGATTCCCCATCGCTACTATCTATTTTGCATCCGTCCTGACTTAATTTCTCCCCAAATTGTCGCAGCTTTATCTGCTGGTTCAACCGCCAGTGTTGCGTCTAACCCGTTATCCATCAGCATCTGAATATCGGCTTCCTCTAATGCGACATCAAAGAGTATCATTTCATCGAACATACCCTCCCACTCTCTGCCGCCGCCACTCCATGAACCGATGCGTCCGGGTCCAAATTCCCCCGGCAAGGGTCCCCATTTGCCCTCCGCATCCAATTCGCCATCGAAGTAGACGCGAACTGATTCGTCGTTGCTGCTGTAGGCGACTGCAAGATGGAACCATTTATTCAAGATACTCTTATCTGCTGTAAAATCCGAATCAGGCCAACCCGGATGTCGAACAGGATCGTTGGAATGAATAGCCATCTCCATCTTGTTATCCGGCCGGAATTGATAATGGACAAATCCAGCTGCCCATCCGTCACGGTTAAAGAAACATCTCCACGATCCAACTCTTCCTGTTGAATTGAACCATTTTATGAGTGTAAAGTCTTCGAGCGGTTCAATCTCTGGGACAGTGACCCAAGCGTCCTTTCCGTTAAGTTCAATGGCGTTGCCGAATTGACCTTTCACCCATTTAGCACCGCCAACAAGATTACCATCGTTACCGTTGCCGGATGAATCTTTAGCCACTTTTCCATTCGTTTCGTCAAACAACCATGCCCCGACAATAGATTCTGGGTCGATTTCAGCGTTACTAAATTGTGCAAACATGGAACCTACGATGATTAAACTGATAGTAAGGCGTGTCATCTTCACTCTCCTCTGTTTATCGGTTGTTAATTTTTGAAAACTAAGGAAATTTCTCAGGTAGATTGTATCATAGATTGTAAGAAAATCGAACAAAATTATGCTGGTTTTATTTTGCATATCCTATTCATTGAGCAATGCAATCTTGTTAAGATACTGATCGAACAATAGGAAGCATGTCACAAAGTATTTTTTCAAGTTCTGTGAGAAAATTGAAAAAATGGTTGACAAATCTTTAAGAACATGTTATAATATTTAACGCTCACGACGTAAAGCCGCTTTGAGTGAATTTTTTGCCTCATTTAATCGAACCAATCTGGAATTAGGGAGTGTGTTGCCCGCGCAGGGTAGACTTTCAGTTAAAGGCAAAAAGATTTTGATGGAATTTATTTAAAATTAGGCTATAATGTAGGCAATTACCTTTAATTCGTAGAACCGACGCGTGAGCGTTCGTCTACAAAATCGGGGGTAGAAGTGGTATCTCGACGTAAATTTTTCAAATTCCTCGGTTGGGGAAATTTTACTGCAGCACTGGGGTTGACCTTGGGACCAGGATTGGTTCGGTATCTGTATCCACGCGTCCTGTTTGAACCGTCCTCTATTTTTAAAGCAGGGCTCCCGGCAGAATATCCACCGGGAAGCGTTAGCGAAAAGTTCAAAAAAGAACCCTACGGTGTCTGGATTGTCCGAAAGCAGGATGGCGAATTCTACGCGCTCTTAACAATTTGCACACATCTCGGGTGCACACCACGCTGGCTCGGTTCCGAAAACAAATTCAAATGCCCCTGCCACGGTAGTGGTTTTGACCGCGAAGGTGTGAACTACGAAGGACCGGCACCACGTCCGCTCGAACGCGTTAAAATTACATTGGCAGAAGATGGTCAGATCGAGATCGATAAGTCTGTGAAGTTTTTAGGTGAGAAGGGGCAGTGGACCGACCCAAGCTCCTTTTTGAAGGTCTGAAGAAAGGAGAGCATTTGTGCCTGGCTCCGGTCAGGTAGAAAGGGCGTTTCGGTGTTATTGCGCGCATCTTGAATGTCATATTGCAACTTATACGTCGAAACTTGCTATAAAAAATATGAACGAAGAACGTAAAGGGCTCAAAGAAAAGGTTACGAATTCCGATATTTGGCGTTCTATATTCCGCCACGGATATGAAGACACGGGGCGCCGTTACACCTTACAGATTCTCCAAAACGTCTGGTTGCATCTCCATCCCCCTCGGGTTTCTCGCCATGCACTCAACTTTCGCTTTACATGGTGTATGGGCGGCATTACCTTCCTCATGTTCCTTGTGACAGCTGTCACAGGCGTGCTCCTGATGTTCTATTACCGTCCGACGGCTGAATACGCTTTCCACGATGTACAATACCTCGAATTTGACATTCCGTTCGGGATGCTCTTGCGGAACATGCACCGTTGGGCAGCACACGGGATGGTTATTTCGGTGATGTTGCACATGTTCAGAGTCTTCTTGACCGGTTCCTACAAGAAGCCACGCGAATTCAACTGGGCAGTTGGGGTCATCTTGCTACTCGTGACATTTTTCCTGAGTTTCACCGGCTACCTCTTACCGTGGGATCAATTGGCTTTTTGGGCTGTGACTGTCGGCACGAATATGGCACGCGCAACACCCGTGTTGGGACACGAAGGTCCATTCGCACCGCAAGACATCACACAATCAAACGATGTCCGGTTCGCACTGTTAGCAGGTACAATTGTGGGACCCTCAACGCTGTTGAGGTTCTACATATTACACTGCGTCGCTGTGCCCCTTTTGGCGAGTGTCTTGATGGCTTTGCATTTCTGGCGCGTCCGTAAAGATGGAGGCATCTCTGGACCGCTATAGTCGGAATTGCTGGAACGTATCTTTTGTGACGGCGGAACGCGGCTTCTGTTAGCACGAGCAAGCAATCCTATCTTCAAAGGAGCAGAATCGTATGGAGCATTTTATAGCACTGGTGACGAAGCCGGATAATGTCCCTATTGTTGCTATTCTCTTTTTGATACCGTATTTCATCGGGCTTTCGTACTGGCAGGCACGCCAGACTGACAAAACAGGTGTTCCATCGGATGCTGCACTCAACGATAAAGTCTATGTGTGGCCCTACCTCTGCCGGAACGAGTTTATCTGCGCGATTATCGTGATGCTAGTGCTGGGGGTTTGGTCAATTATGATTGATGCCCCACTTGAAGAACCGAGCGATCCGACAAAAACACCGAACCCTTCCAAAGCACCATGGTATTTCCTCGCACTCCAGGAGATGTTGGTTTACTTCGATCCTTGGGTCGCAGGGGTGGTCCTGCCTGGTCTAATTGTCGCAGGATTGATTGCTATTCCCTACATTGACACAAATCCGAAAGGTAAAGGCTATTATACAATCAAGGAACGTCCGTTCGCGCTCGGGATATTCTGCTTCGGATTTATCGTTTTATGGATTGTCTTGATGGTCGTCGGTACGTTCTTGAGAGGCCCCGGCTGGAACTTTTTCGCGCCGTGGGTAGCATGGGATCCACACCTTGTTGTTCCGCTGATAAATGTGAATTTGTCGTATCTTTTCGGTATCCGTGGTGCCGATACTGCGAACTTCTTCGGGTTCATTGTTGTCGCAAGCTATTTCTCGCTCGGTCCCATCTTCTATTTATGGAAACGTAATAGTAACCGTTTCTTACAGGAACTTGGGCTTGTCCGATATATTATCGTCTCATTTCTGTTCTTAACCATGCTCGCTCTGCCAATAAAAATGATCTTGCGAATATTCTTCAATGTGAAATACATCTGGGTATCCCCGTGGTTTAACATCTAATGCGGATGGTTCGCAGGCACGCGGACATATCGTAGGCAACGGCATCGTATTGTATTAATTGACATGGAGGTAGTAAAGTTCGTGAGGAACAAAAAAGAGATTCCTGCTGAAAACAAATCGTATTCTGCTTTGTTCTTTATTCTGTCTGGACTGTTAGGGCTTGTAACCTTATGGGGATTCTGGAGTGAGATGATCACCCGGCGCCCGTGGAAGCAGATCCAGCAGCAGTTTTATCAGTATGAGTATGAGAAGACAGATGCAGAATTGGCAAATGCAAAGCTGGCTTTGCCTGAACTTTCCACACCTCAAGAACCTGACGCGAAAGAGTTAGGTAGGTTAACGAAAGCGGTCGAGACTGCTCAAGTCGCACTGGACGAAGCACTGCAGGAACGCAAGTTCCGGCAGAGCGAATCGGATGCGATCAACTATAAATATCAGCATAGCCTCCATGAAGCAAAGGGTAAACGCAACGCGACTGTTGACAAGTCGCAAAAGAAATTAGCTGAACTTGAATCCGAGATTGAAGATGAACTCACCGAAGCCGTCTTGGCAGCAGAGGTTACCTCCGCGAATGCCAACAAAGCGTTGGCGCAATTCTATCAAACCAGTGATGACCCACCGCGCGCACTCAGCACCTACCTCATCGCAAAGAAATATAATGCTACAGATGCCGAGATCATTGAAGGTCTTACCGCCGCGCAAGCAGCCTTTCAGGCACTACAAGTTGACAAAGCCAAGTATGACGAAGTTGCACGCCTGCAGGAAAAATTGAATTCTGTCGGTGGTATCAAACGAACCTTCCTCGGCAGCCTATTAGAAAATCCTTTCCGTGAAACACGAACCATTACGCAATATTATCTTGAAGATTTTGATTACACCGCAGATAGGTGTGCTACATGCCACTTCTCCGCTGATGAGAGCGGGTACGAACAATCCGCACAAGAGACGTTTGAGATAGAAGGTGATGGCGAAAATCCTGTCATTCATCGACTTAAGCACGCAAACGTCAAGGTCGGGAGTGAAAGTGTCATAATTGATGGGTTTGATGCAGAAGCAGATGAATATACATTGGAAGAAAATGGGACGCTTACCTTCAGTGACGTAGATGTTTTTGGCGAAGTCGAGATCGCTTATGAGACCGGCTACCGTTCTGTCCTTCAGACGCATCCGCATCTTGATGTGCTCCTCGCGAAACACCCGGTTGATAGATTTGGGTGTACACCGTGCCACGGTGGACAGGGGCAAGCACTGACAGCGAAAGCCGCTCACGCGCTCACACATGCTGAATACTGGCTCAGTCCTGTACTTGGATTAGATGAACATACCGGCAGAACATCCGAAGAGACAAAAGGGTATATGGAATCTAATTGTCGGCGTTGCCACGATGGCGTGATGATGTTAGATGACGGCGTGAATCCTGAAACAGATGCCCCACAAGACTATGCTCCAAATCTGACGAAAGGATTGGTACTCTTTGAAGACCTCGGTTGCCACGGCTGTCACGCCGTAGAAGGGTATAGTGCAATCGAAAACATCAACAAAGTCGGTCCATCGCTCGCGAAAGTCCGGAGTAAGGTGAAAGACACTGCTTGGCTTGAGAGTTGGATTAAGAAACCGGAGGCGTACCTGCAAAATACGACAATGCCGAACTTCTTCCCCGCCGATGGTATGAGTCAAGTCGTCTATCTCAAGAACGGTGGAATGCGCACCGGTGTTGTTACGAAGACTGACAACGGTATCATAGTTAAAACGGGCGACGGCACCGAATATCCCTATCCAGACAGTTATGTCCTCCGTATCGTTGATGAGGTGAAATCTATTGCAGCATACCTCGCAACGATGAGTGATGCAAACCTTGATGAATCCTCTGTAAACTATTCAAAATCTGGAAGCGTTATTAAGGCAGGCGAAGAGACTGTTAAAACCGTCGGATGTCTCACATGCCATGCCGTTGATGGCTTAGGCAGCGATTTTGCCCCAGCACTTGATAGTGTCGGCGCGAAGGTCACTCCGAATTATCTCCGTCAGTGGATTCGCGACCCGAAAGCGTATGATCCAAATACGAGTATGCCGAGTTTACGGTTAAGCACCCGCGAAATTGATAATGTCGTTGCCTACTTGATGAGTTTACAGCAGCCAACCGCTAATGCAATTGCCGAATCCATCGGTGAAGTAGACCCAAAAGAAGGTGAGACACTCGTTAGGACTTACGGATGCTTCGGTTGCCACGAAATTCCTGGCTTTGAAAATGAGTCGAAAGTCGGCGCAGACCTTGGCGAGTTCGGCGCAAAGACTCCTGAGGAATTTGACTTCGGGGACACGGTAGGGATTGAACATAGTTGGACCGGGTGGACAATTGGTAAGGTTACCGGCCCACGGCGTTACCAAACCCGTCGTATCGCTTCTCGGATGCCTGTTTTCCAAATTAACGAAGAAGATGCAAGGGCACTCGCCGTGCTTTTGAAGAGCTTCCAACCGGAGAAGTACCCGCTCAGTTATATCCATAACCGATCTGAGAAGTTGGACCACATTGATGCCGGAAGGCGATTGGTGAGAAAATATAACTGTTCTGGCTGCCACGAGATTGAAGGTGCCGGTGGCGATTATCGCGATGTTATTATCGCACACGAAGGGCTAAACGAGACGAATGCCAAACAGTTTGCGCCGCCACCGTTGAAAGCAGAAGGCGCGAGAGTCTATCCAGACTGGTTGTTTGCGTTCCTCAAGGAACCATCTGAGATCCGCTACGGACTCAAAGTACGGATGCCGACATTTGGTCTATCTGATGATGAAGCGACCACGCTTGTCGAATACTTCTCTGCGCTTGACGACGAACCGTTCCCCTACGAGACGCTTGAAGTGCCAACCCCAACACGTGCTGAACTGCGAGTTGGCAAACAGATTTTTGACGAACTACAGTGTATCTCTTGTCACCCTGCAAAAGGTGAGAGGATTCCTGAAGGGAGCGACAAGGCAGGACGGCCCGATCTCTCATTAGCGAAGGGACGTCTCAAGCCGGATTGGCTCATTGACTGGATGAAAGATCCGCAGTCGTTCCAACCCGGAACGGCGATGCCTCAGGCGTGGCCACTCGTCGGTGGACAACACATGGCACTTGATGGATATGCTGGAAATGACGCTGAAAAACAGATTCAACTCGTTCGAGATTATCTCATCTCGTTGGGGCGTTAATCTGAGACTTACGCAGTTTTCATGAAAAGTTTGATAAACTAATTTTCACGGAGACTTGTCATAAACAGTACACACGCCTCAAAGCCGTTGCCGATAGCACACCCATGGATTAAAAAGTATGAGACACCTTGCTGTCGTCATCGTCATGATTATTGTGTGGCTCAACGGTTTAATCTGGTTGGGCAGGCAGGTAGATCCGAGTACGAAGTATCCGTCGGTGGTTGAATACAAGTACGCACGCTACTGTGCAGGATGCCATGGAAACAATGGAGAAGGCAACGGACGCATTGGTCGTTTCAAAAAACTGGACCCGGCAGACTTAACGGACAACAGTCTCTGGGAGATGCACGACGATGAACAATTGCTGGATAGCATTAACACCGGAAAGAACGATATGCCGGCATTTTACTACTATCTCAGCGATGAAGAACAGCGTGAGATTCTCACCTATATTAAAGAAATGTTTCGTCCGTAACGCAAGAGCGATCTTTAGAAAAAAATACTGCAAATCTTAGGTCTTTTTATTTGCGTTTGTAGTTTCTGTAGTGTTAATATATTGCAGAACAATTTTAAACTATAAAAGGAGAAAATAATCATGAAAACCCTAATGGCTTTGCTTGTTTTTGGTATGCTGGCGAGCGTTGCATTCGCGGGTAATATCACTGGCACCGTAATGTATGATGGCGACGCACCGGCGCGTCCGGCACTAACGGCTACCAAGGACCAGCATTGCATTGACGCTGTAAAAGGCACAAAGTCCGAGGCACTTATTGTCTCAAAGGGCAAAGGTATCAAGAACGTTGTTATTTACGCACGCGTCCGCGGCACAGAAGTAACTTTGCCCGAGAAAAACAACCCCGTCATGGATCAGAAAGGATGTGCTTACTACCCGCACGTACTCGCAGTACCTACCGGTTCTACTGTGGACCTAACCTCTAGCGATCCAGTGGCACACAACGTTCACTCCCACGCACAGAAGAATGATGCACCGAATATTCAGGTTCCGAAGCCTGGTATAGTGATACCATACGAAATCACCAAAGCAGAACAGATTAATTTTACCTGTGATATCCATGCTTGGATGACTGGCTACATCGTTGCAGTTGATAGCAACTTCATCGCAGTCACTGGGGACAAAGATGCTGATGGCAAATGGCTCGGTTCGGATGCCTATGAGAAATCTGAAGATACTGGTAAATATACGCTCGAAAATGTTCCTGCTGATAAAGGTAAAGTCCGCGTTGTCGCATGGCATGAAGAGCTCGGTTTAGCGAACAAAACCGTTGAAGTTACCGCGGATGGCGATGTCAACGTAAACTTCACGAGTGCTGATTTTAAGAAAAAAGCCAAAAAATAGATCGTAACAGATTCTATCAAACCGTCGCGGGTCGGTTAACACCCGCATCAACTCAAAATAGAAGAGGCGGCGTTCCTCCTTAAAGTAGTAGGCATACTCCGTTATGCCGTTCACTCCAGAGTCGTAGGCATACTCCGTTATGCCGTTCATGACGGGTGTCTAAAATTTTAGGTGCCACGCCGAGATTTTTGATGACGAAAATATCTAAGAAGAGGCTCTATCTCATACTGGGCTGTGTGCTCGTCTTTTATGCCTTGTTGGCTGTCGCGCCAGTGTTCGCACAGGACGTGACCGAGGCTGAGTATCGCAACTTCCCGAAGATCGGCAGCCGAAACGCAGCGTGGATCGCTGCACAGCTCCATCTGTTATTTGGCTCCTTTATTCTCGGTGTCCCGATGTTCGCCGTTATCATCGAATTTATTGGTTGGAGAACCAAGGATTCACGATACGACCGGATGGCACAGGAGTTTATTAAACTCTGTATGGGTGCGTTTTCGACAACAGCCTTGCTCGGTGGGGTTCTCGTCTTCATTCTTATCTGGTGCTATCCCAAAGTGATGACCAAGCTCAGCGGGATATTCGGACCTACGATGATTTTTTACGTCATTCTGTTTTTCGGCGAAACCTTTACGCTCTATCTCTATTCCTACGGATGGGATAAGATGCAGGGGCGACATAAAGGATGGCATCTCTTCCTCGGTGTGCTTCTCAATGTATTCGGCACTGCGATTATGTTTGTCTCTAACTCGTGGTTGAGTTACCAGACGAGTCCCGCGACGCAGCACGGTATAATCTCTGAAATGCGAAAGAAGTCTTGGATGGAGGAAAAATTGGCTGCCGATCCATCGATGACACCTGAAACCGTTATGGAGGGTGTCACAGACCATACCATGGTACCGCTCCACAACGAGATAACAGGCGATTTCATGGGGACCGTTTGGGATGCTGTCAACAACTTTACGTGGATGCCTGTTAATATCCATCGGCTCGTGGGAAACATTGCCTTCGGTGGTTCAATTGTGGCGGCTTACGCTGCATTCCGATTCCTCGTCGCCAAGACGAAAGAAGACAAAGCACACTACGATTGGATGGGGTATACCGGAAACTTCATCGCACTCTGCGGGCTTATCCCGCTGCCTTTCCTCGGTTACTGGCTCGGTAGAGAAATCTACATGTTCAATAACACGATGGGTATCAACATGATGGGTAGCCTCTTCTCTTGGCTGTTTATTATTCAGGCAGTGATGATCGGTGTCCTTTTCATTGGTGCTAATTACTACCTCTGGTCAGGCATGGGGCGCATTCAGGGCGCGGAAATCTACGCGCGCTACCGTCCGTACATGATTACCATTATCGTTATCTGTGTCGCAATCTGGATGACCCCGCGGACACTTTCTAAAATCTCAAGTGCCAGTGAACTAAGCGCAATGGGCGGCGCAAATCACCCACACCTCGGATTGTTCGGGTTGATGACTGCCAAGAATACGGCTGTTAACATCATTATCCTCACCACCTTTTTGAGCTTTCTATTTTATCGCCGTTCCGGGAAAACACCAACGGCGAGTTGGGGAAAGGTGGGGAATATAGCGATTTCCTCTATCTTCTTTTTCGCAACCGTCTCAATTGTGGTGATCGGCATTGTTGGGTTTACCGTCCCGACGGATTTCCGTGTCAACACCTTAACACCTTATCAGGTACTAATTGCGCTCGCGGTGATGGGAGTTGTCACAGTGGTTGATATTTTTATGTACCGCAAAGCCACAACATCCGGTACTATTAAGTGGGGTGAGATGACAGACCGCTCGCAGTACGTTTTAATCCTCGTCGCGATTACGTTTACCTCCCTTATGGGACTAATGGGTTACGCGCGTTCAGGACTGAGGGAGGGGTGGCACATCTTCGGTGTCATGCAGGATACATCCGTTGATGCGTTTACACCACTTCTCAGCGAAGCGGTGAACATGGTGGCGATTATTATGGTCGTCTTCTTCGCGCTCGTCGGATTTATCTTCTGGCTCGGTTTATGGGGTGAAAAGAAGAAGCAGGCAGCGACTCCTATGGAAGCGGAAGTTGCCGCTGAAGGTGATGATTAGATGAGAAGGATGTGTTCGCTTATTTTGATGGTGACGTTGACTTTCGGTTTCCCTTTTATGTTTACTGCTCCTAAAGCAGGGGCTCATTCATCTCAAACAGAATTAGAAGTGTTGCGTCAGATTGCAGCTGCCGCTAAAAATGATGCTGAAAGTGATGCTGATGCTGATGGATGTTTATGGTTCTGTAGCGGTTTTTCTTTAGCACTTGGTGGGGGTTGCCTGTTGGGTTCGCTGAGTTTAGTACGTTCTTATACCAAATTAACCCCATTTGTAGCGCGAGGTCCCTGTGCCTCGCAAGGCTGACTTGATCAAAAGACTTCTAATCACGTTAAGTTGGTATTATTCGTATCGACCTTCTCCTCCGCTCAGTCGACTTGTAGGGAAACCACCTGAATATATTGCGGTTTATATAGATACCTATAAAGAACAAAGGAGATCAGCTGCAGCAAGTGCTGCAATAGTCGGCTGTACTTTGGGAGCGGCCACAGCCGGATGTCTGGCTTTTGCCGGAGTCTCTCCATGGTCAACTGCACTTCAGGAATCAACTGACGAGTATGGACACGGTCTCAATGTCGTTCTTTCTGGAATTAGTCGGGTACCGGTCTTAAGAGGGTGGTAAACTAAGCAACGTATGAATATTTTGTTGACCTTTTTCAGTTAGGTGTATCTTTAGGAAAGGTTGTTGTTTCAAAAATCGTTATCGGAGTTCCGTCGAAAATGTCAAGAAATACGCTCATATTTTTCAATAGCAAGTTTTGGCTTGCAAGCTACGCCAAAATTGCGAGCCTAATCTTAGTGGTGGTGAGTTTCATCGCCTATATTGCTGGAGCATCTGCGTTTCCGATTGCCTCGGAGAATCTACTCCCTTGGTCGGTTTGGTTTATCATCTCGGTCATCGTAAACATCGTCTTGTGGTCCAACGTTGTTAAGTTGCTGACGTTTTCACTTGCAGTGATATGGTTTTACGCCTTTGTTGCAGGACTTGTCCCCGAAAGTTCTACAGCGGTGAATTTAACCTCATTGGATTGGAGCGATCCGGAGGCAGTTGCTGAGCAGGGTGGCTTGGTGTTTAATGGGAAAGGACAATGTAGCGCGTGCCATACCGTCGATACCTCTGCACCGAAAGGGAGATGTCCCGATCTGACAGATATCGGTGCTAACGCCGCGAACCGCGTATCCGGCATGGATGCAAAATCCTATCTCATCGAATCGCTTTATGAGCCCTCCAAATATCTTGTTACCGGGTATGGTAAGATTATGCCAGAGATATGGAAAGCCCCGATCGCGCTCTCTAAATTAGAGATTGAAGCGGTTATCGCCTATCTCCAGAGTCAAGGCGGCGAGATTGATCCGATGCCGTTTGATGAACCTATAGATAGGGCAGACACAGCGACGGCTGCTGCGGCACTTCCGCCCCTACTTACCGGTGAACCGGAACTCGGCAAAAAGGTTTTTGTGGATGCCGCGTGTATCTCATGCCACGTCGTAAAAGGAATAGAGAGTCCGGCATCGGGTGAGGCAAATGAAGACTTTGAAGTCGTCACCGCACCAGATCTCTCTGAAATTGCTGCCTTTAACGACATGCGGTATCTTGAGGAATCAGTCCTTGTACCCGGTGCGCAAATTGTGAGCGGCTATGGCGCAGTTACAGTGCGTGCCAAAGGAACGACCTTCCAAGGGACGCTTGTCTCGCAAGACGAAGAGAAAATTGTCGTCCGAACCAAGACGGCAGATGGCGTGGAAGAGGAACACACCATTTTATTCAGCGAATTTGATGATGAGCCAATTGAGGAACTCACAAATTTGGAAGCTAAAGGTTATTTTACGTTGACACTAACGCCTACTGATGCGGATGCGCCGGTAAGTGGTGAATTCGTATCGGAAACTGATGAAACTGTGACGCTCAAGGTTGGCGAGGAAAATCAGACGTTTTCTAAAGCTGATGTTAAGATGCAGATGACGCTTGTCGATTATGATGACATCGAAACTGTTGGCGAGTATGTTTCAGGAAAGATGGCCGACGACGAAATCGTCTTAATCGTTGACGGGAGTGAAGAGATATTTGATCCGTTCGATTACCAAGGGGCTACCTTAACCCGTGCCCTTGGCAAGAAACTCTTGGTTACATCACCGATGCCCGAAAACTTCCCGATGATTTTATCAGTGGCGGATCTGAGCAATTTACTCTCTTTCTTAAGCACACTCACCGGCGCAACAGCGGAAGCAGTACTAGAGGAGACAGGAGATACTCCTGCAGAATAACAGACAAAGATAAAAAACAGAAAACATAGCCTGTAATGTAATGGAAGGCGGATATACGTCAGGGAACGTCAAACCCCGAACCCCCCTGATCGAACCGCAAGGAAAAATAAAAACATGAAAAAATTGTCGCTTTTCACAATATGTCTCGTAATTCTGGTTGGTTCTTGGGTCTTCCTGCGGTTCGTCGTTGGAGGCATCATTTCAGTACCGATACCGGGTAGCGTGATTGCGATGTATATGGGGTTGATAATGATCGCTATCTTGGTGCATGTCTCTGTTGAAGATTCCCTATTTCAGGAGTTTCGCCGCCCGATCCTCGAAACGCTGGTGGATGACAAACGCCGTCCGCACCGCCGCGTCCTTGTGGTGCTAATCCCGCTCCTTCTACTCGGTTATACCTACTCGATTATTGCGCAACGCGCGAATCCACCGGGAAGTCCGCGTGACGCACATCCGTCGCCGCCGCTTGAATTGACCTACAAAGATGAGGTGATCGGCACGATGCAGGATGCCGCGAACCCATTCCGGCACTATGAAAAAGATGATCCAGAGGCGTTCAAAGCGCATGTTGAAAACGGTAGACGTGTCTATCATCAGAATTGCGTTTACTGCCACGGAGACCACTTAGATGGGCAAGGACATTTCGCAGCGCACCTCCAACCCCTACCCGCTAATTTCCAAGACCCGGGAATTATTCCTAACTTCCAAGAATCTTTCTTTTTTTGGCGAATTAGCAAGGGCGGACCCGGATTACCAGCAGCTGGCACCCCGTGGGATTCAGCAATGCCTGTCTGGGAAAACTCTTTGACAAAAGACGAAATTTGGGACGTGATCCTGTTTCTATCTGATTATACCGGCTATCAGCCGCGAACCTTTGGGGAGGGACACTAAAAATGATCTTTTGTCTGGCGCAAAGCGTTAAATTACACGGTTGGTTAGACAACAGTTTTTTCTTCAGGTCCGCGAACCTCCGTTGTCGGTTTGCTGTGGCTATCTTGTCCCTGATTTTAGGGGTGCTCTTCATGTTTACGGTGGCATACGCACAGAATGCACCAGAGGCTTCCGAAAAAGGAAAAGCGGTTTATGAAAATAGCTGCGCACACTGCCACGGAATTGAAGGCAGAGGCGACGGCTCCGCTGCTGAGAATCTCCTCCCAAAACCGAGGGATTTTACACGCGGTTTGTATAAGATCCGGTCCACAGAAAGTGGGGAACTTCCGACAGATCAAGATCTGTTTAACATCATTACCGAAGGGATGCCCGGTTCTTCTATGCCTGAGTGGGAAACTGCTCTAAGTGCTAACGAGCGTTGGGAAGTGGTTGCCTATATTAAAACCTTCCACGACGGCTTTAAGGAAAGTGAAACACTACTAAAGCAAATTACCTTAGCAGGGAAAATTCCTTACGCTGAGCAGAGCGTGGAAACCGGGAAGGTTCTTTATACCGAACTCGGTTGTGTCGAATGCCACGGAAACGTCGGAAGAGGTGATGGCACTTCTGCACCAACCTTGACAGATACTTGGGACTTTCAGACATGGCCCGCAAATCTAACGCAGGGTTGGAATTTCCGAGGGGGTGCGGACACCGAAGACATCTTCAAGCGATTCATCGGTGGAATCGCAGGTTCGCCTATGCCCGCCTTTGAGGGGGATAGTTTCCTGCATTTCGGATTAACAGCCGAGGAATCCAAACGTCTCACCGAATTAGAGAACAAAGACGAAATGACAGAGGTGGAGGAAGATGAATCCGCGCAGCTTTATGAAAAAAACGAAGCTACTGTTGACATCGCGCTTGATCGAGCGGAAGGCACAGAGTTGACCGCAGATGAACAGCAGACGTATGATAACGCCATGAAGGTCATCTACGAAAAGAGTTGGCATCTGGCGAACTACGTTAAATCTCTTGCACCTGAGAAACGTCCTGAACCCGCTATCGGGAATAATGTGCTCCGCTCACAATATATGCAAGGTGAGTTGCCTGCAATGGATGATGCCGCGTGGCAAACGCTTGATGCCAAATACTTCCCGCTCGTCGGGCAGATAGTCATTGAGCCTCGACAGTTTAACCCGACAATTGACTCCGTGAATGTCAAGTCGTTTTACAATGACACCGAGGTCGCCTTCCTCTTTACGTGGGACGATCGGACACACACGACTGGCGAAACGGATGAAGAGACGGGGAAAACTTTTGAGGACGCATTGGCGATTCAGTTTCCGGTAAAGGTGCCGCAGGGACCAACTGCACCGAAACCCTATTTCTTATGGGGTGGTAGACTTCCGGTCTATCTGTGGTATTGGAAAGCCTCCGTGCCTGAACAGGTGACCGAGCTTACTGCCAAAGGTATCGACGCTGCCAAAGTGCAGGAAGCACAAGGCGAACTACAAACACAGAGCACCTACACGAATGGGCAATACAAATTGTGGGTGAAACGTACCTTAAAGACCGAAGATAAAAAGGATTTGCAACTTGATCCCGGTGTTTTCGTTCCAATCGCTTTCTCTGTGTGGGACGGTGCGAACGGCGATATTGACACAAAACGGGTCATGACAAGTTGGTATACGTTTGTGCTTGAACCTGTCCCGTCTTCAAGGCGGTTCGTTTATCCGCCATTAATCGCGCTTCTCTCTCTCGGCTTACTTTTCGGTTTACGTGCGTTTGTACAACGGAGAAATTTGGAAGGATAGTTGTCGGTCTTCAGTTCAAGAGATACCTGAGACCCATCAACAGGAATTTTAACTGGAAACTGATAACCAATAACTGATAACTAATGATTAACCTTCAGTTATCAACGTTCAGTAGACTCATCAAAAGGTGCTTTAACTGAAAACTGACAACCGATAACTGATAACTATTAAAGGAGAAAAAAATGAAATCCTATTTGTTGACAAGTCTCGCGATGCTTCTCGCCTGCTGCTATGTCGGTAGTGTCTTCGCTGACCACCACGAAGCAGGGGAAATGGAAATGTTGATATTCCCTGAAGCCTATAAAACTATGGCAGTTGGTGATGGCGGCACAATTAGTGGCGTAGTGAAGTTTGAAGGCGACGCACCTGAGATGAAAAAGCTGGAAATCACTAAGGACCAAGAGGTTTGTGGGGTGAACGAAAAGTTTG
This sequence comes from Candidatus Poribacteria bacterium, assembly GCA_965246985.1. Classification (GTDB taxonomy): domain Bacteria; phylum Poribacteria; class WGA-4E; order WGA-4E; family WGA-3G; genus WGA-3G. Next base: position 6,178,297 of record OZ251998.1, on the reverse strand, counting down.
AGGAAATGCTTGTCGTCGGTGAAGGCAACGCTTTAAAAAATACAATTGTCTACTTAATCGACATTTCAGAAGGCAAGGATTTTGACAGAGATGCCAAAGCCCAAATTGCCAGACCCGAAATTGACCAAAAAGGCTGCCAATTCAATCCGCATGTCCAGATTCTCCCGATCGGTGCCCGGTTAACGATGCTGAATAACGACAAAGTGACTCATAATGTGCATATCTTCAACAAAGTCAACAAGGAGATCAATAAACAGCAGACAAAGCAAGTCAAGAAAATGCGAGTCAAAAGTGTAGATAAAGCGGAGGGCCCCGTGCAGGTGAAATGTGACATTCACGGGTGGATGTCCGCTTGGATCTCCCACGTCCCGCATCCCTATTTTGCCGTGACGAACGAAAAGGGTGAATTCACGCTTGAAGATGTCCCCGCCGGTGAATATAAACTCGGCTATTGGCATGAAGCTTGTGGCACTAACAACAAAGCTCCTGTCGCTGTTAAGGTAGAGGCTGGCGGCACCGTCACTCAAGATTTCACGCTGAAACTTAATAGCCATCAGTAGTCAGCAGTCAGCAAGAGGGTTTCCTTGTGGCAGACACAGAGGTTTTGCATTCCATAACTACTGAAGGTTTCCGACAGCCGACAGCCGACAGCCGAATTGAGGTAGAAAATCTTTCCCATGCATATAAGAAACGGCAGGCACTTGACAATGTCAGTTTTGATGTCTCATGCGGCGAGATTTTCGGACTCCTCGGACCGAACGGAAGTGGGAAAACGACCCTTTTCAGGATTTTGTCTACACTGATGCCAGTAACTTCTGGCAGCGTTCGCATCCTCGGGCATGATTTAGCCACCGAGGTGAAAGCGATTCGGAACCTCTTGGGTGTTGTTTTTCAGCATCCAGGGTTAGATGCCAAACTGACTGTCGTCGAGAATTTACGGCACCACGGGCATCTCTACGGACTTGCTGGAAAAACCCTACGCCACCGAATCTCGGAACTCCTTGAACGTTTTGAGGTCTCGGATAGGGCTACGGACCGTGTTGAAGTCCTGTCGGGCGGTCTACAGAGGCGGGTTGAAATAGCGAAAGCCTTGCTGCATTCTCCCCGCGTCCTGCTCCTTGACGAACCGACGAGCGGGTTGGATGTAGCGGTACGTCGACAACTCAGCGAATACCTTGGTATGCTTGCAGAGACAGAAGATATCCTCGTTCTGTTGACAACGCACTTGTTAGATGATGCTGAGGTATGCAATCGGGTCGGTATTCTGGATGCGGGTAAGTTAGTCGCTCTTGGAGAACCGGATGAACTCAAAACCCAAGTCGGTGGTGATGTGATTCTCATAGAGAGTGCAGACTGCGAAACCCTTGGGACCGCGATTGCCGAAAGGTTCGGTGTTTCAACCGTGCTGACTGATAGCCAACTACGTATTGAGTGTAAACGCGGGCATGAGTTCGTTCGAGATGTAGTCGCAGCGTTTCCTGATGAAATTCAATCAGTTCGATTTGGGAAACCGACACTGGCGGATGTATTCGTAAAGTTGACGGGAAACCCGTTTGTGTAAAGGAAGAATCTTGTGCAGCGTGTTCTGCTACCGATTGCAACGATCTGGTGGCGCGAAATCATCAGGTTTTATCGCCAACGAAGTCGACTCTTCAGTGCTATTGCCCAACCTTTGGTGTTTTGGCTTCTCATCGGCAGCGGTTTGAGTGCTTCTTTTCAACCTTCTGGTGCAGTGGATGGTCCCGGTTATATTGCGTACTTTTATCCCGGCATCGTCGTTTTAGTCTTGCTTTTTACGTCCATTTTCGCTACAATTTCTGTTGTGAATGATCGGCGCGAAGGCTTCTTGCAGGGCGTACTTGTCGCTCCAGTGCCAAGGTGGCGGATCGTCTTCGCACAGGCGTTAGGTGGAACAACGTTAGCACTCTTGCAAGGTCTGCTGCTATTACTATTCACACCGATGATAGGCATTCGATTCGGTGCGGCATCTCTCTTTCTCACTATTGGTGTGATGGCACTTTTGGCGTTTGGCTTGACAAACCTTGGTCTACTGATCGCGTGGCGGATGGATTCAACGCAAGGCTTTCATGCAATTATGAACCTCCTGCTAATTCCGATTTGGCTGCTCTCTGGCGCATTTTTTCCGAGTACAGGCGTACCCGGTTGGTTAGCATGGACAATGAAACTCAATCCGCTAACGTATGGGCTCGCAGCTTTTCGGCACAGCCTTTACCTTGACACCGCCGCAAAAGCATTCGGAGAGGGACCGCCTTGGGCACTCTCTATGTTGATTACGGGACTGTTTTGTGTTTTAACGTACGTGGGCGCAACGCTTACAGCGTCTGCACAAACGAATTAGACTTGTTAGGAACAAAAATTTTACGTGCCTTTCGCTTTTCAACGAGCGAAGCGCACTATTAAGGAGGACTGGATGCTTCAATGGCTACCAGAGAACGTATCAACGTTCGGGCAAGGTGTTGATAACCTCTTTTACGCTATCTATTATCTTACGCTTGTTGTGTTTATCCTTGTGATGGGCACCCTGATTGTTTTCCTAATTAAATATCGACATCAGGAAGGCAAGAAGGCACACTACATTGAAGGTAGCACAACGCTGGAAATTGCCTGGACAGCTGCTACAACGGTGATTGTCTTTGTACTCGCCATGTTCAGTTACCCGCAGTGGAATAATATTAAGTCCCACACACAATTTCCTGAGAACCCAGATGTTGTTGTCCAGGTCAGCGGAAAACAGTTTAACTGGGATATGACATATCCTGGTCCCGATAACGAGTTCGGGACAGATGATGACCTGGTGTTAGAAAACGAATTGCATGTACCGATCAACAAGGTCGTGCATATCCGATTAACCGCTGAGGATGTTATCCACAGTTTTTTTGTGCCACAATTACGGCTGAAGCAGGATGCTTTGCCTAACCGATTTATCAACGTCTGGTTTCAGACAGCATTGGATGATAAACCAATTGAAGATCTTGAAAAGCTGAAACCGAAGGGCTATTTTACGGTAACGCTAACGCCTGCTGAGGCAGATACACCACCGGTAAGCGGCGATATCGTTGAGGAAACCGACGACACCCTAACGCTCAAGGTGGATGATGAAACCCAAACAGTTTCTAAAGCGGATGTCAAACAATTAGACCCAAAGGTGTGGCGTTATGAAATACCGTGCGCCGAACTCTGTGGATTCGGACACTCCGGAATGCTCGGGTACCTCAATGTGCATACACAAGCCGACTACGATGCCTGGGTGCAAGAAAGATGGCCGCAATAGGCTGAAGGAGGACAATAACGATGCACGATAACGAACATTCGTCACATCACGAAGAAAGTTTTATTCGTAAATACATCTTTTCGCTCGACCACAAGATGATCGGTAAACAGTTCCTAATCTACGGACTGATTATGTTTTTCGTCGGGGGCGGGCTCGCCCTGCTCTTTAGATGGCAACTTGCTTATCCTGATAAACCCCTACCTATCATCGGTGCTTCGGAACAATACATTGATGAAGGGGAAGTTGTCACAGGTGCTGACAAGATGTGGGAACGGATTTATGAATCCGATGAAGAGGAATGGCTTGAGGTAAATATGCCGAGCGGTGTCGTCACCCCCGCATTTTACAATATGCTGTTTACGATGCATGCCACCATTATGGTGTTCTTCGTCGTTGTACCCATTTTGGTTGGTGCCTTCGGAAATTTCCTAATCCCGTTGATGATCGGTACACGGGATATGGCGTTTCCAGTTCTCAACATGCTCTCCTTTTGGCTTGCAGTCCTTGCAGCAATTATTATGGCAGCTGGGTTCTTTGTACCCGGTGGACACGCAGCAGCCGGATGGACGGGCTACGCGCCGCTCTCTGCTGATCCACAGTGGACAGGTGTGGACTGGGGACAAAACCTCTGGGCGATTGGTCTGCTCATTCAAGGTTTTTCCTCTCTGGTCGGTTCTATTAACTACATCACAACGATTATCAATATGCGCGCACCGGGGATGACCTTCTTCCGAATGCCGTTAGTCATCTGGTCGCTTTTCATTGTCGCTATTCTCTTGCTACTTGCATTCCCTGTACTGTCTTCTGCGCTCGCGCTCCTCATATTTGATAGGCTTGCGGGAACGACGTTCTTCTCGGCGACAACAGAAGGCGGTGGCGACCCGCTGCTCTGGCAACATCTGTTCTGGTTCTTTGGACACCCCGAAGTCTATATCCTCATTTTGCCGGGCATGGGGATCGCTTCCGAACTGATTTCTGTCTTTTCACGGAAACCGATCTTCGGATATCGTTCCATGGTCTACGCAATGATCGCTATCGCGTTTTTGGGGTGGATTGTCTGGGGACACCACATGTTCCAAAGTGGTATGCAGCCCGGAATGGGTTCCATATTCATGACAACAACTATGCTTATTGCAGTGCCTTCAGCGATTAAGACATTTAACTGGCTTGGGACTATGTTCCGAGGGTCAATCCGATTTACAACGCCGATGCTTCACGGTATCGCATTCGTTTCGATGTTTGTAATCGGCGGGCTCAGCGGTATCTATATGGCAAACACACCCGTTGACATCTTCATCCACGATACCTACTTCATTGTAGCGCATATTCACTATGTTGTGTTTGGCGGAAGTCTGTTCGCTATTTTCGGTGGTATCGTCTTCTGGTTCCCGAAGATGTACGGACGTTATATGAACGATACACTCTCCAAAATTCACTTTTGGTTGACGTTTATCGCCTTCAACTGCACGTTCTTCCCGATGCATATTCTCGGCGTAGGCGGACACATGCGGAGAATCGCCAACCCGACGCAGTATGAGTTCCTACAAGGTTTTGAAGGCATGAACATCTTTATCACGATGAGTGCGTTCACACTCGGCTTCGCACAACTGCTCCTGGTCTTTAACTTCTTCTGGAGCATCTACCGTGGGAAAGTCGCCGAACAGAATCCGTGGCAGGTAAACACACTGGAGTGGGAAGCACCGACACCCGTGCCACACGGCAACTTCGAGCAAATCCCAACTGTTTACCGTGGCCCTTATGAATATAGTGTACCCGGTGAAGAATCTGATTGGATTCCGCAGGCACAACCTGAACATGCACCCGCAACGGGTGGGGACTAACGGAGGCGGATGGAAGGGCTTGTAGGAGGGTTTGTAACCCCGATTGGGAAGGATGGAGGGATGGAGAGTTGTCCCTACTCCTTCCAATCTTTCTGCCTTCCATTCTTTTCGTTTTTGGTGGAAACTTGGGATGAAGCAATACACGAGTTATAGCCCATGGCTACACAGAATAGCACGCCTCACTGCAGGCGCGACGTTCTTGTTGATTGTCATCGGAGGGATTGTCACAAGTACAGAGTCCGGATTGGCTGTGCCTGATTGGCCGACAACCTTCGGGTACAATATGTTCCTCTATCCCTTATCGGAAATGGTGGGGGGCATCTTGTATGAGCATAGTCATCGACTCATGGGTTCTCTCGTCGGAATTTTGACGATCAGTCTCTTTGTCTTGATATTAGCGAAGGATTCCCGCAAGTGGTTGAAATGGCTTGGTCTCGCTGCGCTTATCGCTGTTATTGTACAGGGAGTTCTCGGTGGACTTCGGGTTACGCAGATTAATCGCAACTTCTCGATCGTGCATGCGTGTCTCGCACAAGCGTTTTTCGCACTACTCTGTGGAATTGCTTGGTTCACCTCGCGTGGTTGGTGGCAAGATATGCGTACAATTACAGGCGAGACAGCACGGAAGTTACGTCGGTTAAGCTTGATTACGACATGCCTTATTTATATGCAGCTCATTTTTGGTGCTGTTTTACGGCATACCGGCAGCAGACTTGATGTGCATCTTCTCTTTGCTTTCTTGGTCGCGCTGCATATCTTTTTGTTGGCGAGACGTATTTTTGCGATGAACGGAGACGCACAAAAAATTGGACAATCAATGCCGCTACTATTGCTCGGTCTGCTTGCTGTCCAGTTAATGCTTGGCACTGGGGCATTTTTTGCGAAACTGACTGCATTCGGCGAAACATTCGCAACTGCACTCACAGTTACAATTACCACCGCGCACGTTGCAGTCGGCGCTCTCATGTTGGTGAGCAGTTTTGTGCTTACCCTGAAAATCTATCGGTTCACCGATGCCTCGGTACCCATTGATACACCTGCAAGCGGTACACTGGTTACAGAATGAGATAAACATAATGCGTTCAACAACAGCAACTTTACCAGATAGCACAGATGCAGCAAATCCACCGTCGAAGCACTCGGTTTTCGTGCGACGCGTCGCTGACGTTGTCGAACTCGTCAAACCGAGATTGGTGGTGATGATACTCATTACGACCGCTGCCGGTTTCTATCTCGGTGCACAACAGACCGTGGATTGGCTTCTTTGCCTGCATACGCTTATTGGTTCAGGATTGACAGCTGGGGGGGTATTAGGACTCAACCAATACCTTGAACGCGATGTAGACGCACAGATGAAACGGACGCAGGAAAGACCACTCCCTGATGGCAGAATGAAGCCGCTGGAGGCACTCATTGTCGGTGCTGCTCTCACGGGTGGTGGAATGCTTTACCTGACGTTCATTGTCAATGTGCTGAGTGGATTCATTATTTCGCTGATAGTGGTAAGTTACCTGTTTCTCTATACACCGCTCAAGCGGAAGACCTCGTTATGTACGCTCATCGGTGCGTTTCCGGGTGCACTTCCACCTGTTGTCGGATGGGTTGCAGCGCGTGGCACGCTAACAGGTGAGGCATGGGTACTATTTGCCATACTCTTTTTGTGGCAAATCCCGCACTCGCTCGCAATTGCTTATATCTATCGCGAGGACTACGCAAACGCCGGATTCCGTCTGTTACCAGTCATTCATCCGGATGGTGCGAGTACATGTCGTCAAATTGTGATTAATTGCGTCGCGCTCCTCGGCATCGGTTTGTTGCCAGCGTTGTACAATATCGCCGGTAGCATCTATTTTTTCACAGCACTGTTGTCAGGTGGGGCGTTTCTGGCGTTCGGCATCTATTTACAACGTACACGCTCAATAAAAGCTGCACGCTATCTGTTATATGCATCGTTGCTCTATCTTCCGGTGGTGTTTCTAACGATGGCATTGGATAAAATTTAGGTTAATGAGGAAGCAAAAATGACGTTGTCTCAAACCTTATTTTCTTTCAAAGGTCGGATTAATCGGGCAAAATACTGGACAATACATCTCTTGATAGCAGTTGTCAGTGTTATTATATTTTTGATTTGTTCTGCTATTATAGTAAAACCCGAAAATATGTTTACACTTTAAAGAGCAACAATTCCGCGAATACACTCGCTCGCTGGCGAGGTTTCCTAACCTCGCCAATGTAAAGTTAATTGTGGGTTTTACTATAATAACGCTGCTGTATCTGCACTTTTGCTCCTCTACGTTATATTTGCCGCCTGGATCGGCTTGGCAGTAAATGTCAAACGCTGGCATGACTTGGACAAATCAGCTGGTCGGAACTGATTCGCGTGGGGGCGTTTTTTGAATTAGGCTTTCGCAAAGGAACATACGGACCAAACCGTTTTGGGTCAGACCCATTGGAGTATTCATGAACGCACCAGAGCATAGCAAGCCAAATCGTCGCCTCGGACTCATCTTGTGCCTGCTGTTTGTAGGGTTGTTTATCATCGTAACGGCAACGATTGTTACTGGTAGCAAAGCACCGCTGGTCGTTGGTACCTTTGTTGAGGGTCTTATTGCCCCTGTTCTGGGTATTATCGGGATGCTGTTGATTATCGCAGCGGTAGGTGAGATTGTTCAAAATCGTCGTGTTACCATCATCTTATCTGTAATATTGGGGGTGGCGTTTGTCTTGAGCACGTTCGTAAAAGGTTTTAACCGCGCGATTTTAGGTGTTACCCTGCTGCTATTGATTGTCGCATCAGTTGTTGAGATTGTTCTTCGGATTGTAAAAAATAGAGTGCGTGAATGATGGCATATAATAACTCTGAAATACAGGAACGCCAACCACTGAGCAACGCACGATTGGGAGTATTAGTCCTACTCGGTGCTGAGACGATGCTGTTTTCGGGTCTCATCGGTACATTTCTCGTATTTCGAGTGGGGAATGTCACCTGGCCCCCGCCATCACATATCGGGATTGAATTGCCACGCGCCGTAACTGGTATTAATACTGTCCTGCTTTTATTGAGCGGCTACACAATGTTTCAAGCACGCCGCGCAATTCAGAAGGACAAGACAACGCAGCTTCGTAATTGGCTACTAATCACCGGGGTACTTGGGCTACTCTTCCTCGGTGTGCAGGGAAGCGAATGGATGCAACTCATTCGCAACGGGCTTACGCTCCAGTCAGGTGTGTATGGCGGCATTTTTTATGTGCTCATCGGGTGCCACGCTGTTCATGTGCTGAGTGCTGTTATATGGTTGTTTATCGTTTTCGGGATGGCGATGGCAGGGCGTTTCTCTGCCGCGCGTTACGTCGGTGTTGATACCTGCACGATCTACTGGATTTTTGTTGTCGCACTCTGGCCAATTCTCTATGTTTTGGTGTATCTATCGTAGACATCGCGAAAGGAATCGTTAGAATGCATAAATTTCTGTTTTGGGCTACTATCTTGATACTCGCAGTGCTTATAGTCCCAACATATCTTGAGGCATGTCCTGCATGTAAATCACTTGATGATCCTATCAGTAAAGGTTTTAATTGGAGTATCCTTTTTCTGATGGCGATGCCTTTTACGGTTTTCGGGCTCATTGGCGGCACGATTTTTTTACATTGGAATGGTTATCGGTTATCGGTTATCGGTTATCGGTTAAAGAAGGGTTTTCTGCACATCAGAGATCTTCTTAACTGATAACTGACAACCGACAACTGACAACTGATAACTAATAAAGGAGTTTAATGTAGTGGAACACGCTACCACTTTAGATCACACTGAAGACATATATGAGCCTTCGCTTACGCCGGATAGCCTCGGCAAGCTCGGCATGTGGATTTTCCTCGTCGGGGATACCATGTCGTTTGGCGCGTTGCTGGCGGCTTATGCCGCTATCCGGGTAGGTGCAGGCGCAATCGGTTGGGTCCCGCCAACCGAGATTCTCGGCATTAACCTAACTGCTTTTATGACATTCCTGTTGATATGCAGTAGTGTCACTATGGTGAAAGCACTCGAGTCTATTCAGAACGGCAATGTTTCTCGCATGTGCACGTTCTTAGGACTGACAATTGCTGGCGGAGTCATTTTCCTTGGATTACAAGCTTATGAGTGGTATCATTTGATTCACGAGGGATTGACACTGTCCGGTATTCCTGATCACGGATTGTCAGGCGCAGCGATTAGCGGCTCAACGCTTTTTGGTCCCACTTTCTACGCCATCACAGGTTTCCACGGGATGCACGTAACCGGCGGTGTCATTTATCTCACCGTTATCTTGATACACGGTTTGCGAGGCAGATACACAGCTGAGTTTAACCATGAGGTGGAAATCGTTGGTCTCTATTGGCACTTCGTGGATCTTATTTGGATTATGGTTTTCACTTTCATCTATCTCATATAGGAGGACATGAAAATGGCACAGAACGAACACAAAGATCACCCGAAATATATGAATATTTTCTGGTGGCTCGCAGGGCTAACCGTCGTTGAGATTGCTGTGGCAATCCCTGATTACGTTGCAATACTCAAGGGCATACTGCTCATTGGACTTGCATGTTCTAAAGCAATCTTAGTTGCTAACTATTTCATGCATCTGAAGTTTGAAAGAAAGACATTGGCGATTATCGTGGTAACGCCGTTTCTTATCTGCGTGCTTCTCGTTTTTGCGTTGATGCCCGACCTCACATCAGATGCTCGGCACGAAGGCATAGAGAAACCGGCGACTGAAGTCGTTGATACATCGTCTCACTAACTACCCATTGGGTTTGGAATATGGAAGCACAAATCGATAATGCCGCTAAAGCGGGGCGCAAATTTGACAAAAGCACCCTAATCTGGGTAGGACTCGGGGTCATCATTATCGCTATCGCGGTTGTCAACTTATGGTCGGTATTTGGCACTAAACCAGAGGTACTAATCGAGGCTGTTGCTATCAACGTGCCAGACTTTAGCCTGACAAACCAGCAAGGGGAGTCATTAGGGTTGTCTGACATGGCAGGCAAAATTTGGATCGCGGATTTCATCTTCACCAATTGCCCAACGATTTGTCCAGCGATGACACAAGAGATGGCACGCTTGCAATCAGAATTTGTTGCAGACCCTGTCTATTTCGTCTCGTTCTCTGTCGATCCAGAACGGGATACGGCAGATATTCTCTCGCGCTACGCAAAGGCTTATGGCGCAGACGATAGGCGTTGGCACTTTCTGACTGGCGACAAGGCACATATTTATCAGTTAGCCGAAAAAGGGTTCAGTTTAGCCGCGGGACACAAGGGCAGCGAGATACTCCATAGCACACGGTTTGTTCTTGTCAAACCAGATGGGAACATCCACGATCACTACGATAGTCGAAGCAAACCCGCAATGATACGCTTACGGCGAGATATTAAAACGCTCCTCAGAAAATGAGAGACCTGAATCTTCTAATCTCTCTCGCAGCTTTTGTGGTTCATTTCACCTTCGGATTTTTCCGTGGACGGTTTAAGAGATTCAGTCGCCCTTGGAGCAGATGCCTCTACATTCCGATTGTGATTAACATCGTTGTTCGGCGTTTTATCCTCCATTGGGGATGGCAAACCGCGATGGTTTACTTATGGCCAGCAACACTCATTGCCCATATACTTGGTGGGTTGATCGGAGCTCGATACAAACCTGACGACAATAGTGAGATAGACTGAGTTTCTTTCTTTTTCGATTCGTGCAGGCGGGGTTTGTAACCGCGCTACAAGGAGAAAAACATGATTAAAAAGATTTATGTACCTGTTGACAATTCGGACTACTCGGATGCAAGTATTGCTCTGGCAGTGGCATTCGCGAAGAAATTCGGTTCTCAATTGGTGGGTTCGCACGTTTACGCCGCAAAAATGCACGATGTCCGCTTCAAGCAGATGGAATACACCCTCCCCGAGGAGTATCAAGACGAAGTGGAACTGGAAAAGCAACGTCGTATCCATGATACCCTCATTACGATGGGACTGCAACTGATCTCCGATTCCTATCTTGAGGTGATGAAACACAAGTGCACTGAATTTGACATCCCGTTTGAACCCAAAATGCCGGAAGGCAAACACTTTATAAAACTCGTTGAAGACATTCAGGAAAGCGATTACGATCTCGTGATTATGGGGGCACTCGGTATGGGCGCAGTCAAAGATAGCCTTATCGGCGGGGTCTGTGAACGCGTCGTCCGCCGTATTAATACCGATACGCTTGTTGTCCGGGACCTTGAACCCATTGAAGAACATGACGGAAATATCCTCGTCGGAATTGATGGAAGCCCTGAATCTTTCTCAGGTTTGAAAACCGCAATACAATTCGGGCGTAAGTTCAACAAACAGGTTGAAGCCGTTGGTGTCTACGATCCGTATCTACACTATATTGTCTTCAATTCCGTCGTGAATGTGCTAACGGAACGCGCCGCAAGAACTTTCAGATTTAAAGAGCAAGAGCAACTCCACGAAGAGGTAATTGATACCGGATTAGCAAAAATATATCAATCGCATTTAGAGGTTGCACGTTCCATTGCAAAAGAGGAACACGACTACGCACTAAAAATTACACTGCTTGATGGAAAAGCCTACGAAAAAATTCTACAATACACCCGAAAAACAAACCCGTGGCTCCTTGTCATAGGCAGAATCGGTGTCCACAGTGAACAAGATATGGACATCGGAAGCACTGCCGAGAATCTGTTACGTCTTGCCCCTTGCAATGTTCTCTTATCAAGCCAACGCTATTTCCCGCAGATAGATGTAAAAGCAGAAGAGATCCTTGTCTGGACGCAGGAAGCGTTAGATAGAATGGAGAAGGCTCCACCTTTGGTACGTGGTATTGCCAAGACAGCTGTACATCGGTTTGCCATAGAACGTGGTCATTCTGTTATTACTGAGAGTGTCATCGACATAGCGATGGAAGCGATTATGCCACAGCGCGCCTCCGAAAAACTGACGCGCGTTGCAAAAGAGATCGCGGAGCAGAAAGTGCTGGAGTCGGGGGCAGTCCAGACATATATCTGTGGCGAATGTGGCTACGCGGCGCACAACCAACAACCCGTCCAGTGTCCTGTTTGTAGTTCAGAACCGGAACGTTTTCAGATGGTGGACAAAAGTTCCCTGGAGAACGTTGCCGTAGCCGAAGGTGGTGCTGCCGAGGAAGAAACTTTTGATGGTGTGAGACTCCAATGGTCGGAGCAAGCGAAGAAAGCGCTGCGCACTGTGCCACGCGGCTATATGCGTCGAAACGTCAAAGCACGGATCGAAAAATCTGCCCGTTCCCAAAAAATTAATACTATCACAAATGCCTTCGCAACGGAGATTATCAACGACAGCATGGGGGAAGCAGCAGCAGTTCGTGAGGACGCACCTGAACTCAGAACCTTACAAGCACAGACTGCCGATTCCCAGAGTGCCGAAGCCGTTCCAGGTTTTGAAAGTCCAGTGCAGTGGACTCAGGAAGCCATTGAACGTTTAGACTTAGTGCCCGCAGGATTTATGCGGAATATCACGCAGACACGGATTGAGCAACGGGCACAAGAGGACAACATTGAACAGGTTACACTCGATTTCGCAGCCCGCGTCATTGAAGATGGCAGAAGCCTTGCCAATGAAGTGCTTGGACAGTATTATCAACAGCCAGATCAAGAATAACGTATAAACTGCAATTGTTAATGGGCAGCTAAAACAGGGGTAGTAATGAGCGAGATCCCAACGGTCACTTTCCAAATACTCGGTCCAAATGAAGGCGTTGCAGAGGGGTCTTCCAACGGCTTATGGTTTAAAGTGAAATCGGATCCGCCACCAACAGACGCGCTTATCGTCGGTTTGAAGGTTTGCTCATCTAACGGAGAGGTTCAACAGTCCGGCACTGTCATGATTCTGAAACATGAAAGCCATTCTGCAGATTTTTTTTACAAGACGGTGGAAGGTAAACTTGATGTATGGCTGGAAATTGAACCTTTTGATTCTCTTTCCAAATTAGAGTTCCCTGTTTTCACAAACGAAGGGTATGTTATAGAAGCAGGGTGTGAATTGCTGGAGTATAGCGTTGGCGATTTGTCGAAAATAGTTCCTTATCAGTGGAAAGGACCTGATCGTGGCTTATGGACAGACGAGAAACGTTAAAATTTGGCAGAGGTGCAGAGTTGTAACAAGGGGCACTGAAAAGCGGAGGTTCATTATGCAAAAGCATGCTTTGAGAGATATGTTAACATTCTTACTTACGGTGTTTATCCTAACTGCTAACAGTTTTGCCGATAATTGGCAACAGTGGCGCGGAATGCACAGCGACGGGATCAGCACAGAAACCGAGGCACCCATACAGTGGAGTCAAACCGAAAATATTAAATGGCGCTTACCACTTCCCGGCGAAGCCGCATCTACGCCTATCATTTGGGAAAACAAAATTTTCCTGACTTCGGCTGAAGGGGACACACTCGTCTTGATGTGCATCAGCACCGAAGGTGAAGAACTCTGGAAACGCACTTTAGGGCATGGCAACCACGTCGTCAGCGGCGGCGAAGGCAACTCTGCCGCACCGTCTCCGGTAACCGATGGCGAGCATGTCTGGGCGTTCCTCGGAACTGGGGACCTCGCCTGCTACGATTTTGAGGGGAATCAGGTCTGGCACACTAATCTCGCTGACCGTTACGGCGAATTCAACCTCTACTTCGTCATGGCAACGACCCCACTCCTTGACAAAGACCGGCTCTATTTCCAACTCATCCACAGCAACGCATGGGTCGTCTTAGCACTCAACAAAATGACCGGTGAGGAGATCTGGAAGCATAATAGGGACAGTGACGCAACCGCTGAATGCGAACAGGCTTATACCTCTCCAATTCTCTACCGTGATGCCGAGCGTGAATACCTTGTCGTACACGGTGCCGACTATGTTACCGCACACAGTTTGGAAGATGGTAGCGAAATCTGGCGATGTGGCGGCTTGAATCCAATAATAGGTTATAACTTCTCTCTCAGGTTTGTCGCTTCTCCTGTTGCAACAGAGGGACTTATCGTCGTTCCATCCGCGAAAAACGGGCCCGTTTTGGGCATCAATCCCGCTGCGACACAAGGCGATATAACTGACAGCGAGTGGCAAATTTGGAAACAGCAGCAAGGCACTCCCGATGTCCCTTCTCCACTTATTCGAGACGGCTTAGTCTATCTTTGTCGAGAAAACGGCGACCTGATATGTCTTGATGCCGAGACCGGAGAAGAGTTCTATCGAGAGCGAACGCATCGACACCGACATCGTGCCTCACCTGTCTATGCGAATGGGCATATCTATCTGACATCACGCGACGGTGTTATCAGTGTTGTCAAAGCCGGACGTGAGTTTGAAATCGTCGCCAGCAATGTCATGGGTGAAGACATCGCTGCATCTCCTGCCATCGCAAACGGCACGCTCTATCTCCGCAGTTATCAGGCACTCTATGCCATTGGTGGAGGAGAATGAAAACTTACACCGATTTGCCGAGCGATGCCGGTTCCAATATTATCGGGCAAGTCACGGCGCAGGTAAACCGACTCCAACAGCGACTCACTTCAGTAAAACACACCGTAGCCGTTATGAGCGGGAAAGGCGGTGTTGGAAAAAGTTCGCTAACCGCGAACCTCGCCGCCGCGCTCACGCTAAAAGGCAACACTGTCGGAGTCGTTGACGCGGATATCAATGGACCGACGCTTGCGAAGATGATGGGCGTACGGAACGCGACGCTGGAATACACACCTACAGGGGTCAAACCTGCGATCACCACACTCGGTACCAAACTGATCTCCATGGATCTACTTTTGGCTGAAGACGATGCGCCGGTGCTTTGGAATGCTCATACCCAAACGGACGCGTTCACATGGCGTGCCACGATGGAAGTAGGCGCGCTCCGAGAATTCATCGCTGATACCGAGTGGGGCAACTTGGATTACCTTCTGCTGGATTTGCCTCCTGGGACCGATCGGCTTCCTAATGTAGCAGAACTTATCCCTAATCTCGGTGGTGTCGTCGTTGTGACAATCCCCTCTGAAGTCTCGCAATTAATCGTCAAAAAATCGGTGACGATGGCGAGAGATATCCTTAAGGTCCCGATCATTGGTGTTGTCGAAAATATGGCTTTCTATGTATGTCAACACTGCGGCGAAAAAGAACCGCTCTTTTCCGCTGAGGAGACCCTTGATAAGGCATTCCAGCAAACCGTGCTTGGCAGCATCCCCTTTGACCCACAACTCGCGCGTGCCAGCGACAACGGAACCCCTTATATTGATGCCTATCCTGATGCACCCGCAAGTAAAGCACTTATGCACGTGGCTGAAAAGATTCGCAATTTTTTTGAGGAGACCCGAAAATGAAATTTCTATGTACAGACTGCGACACGGCGATGAAGTTTAAAGACGTGACCCGCCCCGAGCAAGGCTCCGTGACAGCACTTTTTGAATGCCCCGACTGTTTTACAGAGATCGCCATGTTCCTCAATCCGTCGGAAACTCAGATGCTGAAATCCTTGGATCTTAAACTCGGTGGCACTGATGAAGCAGCACAACCGATGCAACTGGTGCGCTCACAATTAGAGACGGCAAAGGGCGAATCAATGCCTAATATGTTTTCGTCAGAAACCAGTTCAGGCGAAACCGCTGAAGGCGGTAAATGTCCCTTTACCTCCGTCATCTCCGAGGCGTTTCAGGAAGAACCAGAACCTACCGAACCGACAGGTCCCGTCTGGACGGCGGAGGCATTCGAACGCTTAGAGCGGATCCCGGCTTTTGTCCGTCCGATGGCGAAAATGGGAATTGAAAGTTTTGCCAAAGACAATGGGCATGACGAAATTACAGGTGAAGTCATGGATGCCGCACGCGGAAATTTCCCTGCACAGTTCTAACACCAAATTAACGTGATTAGAAGTCTTTTGATCAAGTCAGCATTGCGAGGCACAGGGACCTCGCGCTACAAATGGGGTTAATTTGGTATAACACCAAATTAACAGTGATTGTAGGGAACTAGGTCAACTCCATGTGTCTCGGTTTCCCTACGTCGCTTTATCATATCCCACCCTCCAAAAAATCCGAGATTTAAGCAACAATTATCACCCATTCCCCAGCAACAAAATTGGCATTTTACCTTAAGGAAAATGACGTTATTTTGCCATAGGCGTTCTCTTTCTGGCACACACAATCTTATACCCAATTAACTTGATTAGAAGTCTTTTGATCAAGTCAGCATTGCGAGGCACAGGGACCTCGCGCTACAAATGGGGTTAATTTGGTATTATGTGTTATATTTAACGCAGATTGAAAGATTGCCGATGCCGAAACACAGTGTCCAATCATAATCTTTGTTCTTTTACGATTGCGCAAAAATTGTAATAAAAACGCAAAAATTATAATAAAAACGCAAAAATTGCGTAGATATCGTGAAACCTAACATCGGTACCAATCGTTTATTTATAGCGTTTGGGTTCACTCCGATTTAGGCATCTTGAGACACGATACGAACCTAAGAGGAAGCCAATACTAAGGATTTTGAACATTGCTTTGATTCGGTCTATGTGTTTAAATCGGACTCACATTGATATACGACTTTAGTTATACTGAAACAAATAGATATGACGATATGTATCGCAGGCATATAGCATATTGTCTCGACTGAGATCGGTTAATTCGCGATACAATTCCAGTGTGCCATTCGTACAGTCACGATTTTCGAGCAGAGGAATAACATCATGGAGAACATAAAATTAAAAATAAGTGATAAGTCCTGTCGACATCGCGTTATAGTAAAACCCACAATTAACTTTACATTGGCGAGGTTAGGAAACCTCGCCAGCGAGCGAGTGTATTCGCGGAATTGTTGCTCTTTAAAGTGTAAACATATTTTCGGGTTTTACTATAAAACACGAACTGATGCATTGGCAGTGTCTATGAAAGTAGGTTTTGAAACAGTGAAAAAACACGTAACTTTATCGTTGAGTTTGATGGGTGGTATTCTAATTGTCCTTTTTACCATCATCGGTTGTGCCGATGTACCTTATACCGGTCCAACACTATCAGTTGACCATGTAGACCGGTATCTTGACTCAATTGGTGAGGATACAGTCTGCCTTGAAGATGGGTTTGATGTAGTTTGCATAAAACTTCTGCCTGGAGATGGCGATGCAGATGACGACACACCCATCGTCCACGTTCATCCTACAAGTATCAGCTATGTCTTCTATTATGAAGAAGAGCCTATTTTGCGTGCGGAGAGAGAGATGGA
The DNA here is from genome assembly GCA_965246985.1 of Candidatus Poribacteria bacterium. Taxonomy (GTDB): domain Bacteria; phylum Poribacteria; class WGA-4E; order WGA-4E; family WGA-3G; genus WGA-3G. Next base: position 6,160,896 of record OZ251998.1, on the reverse strand, counting down.
CACCACCCAGATTGTGCAGGACTTGATAGATGCCGGAAGAGTTCAGCTGCCACCAAATACCGGGACTCAAGGTGTTGGTGGTAATACTGTCGGAAGCTGGACTATACAGATATATTACCCAGACGTATTCCCCGAAGCAAGACGTGGACTCACACCTGAAACCAGCGGACTCGACATCAGGGTTGTTGAAGGAATGAAGATAGGAACTAACAAGCGAAAAGATCTTGTGATAAAAGACTTTAAACAAATCGACGGACCCGATGGCAGCCGCAGCGTTCTATTCTCCGTTGAAACTGACGCTTCGGAGGTAACAATTCAAGTGAATGACTTAGTTCCCTACCATACCGCGATATTCCATATCAGCGCAGATGACGTAGCGTCTGATGGGGGCTCTAATACCCTCGAATTGAAACCGCTATAGTAGCCCTCTAAGAAGGAGTAATGTCATGGCAAAAACGAAATTAAAGATAAGTGATATGTCCTGCCAACATTGCGTCGAAACAGTCACCGATGCATTGACAGCACTTGAGGGTGTTCAACGTACGAAGGTGAATCTGCGCAAGGGTGAAGCTGTTGTCCATTTCGATGCCTCCCGTATCACTACCGTTAACCTTATAGAGGCAGTAACGAAAGCAGGTTTTGAAGCAGTGAAGAAAACCGAACCTTTATCATTAGGATTAATCGGTGGCATCCTAATTTTACTTTTTAGCATAGCAGGTTGTTCCGACATGCCTTATACAGGCTCAATGCTGACTGCCGACGATGTAGACCGATATCTGATCTCAACAGGTGGAGATACTTTTTGTCTTCAGAACGGACATGATTCAGCTTGCCTAACACTTACGCCAAAAAGAGGACAGGTAAACGCGCCTGTCATCCACATCCATCCAAGAAAACTTATTTATATATTCTATCATGAAGGCAAACAAATTGTACGTGCTGAAAGAGCGATGGACACCTCCGAGATTGTAAAGGAATTGACAGATCCTGGAACAACAGGTGGTGGTGATCAGGGCACTCCTGGAGTTCGAGATGATGGTGAAAGTACCGGTGGTGGTACCGACGGCGGTGGCACCCAGCAACCCGGTGATGGCAGTACTCCACTCGATGATGGTGATGATGACATATATTATGGTGAGGATAACGTCGGTGGCACTCAGCAGCCGGTCCCTCCACCGCCATCGCCACCAGACGATAGCAGTAATGGTGGCGATAATGGTGGCGATAATGGCGGTGGCAACAACGGCGGCGGTAATAACGGCGGTGGCAACAACGATGGCGGCAATCCTCCAGTGAATCCACCGGTTAATAACAATCCACCGGTTAATAACAATCCACCGGTTAATAACAATCCACCGGTTAATAACAATCCACCGGTTAATAACAATCCACCGGTTAATAACGAGCTAGTACCAACGACACTGGAATCTGTCAGTGGCGATGGTCAGAGTGCCGAAATCAATCAGCCCTTGGCGAATCCTCTTGTTGTTAGAGTGCTTGATCAGAACGGTGATGTGCTATCGGGTGTCACGGTGAATTTTTCTGTCAGTCCAACGAGTGGGGTTCTGAATCCTGTGAGTGCTACTACAGGGGCAAGCGGTGAAGCGAGCACCACGCGCTGACGCTTGGCAACACGGCTGGGAGTTATACCGTCACTGTGAGTGTTTCTGGCATTGCTCAGACGGTGACATTTACGGCTACGGCTACCGCTACTGATCCGCCCCCACCACCATCACGAATAGCGACGACCTTGGAGTATGTCAGTGGCAGTGGTCAGAGTGGCGAAGTCAATCAACACTTGGCGAATCCTCTTGTTGTTAGAGTGCTTGATCAGAATAGTGCTGTGCTATCGGGTGTCACGGTGAGTTTTTCTGTCAGTCCAACGAGTGGGGTTCTGAATCCTGTGAGTGCTACTACAGGGGCAAGCGGTGAAGCGAGCACCACGCTGACGCTTGGCAACACGGCTGGGAGTTATACCGTCACTGCGAGTGTTTCTGGCATTGCTCAGACGGTGACATTTACGGCTACGGCTACTGATAATGGTGGTGGTAATGGTGGTGGCAACACTCCGCAGGGCAATAGCGGTGTGGCGGATAACTCACACCTCTTTTACGAGATGAACAGTCCGATCGTCCTAAAAGGATGGTTGGTATGGGTATATTATCCAGAAAACTACAAGGGCCGGCGTGGGTTAGGCGAGGGGGAACTCGGGAGGACGGACGGGCAGGGGCCAGAGCCAGGTAATGATCCATACGGGTTCACGATCATCGTAAGCGATGGAACGATAACACAGTTTGCTCAAACCAACGGGACCTGCTACCCTGATGATGAAGCGGACACACCCTGCCACCCGGACGACGACGACGACGACGACAACGACGGCGATCCCTACGATGTCGACGAACTACTCGAAACATACAGCGTTCAGATCTACATTGAAATAGAGGAGGAACAGGGAGCGGACGGGAAACAAATAACATTTTCAGTGGATTGGGATCAAAGTGCTGATAACTGGGTTGGTACTCCAGCAAGTGACACTACATACAGCCTTGATTCAAGCAAAAATATGATGGATTATACTATGGATGGGTACGACCCTGATCATACCAACCAAGAAGATTAGTAGTAAAACAGAGAAGAAAACGGAATTCTGTTTTCAAAGGTGTCGCATATATGGCCACAAAAAGTAAGGATAGCAACGGGTGAGTTCGTTGCCACCAAGAGAATATGTCCCTTAAACAATGGGCAATGTACTGAAGTACATTGCCCGTTCCCTTTTTTACAACTTTTATGAACTGGAGTCTATGTGTTTGGCTGGACTTTATTCATCGAGTTGATGCACAACAGCAAGTGGTGTCGCTGCGAGTAAACCCGCATCGATCGGAATCACGACACCCGAGATCCATTTCGATTCGTCGCTGGCGAGAAAAACGGTTGCCCATGCTACGTCCCATGCGGTTCCCTCTGTGCCAAGCGGTCCGATGAGACGACGGCGTTCCCGTTCTGCTTCGCTCAGATACGGCGCGGGGAACGACGCATAGAGATGTCCTGGGGCAATACAATTCACTCGGATATTGTCACGTCCGTGGTGGACTGCCATCACCTTCGTTGCAGAAATCATGCCACCTTTTGCCGCTGCATACGGCACATTCCGCGATGAACCTGCACGCAACGCGTCAATGGACGAGACGTTGATAATAGAGCCACCTCCCGCCTCCGCCATCCGAGGTACGGCATGCTTACACGCCATGATCATGCTCTTGAGGTTGACATCCATCACTCTGTCCCACTTCGCCTCGTCTACCTCCGTGACCATCCCGGAACCACCAAGTCCAACGTTATTAAAAAGGATATTCACTTTACCAAAACGTTCGACAGCAGCGTCTACCATTCCAGTACAGGCTGCTTCTGTGGACAGGTCACCGATGAACACCGAGGCTTCGCCACCTTCTGTCTCAATTTCTGCAAGCGTGGCGTTAGCATTCTCAGGGGAGATGTCCGCCAACAGTACTTTCGCACCTTCTCTCGCGAAAAGCATGGATGTCGCGTAGCCGGTCCCGTCAACTTCACCTTTTTTGCCAGCACCCGTGACAATCGCAACCTTCCCGTTCAATCGATCCATAGTTTCAACCAATTGTGAGGCTGGAAAATTTTCCAGCCTTCCAACTTTCCAATTTTCCAATCCCACACAGAAATGAACATCCAATTGCAAGATGCGTATCTACGTCCCAATTCCTAACTTGTCGTTAATCTCTTTCTGATAGCCTTCGAGTTCGCAGTTTTCGATCTCGGCGATCGTCACGGGACGACCGAACCAGCCGGATTCATAGACTGCCATGCAGATGGCTTCAGACCGCATCCCTTCGACTGCGTCCACTTCTGGTTTGCCACCGCTCCGAATCGCATCAGCAAAGTATTTCAGCTCAATAGCGACAGTATCTTCAACACCGCTGGGGAAGTAGTATTCCCGTTCCGAATCGCTGAGGCTATCCGTAAATTCTTTCATCAGGTCTTCGTTGGAAATCGGTTCACCGCCGCGCGGCACTAAGCCTCTACCCCAATCAAGTGCACCCTCGCTGCCGTAAACAGTGTGTTGACCGAAACCGTGTCCCGGTGCCGAACCAACCCAGGTCCATTGCGCGGTAACGCCTTGTTCAAACTTGATGGTAGCAATCATAGCGTCTTCGACATCAACAGGATAACCGCCTTCACGCTCGCCGGGGTTGTCGTAACGGTAAGGTTCGTAAGCCTTGTTAATCGCGTAAACTTCCTCGGCTTCCAGACCGAGAATATAGCGCATTAGATCGGTGAAGTGCACACCGCCGTCTAATGCCCAACCGCCACCGGCATCCATCTTGAAGTTGCGCCAACCCCATTTGCCTAAGCCTTCGCCGACTTCAACCCAGAAGAACATACGCGGTTCGCCGATACGTCCTTGCGCGATTGCCCAACTCCGTGTACGCTGGATGCGCGCCAGACGATAGTTTTCAGCCACAGAGATAATTTTGTCGTTCCGATCCGCTGCCTCCATCATCAGTTGGCATGCCCGCATTGTGATACCGAACGGCTTTTCAATAATAACGTGTTTCCCGGCATCGAGCGCAGGCACAGCGAGTATATGGTGAGCACTGTGGAGCGCACAGATATCGACACATTCCAGATCGGGGTGTTTCGCCAGCATTTCATCGAGTTCTGTATAGACTGCTGGCTTCGTACCGCCCTGAAATTCGTGCGCCTGATTCGCGCGTTCCTCGGCGCGTTCCTCGGCGATATCGCACGCCGCCACAATCTCAAAATCCCTAAGTCCTTTGGACCAAAGTTGACGATAACTGCCCATGTGTGCGCCGGACATACCGCCGCATCCTACTAATCCCATCTTAATTCGTTCTGCCATGTAAGTCTCCTTATATGTCTCTCCAAATCACGATTTGCGCGTCCGACGCGCCTAATAGGACATGCGAAATTATATGCGATACACAATCTCGTGTCAACATTTTTATCGCTCGCTTACGACGATAGGGTCTGATTGCTATTATGCTGAATACTCTTTGCTGATAACCGACAGCCGATAGCTGACTGCTATCCAGGGGCATTTAGTTTTAAACAAATTCTCGAATTGTCTAAATTTTTGGATTCTCTTTTTCAAGTCCGGCGTGGTTCCAAACCGCGCCTACCGGGCCTGGGGGGTCCAAAATCGGGCTAAAAACCGAAAACTAAATAGCCCTGGACTGCTATCTCAAAACACTTGACTTAAAAATTCATTCACTGATAAAATATTCAAGTAAAGGGAGGAAATGACCATGAATATCGTTAGTACGAAATTGTTTGATAGCATCAGAAGTTTTTGGGTTGCACTAACGGTTTTGATTTTACTCGGCGGTGTGTTTGCCGATGCAGCAGTTGATAAACACACTGTTGCTGTCTGGCTCTTTGAAGAAGGTGCTGGAAAAACCGTGAAAGATGCATCTGGGAATGGACACGACGGCAAGTTTGCTGGGAGTCCCAAGTGGGTAAAAGCGAAATTTGGAACAGGATTGGAACTTCCTGGCGACGCTGGCGGCTACGTCGTTGTGGATTCTACTAAAAAACTGGAGTTGGAAACACTCAGTATTGAAGCATGGGTTAAAGTGAAAGAGAGCACGGGTAAATGGCAAGGAATTGTCTGCAAGCAGCAGGCAGGGTGTACCAATCGAAACTATGGCATCTGGGTTCAAGTAGATCAGAGCGTTTTGCATGCACAAATCGGTGCAAATGGCGGCTGCGCGTTCAATATAAATGGCACAAGCGACATCACAGACAACAAGTGGCATCATCTCGCTTTTACTTATGATGGCAAGATGGGACGGGTTTACGTTGATGGCGAATTGGAGACCGAGGCTCCTAATGATCAGACGTTTCAGAGCAGCGATCCAATTACGATCGGCGTGCCGAATCTTGATAACGCAAACGGGTTGAAAGGTATCATTGAAGAGATACGCATCTCCAACGTCGCACGCACTGAAAAAGAGATTCAAGAAGCGATGGATGTCGGCTTAGCCCAAATTCTCAACGTTGAACCCGGTGGTAAACTCGCAACACGTTGGGGATACCTTAAACAGGTACAATAGGTTTATGGTGAAATATAGAAAAGTATACTGGTAGGCGCGCTTTGATGAGGTTTAACAAATAAATTGGGTAATTGTGGCTACGCGACGTGCGATAATGCACTTCGCATTTGGGCGAGTACGCCGCAGAATCGCACTACTACGAACCGATCCACTTGTTATTACACGTCCCAGAATTACCCGATTAAATTCTTAATCTTCATGTAAGCGCGCCGATCGGTGGTGTGTCGTCTGTAAAACCTACTGTAAAAAAGGAGAATGGATTGAAACAATTAACGTACTCATGTTTACTGCTACTCTACATCACTACACTTGCATTCGGGCAGGGGCTTCCGATAGCGGTGCCGGAGGAGGTCGGTGTCTCTGCCGAACGTCTTGAACGTATCCGTCCTGTTATGCAAGATTACGTCGATCAAGGACACCTACCGGGATTCCTAACGGTTGTAGCGAGACGTGGGAAGATTGTCCATTTTGAAACTATCGGCATGCGAGATGTTGAGAATAACAAACAGGTTGAACCTGATACCATCTTCCGTATCTACTCTATGTCAAAACCGATTACCAGTGTTGCAGTGATGATGCTCTATGAAGAAGGGCATTTTCAACTCGGCACACCAGTTTCTAAATTTATCCCTGAATTTAAAAACATGAAGGTCTACAACGGGGATCAAACCGAAATCTTAGATGCGAAGAAGCCGATTACAATCAAGCATCTCCTCATGCATACCGCTGGGTTAACTTATGGTTGGGGCAATAAACCTGTTGATGAACGCTATAAGGCGTTGAAAATTTTTGAACCCGGCACGACGTTGGCGGATATGGTGAAGAAGCTCGGCGATATCCCACTCGTTCACGAACCGGATGAAAGGTGGACCTATGGGGTCTCCGTTGACGTGCTTGGTTATCTCGTGGAGGTTGTATCTGGTATGCCGTTTGAAGAATTTCTCCAAGCGCGGCTCTTTGGTCCCCTCGGTATGGTAGATACTGGGTTTTCGGTGCCACCGGAGAAAGTTGACAGGTACGCAGCACTATACCGGCATAACAGAAGAGAGGGGCTGATGAAACGCGTAGGAAGAGACGCACCACTCGCTAACGATGAACTCAGTTTTTTCCCATCGGGGGGTGGTGGTCTCGTCTCAACCGCTGCAGATTACATGCGGTTTTCTCAGATGTTGCTCAACGGTGGTGAACTTGACGGTGTCCGTATATTGGGGAAGAAAACCGTGGAACTGATGCGGTATCCGCATCACGATGATTGGTTTGGACTCGGTTTTGCTGTCGTTACATATAAGGAGCCTCCAAACACATTGGAGTCGGTGGGGAATTTCAGTTGGGGCGGTGCCGCTGCTACCACCTTCTGGATTGATCCGCAAGAGGAATTGATCGGCTTGCTCATGACGCAACTGCTCAATAACCCTCACCCTTTCCAGGAGCAATTTAAGGTCTTAGTTTATCAATCGCTCACTGAATAACAGTTGTCATGAGAAGGTTGTAATGGACATCGGGACCTCTTTAACTGACAACTGACAACTATCCTACAGGAGATTTTGATGGCAATGTATGAAGGATTACCGCGGGCAGTGCCTGAAGATGTTGGCATGTCAACCTCGCGGTTAGCGCGTATTACTCCGGTCATGCAAGGCTATGTTGATGCCGGAAAAATCCCCTGTGCATTGACGATGATCGCGCGTGAAGGCAGGCTCGTGCATTTTGAAAAATTTGGTATGCAGGATATCGCCGCCGCCAAACCTATAGAATTTAACTCCATCTTCCGTCTCTACTCGATGACGAAGCCGATTACGAGCGTCGCTGTTATGATGCTCTACGAAGGAGGGCGTTTTCAACTCACCACGCCTGTCTCCGAATTTGTTCCCGCTTTCAAGGACATGAAGGTTTATACGGAAGATGGTAGTGCGATTGTTGATGCAGAACGCGAGGTGACAATAAAACATTTACTCACGCATACTGCTGGACTCATCTATGAAAGCGACAAGGATGACCACCGGATCGATCAAAGATATGAAGATGCAGATCTCTACGGCGGCGACCTCGCGAACATGATACAAAAGCTCGGAGATATTCCGCTCCTTTACCACCCAGGGGACGCATGGAAGTACGGGATGTCTACTGATATACTCGGCTACCTTGTAGGAGTTGTATCTGGTATGCCGTTTGAGACGTTTTTGAAAACTCGTATTTTTGAGCCTTTAGGCATGAATGATACCGGTTTTTCAGTGCGGGTTGAAGATGCTGACCGATATTCGAAGGTATATGAATTCGGGGAAGATGGTGAGCTTCAGGCAATTGAGAAGGTCCATGCTGCAACTGGACCGCTGAGTTTTTTCCACTCTGGTGGCGGAGGGCTACAATCGACTGCCGCGGATTATCTCCGCTTTTGCCAAATGGTGCTCAACGGTGGTGAACTCGACGGCGTACGGCTGCTCGGAAGAAAAACAGTTGAACTCATCACGATGGACCATATTTCTAACAGTTGGCGACCCAATGAGAGAACAGGATCCGGTTTCGGACTTGGGTTCGCCGTTGTCACGGATGTCGCTGATACGCACACGCTCGGCTCTTTAGGCACTTGCAGTTGGGGCGGCATGGCAAGCACTACATTTTGGATCGATCCTGTGGAAGAGTTGATCGGCATTTTTATGACACAATTGGTCGGTGCCAATTCTCCATTCCATGCCCAATTCCGGGTCTTAACCTATCAGGCAATTACCGATTAGTGTCATAGCAGGAATATAATGTACGTCGGAATCTCTTTAACTGATAACCGACAACTGATAACTGATAACTATCTCATAGGAGATTTTGATGGCAGCATATCAAGGATTACCGCGGGCAGTGCCTGAAGATGTCGGCATGTCAACCTCGCGTTTAGGACGCATCGCTCCGGTCATGCAAGGCTGGATTGACGATGGGAAAATACCGTGTGCATTGACAATGATCGCGCGTGAAGGCAGGCTCGTCCATTTTGAAAAGTTCGGCACGCAGGATGTCGCTACTGCGAAACCGATAGAATTTGATACCATCTTCCGTATCTACTCGATGACGAAGCCGATTACGAGCATTGCTGTAATGATGCTCTATGAGGAGGGACATTTCCAGATCGGTACGCCCGTCTCTGAATTAATTCCGGCTTTCAAGGATATGCAGGTTTACACTGAAGGGGGCGAGGCTATTGTTGATGCCGAGCGGGAAATGACGATAAAGCATCTACTCACGCATACCTCTGGACTTATCTATGGTGGGGACTGGGATCATCCGATTAATGAGCGGTATAAAGAGGCGAATTTCTACGGTGGAGATCTCGCAAACATGGCGCAAGAACTCGGGAATATTCCGCTCCTTCACCACCCAGGTGCCGGATGGAATTATGGTATGTCTACCGACGTACTCGGCTACCTTGTAGAGGTCGTATCCGGAATGCCGTTTGAGGAATTTTTGAAAACCCGCATTTTGAATCCCTTAGGTATGAGCGATACTGCTTTTTCCGTGCCAGATGAAAAGGCAGAGCGGTATGCGACGTTGTATGAACCCGCGGGGGACGGTGGTATTCAGGTGATTAAGAACGCTCCTGTTTCGAGCGGACCGCTTAGTTTTTTCCATTCCGGTGGCGCGGGGCTGCAGTCAACCGCCGCGGATTACCTCCGTTTCTGCCAAATGTTGCTGAATGATGGTGAACTTGATGGCGTGCGACTCCTCGGACGAAAAACTGTTGAACTCATTAGGATGAATCATATCTCTGACGATTGGCACCCTCTTGAGAGAACAGGGTGTGGTTTCGGACTTGGGTTCGCTGTTGTTACCGATGTCGCTGACACACACGGTCCCGGTTCCGAAGGCACTTATAATTGGGGCGGGCTTGCAAGTACCACGTTTTGGATTGATCCTGTGGAGGACTTAATCGGCATTCTGATGACACAATTGATCGGCGATTCCCCGTTCCACGCGCAATTCCGCGTCCTCACATATCAGGCGATTACGGATTAGATATGCAAAGCAGTATGGGCTACCTCACATAAATCGTGGGAGGGAAACCTTGTAAGCCCGATTTTGCAATACGCCGCGTGCCAAAATCAAGTTTTAGGAGGCAGAAACATCATGAAAATCGCAGTCGTAACTGGTGAACACGGATTTCAGGAAGAACAGTTTGACGCAGTATTTGAGAATATGGAAAGTGTGCAATTTGTCCGAGAAGATCTTGACGACTTTGTGGACGATCCAAACCAGAAGGACTATGGCACTGTCGTCTTTTACAACTTTCACCGTCCTTATCCAACGGAGTCACAAGCCCGCGCTATTCTCGGTTTGACGGAACGTGGACAGGGCATGGTGATTCTGCATCACGCCATCCTTGCGTTTCCAGAGTGGGATGTCTATTCTGAAATGTGCGGAATTCAGGATCGAGACTTCGGATACCATCCGCGGCAAACGCTACACGTGCAAATTGCTGATGCGACGCACCCTATCACCGAAGGACTCGATGATTGGGAGATGGGCGACGAAACCTATACTATGGAATCTGCTGGCGATGATAGTTCGATTCTGCTAACAGTTGATCATCCAAACAGCATGGAGGTCCTCGGTTGGGCGCGTGAATATGGACAATCCCGCGTCTTCTGTCTCCAAAGTGGACACGACGATGTCACTTTTTCTAATCCGAATTTCCGGGAGGTACTACGACGCGGCATTCATTGGTGTGCTAAAGTATAACGCAAGTTGTCATCCTTTACAGACATATAGCACTCCGCTGGAGTGCGGGAGCGTGGATACACCGTTTTCTATAGATATATCACCCCTCTGGGGTGGGGAAAGTGCCCGAAAACCTTATTGAAACGCCCAAAATTTGTTAGTAGCAACTTGGGTTAAAGTATAATAGATAGGTGGACAATGGAAACCTATATTTTTTCTGCCCGTCAATCTGGAAGAACTCAGATGCACGCGCTCCGCATTGGAATTAGTTGTGTTCTTTTCTTACTTTTAACGGTACTCGTAAATGCAGATAAAGAGGAGACTATGGCACATACAAAGTATTCGGTAGCGGTAAAGACGGTTGAAGGCTTTCAAGTTTACTATATACAGCAAGATGGAAAGGCAGTTGCTGAGATCGTGCCAGCACTCGGAAATAACTGCTACGCCTTCAAGGTAGCGGACGGGGATACTTGGTTGGATTTAATAGACGCACCGCCGGATCTTGCCACATTAGAAGAACACCCGACCGCTTATGGAAATCCGATTCTATTCCCATTCCCTAACCGAATCCGAAACGGCACATGGCAGTTTGAGGGTAAGACCTATCAATTTGACAAATCAGCCGAATCCCCGACGACAATCCACGGATTGTTGTTAAATCAGCCGTATCAGGTCGAAAGCCATACCGTTGATGAAAACGGTGCAACACTGGTGTGCTCGCTTAATTCTCAGGATTTTCCCGAAGTTGCTCGCCAATATCCGTTTCCTTTTAAAATTGAGATTACCTATACGCTCAAAGATGCCGTGTTAACCATGGGGATTTCCATCAAAAATACAGGCGACCAGAATATGCCAGTAGGCTTCGGTATCCACCCTTATTTTAGCGTAGACCTCGGCACCGAAGCAGATGCAGCAGACGCAGTTATTACTGTCCCTGCCGCCAAGTATTGGGAGCTTGATGAAGTCCTCGTGCCAACGGGAAAGCAGCACGCCGTTAGCGGCACGCTTGATCTACGAAATGGACAACCGTTTTCACAACTGAAACTCGATCATGTCTTTACAGACGTTCAATTAGTTGATGGTGTCAGTCGATGCCTCATTGAGAATAAGGATACTGGATACGGTATGGTGATGGAATCCGATGCGCAGTTCAGAGAACTGGTTGTCTATACACCTCCCAACAGGGATGCTATCTGTTTTGAGCCTTATACGTGTCCAACAGACGCTATCAACCTTGAGGCGCGAGGTATTCCCGCAGGTGTGATTGTCCTCGCACCGGATGAAACCTTTTCTGGCACCGTCCGCTTTATGTTAAAGTAGTAGGCAGACTCCGCTCTGCCGTCCACTAAATAAAGTAGAAAGTAGTAGGCAGACTCCGCTCTGCCGTCCACTAAATAAAGTAGAAAGTAGTAGGCAGACTCCGCTCTGCCGTCCACGTGCTTCTGCTATGAGAATTATTGCACTATTGCTTTTCCCGCTTTTCCTCCTAATTACGCAACCGTGCGTAGCAATTCGCGAAGGCACAGCGACTGCTGACATCTTTATCAAACGCTACGCGCGGTCTGGGGACTTCGGGAAACTCGCACTTTGGCACGAAGCCGCCGCAGAATGCCTTAAACGCATCTCTGTCCCGATGAATAAGATCGCACACGACTACTACATCCGGCGCGGATACAAGCAGTGGGCGGCGCGCTCAGAAAAAGAGGCGCGCGAGATTCTGGATCGCTATGAATACCACCGCAAGCAGGCAGAAATTGCTTGGCAGAAGTCAGAAACTCCTGAACCTACCCTGAATGCTGAACGTGAAAATATCGCAAAATTTATCGCAACATGGCTACCACGCTATCCGGATCGGTTTTACGAGTTCGGTATTTATCCGACATTTTTCAGGAAACAACGGGAAATGGCAGAGCAAGAGGGCGATTATGTGAAGGCACTCCGGTTTGAAGCGGATGCTGCAGAGATGTGCGCAACACAATACGAAAAGATTCCGATTGCCTACGGACTTGGAGGTTATCAAAAACACCGAGACGCATATCGACGACATGCTGCACTGCTTCGGAATCTCGCACAGCAAAACCTAAAAATGTTGCCCGCAGAGGCGGATAACGGTAAAGAGATAATAAGTTCACTTGAGACCCAGATGCATTCTTCTCGGAAACCAAAAGCAGACGCGATACTGCATATCGCAAAATTAGATGCGCGTGTCAAAGCCGCTTTAGGTGATCAAATTGCGGTTCACGCATACCCATCTTTTCAAGGGTTCGTGTGGATAGTCAGTTTCTCTAATCACAGCAGCGGGAATATCGTGACCGCAATTGTTGATGAAAAGACAGCAGAAGTATTGGATGTATTTTAGCGTGTGTGAATTGAGTTTTGAATTCCCGCCATGCTCGGTAGGTTGATTTCCTAACCGAACCAGATCTTGGATTGACATACTCCGCCGCTTTGGTGTTTTTACTACAGATTCAATTTGACTTCTAAGTCGAAATAACGTGTGATTTAATCATGTAGGCGCAGTATAATAAAATGGATATGTATAAATATATATTCATTGTGCTCCGATTTTCGATGACCGACTCAAGAAGATAAATAGAGCGAAACCCAACAAGCAAACTCACGTTAACTTAGATTGTAAATATCTCTGATCTATCCAGGGGCATTTAGTTTTAAACAAATTCTCGGATTGTCTAAATTTTTGGATCCTCTTTTTCAAGTCCGGCGCGGTTCCATGAAGATTAAATAATTAATTCGGTAATAATCCGACATAGTGTAGCAACTCCTGTGACCCGCCTTTGAACTGTTCCATGAAGTCGCTGACTTTCTCCTGAAGGGCTGTCCAGTCATTGCTGAGACGATGCAGATGTATGACGGCTTGACGCGCCCAGCGCCACAACTTCTCAATCGGATTCGTCCAACAGGCATACGTTGGGAGCTGCAATATCTCAATAGGGAGTTTCTCAAGTGTGCCTATTTTCTTTGACGGTTTCTCGCTCCAATTCGGTGGGGTCGGTCTAACAAACCTCGTCGTCTGTGGCAGAAGTGCTGCCCTAAGATTCGCGTGAAAGTGGATCGCCCGATTGTCCTGGATCAAATAGATGCGTTCAGCGTTTGGATAGCGTTGGCAAATCTGGGTGTAAAATGTATGGAGTGCGACAACCGTGCAGCTTTTGACTTGCTGATAAACAACATCTCCGGTGTGTGGGTTGAGCGCCCCGATGCCATAGCAGGTCTCCTCTGGGAGATAACTCTGGCGTGCCAAAGGACATTTCGTCCCCGTCTCCGCCGAGTCTTTTGCGACTCTCGGTTGTAGATTGAAACTAAACTCGTCTTGGTAAACGACAACGCAAGTTTCTGGGTTTTCACGGGCTTCTTCTAACGCTTGCTTGATGCGAGAAAGTTTTTCAGCATAATCGGTATCAGGACTCCGCAGATATTCTCTGGCACGCTTATAGCTGAGACCCAAGCGTGAGAAGATCTGATGAATGCCGGGGAGCGATAGACCCTCAAGCCACGGCACGACCTGACCGAGACTGCGGAGCGTCCAGCGCGTTTGATGCTCATTGACGCTTCCCGGATCCTGACCGATTGCCACTAAGAGTTCCGACCCGGCTTCTTCGGGCGACTTAGGTGAAAAAGCAGGTTTGCGACCTCGACCGGGTTTATTAGACAACCCGCTAATACCGTGTTCGCGATACCGACGCAGCCAAGCATAAACGGTATCGGGGTCGCGTTTTTTCAACAAACCTCTGCGGGCGACTTCATGTGGAGAAAAGCCTTCATGGATTTTCAACAACGCTGTCGCACGCTCTCGAAGATAAGCCGGTTCGCCTTTATCCCGAAGATCAACGAGGGTTTGTATTTCGTCTTCAGTTAACTCCAACTTATGGTGTTTTGCCATCAGAGAATACCTCCTTTGGCAATAGGATAACACGAATAACAATATTACCGAATTAATATTTTAAACTTCATCAAACCGCGCCTACCGGGCCTGGGGGGTCCAAAATCGGGCTAAAAACCGAAAACTAAATAGCCCTGCTGATCTATCCAGGACTATTCAGTTTTCGGAATTTTTTGTAATATTTTTCACATCTGTTAATATTTTGAGATAGCACATATCGCGTGATTTTTCACGCGATATGTGCTATCCTTCACCGTAAAAAATGAACCTATTTTTTGAGGTGAATCATGACAAGCAATTCCTCTTGCCACTTACTTGATATATTAGCAGAAGTGCCGGATCCGCGCCATAAAAAAGGCAAACGCTATCCTTTGGTCTCTATCTTGGCTTTGATCGTCATCGGTCTGATGACGGGACATAAAGGTTATACCTCTGTAGCGACGTGGGCAGGAAGCCAACCCGAACTGATCCAAGCATTAGGTTTCAGATCTAAGAAGACCCCGCGTGCGTCAACACTGCATAATCTCTTGAAGCGTCTTGACGTAGCGAGTCTCGAAGCCTCCCTAACGAAATGGGTGTTTTCAAAACTTGAAAGTCTTCATGTTTTGAAAACACAGCGTCTACAAGGCATCGCTATTGATGGGAAGGAGTTATGTGGCTCTGAAAACCCAGAGACGGGATACCGGACACATTTACTTTCCGCAGTCTGTCATGAGTTAGGGATTACCCTCGCACAACAGCCTGTCAGTGGGAAAACCAACGAGATTCCGATCTCAACACAACTCCTCAAAGCGTTTGATGTCGCAGAGAAAGTCGTGACGACAGATGCCCTTTTGACGCAGAGAACCTTTTGTAAAGAAGTTCTCGAACATCAGGCAGACTATGCGCTGCCTGTCAAAGAAAATCACAAACAGATGTATGACGACATTCAGCAACTCTTTGAACCCCTCTCGGAGACAGATGCCACAGAGGTTGAGACCCGACGCTTTGAAAACCTTCACACCCAAGAAGGCGCACACCTTCATACCTACACCCATGTTGAAACATCACACGGGTTGACCACCACACGCACCCTAACCGCAAGCACATTGCTCACAGATTACATCAAATGGCCCGGAATCGCTCAGGTTTATCAATACCAATCTCAGCGAGAAAACACAAAAACAGCCCAGATCTCCTCGCAGACGCAGTATGGCATCACGAGTCTCTCACCCGAAGTCGCATCCGCAGAAGACTTGCTCAAACTCCGACGCGAACATTGGACGATAGAAAACAAAGTCCATTGGGTCCGAGACACCGTTCTCGGGGAGGACGCTTCACAGGCGAGAACCGGGAGTATACCACAAGTCATCGCAGCATTACGCAACACTGCCATGTCTGTTTTACGCTTCGCAGGACACACAAAAATCTCTGAAACAATACGATTTCTCGCTTCAAAACCTTTACTCGCAGTTAAACTCATCCAATGAGAAATTGGAAAACTGAATAGCCCTGTGATCTATCCGCTTTTTATTGATAATAATTTCCAACTATGGAATAATAGGCAAGGCTAATACCATTTCTAAATAATGTTATCGCATTACCGGTTTTCATGAAATGTGTGGTGATGCGGAACAAACTACCTTGTTTTTGTCCAATAAGTGTGGGAAACCATACCGTCTCTGATGAGGCACAAACCCACACACCCATTGAGGAAATAACACCTCAAAAGGTAGAAAATAACTTCTACACACCTTTGAGAGAAAAAGGAAACCAAAACCGCGATTTTTAGCACTTTTCACGCACGCAAGACCGTTTGAAAAAGTGGGTTTCCTGCTGTAGTGAGAGTTTCAAAGGTAGGGTGTTATGATTTGAGACCTTTGCTCCTTCTTGAAAGCAGATAGGGACTGGGATTGATAACCTTTCATTGATCAACTCGCTCCCGATGTGCTTGGACAAAAACAAGGAAACTAACGGTTTTGCGGCGTACTCGCCCAGATGCGACGTGCATCATTCTACAAAAGAGAGATTTATTAACAGAAATGGTATAAGATATCTACACCGAAACGTCTGGTTGGAATGCTTGGTGTCAAAGCGGTTTTGGGTATTAGAGTGGCTTAGTATAATAACTCGTTTTTGATAACGAATATGGTTAAGGGCAGTGGCGTTTTCTTACTTAATTGGTCCCGCCTGAGTTTCATTTTAAAATAAAGGAGATTGAACATGAACGTAAGAAGAATCCTAACATTCGCATTTGTATTGGCAGCAATTACTGCTATGGCTGTCGGGTTTTCCAGTTGCGACAGGATGTCTTCAATGGTGCCTGATGCTGAAGTGCCTCCGATGGACGAAGTGCCTCCGATGATGGATGAAGAGCTTTCCATCGGCGTTGCCCTGGCTCTGACAGGGGATAACGCCGAACCGTATGGAATTCCAATGCAACGTGGCCTTGAGTTAGCAAGAGCAGAGATTAATATGCTCGGCGGTCCGAGTATCACCTTCAGCACTGTAGATGCTCTAAGTACCGTAGAGGGTGCGAAGACAGCCGTTCAGCAATTGGTTGATCAAGGCGTACCGGCTATCGTCGGCATTGGTATCTCAACGCATCTCGAACAGGCTTTTCCGATTGCACAAGAAAATGGAGTCGTCGCTTTTAGCCCGATCTCCTCCGCTGCAGGTTTAAGCAGTCTTGGGAATTATATTTTCCGCGCCGGCATCGCCACAAATATACTGATTCCCGGTGGAGTGATGAAGACTCACGGGAAACTCAAGTATAAAAACGTGGCGACAATATACGATGCTGCTGATACCTACTCCACAAGTAGTAATGACGAGGTGAGAAAAGCACTTGAGGCGAGCGGGGTCACGATTCTGACCGAGCAAACTTTCAAAACCAAAGAGACCAATTTTACTGCGCAATTAACCACTATCATGAACATGAAGCCTGACGCGCTTTTTATCTCTGCTCTGTCAGTAGAGATGACTCAGATTATCGTTCAAGGGCGCGCGATCGGTATCCCTGACTCTGTTCACTTTATTGTTCCTGATTTGACTGCAACAGAAATCCAAGGAGCGGGCGGTGCCGCCAAGGGTGCAATAGCTTTTGCGGGATGGTCTGGTCTGACAGACACACCGGCAAACCAAGCTTTCGTCCAGAGTTATCGGGCGAAATACAAGATTGAACCTGAACCGTGGGCGGCGCAGGCGTATGCGACCCTCTATATTCTCACCGAGGCGATTAAGAACGCACAATCGAAAGATCCAGCCGCGATCCGAGATGCATTGGCGCAGACAATGAGTTTTCCCACGATTTTAGGCAACTTTTCTTTTGACCCCAACGGAGAGGCAATCTATGAAAATATTGAAACGATTGTTCTTGTCGTTAAGGACGGGGCACTTCAGGACTTTGAAGAATAATCCCTACCGTTGGATGGACATAACTGGAGCCTTGTCATCAGCCGCTCGCTGATGACAGGCTCTTCCGTTTAAAGGCTTCATCTAATCTTCGGGTTGGAAACCCTGCCTTCAGGTGGGGGTTTCCAACCCGTTTTCATTATATTTATGGCTTGCGATTCAGTCGATAATATGATATACTCATAAGATGCGAACCTACAAATGTAAGATACACAACCATCTGAACAGAGCTATTTAGTTTTCAGTTTTTTATGTGTTTTGTTAGGAAAGTCGCGAATCGGAGCGTGCTTCTACAGGGGTATGTTGAGATTTAGGGTTTACTTTTATCGTAGAACTAAATGACCCTGCCATCTGAAAAATAAAAGTTGACAGGGTGAGACCTTCTTATGAAGGCTGCTGTCTACGAAGCATAGGTTTCCCCGCCCTTTAGGGCATGGGTGCTGTGACCATGAAAGCAGCATATCCTGTTGGTGTTCGCTTATAATGTGAGCTGCTTTACAGAGTGTCGTCAGATCGGGAATCATGTAATTCAGCATAGCGGTAGTGCACAGACAGAATTGATTGTTCTATTAAAGGCGCAAGGTATTATGAAGTAGATAATTGACTATCAGTAGTCAGTAGAGCAAGCTTGGGGTAGGTACATCGCATCTGACTGCAACAAACACTGAAAGCCGACTGCTGATTGTTGATAGCCGACAGCCAATTCCTATTATGAAGTGCTTTAAAATTTTGTCAATAGGCATCCTACTTTTAGTGGCAGTCCACGCCGAATTCTCCGCAGTTAAGGCGGAGAACCCACCTTTGATAGACGCTGCTTCTCATATCACCCCGGGTGAACTGATAATCCGTTTGACACCAGAGGCAGCAGCGGATGTTGAGCAGTTACACGCAAACGCACCCATTTCCCTCCTGCACGCAAAACACAATGTAGAATCACTGCATCCACTATTTCCATACCTCGCGCGTCCATCGCTCAATCCAAATTTAAAGCGTATCTACCTGTTACGGTTTTCTCCTGATGCACCACTTGAAGCACTCAAAGCTGTATACCAACAGGACCCGTTCGTTGAGGCAGTCGAATATAATTATCTCCGTCCAACGTTGGCAGACCCCGTCGTCCCGAATGACCCAAAATATCCTGAACAGTGGAGCCTGCCACTGATGAAATTACCGCAGGCATGGGCAATCGAAAAAGGGGACCGGAGTGTCGTGATTGCTATCATCGATTCCGGCATTGATTACAGACACGATGATTTGGCACCCAAAGCGTGGATAAACCCCCGCGAGATCCCAGAAAATGGACTTGACGATGATGGCAACGGCTACATTGACGATGTCTATGGGTGGGATTTTACTGATGCCCCCAATCTACAAGCAGAAGGTGATTATCTTGAAGGTGATAACGAACCCATTGATGAAAGCGGACACGGCACACATGTTGCGGGTATCGCGGGTGCCATGCCGAATAACGGGATCGGTATTGCCGGAGTCGCGTGGGAATGTCCACTCATGGCGATACGCGCAGGACTTTCGCTCGGCGGGAGGTCTCGCATGCAAGATGATGACTCTGCATCGGCGATCGTCTACGCAGCCGACAACGGTGCAAGCGTCATTAACATGAGTTGGGGTAGCGAGCGCCGTTCTTTTGTTATTCAGGACGCAATTGATTACGCTTATGCACATGGGGTTGTTTTAGTTGCCGCTGCTGGCAATTCTCAGAAGCCCGCTGCTATCTTTCCTGCCGCCTACCGGAAAGTCATCGCTGTGGCATCTACCGAGCAGAATCAGCAGCGGTTTTATCAATCCAATTTCGGTGCCTCTGTAGATATTGGTGCCCCCGGCAACGTGATTCTCAGTACGCAGATTGATAACCGGTATCGGCTTCTCACCGGCACCTCTATGGCATCTCCGCACGTCGCTGGCGTCGCGGCGTTACTACTCGCAAAACGACCCACACTCACATACGAAGAGGTTCGGCACATACTTATTAACACCGCCGACCCGGTCCACCGAGAGGATAGTGATGAATTAGACGAAAAATTCGTGGGAGCAGGCACTGTCAACGCCGAACGCGCACTCTTCGCAAGTGGCGCATTACAGGCACGCATCCTCGCACCTGAAACCAATAGCGGGGGCGCAGATTCAATTACCTTTGTCGGTAACACTGGTGGCTATAAGTTTCACTCGTGGCAGCTGAGTTATGGGGAATCTACAGTTCCCACTGAATTTACGCCTTTCACGCAACCAGCAGTCACACAAAAAATCGGCGAAACGTTGGCTGTTTGGGATACGACAACCGTTCCAGAGGGTATCTACACTGTCCGATTAACAGTAACCGCCACAGATGGACACCAAACACACGATCAGGTTGTCTTGAGCGTAGACCGGACACCGCCTCAAGTTATCTCCCTTACTGCAACGGAAACGCTTTACGGTGAGCGAAGTCTTACGATTTTTACTTGGGCAACGGATGATATCACCCAGAATACTCTCTATTACCGACGTAAGGGTAGCCTTGCACCCTTTGCACCTATTACCACGACAGATCTCGGGGTAGAGCATTCCCTCTCCTTGGGTTTTGATACCGGGGCTTATCAATTTTTTGTTGAATCAGAGAATACGACGCACCTCAAGACAAGGGACGACAACGGCGGTGCGTTTTATACTATTGATGTTGTTGGCGGACGTATTTCTCCGAGCGGGTTCACTGAAAAATCGGTTGATATTCCGCCGCTTCATATCGCAAGTGTAACTGCTGATTTTGACAGGGATGGTCAACTTGAAATCGTCGGGAGCCCGTTGTCATCAGATGCTGTTGACGACGAGTTACAGGCTGCTCTCCTTGCAATCTATGAACGCCTTCCAAGCGGTAGATATGAATTGGTGCATACCGTTGAGAGTGTCGAAAATCTCTCTAATCTGGAAGGGGTCATCACATGGGCGGTAGATGACACGGATGGCGACGGTTTGCTCGAAATACTTGCGACGGATGATGCGCGGACTTTTCTCATGGAGAGTAGCACGCCTCGAGGGTACCCGCACCAAATTATCTGGGAAACGCCGTTTCTCTCTGGTGGTACTATCACGGATCTTGATCGAGATGGACGGAAAGAGATTGTCGGTGCTGATAACAACAATGATCGGCTTCTTATTTTTGAGTATGACAATGCCACGAACACATACGTTGAAAGAGCCGTTTTGATAAACGAAACGCTCGGTTCTAATGTATTCGCACAACGTTTTGCTATTGATGATTTTGATGGTGATGGAAGCACAGAGCTGGTAGCAGGCGATAGCGAAGGCGATCTTTTCATTTATGAATCCGCTTCCACCAATACCTTCCGTCTTGAGTGGCAAACACAACTTCCACTGAAAAATATTACCCAACTGACTTCAGGTGATCTCACTGGGGACGGCATCCCGGAGTTTGTTGTCGGTGGCTTACTCTCGCTACCTGATAACCCTTCAGGCCCCCTGCTCTGGAAGTTTTTTGTTTTTACGCATACACCGTTTGGCTACGCACTGCTATCAGAAGATGGACGTGATGCAATGGTCGCAATTGCCCCGCACCGGCGGAATGCTAACAGTCTTGCCATCGCAGATTTGGATCGTGATGGCTCCAATAATCTGATCATTGCGACATATCCGAACCTCTATGTGACGCAGTGGGATGGCACTGCCTTGAGGGCATTGTGGCACCGGAGGGTAGAGAAAACACCGATGCTCTTCACTGCTGAACTCAATCAAAATGGGTTTAACGAATTTTACGTTAACCTTGAGGACGGAATTTACCGTTTTGAGTCCCTTTTCGCAACAGACCCGGATGGCGTTGATAGGCTTACCCCCTGGAATGTTGAGGCGAGACCGTTGACAGAGAAGGCAGTGCAGGTTACGTGGAACGCTCAGCAGGAAGACGAAACGACTGAAGGACAACCGAAATTGACACGTCCTTTTACGGTCTATCGGGCGCAAGGCGAAAAGGAAGAGGCTCCAGCGGATGACACCTTTGAGAAGATTAGGGAAAACCTAACTGTTACAAGGTTCTTGGATAGACGTGTGAGAAAAAATAATACCTACTGGTATGCTATCACTACAAAGGATACCAACGGAACCGAAACCCCGCGCACTGAGCCTATTGCTGCCACGCCGAGGGAACCCCCCCAATTAATTCGTGCTGCCTATCACCAACCCGGAGGAGAGACCCAGACAACACAACTTGAGTTTCAGACTGACACACCTAACGAGGTTTCCGGGAAAAGGTCCATGTCCGGAAACGTCTGGGTGATTGTTACATTTGACCGACGAATGAACCTCGGCATTGCCGACGAGAGTCGATATGTATTGCGGAAAGTGAAACGGATTGACGGTGTGAATCCAGTGTCTGCTATCCGCGACCGGATGGGGAGACGCGCGCTTTTAGCATTTGATACGGATAGTCTTCTTGAATACTTTGGGCAGCCCCTTACTGCTACAGCAGGCCAGTATGAAATTTCCGTTTCCAACGTGGCTGATATTGATGAAAACGCTATTCGCGGTGCTACGCGACCCCTTGAAATACCGAGCAGTATTAGCGAAACAGCCGTGTCGGATTTGACACAAGTACGCGTCTATCCGAACCCGGTGCGACCCAACGTAGCCGATAAAGGGGTGATTACTTTTGACAGGATACCTATTGGCACACGCATCCAACTCTTTACTGCAAAAGGGGAATTGCTGGAAACATTAGACGTAACCGAGCAGGATCACAACCAAAAGAAGTGGTGGCTTACAAGTAATAACACCGCAGATGTATCCACCGGCATCTATATCTATGTCCTTGAATTTGATACTGTGAAAAAAATAGGCAAAATCGCGGTGATAAGATAGTCGTCAGTTATCAGTTGTCAGTTATCAGTTAAAGAGGTTTTTGACTTAATCAAACAGCCTCTTAAAACACCCGCCCTTGTTGGTTGGGATTAGTGAAGTTTAAGAAAATATTTTGGTGATTCTATAGTGACAATTGTCAATTAAGAAGCGTTTATAATTCTGAAAATCCTTGAATCCTGAAAATCCTGATTCAGACAATTAACAACGCACATCACCCAATTAAATCCTTAATCTTTAGTAAAATAACGTGAGTTCGATAATAAAAATTGAAGGGTCCCGTAGGTGTTTTTGCTTGGGGTGTTTGATAGGGGTGTTTTTGCTTGGGTATTTCTGCGTATTGATAGGGTGTTTCTGCGGATTTCTGCGGATTTCCCCCAGGTAAAGTCGTGAATGACCAAGAACCCTTCAGTCTACCAAGAAAAGCCTGCTTTTCAATGACACGTTCATCAAAATAGACTCAGCAAAACCCAACAATCCAATGCCGCCCGTGTGAGAATATGTCGGGTTTCCAACTATACGCTTATGTCGAACTCACGTTAAAATAACGACGGACAACCTTAGAGCAGACCTTAGAAATTCCAATAGCCTCTTAACTGACAACTGATAACTGATAACCGACAACCATTAACCCATGAACGATTTTATTCTGATCGCAAACCCAATCTCCGGCAAGGGACATGCTAAAAATGTTGCTGAGCAGGGCTACGCTGCCCTTACCGAATCCGGACAGCACGGACAACTTGCATTGACTTCGGCATCTGGCGATGCGAAACGTTTCGCACAGGAAGCTGTCTCTGCAGGAATTCGGTACGTGATTGCTTGCGGTGGTGATGGAACGCTCCACGAAGTGGTGAATGGTATCGCTACAGTCCCGGATGTAACCTTAGGGGTCCTTCCCTGCGGACGTGGCAACGATTTTGCTGCGGCTGTTGGGGTGCCACTGAAGCCTGAAGCAGCGATCGCAACCCTCTTATCTGGCACCCCTATCCATGTAGATTTGGGATGTTGCTATCAGAATAGCGGTCAGCCGTCAGCCGTCAGCAATCAGCAAGGGGGCGTAACTTCATCAGAAACCTCTTTACCGAAAGCCGAAAGCCGAAAGCCGATGGCTGATTGCTATTTCACCACTATTGCGACCTGTGGTTACGATACAGAGGTGAGTCGCCGCGCCGCCAAAGGCACCCCACTGTTTGCTGGCACTGCCTCCTACGCTTATGCAGCCGTAGAGACGCTGTTCTACTATGAACCACCCTTTGTCCGTCTTGAAGGCGACTTTGGTGTTCACGAGGGACCGCTCCTTCTCGCTGCTACCGGCATTACAAGCCGTTATGGCGGCGGGTTTCAGATTGTCCCAGACGCACGCATTGACGATGGACTTTTCGATGTCTGCATTATCCGTCCGGTTTCCTCTTTGACGGTACTCCGGCTCTTGGTGACACTTTTCTGGGGTGGGCATGTCGGACACCCAGCAGTATCCATACACCAGACCCGAACTTTAAAGATTGAAACCGACACGCCGATGCTGCTCTATGCCGATGGAGAACCGATGTGCGAAACACCGACCACAATTGAGATAATCAAGGGTGGACTGGTTGTGATGGCACCATAGGAGGCTATTGAGCGTATTGGTTTCAGCCCTCGGACCGGTAGGTGCGGTTTTGCGGCGTAATCGCCCAAATGCGACCTGCATTCCTAACCGCACCGAGCATCTCTATGAAAATACCCAATTTATTTTTCTTCTTCATCAAATCCTGTCTTTTTCGTGTATACGTTCCGAAATTAGGCGAGATGGGCGAACACAAAACAAAACCTCAAAAATCCGCGTAATCTGTGTAATCTGCGATCCTGACGAAATCCGGATTGAAACGTCTGTTACGACTATCACTGCCGAGTCTATCACGGTTTGTTTACGGAATTAAGGGCTGCATACGGAACGAAACTATAGAAAATCGCGCGATCGCATCAAAATCGCATCTGTGGACTGAAAAATTTACAAAAAGAGACCTTTTTTCGCAAAAAAGATAAAATTCGACCCCAATTGTGCTTTTTTTTCAATTTTTAATTTCAATACCTTCGCCAAAATAATTGACTAAAATGGGTAAATATCCTAAAGTTATAGGTGAACAAACCAAACTTAAAAGGATGTTTACCCATGTCTGAGATTGTATCATTATTTACTGTTTTCAGTCCACATTTATCAGCGACAACGCTCCGGCAGTTTTGCGAAATCGTGTTCGCAGTGCTTGCGATGACCGGGGGCGTGACGATGCGAAATATTTCTCGTTGGACTTCAAAAGGCGGGAGTTATCGCACGATCCAACGGTTTTACAACACACTCATCCCTTGGGGAACACTTTGCTGGGTGTTCTTTAGAACATATCTCTTTGATCCTGAGAGTGTTCATCTGCTTGCTGGCGATGAAAGCATCGTGGCAAAATCGGGGGGTGAAACATACGGTTTATCGCGTTTTTTCGCGTCAACATACGGTAAAACGATACGCGGTCTGGCGTTTTTTGCGGTGTCATTAATCAGTGTCAATAAGCGACGTTCATACCCAATGCTTATGGAACAGATCGTCCGAGGCGAAACATCAACGACACCGAAAATGACCCAAACACCCCCGAAAAAAGCCACTATTTCAAAAACTTCGGAAGCAAAAGGAGACCAGCCGGGACGTCCGAAAGGGAGCAAGAATCGAAACAAAACCGAAGTCGTCCTCAATGACACCTTGAAACAGATCCAATCTATGCTGAAGACGGTATTAGCAACTATTGGGGGTTTTATACCGATTCGATACTTTTTGCTTGATGGATACTTCGGAAACAATAATACACTACAGATGGTCAGAGACTGCGGTCTCCATCTGATTTCAAAACTTCGTCGAGATGCAGCACTCTATTTGCCACCGACGACACCCTATCAAGGACGCGGACGACCGACTATCTATGGTGAAAAGTTCAACCCTAAAGATATTGATGGCAAATATCGAGTCTCTACACAGACACAAGGAAACATCACCACGGAAGTCTATCAAATGCGGTGTCAACACAAACGCTTCCCTGACCCGTTGAATATCGTTTGTTTGCTAAAAATCAACGCAAAGACGCAAGAGAAGTCGCATGCTTTATTGTTCTCCTCTGATCTGGATTTGGATGCTGAAACAATGATTGATTATTACTCACTCCGATTTCAAATCGAGTTCAACTTCCGAGACGCAAAACAGTTCTATGGGTTTGACGATTTTATGAACGTCAAGGAGATACCCGTCAATAATGCCGCGAACCTGTCAATGTTTATGGTCAATGTTGGCGCAAAACTCCGAGAGATGTTCGGCTCGGAACATCCCGGTTTGGGTGTTTTAGACATCAAAGCACGCTACAGAGGACTCAGATATTTACAAGAAACATTAAAAATACTTCCGCAAAAACCTGAAACCATTGTTATTCACAACATTGCTGAACATCTTCGGTCTATTGGTGCTATTCATTACACTTCAAATCAAATTAGACCCGGATAAATTGGCGAAGGTATTGTAATTTGACAAAAGTTTTTTTAGCGTGTATAATCAAAATATTACCCTTTCAAAAGGGCAATTTTCACATTTCCATTCAATAGTGAATATATCTCGCGCAGGATCTCATTTTTCGCGAAGTGACGCAAGGGGTTATGAGCACAATGAACCGCCGACGCAATGTAAATACATCAAATCGTAACGTATCAAGTCAGGTCATGGACATTTCAGAGGCTGCTGGTGCCGATATTTGTAACCGCGCCCGCCTCGACGCGTCGCTGTTTCGCTCTATGTACTACGCAAAATTCATTTATCCTCTATCAACTTTTCAAACGTTAAGCATATTCGCGATGCTGGTGACACAGTTTCACGCTTTGCTCCGAGTGCTTCTCACAAGTTTCCAACGCTTTGTAGATTTTTCGTGGCGCGCGTTCTGGAAAGTCTGTCGTTCGCCGCGCTTGTTAATTCCCTCGCTCCTTTTTATTCTT
Organism: Candidatus Poribacteria bacterium; assembly: GCA_965246985.1. Classification (GTDB taxonomy): domain Bacteria; phylum Poribacteria; class WGA-4E; order WGA-4E; family WGA-3G; genus WGA-3G. Next base: position 6,133,929 of record OZ251998.1, on the reverse strand, counting down.
GCCTTGTTCGCTTTCGCAGCTAACCCTGTTGAGGCACTTGTAATTCTCTATTCTGGTGAGGAACATGGACAACTCGGCTTGCACGGCTGCGGTACAGAACAAGTAGGTGGATTGGCGAATAGATGTACTCTCATTGAGGACCTTTACATTAGGCATAGCGGGGTGTTGAATTTGCATGTTGGAAATCTTATTGACCCAACGGATGCAAATGCTGAATGGATTTACCAAATCGGGCTCTCCGCATTAGATGTGATGGCGGTAGATGTCCTCTGCCTGGGTCCTAACGAATTATCTCTCCCACTTGAAACACTTGCGGCATTTCATTTGAACCACCCAGAAGTCGGGTTTGTCTGCGCGAATGCTGCACCACCGATAGGGACACCATATCTGATCCGTACCATTTCTTCGGTGAATGTGGCGATTGTCGGCTTAGTCTCCGAAAGGCACGCGCCAGAACTCGCCACCGTCGGTTTAACGCGACCGCAAACCGCCTTAGCCGAACTGGAAGCGGAAATCGTCAGCGAAAATGATGTTGTTGTTGTTGTGTTTCATGGTACACAAGCGGAGGCACACGCGTTAGCAGAAACGGTGCCGTGGATAGACGTTCTGATCGTTGCTGGAGATGAACAAAAAGATCCGGTGGTACCTCGTAAAGCCGCTACTCTTGTCGGAGAGACCGCAATCGTGACAAATGCAGCAGAGGGTGCCGCTGTCGGTGTGTTAGAGATGGAACACCAGGCAAAATCACAAGGATATATTTTCATAAACGAGTACCATGGTGTCTCTGAACAGATAACGCCAGACCAGGACCTCTCACGTCTACTGGAAGCATATCAGACGTTGATAGGCAGTAGTGCAGAGACAGCATTTGAGATAGAGACATCCGACGTACCTGTCAATGCCATTCATATCGTCTATTTTCACAAGCAGGGATGCCAAAAATGTGCCCGTGCCGTGAAAAGACTCAAAAGGTTCAAAGAACGGTATCCGAACATCGCCGTTGACCAACGCAATGCCAAAACAGAGCAGACACTTTTGGAAGCAATGGGAAGTCTTTATGAAGTGCCCGAAGCGAGACGGCTGACGACCCCTGCTGTTTTCATCGGTGATACTGTGTTGATTGGCGAATTAGATGAACAACGTCTTGAAACTACCGTTCAAAAGTACCGTGAAACAGGCGTTGCGTCCCGATTGAACGATGCAGAAGCACATCTTGATACCGCTGAATCTGATATTGTCAATCGATTTCACGGGTTCGGCACGCTTGCAGTCGCGGGTGCGGGGTTACTGGATGGTATCAACCCCTGCGCGTTTGCCACCATTGTATTTTTCATCTCTTATATGAACCTTGTCGGACGCGGCCGGAAAGAGATACTGATTGCGGGCGGTGCGTTTACCCTCGCCGTGTTTGTGACGTATCTACTCGTAGGGGTCGGCACGCTTTCGTTCATGAACTATCTTCACCAGTTTTCGGGCGTTGCAAAATGTGTCTATCTGCTCGCTGCCACTGCCACCTTTGCTTTGGCAGGGCTGAGTTTCTACGATGCAGTCAAGGCGAAGCAGGGCAAAACGAAAGATATCTTGTTGCAGCTGCCTCGCGCCTTGAAGCTGCGGATTCACAAAGTAATCCGAGAACGCACGCGCACTTCCGGCGTTGTCGCGGGTGCTTTGGTCATCGGATTTGTTATCTCAGCGTTGGAGTTGGTGTGTACGGGACAGGTTTACCTACCGACGCTGACATTCGTTGCAGGCGTTGAGGGCATGCGGGCACACGCAATTGCCTATTTGTTCCTATATAATTTGATGTTTATTGTGCCGCTGCTTGTCGTATTCAGATGTGTTTATTGGGGCACGACGAGCATGCAGCTCGGTGGCGTTTTGCAAAGACACCTCGTCGCCGTAAAAGTCGGGATAGGCATTCTACTTTTCGGACTCGGCACGTGGTTGATTTTGAGTATTGTCTAACAAGGGGATTGAACATGAAACCGATTATCCTTTTTCTCTTGATAGTGTTGGTTCCCGGATTTGCGATAGGCGAACTGCCAAAAGGGATGGTGCTGGTGCCCGCAGGGGAATTTACGATGGGAACAGATGACCCTCAAGTCCCTGCTGACCAACGCCCCGCGCGCAAAGTCCACGTGGATTCTTTCTACATTGATAAACATGAAGTCACAAACGCCCAATTTGAGGAATTTATCTTGGCAGATGGATACAATAAACGAGCGTATTGGACCAAAGCAGGGTGGGACTTCATTCAGAAAGAGCGGGTCCGCTATTTATACCCGGGTAAAGAAACATATCGGATAGAAAAGCCGTTGGGGTTTGGTAAAAACAGTGTCTCCACTGCTCCAGACCAGCCTGTCATCGGCGTGAGTTGGTATGAAGCCGCAGCCTATGCGAAATGGGCAGGCAAACGACTGCCCACGGAAACCGAATGGGAGAAAGCCGCCAGAGGCACCGACGCACGCATCTATCCTTGGGGCAATGCGTTTAGCTTTTCTAAACTCAACTACTTCTCGCATCACGAGAAATTGTCACCCATCGGCAGTTTTCCGGAAGGTGCTAGCCCCTACGGTCTTTTGGATATGGCGGGTAGCGTCGCCGAATGGTGCGCGGATAGTGAAGGTGAAAATAAAGCACTCCGTGGGGGCGGATGGAATGCCATCCGATTGCAGCTCCGATGCACGCACCGCGATGCACAATCGCCCACATATCGGCACTACACCCTCGGTTTCCGATGTGCAAAGTCTGTTAACTAAAAGGAAGTTCTAAATGAGAAAACTGGTTGTTGGAAGTGTCGTCTTCGTGATTGCTCTCGTGGCGTGGATGCTCTATATTGATTATGATACAAAGCGGTTCATTCAGGGACTGCCAAAACCACCGGTGCCTGAACCGCAACATTTGGATGGCACGCCTCAGGCGGATGCTGTGACACCGAAAGAGGGTGTAGATAAAACTGCACCAGAGGCACTTGAAAACGTTTATGAGTCATCCCTATCGGAAACGTCAGAGGATTTCACGCGACTTATTGAAACCGAGGCTGACACTGTTTTTGATGCTGAGGTTCCAGAAACCGAGCCGGAATCTGATAACAGCGGACTTTCACCTGAACTTGAGATGCTTTTTTCAGCGTATCATACGATCTATCAGCAAGGCTTCGAAATCGCCATGGAGCTCAACCCACTCATATACCGCGATACCTCTTACAATCGTCGAGCCGTGGAACTCTTTTCAGCACTTAATGGAGAAGATGATGAACGGACGCAAAAGGCTTTGGGTGATGAATTAGACACAATAAAGGCTTGGAGAAAAGAGTTCACCCCAAGAATCAAGGAACTATGTAAAGCAAGGGCGCAAGTTTATGAGCAGCAATCAACCCTGTTTGCACAATACGAGCTGACGAATTACCTTGATTTTTGGCGGCTCTATGGCGAAACGTACAAAAAATGGGAAACGCAAAAAGGCTTTTAGACTTTTTAACACCTTAACACGAAAACACCGAAAATACGGTGAATTCGTGAATACACCGGAGAGACGCTCCGGTATCACGTTCCAAGGTTTTGCGTATATGACCGAGGGACATCTTTAACTTTTTTCATAAAGGAGTTAACATGAAAACTTTATTGGCAATCCTTGCTATAGTCACTATCGCTGGTTTCTGTGGTGCAGGTGCCTTTGTTCCCCAAACGCCAGACACCCTTGAGGGGCTCATTGTTCTAAACGATGCGGCATTAACTCAGAAGGTTGGCGGCACGACCAAAACTACTAGCAGTGAGTATATTGTGGGACATGGAGAGAAAGCTTCCTGCTCCGTAAACTCATGTGATCCTCAGGAGTTCTACTGGACGAATTCCAAATATAATTGCGTTGATTGTGAGACATGGTATGATAATGCGTACCAAATGGAAGAAAATGTTCCTGCCGTGATAAAATCATACTGTGAAGCTTTCCAAGATGCTGGTGTACAGAAGTGTCGCACCGTATCCGAGGTGCTGTATAGGTGGAGCAGCTGTGACAACTACCAAGGTGCCTGCGGCTCCCCACAATAACGCGCATTCAAACATCATTTACGGGTACTAATATTAACGACCTGAGAGCAGGACGCGAAGTTACACAATGCCACCGTCCTGCTCCTACCATCTGCAAGAAGCAATATCGCAGCCTATACACAATTCCATTTAGATTGATTTGATATGATGCCACAGGCACTCTGCTGCCTGCCACTCTGTTTTATAGGAGAAGCACATGTTAAGAATTACCGTCCCTTTCCTATTCTTACTCTTTTGCCTCGTCTCTATCTGTCACTCGGCAGAGCTCACTGCTGACGCGCTTATTCGAGGTGTCAACCAATCGCGCCTCATCGTTCGAAGCGGCGAAATTCACGCGCACCTTGTTGAGATGAGAGGCCAGGCAATGTCTGATGCAGAAATTGTCACTTGGAAAAAAAAACGAACCGAAGAATGGCTCAAACCCTTCAAAACGGGGTCTGACAAACCACAAGCAGACACCGTAAAAGCGTTTAAAGAAAATTTCCTAAATCCTGTCGTTGATTTCCACGCAAAGGCTTCACTTCGACACCCTTTACGACAGCACGCCACCATCTGCTTTCAGAGAATTCCGCCGGTGCCTGAAATGGTTACGGACTTTTACCAATATAAAATCGCTTTACAAGAGGTAGATGGACTCCCCTTAGACAGCGAAGGTGCTCCATTTGAGCAGGATAGCGACTTCTACCTGCTCACTTACGATGCCCAGAAACAGGTAAAACAGGATATTGGAAATACGGTACACCCCACGAATCCACGATATGCGATTCAGTTTTTCAATGGCGATAATTACGTCGGCAACTGGGGCCCGGAATACTGCGGTAAGGCACCTCAAAAAGTGCCGGTAGATGCCAAACTTCAAGGAAAAGAATACATTGATAACGCCGAATGCTACATTCTTGCCTATACAACTCCAAACGGAACACACGTGCAAATTTGGGTAGATATCGCTAAAGATTTCTGCATCCGGCGCAATAAGATTAGACACCCATCCGGCGCACCTTTTAAATACTCTCAAGCAGACTATAAAGCGTTCCGCCGATTTAGAGACATCTGGTATCCAGGCATCAGTCAGTTCTCCGTTTCTAAGAAAGACGGCACCCTACAAACGCAAAGAACAATTGAGGTGAAAGCTGCGGAATTTAACGTTGACTTTCCAAAAGATTTCTTTAAGATCGATAGAGATTTTTTCGGGCTGCCGGATCACCCCCCAGGAATGGAGTTCCTTCCGAATTCAGGAATATTACCGGCACCCTCGCCCACAGAAACAGATGCCCTGTTTCTGCTCTGCGGACCGCAAAGTCTTTCACGTATTTGTGAACTTCTGAAAGTCACAACAAATCTCAGCGAATTGAAAAAACTGTCTGGTTTTAATGCCAATCACGGCACAACGATGCTCGGACTCAAAAAAGCCGCAGCCTACAAAGGCTTAGCCCCGAGCGGTGTGAGTGCCTCCGTAACATTGCTAAAGCGAAAAAATGTACCGCTACCCGCTATTGCATACGTTGATAACAACCATTTCCTCGTCTTTGAAACCGTTGACGAAGCCGGCGTTAACATCTCAGATCCAGCACAGAAATACGCCCCGCACTTGACTTGGGATCAACTTTCCGAGATATGGGATGGTGCCCTCCTCATTTTTGATAAAAAGAAGGCACGCCGCACAAAACAGAATCAGACACCGCTTGTATTCACAGATGCACCAGAATACGATTTCGGCAAAGTCCTCGGTGGGAGCGAAATCAAACACACCTTCACGATAAAAAACATTGGTCAAAAACCGTTAAAGATTCTCTCTGTGACAGAAACCTGTGCCTGTACCGCATCTGTCCTTTCAAAAAACGAAATTCTCCCCGGAAAAACAGGAGACATTTCGGCTGTCCTCACAGTTCCGTCTGGGAATCAACAGGTTAAGGAAAGCTTGCTTGTACTCACCGATGATCCGGTACAAAGCACGTTAACCCTAACGCTTAAAGGGGAAGCGTTTACACCGCTAAAGACATTCCCAGAACGACTCGCTTTTGGAAATCAAAAGCCTTTGCAAGCACCATTAACAAAACGCGTGTCTCTGCATCTGCAAGAGGCGGTTACGATCTTAAGTATCAGAACCGATTCAGAGCACCTCAAAGCAACATTGAAAACGAAGGACGACATCCCTCACCTTGAAGTGAAATTCTTGCCAACCCTTCCTGTTGGACAGTTTTCTCACAACCTCATGGTGGATTACACTTATAAAGGCGAGCAGACAACACATAATGTTCTTGTTTTCGGAGAAGTATTAGGAGAGTTACATATTGCCCCAAACCGCCTCTTTTTTGGATTGATAAAAGAGCCATCGGCCGTTTCAAAAACGATAACAATTTCTGCACGCGATGACCAACCGTTTCAAATTATGTCAATGGAATCTAACACAAAAGCAATTGTTGTTAAAGTAAAAAAGGGGAAAGGTGAAATGAACTACCAAATCGTAACGACTCTCACACCAAAAACAGAGCCTGGGGAACTTTCCGGTGAGATTATCATACACACATCCAGTCGCATTCAACCAACAGTTCGTGTGCCGTTTTTCGGTATTATTGCGGATTCTAACTGATATAGGTGGCATCGGGATGTCCTTTTTACTTTCCATCTCAAAGATGCAACATTGATGAAAACAGACTTAATGAGAAACACAGTTATAAAGCATGCATCCACGGAGGTGTCAAAGCACATCGGTGCTGGGTTGTTGATTATTGTTCTTCTATGTGTGGCGTTCTGGATTCGCATTCAGGGGGTGGATACTATTCCTGATGGGCAATTCACCGCTAACGATGCCTATCTCTATTATTGGCAGGCGCAAATTGTCTCTGAACACGGTGTCCTGCCACCGCGTGATATGCACCGCTGGGTCCCACGAGGTAGGGACTTAGGGCATACACTGAATTTTTACTCTTATGGCATTGCCTACGCTCATAAAGCGATAACAATTCTTTTCCCAAATGTTTCGCTCTATCACGTCACTCTCTACATGCCCCCTATCTGCTTTTGTATCGGACTCGGCGCACTCTGTCTGTTCCTTTATCACACGTACGGACTCTGCTTTGCAAGCACCGTCGGCATACTTATGGCAACGCTCCCTGGCACCATTGAACGGAGTGCTGCAGGATTCTGCGACAGAGACAGTTGGTGCTTTATGATCGGTCTCCTCGCTGTTCTCACTTATCTTGCATCGCTACAGACACAACACCCACGCAAACGTTTACTTTGGACGCTCACGAGTGGCTTTATCATGTTTCTTGGCGGTATCTCATGGGAAGGCTTTGGTGCTTTTCTCGGTATCATTCTTTTTATAGAACTCTGGCGTTTCCTCTCTTCAGAAACAGAAGCGGACCTCTGGTACTATCTCCTATGGATATTAACCTTTGTTCCTACACTCTTTATCGTCTCTCCAGCTTATCGGCGCGGTGAGGGATTCGCTACACATCTCTTTGCTTTTATGCTGATGCCACCCTTGGTGCTTTTTTCGATCCGATGCCTCCGACATCTCCTTATCACAAAAGGGGCTTTGGCGGAGCAACTTCGCCTACGCGCCCGAACCCTTGCCCTTATTTTGACGATGCTAAGCCTCGTAGGTGGCATCTTATACGTTTTTGTTCAGTCGGATACCTTTGCCCTCAGCACGGTTCCCTTGAGTCAAAATCGTCTGATGCAAGCAGTTGGGGAACTTAGTGCCCCAGAATACAGACATTGGGTTTTTCGCTACGGCAGCGTCTTTTTCCTCGGATGTATCGGATTAATTGTGACAAGCCTACACTTATGGAAACAAAAGAGTCTCATTCTCGTTTTACCATTCATCCTGTTTACAATTACCACATTCTTTCGGGATCGACTCACTTATTTTTTGGAGGGCTCGCTTGACAATACCTTCTTTTTCGTATCTATCGCATGCACTGTTATTGGCCTTCTCCTCATCGGGTGGTGGCAAAAGAAATCCGCTGAAAATGAACTCGTCTCAGTCGCTGCCGCAGCCTGGTTTCTATGCTGGGTTGCACTTTCACGCGACGCTATACGCTACGACTTCTTTATCGGGCTACCTATTGCTTTCTTTACGACAACCCTAATTCAATTTCTCCTAGATGCTTTGTGCACAAAGTTTAAGGTTCCCAAAATGCCGCAAATATTCCTGAAAACAGGCATTACCGCCACTATCCTCGCACTGCTCATGTGGTGGACTCCTACTGGTGCACATGCCAGACGCGCCGTTTTCGCCGCAAGATACATGCGGGAAGCTATTCCCGGTAACACAAGCCTCGAAAAAACATTCCGGTGGATGAAGACACAACTTCCAAGCTCTGCCTGTGTTGCTGCCAATTGGGGAGACGGCAGCCAACTTAACGTCCTCGCTGGTGTGAAAACTATCATTGATCAAGATCACTATATACAACACTGGATCCACCTTTTTTACCGATACGTCTTTTGTGCACAATCCAACGTTGAAGCACTTGAATTTCTGAAAACACATGAGGCAACACACCTGATGTTGAGTGCACGAGACCTATTCCAAGGTGCAAAGACCTATTCATCTATTGGGAGTGATGCACAAGGCGATCGGAAATTTGGATTAATACCCCTACAGATGAACGCATACGAAAATGGAACGCCTTTTTTAGCTCCAGTTGACAAAGATCTTCCTTTCACCCACATTGACATAAGTCACAGTGCAGAAGATGACATTCTCATTACCGCGACAGCAAAATTGAAAAATGGTAGTCTTGTAGAAATACCATACACCCTCTTTATAGGTAAAACGCGCATTCGCTCTCAAGAATCGATTGGCAGAGAAAACGGTGGAATTCTCCTGATTTTTAACGAGCAAAAACAGTTCCGTAGAGGGTATTATGTACCACCTATTGGATGGAAAAGTCTCGCTGTCCGGTTATTCTTTCACGGAGAATCGCCCGATGTGTTTGTACCTGTTTACCCTGTAGATGGAAATGCCACGGCTGATGTCAAAGTCTGGGAAATTCACTATCCCTCCGACATCAAACCACATCCAAAATATCTCGCAACAGAGCCGGAGGAATAAGGGAGTATATGTGCAAACGCCATCATCTTCATTTGCCGGCTCTTAACCTTCATGATAATTACTACTTTGGACTGCACCACACGCTTGACATCGTACTTATCTTGTGCTTCTAATCTTCCAACCTTCCAGTCTTCCACGTCCTACGTTTCCTCCGGATACATCCCCTCTATCGCATCGCCGTACTTTTCAATAATAACGTTCCGCTTCAACTTCAGCGTCGGGGTCATCTCATCATTTTCCTGTGAAAATTCCTTTTCGAGTAATGTGAACCTTCGCACCTGTTCAAAGTCTGAAAAATCTGTCAGACGGCTCCGAATTTCACTTTGGATGTGCTGTTGCACTTCGCGTGCTTGGAGCATTGCCGTTTGATCTGTTGTCTCAACACTGTTCTCAGATGTCCACGCCTTGAGTGCGTCAAAATTCGGGACGATCAACGCTGCCAGATTTTTGCGTTCATTCCCCACCAGTAGAATCTGACTGATAAAAGGACTTTGCACCAACTCGCTTTCTATCGGTTGCGGTGCGACATTTTTACCGTTGGAAAGCACGATTATATTCTTTTTCCGGTCAGTGATCTTAATAAACCCATCTGCGTCAATAATACCAATATCGCCCGTGTGAAACCACCCGTCTTCGTTGATAACCTCTGCTGTCTCGGTTTCGTTGTTGAAATAACCCTTCATCACGTGTGGACCACGGGTTAAAATCTCACCATCTTCAGCGATTTGTACCTCTACACCGGGGACAGGCATGCCAACGCTTCCGAACTTCCATTGTGCTGGATGGTTCATGCTGATGACAGGCGAGGTTTCCGTTAAGCCGTACCCCTCCAAAATCAGTATTCCCGCCGCGTGGAAAAATTCGGCGATCGATTGCGGTAACGCCGCGCCCCCTGAGACGAAAAAGCGTAACCGACCACCCGTTGCTGCCTTCAATTTCGCGAAGACCAGTTTGTCCGCGATGTTCTGCTGTAATTGCAAAATTGCAGACGGCTTTTTTCCCTGTTGAATTGCGGAACTTACTGCTGAACCGACCGAAACACCCCAGTGGAAAATTTTCTGCTTCAGTGACGAACCTTCTTGCACCGCACGCAGAATCCTCTCGTGCATCGTTTCGTAGAGCCTCGGCACGCTGAGCATCACCGTCGGAGCGACCTCCTTCATATTCTGCGCCACGGTGAATGTGCTCTCTGCGTATGCTATTTTTGCACCAGAGAATAGCGGCACGTAATGTCCACCGAGCCGTTCAAACACATGCGATAGTGGCAGGAACGATAACAATACATCGGTTTCACTTATATCAATAAGCGATTTGCACGCCTGTACATTTGAAATAAAATTCGCATGCGTCAGCATAACCCCTTTTGGGTTACCAGTTGTGCCTGATGTATAGATAATCGTTGCGATGTCATCTTCACTCACAGTGCTATCAGTCTCCTCACCCGCTAACTCACAGACTGCCTCGAATTGGATAACACCTTCTGGGGTTTCACCTTCAATTGTGTCGAAGATAATTATCTGTTCAAGCGTCGGGACCTCATCTCGAATAGCACTTACTTTTTCCAACTGCTTTTCCGTGGATACACAAATAATTTTTGCACCGGAATCTTTCAGGATATAGCCAACTTGTGCTGGGGTCAGCGTTGAGAACATCGGAACGGTTACCGCACCCGCTTTGAGGCTACCGAAATCTGTAATCGCCCACTCGGGACGATTCTCAGAGAGAATCGCGACCCGGTCGTTCTTTTGCACCCCAAGCGCGTTAAGCCCTTTACTGAAGGCATCCACCGATTTCCCGAGTTCGGTGTAAGAGATGTCCAAATAGGTGCCGCCTTTCGGTTTGTGTGCCAAGGCAGGTTTGTTGCTGTAGTGCTGAATGGAATGTTCAAACATGGATACCAGTGTCATGATGTCGTTTCTCCTGCTATTTTTGCGACTATCCTAACATACGGCGTGACGCAAGTCAAGTTAATCATTGACGCTTTGGGAATTGAATTATTTATAGTGAAATCTGAAAATATGGAGACATTTCAGAGAACGGTAGGACATTGGGTAGCCATGCTGCTGATGAGGTAGACGCGGTTTTCTAATCGTACCGGTGTTTGTCTAAATTAAGATTAGGAGATTCACAGAACTCGGAATCACTGCTTAGAAAAGGATGTTGTTGGGAGGGAATAGAAACCCCATCGGACCTTTACAACTTCACCAGCATCTACAAGGCGTTTAAGTTCATTTCTTACCGATGTTGGGTGTCCGTCAATAGCGTCAACCAGCTCCGATGTTTTCTTCTCGCCATTCGCCAGAAGAGAGAATATCTGTTCTCGAAAAAGCACTCGTGGAATGTTTCCACCCCTGAGTTTATTCAACATACGGTTCGCTTGTCTTGAAGAGCATCCCAAAATACGTTCCACATCAGTTCTACTGGTGTCAGCCGTTAGATTGGCATGTTCTGTTTCAAAGTGCTTACGTGTTGCTATCACCTCAGGAAGTTTATCTAACCCACCTGCAACCTCAAAATCTTGCCAGTCGAAAAGAAGGGCTTTAGGTCTGTCAGTAATGTCAGGCAGTGGAAAACTTGTAACCAGCACAACCGTCTTGCCTGACAAGCGGTTCAATCCTGTCTGCCCTACGATATCTGTAAGTAAACCGGCAACATGCTGTTTATACACACTCTGAACGCGTTCATCTTTATAGCGACGCGGCTCCGTCTCTGTCTCATAAGAGAGCGGTTTCTCGTCGTTTCCAAATAAAATCTGTGCCCGCCGCCAAATGATACCCGGTTCCCAAGTCGGTGTGCCGACGATCCAAACGACTTGTGCCTCTTCAAAAGCGGTTTCCAAGCCTTCCAATTCTTTGAATTCCGTCACGAAACAGACGTTCTCCTTTTCTGCAACGCCTTTCAGTTGTCTGGTGATCGGCCTATGGGTAATAATCGCATGCTTAACGCTTAGATCGCGCTCAATTTCTGCACGGATGCTTGAGAATAAGCGTTGTCCGGTTTTAGACGTTCCGATAGTGTTCCAGTTGTCGTAATTTTCTAAAAGTGTCTCTGGTTCATAGATACCTGTGCGGGTCTGAAAAACTTTATTTCCTGTGTCCCATACCGTTGGTTTGAGGCGGATTGCTTCGACTTCTTCTTTTAGAAATGCCTCGCAGAGATCTCGCTCGGTGAAGGTTGACGACATTAAAGCAAGACGTTTGACGCGCGCATGCAGCACCGGTGGCACCCAAAACTTGAGGACTTTGTTATACCAGATCATCGGGGCATCGGCATCCCGATTGTAGTACTCGAAAAAACGCTGCAGCCGATGCCAAAAGGTCCAGTTTGGATCCGGATAGACATTCGGCAATGCTTCGATGTTTTCAACAGTTGATGTGTCCAAGATACCTAAATTGATCGCTTGCGCCATTGACATCGGAATTTTCGTGTCTTCGTTCAGTTCAAAGGAGTCAAGCTCAAAGACGGGCAGCCCTTTTGCCGTGAGTCTATCCATAGCGTCAGCGTCTAAAGGAATGCAAGTGGAAGTCCCTCCCTCAAACGCAATGGTAAAACGCGCAAGTGGCTTTCCAGTTTTGTCATCAACAAACTCGCGCGCCGACACTGTGCCGCTCACATTCACTTGACACATCTGCCTAATGAGTTCGTCCGCCTGTACTTTGAATGCCTGTATCGTTGTACGAATCCGTCGCACAGCATTACCATCTGGTTCTCCTTTGATTTCCAGGGCATTCAGTAACGCTCTGGCAAAATTCCCTAAGGCGCTCCGTTGCCAGTTAACACTCCACGCCTCCAATATCTCTTGCGATAGACTGCATTCAAGAAACAGTTCATGCGCTTCCGCTTCATCAACAATACAAAGCCGCTCCGCTTCATTGTCCTGGCCAAGCATCTCTTCCACCATTTCCCCATATCGTGGATTGAAAAAGAGTTGCGGTTGCCCCGATATTTGTGCTTGGGCGCGTTGTAATGCAATGGGTTGCGATAAATAGCCACGCTCCTGGCATTCCATATAGACTGGGCACTTCGGACATATACTCTCACGCGGATCTCCACCCTTCTTTTCAAGCGCATCGCACCGCTCCGGATCTTCACAAACATTGCCGCGTTGAAACGGAGTCGCCATCCGCAGATCAACGGGTATTGCTTTTACTTGTTCCCACAGGTATCTTCGAGGCCGCCTGCGTACGACCGATGGTACGTTTCGTTTTTGAAAGCTTTGTTCTGTTTCTTCTGCTACCGAGAATATAGCGTTTAAGCTGATTGAACCGCCGTTGAGGGCATAGTTCTCTATTCCATAACTTTTCCCCGCACCTTTCTCGGCAATAAGTCCGAGAATACTTGCATTCCCCTCGAAGGCACGCTGTATTTGAATGGCATTCTCTTCGAGTGTCCCATAAACTTTTTGCGAGTCTTCTGACTTTTGCAGCGTCTTGGATGAACGTTTTATCGCCAACGGGCTGAGTTTCCCTTCACGCACCGCGAGCACTTCATCAGAGACAGGCACGCCAGCAGCTGGTATCGGTGGTAGGATGCCAGTATCGTCCCAAATATCTGTTATCGGTGTAGCTTCCATCGGTAGTCCGGCATTAGGCGTAGAGGCGCGGACCCACACAGTACCGTCCCGTTTCCATAGTAACACGTGTGCGTTACCCTCCTTGCTACCGGGTGGTACCCAATGGTGAAAATCGTTCTCTTGTCGAACATAAGAAAAACCACGCGTCAAAAACGCTTCTGTTGCGAGGTTAAGATTATACGAGTCGGAAGATGGTGGAACAACAATAGCGGCTTCGGAAGTCGGATTCAACCTATTTTGTCCAAGTGGGGCAAGTTCGTGAATCTCACTACGGAGGGTATTGATAGGGGCAAAGAGAACCTCTTTGGAAATCACAGGCGGATCCAACAGATTTCCAAGCACAATCTCGTACCGACCGTCCCAGCGGTTGTAGCCCTTGGCACCAGAGATTTCCAAATATACATCCCGTTGATGTGAATTTTCTACAGTCGCCGTGTGCTTATAGATATACTGCTTCGCGGCCTCAGTATTTGCGTGGAGATACTCTGGGGCTCTACAAGAAAAACGCAATCCACCGGACTTTGTCAGCGTCAACAATGGATTCGCAACTGCATTGACAAGCGTCTCAATACAGGCAAAAACGGCATCCGGTGCAGCACAGATGGCTTGATATGTAAAATCGAGGTCGTGCCATCGTGCACCATCTTGTTCGGATGGAATACCCGTATACACCTGAATTCCCCACGACGCATGCCATTGTCTCATTATCCAGTCTTCTATGCTTTGGCGTTTCAAGAATCGTTCACCGCCAAAGTCCCTCGGACCGCTATCATACGTTGGGGCGCGCCCTATCGGCATAAAGGAGACATCTGCCTGCTCCAAGTCATAGAGTCTTACACGGTATCTGTGCGCGCAATAGACCGTGAACTGATAAGGTAGACCTTTATACAGCGCAGGCGTTATCACCGTTTTCCGCTGTCGAAGCGGACTTTCGTGCCGTTGATGGCAACGTTGAATAATATCTTTCAGGAGATCCATAATCTATAAAAAACGGATATGAAAGCCCCGGTTTCTGATAAAACCACGACCTTTAATGTTAATGTAACATGTGTTCAACATAGGAATCCATATATGGATTCGGTTGAATGGTAAGAACAACTTAAATCACTCACTAATCATTTTGTGTCATTAATAGACATAATAATATATACATATATTAACGATTTTATATGATTATATAATCATATAAAATTCTGGCCCATAAGTCAAATTAAATTTACAGAGTCATTGAGTTGTCCCACAGAATCAATATTTGGATTTCCCAGAACCTCGTGTAGGAGCGATCTCCGAATCGCGACGGAACCCCAATAAAATTGGCGAAAAACCGAAAACTGAATGGATCTGTGGTTTATACCTCTGATATGTGATAGATGGTCTTCCCTATTTTTTGCAGGAATTTGGGACGACATTCATAAAATCCACTATTTTTTGGCGAAGGTATTGACCTCAAAGTTAATATCTATCAGGACTTACGCAAACTGAGCAAATATCGGACATTTGGACACAAAAAAGCGGTATTTTCCATATTTTTAACCCCCTAAATCCCCCTTATCAGGGGGACTTTAAGAAGCAGCGCGTAAGTCCTATCTATAATATCGCAAAATCTCCTTTCAGTCAAGTTTTTAAAACAAAACGATCAGAATCACTCGGTTTCCCATTTTATCCAAAACCCTCTTCCTCTGACGACGGTGATCTGTTACGGGGAAAGGGAATCGGAGAAGAAGACAACGGGATCCAACCGCTGCCACTGACTGCTGATAGTTAACCTCTGATTGCTCTGAAAATATTAAAATCCTGCGAACCCTGATGCTGACAGAGTGAATATCTTAGATCTGTTCTACTTTTCGTCCACCGCAAATTACCCGACTTGCTCCTAAATTCTCCGTAATGTTCTTTTTTTCTTGCATTTGTGTTGCAAATTATGCTAAACTATTACAAATTATCGCATCAGACCTCAGTTTGGACAGAATTTACCAGCGAACAGAGACAAAACATTGATACCGCTGAAGAATAAATATTCGCAAAATTGTGGGAAGTGTGGTAAACTCTATCGTAAAGTCATCCGCTTCTGCCTGAGGAGACGTTCAAATGTACGATAAGAAGAATCCTAAAGATACTGGCGTAAATGCTGATACGTATAATCTCAAATTTAGTGAGCATGACGAAGAAGTTGAAGAAGAATTCCCTTCTGAAGAAGAGGATATGAGTTCTGGCTATTCGTTGCAGCTCATTCACCATCTTATTACCGAGACACCACCAGAAGACCGGCGCCGTCGATGGCTTCTGGAACTGCGTCGTTCTATTCTCAGTGACGAAGGTGAGTTTAGCGAGAGAATTCAAGCGATTCAGCAGGAAGCACTTCGCATCCATGCCGAAATGGAGGCGCAGATCGAAAAACTCACTTCACCGGCTAATCGTATCGGGACATTGCTCGGATTGCCGAAAGAAGACATCGCGCGCGTCATCGTCGGCGGCTCCGAATACTACGCGAACCTTGATACCGAAATCAACCCTAAAACTTTGAAAAAGGGGTTCAGCATACTGCTTAACGACGCGTTTGTCGTCGTTGGTGAACTCGGATACAACGATGCCGGGCCCATCGCAAAAATAGCCGATGTTATGCCAGATGGCAGGATCCGTATTGGGCAAGAACCGAATGCACAAACTGTTATCCTTGAACGCTCTGCAGACCTCACGGATGTCAAACTGAAACCTGGCGATGAGGTCCGGGTTGACTCCAACTATCGAGTTGCACTTGAACATATTGCTACCAAAGAGACGGACGCTTACGCGCTTGAGGCAGTCCCAAACATTCCATGGTCTAAAATAGGCGGGCTTGACGAAACGATCCAACGTATTAAAGATACGATTGAACTCCCTATCTTACATCCTAAACTCTTTTCGCGTTTCCAATACAGTGCACCGAAAGGATTTCTTCTCCACGGACCGCCAGGATGTGGAAAGACACTCATCGGTAAGGCGACTGCCTATAACTTGACTCAGCAGCTCCGAAGGGAGAGCGGAGAAGATGTTGAAGGTTGTTTTCTCCACATCAAAGGTCCTGAAATTTTAAACATGTGGCTCGGAGAATCTGAACGGAAAGTACGTGAAATATTTCAGATCGCCCGTGAAAAAAAGGACGATGGCAAGTTAGCTTTTGTGTTTATAGATGAGGCAGAGTCTATATTAGGAACCCGGCGCGCACTTAGATCCCATAGTATCTCAAATACGCTTGTGCCAATGTTCTGTGCAGAAATGGATGGTATTGAGTCTCTACAAGATGTCGTTATTATTCTCGCGACAAACCGACCAGATCTGATAGATCCTGCCGTTCTGCGACCGGGACGCATTGATAGGAAAATTAAAGTGACCCGTCCAGACGCAGATGCTGCAAAGGATATCTTCCGTATTTACTTCACCCCCGAGCTGCCTATTGCAGCAGAGTTAACCATTGATCCAGAAGCCGAGACAGGAGACGAAACGCCACCCGAAGTTATCCCGCCTGAGAAGGCCGTTGAAGACCTGATCGCACAGGTAGTTGATGAAATGTTTCGTGAGGACGAGGACAACAGATTCCTTGAAGTCTCTCTTCGGAGTGGCAGACGCGATGTCCTCTATCGTGGACATCTGTGTAGCGGGGCTATTATTGAGTCAATTGTACAGCGCGCTAAGGAATCCGCACTCAAACGCGCAATCCAAAACCCTGACAAAGAGAGTGGAATCTCGCGTGCCGATCTGTTAGACGCACTCGCCGCTGAATACCATGAGAGTGAAATCTTCCCGCCAACCGAGGCGGCCGAAGACTGGCTCAAACTTCTCGATTACGATCCAGCGAATGTCGTCAAAATTACACCTATCAAAACTGAAAAGCGGGAACGGCGTAAAGCGTCTGGCTCGCGTGTCATTTAGGAGAAATTATCAGTCGTCAGAAATAGAAGCCTGCTTCTTACTGACAACCGACAACTCTAAATGGAAAGACTTTTTGGAATTGAAACTGAATACGGAATCACACTCGAAAATGAAGCACACATTGATGCCGTCAAGCAGTCGGTTGAATTGATCAAGAGTTACCGCCAAGAAGATTTTCGACCGGTGTGGGACTACCGCGGTGAAGATCCGTTGCGAGATGAACGCGGCTTTCGAGCAGACACACTCTCCAATCATCCTGATGAAAAGGAAGAGGAGGCGCGCGACCGAAAACGGAATAAAAAAGAGCAACTCTCTTTTGCCGAAATTAAGAGCGATCATATTCTCGTCAACGGTGCACGCCTCTACAACGATCATGCACACCCGGAGTATTCTACACCTGAATGCAGCAACTTGTTTGACCTTGTCGCACACGATAAAGCCGGAGAACGCATCCTTCACAGATGTGCCGAAACACGCAGTCAGAAACTCGGGAAACGCGTGCTGTTGTATAAAAATAATACCGATTTTCACGGGCATAGTTACGGGTGTCACGATAATTACTTGATGGCGCGCGAAGTACCTTTTGAGACGCTCAAATTGGGGATCATGCCCTTCTTTATAACACGGCAAATCTTCGCAGGCGCAGGAAAACTTGGTATTGAAACTGAAGCAGGGCTCGCAACACCGGGGCATTACCAATTATCACAGCGTGCCGATTTCTTTCACGTTGAGGCGAGCGTTGATACGATGCACAACCGACCTATCGTCAACACGCGAGACGAACCGCATGCTGATGCATCTAAATTCCGTAGACTGCACGGTATCGCTGGTGACGCGAATATGTCTGAATACGCAACGGCACTCAAAGTTGGTACCACCGCCCTTGTTATTGCTTTGATTGAACAACGTAGGGTGCCGGCGAGTTTGGCACTCGCCAATCCGATTGATACCATCAAGACCGTCTCGCATGACCAGACGTATCGCTGGATGGTGATGACAGATGACGGAAAATCGATGTCTGCAATTGATCATCAGCGTGAGTACCTCGCTCTGGCACAGAAACATCTTGATGATGTTGGGGCGTTTGAAACCGACTGGGTCCTCACGGAGTGGGAAGATACGCTCAACGCGCTTGAGAAAGATCCAATGTCGCTCATTGATCGACTCGATTGGGTCGCGAAGAAGTGGTTACTTGAAACCTTTGCAGAAGAAGAGGGAGTCGCATGGGACGACGCATGGCTCCAGAGTTTGGATTTAGAATATCATAACATTGATATAGACGAAGGACTCTACTACGGGATTCCTATGCGGCGCATCGTCACAGACGAGCAGATTGAAGCAGCGCTTCATAACCCGCCTGCTGGCACACGTGCCTACTTCCGCGGGCGCGCTGTTGATCGGTTCAGTGAATCTATAAAAGCAATCCAATGGGATAGTATTACCTTTACCGTGAATGGACGGACCCGGGAAGTCAACCTCAACGCTCTTGCAGAGGCAGAGATCGCACATCAATATAATGAGGCACTTGACGAGTCACCGACCGTCGAAACATTGATTAAAAAATTGCGACTATAGTGGTCATCAACAATCGGCATTCTGAAATTGACTGTTGGTAGCGAAAAAAGGAGAACACAATGACAGCTAATATCATTGCTCAGCTTGAACGCAAGCAGAGAGATACAAAACCCATCGGCCCCGGTGATGGTGATGGTGATACCGACGGACCCAAGCGCGAGAAGGTCAGTCGTCCCGATACGCAAGAATTGCTCAAGCGCATGCGACGTGTTGACAAAGATCAGTCCCGGCGTTACCGCCAAAGAACGGGGGAATAATGCACGATAAGGGTGATTTTCTGAATCTAAGCGGTGCAGAACACCAAGAACTTGCGCTGCACGGAGCAATAAATCACAAAGGCGACTTCCTCAACCTCTTGAAACATGCAAACTATCCGTTGAAGATAGAGTTGCCACCGGAAACTACACTACACGGAACGGATGTTGAAATAGCACATAGCACCACCGTTGTTGCTGTGCTTTACCGAGAGGGGATCATGATCGCAGGGGACCGGCGTGCTACTGCAGGCACCTCTGTTATCTATGATCGAGCTGAGAAAGTTTTGCAGATTGATAGGCATTCTGCACTTGCTATTTCAGGTTCACCTGCAATGGCTTATGAAATTGCCAGAATGTTGGAGCACTCGTTCCAGTATTTTCGGCGCAGCCAGCTTCAAGAGTTGAGTCTCGAAGGCAAACTTCGGATGTTGTCGCGACTCATCCGGGAAAATTTGTCGATGGCACTCCAAGGCATCGGTGGGGTTATCCCCATCTTTGCACTGTATGACTTAAATACCGATGATGACGAGAACGGCGGAAAGATTTTCTTCTATGACGCACTCGGGGCGCACTTTGAGAACGTTGATTTTGCAACAACTGGCTCCGGTTCTATCTGGATCCGTGGTGTGTTACGTTATATCTCTCGATTCGGCGATACTCCCTTGCACGAAATGGACCAACGGCAAGTGGTTATCACTATCCTGCGACTCTTGGACATCGCAAGTGAGTACGATGCCGCAACGAGCGGATATAATGCTAAAGTGAAAATTTTTCCGACTCTCAAGACCGTAACACGCACCGGCGTTAATACCGTTTCTGATGATGATTTAGCGGCATGGTACGCTGAAGCACAGCCAGAGCAAGTGTAGTTTGAAACGGTGCTGTTTGTGAAAGTTTTGATGCCGTTCCTCAAATAAATTTAAACATTTAAACGGATTGTAATCACCCGCTATTGGGTCAAGTTTTCATTAGAAACGATGATTGGCTTAGCGGTGGCACATACTTATTAAATTATGCGAGATGAACCATATCGCTGGATAGAAGCGATTCAGGATCGACAAGATTATATTGAAGACCAACTCCGATTAGGGAGTCCAGTTGTAGGTATTACCTATGACGATGGCATGATGCTCTTGACTGTCAGAAAGGGACAACGTAAAATATTTGAGGTACACGACCGGATCTCACTTTCCGCAATCGGACATCCGGCTGATATTGAACGTTTACGGATGCTTGTTACTGATACTGCCAGCGTCCAAGGCTTTCAAAATGCCACTGAAGATATAAATCTACACCGGTTAACTAACTATACCTTGGCACCTGCTTTTAAGCAGGCTTTTGAGTCCATTGTCGGTGAAGCTTATATCATCAAAATGTTGCTCGCCGAACTCGGCAGCACTTCGGGGAAAAACCAATTTACCCGAATCAACTTTGATGGCATTGTCCGAACCGACACTAATTTTGCTATTATCGGTGGAACGGAAGCGATCGAAACTCGGATGCAAAACTATTTCGCTACTGCAAAGACTGACGCAGATAGAGATTTAACCACCGCACTCCGGTTGGCGGTGGAAACTTGGGCAATCGGCAAAGAATTAAGTTCACGAGAGTCGGAAGAGACGGAACCTGAGGAAACCCAAATAGATACCACGCAGATGTACGAAATTATTGACACTGCCCGCGAAGAAGGCGAAATTGAAGTAGGGGTCTTGGAAACAGCACAACCAGAAGCAAGCAAATTCCGACTGCTTACCTCTCAAGAGATTGAAGCCGCGCTTCCGTAGGTCTCGAAGTTAAGAAGGTGAATCTTTATAACACAGGGGGTAGCATAATGCCAGAAAAGATAAAGGCGGCTCCCACAGTCGTCTATCCCGAATCGGATGGTAAACCTATGGCTGAAACCGATCAACATCGGAAACTCATGATGGATTTTATTCTCATGCTTGAAGACCATTTTGAGGATGTCAATGATGTTTACGTCTCTGGGAATCTACTAATGTATTATGAAGAGGGAAACATTTTCAAATCTGTAGCCCCTGATGTGTTCGTCGTCTTCGGAGTCGGTAAAAAAGACCGGCGTACCTACAAAACGTGGGAGGAGGGACGCACGCCCGATTTTGTGTTAGAAATCGCGAGTCCAAGCACGTATAACAAAGATATAACCAGCAAGAAGGAACTGTACGCATCTATTCTTGGGGTTCGTGAGTATTACATCTATGACCCGTGTGGTGAAGTGTATCCACATTTTCAAGGGTATCGTCTCATAGATGGCACATACCAAGCGATGGAATTTGTGAATGGACGTTTGCCGTCGCTTGTGTTGGGTTTGGAATTAGGCGAACATGATGGGGTTCTGAGTCTGTACGATGCAAGTCTTTCGACGTGGGTTCCACCACCTAAAGCGCGGGTTGTAGCAGCGGAAACACGGGCTGAAAACGCGGAAACGCGGGCTTCCGAGGAAGAACGAGCTCGGCGACAGGCGGAAGCACGCGCTTCCGAAGAGGCGCAGGCACGCCAACACGCCGAAACCCAACTTGCCAACACTTTAGCACTTCTTGAGCAGCTTCAGAAAAGGACAGGTAATTGATAAAATTCATGCTGGTGTAGGGCAATTTGCTTGATGATGTAATTGGAGAAAAGACACCTCGCAACTAATCCTCTTATGGTGGACAAAAAATTGTGAACAAGCGCATTTTTGGAATCGAAACTGAATTTGGATGTATGACAGATACCGAGCGGATTCGCGGTACCTCTGAAGGTGTCGCCGCACGGGTTCGCGACTACGTTTTTGATGTACTTGAACTCGGACTTCGCGACATCCACTACCGAGATTGGGGAGAACCCCCCGGTAACGGCGGATTCCTGTTCAATGGCGGGCGGCTTTACATTGATATGGGGCATCTTGAATATGCAACCCCCGAATGTGCTACACTCTTTGATCTTGTCGCTTACGATAAAGCCATTGAACGCATCATCAACAACATCCTCACTGATACAGGGTTACCGACTGCCTTCTTCAAAAATAATATTGACCATTTCACGGGGGCGACCTTTGGATGTCATGAAAACTTCCAAATCAGCCGAGAGGTCCCATTTTACCGTGTAGTTATTCCAACACTCATGCCGTTCTTCGTTACCCGACAAATTTACGCCGGTGCCGGCAGAGTCGGTGTTTATGATGAGATGATTGAGTTTGGTACCCAAGATATATTGGAAGGGCAGCAGGGACTCGCTGAGCAACAGCATTATCAAATCTCGCAACGCGCTGATCACATTGTCACTGAAATTTATGAATGGATTCAGTTCAGTCGTGCTATCATCAATACAAGAGACGAACCACTCAGCGATTACACAAAATACCGACGACTTCATCTCCTCGTCGGGGATTCTAATATGTCGGAGTACGCTACCGCACTCAAGGTCGGAACGACTTCGCTCTTGCTCTCAGTGATTGAGACGTTCTATGAGATGCACGGTGAAAAATTACCGCTCCCGGGTTTTGAACTCGCTGACCCGGTATACGCAATTCGACACGTCTCTCGTGATAATACTTTCAAGTGGCGGGTTGAACTTAAATCTGGGAAAACCATTTCCGCTGTCGATTTACAGCGAGAGTATCTCAACTTCGTTCAGACTTTCATCACCGAACATGACGAAGAAAGCCAGTGGGTCCTTTCTGCATGGGAGTCTATACTGGATGATCTTGAAAAAGATTGGGAGCGCGTTATACCCCGTGTTGATTGGGCTGCCAAAAAATGGTTGCTCGAAACTTTCATTGCCGAAGAAAAACTGGATTGGGATGATCCTTGGATCAAAAGTCAAGATTTAGAATATCATAACATTCATACAGAAAGCGGGCTCTACTACGCACTACAAGCACACGGACAGATGGAGCGCGTTATCACTGATGAACAGATTGAGCATGCTATTGGCAATGCACCACAGGATACCCGGGCAAAAGTTCGGTCTTTCCTGATGCGAACCCTTACGCAAAATCGAATGCCTTGTATTGTTGATTGGCATCAGATCTACGCTGGACATACAGAATATTTTGAGATGAAAGAACCGCTTGATACCAACATCGCGAAGGCGCAACGATGGATAAAAAGGCTACGGAAGCGACCTGCGCGAAATTAATGTGTAGCCACTGCGTGGCGAGGACTTGCATATAGTTATCAGAGAATTGATTATCGGTCCCAAAAGGTTTTTGATAAGTCAGACACCTCTTTAACCGACAACCGAAAACTGATAACTGCAAACCAATAATAAAATGTCACGCGAATCTGCAGCACAAGGAGAAAACCATGGCTGAAAACAGATGCATACACACGGATTGTGAAGGATTTTACCGTCGGGACTTTCTAAAAGCTGGTGCCCTCGGATTGTTTGGCTTGAGCCTCACAGACTTTTTCCGACTCAAGGCACAAGCTGCAACCGCAGAAGCGAGCGTTAGCGCGCCGAGTGCTTCTACAGGTGCTGCTACATCCGTTATCCTTGTCTGGTTAGGTGGTGGACCAAGCCACCTTGACATGTGGGATCTTAAACCGGATGCCCCTGAAGAAATTCGAGGGCTTTTCAAGCCGATAGCGACCAATGTCAACGGCATCCAAATTAGTGAACATCTCCCCAGACTTGCACAACAAACCGATAAGCTTTGCATCATCCGTTCGATGACCTCTCCAGAGGCAGCGCATGAGCGTGGAACACACTATATGATGACGGGCTATCAACCCTTACCCGGTTTTGCTGTCCCGGGGTATGGTGCCGTTATTTCCAAACTCAAAGAACAGCGGAGTGCTTTGCCGCCTTATATTTCTGTCCCCGCACCTGTCGCTTATGGCGGTGGTGGGTTCTTAGGCGCATCGCTTGCACCTTTCTCACCTGGCGGAAATCCCGCGAGCAATAACTTCAAAGTACGCGACCTCGAACCACCTAAAGGCGTCTCTTTTGAACGTGTTGAACGCCGACGCTCTTTACGCCAAGCCGTTGATGCTGCCTTCAAAAAATATGAGGCAGGCAACCCAGCTGCAGAAGCGGTTGACAACTTCTATACCTCCGCTTATAACCTGATGAGTTCCACCGATGCCCGCGCTGCGTTTGATCTCAATGCTGAACTCGGTAAAACGCGCGACGCATATCGACGGGACACCTTCGGACAAAGCTGTCTCCTCGCAAGAAGGCTCGTCGAAGCAGGTGTTAACTTCGTCACAGTCAGCAACGGTGGATGGGATAACCACAACAACATCTTCTCATCTCTGCCTGGGAAACTCAACGCTTTCGATCAGACGATGACTACCTTAATCACAGATCTGAGCGATCGCGGATTATTGGAAACCACGCTTGTCATCGCTATGGGTGAGTTCGGCAGAACGCCGATCATCAACAGAAACGCTGGACGTGATCACCATTCCCGCGTCTTCTCAATCATGCTCGCCGGGGGCGGTGTCCAAGGTGGACAAGTCATCGGTGCTTCCGATCCGCTTGGGATGGAACCTGCTGAAACGCCGGTACGTCCGGAAGATTTATCAGCGACACTCTATCAATCCCTCGGTGTTGATTATAATCAGAACCTTGAGTCACCTGATGGGGTCCGTATTGTCCTCTCACGTGGGGGTAGACCCATCCGTGGTGTACTGAGTTAGGTGCGGTTTCTAATCGCGCACTAAGCAACGGGCTGAAGATTGGAAGGATTCGCATCAAAGAATAGAAGGATGGAAGGATGAAAGGGATTGCCCCAATTCTTCTATCCTTCCAATCTACGCCACCTGTTTTCCAATCTTTAACCCCATTGGGACTTACGCATCAAAACGCTGTTGGGATGGATGGCTTCGGCTTTCGTGCCCATCCAGACATGAACGCACGCAGGGCACGGGGACCCTGCGGAACATAGTAGCGACGAACGTAAATTGCGTAAGTCCTGCCCATAAAAAAAAATGTTTCGTACCACTTTCGTTACGCTCCGTAACATAGTAACCCTTATAGCAGCGTCCTACATCATCTTTGCAACACCACTCGGTTTTGCAGATCAACGGCTGTCGCCGATCTGGTCACTTGAATTTAGTCCTGATGGGAAAACGCTTGCTGTTGGGAAATATCAGTGGGTTGAACTCTGGGATCTGGAGACACAAAGTATTATTCACACATACGAACCTCACGCTGGTGAGGTCCGGAGTCTGAAGTTCGCAGCTACGAATGATCAGGAAACGTCGTCATTGCGGCTCTATGCAGGTGGTGGCATTCCCGCCCAAAACGGCGAAATACGAATTTGGGATGTCGCCTCTGAAGAACTGATAAATAGTTTTGAGATTCACGGCGATACCATTGAATCTATTGCCCTCAGTCCAAGTAACACAACACTGCTCACTGCCAGCATGGATGAATTCAGTGCTGTCATTGATGTAACACTGCTTGAGGATACCGAAGATCCAATAGACAAGCAAGCAAAATGGCTTACCCAACACGTCGGGAGAGTCCTTTGCACCTTGTACCACCCTCAAGGAACTTACTTTGTCACCGGTAGTGAAGATAAAACCATAAAAGTATGGAACCCTAACACTTTCAACGTCATGGTGAACTTTGATGCCAACGATGACGCTGTTTATAGTCTTGCCTATTCAGTTGATGAGGGTGTGATAGTTTCCGGCTCTGCCGATAATGCCGTCCGGACATGGCGTGTTACACCAGCAGGAGATGGCGAGGAAATTGCTGTCGGACGAGATTCACTGGAGATGACAGAGATGACAGGGGCTCTCGTTCGTGAATACAATGGGCATCAAGGTGCTGTTTATAGTGTTGATGCTGCACTCGTATTACCAAGACGCGCGAACAATCAGGCGGCAATGATTGCCTCCGGTAGTGCAGACACTTCCGTGATTATATGGAATCTCCGGTCGGGCAACCGTTATAGCACTTTCGATGAATCGACCGATGCTGTTTACGCAGTGAAGTTCAGCCCGAATGGTGAGTTCGTCGCCGCAGGCGGTCGAGATGGCAAAGTGCGACTCTGGAATCTCCGCAGACGGGCATTAACCCACGAGTTCTAATATGGTTGTTGGCTTTCAGCGGTCAGCACTCAGGAGAATAGTCGTCAGTTATCGGAGGAATAGTTGTCAGTGCGGTTTGCTACGCAAACCTTTCAGTTTTCAGTTAAGAAGTGGGTTGGCACCACAGCCCTCTTTAACTGATAACTGATAATCGATGACCGATAACCGTTCCCGCTGATAGCCACTTTTGGAGGGCCTTTCACGATGCTTACCAATACTATATCCCTTTTGACTAAGCAATATAGCCTTGCAAGTACAATCCGAACGCTTTTCACATTGCTCTTTATTTCTATTACGCTTCCCGCGCTCGCACAAGGTACCCCGCGACTCAATTCTCTTTTTCCGGCGGGAGGACAACCTGGAACGACTGTTGAGGTTGCCATCCAAGGTTCTGATTTAGACGGAGCACACCGAGTTATTGTTGAAGGTGAATCCGGAATTACCGCGCAACTTCACCCAGCTGGTGGTGAAGTTGATGATACCCATAAACCTGTCTTTGAGGCGAATTGTGGGCAGTGCCACGAACTCCGCTCTCCGAGTAACCGATCGATGACTTCAGCGCAGTGGAAAGCCACTGTTCAACGGATGATTACGGAGAAGGGCGCAGAGATTAGCGCGGAAGCACAGACACAAATCGTTGCCTATCTCTCATCAGCTGCAAGAGCCAGTGCTGGGTTAACCGCCGAATTATCTATTGCACCAGATGCCCCCATCGGGCTTCGCGAAATTCGGATTGTCGGCAAGCACGGCACTTCCACCGCATGGCCCTTTGAGGTTAGCCACACCGGTGATATCATTGAGACCGAGTCGAATAATGACCCAGGATCTGCTACTACTATTGAACTACCAAGCCTTATCAATGGGGTTGTGAATCCCGGTGGTGACGAAGATTATTACGTATTTGAAGGGACCAAAGGACAACGGTGTGTGTTTAGTGTCAAGGCGTACCGCCTTAACAACATCAGCCAGCAATTCTTCAATCCAACAATCTCTGTTTTTGATGCGAAAGGCGTTGAACTCGCACGCAGTAACGGGTTCTACAGCCTTGATCCGCTCATTGATATAACGCTTCCTGACGACGGTCCCTATCTCCTGCGCATTCGAGATCTATTGCATCGTGGTAATCCAGATTCCGTTTACCGACTAACAGGGGGTGTTCTCCCTTACAATACCTATCTTTTCCCTGCTGGTGGAACGGTGCCTGATGGAAGAACGAACCGTACGCACCTAACAGAAGAGACAGGTGCTCTTTCATACGGGCCTCCGTCCCCTCCAAAAACCAACATTATTCAGTGTGTTATTGGTGGTGAAAATCTACCCGAAACGGAATGGCAGATCAAGTTGACAGCGGATGATCAACCCGGTATCAAGCAGATTCGTACACCGTACGGCATCTTTCCGTTCGTCATCAACGCGCACCCTGAAGATATTGAAAAAGATGTTGAACGTCAGTCTACTTCTGACGAACCCACTACACAGGATATCGCGACACAATTCACCGAATCCGAAATCCTTTTTGAAACAAAGTGTAGCGCGTGCCATGAACTGCGTTCACCGAGCAACCGCGCACTCTCGGCTGAAGAATGGACAAGCACCATTACACGCATGGCGAATAAAGAGAATGCAGACATTACACCCACTGAACGCGACCGTATCATCGCTTTCGTCGCCCAAGAAGCACAACGTTTAGGTGAACTCATCGCACGCCAGTTGGAACATGCACAACACCTCACAACCCCTGGCGCAATCAGTGGACGTATCTCAGAACCCAGTGAGACAGATTACTATCGCTTTACTATTTCAGAAGGCACAAGCCTCGGCCCATGGTGGGTAATTTTCCCGTTTGATAACGTTGATGAAAAGGGGTTTGATACCGTCTATCCCCCTGAAACTGAGATTGATTTCGATAAGGAGTACATCGGCAAAGAGGGTCGAAAAATTGGGTGGTATAAAACCAATCGCCGGGGTGAGAACGTCTTCTCGAATGTCCCCGAAGACGATGTTACTGGCTATGCCTTGACCTACCTTGAATCTGACCGTGATCAGAATTATCTCTTGTCCCTCGGTTCTGACGATACCATCAAGATATGGGTGAACGACAAGCTTGTTTTCAGTAAATACGTTCACCGTCCACTTCGGCGTGCTGACGATGTCATTCAGCTGCCTGTCTCTAAAGGCAGAAACAAGATTCTTGTGAAAGTTACGAATGGCTATGGACCGTGGGGGTTTTTCGCAGACATAGGCGGGTATTCGCTCACTGTCTCCGCAGAACGCCTGAGTTCGCCGTTAAGCCCATCTCTCACCTTACTTGATGCAAGTGGGCAGGTGTTAGCAAATAATGCTGGCATTGGCGGCAGACGCAACGCCATTATTGATTACAGTTTCAATCAACCCGGTGAGTATGCTGTTCGGGTTGAGGACATTGCTGGAAACGGCGGCGCAGGATACGTTTACCACTTAGATGTCCGTCCAACAAAACCTGATTTTGCCATCTCCGTAACACCTGATAATCCCAATATCGGACGTGGTGGGACTGTCTTGTTGGGTGTGACGCTGCAACGCCGCGTTGGATTTACAGAACCGATATTGCTCTCTGTTGAAAACTTGCCACCCGGTGTCACTGCCAGCGAGAGCGCAATTCTTTCAGGGACTGGCGTAACGCAGGGATACATTACACTCACCGCCGCGCCCGATGCTGAACTTGAACCTCGTGTCGTTCAGGTTGTCGGTTCCGTCACTACCGCTGCCGGTAATGAATATCGTCGCGCCGCAACGCCTGTTGAGGTCTATCGGATTCAGAACAACGATCAGACTGTCCAGCGCAAAAACGTTGTCGTCAGCGTTACGGAGACCGCACCTATTATGTTGTCAACCGGATTAGAGGAGGTTGTGGTAACCCCAGGTTCACCGATTGACATTATAGTCAAGGTTGATCGGCAAAACGGCAATCGGCAAAATCTGAATCTTACCGCTGTTGGTTTGCCCTTCGGGGTCCGGCTCCGGCGGCAAAACACCCTACTCCGAGGGAATCAAACAGAGGGGACCTTGACGCTTGTGCCAAACATTGTTTCGACTGGTAGCAATGAGTTGCGTCGTAACCCCTTCATCGGTACACAGCAGACACATCCATACACCGTTGTCATCAACGCGTCAGTCGGCCAACGGATCGTCGCGAGCAGTGCTGCCATCAAACTCTGGCTCGGAAGCCGTCCGGATACAACTCAAGAGGAACCACTCGGCGGAAATTAAGCAGAGCGACCGGGAAATGTTCAGGAGACACGTAGAGCATATTCGGTCCTCAGACTCGGTAGGCGCGGTTTAGCAATATTATAGTAAAGCCTACAATTAAATGGACACTAAGGAATTGGCGAGGTTAGGAAACCTCGCCAGCGGTGGTGAAGTATCAAGCCGTATTGTGTTCAGATGTTTTTGGGCTTTACTATAAAAAATAACCTTTCGATTTTCCGGTAGGTACCGAACTCGTAGAGGCGGGGTTTCCCCGCCCGCAAAAAATAAATTTGACATTCCCGATATTTTGTAGTATCATTAAACTCTACGTTGTGAAGTCGTTTTTGGTGATATATTATAAATCCTCTGAAACTCGGAAATAGATTTGACATTCACAAGGGTTTGTAGTATACTTAATATCACCTTGAACGGTAGTTCCGCAAAATAAATTTGACATTCTCTGATTTTTGTGGTATACTTAATAATGTCTTGTGGGCCAGTTACTCAAATAAGGAGTTTCGGTAAAAACCGAAAGAGAGGTGCAATTCCTCCCTGGTCGATTTTTGAAGATAGATTTGACATTTATATCGTGATTGTGGTATACTTAAAAGCGTGCCACATGGGGGTGTAGCTCAGTTGGGAGAGCGTCTGGTTTGCAACCAGAAGGTCAGCGGTTCAATTCCGCTCATCTCCATCGTCTATAAGCGTTCTGCGCTTTAAATAATAGACGTTGTTCTTTGACAATTGTATAGAGAGGGTAAATCGGTAGAAATAATATCACCTTATCAAGCTACTAAGGGCTTACGGTGGATGCCTTGGTGCCAGGAGACGACGAAGGGCGTGACAGGCTGCGATAAGCTTCGGGGAGCCGCTTAATAGGCTACGATCCGGAGATTCCCGAATCGGGCAACCGAGCAGGTTAATCCCTGCTACTCAGATTTATATCTGAGGGATAACCAGGAGAAGTGAAACATCTCAGTACCCTGAGGAAAAGAAAGAAAACCTCGATTCCCCGAGTAGCGGCGAGCGAAAAGGGAACAGCCCAAACTCGATATATGTTCAAGCCTGAACGCGTTGTATATCGGGGGTTGCGGGGTCCATTGGGTGTGGGTTCAGCCACACCGGAAGTGAACGTGCTGCTAGCTTAATGCCTCTGGAAAGAGCAACCGGAGCGGGTAATAGTCCCGTGAGCGAAAGCGGTGGCGGACTTCTTAATGGGTACCCCAAGTACTACGGGATAGGCAAACCTGTAGGAATCTAGGAGGACCACCTCCTAAGGCTAAATACTCCCTGGCGACCGATAGTGAACGAAGTACTGTGAAGGAAGTGGTGAAAAGCTCCCCTTTTAGGGAAGTGAAAAGTCCCTGAAACCGTATAGCCTACAAGCTGTGGTAGTGCTAAGTCACGCAAGTGACATGCATGACCGCGTGCCTTTTGCATAATGAGCCGGTGACTTACTCTGTGTAGCAAGATTAAACATTTTTGATGTGGAGTCGTAGCGAAAGCGAGTCTTAATAGGGCGTTGAGTTGCATGGAGTAGACCCGAAACCAAGTGATCTATCCATAGGCAAGGTGAAGCATATGTAAAAATATGTGGAGGCCTGAACCCACCAAGGCTGAAAACTTGGGGGATGACCCGTGGATCGGAGTGAAAGGCTAATCAAACTTGGTGATAGCTGGTTCTCCCCGAAATAGCTTTAGGGCTAGCCTCATGTGTTCAGCAGTGGCGGTAGAGCTCTAATTGGACTCGCGGCCTTACCAGGTTAGCAACTCCAGTTAAACTGCAAATGCCATTGTTTTAAGCATGGGAGTCAGTCAGTAGGGGATAAGCTCTATTGACGAAAGGGAAACAGCCCAGACCACCAGCTAAGGTCCCTAAATGCATACTAAGTGGTAAAGGATGTTTTGTTGCTGAGACAGCCAGGATGTTGGCGTAGAAGTGGCAACCATTTAAAGAGTGTGTAATAACTCACTGGTTGAGCGACTTTGCACCGAAGATTTCCGGGGCTAAGTATGTTACCGAAGCTGTGGATATCCCGCAAGGGGTATGGTAGGGGAGCGTTCTATATTAGGATGAAGGAGAATCGTAAGACGCTCTGGACGAATTAGAAGTGATTATGCCGGCATAAGTAGCGATAAAACGAGTGAGAAGCTTGTTCGCCGAAAGCCTAAGGATTCCTGAGGAAGGTAAATCCTCTCAGGGTTAGTCGGAACCTAAGCCGAGGCCGAAAGGCGTAGGCGATGGGAAGCAGGCGTAATATTCCTGCACCACCATGATACGGATGAAACTAGGGGAGACGCAGACATTAAGGACTACCAGCGGATGGAAGTGCTGGGTTAAGCCCGACGGAGTGCACCAGGCAAATCCGGTGCGTTAAGCTCCCGAGGGTGAACAGGATTCCGTAAGGATGCAAACTGTCCCGCGTGTCTGCCGAGAAAAGAACCTCGAGTGGACAACTCATGGTGTCCGTACCGTAAACCGACACAGGTAGGCGAGGAGAGAATCCTAAGGCGCTCGAGAGAACTCTTGCTAAGGAACTCGGCAAAATGACCCCGTAACTTCGGGAGAAGGGGTGCTTTGAGTAAGTGCTGCGTTCTACGTGATACTGAAAAAAGCCGCAGTGAAAAGGCCCGTGCGACTGTTTACTAAAAACATAGGTCTCTGCTAAATCGTAAGATGATGTATAGGGACTGACGCCTGCCCGGTGCCAAAAAGTTAAGGCGAGGAGTGAAGGGTAACTGGAAGCTCCGAACTGAAGCTCTGGTAAACGGCGGCCGTAACTATAACGGTCCTAAGGTAGCGAAATTCCTTGTCGGGTAAGTTCCGACCTGCACGAATGGCGTAACGACATGGGCACTGTCTCGGCAAGAGACTCGGCGAAATTGTAATACCGGTGAAGATGCCGGTTACCCGTACCAAGACGGAAAGACCCCGTGAACCTTTACTATAGCCTGATATTGGCTTTTAATGTTGCATGTGTAGGATAGGTGGGAGACTTTGAAACTGGGGCGCTAGCTTCAGTGGAGTCAACCTTGAAATACCACTCTTGCTGCATTGAAATTCTAACTCCGGCACGTGAATCCGTGTCGAGGACAGTGTCAGGTGGGTAGTTTGACTGGGACGGTCGCCTCCTAAAATGTAACGGAGGCACCCCAAGGTTCCCTCAGTGCGATTGGAAACCGCGCGTAGAGTGCAAAGGCAGAAGGGAGCTTAACTGCGAGACGGACACGTCGAGCAGATGCGAAAGCAGGGCTTAGTGATCTTACGGTGCTGTGTGGAAAGGCCGTAACTCAATGGATAAAAGGTACTCCGGGGATAACAGGCTAGTCGCACCCGAGCGCTCACAGCGACGGTGCGGTTCGGCACCTCGATGTCGGCTCGTCACATCCTGGGGCTGCAGCAGGTCCCAAGGGTTCGGCTGTCCGCCGATTAAAGTGGCACGCGAGCTGGGTTTAGAACGTCGTAAGACAGTTCGGTCCCTATCTGGTACGGGCGTAGGATATTTGAGAGATGCTGCCCCTAGTATGAGAAGACCGGGGTGGACGTACCTCTAGTGCACCAGTTGTCACGCCAGTGGCACCGCTGGGTAGCTATGTGCGGAGAGGAGAAACGCTGAAAGCATCTAAGCGTGAAACCTCCCTCAAGATAAGATATCCCACAACGTTAAGTTGGTAAGGCTCCTTCGAGATAAGAAGGTTGATAGGCCAGATGTGTACACCGTGTGAACGGTTCAGCTAACTGGTACTAATAAGCCGAGGGCTTGATAACTTCTTTTATTCTTTCTACCGACCCCTCACTACCTATACAATTGTCAAATATTCTTGTACTGGCTCCGGGACACTATAACCCTGAGTCATACAAAAAATTTTCCGGTGGCTATAGCGAGGGGGATCCACCCGTACCCATCCCGAACACGGTAGTTAAGCCCTTCAGCGCTGATGATACTTCGGGGGCGACCCCGCGGGAAAGTAGGTCGCTGCCGGGATTCTTTTCAAAGGGTAGGTTAATAACCTGCCCTTTTTCTTCTTAAAGACTTCCCTATAGATAGAGCCTTTCAGTTCTCCCGTAGTTTCGATTTTTCGCGCAAAATTTCCTCGCTGTAGGAGCGGTCTCCCAGTCGCGACCCGTTTTGTTTTGCTCGCGAGTCTTCAACCTCCTACTGATCGCTGATTGCTGGATACTGAATGCCTCTGGACTTCCCTGACAGGGCTATTTATAGTAGATTTCAGAATTAATTAGACATTCTCAAACAGTGTGAATGCTGCTAACGAGCATTCACACTGGCACAAACTACCTTGTTTTTGTCCAATAAGTGTAGGAAACCATACTCGCTCTAATCACGCACAAACCTACACACGCATTGAGAAAACAACACCTCAAAAGGTGGCAAAGAACTTCTACACACCTTTGAGAGAAAAAGGAAACCAAAACCACGATTTTTATCGCTTTTCCGGCACCAAAGAGTCCTTGAAAAAGTTGATGTCCAGTTATGATAAGGGTTTCAAAGGTAGGCTGTTGTGATTTGAGACCTTTTAACCCCTCTTGAAAGCAGATACGGACTCGGATTGATAGCCTTTCATTGATCAACTGGATCCCCATGTGCTTGGACGAAAACAAGGAAACTAACAGTTTATGCTACAAAGATGTCCACTTATTTATAGGCTTCACCATAGTTTTCATTTTTTTATCCATTTTGTTAGTAAAGTCGCGAATCGAAGCGTGCTTCTACAGGGGTATGTTGAGATTTAGGGTTCACTCTTATCGGAGAGCTAAATGACCCTGACTTCTCTCAGAGCCATTCAATTGTCAGATTCTGTTTTTTGCATAATTTTTAGTGCTTCTGTAGGGTGTGCGGCGAAAAATCGGAACGTCTTTGCGATGCGTGTATATCCACAGATGCGCAGGAGTGTTAGCACGGTATTGCGCAAGGCTGCCATGACTTGGGGAATGTTGCCACAACGCACCTGTGAGGCATCCTCACCCATCAGCACGTCGCGTGTGCGATGGGAGAGATTTTCTATTGCCCAATGTCCCCGCCGGAGTTCCAATAAGCGTTTGGCAGATGCTCGCTGTGGCGATAAACTTGTAATGCCATACTGGGTGTGGTGAGTTATCTTCTGGGTGCGTATATGCTTCCGCTGTGATCGATATTCATAGACTTGCGCAAGTCCCGGCCAAGTCAAGTGTTCATTGAGCAAAGTGGAAGTCGTCAAGGTTCGGGTTGTAATGTATCCATGTGCCTTTTCTACAGCGGAAAACGTGTCGGTGTGTGCCTTGTTTTCCTGATGCAGTGTTTCAAATGTGCGTGCTTGATAGACTTGGGGGTCAACGTCAGTTTTCGGTGGTATTTCGGGTGTGAAGAGACGTTTTATATCTTCATAGGTCTGTTTCTGATTGGCTTTGACAGGTAAGACATAATCGGCTTTTTTTTCACACAGCGTTTGGCAAAATGCCTTCTGTGTCAGGAGGGCATCTGTTGTGATGATCTTTCCGGAGACATCGAAAGTCTGAAGGATCTGTGTTGCGATAGGTATCTCATTTGTTTTGGCATCGACAGGTTGCTGTGTGAGGGTGATGCCGAGTTGATGAGAAACGACGGACAACAGATGTGTAATCTTGGCATCCTGTTTATCACTCCCGCATAAGGTTTTGCCATCTATGGCGAGAGCTTGTGTATCGGTTTCCGGGGGTAAGTCTTCAAAGACAGTTATTGCCCACTGCGTGAGTTTGTTTTCCAAAGCGGTGGCATCAAGGTCTTTGAAAACATAATGGAGTGTTGAGGCACACGGTGTCTTTCTGCGTCTGAATCCGAGTGCTTTTGGGAGATCTGCGTGATAAGTGCGTCCCCATTGGGCAATGGCAGCATAACTTCGAGAGCCACACATCATAGCGATCACGGCGAGTCCGAGGATGGCAGAGAGTGGGTGTCGTTTGCCTTGATTGTTGCGAGAATCGGGGACTTCTGCTAATATGTCAAGTAAGTGGCGGGACGTTGTTTTCGTCATGGTTCACCTCAAAATATGTGGTTGTATAATGAGGTGTATGCTATCAGAAATAGCGTGAAAAGTCACGCTATTTCTGATAGCATAATTTACCTTTACCTCTGTGAAGCCACACCGACAATTGAATGGCTCTGGACTTCTCTGATTTCCTCTTGACATCTAACTAAGTATGTGATACAATACCTCTGGCTTGAACGCATCCGTACATTTGTTTGTTCAGTCGCAAAAATTAATTCACTCGGAAATGGGTCAGATGTTTCAGTCAAGCCACACAAACTGTCTAATAGACGCGATTGAAAATTAATTGAAATATACACCACTATTCCAGACACGGAGAGATCTATGAATCAGTTGAATATAATTCTCATTGTTAGTGTATTATTAGTCTCAGTTATTATCGGTTGTTCAAGGACTACCAAACAACCCATTGCTGAAGAAGGCGAAGAATCAGGCACTGAACTTGCACTGGGCGAAACCTACGATGAGATCCGAAACGGGGCACGACTGATCTTGGCTTACGACGCACAGAGCAATGCCTTCAAGGGGACTGTGGAGAATACCACTGACGAAACATTGAAGCAGGTCCGGGTTGAAGTCCACTTATCAAACGGGAAAGAACTCGGTCCAACACCCGCAGCGGACCTCGCTCCCGGTGAAAGTAGAGAGGTCGAACTCATCGCAACGAGCACCGATTTTGACGGATGGACTGCGCACCCTGAAGTAGGAGAGGGTGAACATAGCAGTGGTGGAGAGCACGGTGAGCAGGACTCAGAACATGGCGGTGAGCATGACCGAGAAGGCGAGGGTGAACACAACTAAGGGAGTTTCAATTTACATCTGTCTGCCTGTGCCGATCTGATATTGCTGTTCGGATTCGCAACGCTGGCATACATTGCGAAGCTGTCCGAAAATGTCCGCCTATGGGTAAATGTGAATATGCCAGTTTCAAGTCGTGAAGTGATTAGAAGGTTAAAGAAAGAGAAGTGTATAAAGGGCTGAAGAACGCGAGGTGTTTTATGCACACACACTACCCCATTGTTATTCACAAAGACCCGGATAGCGACTACTGTGTAACTGTCCCTGATCTACCCGGTTGCATAACCGCAGGGGATACGCTTGATGATGCACAAAATCAAGCCGCCGAAGCGATTCAATGTCATATTGAGGGTATGTTACTTTATGGTAAGTCAATCCCTCAACCGAGAGATATCGCGTTCCATCAACATAATCCAGACTACGCTGATGGACGGTGGGAATCGGTAAAGGTAATTATCCGTGATGTTTCTGAAATTCAGGTTGTTCAGCCCGGTCCGATTCGCCGGTTTTTCCGATGGTTCAGCCAAGCTACTCAAGTACTCAGATAGGCGTATCCAATTTTACGGAGAGGCAAAAGATGAGATTCTTATTCACTCTATTATTGTTGTTCGGGTTCGTGACGCTTGCATACACCGAGAAGCCTCCTGAAAATATCCTCAAAAATGGTGATTTCGACCTCAGCCTTGAAGGATGGCACCATTGGACGCATGCCGATGCCGCTGCTCTTTTTCAAACCGAAGGCAAAAAAGCGGAACCCGTTGTCGGCAAAAAGGTTGCTTATATCAAAATTAGCAAAGTAGGCGGCGCACTCGGGCACATCCAACTCTATCAGCAACCTTTCACATTGGAAAAAGGCACTACCTATACCTATAATTTGTGGGCGAAAAGTGAAAAACCCAGAAACGTTACTATGCGCATTATGCATCAAGGGGCTCCTTGGAATATATACGCAGCAAAATCAATCAATCTGTCCGAAGACTGGAAAGAATTCTTCATCACGTTTGAAATGCCAGTGGATGACGTGAGTTCACGCGCAGGTATTATCATGGGAATAGAGAAAGTCGATGTCTGGCTCGACCATATCCGCCTCTACGAAGGCGAATACGTAAGCGACATTGAAGGTGCCGAACCACAAGCGGTTGAACCTTCCGGTAAAGTAACTATAACATGGGCAGAACTGAAAAGTGAGGATTAAAATTGTTTTAGGGAGCAACCAATACAATGTCAAAATTATATACGCAAATCTCTGAAAAATTACAGCAATTCATCGAAAACCAAAAAATCTTTTTTGTTGCAACCGCAACAGCTGACGGTAGAATTAACCTATCCCCGAAAGGCATGGACTCCTTACGCGTCCTCGGTGCAAACCGCGTCGCTTGGCTAAACGTGACTGGAAGCGGAAATGAAACCGCCGCACACGTTCAGGAAAACCCGCGGATGACGCTGATGTTTACCGCTTTTGAAGATGACCCCTTGATCCTCCGACTCTACGGCACCGCGAGAGCCATCCACAAAGACGATGCCGAATGGCAGCTTCTCTTCCCACTATTCACGCCACTACCGGGGGCACGACAAATCTTTGACCTCAACATTGACCTCGTGCAAACCTCTTGTGGAATGGCTGTTCCGATTTATGAATATGTCGGTGAAAGAGGGCAGCTAAATACATGGGCAGAAAAGAAGGGCGAAGAAGGTGTAGAGGCATATTGGAAAGAAACCAACCACGTCAGCCTTGATGGAAAACCGACCCATTTCGCTTGAGCAGTTGTCAGTATTCAGTTATCAGTTAAAGAGGGTTCCGATGTACGTCAAGCCTTTCTTGTTAACCGAAAACTTTACCCATCAACGCGGAAACCTCTACATTTACAAAAGGACGCGTTGATGGGTTGATGGGTAAAACCGAAAATCGATAACTATTAAAAAATATGAAATTGTCATTTATCTTCACTATCGCGCTCTTTATAACATGCTTATCTATCGCACACGGACTCCCCCCTGATGCCGAACTCCAGAGCGCAATCCAAACCGCTCGGAAGTTCACTAATCTTAAACCCGGGTACACCCAAAGCGAAATAACCGAGTGCGTAACCGATAGTTTTGTCACCCTCGCCAAGAATTGGCACAACTTACCCGCGATATATCGACAGGAACTCAAGCCAATTTTCCTGCGACCCGGACTCCCTGGCAGCTTCTTCGGCGAGATAGAATTGCCAAAAAAGTTCAATACACCGCACTTCAGACTCCATTACACGCGTATCGGAGCGCACGCACCACCACTTGAAGATTTTCACCCACGCAATGGTGTGCCTGATTATGTAGACCTCTGTGCTGATGCGATGGAACGCGCCTACCACGTCCAAATCGACCTGATGGGATTCAAGGTCCCCTATATTGATTTCTGGGCAGCGCAGAATGGCGGCAATCATAAATATGATGTCTATCTCTTTACCTTCCCAGCACTCGGCATTACTACGGCGGATTGGTTTGAAGGACGCGTCTTATCTACCGCACTGACCGTCGCACCGTATTTCATGATCAATTCCCGCATCTATGATTACGTCGGCAAATCTGAGGGAATCCGCTATCTTGAAACAACTTGCACACACGAATTCCTACACGGGGTCCAGTTTGGCTACAACGCCTATATGCCGATATGGTTCATGGAAGCATCCGCAACGTGGATAGAAGTGATGACTTACGATGGCGGACGTATGGACGATGGCGATACGCTCCCCGATCCCGATGAGCCTAACGAAACCGATTCCTATAACTATTACACCCATCAGCTCCGCCGCTGGTTTCGCATTCCCGATATCTCACTTGAAAGTCGCATCGGCGACCACGAATACGGTTCCGTTATATGGACGTTATATATGGCGGAACGCTTCGGATACGATATTGTCCGGCAGTTTTATGGAAATACCACCGATGGGAGTTATCGCGAG
Source organism: Candidatus Poribacteria bacterium (assembly GCA_965246985.1). Lineage (GTDB taxonomy): Bacteria > Poribacteria > WGA-4E > WGA-4E > WGA-3G > WGA-3G. The sequence goes on along the minus strand of OZ251998.1, from coordinate 6,094,469 downwards.
ATGGGGAACTTCTACGATGTTTTTACCGACAACGGCACCACCCTCGCCGAGGCGTTCAAGACCTTCACGGTATGGAATTATTTCACACGCAATCGCGCTAATACGGCAACCGATATGCCCGGCTACAAGTACGCACATCGTTTTCCTCCGGTCGCTATTCATCCAAACGATGTCCACACCAGTTATCCAATCCACACCGATTTCAATTCGGAGTCCATGCCTGAGCATTTCTCGTCAAGATATATTGTCTTCAAACCTACAGGTGTTATGCCAGAATTCGCAATCAAAATTGATGGAGCAGACCTCGCACCTATAGATATGATCAATCTGACACAAACTGACCGAACAAGAATTCAGAGGGAATTGGATCGACACACATTTACGGGGTTACGTGGATGGGCTGCCAAGTTTATCGTCAAAAAACGGAACGGTACTACCGAAGTCAGAGAGGCGTTCACCTATCAACGTTCCCAAGAGGCACAGATGACCTTCAAAGATTTCGGCGGAGATATTCAGGAGATTGCGCTTATTCTTATCAATATGCATCCTGATGTTGAACAGGTTATCATTCCCGGTGGGACTTTCGGTGGGGCTGTCAGTTATACGGCAGGTACGCCACCAACAGGAACGCTTGCCAACGCACAGGTTTCCCAAGGCAGCAATGGACCCATCGTGACGTGGAATGTTGACAATCCGACTGGTATACGGGAAGTGGCAATCGTGAGGAAACGCTATGTACTACAGAGCGAAACGGATGTTCCGCAACCCTTTCAGGACCCCGATGAAGTCCTCGCTGCCGTTGACCGAGACGGTAACGGTATCCCTGAAGACGATATAGAGATCGTCGGACGTGTGGACATCACGCAAACTCAGTTTGAAGACACGGCTGTCTTTCAGGATGTTGTTAATAGTATATTCTTTGATCCAGACAACACCCACTATTACTATGCTGTTGTGCCTGTTAACGCGATGGGAATTATGGGCACACCGAGCATCGCACCAAACGACATTGTACCAAGGTTTGATACGCCGAGTGATGCACCTGCCTTCTTTGTTCAGACACAATCACACGGCACAGGGGCGTGGCAGGTTGAAGTGCAAAGCACACTACCGCTACAAGGCGCGCCGCACCTAACAGTGGAAAGTCCTAATAAAGATAGTTATACCGTCTTTTTAACGCAGAAAACCGAAACAAAATGGATCGGAACATTCCGCACCAACGGGTTTCCACCGTCAGGTGTCTATCTCTATAAAATTCTCGGACAGACTCCAACTGGCGTAACAGGCACCCGAATCTGGCAAGGGCAAACCTTCAACTATGTCGCAAATAGTGCGAATCGAAATGTCACAGTCGCACCTAACCCGCTCTATGCCGGACAGGGGACACACCTATCGTTCTATCCGAAAGGCTTAACCGTTGAAATCTACGACGCTTTAGGGAACTTAATTAAGGTACTTGACAATGCATCCGAATGGGATTGCACAAACGCACGCGGCGAAATGGTCTGCACCGGACTCTACTTCTTCCGAGCAACCGATGGGAACGGCTTCCAAAGTACCGGAAAATTCTGTGTGGTGAAATGATGAAAAGTCATCAGTTATCAGAAAGAATAGCGATCAGAAAAGATCCCTCTGATAAACGGATCTCCTCTTTACTGGACCCTGACAGTCGATTGCTGATAGCCATTCCTATTATATTTCTCTTACTATTCCTCTGTAGTTGCGGAGACGAAGGGTTAATTGACCCGCATGGTGAAACCTCGCTGCCGCCTCCTAATACAACCGGACGTTTACACGCTATTGACTTCCCAACGGATACAGGGTCCGCGTGGACCTATATCAACGTTGATACCGACGAGGAATTCACGCTCCGAGTCGAAGGCACACGCGATGTCGGTGGAACGACACATCGGCAGATGACTGTTAGTCCAATTAGTCCGGGTGACCCCGACCAATTCAACTGGCAGGCTGTTGACCACTTGGTCGCAAATGCCTTCTATTTACGGTTTGACACCGAATTTGTGGATGTATTCCCGTTTCCAATTTTTGCGACCTACTTTTCCAAGACACCGCAAGCATTAGTGGAATCCGCGTTTGACATTTTCCTACCTGACCGACCTACTGGGATTACAATACAGCACTACAAACATTTCCCACCGCGCCGTCTCTGGGATTTTCCATTGAAGGTTGGAAAAGAGTGGGTTGTTTTTGAGAAGACTGCCGGCATACCGGTGGAGGTCACGCGTTATGTTGCTGAGAAAGATGTACTGGTCACCGTCCCTGCAGGCAGTTACACCACTTATGTCGTTCACGAGGAGGCGGTTTACGGGGATAGTCCAGAACCATCAAGCTTCTTGATTAGTCCACCCGCGATTTATTGGGTCGCGCCATCGATTGGAGTCGTTCAATATAGATACAGTCGTTACCGAGCGACCGAGGCACTATCCTCACAGACTTTCGCGCTTAAAAGCTTCCATCTACCCGGACCGAATACGGATTAGGTTGCTGTCTCATGAAGATCAATCAGCAATCAGCAATCAGCAGTCAGCAGTCAGGAGAAAAAGGGACTGGTGAATCCAATACTCTCTTGCTGAAAGCCAACGGTTTCCGACAGGCTCCGACAGCCATTCCCGCCGAATGCCGTTTAGCACATCGGAACATCCCGATTACCATTGTCGGTGGCGGAATACACGGCGTGTCTATTGCGCTTCGACTGCTCCGAGAAATTCCGACAGCAGCAAAACATCTCGCGATCGTTGATCGATATCCACAGCCGCTCACCGAATGGCGATGCAAGACAGAACGCCAAGGTATGACATTTCTCCGTTCCCCTGCTGTTCACCACATTTCCCCGGATGCACTGGGTATCGTGGAATATGCAGAACGTCATGACCGAACGAGTGAGTTGGCACCTCCATATTCACAACCTTCCACCCAACTCTTTTGGGACTTCTGCAATGATGCACTTACTGAACTAACCAAACATCAAGTCTACTATCAATTTGAGGTGGCAAAATTACGGTGGGACAAAGGTGCTGGTCCGTTTCCGTTCCGCCTCATCTCAACGGACAATGAAGGGTTTCGGAGTCGTTGTGTTATCCTCGCCATCGGTGCTGACGATTGCGCTTACGTGCCGCCGGCGTTCACGCAATGGCAACGCCAATACCCTAACAAGGTTATACACGCCTCCCAATTTTCTGTGTTAGCAGTGGGGGAAACCTCGCCAGCAAAAATTGTCATCGTTGGGGGTGGATTAACAGCAGGGACACTCGCCAAAAGCTTGAGTGAACGCGGACATAGCGTGGCACTGATCGCTCGAAAGCAGTTAAGAACAGAACAGTTTGATTTTCCGCCGGTGTGGTTAGGTCCCAAGGCACTCGCCGAATTTGCAAGCGAGACCGATTTTCGGCGGCGTTACGACATTATTCAGCAGAACAGGGGGGAAGGGAGTATTACTCCTGATGTGATGGAGGCGTTGATGAATGCGCCAAACGTTGACCTCTATCCTGAAACCTGTGTCCGTAACATCGGCACGGCGGAAGAATGTCCATCGGCACAAAGGCTGCAAATTGAAACGACGCGAGGTATCATTAAGGATGTGTCTCGCGTCATCTTGGCGACAGGGTATCAATTCAATCTGCGTCGTTACGGCTTTCTAAAGGAATTGGTCACACAACACCAGATCCCACTCGTCCGAGGTTTACCACGCCTTGATGACGATTTACAGTTCTACCCCGTCCAGAATCTTTTCGGTTCCGGCACCATTGCTCAACTTCAGATAGGACCGGCTTCCGGCAACATCGCTGGCGCGAATCTCGCTTATGAACGTCTCCGAGAAAAACTCTTTATGCATCTATAGGGACGATTCGTCATTAAAATCCGAATTATTAGATTGAAGTGCGCTATAACATTTATCGTTTGTTCAAACTCTCAAATTCGCAGCAGCCAATTTCTGCCAGCGTGGGAGAAACGCTTCTGTTAAGAAACTATCAAGTTGCCAAATGTTCTGCTGTGGATTTTTTTCAAAGAAGGTGCCCATCGCCAATACCAGAATATCTTTGAAACCATACGGTGTCTCGATCTGTGAGAGATCTTCGTATGTCTGAATCAGTGCTGTGTGGATTCGGAGAAAGTTCAGTGCCGCTAAACTAAAGGCATTCGGTTTTAAGTGCCCGTCTTCGGTTTGTTCCCACGCCCATTCTGGTTCATAAAAGGAGTGAAGCTGCGCTTTACAGAGTTCGACCGCAGTGCTGAGGATTTGCGAGAGTTCCTTATGTCTTGTCGCATCGTTTGGAATATTAAGTTTCTCGCAAATTTCCTTATGTAATTGTTGTTGCGTTGATTCAGAGGTGACCCAGTTTTGGAAGACTTCAGAGGCGTGTGCAAAGCAAGTATGCAGATCTACGAGTGTCAAATCCAGTTTGCTCGGAAACGCTTTGAGTAAGGAAGAACTCGGCAGTAAGTGTTCCTGTTCGGGATGTAGTTCTAAGAACTTGTATTCCACAACATCCGCCAACATTTCAGCGAGAATCGGTGTAAAGGCAATGATCGCGCGTTCGTACAATTCTGCATCTATGAATTGCTGTAACTTGGCTGGATCAAGTTCTATTGTCCCTGCCTCAGTTTTGCCGAATGTATCAGCGAACGAAGTCTGCTCTCCTAAGACTGAAGCCGTTTCCGTTAAGGATAATGGGCGTTTAAACAAAGTCAATTCGGTATACGGTTCCTCAAAATCGAGTAGACTTTCCTGCCACTGATGGCCCCAAGTATCGTGAATTAGATATTTGTCAAGTTCCTCTAAAGGAAGCACACCGATCATACGCGTCAACGTTGACGTGACCAATTCCAAAGGCAGCTCAGTGTCAGTAGAGATCTGCTGACGCAAAGTTAAATCTAAGTATTCTGCATCAAAGGTTCCGAACACAGGAAAATGTGCAAACGGTTCAACTTCCCAAATTTTTCGCAGAAGCTTTTCATAATAGGCTTTCGGGCGTTGCAGTATTTTGTTTTCTCCGCTCTGTTCATCTGTGCCCATATTGGGGTCCTCTGCCTTCTCTCGTTGTTCAGTAGGAAGACAAAAATAGAGCACAGAGGAAGTTTTCACCAACTTCACATCGCCTGATTCAAAGGGGGCACCGAGATATAATGACTGAAAAAGGTGCAGGATATCTGCGTCGAGTTTCGGATTATCGGACATCAGATTAAAGCGAGTTTCTAAGCTCTTCATAATTTGATGCCGATGGCGGAGCGGGCTTGTCCGTATGGACAGTCGCTCGGTTAGCCTATCCACTGCTCCCGAATCCAGATTGAATGTATGTTGGAGTTGAGTTTTTAAGGCTTCTCGTTTATCCGGGGTCGTCGGAGCATCCGGCATAAAGAGCGTGAAGATTTTAGAACCAGCAGTGTCTAAATTTTCAATCTCTGGATGATGCACTAAAGCCGGATAGTGGTCAAGGGACAGCCAGACAGCCTCAATAAATGCGGTGTCTAAAATCGCCTCATCACAGTGTGTCGGCGCATGCTGTAAGCGTGCACATGTATCCGACATCAATGCTTCATGTTGTGTATAGAACGTTTTAAGCGTTTCGGTTAAATCGGTTCTCTGTTCCTTTTTTCCTTTATTGATTTGCTGCGTGAGTACTTCAAATTTCTTTAAACGTTCTAAAACAGGTTCCCAGCTGCTCGGAATGTTGTCATAGTGCCATGTGTGGTGCGCCATAAGTTTCGTCCTTTTCTTTATTACTGTGGTTATTCTTCATTTTTTGTTTGGAGCACATCATAATTATGTGGCGTTAGTTCACGTATTTTCGTCTCAACCTGTTTGGCAAAGGCGAGACTTTCGTCGAGTTCAGAGCGGAGACGGGTAAGTTCTGTCTCATCGCTTTCAGGATTGAGCGTTAGGACCCGGGCGTAGAGGTGTGAAAGTTGAATAATCGTCTGCCGAACATCTTCAATCTGTTGTTCGCGATGTTGTTGAAGCACATTTTTGACGGTGGTTCCCAATTGCGTATCGGTTGATTTTTGATGCATTTTAAGTGTGTCTTTCAAACATCGTACTGCTTGTGTAAAGAGTTCAGAAACTTTGTCGGTGATGTCAGCTCTAACACTCATAGGGAGTGTGCCTATCCATCCATCACTGCCGGCTTCCTCCTGAAAGGACTTATGCAAGGCACGGAGTTCTTCAAGCATCGTTTCTGTTCGGGCATCGCCATCCGCTTCAAGTTGTTCATGTAAGATGTTGAGTTCGTCTTCCTGTTTTTGCTGGACTTCCTGAAGGATCTCACTATGAACCTGTTTGGCAATGTCATCCGTACCAGTTGCCCACTTACTAATCAGAGTCCCGATAGGCACCAAAATGCTGAGGATCGCACTGCCGAATAGATAGAGTATTTTCGGTTCTAAATTGAATACCCAAGATGCAAAAGCGATGGAGCCTCCCGCGGCAAAAGGGAAGAGAACGTAAGAATTGCCAAGAAGATGAAATAGGAATTTCTTCCGAAACAATTTCCGATCAATCAATTTTTTTTATAGTTGTTAGTCCGATCACTTCGTTCGCTATCAATCTTCAGTTAAAGCGGGTTTGATGATCAAAGCACCTCTTAACTCTCACTGTGAGGCAAACTGATAACTGATAACTGACAACTATTCCTCAATACGGTTTTCCGAGGAGCTCGAATGTAACGCTTTGTGCTGCTGCCCCGCGCATCTGGGTGGAAGTTTGGTTGCTTGCTATAGCACGGATGCGGTGATTGGCGATACCAGAATTTCTCAGAGATTGTGCTGCTGCCTTAGCACGTTGTAAGGCGAGAATCCGGTTCGCCGCCGGATCTCCCTCCTGACGTGTATGGCCTACTACTCTGAGATAGTACTGTGGGAACGATTTCAGAGTAGCAGCGAGTTCTTTCAGCGCGCGTTCACTATTTGGAAGAATCCGTGCATTTCCACGTCCGAATTGGATCGGTTCTACTTTCATCGCCGCAACAGGCGCGAGCGCATTCCAATTTGCATCAGAAAGTGGATTTAATGATGCCTCTTCTCGTACCTGCTCTGTGGGTGTCGTGCCAACAAAAATACCATCTAACCCATCAGTGCCACTTGCGTTCAACATACCGGGGTGAAATTTATCGTGGTGCAGTGATCGCAAAATACCCTCAAAAAATAGCTGCTCGTAATTTCCTGACACAGGGTCGGCGGAGATTGAATTCGTCTGCACCAGTACCTGCGTAATTTTAGCAATCATCGCTTCCAGCCTCTCTGCCCCTTTTGCTTCTGCTGTGGGAATCACTCCGAAATGCGCGTAATTCTCAACCGTGTTCCGCCATTCAATACCCTTGACCAATTTATCCGTCTCATTTCGGGTAAGCGAGTCGCCATACTGCTTAGCATCCGCTTGAATCAAGGAGGCTAAGCCATCGGGTTGGTTATTGTAGTCATAGTTTGCTCGGAGATACGCTTGGACAACGTGTGTGACGAGTTCACGTTGTGAATCCAAAAATTCGCGCTGAACCACCAGTATGTCAACAATATAGCCTTTCAGTTTTGAACTGTCTAACAGCAGATGTACGCCTTCAATAGCCAATGCTTTCGTCACGTAGGGCTCCCAGATGACATAGGCATGGGGTTCATCTGGGTCAGCGGACTTGAGTTTCTTATAGGCATCTTCAGCACCGTTTGTCTCGACTGCCCACGAGGCAGGCAGACTTGGCAGGCTCATCTTGTTAATCATAATTCGAGCAAGTGTTTCACTCGGTGAATCTGGAGTCAGCACGATACGCGCCCGAGGATTGCTCAAACTCGGTATTTGCGGAACACCGCGCTTATACGCAACAATCGCATCTGCACCTTTAGATTCATCAATCACGAGGACGATTGAACCGGGGAACTCACGGATAACACTACCTGCCTTGAGGTAGGCATCAATCGTGAAAACCGCCATCTGAACCTTACCGCTTTTTAGCGCGCGTGCTCTCCCTATATAATCGGCTTTATCGTCAACGAACGAGAGTTTAATTCCTTGACGGTCGAGCAAATTCTGAACAGCAGGAGAGCGAAGGATCGCATATCCCGGAAACGAGTCGTGTGCCACCTTGATGTTATGTGCATAACGTTGCGTGCTCGTCTCTTTAACGAGATCACCTCGGAGCCACGGTTCAACGACAAATTTATAGGCTAATCCAATTACTCCGATCATAACGAGCCAGCTTGCTACCATGATGATAAGGCGTTTTTTCTTACCAGCGTCCATAGTTTCTATTTCCTATTTCTGAAAACCAAGAAACCGATAACGGAAAGCACAACCAGAATCGCAACAAACCATAGGGTGCCTTGGTTTCCAGTATCACGTCGCTGTGGTGTCGGAGATTTTCTCGGTGTTGTCGTTTGTGTCGGTGTCACTTCCATGGGCTTTACAGCGATTTCCATATTACTCGGTGGTGTTGTTAGCTGTTGAATCAAATCCACAGCGATTTCCGATGAAAGCGGCGCAATGTATTCAAAAGCATCTTCACCCCCAACATCCGTCCCCGTATCGCCGGTTTCCGCAAGAATCTGCGACACCGCTGCCACTAACTCTCCCGGATTATCTGCCTTGCGGTAGCTATCTACGACCTTTGCCAACATGTGATCGGTCTTCATATCAACACCGATAACATCAATCCGAATCTGACGGTTGAGGATCTCGGGCGTGTAGTGTTTGACTTTATCAGCATCCGAAGCCTCACCATCTGTGACAACTAACAACCGATAGTTCCCGTAGTTGTATTGTTTTTCCCGTTGTTCGAGGAGGCGGTTTGCGCCAATTCGGATATATTTCCCTAAAGGCGTGTTCCCACTCGGTTGTGGTAGGTGAATGGCTGCTATCAGTTTTTGCGTGTCCTTTGCTCCCAACGGGTACATCCATTCGTTCTGGATGTTGGCACCACTAAACACTAATAATCCGATATATGTGTCGTCAGGAACTTTTGCCAATACTTCTTGTAATGCTTCCTTTGCTGCTTCCATCTTCGATTTCGTCCGGTCGCCACTAAACTTATCCTGCATTGAACCGGAGGCATCGAGAATCACAACAATGTTATCTTTATGAATATCATCGTCAGCACTGCAAATCTGGGCACTAAAAATAAGCAGACTCAATAGGAAAATAGATCGCATGCCGGAGCCGGCAGTTAGAATACATTTCATAAGAAACCCTATCTATAGTCATGGAACCGTCAACTTTTGGAAGCCATCCGAAACTGTCAGTAAAAGGTGTCGATCAACGGACATTCTCTTTCTGATAACTGATGGCTAATGGCTGACTGCTATTCCCGCTAAAAATCAAAATCGGAGACTGCAACGGCTTCCGCTGAAACTTTAATCAGCGCGAATTCAACGCGCCGATTTTCTGCTGCTTCAGCAGGACTGGTCGGCTTTGCGATGACAGGCTCCTTAATTCCGACACCTACTGGCACAATCTGGTCTGGGTCAATGCGTGCGTTTTTGCGGCGTGCATAGGCAATAATTGCCTGTTTAACCACTTGCCCCCGCTGCTCGGAGAGTTTCAGGGCAGCCCGCATCACTTGGTAGGGGCTTTCAATGTTACTACCATTGTCAAACTTCTTCTGCTGAATCAGACGGATCAGGTTGGCAGTGTTTTCCAAGCTAAAAGACTTACCCTCCATGAAATATTTGTAGCTGCCTCGCGTGCCGGTCCGCTTCAAAATACCTGTTTGGAGTCCCGTTTTAACTAGTACGCTCAGTGTTCGAGACGGATCACTGTGTCCTTTTATGGCGATAGCGGCGTTCCCATATTTGGAGGCGAGTTCAACAACCCTGTCAAATTCGTCTTGGTATTTAGCATCGCTAAACGTATCTTGGTTCGCGTCAAATTGAATTGTGAACGAGATAAGCGTTTTTTCGTCGAGCACGGCATCTTCATTAAACGATTCAATTTCGGCACGCACTGTCTCTTTTTTGAAACGTGTCTGTTTCAATTGTGCAGGCGCCGTTACGGTTGTCGTCAGCAGATTCTTAAAGTTTGAGGAGTTAAAATCTAAATCGGAGGGAATCAGCGCATATCTCTCCCTCGCAAACCCCCAGTTCACTGCCATATCCAATCCTGCTTTATTGAAGCCTTCAAATCCGGAAATGGTATTACTCGGATCGTTGAAGAAGGCAATATTTCCCGGTTGCCCAACGAAGGTACAATCCGCGATTAAACCGTGTGCATCCTCCTCAAGAGTAGGCAGCACTTCTTTACCGTAGATCGTTTGCATCGTCGTCAGAAGCTGCGTGTATTTTTGGGAGCCGCTCGTTTCGTAGACTTTTTTGAGTGCTACAACCTCTTCGGCACCTTTTAGGTAACCGGCGAAGAAACGCTCAACAAGCGGTTTGTAAGCGTCGTAGAAATCCTTGCGGCAGGCGTAAACATCTGCAATAGAACGAGAGAGTGTCGCAGTACTGAGGACGACCTGCGCGCCTTTGACAGTGCCTTCAGCACCGGTCCCGGTGTTCTCAGGACCGCCTGTTAATCCAATCATATCAGGGGTTATTACAAAACAGCCTGCGATAGTTGCGTCATTTCGGAAACGTTCTGCTGGTCCTTTGGCACCTGTTAATTCGTCCACCCAAACGATTTCCACCTGTGATTTTGAAAGACGGGCGGTCTTCAACATATCATAGAGCATCCCAACGTGCGGTCCGCCCTTTTGGATAGCGATCTTTTTGCCTCTGAGGTCAGATATCTTCCGGATGTTGGAACGGCCAACGAAATGGTCACCTGCCGACCATGTGAGTTGACCAAAAACGACCGGTTTTGTACGGGCATCTTTTCCAACGGCTTCGCTTGCTTGGGCTATCATCCTAAAAGTGCCACGCAGGAACGGAGATTTGCCTGAAAGATAGTCACGCACCTGCTGTTGAAAGTTGTCACCCGGTACTAACTTGAGATTCATCCCGAGTTCCGCCATAATGGTACCCGGACGAGTCGTTAGCCCACCGTTGGCATGGAAGAGTGCTGCTTCCCCGCCCCATGTGATGTATGGCACGACCAAGGGGGTTATTGCCGTTACCTCTTGAACGGTAACAGGACCGACTGCATCTGAAAACCGTTCTTGCGCGTTGGCGTACGGGGCAAGAACAATGATCAGAATTACGAGACAAAGCGACGTACATTTTTGGCGTAACTTGCAAGCCAATCTAAAATTCATTTTCATGGTTTTCCTCTCGTTCGTTTCAGTTATCAGTTAAGAGCCAACAACCGATAGACTTATTGAATTTACCGTGTGAGGGCATACGCGACGATGTTCATTCCCTGTTTAAATGCCCATTTTCGCTGCTCTTCACCACCAGGGTTGCACTCTCTACCTTCCCAGGCACAATTCAGGTCACTCGGACAGAAGTAGACCATCACACGATCGTTGTCCATGATCGCTTCGTCGTGATCGGAGATACCCGGAATGCGCTTATCGCCACCGAGATACTCATCGTGCTGATAGAGCGTGTGATAAATTGGATGGCTCATCTCTAAACGTTCCAACTTCTTTTCCGGGAAGACTTTCCGCAGCATCTCATAGATATATGGACGCAAACCACCGCGCCCACCGTTGAGACGTGCGTCACAATCTTCAACATGGAGGAAACCGCCGCGATCAAAATAATCTCGCAGTTTACGCACCTGTTCAGTGGAAAGCCGAATCCCACGGTGTCCTGTCATATAGAGGAACGGATAGGCAAATAGCCCTTCATCATCAATGTCAACATATTGTGGGTTCTCGCGCACTTCAACATCTATCGTCGTATTTTTCGCGAGCTCCCGTGTGAACTTCAAATCCGATTGCCAGCGATAATAGTTGACGATATTTGTATACCAATCGCCGCCGGGATACTTGAGTCTGACAAAGGTGAACTTCTCGCCTGTCGGGTTCATCTCCGGATAGTGGTGTTCGATCACCCCGTATCGCGTGCCGTAGTGGATATCTCGGCTGGCATTGTAAGGGAGATATTCTCGGGATCTGAACTGTGCTTGTGCTGGCAAAATTAATCCTCCCCCCGCAATCGCGGAGGCAGCAAGCCCAACGGATCCCTTGAAGAAAGAGCGTCTTGACAGTAAAGCTGACTTCGGTTCCATGCCAGATATAGATTTTTTTTCGATGGATTTGGGGGTTCTGCTATTGTTTAACACGGCTTTTTCTCCTCCTATTCTGATCTATTTTTGTTTATCGTGCCAGAGGCGAGGTCTCAGATTTTCACTTCAATCTTCCTGTTCAGTCTTTCGCGCTTGTTGAATTTGCTTTAGGATCATATCAACACTCAGCATCGGACGTTTATGCTCATCTACAGAGTAATCGCCGGTGAGCGGTTCGCATTGTGAAAGGAACCGGGGAAAACCAACGGGACCAAACTCATCTTTAAGATAAGCAATGCCGAGTTCATAAACCTCAATATCTGTCATCTTTTGAGTATTCACTTGGCAAGAGGTAGCTGCCCATTTTTTCCTATGTGGCTGTTCTGTCTCTTGGACCTGCTGAATCTCCTTTACGATCGCGTCCATATCTGGTTGGGGTAGTCTGTGGCGGTCTACGGAGTAATTACCCTTGCCCGGGTCGCTTTGCCAGAAGAAGCGCATCATTCCGGCGGGACCGAGTTTATCAATGAGAAGTTCAATTCCGAATTCATAAATCTCAAGGTCTGTCATTTTGTGCGCGTCCGTTTCCAAAACTTTACTAACAATCCACTCCCATCGTCCGGACCGAAAAGTTTCGAGGATTGTATCAATAGCTTCCTTGTTTTTGTCCAAGCACATCGGGAGCGAGTTGATCAATGAAAGGTTATCAATCCCAGTCCCTATCTGCTTTCAAGAAGGAGCAAAGGTCTCAAATCATAACACCCTACCTTTGAAACTCTCACTACAGCAGGAAACCCACTTTTTCAAACGGTCTTGCGTGCGTGAAAAGTGCTAAAAATCGCGGTTTTGGTTTCCTTTTTCTCTCAAAGGTGTGTAGAAGTTATTTTCTACCTTTTGAGGTGTTATACCAAATTAACCCCATTTGTAGCGCGAGGTCCCTGTGCCTCGCAATGCTGACTTGATCAAAAGACTTCTAATCAAGTTAATTGGGTATTATTTCCTCAATGGGTGTGTGGGTTTGTGCCTCATCAGAGACGGTATGGTTTCCCACACTTATTGGACAAAAACAAGGTAGCTTGCGTCTCACGATGGATTCGAGTTTGCGTTTGGTCATCAAAAAATCGGCTCAAACAGCATGTATCAAGATAGATTTTCCAAATTTGAGTGCCAATTTGCACGCTTTTCGTCCCTAATCCGCTTCTTTTACCTTGAAGATGTGTGTTTTCTTCGGCTATCCACCCACGATGAAGTATTACTTTTAAAGTATTCCTAACTCTATTATAACCTAAGGCTTTGAAAAAATCAAGATTGCATCTGCAATTGCACGTCCCTGTTGCTTCGGCATCGGACGAATTCGGCGATTCCCACGAGCCGTCTTCGTGTTCCGATCTGCTCGCGCCTTTTCTGGGATTGGTTTGTCACGCGAAGCCCGTTGTAGTTGATCCGCAGATTCTGGGGTTGGTCTGCCACGCGAAACCCCTTTTAATTGATCCCCAGAACGAGGCTTAGTAGTAGAGTCCACCCGCTTGACGCTCACGACCTTGTCCTGAATGATTAACATTGACGAATTGCCGCCGTCAAGATTAAGGGCATCCGTTGCACCCCATTCCAGAAAAAGTTCCGAGAGTCGCGGTAACATAACACCCCGTCGGACACCTGCCTCTGCTGCTGTTATTGTTACAAAGAGGAGCGTGCCATCTGCCTTTTTACCGATTGCTGTGCGTGGATGCCAAAAACTGTGAAACGCTTGATCAAACCCTTCACGTTCGTATGCTTGCGTGGAAGGGGCAACACTATCTCGTAATAGTAACGGACCGCCGCCGATAATATGCACGAAACTTGCCCATAAGTTGCTATCCCCGATGCGTTCAGGGATTACCGTCTCACGAATCTGGACAGCATCGCCCTGTTTGATGTGTGCCAATAAATCTCTATGTTTTTTACCACTTGCGGAAAGAATATAACCATCTGCTGGAATGCGTGAGCTGCCCTGTTTATCGTAGATACCGGTTACTTCTCCATTTCGGACGACAACTTCCACACCATTAGGCGTTGTCAACGTTACGGCATGGAACTGTGGTCGGTAAATGACTAATTCATGTTGACCACGATTCCGATTTATACCATCAATTGGCAATGTCACCCCATTTGGCAAAACGAGTTCCTGCCGTAAGGCGATCCTGTCGATGTATGACTCAATCTTCCCATCAACTGTTCGGAAGCCGATGACGGCTCTGCCTTGCTCTGGTTCGCTTACCCATTCACCATCAATTTTCAGTGCGCCAACAGACTCGCCACGAAATGTCCCAGCCATCTCAAAGAAACCACCGTTTATGGCAGCGAATGCCTTGTGCCGCTGCGCGAGTGACATCAACGATTCCATACCGATCCCTGCACTCAACGCACGATATGGACGAATATCCGCTGCATCTGGTGATATGGCAAGGATGTTCATCAGCACGCCGTTATCTAATATCTGTCGATGGGTAATGCCCCGCTCAACCGATTTCGTCACATCGCTCATCTCGGGATCGGTATAGGAACGGAAATAGTCAGTTATCTTACTAAACTGAACTGTCCGACCTACCCAAATGCCGATGCAGAAAACCAGCAGCAGACTCACTGCTGTTGATATGCGCGGGTAGCGTTTAATGAAACGGAAACATCGCCGTCCTAAGTAGGTAATATCAAACATTTTCCATTACCTCGTGAGATGTACAGAACAAATCAGGAATCGGCGAAGGTTTGATGAGGCGATTAGTGTGAGGACGATAGGTTCAAAATCCGATTCTCCCATTCATCACACGTCGCGTAGGTTCGCCGTACCGAGGCACCAATATAATTCGTTGGATCTCGCAGTGCGTCTCGTTGCGGTTCTGTCAATTTTTCCAAGAAAGGTCGAAATGTCTCATCTTCCCATAATAGTGTTGTCAGACTTTTTCCGGTCTGGTGCACCTGTCCTATCAATTTTCGGGTGTGATCGTACGCATCGGGAAATCCGTAATATGCCATTAACAGATAGATCGGTTCCGCAATGGTGTCTTCTGCGCTCAGAGCGAGGTTTCCCTGCATATTGTCCGCTTTAACGTCCATCTCGTCTAACGCACGTCGCAGTCGATAGATAGCGTAATCAAATGCCGTGAAGAGTTCTGTCAAAAAACGGCTCGATGCCGAGTTCGTCAGGTCGCGTTGATGTTCTAAGATGCTATCCATGAAAACGGTCTGCATGCGCGGCACAAACGCTTTCCACAAACTTTTGATGTTTTCGTATGCCTCTGGATTCACTTTATGCGGCATCGTTGATGAACCTACCAGTTGCGGGTTGTATTTTCTGCCTACCT
This sequence comes from Candidatus Poribacteria bacterium, assembly GCA_965246985.1. Lineage (GTDB taxonomy): Bacteria > Poribacteria > WGA-4E > WGA-4E > WGA-3G > WGA-3G. The sequence continues at coordinate 6,079,025 of OZ251998.1, read as the reverse complement.
CGGCGATTTCAGTGCGATAGAGGTGTCGCATATCGTCGGCGAAGTTCGCAAGCACCGTATATGCCGCTGTGATATGATACGCGAGGTCAGAAATAAACTCCGGTTCTACGCACTGCGTTGATGTGTGTGTATCGGACGGCTTCAAGCCGAGCAGTGCGAGAAAATCCGCCTCAATCTGCTCAGGTTGTTCATGAATCAGCGCGAGTCCGTTAAATGCACCCACCGCCCCTGAAAATTGACCGCGCAAGTTTTGGCCTGCCTCATGGATCTTCTCAATGCGTGTGCCGAGACGGCTGATATAGAGTGCCAGTGCGTAGCCAAACGTTGTCGGCTCCGCGTGCTGTCCGTGCGTCCTACCGATTTGTACCGTTTCTGCATGCTCGCGCGCCAATCCAATAAGTTGCTGTTCTAATGCAACTAAATCAGGAACGATAACATTTTCGGTGAGTGCTTTGAACCGCAAGGCAGTCGCAGTGTCCAAAATGTCTGCAGAAGTGGCGAACAGATGGACATAAGGGCGCGCTTCTGGGCTAATCTTTCGCCGGATCACATTAACCAGCGAACGGATATTATGTCGAATCCGCGACTGCTCCTCGTAAACCTCTTCTGCTGTTACTAAATCCACTGCTTGTTCCACTTCATCGGCAATGGCTGATGAGCAGACTCCGTAGTTTGCTAAAGTCCGTACCAACGCCGCCTCCACTTTTGCTTGATACGTAACGTACCCCGCCTCAGAGACGTAGGGCAGCAATCGCTTCATAAAATCGGGATCACCACCGTAGTATCTGAAATCCAGCGGACTGACGGCTTCGTAAAGTTCCATAAATATTTCTCCGTTAGAGTGGGGCGAACCTCCACTCAGCATTTCTGTTTCTTTTTTATTATACCGGATGTTTGATGGAATGTAAAGCGTTTTGTTTCTGATAACCTATGTTGCTATCTTCAACGAACTGGTAACTGAATGCTTCTGAAGCAATAACGCTTGACTTTTTGATTAATTTTATACATAATAAAATAGAAAACTGAACAATATCCTAATATGGGAATTGTGTTATAACGAGAGGAGACACGATTATGGCGGTACAGCGTTTTTTGACAGTAGAGCAAGGTGTTGAACAACTTCTAAAAGCGACACCATCCCTTCATTTTGAGGGTACAGGCAAGCTGGACTGGGAAGAATGGCGAAGGAGGTTCCGAGGCAACCTCCTTAAGGACTTGGGACCTTCACCAGAGGCGTTGCCATTGGAAGTTGAAACCTTGGAACAGACACAACATGATGGCTACACGCGGGAAAAGATTATCTTCAACCCAGATCCGTTTTCTTCGATTCCAGCCTACGTCTTAATCCCGGAAAGTGCAAGCGCGAAAAATCCAGTACCCGCAGTACTCTGTGCACACGGACACGGGGTCGGTAAAGATGGCGCAGTCGGTATCGTAGAGGACTATCAGAAACAGTACGCCGTAGAATTGGCACAGCGCGGATTTGTAACGATCGCACCCGATTGGCGATCCTTCGGTGAAAGGAAGGACCGGGATGAATGGGCGCGCCGGCCCGGTCGCGATGGATGCAACATCGCCTATTTCGCTTTCGGATACTTCGGCTACCAACTATTGCAACTGAATATCTCGGACGGACAGCGGTGTTTGGACTATCTCCAATCACGTCCTGAGGTGGATAGCCGTCGCTTGGGATGCATGGGGTGTTCCTTCGGTGGCACGATGACAACCTACATCTCTGCCTTGGATCAACGGGTTAACGCGGCGGTTATCGTCTGTTATCTCAGCACATTGACGGACGCTTTGAACGATCGCGGGCGTGGAAATACGTGTGGCTCACAGTTCATGTTCGGGCTTAGAAAGGCAGGGGACATCGCCGATGTCGCAGGACTCATCGCACCGAGGGCGTGTATGGTACAGATCGGTTCAGATGATATGTGTTTTATTGAGTCTGATGCATTATCGGCATTTGGGCAACTGGAAAAAATTTATGCAGCATCAGGGCACCGCGATCAATTAGTCTTGGATCATTTTCAAGGTGAACATGAGATTGATCTGGAAACTGGGATTGCGTTTTTGGAGGAGCGTTTGTAGATGTAGTGGGCAGGCACGGGTCCCTGCCCAAACAGATTATACCTCAAAAAGGCGCAGATAATCGTCTAATGTTTCAACACGACGAATACAGGTAAAACTATCTCTGTCAACGAGATATTCCGGAGGACTCATCTTTAGGTTATAGTTAGAACTCATCGCATGACAATAAGCACCCGCGTCGCAAACGACAAGTCCGGCACCTTCATGAGGGGTCGGCAATGAACGCGCTTTGCCTAAGAAATCTGCGGATTCACAAACAGGACCGACGACATCGTACGTTTCAGTCTTGCCATTTACAGGTTCGATGAACTGAATATGTTGATAAGTATCATAGAGACTTGGACGGATGAGTTCTGACATACTGCCATCGGTGACGATGAAATGCTTGTTACCATTGGTCTTCACACCAGTGACGCGGTTAACAAAGACAGAGGTATTGCCGACGAGAGAGCGACCCGGCTCAATGATAAGTGTGATGTCCTCAGGCAGCAGATCGCGAACGGAATCGATAAGGTCGGACGGTGTCGGAATCTCCTCACCTGTCCGTTCATAGTCTATGCCTAAACCACCGCCGATGTTCAGATACCGCAAAGAAAAACCTTCCGCTTGAATGGCACGCATGAAGGCGAGCATAATTTCTGTGGCATCTCGGAAGATGCGCACCTTCTTAATCGTTGAACCCAGATGGCAATGGACACCAACTAAGTTCAGCAGGCGATCTTTACGGATTTCGCTTAAAAACCAACCAAGGCGTTCATTGCGAATGCCGAACTTGGAGTTTTTCATACCCGTGGAAACATACGGATGAACCTCCGGATCCACATCTGGATTGATGCGGATAAGAACGTTAGCAGGTTCGTCAAGTGCTTTCGCTGTCTGCTGAATGTGCCTTAAATCGAATTCGCTGTCGATATTAATTAGGACACCGTGTTCAATGGCAAGACTGAGCTCCTCAAGTGTTTTACCATTCCCGTTTAAAATAGTCCGTTTCAGATCGAATCCTGCCGCGAGCGACATCCGCAATTCGTTTCCGCTGACGAGGACTGCACCACTGCTAAGCGCGCTGAGGTGTTTGAGTAGGGTGAGGTTGTTATTTGCCTTAACCGCATAGCCTATAATTGAGTCGATACCTTCAAGTGCTTTCTGATATGCGGCGTAGTTCGCCTCCAACTGCGCGAGGCTGTATAGATAAAATGGACTGTAGGGTACCTGTTCCTGAATGTCTTTAACTCTCAGTTTTTCGCAATAGAGATACCCGTCTTTATAATGAAAACTCATCTGTGTTTAATATAGACTCCTATCTGTTTTATAGGGTTATCCGATTCACTGGATTTACTCTCTTCATCTATCAGAACCGGGGTTGATGGGATTATCAGAGCCATGCAATTCTCGCGAAGCACTCTTGTGAAAGGAAACCTTGTAAGCCCGATTTGTGTGTACCCCAATTATCCTGAAAATCCTTGAATCCTGAAAATCCTGATTCTGACAATGGACGCTGTGCATCACCTAATATGAAGTTGTTCCTACCGACAACTGATAACTGAAAACCATTAACCATTGATAATAGTTCAGACTAATACTCGCGTTTGTGCCAGTCGTCTTCCCAGAGGTTGAATGAACCTTCTCGATACGGGTGTTCAGCGATGAGGTCCTCATTCAGTTCCATGCCGAGTCCAGGTCCATTGGGCAAACTAAAATAGCCATCAATAACTTCCGGGCATCCGGTCGCTGCCTCTTTCACCCACGCTTCAGAGAAATCGTTGAAATGTTCCTGAATCTTGAAGTTCGTGGTGCAAGCGGCGAAGTGCAAGGCGGTTGCCGTAGAAACGGGCCCTCCGACGTTGTGCGGTGCGACGGTCATATAACACATATCCCCCATCGCTGCGATTTTCTTGGTTTCCAAAAAACCACCCGTCTGCGTAATGTCCGGCTGTAAAATGTCAGCTGCTTGTAGGTTAATCAATTCACGATACTCATACTTATTGTGAAGGCGCTCGCCGGTGGCGACAGGCAGGTTAATCTTGTCAGCAGCTTTTGCAAGCGCGGCGATGTTATCGGGCGGCACAGGTTCCTCAACCCAACTCGGTTGGAACTTCTCCAATTCTGCGGCAATTTCTATCGCTGTATACGGACTAAACCTGCCGTGCATCTCAACAAGAATCTCAACATCCGGCCCGACTGCATCACGTACGGCTTCAACAAGTCCGACAGATTTCAGCTTCTCTTCATAAGAAAGCTCGTAATACCCGGCACCGAACGGATCAAACTTGAGTGCCCGATACCCTTTCTCAATCACCCTCTTAGCGGCAGCATGAAATTCTTCTGTGGAGCGTTCAACGCGATACCAACCGTTGGCATACGCCTTAATCTTATCGCGGCAGGCACCACCGAGCAACCGGTAGGTCGGTTGGTTCAACGCCTTACCGATAATATCCCAGCATGCGATCTCAATAACGCTAATACCGGTCGCTACGATTTCACCTGCGCGACCGTAATCGTTCCGAAATAGCCGTTGATAGAGGTCTTCTGTGTTGAACGGATCGCTGCCGATCACATGCCGCTTCTTCGCACCCTCAATATAGGCGACAAGCGCATCTGTACGGTTGTTCATCCGCACCTCGCTGATGCCGGTCAAGCCTTCGTCGGTCTCAACTTTGACGAAGGTTAAATTACGCCAACTGGTCCCCATGACCAAGGTTTTGACATCTGTAATTTTCATTCTTTTAATTACGGGCCTTTCTGCTCCGTTTTTCTCCGCTGTCGAAAAACGGGTCTCTGAAATGAGTAAACACATTGCTGAAGTAAGCGCAGTTAACAAACCGTGTTAACTTCCTACTCCTGCTTCGGGTTCTAACTATGAGCCTTCTACTCCGTTTTTCTCCGTTGTCGAAAAACGGGTTTCCGAACTAACCAAACATATCTTTAGAATTAAGCGAGGTAAGCAAACCGTTTAACTTCTCGCCTCTGCTTCAGATACACTGCGTTGACCACTCCGTTGCGTCGGTGCCGGTTCGACCGTTGGTGCCTCTTCGCCTGCCTCCAGCATCCGCCGAATGAGGCGTTCCCGCATGACCTCTGTAACCGGTTCATGTGATCGCAACCCGGTGAGATTCCTTAACTCGTACGGATCTGCCTGAAGATCATAAAGGTATTGTTCTACATACCGGTCTGATCCAGCTTCTCTACCACCGCTCTTATTCGGAGCGTCTACGCCGTATTTCCAGCGTTGTGTCCGGACAGCGCGCCCGACTTGTGCTTCGCTAATCTGCACAAAGACCTCTTCTGGCCAGTCATTCGTTTCCCCGCGTACCAATGGCATAACAGATCTGCCTTGCATCTCAGCGGGTACTCCCAAACCTGCGGCATCAAGAAGCGTCGGCGGGAGATCTACGAGGCTGACAAGTTCTTGGAGTTGTCCACCGCCAGTGAAACCAGGTCCATGGAAAGCAGTCGGCACACGGATGGAACTCTCGTGGCATGAGCGTTTATATTCGCCGTTACGGGTTTTGAAATGACAGCCGTGGTCAGAGGTAAAAAGAATAATCGTGTTATCAAGTAAGTGGAGGCTCTTGAGCGCATCCAGAAGTCTACCGAGTGCTTCATCCAACCTTTTCACCATACCGTAGTAACCGCCTAAATGTTGGTGCGTCGAGCCACCGAGCGCGGCAAGATCCGGTGGTATCCATTTTCCGGTGTACCGTTCCCGATACCCGTCCGGCGGCGGATAATCGTCCAGATGGTTTTGATGATGCGGCTCAATGTATGAGGTAAACAGATAAAAAGGCTCGTTTTTATGCCCATCGACGTAGCGTATCACCGCATCGGTGAGCGCGTCCACACGATAGCCGGGGAGATCGACGGGTTTATTGTCATTATCATAAAGCGTTGTCTGATACGCGTCAGAGGTGAATTCGAGGACATTGGACGCTAACCAGTAATCATACCCACCGCGATGCTCGGCTGGCACAGGTCCCGGTCCAGTACCACCGCCGCTATAGAGGTGCCACTTACCGATGTATCCGGTGGCGTAGCCTGACTCACCGAAGTGGTGCGCGAGCGTCTTGAGGTTAGGCGATAGCGGAATACCATTTCGGAAGCATCCCGTGCGAGTTGCGTATAACCCTGTTTGGAGGCATGAGCGTGCGGGACCGCAGACAGGTTGACACGTAAATGAGCGATGGACATGTGTGCCGCGCTGTGCCATCCGGTCGAAGTTAGGTGTCAAGTCGAGCGGGTTGCCGTGCAAGCCGGACGTGTCCCACCGCTGTTGGTCGGTGAAAAAAACGATGACATTGGGTTGATTTGCATCTGTTTGTGGCATATCTCTATTTTCCTCTCTATTTAGGTTTGGCTATTCTCATTTTAGAGGATTTTTAGATAGATGTCAAGCAGAAAATTCAGATGTAAAGAATTACGGATGGAAGGCGAGATTCCTCGAAACAGACGGAAACTGGAAACCGAATTAATCTTAAATTTCTGGTGATCGTGTTGAAAACTAAAGCAAAGTATGCTATATTTTAAAATGATAGCACGCTTTGAGGTGAGCATTTGTAAATTTCCCCCATGGAGGCATTCATGACGACACTCTCTTTGAAAGGTTTCGTTAGAGATGTGACATATACCTCCTGTCTCAGTCCAAATACACTGAACGTGTACGACCTTGCACAATTTGATGTGAACCAAGCACAGTCGTACGGATTGATTAATTTGGGAAGTTCCGAAAATAATTTGGCGTTTTCAAAGTGGATTTCACCGAAACGGACGCGCTCCTATCCTTTTGCCCGGATTTATAACACGTGTCATCTTAACACAAAAAAGGTCACGATTATTCCAATTATCAAAGACGAAGGTGCCGGAACACAGAACAATGATCGGATTAACTTCATCACATTTTCGTGGATGAATCTCTTAAACATCTACATCATCTTAGCACGGTACGAAGAGGCAGAGCGGAAACCGGGCACAACCGATCGAATCACTAATCAGATCATGAATGTTGAGAGCGTGCGTGAAAAATTGCTTGAGGTAAGTCGGTATCAAATGACAGCACTACACTGGAACACAACGCACTTTGAAAAGGATTTTGAATCAACTTATCTAAACGCGGTTGCTGGATACAAGAAAATATCCCAAGAGAAAAACGTCGCCGTTCACAGTCCTAAAAACCACTTACAGACCCTTGAAAAATTTAAGGTAGATGGTCGTTTCAGTTTAGCATCCTTCAAGGAGGCGAGTCTTCTGCGCTCGTCCGAAGCTGCCCATAGAGAATCCGTAACGACACACGTCCTCGAATCTCTTGAGGAAAATGCTAAAGGGACTTTCCACATCTCAAATTATCTCGGTGGACAGTATTATTTAACCGCTGATGAAGTTTATTGGGAAGACGACGCATTGGTAATACAAGAATCCAAGAACAGTAGCAAGGGTAAACTTCCGTCTGAAAATGACATAAAGGACGGTTTGTTCAAACTGATTCTTTTTGCGAATATGGAAGAAGTGGCAGTTGATCGGAGAAGGAACGTCGAGTTTACTACCCGATTAAAACTAACGGGTAATCTCGTTGGCAGCCTGTTTTTGCCTTGTACCACAGAGGAAATCTTTAATTTTTGTGCGGAAAATCGCTTGACACAAACATATCAAAAAAGACTGAGCTTGCTTAACCAAGAAGCACGTGAAAATAACAAATTAGAAATATGGATAATAGGTCATCATGGCTAAATTAGCAAAAAGCCCATTGCGATACCCGGGTGGTAAATCAAGGGCACTAAAACAGATTCTGCCGCTTATTCCGGTAAATATATCCGAATTTCGTGAGCCTTTTGTCGGTGGTGGGTCTGTCTTTTTTGCAATTCACAGTCTCTTCCAAAACCGTATCAAATCCTATTGGATTAATGACCTCAACTATGATCTTTACTGTTTCTGGAAACAGGTAAGAGACAATGGTCCAGATTTGGTTGAGGCGTTAACAGAAACGTACACGACTACTACAGACGGGCGCGCCCTGTTTGAGGAACTAACACGGGCAAGGGATCAACTGAGCCAAAATCGAGACCTGCTCTGTGAATTTCAACGCGCGGTGCGCTTTTTCGTGCTCAATCGCATTACCTTCTCTGGTGTCGTGGATTCTGGCGGATATTCACAATCCGCTTATGAAGAACGTTTCACAGAGTCGTCCATTGAACGTGTGAAAAATATCTCACCCCCTCTTTCAGGAGTCAAAATCACAAACGGGGATTACACCGACGCACTTTTCCAAAATGGCGACGATGTGTTTATCTTTCTGGACCCGCCCTATTGGAAAGCAACTGAATCGAAACTATACGGAGTGAGAGGCGCACTCCATACCGCATTTGACCACGCACAATTCGCCGAAAATATGAAGAAGTGTCCACACAAATGGCTGATTACCTACGACGACTCGCCTGTTATCAGAGAACTTTTCGATTTTGCAGAGATTCAAGAATGGACACTGCAATACGGAATGAACAACTATCGGAAACGGAGTGCTGCAAAAGGAAAAGAGTTGTTCATCAAAAATTATTAGGTTGTATTAAGGTGAGACTTTACTGAAGAAATCGGCATCAATTCATTCAAGTGTCAACATATTTTCGGATTTTACCATAATAACAATGTGCTTGCTCTATGGCGTATTTCAGTACGGAAAGGGTCAGTAAGGTTGTGTAAAACATGACCCTTTTCGTCAGATAGTTTCTTTTATTGCTAAAGCGATTCAACAAAAGCGATAACTGCTTGTTGCTGTGCCTCAGACAGATTGAAAAATGCTTCCTTCGCTTTCTGCGCCTCACCGCCGTGCGCTCGGATGGCACCTTCAAGCGTTGTTGCGCGACCGTCATGAAGGAAAAACGGTGTGCCACCCAAGAATTCCGCAACCAAGCGAGTGCCCCAAAGCGGTGGCGTCCGCCATTCTGTCCCTGTAGCGTCGCTGTCAGGACGGTTATCCGCTAACTCCTCACCCATGTCATGCAAAAGAAAATCAGAGTAAACGTGGGCATCTACCTCGTTCAAAGCATCAATAGGAGACGGTCCTGTTTGCAGCGTTGGGACATGACACGAAGCACATCCAATCTTGTTGAAAAGAGAATCTCCCGATTTGACTTGTTTCGTTATCCCACCACGGGGTGGTGGCGAAAGTAATCGCATGAAAACTACAATATCCATGACCGTTGATCTTTCAACCTCTGGATCAGGAACAGTGTCACCGGTATTGGAAGGTTCCTCTTGTAGAAAATTGCTGGTAATACCCATGTCTTGTTGGAATGCCGTTGCAGTCTGCTGAACCAGCGACGAGACGGATGCCTTTCGTCCGAACCTTCCAAACTGTTCTCCGGGTCCGCCGCCAATCTCCGTAGTCGGCACGAAATCAGGGGCAGTTACCCAGTGGGGTCTACCGGAAATACCGTCTCCATCGGTATCGTCTTCATCGGCGTAGGATAAAAAGGTTTCAACCGGAATATTTTCAATAAGTCCCACCCCGAAAACCGGTGGTGGGAGTCGTGTCGATTTATCCACACCCGCAGGAAGCATTTCGTAAGGGACACCGGGTAAAGCTTTGTCCTGCAGCTGAGGTCCACCCATATCGGGGAGAAGGTTATGTCCGATGCTAAATCGGATGAGTGATAGGTCAGGCATACCGCGACCATTTCCGGGGTGGCAACTGACACAACCGGCCTGATTAAAAATGGGACCTAATCCTTCTTCTACTGTAAAGACCTTCATAAATGCCTCCTCACCTCGTGCAAATGTTGCGCGCAAATCAGGAGATAGCATATCAAAAGGTGTCTCAAAATTATCATTTTCAAATTCGATCACGGGTTTCGGAAGTATAATCATGTCATTACAGCCACTGAAGACTGTGAGCACAATAGAAACAACAAAAAATGTGTAAAATCTTTTCAATTCAATTCCTTTCATTATGAATTTGTAGTAGCGCGGTTGACTGCGCATACGAGGGATGTAATAGTTTGACATTGGTCAAAACAGAGAAATACCAGAACCTCTTGTAGGAGCGATCTCCCAATCGTGACTGCTCCGATAAAATTGACGAAAACTGAAAACTGAATGGCTCTGGATACAGCGTTTATTGGGGTTGTATAGCGCGGCGGTGGTATACCTCGCGCAAGAAGCAACACTAAGTTATCTACGTGAATCGCATTCAGCGTTCGCGAGTTTTAGGTAAATTGTAACTATCAGTGGAATAAGGCAGTGTTTGAATCTGTGGAGCCGCTGCGCTGTTGAGAATCGTAGTGAATCTCGGTTAAAAATTGTTCCTACAGAATGTTTCGATGCAAAGTGCATATCGCGGTATTGAACATTCATTTTGATGCTTTTCCATAGAGTGTTACACCTACGGAAAAGAGGGAATTATCGTATTTACCCGCACCATTTGCCATACCTGATAGATATCCTTAGGTTGCCACCTAAGCAAAATATTAATTTAATTACTAAAAACCATGTTGAGACAATTTAATTAATAATATATATATATTAATTAAATATACCTAACATGGTTAATTATACTAAAATTCAATGTCTAAGTCAAATTAAATCTGTAAAAACGCATGAGTTTATTAATTTCGGGAGGTTTTATTGGCTTTTTGAGGAGCAGTCTTTTTCCAAATTTCGGGACGCTATTTTTACTATATTTTTTGAAAATGTTTACGCCATCAGCAATAAATGTTTATAATGTCTCATAAGCACGAGGTTGTTGGACGACGTACGATCTCGCGGTCATATACCTGTTTGTGATATAACTTATAGTTAAATCTCCAAAAGTAATATCAAGCCAATTCGCTATATTTTTTTTAATAATTTAACAATTATGTCCTGTTGTGGTTACATTCAAAAACCTTACTATTATTGACTTTTCTTATCTTAAAAACTTGACTGAACGAAAAATTTGTGTTAATATATAATATTAATTTCGTTGTGTTATATTATATTGTGTTATATTAAACAGAAAGTCCGGAACCTGGTAGAAACCCAGGTTTTCATATCCCTATTTTTTCTTATGAATTCTTTGGAAAATATTATTGAACGTTGCCGTGAACGGCACGAGAAACCGCTTCGACAGCGGAAGACAGTGGTAATGCCTTCGTTGTACAATACCGGTTATCCCTATCAGATCACAGTCTATTGCGCGCAGAGGTATCCTGTGCTACTCGCTGACTTGGAGCAGGTGAGCACCTCATTTATGCCGAACGGACGCGGCCCTGATAACGATCGAGGCCCCCGGAATTTTGGAGGTGAACGGTTTTTGAGACGCCAAGGCGCACAAGACTGGGGAGTAAAGAGGTGGCACGTATCGTTCGGAATTCAGGTATATACTGGAGTCCCGTCCGAACAGGATGGCGCACGATGGCATGACCTCAACTTCAAATATGAAGCCTTATGTGCTGCACCAGATGCCGTTCTTGCCTGTGTTGACGCGCTTGTTAGTGCGGTACCAAACCCGCTGTTGGTGCTTACAAAGTCCGGTGGGTTGCGCTTTTCTTGCAGGGTTCCAGAATACCTCCACCCAAATGCTGAGGACGCGAAGCAGTATATCTATAAGTACACCCCGACCCCAGAAAATCCACATCAACGAGACATCTATCTCCAAATTGTGGGCGAAGAGGGGTATAGCCGATGGGATGCACGCTACGAGATACTCCTTGGAAATCTCTTAGATCCGCCTGTGGTTGCTAAAGAGGTGCTTTTTGCCCCTATTGATGCCCTCCGTGCTGAACTTCACCAACCTGGTGATCCTAAAACAGAACAGGATCAGGTTGTCGCCAACGCGCCACTATCTCTCGGTTCAAATAACCTTGATCTCGCAAAAGAGGCGTTTCTGAAGCGCAATTTTTCTTATACTCGACAAGAGAACGATTTCCATCATTGGAGGCAACCCGATAGTCCTGTTGGCGATGAACATGTCTTGCTCTGGGAGCGCGACAACATCGTGTGGGTCCGCGCATCTACGCCTACTACCGAACTCCCTATGGAAGTCACTCCAATTACAGAGGTCTGGGACGATACCGGCATTCTACCACCGACACCTGGTACTGGAATATTTGTGTCCGATGAAATGCTTACCGTACGAGACGGGAAACTGAGCCCGTTGGCAGTAAAACGTCCACCTACGGTGCTACACAAACCGGAATACATGCAAGCACGTTATGAAACACCTGAAAAGAATACTGTTCAAACACAGAGTATTTTCGATGGAAATGCGCGTATTCTCGGACTTGTTACCAGGACAGGTGGCGGAAACCACGAAGCAGCATCATATCTCCTCGACGGCGGTGCAACTTGTTTAAACCTGCCTGTCGTCGACTTAGCAGAAAAAGCAGAGGAACACTTTCAAAATCGAAACCTATCATCATTCGCACGCTGGAAAACTCGGATGCACCAGTGGGAACAGGTGAAAGAGATACCTATTGACGTGCGGATGGCAACTCCCTTCCAACGTGGGAACGTCTGTGAGGATCCGGAGCGGTGCGAGGCACTTGAGAAAAAGGGAGGAAATCCGAGTGAGAGTATCTGCCCACAGTGCCCAGTCTATACTGAGTGTCAACAACGCGGATATTTATCACAACCCGCAGCATTGCAACGCACTAAAGCACAGATATTGACTATTCCCGAACTGTTTTTCAATCCACAATACGCTGAATTGGTTGAAGAAATCCTTGAGCAGATAGATGAGACAGAGAGACTTGGCATCATCGGCAGGATACAAGCGCATAAGTTATTCTTTGAATGTAAACTACGAGGAAAACTATTGGAGGAATGGATTGTCCACTGGCAAGGGAGTGTCTTAGGAAACTTTGCCAAAGCCTTACAGCATGCAGTAGAAGTCACCGACATACCACATGCCGATGCTGTCAAACGGATCCGCACGGTGATACGATCTTTTGAATGGCAGGCAGAAGCACTCGTCAAGCAGATGTGTCAAGTGAATGTGCAAGGTAGAGTAGTGGAGCGCAGTACTGTTGATCCTGAAACTAGAGAACTGTTGGCACGCTTTGCCGTTGAGTTTGAGAACGGTGTTGCTGCTTATATCCCTTTGGATGATAATACTGCAGATAGTCTCAAGACAAAGGGGATGCCATTTTTTCGGCTCTCCGGCTTTGCGATCAATGAGGACGTGAAAATCCTGATGCCGATGGCGCAAGCCATCCGTTTGGGCATCTTGAATACAGAGACGGTAGAGAGTATTCAGGCATTCCCGACAGCCTGCCCGGATCCAAACTGGACGTATTGGCATCAGCTCAAGTGTTTCTTTGCGCATTACTCGCGGGATGCTGACGCACCAATGCGATGGGGTGGTAACGTGCTACGGTTCTGGGTGCCTCCTATGCTCCATCCGAGCGTCAAACGTCTGCTGCTAATGTCGGTAACCCTCTCCGAGCGACACATCCGTAGAGCGTTTCCAGATGAGGAAATTGAGGTGCGTCGATCTGAACCGACATCTTGGACCCCGGGAAATCAAGCCTTTCAGATTCGCACAGGTATTTATCCCCAACAAACAATTTTAGGATATAATAACAACGCGGATGTTATCGGCATCTCTAAAACAGGACGGCGCTTTTTTGCGGGTATCCGCGCCGAAATTGAGAGGGATCCAAGTGTTAAACACGCGATTATCAGTTATAAGTCGGTTGTCGCGCGGTTGGACGATATCGCAGAGAAAGAGAACGTCTCTTTCGTGACCGATTTCAATAGTGTAAGGGGACTCAGTGCTGCTTTTAGAGAGACTCAAGTCTTTTGGATAATCGGAACGCCACAATGGCTGCCAAACCTCGTTTGGCGGCGCGCACAGATTTTGTTTGGAGATGACGAGGAACCCCTCTCTTATGAGGAAGAAATAGAGACCGGTCGTTGTAAAGACGAACGAATCCAAGACGTTTATGAGCAGGGCGTTGTTCGCGTACTCACACGAACTCTCCAGCGCACCGGATTGGACCGCTGGGCAGACAAGACGGTTGTACTCATCTCAAGTTTGGCACTACCCGACATCACCGACAGACCCGAAACGCTCCTTTTTGACTGGGAAGATTTTGAGATTGCCGGTGGACTCCATAAACTGCCTGAGACGATTGCCACGCGCGAGCGTTTTGAAGCAGAACGTGAGAAGTTAACTGCCGAATCCAGCAGAGAAGAAGTAGAACGGATCTTAGGATGCTCCTCAAGGCAGGCGAACCGAGTGTTGAGGGAATTTAGGGGCGGGGCTCCTTTACGTGTGCCTTTCCGTGAGCAGATCCTCTCGCTGCTTGCTGATGGTGAGAAGAGAACCTCGGAACTCGTCGCAGCTATTGAAGGACATCCAAAAGCAGTAAAAAATGAACTCAAACGTCTTGTAGATACAGGTGAAATTGTGAGAGTACGGTGGGGGATATATACCCTGCCGCCAGCGTAGGCATAATCGTATACGCCAGTGAGAGCCCCAAATCGCCTAACCCGCTGTAACTTCCTTATACCCTTTCGGCAGAGGTTTCCCAGCGACAAGGGCAGATTTTAGTGGACGGACATGTCGGCAGCTACCGCGGTGCGTGAAACCTGGACAATCGCACGTTATATCTACACCGACAACCCCCAGCGTGTAAAACTTGCCTTTCTGCGATGAACTCTCGGCGTGGTAAACCTGCCGTTCAGGACCCGCGAGAACTTGCGCTAAAGTACGGATGGCTTCTTCGGAATATGGACGCAGCTGCGCACGCGTCGCTTCGCGGAGATGTGAGGCGTTCTCTTCAAGGTAGGCATCTCCTGCTTTCTGAAGCACCCCATGAAGTTCGGATTCTTCAAGTTCACTGGTTTGGACAGACAAAGCATTCATCATCCGCTTGAGTTCGCTGAGGACATCCAGCTGGAGGGCAGCTTCTCCACCCGGTATCAAAATCGATCCTTCAACTATGGAATCCATCAGTGCTGCTTTTGTTTCTAATACTGTCTTAACGAACGAATCAACAGTTCCAGTCGCAATCATATAGGTGACATTGACAGTCCCTGTCTGACCGATGCGATAGGCGCGATCTTCTGCCTGCCAGTGGTTAGCAGGCACCCAATCTAAGTCGTTAAAGACGACCTGTCGCGCCGCAGTGAGATTTATACCAACGCCTGCTATGTGCATATTGGCTATAAAAATTTTGGTATCGTCATCGTTTTGAAAGCGATCAACCCTGTCCTGTCTCTCATGGGCAGGAACTTCACCGGAAACATAAACCGCTCGGTCCTTAAAATGCTTTTGGAAACGCTGCATCGTATTGAGGAAGGAGGTGAAGATAATTACCTTTTCACCTTGTTCCAGCGCATTTTCCACGAATTTAATGGTGTGACGGCATTTAACAAAAGCAATCGCTCGACGCACCTGAGTTATCCTACCCATTCCACTTCCTAAATCCGTCGTGTCTATTGAATCATCTAATTCTTCGCGGCGTTCTGATGATAGACCAACGGATTCTGGGGTTCCATCAATGGCTTCTGGTGTGTCAAATTTTGATATGAATTCTTGTACTAATCGATTAAAGTGCTGGATTGCATAGGGGTGCAGTTCAACGTCCATCCATGTTCGCACCTTGGGTGGAAGGTCTAATACCTCATCTTTTGTGCGGCGCAGCATGACACCGTGTAGTTGCACAGTCAATTCCTCAAGATTGCTTGCGCCATTTGCTACCAATCCGAAATCTCCTTGATACGCCTCACAATAACGTTTCGCAAAACTGAGGAAACTCTTTCCGAGAGGGTGGTCCAGAATTTGCAACAGCGGAAAAAGGTCGCGGGGACGGCTTGTCATTGGGGTACCGGTTAACGCATGGACTACAGGGTCACGTTTAATCTCTTTAACCAGTTTTGATGCGTTTCGGCTCCGCTGACTCTGATAATTTTTTAGGTAATGTGCTTCGTCAAAAACAACGCCTTTCCAGTCAAACGCAAGTAGTTTGTCAAGGTTTTTACCAAGAATTTCATAGTTGACAATAATCCAACCACTGTGATCTATAGGTGGGAGCGGTGCGGGACCAACGATGGCAGGTTCGGCATTCGGGAAAACGATTTCGATTTCGCGTGCCCAGTTGCGTTTGATAGAAGCGGGACAGATCACAAGATAAGGACCTTCTCCTTCCGCCTCAACCATCGCTATGACCGACTGACGCGTTTTGCCGAGTCCCATATCATCGGCAAGGAGCGCACGACGGCGACCGAGCAGAAAAGCGATACCTTCTACTTGGTGTGGATACAACCCTTTGGCAATTTCCTCAGCACGTGTGAGACTGGATTTGGGCATGCCGTCTACCTCTTATCTACACCATTTTGTAGGAGGGGTTTGTAACCCCGATCCTGAGTATCTCTACCTGTCAACGAGCCAGAGATCTCCATCACTGACAGTCGCAAGGCGTTTCAACATAACTGCCCCGGGAAAATTGCGGGACATCCCAATCCCCATGGCAAAAATACGTCCATTGTCTGTAGCGTATTGACCGACAAGCGTGAGATCTGGCCCCTCAATAGTGGTAGGAATACCATCGCTGAAGAGGACGACGAGGGTGGGACCAGTCTTAGCGATTTCCGTCAATGCCGTTAGCATATCGTGGTCGGTCCCTTTTATGTTGATCTGGGGTTGGATTTTGGCGAGATAGTCTGCTGATTCACTTACCGCCTTTTCTGTGACGGGAACAAAGCCTTCCTGATAGACCATCAGCTCCGCACTAAATGCAACAATATTAAAACTATCGTGTGGCTCAAGGAAAGTAAGCGAATCCCGCATGAGGTCTATAATCTTCTTGAGTTTGTGCGGAGGTAGGTTTTGCATACTGGTTGACAGATCCACGCAGTAGACAATCCGCTGCGGTCCCTCTTGTGCTTCAATGAACTTCACTAACCTACTTTTGTAGCGAGTTTCGACTTTTTCCTGTTTTACAAAAGGGCGTTCGATGACCTTTTGCACACGGGGCACATCGTCAAATTCGACAGATGTTGCGGTAGGTCCAATGGGTTCGACTAAGTCGTTGTTGTCGAACTGCTGGAAGGGCGCGGGTTCCGCTGCAGAAACCACTCCACGGCTGCTGACGGGCGCATTACTCGTGAGGATTTTCAGACGTTGCTGACTGGCATCTCGGGTCTTTTTCTGGACAAGTTGGGCACGTTTCGGCGGTGTTACACGTCTGACTTTCGGCTTCTCTTCTCTGACAAATAGGGCATTAATACTGGAGGCTTCTCGCATCGGAGCCGTACTAAACCCGTAGAAGAATCCGAGCACTCCAATACCAAGATGCAATAGAACTGAAATAAGTAACGCTTTACTGGATTTTGATTTCATTATATTAAGATCTCTCTGATTACGGAACCACTGATGCTCTTCGTTCCCTTTCTTTTTCTGACGATGCTACCTGTTGCTCTACATAGTACTTCAATCGATCCCGAAAATCAGAAAGGCACTCTATACTGAAATCGTCAAAGTCCCCCTTTTTGAGTTTCAAGATATCCGGCTCTTCAGCCGCCAGAAGTTTCGCCGCTTTTACGCGCCTGAGCCTATATTTTTTGAGAAGTGTGAATACTTCAAAGGTCAACTTTGTCCGAAATAACAGTGCCTCGGCTTCTGTCTCAGAAAAGCCGATATCCTTAAAAAACACATTCCCGCTGCTTTTCTCGAATTTCAGATCATTGCACATGAATTGCCTCCATCGAAGCTGCTCACGGGAATCGCCTACCCACATAACCTCTTTCATAAGCGTCTTTCAAGAATCTCTGCGCTTTATAGAACAAATAGCTTATGCTGCATCTTTAAAAAGAAGCAATTGTTCCTCAGGTCGTATCATCGGCGTGCGTTGTTCTAATGCCTGCAACATTTTCTCTGCAATGGCGTGGACTACAGGAATAGCAACACTATTTCCAGTCTGTTTTCTAATCTGCATCATGTTTCCTACAATTTTGAAATTTTCGGGAAATCCTTGTAGACGCAGCAATTCTCTACCAGAAGGTCGCCGAATGCCGTTCACCAAAAGATAGTTATAAGAGGCACCCGCTCTCAACGCACACGAAAAGGGTAGAACCGAAATGTTGCCTCCCTTGTTTTCGTGCCAGATAGAGGGGAAAAAGGGTGTGCATTTGCACTTTTCAAATCGCGACTGTTGGATGCGTTCCGATGCAAATAGATTGGGTTCAACATCTTCGTCAGGCTCCAAAATCTCCGAGAGCGGTTTGTATACGCCAATAGGCTTCGGGAACTCAAATGCTATTGGTTCACGAAACCCGATGATGAAAATCCGTTCTCGTTTCTGTGGTAATCCAAAATCCAGAGCGTTCAATACCTTGTGATAGGTGGTATAGCCCAATCGTGACAATTGTGCTTGTATAACCGCGAAGGTTTGCCCTTTATCGTGGGTAAGCAACTGCTTGACATTTTCAAGGAGGAACGCGCTCGGCTGCTTCTGTTTCAAAATCCGAGCGATGTCAAAAAACAGCGTGCCGCGTGTGTCCTCAAAACCCTGCTTATCTCCGATAATGCTGAAAGGTTGGCACGGAAAACCCGCCAATAAAATATCATGGTCCGGGATCTCTGCCTCGTCAATTTTGGTAATATCACCAGCAGGTATTTCGCCGAAGTTATGCGCGTAGGTCTCCTGTGCGTGTTTATCCCATTCGGAACTAAACACGCACGTTCCACCTAACTTTTCATAAGGAATACGAATCCCGCCTATCCCAGCAAAGAGGTCAATGAAGTTAAACTTGTCCATTCTGCATAGAGTATAGCATATCGGATTGAGACCTGTCAAATTTTGTCTAATTTTGCTTATCGTAGTGCGAGGTATCTGTGTCTTGTATTCCCGATTTCACTGGTGTGGAAAGTTGAAAACCCCGATTATGTTTATAGCAAACGGGAGTTATATATCCGTGCTTAATAGCACTTTCTAGTTTCGTTAAATCTGTTAAGTAACATCACGTGATGAGAAGTATTCAAGGAACTCAGTCTTAATCTGCTCAAATTGTTGCTCTATGAATTGATGCGGACGATAGGCATTTTTCTCCAGAAATTGGAGATACGCGCCGAATCCAAGATGATCTTCATTTCCAAACTGTGCTATCCATCTTTCTAAATGAAGGCAGAACGATGTGTCAACTAGATAGGGTTCTAATTGTTCCAATTCAGCTATTGTTAATACCGTAAGTGGCATAATTTTCAAAGGTTCTTTCAGTCTCTTGTTCTCCACAAAGCGTCGGAATTCCGATTTTAAAAGCCAATTCATGTAGAGCGAGGAAAATGTGTGATCTGCAAGTATCATAACAGGATAGACTCTTTCTACTTTCAAAATATCTATCCTTTCAACCTTTTTTCTTTTATCTTCGTTTATATGTGCTAAGTTCTGAATCGCATCCCATAGCTGCTTTACGCCGCTTTCCTCAATAACCTTAGCAAGACCTTCGCGAAATTCGTGAAATTCGCCACCCAACTTGATTTGGGCAGACAAGACTGATGCTTTGCATTCCAACAGGATAAGGGAATCTTCACCACAAACTGCAATGTCTGTACACTCATCCTCTCCTTTCTGGTCATAATTAGGACTAACAAAATAGTTTTCTTTGCACGGTTTTTGGTTATCAATTCCACGTTTAATTATTGATGCAGCATAATCCTCAAATACGTCACCCCAGAGGTCAAAAATTGCTTTGCTTTCACCAATTTTTACCAATTCATTTCGTATGAGCCAGAATACACCAGTCTCAAGTTTATCAACAAGGAAGCCGAGGTCGATGCAAATAACCTTGTATTCACTTAGTCTAACAAGTGGATACTTCCTCCATAAGCGAAATTCATTTTCCAAGTTAGCTCGCTTCTGTGTTTCATTCACAAGTTGGTCTAATGAGATACTGACATGTGGGAGCAGTTTATCGTACAAAGATGCTACGGATGGAGAGAGTTTAAGGTCGACAACTAAACCTTCGCCTGCCAAAATTTCCTTTCGAGAAATCCGCAAGTACTGCAACAATATTCCAAAGATAAGATATTGGTATTCTTGGAGCGTTAAGCCAATTGCCTCAGAGAACACTTTATTTACATCAATGTTTGAGGGTATTTCCTGAAGTAAACGGTAGAATTCCTTAGACCTAACCATCAAATCAACGGTGCGGTTCATAGAGTTAGGGTGTATTGCGTACTCTAAAGTTGGGATAGATCCAACCAGCAGATCCGTTTTGGTGTTCACTTCTAAGTCCTGTCGAATTTTAGCGGCTTCGGTGTTAGTAAACTCATTGACAATCAGATAGCTTCTTGCCAACTCGTTCATGGCATCGGAGTTGCTTATGTAGCGTTCCGAGTGCGGATTAGAAAGGCGAGCACTTTCTGTCAGTAAACGAAGGGTTCCGTGTCTAGTAAAGATGTAATCCCCATTCAAATCCCGACAATTAATTTTAGTCAACAAAATGCTTGAACAGAAAGTTTTCTTGAGGAACCTTTCATCTTCTGGAAAGCCTTCATTACGTTGTAAAAGGAGGTTAATGCGTGCTAGGGTTACCAAAATTTCCTTTTGGTTGAATAAGCTTAAAACTTGCGTTAACGCTTCCATAGAATCCAGAAAACCAACTTGAGACGCTGAAAGCAAGCGTCCCAAGTTTAAATTTCCAGTATCTATCTGATTCTTTTGATTTATAGGCATGGTTATAACTTCCGATAAAATCGTGCTTCACTAATTACTGTTTTAGGATAATTCTATTTTTGTTTTGTTAACTTCATAGTCCTGCAGGTACTATCCTATCCCAATCCCATAGAAAAATTGTTCCATCGTTCCCTCCACTAGCAAGAATTCCGCTATCAGATAAGTATGCCAATGTTCTTACTGGAGCAGTATGTCCTGTGATAACCGCTAGCTCTTGACTTGTAGAAGTGTTCCACAAACGGATCGTGTTATCTCCTCCACCGCTAGCAAGAATACGGTCATTGCATAAAAACATCAAAGCATAAATCCAGCCAGTATGTCCGGTGAGGGTAGAAACCGGGAAGTTGGAGGAAACATCCCACAGTTGGATTGTGCCATCCTCACCTCCGCTAGCAAGAAGGTGACTATCCGATGAAAAACCTAATGCCCTGACTCCATTTTCATGTTTTCCAATGGTAGATATTTCACGGTCCATAGAGATCTTCAACACCTCGCCAATAGACACGCGAGTAAATACGTTCCAGGCATCCCATAGTTTAATCTGGCCATCCTTACTTCCACTCGCAAGGAGGCGACTATCTGACGAAAAACTTAGGGCATTGACCCAATCTACATGCCTTTCAGGAAAAGATACTTCGTGACCTTTGGAGAGGTCCCATAATCTAACTGTTTTGTCTTCACTTCCAGTGGCAAGGAAACAGCCATTTGGTGAAAATGTTAAAGTCCGAATCCAATCAGTATGTCCCTCACCTGGAGGAATGTTAAGGATTTTGGAAGCAAATTTCTGTGCTGCGCCTGAATTCATTCGTCCCCCGAGGGTGGATAAATGAACACCTGTTTCCGCATTCCACAAACAAATTTTCTGATAACTTCCACTGGCTAGGGTCTTGCCGTCTGGTGAGAACGCGAGTCCCTTGGTTCTAATCGGATATTCTGAAGATATAGAATACTCTTGACCGGTGCTAACATTTAACAACTTAATTGTCTCATCTGGAAGTAAACTTTCACTAGCAAGGATTTTGCCATCTGGAGAAAATGCTATTGGGCCAATAGCTTCGCTGGTATGTCCTGTGACAGTGAATAATTCGTGTCCTGTTGTAGCACTCCAGAAACGAAGTGTACCATCATTACCTCCACTAACTAGAGTTCTGCCATCTCGCGAGTGGGCCAAAGCATTGACCCAACCCGTATGTCCAGTGAGCGTACCTAGTTCACGTCCTACGCTCGCGTCCCACAAGCGAAGTGTACCGTCCCAACTTCCACTAGCCAAGATTTTCCCATCTGGCGAAAAGGCTAAGGAAGTAACAGAACTGTTGTGTTTTGTGAGGGTCTTGCGACGTTTGCCTGTTTCCGCATCGCACAACCAAATTGTTCTATCGGAACTTCCACTAGCCAAGGTTTTGCCATTTGGAGAATATGATAAAGCATTAATCGCACCCGCGTGCGTAGGGAAGTAGGTGGAAAGAGCTGCACCTGTATGTGCATTCAATAAATGTGTTCCGCCGTTTCTTTCACCAATAGCAAGCGTTCTGCCATCTGGTGAGAATGCTAATGTAGAGGCTGAACTCCGATATCCAAGGCGAATTATTAGTTCTCGACTGGTACGGATATCCCACAACCGAACTTTATCGCTTGCACTAGCAAGCGTTGCACCATCTGGCGAAAACGCTAATGTATCAACCGATGTTGTATTTCCTCTCAGTGTAGATAGTAAACGTTTAGTGATAATATCCCACAAACAAATCGTAGCATCTCTACTACCACTGGCAAAGGTTCTACCATCTGGCGAAAACGCCAGAACATTGACTGAACCTGTATGTCCTATGAGCAAGTCAACCTCTTTGCCGGTGTTCGCGTCATATAACCAAATACCAATGGAGCTGGCAACTACTAATAGCCTTCCATCTGGAGAATACTTGATATCATTGATTTGACCTTTACCTATCCGTGATTTGGCACCAGTAGGTAAAGCCCACTGCGTGTAATCTTTGGTTGTTTTCATTCTTTAGGCATTCTTTTAGAAAATAGTGTATGAACTTCATACCACACAATTATTCAAATAGCGTAGAAAGAAGATAGGCGGGCACAACGACCCGCCCGTATACATCCAAACAGCATGACCTATCGCATTGACATCTTCTCCTGCGTTTCTAACTTCCGGCGAAGAACGACACCCCACTGTCCAACCACCCACAATGCTTTACCGTCCTTGGAACGGGTGATAACATACAAATTGTTATCTATATCGGTATGTTCCTGTTCCCACGTCTCACCGCCATCGGTTGATCGGACAATCGCACCTTCGTTGCCAACCGCATAGACCTCCTGTTCGGTGAGGGCAACGATGCCCTGAAGATCTTTAGGAACGCCAGTCAATACAGGTTCCCACGTAAAGCCGCCATCGGTCGTTCTTAGGACAATACCAGCCTCACCTGCTGCCCATCCTTTCCGCTTGTTAATAAACGAAACGGCGTTAAGATCGTAGTTTGATTTTGTCTCGTGCATCCGCCAATATTGACCGCCGTTAATAGTCCGCTGGGTCACACCCGCTTGCCCAACCGCCCAACCGAGTGGCGCGAATTTCATATCCACGCTCGTGAGTCTGTCGTTTGCAGTGGTCCGCTGAGGTGTCCACGTAGGACCGCCATCTTTATTGTGGATGATGTCCCCAAATTGCCCTACTGCCCAGCCTTCAGAAAACTTACCAAAAGCAACGTCATTCAGTGAGAAATTACCGGGAGGATCGTCTTCCATGAACGGCGGACGTTCGGGTGTGTCTCCTGCCGTCCAAATGTTGCCATCCGTGGTATACAGCACAGTACCGTCGCGTTGCATTGCCCAGCCCCATTTCGGTTCCAAGCTTGTGAAGTGGACACCGATGAGACGTTGACGCGTTTGACTTCGGAGTTTCTTCCACGTCTCTCCACCGTCTTGGGTTTCCAATAACATACCACTCTCGCCTGCGATCCAACCGTTCTTGTCATCGTAGAAAAGCACTTCTCGGAAGTCGCTGCGTTCTTGTTCACCGAGTTGACGTTCCCACGTTTTTCCGCCATCTGCGGAGTAGTAAATACTGCCAGCACTGCCAACCGCCCAGGCATGTTCGGCATCAAGAAAATATACACTCGCAACTCGGCGACCGCCGCCGCGTCTGCGTCCTCTGGGTTCCGGTGGTGGTGGCGGTTGTTGCTGCGTTGGTGCCGGTGCAGGAGTTGCCCGCTCCGCGTTAGGTGGGAGTTCACCTTCAGGTGCGAGACGACCCGGACGTTGTCTCTCTGCTCGAAGCCGATTTTGTATTTCCTCCGGTGTCTCGTCATACTGTAACGTGGGGGCCTCTATAACCTCTTCTTCGGATTCATCTTCTTCTGTTTCTGGTGAGGGTTCTTCGGGCATTTCTGGATTAGGTTGTCGCATGGCGAGCATATCGCCTCTTGTCGCAACGGGGACAGCTTTCCAACTCACCCCTTGGTCTTCGGTGATATAGGCACCACCACCACCGAGTCCCCACGCGTTGGTATGCGAACGGAAAGTGATTCGTCGCAAGCCACGCGTGCTTTGTGATGTCGTTCTCAATTTCCACGTTTCACCGCCATCTTCAGTCAATAAGGAACTCCCGTTACCGAGGATTACCCAACCATGGGTTTCGTTGGCAAAGTGGACAGCGACACCGGACTGGTTAGTCTTCGCCTGAATTTTCCAGTAAGCACCACCGTCAACAGTGTGGAGAATGAACCCGCCATCTCGACGTTGCGGAGCCACTGCCCACCCTACTTGACTATTAATAAAGTGGAGATCGGTGATGTTTCCGGTTGTTGTTCCGGTTTTCTGGACTTCCCACGTCTTGCCACCATCAGTCGTATGCAAGGTCTGCCCAATTGATGCACCAAGCCACCCCTCTTCAGCGTTCAGGAAGTACATGGTGCTCACGCGAGGCAGGTTTTGCTTGGTAGCTTGAAGAATCGGCTGCCACGTTTCACCACCATTTTCTGTTTGGAGTAAAGTGCCGGAACCGAGGACTCTTCCATGCTTCGCGTCAATGAATTCCACTTCACGCAAATTTTCACTGACACCGCTATGTTGCGGTAGCCACGTTTTCCCGCCGTCCGTGGTATGTGCGATGACACCACCGGAACCGACTGCCCAGCCATTTTGGGCATCTACAAAGTGTGTATCTGCAAAGTCAGTTCGCCAAGCCGCCTGACGGATAATGTCCCAATGATAAGCAACGGGCTCAACCTGAGTCTCCTCTTCGGCAGCGACGATTTCGGGTTCTTCGGCGACAGGCGGCAACTTGGCTGGCAATTGTGCCTTTTCAACCGAATACCGCATCGCAATCCCGCCTTTACCGACAGCGACAACACCATCAGGCGAGAGTGCCAACCCGTAAAGGTCGTTGTCCGTACCGCTCTCCTGCATTTCCCATTTTTTCCCGCCGTTGATGGTGGTAAGCATCACGCCGTTGTCACCAACGATTAAACCGTGTTGTGTATCCGCAAAATAGAGTTTATTCAGATTGTCTTGGGTGCCGCTACGTTGGAAATTCCACCTTTTACCACCGTTTTTCGTATATAAAATCTCGCCAAACTGCCCGACAATCCAGCCGGTGTTCTCATCTGTGAAATAGATAGCGTAGAGTTCATTGAAGGTGCCGGTAGTCTGTTGGGTCCACGTCAAACCGCCGTCTTCCGTCGCGAGGCAAACACCGGGCCATCCGATAGCCCAACCTTTCTTTTCGTCAAGAAAAAATACGCCTTTTAGCATCAAGGAGAGAAAATCGCCTGTGGCGGTTTGTGGAAGCCAGGTTTTGCCCCCATCAATTGTGTGTATAATACTTCCGAGATCCCCGACGATCCAACCGACTTCAGGACTAACAAAGTGGACAGAACGGAGCGTGAACGCGGAAGGACCGCGCTGACGTTCCCAATTCGCACCACTATCGTTGGTATGGACAATAAGCCCGCGCTCGCCAACAGCCCAGCCGTGTTTGTCTGTCGCAAAGTAGATGTTCCAGATACCGTCCCAGATATCTGTCTCAATTTCGTTCCATGTCTGTCCACCATCGTTGCTCATCGCCATCGTACCGCGCCTACCGACTGCGATCGCACGGTTGGCATCTGTAAATTGGACATTCTGCAAATCATTCGCTGTCGTCCCGCTCGTCATCTCCCATGTCGCACCGGCATCTGTCGTGTGCAGAATCGTACCAGACCACCCAACTGCCCACGCCTCTGTAGGGGTCGTAAACTGGATGCCCGTCAAATTATTTTCGGTGCCGCTCTCCATCAATTGCCAATTATCCCCACCGTCTTCGGTACGCGTAATAAAGCCGACATCCGCGACGGCGACCCCATAGTTTTCGTCTGTAAAGTGGATGCTGTTGATGGTATCTCGGACGTGTCCATTAATCAGCGGAATACGGCTGTCTTGGCGTTCCCAGTTAGCACCGCCATTCATTGTATGAAAGATAGAACCGTCACTGCCAACAATCCACCCCTCATTATCACTGATAAAGAAAACCTTCTTATTGTCGTTGATCATGCGGTCGCGTTCACCTTCAAATCGGTTGCTCTGCTCTCGCCACGCTTCGCCACCGGCTTTCGTATGGAAAATCCTATCGTATGTACCGACAACCCACCCTTTTGAATTATCAACAAACCAGACCCCGTTAAGCGGAAATTCACTGACATACTCGTAACGTTTCCACTCTTTTCCGCCATTTTTGGTATAGAGCACATCCGAATCTTCACCAACAAGCCATCCCACTTTTGAATTCGCAAAAAAGACATCGCGGAGCATAGCGGAAGTACCACTCCGTTGCAGCGTCCAATGTCTACCACCATCGTCAGTTGCTGCAACTAATCCTTCATCGCCGACTGCCCAGCCGTAGTTCGCGTTTATAAAATAAACCGCTTTGAAATCTAACGAGGCATCAGGCATACGAAATCCTGGGCTTGTTGTATCGACTTCCTGTTGCTTCCATGTCTTTCCGCCATCTGCCGTATAAATTATCAGACTTCCCTCCCCGACAATCCACCCCTGTTTGTGGTTGACAAAGTGGAGATCCGTGAAATGTGTCTCCCAATCCGCTTTGCGCGTTGCCTCCATCTTAACACAGCCGCTAATAAGGAACACGATGCCAAGTAGACATACTGTGATAAGTCTTTGCACAGCAAGTTTCGGCTTGCAAACTACGCCAAAATTCATATTACCTATCAAACTCATTTTTTCCCTCCGGTCGTTGTTCTCTTTTGAAAGCCGAGAAGATGGTTTGGATCTATTTGTGGTTGCAAAACGGGTCCCTTCTCCGCGAGATACTGCTATTTAACCTGAAACTCCGATGATTACGCAGCAAATTCCGTGCCACTCTATTAATGTGTTTAATGTGTTCTTGGCAAAATATATGGAAAAAACCGCACAAAACCGGGCATACCATATACGCAATTGCACGAAATGGGGCAGATTTGATAAATGGTCGTGTGAATATAACCCTAAATTCTTAGACAAACTGCTCCAGTCATTTGTTCACGTTTTAATAGCCGCTGCTTTCACCAAAAAGACCAGATTGAGCAACAGCGATACCGATTGCGATACCGACTGGCAGCGCGATAATTGCTATCTGGAAAATAGTAGAACGCCGCGCGCCGAGCCGCTGAATTGCCGCTATCTGTCCAACCGGTGCTAAGAACAGTGAGATTGCTAACATAATAGCACTCGCCGCAGGAACTTCTTCGTAAAAATAGCCGTTCATCCAGATGCCGGTAAGTACAAGCGTCACAACGGGTGATACCCCGGGCGGAAATGCGTGCCGTCTGTTGTCGGAGCGTTGTAAAACAAGCGTTAGAATCCAACTCGCAGCGAAGATTGCTACTAAAATGCCGGTGTGTTGTGCCAACCGCAAGCTTCCAGAAACCGCAAGGATCAGTGCTGTGCCACCAGAAAGCCCAAAATAGACAAACGGACTCCAACCATTCCACGGTAGCAGGATAAAGCTCCGTTGTACTGTGTTCCAAAAGATAAAAATCACAAAGGCGATGCACATCCACCAGATGATGCCTTCGACCTGACCCCAACTATACTTAAACATTGAGCTCAGTAGCAGTCGCGGTACAACGATTGATACGACTGCCCGCGCAACCAAACGTCCCCATAGCGCGAGATGCCAAAAGACACCTAAGATAAGTCCAATAAGCGCGAGGTAGCAGAGCCAATGAACGCCTTCTCGTGGGGGAAAGGGCGGTAAACCTTCTAAACCGATATATCCAACGATATAACCGGCACCCAGCGCAACTGCAACAAGCCATCCCGAAAACCAGTCTTGCCCGTTCTCGGTATGCTCACTCTCTTTTTTCGAGGCAAGTGATTTTGCGAGTATAAGAATGCCGCCGCTAACAATAGCCGGTAGGAATAAACCGAGGACAAGTTGTTTGAATATTAACACTGCTAATATCCTCGCCAACAAAAGGCTGCCTTATTTGTGCTTCGCTTCAATACTGACGATAAGACGGATGTCATCACTAACGGGTCCGATTCCATAAGTCATGCCGAACTCGCCCCGTTTAATTGTGAAAATGCTCTCAAAACCGATGAGAGATTCGCCCTCTTTCCCTGTAGCGCGCCCCGTAATTTCGACATCCACTGTGATCGACTTCTTAACGCCGTGTAACTCAAGATCGCCTGTGACTTCTAACACATCTTTTTCGCCTTCCTTCGCGCGGACTTTTGTGCTTTTGAAGGTAATCACCGGAAACTGCTTCGCGCTGAAGAAGTCGGAACTTCTGAGATGTTGATCACGTTTTTCGTTGCCTGTGTCGATGCTTGCTGCCTTGACCTCAAATTCCACCATGCTCTCAGGCACAGCCGTTGCGTCTATCATGATCTCGCCGGTGAATTCGTTGAATCTGCCGTAATTGTAGCTAACTCCATTATGTTTTGCGCGAAAAATTATCATTGAATGCGTAGTGTCAATTTCATACAGATGCCCTGGGCCCATAGGTTGCGTAATTCCAGCAAAACCAATGAGTAATAAAAGCGCAAAGCATCCGATACTGAAAACCCGAAAGTTGCGTCCTAAATCCATTTTCATTAAAAAAATTCTCCTTATTTATGTAAGTAATTTGTGTCTATTGAACAAACAAAATAAGTATACAGTGTTTTTCAAAACGTGTCAACGAAAATCAGCGGTTTTTGGAGGCGTGTCAATATAAGCACTGCAGTCGGGGCTTGCATAAGTCCTGTGGTGTAAAATTTCATAGTTTTCATGGTAAATCGGAAAGCCTTGAAGTTTGTGAAATGTCCTGAATCCAAGCTGCAAACGGGTTTTTGATGGTTTTGGTGGAGCGTGCTATGAAAGTTACCATGAAATTTTGCGGGAAAGAAGGGAAGTATTGAAGGAACATCCGTCTACGCCTCCAATTTTCTTGTCTTCCAATTCCGCAAGCAAACAAATGGATTTTGCGTAAGTTCTGAGGTATTGATCGCTATGGCATTTTTCGCGAGCAGCAGATCGTTGATATTTGGGTCATTTTTGGATGGAATTTTGGGTATGAAAATCGTTTAAAATATATTGATCACTAGGTGGTGTATGACTTTCTTTATAATTTTATCTTTAAGCAATTTTCAGTATTAAAACTTCAGTTCTGATTTCTATACGGATTGGCAGAGAGGAAGCGTGAAAGCAAGCAAACAGAGCGTTTATTCCATATTTTCTTGTTTTCAATCTGCCTCAAAACTGTAAAATATATATTTAATATTGCTTAAGCAATATTAAGAAACAAATTTTAGGTTTTGCGGACGAGTAGAAAAAAGGAAACAGGAAGAAACACTGTATTCGCTATCTTCCCAACTTCCATACTTCCAATTTTCCAACAGATATAGGAATCAAAAACATAAATTTAATATTGAAACTTGCTTAACAGTATGCACCCTTTTCGCCAATTGATGTGTCTTTAAGTTATAGAGCGTGGCAGGTTAGTGCTTAGAAAATTTTATCAACTTAACGAGGCGAAAGCATGGAGAATAACAATGCAAGATTTTTTTCCAAAAACCTTACATCCGCTTCATATCTTTGAAGAAGATAACGTGCTTTATGCGGCGGACCTTGAGAAAGCACGCGTTATTGAGCTGTCGGTTGTGATGGCAGAAATGTTGAAATTTGCGGAGACACAGAACGACCAGGAAATCCAGCAGACGCTCGGAAATTCTTATGCGGATGATGACATTCTTGAGGCGTTTGAGAGGTTCGCGGCACTTGAGCGGCAAGGTCTACTCTTCAATCGCGGCGAGGGTCTCAGGACGACTTTTGTCACAGAGAACCAACGGCGCAAGTTACTTGTCGCTATCCCGGGTATCGCTGTAGATTCATTTTTTGATATTGAAACGTTATCTGCCGGCACGAACATGGCACTTTCTCAGATGTTTCATCACCTCGTCAACTACGTAGACCTCTATTTTACTGGTAATCAGAATCGGAAGTTAGCCGAGAATATGTATGAAGTCAATATGAATGTGCGTGACTTCAAGCGGCTGGGTCGAAGAATTAATGAAACATACTTCGGTATTCTCACGCTACATCAAGAGCATGAGAAATGGCTTTTCCCACTTTACGGAGAGATCGAGCTCCCACCGATTTTGGTTCAGTGTCATGCGCCGCGCGGACACGGTGGGCGTGCTATCAATTCCCTTTTACGACATTATGCGGCGATGCGGGATTGTGATGGGTTTACGGCACCCTCGGATTATGTCCGCGAGTTTTATGCCGATTATGTCTGGGATCCGAGTTTCTTCAACACGTTGCCAAACGGCGTGGATTCAAAGTTGTTTAAGCCGATGGACAAGGCGGCGGCGAAGCGTGAGGTTGCTGAAGTGGTCGGAGATGGGCGTATTGAGACGATGCCGACCGTCGGTTATCTCTCTCGTGTGCAATCGGAGAAAGGGGCATCTGTCTACTTGAAGTTGGCGGAGCTGAATCCGCATCTGCTTTTCTTGATTGCGGGACCGAGTCTCGGTCGGTATGCGTCCTATGAGCTTCCTGATAACCTTGTGTATGTCGGCTTCCATCCACGTGAGAAGTTGCCGCTTATCTACAATGCGTTTGATGTCTACTGTTTTCTGTCGATGTCGGGTGAGGAGACGTTCGGGTTAACGGTGCTTGAAGCGATGGCGTGTGGCGTGCCACCCGTGGTTCCGAATTTCGATGGTGTCCCGTCAGTTGTCGGGGATGCAGGTCTGGTTGCGGATGCTGAGAATTTCGACCATGATGTTGCGACGCTTGTGAGTTATCCGTGTCCGGTGGACTTTTCTGTAAAGATCAATTCGCTGTTAAATAATACAGAGATGTGGCATGGATTTTCCGAGAGAGCGCAGCAACGGGCAGAGTTTTTCACTTGGCATGAGACCGCTGAGAGAATTGTGAAGTTATTTGAGATGCTCCATCAGAAGAAGAAGTTAATTAATCCGAACAGGCTCTTGAATGTGTTCGCGCCAACACCACCTGCAGAAGGTCACTTACCCCCATTTTTATTTTTTCTCAGTGTGTGGTTGTAGTGGTCTGGTGTCTGTGTGAGAAAGTCTGTCATTGCGTAGCAAGAAAGTCTAAGTTTTTCAGACAAGTCTGTTGAGAAAATAAGAGGAGTTTCTCTTGTGTCCATGTATCGGTGATGACGGTCTTGATAACGTTTATGACGGAATATATCTTGCGTGTCGGGTGGAAGGTCTTCGCCCAGATGTCTGCCGATTTCTCATAAGTCACAAAGAGCAGTCCGTAAGCAAAAACGGCGATCAATAAAAGTAGCCCGATGCGCGGTTTCTGCTTCTTTTTCAAGACGAGTTGCTTGAACTTGAAACAGGACTTGATGTCCCTGAACCCGTGTTCAATCTGCATCCTGCGTTTGTAGCAGGTGTGGATCTGCGGTCCTGAGATCCGATTTGAAATCAGATACATCGGGTCTTTGAAGGCGTTGTCTCGGACGACATAAAGGTTCAAGGGGAGTGCCTCCGTGGTATGGTAAAGTATATCCCGATGCGACCCCTCTTTGAGGTCATCAAGTTTCCTCAGAGACCCGTTGACATAGACACCGACGTTGCGTGGCACGCGCATCACGACGCGTATGCCTTTTTCGTCAAGAAACTTGATAACGTATCTTGCACGCGCAAAGCCACGGTCAAAAACCAAGACGGGTTCAACGCCTTTATCTCCTGACGCTTCAACGAGGTGTTTGCGCACATCCAGGCAGAAATCTTGGATGATCTCATTATGACTTTTGTAGGTGCCATCTGCGATCTCCTCGTTCTTATAGATATGCCAATAGATAGGGATAGCACGGTTGCGGAAGGGGATCGCTGCAACAATCGCTTTCCACCCCCCCGGTAAATCCGTCTCATCTATGAGAACCACCGCCTGTTGCGGTTTGCGCTTCGAGCGCCACACACACCCCGTGATATACGCCAACCAAGCAGCCATCACACTTTCCAACGGAAACGGCGTCTCAAGGAAACGCAGCACCCGTTTTTGTTTCGACTTCTCTGTTTTAACACAAATCGGCAATCTTGAAGCAATCTCGTTGATACGGAAGGTTCGCGAAACACACACCGCAGCGACCATCAAAAAGAAGTTACGCTGACGCGTCTTTTTCAACGAAACGGTCTTGAAAACTTCTCGCAAACCTGCTATAATCTTTCCCGGATGGACCCGTTTTTGGGAATATCTCATCAGAATACCTCCTTAGGTTCGGAAAAAAAAGGGTTGATCCTAAGGAGGTATTCTATCATAACACACCAGATTTTCCGACTTTTCTTTCTCCAAACACCTTACACAAAACCACTCAGGAAAAAATGGGGGTAAGTGACCCTGCAGAAGATGAAGAAACACAGGAACTGAAATGTAGATCAGTTTTGCTGAGTATGAATGCGCGTTACGAGCGGTGTCTAATAAGAAATGCGGTGTATCCGATGCGTGTTGAAGATGGACTTGTGCTGAGTATTTTGAAATCGCATACTGTCAGAGAAGCGGAGGCACTGCTCACTGCGCTGGTTTCGGATGAAACGGAAGCCAAGGCGACTCTTAAAAGGGTTCGCGGCTTAATCAATGCGACAACTTGAGGAATAGTTGTCAAGGGCATGGTCATCAGTCATCAGAAGAAGGGTTCTCAGTACGGTTTCCTACGAAAACCTTTCGAGGGTATTAACTAACTAATGATATTTGGTTGTACTTCACCGAGATTTAAAATGTCAAATACATTTCCATTAACACGAAACCTCGCAAACAAAGCGATCGTTAGGTCTACCATCTCGACGCTTTTTGAAACAATAATGGATTTTCGCTTAAAGCGTCCGAACCAGTGTCTCATCCGGCAATTGTTGCGCTCGATGCGATGCGTTTCTGCTTTGGTCTGAACGAGTTTTGACGCAGGCAGCACAGATGGATAAACGTGCCATTTGTCTGTATAATACGTCTTAACGTTGAATGCAGCAAGTCGTGTGGTGAGTTTCTCAAGCGTTTCTTTGTTGCGTCCGCCACACTCCCAATCGATGAGGTGTCCGGTGTTCCTGTCAAGTGCTTTCCATATCCAGAGTTTGTTTTTCTTCTTCCCGATATAATGCCACATCTCATCAAGTTCTAAAACGAGGGTGGTTCGGTTAGGGATCGTGGGTTTTGGTGCCTGCTTTTTCGCAAAGTTGCGGATCCATTTCAGCACTGCGGTCGCAGAGACATCAAAGAGTTCTGCGATGGCATTCATTGAAATACCGTGGCAATACAATAGGACAGACAACTTTTTATGCGTTGTTGGGTGTCCTCGTGGGGTTGTGCGTGTCTATTGGTAGTGGCAGTCTTTGCATTGGTAACGTTGCACGCTGTTGACGACCCCGTTTTTGACGTAATGTGGATGTTGACATTTTGGGCAGTTCATGTTGTTTCTCCGATGTGTTTTGATTTCGTCAAAGGTATCACACTTCCGAGCAGGTGTCAACAAAAAATTGTTCAATTTTTTGTTGACACCTTTTGCCAAATATGTTATCATTTCCGTGATTGGTTATGATGTGAGGCAGTTTAGAGGGATTCCTGTCAGTTTTTGCATCATTACTTGGTTAAAACCCTCAAATTCTTTATCTATAGTAAAACCCGAAAATATGTTTACACTTTAAAGAGCAACAATTCCGCGAATACACTCGCTCGCTGGCGAGGTTTCCTAACCTCGCCAATGTAAAGTTAATTGTGGGTTTTACTATAAAATGCATTTTTTGACATTTTTTGTCGATTTTGCACGCAAACCCCTTAAA
Organism: Candidatus Poribacteria bacterium; assembly: GCA_965246985.1. Taxonomy (GTDB): domain Bacteria; phylum Poribacteria; class WGA-4E; order WGA-4E; family WGA-3G; genus WGA-3G. The sequence goes on along the minus strand of OZ251998.1, from coordinate 6,045,015 downwards.
AAAATGGTCTTTAATATGCAAGGATTGCAAAGTTCTATTAAAAACAGAAAGTGAGAAACAAAAATTGCTTGGTTTACCACAAATGTTGCATCAACTTCATATTTTTGAAGAGGATGGTGTGTCTTATGCTGCGGATCTTGAGAAAGCGCGTGTCGTTGAACTCTCTGCTGTGATGGTGGAGGTTTTGAAACTCGCCGAGACGGAGACGGACGCTGCGATTGTTGAGGTGCTTAGTGCTTCCTATGAAGACGACGAGATTTCTGAGGCGTTTGAGCGGTTCTCGGAACTCCAGAAAGAAGGCTTGCTGTTTCATCGCGGTGAAGATTTGCGGCGGAGTTTCCTGACAGAGAGTAAGTGGCGGAAGTTGCTTGTTGTGATCCCCGGCATTGATGTGGATTCGTTTTTTGATATTGAAACGTTATCTGCCGGCACGAACATGGCACTCGCTTATATGATTCGTCATCTGACTGAATACTCGGACCTCCACTTTGCGGGTTCTCGGAACCGGAAGATTACGGATGGGGTGTATGAAGTCGATATCGGCATTGATGACTTGATCCGGCTTCGGTCGAAGATCGCTGAAACGTATTACGGTATTCTGACTTTGCATCAGGAGCAGGATCGGTGGTTGCTTCCGCTTTACCGATACCCGGAATTCCCGCCTATTCTCGTTCAGTGTCATGCGCCGCGTGGACATGGTGGGCAGGCGATGAATTCGATTTTTCGGCATTATGCAGCGATGCGGGATTGTGATGGGTTTACGGCACCCTCGGATTACGTCCATGACTTTTATGCCGATTATGTATGGGATCCGAGTTTCTTCAATACGTTGCCGAACGGTGTCGATTCAAAGCTGTTCCGTCCGATGGATAAGATGGCGGCGAAACGACAAATCGCTGAAGAAGTCGGCGATGATCGTATTCCGGTTGTGCCGACCGTTGGGTATCTCTCGCGTGTACAGTCGGAAAAAGGGGCATCTGTCTATTTGAAGTTGGCGGAGCTGAATCCGCATCTGATTTTTATGATTGCGGGACCGAATCTGGGACGGTATGCGTCGCGGAAGATGCCGGATAATCTGGTCTATGTGGGTTTCCATCCGCGTGAGAAGTTGCCGCTGATCTACAATGCGTTTGATGTCTACTGTTTCCCGTCGATGTCGGGTGAGGAGACGTTCGGGTTGACGGTGCTGGAGGCGATGGCGTGTGGCGTGCCGCCTGTGGTTCCGAATTTCGATGGTGTCCCGTCGGTTGTCGGGGATGCGGGGTTGGTTGCGGAGGCTGAGAATTTCGATCAAGATGTCGCGACGCTTGTGAGTTATCCGTGTCCGATGAGTTTTTCGGAGAAGATCAACTCGCTGTTAAACAATGCAGAGATGTGGAAGACACTTTCCGAGAAGGCGAGGCAACGGTCGCTGTTGTTCACTTGGAGTAAGACGGCAGGCTGGATTGTGCAGATATTTGAGATGCTGCATAAAAAGAAGAAGTTAATCACGCCGAACAGGCTTTTGAATGTGTTCGCGCCGGCGCAGCCTATAGAAGGCGAAGAACCAGAGGGGCTGAAATGCCGGTCGGTTTTGCTGAGTATGAATGCACATTACGAGCGGTGTCTGATGTTGGATGCGGTGTATCCGTTGCGTGTTGAAGATGGACTGGTGCTGAGCATTCTGAAAAATCACACCGCGAGAGAAGCGGAGTCGGTTCTTGCTGAGTTAGTTTCGGATGAGACGGAAGCAAAGGCGATTCTTAAAAGGGTTCGCGGCTTAGTTGCTGGGACGGCTTGAGGGATAGTTGTCATCAGTACGGTTTTCTACGAAAACCTTTCAGTCATCAGTCATCAGCCATCAGTAAAGAAACGTTCTGTTTAATCAAATTTGCCTCTTAACTGAGTGCTAACAACTGAAAACTGATAACTAATAAAAATAGGAATAAAATTATGGTATCTCGGAGGCGTTACGGATTAAAACGTCATCACAAGTTTGAACAGGATGGTCGCAAGTATGTGGCGGACCTTGAAACGGGTGACCTCGTTCAGGTGAAGGATGTGGAATGGGAGATCCTGTCGCGTTATGCGTCACAGACACGGCATCGGATGGTAGAGCGGTTGCAAGATAAATACAAATTAACGGCTATCTTTGAAGGGATTGAACGTTTGGAGCGGCTTGGAGAACAGGGTATCCTTTTAAGCCCGATTGTTGAACCTGTCGAGCCGATGGCTGCGAATGGGAAGCAGACGGATGGGAAGCCGAAGCTGTTGGTCCCGTTCCATTTTACGCAGGAGAAGTCGGCGTTGGACTATGTCACGGGTCTGAGCCGCTACGAGTTTTTGCGGCACCTCTCGGCGTTCGCCGAGTTGGAAACGTTGGCTTTTTCTGAGATTGGCGAGAAAAAGGAGGTCCCGGAGTTCGACGAGGTTCGGGTTCGGAATATAGATGTCCCGAAAAGTAGTGCCTTGGTATCGCCGTGGTATGCACTGGACGGGTATGACGGTATCTTGCTCCTTTCGCAATTCTTGACGGAGGATTTGTTATATTATAGCGTTCCCGATGTCCCGGTCGTTCACTGCATAGATGGTGCCCAGCAGCTGCGACACGTTTTGCTGAAAACGCTTCTGACGCTCAGTGCGTTCCAGCGTTCAAAAGATACGCTGGTTGTCAAAGCCTCGTGGATGGAGGCGTGGCTTGCTGAATTGGGGGTGCCGGTGGAGAACGTGCGCGTAATTCCCGATGGGATAGACGTTGTCGCGCCGATCGGTGATAAGGCGTTGGCGAAGCAGCATACTGCCGCTATTTTTGAGAAGCCGATGTTCGCTCAGCAATCGGTTGTCGGATTGATCTCTGGATTTGAACCGCATCGGGGCGCGGCGTGGATCACTAAGTTTGCGCGCGCCAACCCGCATCTTGCTATTTTCGTCTATGACGCGATGTTGGCGGAGCATTACCAACATCCGCCGGAGAATGTGGTGATTTTCCGTGCGGACGATGAGGAGACTCGGTCGGTTTTACCGATATTTTTTCAGGCACTGGATCTTGTGTGTTTCCCTGCGATGCCGGGAACCCCGCTCTCGATTGTCTTGGAGGCGATGGCGTTTGGTGCGCCGTGTGTTGCGATGTCGAAGTATGGGGTGCCACCGGAAGTTGGGGGTGCTGGGGTTGCTGTGAAGGCGGACTGGGATAACTTCGGCAATTTCGGTGTGCCGATGGACGAGTTATCGAGAACGATATATAAGTGGTTGCAGCCTTCCAAGGCGCGCGGCTTGTGTGATAATTTTTCAGAGCGGATCGTTCAGCGACATACGTGGAAGGACGCTGCAGAGGCACTTGTCCGAGTGTTTGAGGAGCGTTTTCAACGAGAGGCAGACGATTTTGGGGACACCGAAAGAACGTTGTTCCCGCCGATTTTCTGTCGGCGGTATGAACCGGAGACGGGCGCGCTGAAGTCCTGCGTGTATCGGTTGGGGATTAATAGATATGATGGTCTTGAAACGGCTTTGGCGGAGGTGTTAGCGGAAGGGCATACATCTGCTGAAGTGGCGTTTGTTTTTAAGCATTTCCAGCGGGAGGGCTCTACTCCCACCTGTGAGACAATTCGTGCTGGAAATGGGTTTCCTGTGAGTAGTGAGGAAACCAATCCCGCTGGATAAGAGCACCAGCAGAAAGGAGAAAACACAGATGAAGAATAACATTCGCGGTAAAATCAAGCGGTTCCTTGAATCCGAAGATGGACGCGTGAGCACCAAGGCACCCCTTGCGTTAGGTGTAGCGACGGGTAGTATTTTGTTGGCACAAGCAATGCTCCCATCACTGGCTAAGGCTGACCCTACCTTTGAGTTTAGGCTTACCTGTTTAGGGAATGCTGATTGCACTGCCGAGCTTGGCGAGGTTTGTGCATTTTGGCAAGTAACGCATCAGCCGGGTCCAACTACAATTTTCTATTCCGATTGTATAGTTCCACCGTAATTAGATTCATCCATTTCGGTCAGTCCTGTTTTCTTCAAGCGGGACTGACTTTCAGCAAACCGTGCAAGGCGTGTGCGGGATTCATTTCCTTCACTTTTTATTTGGAAGTTAGGATAGGAGAATATGTTTATTAATATGAAAGGCTCACTAATTTACGTGGTGTTTGGGGCGGCATTGTTACTATATAGTCGTCTTTTTGTCAGTGGGGGATGGGCGGCTGAAAGTGATATTATCTCTTTTGCTTCCAAAAGGGACGGAGACCGTGTCATCTATTCCATAAATCCGCAAGATGGTATACTCCAAAGACTTGTAACAGATACGAGAGCTCTGGGTTCCCCTACCTGGTCCCCTGATGGAGGTTCGATTGCCTATGGCACCAATCTGGGTGGAAGTCCTGATATTTATGTGATGGAGGTGCACACGAATACACACCGTCAACTGACTTTTGATGGTAGCAGAGATTTGTGGCCCTCATGGTCTCCGAATGGGAAATGGATTACCTTCGTCTCGGAACGTGCTGGGGAGATGGACATCTACAGAATAGATGCGACTGGCGAACATGTGATGCGACTGACGAACAAAGGAGGCAGCAGCAGGCCCGTTTGGGCCCCAGACAGTCGATGGATCGCCTTTGTTTCGACTCAGGAGAATGAAATTGGTATACCAAATTCCACTCTTTTTGTGGTGAATGCTGAGGGTAAAAGGTTGAGGCGGTTAGCGCGTGTGTCTGGCCCTCACTGCACGTGGTCTCCAGATGGCAAACAGATCGCTTTTATCGCAAACGCTCCTGCGGGCGGATTGGAGGTTTTCAGTATTGACGTGGATGGGAAAAACTTACGTCAACTCACCGAGTTGGACCCAGGATCACTTATCTTTCAACCTGTATGGTCACCGAGCGGAGAATGGATTGCCTATATTTTGACTGAAGTGCCAAAAGGGTTAGGACTGGTTCCAATACTTCACATTTTTACTAAGTCGGTCATCAGTGTTGTAAATACAGCAGAGGTCGGGCGTGGTAAACCGATTGAGGCGACGAGGGGATTAGTATCTCTTGGTTCTCTTGATTGGGTTCCGGACGGGTTTTTCTCGGTATCGCCAAGTTCAGAGAAACAGACGACGTTTTGGGGTAGACTCAAGCAAGTTGAAAAGTAAAGGAAAGATTTTTGAATATTATATGCTGATTTTGAGAGGGCGTTTGAAGTGCTTTTGCAGCCACGCGCCGATTTGTATGTGAACGCGGTGGAGTATCATCGCGCGCTGTTTGGACAGACGATTCAGTATCTGTTGCGCTCCGTATTGGAACAGACAGATGCCTTGGTTAAACAGCCTGATGCGGGGTGGGCACGCACGGAGGAAGTTATCAGTGATATTCTCTACGCTGCGGATATGGATATCGAGCAGCTTTCCGCGATCGAGGTTCCGACCGAACTGACGGCGGATAGAGATTTTGAGGCGGTGAAGACGAAACTCTATGAAACGAAGTATTATCCTATTGATGAACACCTGAACTATATCTCGTTTCCGCCTGCTCTGGAACGGAAGGCGTTTATTGGCAAGCATTTCAGTCGTTTCAAAGCGGATTCATATTTCTGTGATATGGGTTTCGGTCCTGGGGTGCTAACTGCGTTTATTTTATAGCAGGAGCAGGGTCATTTAGTTGTACATATTTACTTCATAAGTGTGGATACTTTTTACGAGATAGGACTTGATTTTCACGCTATATCTCGTAAAAACGTTAACATTCGTAAACTAAAATCGAAAGCGGAACCGAAAACTAAATAGCCCTGTAGCAGGAGGCTTCGTGGCGCGCTGCGGGCGTTGATATTAGCAAGGACTGCCTTCGTCACGCGGAGCGACTTTTAGAGAAAAAAGAGGTTGTGGGAAGGAGCGAGTTGTCGGTTGCGGATGTTCGCAGTCTGCCGTATCCTGACGATACCTTTGACGTGGTTGTCGCGGTTGAGGTGCTTGAGCATATCCCGGACCCTGAAGCGGGTTTAGCGGAGACGATGCGGGTGCTGAAACCGGGCGGATACGCGATTACAGCACTGCCGGTGCAACTGCCGCTATTGATGCATCTCTACGATTTTGATACGCCTGACGAAGTTTTAGCACTCTACAAAAAAGTTGGGCTTGAAGTTATTGACTTTGAGACAAAGGAGTTTCAACGTCAAGCGGGTCCCTTCATGGATACGTTCGCGTTGAGTGTCAATCCTTAAACGAAAGGTTTTATTTTACGATGTCGGTTTATGAATACTTTCTTATATCTTTAGCACTTATTTTCTGTGGATATGCGAGTTATACCGATCTGAAGACGCAGAAGATTCGCAATTTCTGTTCGCTCGGACTACTTTATGTGGGGACATTGAGCCAGTTAATGGCGTGGTATCTCGGCACGACAACGCCGCTCTATATCTTAGGACTTTTCTTTGGGAGCGGACTTATTGGGTTTGGATTCTATTGGTTCGGTATCTTCTCACCGGGAGATTCCAAACTGTTTTGGGGGTTGTGTCTGATTTTCCCGTTATCGCTTTTTAGAAACTTGAGCGGTAGTATGAGTTTTCCGCCGTTGATCCTTACGCTGAATATTATTATTCCGTATTCGGTGGGGTTGTTTGGGTATCTACTTTTCAAGTTTGTATTGATGCCGAACAAGCTGGCACTTCTTCGCGGTTTCGTGATGTCGAACTTCCAGAAAGAGGCACTCTTTGAAAGACTTTTCAGTCTGCTTTTCTTCATCGGTATCGGTGCCGCGCTGACGTTCCTATTGGAGTTGGTGGGATGGCAACCTGACCGATTTGTGAGTTTGGTGTTGGTCTTGGCAGCGTTTGCTTTGGTACAGCGATTATTGTCGCCGGTTCCGAAAACGCCGGTGTATTACGCGGTTGTCGGGTTTGCGTGTGTGTGGCTCTCGGCGCGGTCTGCACCGTCTGTGCCGGCATTCTTCGCGGGGTTCGCCTTTTTCTTGGGGCTGTATCTCGTCGTTTTTGTTATCGCCAAGCAGTTGGTCCTGGGTTTAGCAAGTATCGCGTTAGATAATGCTGTTGACGTGAACGGTCTCAGGGTCGGTATGATACCGGCGGAGCAGATTGTTCGGGTGCCGCAGCCGGATGGGAGTGTCCGTTACGAAAAGAAACAGGTCGGTTTTTCCAGCGGTCGGGACGACAACGTCGTCGTTTCGCCGGACCCTGCAGGGCTTGATGCCGAGGAGATAGCGCACTTGCGGCACCTCGCGGCGGCGGGCGCGCTTGCGGAATTTGGGAACCAGATAAAGATTCAACCTTCTATCCGTTTTGCGCCGGTGATCGCTGTCGGTGCGCTTCTGACTGTGCTTTGTCAGGGACCGTTTTATCTGAAACTGATGGAGATGTTTTAATTTGGTTATCAGTTATCGGTACGGTTTTCTACGAAAACCTTTCAGTTTCAGTAAAGAGACGTTCTGTCTAATCAAATTTGCCTCTTAACTGAGTACTGATAACTGAGTACTGATAACTATTTTTACATACGAAAGGATTACGGATCAAGACGTTTTGATTTAATTTGTTTTGTCAAGGCACCCACTGCCTAAAGGCAGGGGCTTGTGCTTCGTAGCAGTTAGCGTTTCCGAGGAAACGTCTTACATCTGCTCCACAGGGGGACCCAAGCAGCCCCGTAAGATGTTGACAGCCGCGTTTATGTCTCTATCGTGGTGTGAACCACATTTAGGACATGTCCAGTGTCTATCAGAAAGCGAAAGATTTTTGTTGTGATGTCCACAATCTGAACATGGCTTCGTTGTAGCTGTCCACTGTCCGACTTGACGGAACTCACGATTATGTTTGAAACACTTGAACTTCAGAATCTCAACAAACTGCCCAAAGGCAAGATCAGAGACTTTGCGTCCCCAGAGGCGTTTCATGCCTCTAAGGTTCAGCGTCTCGGTGGCGATAAGATCAAACCTTTTACACAGGTCTGTGGCAAGTTTCCAATGCCAATCTTTGCGTTGGTTAGAAACTTTGCGATACAATCGTGCGAGTTGACGGACAGCACGCCACCAATTGTTAGACCCTTTTTTCTTGCGGCTCAATTCTTTATTGAGGCTACGAAGTTCGGTCAAGGACTTTTTCAAGAATTGTGGCGATTGTATTTTTTCGCCAGTGTTCAACGTCAAGTATGCGTCTTTCATACCGAAGTCTGCACCTACACTTTTACCCGTAGCAGGCAGCACTTCAGTAGTAGCATCGTCAGTGATAATATAAAGCCAATAGGTTCCGACAGCATCACGAAGGATTTGGATATAGCGAACATTCCCTTTCCAATCACGGTGATGGTGGAAAGAGAACCAGCGTTTGTTGAACTTCAATGTTTGAGACTGCGCATCCCACGCTTTGAAAGAGAGACGGACACGACCTTCTTCAAGGAGATACCCACTTTGAAACTTCGCAGAACGGTATTTTTCACGTTTCTTGTATTTTGGACGACCGACTCCTGGGATGTCGAAAAACCTTTCAAAAGAAATGTGGATACGGATAATCACAGCGTCAAGTGTGTCACGAGGAATCCAAGCCCAATGTTTGTGCCTGCGATTCAGCAACTTCGTCAAGTGTGGTTGCAAGCGGTATCGACCCGCATACTTGCCATACCTACGATAATAGCGGTTCTCAAGTCGCAAAAAATGGTTGTGGACACCAGCAAGATCATCAAGCATATTGCCCAGACGCATATTTTGCGGGTGATCGCGGATCTGATATTTATACGTTCTGCGTTTTTGTTTTCGCTTTCGTTTTTTTGCCATGGGTTTTCACGTATCACGCCTTTAACCCCTAATCAGTGGGTAGGCAGACACGCTACCAAGGGGTAGCGCTGATTATGTCTGCCAACGTGATACTATAATTAACGTGAGTTTGATAAATATTTAGGGCAAACGCGTTTTCTCTTAAAGTCCCCCTGATAAGGGGGATTTAGGGGGTTAGATCCCTAAAAACCGCCTCTTTTGGGGTGAATATATTGCTTTTTTGTGCAATTTGCGTCCGTTTTGGCTTCTAATATTTTTTTTCAAGCTGGCGTTATAATTATAACACATTTTTTCGCAATTGTCAAGAAAATATAGGAGCGGGCATTCCTCCCCTACATAAATGCAGGGGTCTCCTGCCCGAAGATTGATGAAACGTGCAATTTTAGTTCTAATACTTTTGACGGTGGGTGTGACATTACCGCCTCTTTATTCACAATGGGCAGAATCTCAAAGAGTCAAACAGATACAAGAGGTGAAACAACAGGCACGCATGGTTGTCGGGGATCGCTTGGAAACGGTGCTGTCGGAGCTCGAAAGCGGCGCGGCGCCTTCTGTGGTGATCTTGTATACGGGCGACACGCAGAGCCATCTGGAGCCGTGTGGGTGTTATCAAGAACAGTCGGGTGGATTGCCGAGACGTGCTTATGTTGTTGATGAGATTCGGAGGCGCGGATTTCCAACGCTTTTGGTAGATGCTGGGAACATTTTTGATGGGGAGGCGGAGATAGATGCGCGTCGCTGCGAAACGAATATGATGGCATTGGCAGTGATGGGGTATTCAGCGGTGGCACTCAGTGAATCGGATCTCGCATACGCTGACACCTATCTTAGCGAGCAACGTGCTATCGCGACGTTTCCGTTCTTGGCACCGAGGGCGGGGCGCGACGATTTCACGCAGCCGTTCGTCGTTGAAAAGGTTGGGCAGCACAGCGTCGCCTTTGTCGTAGGTGAAGCGTCCGAGGAAGCGGTATCGCAGGCAGATGTTGTTGTGGCTTTAGGGGACCCTGAGAACCCGGAACATATTGATGTTGTCATTCGCCCTGACGAGATTGCGGCGACAGTGTCTGAAGATGGCGTGATTTATGTCGGTTCTACACCTGAAGGCAAAACGTTGGGTATACTGGCACTTTGGATGGATCCGAGCGGAAAACTCGCTCGCCACTACGTGACAGAATTAGCATTGACGGGGGATGTCGGGGAGGACGAATCGGTCCGTCGGCTGCTCACGGATTTCTATCGAGATATTGCGGCTGAAAATCCGTTGCAGGATGCACGGCTCTTTGCTGAACAACTTTTAGAGCGGCAGCAGGGAAACGGGTATGTCTCGGCGACGGCGTGTCAGCGGTGCCATGAGCAGGAGTATCTTCAGTGGTCCGCGACGCGCCACGCGTTCGCTTACGAAACACTTTTGAAAAAGGAGCGATACTTTGATGCGGGGTGTGTTTCCTGCCATACGACAGGGTTTGGGTATTCGACGGGGTATCATATTGGGGACTCGGATTCAACGCTCAAAGGGGTGCAGTGTGAAACGTGTCACGGTCCCGGCAAGCAGCACGTTGGCAACCCGAAAAAGAGCAATATCCGCAGCGGTGCGGATACGTCTCTTTGTTTGCAATGCCACGACTCGAAACATTCACCCGGTTTCTCGGAGGTGGTGGCACTGCATAGCGAGGATGTCGATCATAGCCGCGAGCCGATGAACCTCGAAGAACTCTTAGCGTCGCGCATCGCACGGATGGGGAAGCCGATTGTGGAACTCTTTGTGATGAGTTATTGCCCGTATGGCGTTCAGGCAGAGGAGAAGCTTATTCCGATTATCAAGGAGTTTGGCGACGCGATTGATTTCAAGCTGCAGTTTATTGCACAGGAGAAAGAGGAGCCTTCCGCGCAGGAGATAACGCCTTTTACGAGTCTTCACGGTTACCCGGAAGTCGCAGAGAATATCCGGCAGCTCCTGATCGCGCAGGAATATCCTGATAAGTATCTCGACTATATTTTGTGCCGCGGCAAGAAACTTGACAAAAGTTGGGAGGACTGCGCGGAGAAACTCGGTATCGACGTGGCGAAGATTCAAGCGTTGTTTGATACCCCGGAAGCCGAGCAGCTTTTCCGAGAAAACATTCAGCGTGCCGCGGCATTAGGCGTTAGAGCCTCACCGACGATTTTGGTGGATAATCATAAATTTCAAGCGAACCAGTTGTTACGGGCGAGTGGAACACCCTGCCAGTAATCTCAGTGTATGAAACACTGTCCGAACAACCAACAAAGCCATTAGAAAGCATGTCCAGGGGGAGGGCTTCACTCCTGCAGCGATAGTATTCGTCCTGGAGATGGTGTTTCCAATACTGTTTGGGAATCCAATCTTACCGGAACAGAAGCACCGGCAGAAAGGAGATAAACCGACATGAAAAGCAACCTTCGCGATAAATTCCGTGACTTCCTCACATCCGAGGAAGGACGTGTAGGTGTCAAGGCACCGCTTGCAGTAGGTATCGCAGGCGGGAGTTTGTTGTTAGCACAAGCAATGCTCCCCACCGATGCTCAAGCACATATGCAGTGTGACGAAAATAACCCTTGCTCTCCCGGAGAAATCTGTTTACTTTGGTGGGAATGGCAATGGTCTCCCCTCATGGGTTTGATACGCGTCCCGCACTCTCAGTGTGTTGTTCACTAAACACACCAGTTACGCATTTCGTCGGTTCTACTGTTTTTTATCAGTAGAACCGACTTTCAGGAACTTTGCAAGGAGGACAGTATAAGACGTACAAAGATGGAGAACCCCTCTTTTTCATGAAAGGCGGGCTTGTATATTATATAGTGTTAGGGGCTGTATTGCTTGTAGGGGGCGGTCTGCTGTCCATAACCAACTGGGCAGACGCTGCTGGAAGTGATCGGATCTCTTTTACTTCCAATTCAACAGGAAACTTTGATATCTATGTCATGAACATCAATGGTGAAAACCGCCGAAACCTGACGAACCACCCAACGGACGAGTTTGGTCCGTGGGTCCCCGCATGGATGCCTGCTCATACATGGTCACCGGATGGGCGTTTTTTGGCTTATGTCTCCAAGCGAGATGACGATTGGAGGATTTATGTCATAGACACACGGACGAGGGAACGCCGGCGACTCACAGGCCTCGACACGAGTGAATGGACTCCGTCTTGGTCTCCGGATGGCAAGTGGATTGCCTACATTTATTCAGATACAGTGCTCTGGCAAACCGCTGACATCTATATTACAGACGCGGCGGGTAAGGGACGCGGAACACCATTTGTAACGGGTGTGCGGAGGATCTATCTCCAGCGTGGGTGCCGGAGGGGTTCCTCTCTGTTTCACCGAGTTCAGAGAAGCAGACAACACTCTGGGGCAGACTCAAACAAAAAGCAGATTAAGAACTTATCCGCGACGATTTTAGTGGACGGGCATCAATTTCGTGCGAACCAACTGCTATGGGTGAGCGGAACGCTGTGCTAATAATTACAGGGCACGAATTGCATAAACACTGTCCGAAACTATAACTTTTTGAAAAGCCATTAGAAAGCATGTCCAGAGGAGGGCTTCACTCCTGCAGCGATAGTATTCGACCTGGAGATGGTGTTCCCAACACTGTTTGGGAATCCAATCTTGCCGGAACAGAAGCACCGGCGGAAAGGAGATAAACCGACATGAAAAATAACCTTCGCGATAAATTCCGTGACTTCCTTGCATCCGAGGAAGGACGTGTAGGTGTCAAGGCACCGCTTGCAGTGGGTATCGCAGGTGGGAGTTTGTTGTTAGCACAAGCAATGCTCCCCGCCGATGCTCAGGCACATATAACGTGTAAAGGTGCTAACGATTGCGATCCCGGAGAAATCTGTTTAGCTTGGGAGACATGGGAATGGTCTCCCTTTGTTGGTTGGATACTTATCAAGCACTCTCAGTGTGTTGAAGTGTGTTGAAGTGTGTTGATGGGTAAACACACCAATTACTCATTTTGTCGGTTTTACTGTTTTTTACAGTGGAACCGACCCTTTAGAAACTTTATAGGAGAAGTTTATCATGAAATTGGCGATGACAGATAAACGGGTATATCTTGTGTTTTGGGCTGCGCTGCTGTTAAGTTTGCTGCTCGTAAGTATTATTTGTGCGCGATCTCATGGCGTTGAATATATTTCCTTCGCTTCCAATCAAACAGGAAACTTTGACATCCATATCATGGACACCAATGGTGAGTACCTCGACAACCTGACCGACCACCCAGCTGATGACTTTGACCCGACATGGTCACCGGATGGGCGTTTTTTAGGGTATGTCTCCAACCGAGATGGAAACGCTGAGATTTATGTCATGGATACCGAGCTAAAGAAACACCGGCGGTTGACGCACGCTCCCGGCACCGACTCACGCCCGACTTGGTCTCCTGATGGCAGATGGATTGCATTTGTCTCTAACCGTCGGGGGAGTTCGGATATTTACAAAATGGATGCTAACGGTGAAAAGATAAGGCGATTGACGAAAACCGGTAACAATGGGAGTCCTGTTTGGTCCCCCGACGGTCAATGGATTGTCTTCTTCTCTCAACTTGATCGGAGGGTCGATCTCTATGTAATGACTGCCGAGGGTAGAGGATTAAGGCTTCTTCTACCAGCAAGGTTGAGGGGTCTTCTGCCAATAGTGTGGCATGCCGGATACACATGGTCTCCGGATGGGAAGCAGATTGCCTTTGGAACATGGGAACCTCAGAACATTGTACCTGATGTACCCCCTATTGTACGTGCTGTCCGCGCTGAAGTAGCACCTATCTTAGAAGGTGTTAACCCTAATATACAGGTCCCGGTAACTCTTTCTGTCTTTGATATAGGTGCGGAAAACGTCCGAAAATTGACGCAAGTTCCACCCGTAGGGGAGAGACGACCTTCCCCGATACCACAAATTTTTCGTCCTGCTTGGTCTCCTAATGGCGACTGGATTGCCTATAGTATCTCAGATGTTGGAAACCTGTGGGGGTTTTCTGCTGACCTTCATGTCATAAACGTCAGAAATGATGATGGAGTCGGGACACCGCTTGTAAGGACCGGAGGTGGAAAATTCTATCTATCTCCAGCATGGGTGCCAGCGGAAGGTCTTTCAGTATCACCGAGTGCCGAGAAGCAAACGACCCTCTGGGGCAGGCTCAAACAAAAAGCAGATTAAGAATATAGCGGGAGAAAATTATGACTTTGACACAATCCTTATTTCAGTGTCCAAAACCGATTCATCGTTTGCATCAGTTTACGCGTCAAGATCGGCTTTTCATCGTTGACTTGGACGTGGGAAGAGTGTTGGAAGCAGACTCTCTTATTTGGGAGATACTGCAACTGTGTCCGGAATCAACAGCGGATGAGATTCTCGAAGCTCTATCTGAAAGGTATGAACCTGACCGCATTCATCAAACCTTTGAGCAGTTACACAATTTTGAGGAAATGGGGCTTCTTGTTGGAAATACAGGGCGGGAAACGCTTGAAAAGAAAAACCGCCTCAGAATTTTCGTCGCAGGTCCTATTGAAACGTGGACATCCGATAAAACATACATTCGGAGTGGATACCGTCTCGCATCTAAAGAAATTCTTAGCGCACTGTCCACGTATGCAGATCTTTTTTTTCATGCCTCAAAATCGGAGGTTGTTTCAGACGGGGTTTACACTATTTCCGGAGGCACCTCAAGACACAACTTTTTATTTCAGCTTCAGCAAAACCAAATTGATGGGATTTTCATACCCATGATCCCATTGGACATGGTGGAACAGATGCCACTGCATCTGTTTTCATCGGGGGTTCCTGTGATAAGCCGGCTTGGATCACCCCGCGGACACGACGGATCAATGATTGATTCTATCCTATGCACTTATGCTGCGATGAATGAGCATGACGCTTTCATAACGCCAACTCGCTCTATTAAGGATTTCTATGCGCAGCATATTCTTGACACGGACTGTTTTCATGTCATCCCCAACGGTGTTGATTCGGACCTTTTCCGTCCGATGGATAAAGCCGAGGCTCGATCTCAAGTTGCAGAGACGCTTAATCGACCAGAGATAAGAGATAAGAAAATCGTCGGTTTTTTTGGGCGCTTCCAACCTGAAAAGGGTGCAGGCATCTTTATCAAAATAGCCGCAATGCTCCCAGATGTCCTGTTTTTTGTAGTTGCCCCTACTTTGCATGCGTATCAACTCCAGAAGTTACCCCCGAATTTGATCTATATCGGCGAGCAGCCGCCAAGAGAGATGCTCCCGTTGTATTTAAATACTTTCGATGTTCATTGTTTCCCTTCTATCGTTGGAGAGGAGGCTTTTGGCAACGCTGTTCTCGAAACAATGGCTTGTGGGGTGCCACCGGTCGTAACAAACTTCGCCGGTCTGCCCGAAGTGGTCGGTGACGCGGGTAGCATTGTGGCATGTCAGACTTTTGGGCAGGATGTAGGCAGTTTCGCCGGGCATGTTGAACCCGAAGCACTCTCAACAGCGATTCAGAAACTTTTGAATGACGATGCCCATCGAACGGAATTAGGTCAACGGGCTCGCGAACGGGCGTTGGAATTTAAATGGGACACAACAGCAAAGAAACTTGTCATGCTCTACGAGAGCCGAAAAAGAAAAATGGAGCTTCGTTCAAGAATGCGTTTCAAAACTTCATTTGTGCCTTTCTATGATTTTTTAGACAACCGGTTGCAGTGCCAGTCCATTTTGACGAACATAACTGAGCAACATAACCAGCAGCCGTTGATGCACACCAGTTATCATCAAGATTGGAAGGGGACATTAGCCTTAACCTTACTGGAGGGTCATACGGCTCATGAAGTGGAGGCAGTCCTTATGCACATCGTGAAAGACAGACACGCGGTAGCTGATATTCTCAAGCGTGTCAAAGGGTTTGCACAAGCAACATCTTTATAGAATCTGATGAAAGGCTGATAATTATGATAGATTTTCCTGTAACACTTCATGAAATAGAGATGTTTCAGATTGACAATCGGAACTACGTCGTTGACTTAGATCGAAATGAATTGGTATGTGTTGATCTTGTTGTCTGGAATGTATTGGAATTGTGCGATTCAAGCAGTCGAGAAGAGATCATCAGTCACTTAAAGGAACAACATACCGAGTCGGAAATTTTTGAAGCGTTCGAGTGCATAAGACATTTTGCGGAATCGAATCTACTTGTGTCACCCACGGCGCGTCGCGCGCCGGATGAGGACCGAAAATTACGCGTCTTGACGTTCCTAAGTCAAATACCGGCTTCACAATCCGAGGATGGGAGGAACTACCTGCTTTTAGAGTCCCTTTCACGGAATATGGAGGTTACCGTTGGACTTCCGAAAGATCGATGGGATCAACCCTATAGCGATGATGAAGTTTTTCGCTTTATTCCAATAGAAACGGATCTTAAACGCGCGCTAACCTATTATATAAGCGCAACCTACGATGTAACAATAGCGTTTGCCCCTGTCGATTTTGGACTTTTATCTGTGGAGGTGAACGAAGTTATACCTTTTTTCTCTTGGAATAACGTTCCCACTATTGTCCGCGTCCACAGTGGTGTTAAAAACGAAGATGCTTTTATAAATTTCGTTTTGGCTGTATACGGAGCAAAACGCCCCTTTGATGCTATCGTCGTTGATGCACCTTGGCTAATACCTCGGTTTCAAGAGATATTGTCGTCTGATGTTGATTTTTGTGTTATTCCTAATCCAGTTGACCTGGAAAGGTTTCAGCCGTATGAAGACAAAATGATAGGAAAGCGATGTATAAACGCCGTTTTTGACACGCAAGAGGTCTTCCAAAAACCCGTTGTTGGAATCATCGCTGGCGAAGCGTCTGAAGTCAATTATCGTGTTGGGAAATTCATAGCGGAATTGTGTCCAGAACTCTTCTTTGTTGTATTCGCGCCTGGATTACCCGATCTGTATTTAAATAACCTGCCCGGCAATCTTGTTTTTTATACAGAGACCGAACAATTCGGGACAGATCCACACTTGGTTCCGATGCTATTAAACGCCATGGATAGCTGCTTTTTCCATGCGACTTTACAAAGTTCCAGTTCGCTATTGTTTCAGAGTTTAGCTTGCGGAGTCCCCATGCTCATAGGTACGGCTACGGCTATACCTGAGTTTGGGAACGCATGTGCTTTTATACATTCAAAAAGAGATATTACGGATCGAGAATACTTGAACCGTGTTCTTGAAGGCTTGAACCAGTTATTGGCAGATCCGTCAGAAATGGATCGGCTCTCCAAGGATGGACGGAAATTGGCGGAAAGTTTTTCTTCTGATGTCATTTCAGCGCAATTTATTAACCTTATTCACTCATTAACTCAACGGCAGATTGAGACTCAGGCTATGCCCACTTACAGTTCTCTCCCAAATCTGTTCTGCTATTCGTATAATAGCAATTATGGGGGTGTGCGATCTCAAGTGCTTCAGCGTCCACACTATTCCTCGGAAAGTATTGAGGTCGTGCTTGCCAAAGAGCTTCTTAAATCTCATTCACGTCTGCAGGCTGAGACGCTTCTAACTGAAATATGCAATGGTGACAGAGAGAGGGCATGTCACATTTTAGACACACTCTCTGGTTCGGTGCTGTAGTCTGGGTTGTTACTCATGTTATTCATACCAGCAGTGCCTGCTCAACTGGATGTCAAGTCGAGGAATCTGGCACAAAAGCCTCACCAACGATTTTGGTGGATAATCATAAATTTCAAGCGAACCAGTTGTTACGGGCGAGTGGAACACCCTGTCAATAACAAGGTTTATGGACTGGAATTCAATGCCCTGAATTGAATCAGTTTTTGAACATTTTCGGCGGGACGGCTCTACTCCCATTTGCGATAGAATTCGTGCTGAAAATGGGTTTCCTCAACGATGCGGAAACTAATCTCGTTGGAATGGAGTGCCAGCAGAAAGGAGAAAACCGATAAATGAAAAATAACATACGCGGTAAGATCAGTCAATTCCTGAAATCTGAGGATGGACATGTTGGTGCTAAATCACCGTTGGCATTGGGCGTAGCGAGCGCGAGCCTGTTGTTGGCTCAGACAATGGTTACACCGTCCGCTCAGGCACATTGGGAGTGTATTCCTGGGAATGGGGACTGTTCGGAGGGTGAATTTTGCGTGCATTGGTGTGACGAGTGGAGTGTAGGCACCTGTATAGGTACATGGCACAGTCAATGTGAATCACTTGATGCTTGATCAGGTTATCCATGGATTTATTAATTAGTTGATAATCCGTTTCTGGCGGTTCGCTGTCTCTGATGGGGGACCGCCATTTCGGCAATCTTGAAAGCAGTATCAGATGAATTTTGACATCTTCCGAGCGTATGATATTCGCGGCGTTTTCGGCGCGGACTTTGAACCGAAGGATTTTTATCGCATTGCGTGTGCATACACCGACTGTTTTCAACCGAGAACGATCGCGGTAGGGCATGATGTCCGTGAGAGTTCACCGGAATTATGGCGGCAGGTCGCGTCGGGTTTTCAAGATTCGGGCGTTGATGTGCTGGATCTTGGGCGGATTTCAACGGATATGCTGTATTTCGCTGTGGGGCATTACCAGACGGATGGCGGGATTGTGATTTCAGCATCTCATAACCCGGCTGCATATAACGGTATGAAGCTTGTTAGGCAGCATGCCGCGCCGGTCTCCGCGGATACTGGACTCTTTGCTGTGCGTGATGCTGTTGGAAGGGGTACCTCGTTTGAGAAACAGAATGGACGCTGCCAAGGCACCATTCGGTCAGTGCGGTTTTTGGATGCCTACTTATCGCACCTTCGCTCGTTTGTAGATTTGTCTCGGTTTGCCGGAAAGCGGATTGTTATCAACGCCAATAGTGGACTTGCCGGACAGGTTGCTGGGTGTTTATTAGTGGATACACCGATTCAGGTGTGTCAGCGGTTGTTTGTGGAACCCGATGGAAGTTTCGCAGAGATTCCTGGCGGTAGACCGGATCCACTGAGACCAGAAAATCGGGAGTTGACCACGGAAGCGGTTAGGAAAACAGGGGCGGATCTGGCGGTGGCATGGGATGCGGATGCCGATCGGTGTTTTTTCTTTGATGAGACAGGGGCGTTCGTTGAGGGTTGTTATATCACGGCGTTGCTTGCGGAGAAAATTCTTCAGCAGCGGGGTCGTGGTGGTGTCATCTATGATCCGAGAGCGATCTGGGCGGTAGAGCATGCTGTCGTTTCTGGTAGGGGCATCCCTATTCTCAGCCGATGTGGGCATTCGTTCATCAAAGCGGGTATGCGAGAGAGTAAGGCACTTTTTGCTGGCGAGGCGAGCGGACACTACTATTTCCGAGACAATTTCTATGCGGATAACGGGATGATCCCGTTTCTGCTTGTGCTTGAATATCTGAGTATAAAGGGAATTTCGCTGGCTGAAGCTGTGAATCGCTTGCGAGTGGCGTATCCGGTCTCTGGTGAGATCAATTTCTCGTTTGAAACGCGTTGTGAGATACGAGATGCCGTGGATGCTGTCAGTGCTGCGATGCACGCTTGGGGGAATCCGTGTGTTGAGGCACCGATAGATGGTTTGTCTGTTCGGTTTCTGTCGGGTTCTGGGGGGTTGGCGCGTGGCAGTTGGCGGTTCAATCTCCGGGAGTCAAACACAGAGCCGCTGCTACGGCTGAATGTTGAGGCTGTTGGGGACGAGGACCTACTTGTTGAAAAGACGGTGAAAATTAGTGAAAAGCTTGAAAGCATCGGTGGCAAGCGAGAGACAAATTTTCGCTGGGAACCTGAAAAATCTATCTAAAAAACGTGAATTTGAACTATTTTTTAGATTTTTATTTAGACATTAGGCACCCTTTTCCACCAAAAATTGTGTGTTTTATTCTAAAGGCAAGTATCACGTCGCGAACCCTATGGGGAGGCTCCCGTCTTGCCCGACATGCTCCTCACCTCATCTGTGAACTCCACACATAAATAGACGTGTATATGCAGCTCTGCTCATACGCTTACTTATCTGTTCGCATTGGATCCAAAGACAGTCCCATCGGTATCGTAATCTTTCTGTTCTGTCCATAACCTCGCGAGTGGTTCTCACCCATACCTCAAGTATATATTCGGTTTCGGAATAAGTCGTTTTGGACTTGGCAATTTTCATTTTTTTCAGATGTCTCACCTCATATTTTCGGTGAGAAACTTCTCAAAGATGTTAGTTTCTCGGTAGTTGTATTTATAGCACGCCTCTGCGAGATATAGGGGCGTGTATGGTGTGGAATAATGGTGATGTGAGCCATACCACGCCCGTTTGACGAAAGACCAAAAGCCTTCAATGGTGTTGGTATGGATTTCACCTTTTTCCCACTGTTCACTTCGGTTGAGTGTTGTGTGCTTCATCTCTTTACCGATCTCGTTGTAGCCACGATACTGGTCTGTGATCAGTTCGGAGTTATCAGTATTGACGACCCCTCGTATAAAGTCGCGTAGCGTTTCACCGGTGGTGTTTGAGACGAGGTGTGCGACGACCTGTCCGCCTCGCTGAACGGCTCCGAGAACCGCATCTTTCGCTGTGCCGCGTCCACGTTTGCGGGGTTCACCGTCTTCCCGGCTGTAGTCTTTCCTATTTTTCCCGCCGATATAGGTTTCATCTGCTTCAATGATCCCTTGTAGCATGACGGTATCCTTTCCCATCTCGGCACGTATCTTCATCATCATACGCCAACTTGTTTTTTGTGGCACTCCGATGTCGCGCGCAAGCTGGTGGCTGGATAGACTTTTCTTTGCGTTTGTCATGAGCGCGATCGCGAGAAACCACTGTTGAAGTGCTATTTTTGTGCCGTGAAACAGCGGGTTTCCGTGTGTCACCTTGAAGGTCGCGTGGCAGTTGTGGCAATTCCAACGTCCGATACGCCCTGTTTCCTGTTCATTTCGCCTTCTTACCTCTATGCTCTCACAATGCGGACATTCTGGGGCTCCTTGCCACCTCAGACGCTCTAAATAGTCAATACAATGCTCTTGCGTCAGGAACGTTTCCATTACCTTGATCACATCCATCAGAAAAGACTCCTATCATTTGGAATTTGGAGTTGCTTTTTTCTGATGGGTTCTGATACAATATCAGGTAAGAGTCATCAGAAAAAGCAACTTCGCTTTTTGGGGTAGATAGGGAGGCGACAACCTCCCTATTTTCTTACCTATATTATACCCGATAAACCCTTTATTTACAAGGAGTTATGGGCGTTTTTTCAAATTTTTCCAAGTCCAAAACGACTTATTCCGTTCGGTTTTGGATGCAGAATCCGTAGGATGTGCGACGCTATCTATATAAATCGGGCTTACAAAATTCCCTTCACAAGAGTTATTAGGGAGAACTGAATGATTCTGGCTTGAATCCAACTTTTTCTTGAATTTCGTTATAAAATTGTGATATAATTATTAAAGAAGTATATCAACTGCAACATTTTGACACAGTGAATTATAGCACCTCACCTTGACAAGTGGGACAAGTGGGAGGGTTCCAACCGATATGAACATATTGAGATTAAGGTTTACAATTCACTTAGCGATGTATCTCCTCTGTTTTGTGGGGTGGATCCCGTTTGTAACGGCAGACAATCATGTCGGAGATTCACCCGTCAGTTACCACTCACAGATTGTCCCAATTCTCAAACGGAGTTGTCAAGGATGCCATCACCCCGGTGACCCGAACGCCGACCTGATTGTAACGACCTACGCTGATCTTAAGCACGGCGGAATGGCAGGGGATGCAATCGTTCCCGGGAAACCCGATGAAAGTCTCATCATTGAACTCATCTCCGGTGATGAACCGGCGATGCCACAGAACCAAGAACCCCTCTCCACCGATGAGGTCAACCTGTTCCGACGTTGGATTCTTGAAGGCGCACTCGATGATACACCCGCCGAAGTCGATGATATGAGTGAAGGAAATTACCCAACTTATACGGTGCCTCCCGTGGTTTCTGCAGTGGCGTACGCCCCCGATGGCAAAACGCTCGCAATATCAGGCTTCCGCGAAGTTTTGTTGTACGACACAACAAATTTTGAACTCAAGGCACGGTTAGTCGGCAAAGCACATCGAATCGAATCACTGATGTATACAGCTGACGGTAAAATATTGGGCGTAGCCGGTGGGTCCCCAGCACAGTTTGGTGAAGTCCAACTCTGGGATACTGCAACGAATACGCTCATCAAAGCAATGCGCTCCAGTTATGATACAATTTATGGACTCTCTTTCTCACCAGATGCAAGTCGCGTCGCTTTTGGGTGCTCAGATAAAACAGTGCGTGTCCTATCCGTTGAAGATGAAAAAGAACTCATTAAGTTTGATAACCACAGCGATTGGGTTTTCGGTACCGTCTTTTCTGTTGATGGCTCACACTTTGTGAGTTGTGGACGTGATAGCGCTCTCAAATTAGTTGAAGTTAACACAGGTTCTTTTGTTGATGATGTTAACTCCAGCAACAAAGGCTACGGCGAAATCAACACCATCGCACGGCACCCGACTGCAGACCAAGTTTTAAGCGGCGGTGAAGACCGAATACCGCGACTCTATAAAATTTTCCGCGAAATACGGCGAGATGTCGGCAATACCGATTTTAACCTCATCCAAGCTTATGAGGCACAATCAGGTTCGATCGAGGGGGTCGCATTTACAGCAGACGGCACCCAGTTTGCTACTGGATGTGCCGGTGGTGAGGCGCGTATCTACAACGTAGCAGATGGGAAGCGAGTCGCATCCATGCAAAGCGACGCAGTCGGTGTTTTCGCAGTCTCGTTCCATCCTGATGGTACACAACTCGCTACAGGCGGCTTCGACGGAAAAATTCGGATATTCGACACCGCTTCTGGGAAATTACGCAACGCCTTTATGTCTGTGCCGATTGAACCAGCAGGAAGTGAAGATGTCACGTTGGTCGTGTCAGGTATGACGTGAGGGGCTTGTGTCGCAAAAGTGCAGGGTGCACTTACACAACACCAAAGCGTTATCAGTGTTGAGGTTTCTCTACCCGATCAAGCAGTCATTAAAGTCCGAAAGAACACCGCGACTGCCGCTGACCTTGCGAACATCGTTAAAGAGTCTGGGTTTAGTGCAACGACTAAATAGCACGCACAAAGAGGCTGATGGATGGCTGTTAAAGCTCCCAATATTCTCTGGGTTTGCACAGATCAGCAACGCTACGACACAATCGGCGCGCTGGGCAATCCGTTCGTGTCAACGCCAAATATTGATAGCCTCGTGAGGGACGGGGTCGCGTTCACGCACGCCTATTGTCAAAGTCCTATTTGTACCCCGAGTCGGGCGAGTTTTCTCACAGGCATGTACCCGAACGCAACGCACGCAAATCGCAACGGAAACGATTTCTTTCCAGAGGCGTATCCACTTGTGACGCGTACCCTCGCAGACATCGGTTATGATTGCGGTCTAATTGGCAAACTTCATCTCGCCAGTGCTTACCGGCGAATAGAACCACGCACAGACGACGGATACCGCTATTGGCAATACAGCCACGCACCCAGGGACGACTGGGGACACGGACACAACTACGCAGATTGGGTGCGCTCAAAAGGCTATATTTTGGGCGAATTGAATCGAAATACAGAAGGCGTGCCAGCAGAGTTGCATCAGACGACGTGGTGTGTGGAAAAGACAATTGAGTTCATCCGTGAAGAACGCGATTGCCCTTGGCTCGCGAGCGTCAATATCTACGATCCGCACCCGCCGTTTAATCCACCACAGACGCACCGAGAACAATTTAATCCGGCGGAAATGCCAGAACCGCTCTTCCGAAACAGTGACCTTGAACAGCAGACTCGGTTACAAGCAGTCGATTTTCAATCCAAAGTCCGTACACCAGATGAATTAGATATCCGTAGTCCGATCTTGCCCCAGACACCTCATAGAGAGACGGATGCAATCGGTGCAAGAGATGCCAAAACGCTCAAAGCCGCCTATTACGCGATGATCCAACTCATTGATGAACAACTGGGACGGATTCTCGAAACGCTTGAGGAAACAGGACAACGCGAAAATACCGTCATCATTTTCACGAGTGACCACGGAGAAACGCTCGGTGACCATGGCCTGATTCAAAAAGGCTGCCGATTTTACGAAGGATTGGTCAGGGTGCCACTGATTTTTTCATGGCAAGGGCAGTTTGTGAACGGTCTCAAAAGCGATGCACTCGTTGAGCTCGTTGACAAAGCACCGACACTTTTGGAATTGGCAGGCTTAACACCGCCTGACGGAATGCATGGGCGATCGCTACTGCCTATCCTCCGCGGTGAGGCGGATACAAACCATCACCGGGACTTTGTCCGGTGTGAGTACTATGACGCTGTTGATCTCCGCGACCACTCTTTCGCAACAATGTACAGAAATGAACGTTATAAATTGGTAGTCTATCACGGGCACGCGGAGGGAGAACTCTACGACTTAATCGAAGATCCGGACGAGTTTGACAATCTCTGGCATACACCCGCGAAACAAGACATCAAACTGGATCTGTTAAAACAGAGTTTTGATGCCTCTATGTTCGCTATGGACATAGGCCCACGGCGTGTGGGACCGATGTAAAGTCTCCGCAATGGTGATTTTAACAAATCGTAAAAGGTCGGGTTAGTATGGCACAAATTGATAAAATTAAGGAAGAAATTGGCTGGTTAAAGGTCGTATTTGCTATTTTAATTGCTACAGACATTTCTCTTATTGCTTGGTTGGCGCAAAATTATAAAAAAGCCACTCCGCTTCTTCTTACAATTGGCTTAGTTGTAGCATTTCTGGTTACACTTATAATTGTTTGGATCAATAACGTAGCATATCGAAAAATTGATGAATTGGAGGAATTGTGATGGAATGGGTTCCAATTTCTGCGCTTGTAGTGTTTCTCGTTGGGCTTGGAATAGTCGCTGGAAAAGCGATACACCATGCCAACAAAAGTTAAATCTGCCGGTGGAGTTGAGATAACGAAATTATGCTTGAACGCAACACCATTCATTGTGGCGACACGTTTACGCTGTTGAATGAGGTAAAAGATGCCTCGGTGGATCTGATTGTATGCGATGGACCGTATGGTGTGACAGAGAACCGATGGGATGCAATCGCCTCGATTCAGGAATTTAACCTGACACTCATCGAAAGGTTCGCACCGAAACTGAAAGATGGGGGCGCACTCTATCTGTTCGGTAAACCGGATTGTATCGACTTTATAGACTATCGAAGGTTCTTGAACCTCCGTTCAAAGATTGTATGGTATCAACCGAGTCGGCTTGCACAGGGACGCATCAATTACACTAACAACTACGACATTATCTGCTATTTCATCAAGGGCAGAAAGCCACAGTGTTATAACTTGGATGCTATCAGAGTTTCGCAACTCGTCGAGTTAGAGCATCGGAGTCGGTGTGAAAATGTGCCATCCGTAACAAATGGAAAGTTTGGAAAAACGAAATACAACCCGAAAGGGAAAAATCCCGGCGATGTCTGGGGTGATATAAAACAGCTAACCTATAAGTCGAAGGAGTTAGTGAGCAGGAAGGCACTCAACACGATCCAGAAACCTGAGAGGTTAATCGAGCGAATTGTATTAGCGAGTTCATCACTGGGGGATCTGGTTTTGGATCCCTTCGCAGGCGTAGGCACCTGTCCTGTGGTGTGTCAGCGGCATCAGCGGGATTTTATCGGATTTGAAATTGAACCAAGTTTCGTGGAAATGGGCAATAAACGGCTCCGCGTGTGTCAGGACAACCTGGACTTGCATTTATAGACGAATGCACGCGAATTTTATGCCGGGTGTGTCGTTTCCGCTTGTGGGAGGGAAACCTTGTAAGCCCGATTATCTCGGATGCCGAAACATATTTAGCGTTGATTTGACAGCTGGTTTCCTTAAAATCCGCGTAATCTGTGTAATCCGCGATTCAGAATACTTTGACAAAAACATTATTGCATGGTACTATCTATAGAAGTTCAGATAGATGAGAGAAGTATGATGTGTCCATCGGTCCTATTTTTGAGATGTGCTATTATCAGTACGCAAACGGACACACTTTCCTTTGCGTAAACACATAAGGAGCCAACATGGAACGGTCTTTTATTAAATGGCAAGATTTGGCTAACAAGTTTCGCCAAATCGTATTTTGTTTGACATTTCTTCTCGGTTTTGGTATAAGTATGGGTAATGCCGCGGCGGTGGAAGTCGGGTTTATCTACTTGGGTGATAACGGTGATTTTACTAAACCCGCATTGGAATTTGCTGAAAAGACGTTCAAAACAGAACAACTCGCAAAGGCAGACTTGAAGAGTGACACATTCAAGCAGTTCGCTGTTGTCTGGTGGCATGATGGCGATGCCGATCCGGGCGGATTATCCGACGCAGAAATTGATGCATTCTTAGACTATGCTGAAAGCGGCGGCGCGGTGCTCTTGACAGGCGCGGCTATCCGGTATGCTACGCCGTTGGGATTAGAAGACGCGCAACCACGGGCATTTGGACCCGTTGAAGACGATGGAAGCAATGTCGGTATTATCGTCCTCAAAGAGACGCTGGCACTCGGGTTGGTAGACGGACTCGAGAATGTTGATGGGAAAACACCGCAAGTCGATGATTGGATTCGGGTCAATTCAACTGGGTATCCCGTAAGTGGCGACTATTTCGACACGATTTGGGAGAATTTTACGACGCTTGCGCATGCTTGGGAGGGCGGTACCAACTACACGGATAGGATTGCAGCCTTCGGTTATTGGGAAGCTGGGGACGGTAAAATCTTCAACATGAACTGGCGGATCCCGAATTTCCATAAGAACAACGACAGTATTGATCAAATAGAGAAACTTACAGAAAACGTTATCAACTGGTTAGCGAGTGAATCCGAATTCACAGATGTTTCTCCAGGGGGTAAGTTACCGATAGTGTGGGGACACTTGAAGAATCAGAAGTAGCATAGGATGTTCTCTCGCGAACCTAAAATGCTACACTTTTGATAAAAATTCCGAAATTACGTCACATTCCCACGTACCGCAAGGCATCTGCACGTCACACGTACATGAACTTATGAACCATTAGCAACAGCAAGTTTTGGCTTACAAGTTATGCCAAAAAAAACATCTTTCATTGGAAAATCTGAAAGTTGGAGAAGAAATACAATTGAATCTACCTGAAGGAGTCAAAGCACGACTTGATCAAGGAAATCTAACCGGAGATATAGCCTTCTCACCAGATGGTACACAACTCGCAGTCGCTTGTGACATTGGAGTTTGGGTCTACGATGTAGAGAGTGCGATAGGACTCAACCTACTTGTAGAGCACAGGGAATACGTCAGGTGTGTCGCTTTTTCACCTGATGGCAGTGCGATCGCAAGTGGAAGTATTGACAACACGGTAATTTTATGGGATGCCGTCAGTGGGTCTCCGACGGCAACACTCACCGGGCATAGAGACGCGGTTAGGGGTGTCGTCTACTCTCCTGATGGTGAAACAGTCGCGAGCGGAAGTCCTGATGGCACAGTGCGTCTGTGGGATGTGAGTACAGGCGAATGTAAAAACACACTCACGGTGGATCAGTTCTCTATTAGGTCTGTTACGTATTCTCCTGATGGTGGTACAATTGCTGCTGGCAGTGGAGATGACACGGTACTACTATGGGATGCTGCCACCGGACAGCACATAGCGACATTCACCGGGCATAAGCATATTGTCAATTCTGCTGTCTATTCTCCGAATGGCGAAACGCTTGCCAGTGGGAGTACCGACCGCACGGTGCGTTTGTGGGATGCGATAACAGGTGAACCGAAAAATACACTCTCAGGACATAGAGGCTATGTCTGGAGTGTCGCCTACGCTCCCGATGGTGCAACGCTCGCAAGCAGCAGTAGTGACGGTACAGTGCGTTTGTGGGAGGCAATTACAGGTAAATCGAGAACCACACTCACAGGGCATACAGGCAGTGTTAGGAATGTCGCCTATTCTCCCGATGGCAGTGTGCTCGCGAGTGGAAGTGAAGATAATACTGTTCTACTTTGGGATCTCTCGTAAACCGTTGATATAGAAACAACCCAGATGATAGATTGAGGCAACGAACAACGATCAAATATTTTATTATGTTTCTTAGGTGCCAGCTCTCGGTTAAAGAGGTTTTGAATTAACCAAACCAACGCTTAACCGACAACTGACAACCATTAAAAAGGAGGACGGCGTATCCCGGTCGATTACAATCGGAGTTCCACGCCGAGTTTATTGATGAAACCCAGGTTTAACTTTGTAACAACACTCCTTGGTATATGCTGCATCTGCTTCGCGCTCCAGTTAACAGCGCAGAGTGAGATGGCGCGGCCCGCAAGTGCCGAAGTGCCAACAGCAGAAGAATGGCTTGCAAGCGTCGCTTTAACGGAGTTGAGGGTTCATCCAGAGTCGCTGACATTGGAGCACGCACGTGATGGCAGACGTGTACTCGTGTCAGGTAAGACAAAAGATGGCACATGGGTAGATGTAACACCGTGGGCAATGCTGACACCTGCTACAGACGCGGTGAAGATACATGAAGATGGCTATATTTTCCCGATGGCAGTTGGCACAACGAAAATCGTCGTTACCGTCAGCGGCGTGAGTGCCGAATTGCCTGTAGATGTCAAGAGCATAGAGGTGCTGCCTGTCAGTTTCGTGCGCGATGTCATGCCGCTCCTAAGCCACACTGGATGTAATAACGGCACATGCCACGGTGCAGCAAAAGGCAAAAATGGATTGAAACTCTCGCTCCGCGGCTATGATCCCGATTTTGATTATGAGCTCTTGATTGAGGATATATCGGGTAGACGGTTTAACCGGGCATTTCCTGAACAGAGCCTAATGTTGCTGAAGCCGACATCTGAAGTGCCGCACAAAGGCGGACAGGTAATTGTGCCAGGTTCACGCGATTATCAACTCATCCATCAATGGATAGCGGAAGGGGCTGTTCCTGATGTTGAAACCACCCAGCGCGTGGAAAGATTAGAGGTTTTACCGGATTCCGCTGAACTCGCCATGCCGGGGATGAAGCAACAATTTATTGTCATTGCCCACTATCCCGATGGAACGACGCGGGATGTTACTCGTGAGGCAAAGTTCACGAGCAGCCTCAATGATGTCGCAAAGATCACTGACGATGGCGTGGTGACCGCAGAACGCCGTGGTGAAACCGCTATCCTTACCCGATATGAAGGTGCCTATAGCACCAACGGCATCATCGTAATGGGCGACAGAAGCGGGTACAAGTGGGTTAAAACGCCTGAATATAACTATATTGATATGCACGTGCACAATAAATTGAAGCGGATGAAAATCCTACCTTCTCAACTCTGCACAGATGAAGAGTTTGTACGGCGCATCTATTTCGATCTGACAGGCCTCCCACCGACTCCTGAACAGGCGCGGAGTTTCCTGGCTGATACCACCACCTCTAAAACCAAACGGGAAGAACTGATTGACGCCCTCCTTGAAACACCGGAATTTATCGACCACTGGACACATAAGTGGGCAGACTTGTTGCAGTCTAACCGCAAATTCCTCGGTGAACGTGGTGTCTGGCTCTTCCAACAATGGATATATCAGGCTATTGCCCAGAATCGTCCGTATGACCAGTTTGTACGAGACCTGATTACAGCAACCGGAAGCACCTACGCGAATCCAGCAGCGAGTTATTTCCGTGTGTCCCGTGAATATACGGCTGCAGTCGAAAACACGACTCAGCTTTTCTTAGGGGTCCGTTTTTCATGCAACAAATGCCACGACCATCCGTTTGAGAAATGGACGCAAAACCAGTACTATGAGCTCGGCGCATTTTTCGCGGATGTCAATGTGAAGCAAGGGCCGCTACCCGGAGATGAAATAGTCTACGCGAGTTACACGGAAACGCCTGTGAAACACCCGCGAACGTTAGCGGTAGTTGAACCCTCTGTCCCATTCGGGGAAATCGCAGTAGAAACCGACAATAAGCAACACATGCTCGCAACGTGGCTCACCTCTAAGGAAAATCCGATGTTTGCACGCGCAGGGGTGAACCGTCTCTGGAGCTACTTCATGGGACGCGGGATCATCGAACCTGTTGACGACATCCGGACGAGTAATCCACCGATCAACCCTGAATTGCTCGATGCATTGACAAAGGATTTCCTGGACAGCGGATTCGACATGAAGCATATCATGAAGACGATTGCTCACTCCAGAACCTATCAACAGAGTATCAAGACGAATGAGTGGAACAAGTCAGATACAATTAACTTCTCACACGCCGTTGCAAGACGCTTGACTGCTGAACAGTTGTTAGATGCTATCGGGATCGCAACAGGAAGCCGACCACGGTTCCAAGAGGTACCCAAGCACTTCCGCGCAGTCCAATTGCCAGACAGCAAGGTCAAAGATGACGGATTTTTGAAACTGTTTGGTAGACCGGAACGCGAAAGTTCGTGTGAATGTGAGCGCACCACTGAGGTCAGTCTCGCACATGCAATGAACCTCATTAATGGACCAACGGTTGCAGAGGCACTCATTGATCCAAAAGGACGTATCACACGACTTATCAAAGCGAATCAGGATGACCGAGTGCTCGTTGAGGAACTATATCTCGCAACGTTTTCTCGGTTACCAGAGAAGAACGAATATGCAGTAGCGGTTGAACATATCGCGAATGCAGAATCTAAGGAAGAAGGCGCACAAGATTTATTGTGGGCATTGATTAACAGTCCCGCCTTCTTATTCAATCGCTAAAACTTATCCGGTTGGGCTACTTCTGTTGGTACTTTTGTTGGAAGGTAGCCCAACACAATGGAGGAAACAATAGATGTTATCGTTACCACAATTGCCCGGACGCTTGTGTGACGGGTTCTCACGTCGTGAATTTATGCGTGTCGGTGGTGCGGCGATGCTCGGCATTAGTCTGCCACAAGTATTGTCACTCCAAGCGAACGCGAATACGGCAGTTGACCCCACTAAGCCGCTAAACGGTTGGGGGAAAGCCAACTCGGTCATCCTTCTCTTTTTACAAGGCGGTCCAAGCCACCTTGACATCTGGGATCCAAAACCGGATGCCCCTTCAAACATTCGTGGTGAATTCAAACCGATCCCGACCAACGTGCCAGGGATTCAGTTATCTGAGACGATGCCACGTTTGGCACAGCAGATGGATAAAGCCTGCCTCATCCGTTCGGTCAGTTATACGCCGGCAGGGCTTTTCAACCACACTGCTGCGATGTATCAAATGGTTACTGGGGAAACGCCGGACAAGGTCGCACCTTCAGGACAACTTGATCCGCCTTCACCTGCCGACCATCCCAATGTCGCATCCCATGTCTCAAATTACCGCCCACCCGAGGAAGCGATGCTCGCGGCAGTGCAACTCCCACGTCCGATGCAAGAGAGTAATATCATCGGTAAAGGCGGAAACGCCGGTTTCTTGGGTAGAGCTTATGATCCATACTTCCTCTTCCAAGATCCGAATCAGGATATTAACCTCGACGACTTAAGCTTGCGTCCAGAGGTGCCACCCCTGCGCATGAAACGCCGGAAAAATCTCCTTGAAACGATTAACGCCAGTATGCCCGAAATTGATAAGGTGGCGGACTCTTATGCCTTGAATGAATATTATGAGAAGGCATACAACCTCATCCTGTCGCAGCGGGCACGCAACGCTTTTGATCTGTCCCAAGAACCCGATGAGATGCGCAATCGCTACGGTAGACATACCTTCGGACAGAGCGCACTCCTTGCCCGGCGGTTGGTCGAAGCTGGCACACGCTTCGTTCAGGTGAACTGGCCCTCTGTCGCTAACGGCGATCCGAACACGACAGCGTGGGATACGCACGCAACAAACTTCGGTCCCTTGAAGAACCTTCACTGCCCGAAGTTAGACAGTGCCGTTTCCTCACTCTTAGAAGACTTGGATCAGCGCGGGATGTTAGAAGATACGCTCGTCTTGGCGATCGGTGAATTCGGACGCTCGCCGCGGATGGGTATTAGCACTTCCGGTAATAGCAACGCACCTGATGGACGCGACCACTGGCCCTATTGCTACACGGGGTTAATCGCAGGCGCAGGTGTCCGAGGTGGACAGGTTTACGGGAAGTCCGATGCTACAGGTTCAACACCACTTGAAAACCCAGTGCATCCACGCGACATCCTTGCCACGGTCTACCACACACTCGGTATTGATCCGCATACGATCGTCTACAACCATTTAGAGCAGCCACGTGAATTGGTGAAAGGCGAACCGGTTGTCGGGATTTTCTAAAAACTGTCTGACACACAATGAAGCCATCAGCCATCAGCAAAGAGGTATTGGTACATCTAAACCTTTTTGCTGATGGTTTCTGATTGCTGGTGGTTCTGATTGCTATTCTTATAGGCTTGCTTCCAACAGCATGAGGTAATCAAAATGCCTAACAAGTTATTTTGGAAGTCAAAAAGACGAGTCAGTTCGTCCGCTCTCCGTCTTCCAATCAAATACTGTCTTCTCTCCCTGTCAATCTTTTTTCTAACAATTAGTTTCACACACGCGCAGGTTGTGCCAGCATTATCGACTGTCTCCCCGCAAGGTGCGCAACAGGGACAGAACGTAGAAATTACTCTCAAAGGTCAAAATCTTGACACGGCAACGGCGGTGTGGTTCAGTGGAACCGGCATCACCGCAGAAATTAGACAGGAAACGCAGCAAGCAGCTGTCCTCTTCAATGGCGACGGTGTCTCTGGACGTATTCCTACCGACATGCAGTTGGTCGCGTCCCTAACGATTGATCCTAATGCACCATTAGGTGTCCAACAGATGCGTATCGTTACGCCTTATGGTGTTTCCAACGCACAAAACTTCGTCGTCGGTAACCTACCAGAAATCAACGAAAATGAAGCAACCGAAGACGCTGAAATGTCAAACTGGTTGGAATTGCCAGTTACCATAAACGGAGAGATCGCATCAATTGATGATGAAGACAGTTTCAGTTTTAGCCTGACAAAAGATGTGAGACTCATCTGTGAAGTAACGGCCCAACGGATAGGATCGCCTCTGGATTCGTATCTTGTCCTCCAAGACGCTAATGGGGTTGAGGTCGCAAACAGCGGACAGGGCAACGGGTTAGATTCGCTCCTAAATTACACCGCGCCTGAAGCAGGTAAATACACACTCCATATCCGGGATATCCGCTATAAAGGTGGAAACGGGTTTCGCTATCGGTTAAGTGTTGGTGAATTACCCTACCTTGAGACAATTTTTCCACTCGGTGGACGGCGCGGAACGGATAATACGATTGCTGTTACTGGTGCTAATCTCGAAACCGTGAACGCTATACAGGTCTCAATAGATGCTGAAACACCAACCGGTAAACAGATGCTAAGGGTAAAGATTCCATCTGGGTTGACAAGTAATCTGCACCCCTTCGCCATCGGAAGTTTGGCAGAAATGGGGGAAAGTGAACCCAACGATACTGCTGAAAAAGCAAATCCAGTGAACGCACCGATAACAATCAACGGAAAAATTGACAAATCAGATGATATTGATCGGTTCACATTTGAGATAACAGAGCCTCAACTCCTCGTTTTTGAGGTAGAGGCATTACGGCTGTCATCGCCGCTTGATGCACTTCTTACCCTCTACGGTGCAGAAAAACAGATGGATGCCTCGGCGAACATGGAAACCAACGGTGCCGAGAAAGAACAGGTCTTGATGGTCAACGACGATGCCAGCGGCACCGACGCGCGCATTGAGTGGAATTTCACGGAATCGGGAAAGTATTCTGTCGCCATTCGGGATCTGAACAACCAAGGTAGTGGCGTGTATTCATACCGTTTAAACATCCGTCCGTTGGAACCGGACTTCACGCTCAGTACAGTCGTGCTTGACAGTCAGAACCGTCCATCCGGTTTAGATAGCCCGCGCGTCAGTCGAGGTGGCACCTTCACAATGCAGGTTAACGTTAACCGTCTCGATAGACTCAGCGGTCCGATCCGCTTACACTGTCCTACCCTACCCAAAACGTTTGAAGTGAGTCCTGCTGTTGTTGAAACTGTTCAAAACAAGGCACTGCTCACGGTCACGGCACCGTGGGACGCACCACTCGGTCTGATGCCGTTTTCCGTCGCTGGTGTCTGTGCGGTTGGCAATAGTCAAGTAGAACGCACCGCTACACCTTCTCCGATGCTGCTAACAGTCATGGAGGCACCGGAATACACGCTCACCCTCGCCGAGATTAGTACAAGCGTCACACACAACAAAGCGGTCACCCTTCATGTGACGGCGAATAGAAGCGATGATTTTACAGCTCCTATCACACTCACGGTCGTAGGATTACCACCCCGAGTGACAGCAACACCTGTCACTATTGCCGAAGGTAAAAACGAGGCAGTCCTCTCGGTAAAAGCCGGAAGCTTCGAGCGAAGGGAACAGTTTTCTGTCGTACCGGTGCCGGGTATCAACTATATCTCCGTTGTAGGCACGGCGACGATCAACAGAGAAACGATAAGTCAGTCAACTCCTGCTATTCCGCTGACGATTCTTGAGGCACCCTTCATTGTGACAGTAGAGCCTTTACGTTTTAGCATTGTTTTCCCAGCAACAGTGGCTGCGAGTGGAGACGCAACGGCGGTCCCACAAGGCGGCACCGTGGCGATTGCGGCAAACCCAGCTGCAGACACTGAAAAAACGGAAACCGAAGCACCAGCGACGAAAGAGGCGATACTCACGTTAACAATCGTCCGACAGGGTGGTTTTACGGATGAAGTCACGCTGACACCGCTCGATTTACCAGAAGGATTCACCACGGAAGCTGCTACTATTCCAGTGAATGAAACCGAGGTAAAAGTGCCGCTAAAAGTTCTCGGCTCCTTAGAAGATAAGACGTATCAGTTCAAATTCCGGGGATCAGCGATGATCAACGGTAAAGAATTTGTACAGGATAGTCCTATCCTCAATACGAAGATTATCCATTAGCAAGAATGGCGATCAGCAGTTGGCTATCGGCTATCAGCAAGAGGTTCTGATGAAGTCAAATCCTCTTTTCTGACGGTTGATGGCTGACGGCTGACGGCTAAAATGCTGACAGCCATACATGACAGAATCCCCCTATACACTTATCCATCAAGATAAAGCCACTGCAGCCCGGGTTGGCAAACTCCACACAGCGCATGGTGTTGTGAATACGCCGATATTTATGCCTGTCGGGACGCGTGGGACGGTGAAAGCGTGCACCCCCGAAATGCTATCCGACCAGATTCAAGCGAAAATTATTCTCGCGAACACCTATCACCTCTACCTACGTCCCGGACATGAAATTGTCCGAGAGGCAGGCGGATTGCATTCGTTTATGGGATGGCAGCACCCTATCCTGACCGATAGTGGCGGGTTTCAGGTTTTTAGTCTCGGTCCGCTACGCACGATTACAGAGGAAGGCGTGGCATTCCGTTCTACGATAGACGGCACCGAGCACTTTATCAGTCCGGAACGATCAATCGAAATCCAGAATGCTCTTGGCGCAGATGTTATCATGGCGTTTGACGAGTGTCCGGCATTACCGAACGACTATGACTATCTTAAGGACTCGATGGAGATGACATTGCGGTGGGCAGCTCGCAGTAAAGAGGCACATCGGAATTCAGATCAGTTACTCTTTGGCATTGTGCAGGGTGGTATGGAACGAGACCTGCGTCAGGCGAGCGTGGACGGTACAGTCTCAATCGGTTTTCCGGGATATGCTATTGGTGGCTTAAGCGTCGGCGAAGAAAAGGATTTGATGTATGAGGTGCTGGCATACATTGCACCACTCTTACCGGAAGATAAGCCGCGTTATTTGATGGGGGTCGGCACGCCTGAAGATTTGGTCTACGGTGTACGCTGCGGGATTGATATGTTTGATTGTGTGATGCCGACCCGGAATGCACGCAACGGATCGCTGTTCACAACAGCAGGTATCATCCGCATCCGCAACTCGAAATACAGACGTGATTTCAGTCCCTTAGATCCAGAATGCACCTGTTATACTTGTCAAAACTTCACACGGACGTATCTTCGACACCTGCATATTGAAAATGAGATTCTCGGTTCGCAACTGCACACGTTGCACAACTTGCATTTTTACGTCAGTTTAATGCGTGGGATTCGACGCGCCATCTGTGATGGAAATTTCGCCGCACTCTCAGATGGTGAACCGAATATTGGCGCACTGGTGAAGTTAGGACAGTCCGATGGCCATGTAGTTTAAAATCTGGCTACCCAACCAAGTATTTAAACACGGATGAGAGATTGTCGTCAGGGGAATAGAGTTGGGAGACGTTCAATTCGTTTTCGATGAGAAGTTCAGGGAGTCGGGCATAGAACGCATCAGGTTTGGCGGTTTCGATAACAATATCACCCGATTCGTCTGTTTCTGATTCGTTTATAATGTCAACGTTGTTCACAAAGGTTACGCTCAGAATGTCTGGGAAAAAGAGACAGACTTGCGCCAGACGGCGCGGTTCGTCGGTGCTTAAATAAACCTTGTGTGGGTGTTCGTCAATCAGTTCTCGAATATCGGAGATGGTGCCTTCAGCAAGGATACGGCCTTGATGAATGAGCAGAATCGTCTCTGTTAATGCTTCAATCTCGTAGAGGATATGACTTGAAACAATAATGCTAATGCCTTTGTCGGCAAGGTCTTTCAATAACGCAAGAACGTGCCGTCTTCCATTCGGGTCTAAACCGGTGAGTGGTTCGTCAAGAAATAGGAGTTCCGGTTCATGTACCAATGCTTGCGCGAGTTTGATACGCTGCCGCATACCCTTGCTATAAGAACCGATAGGTCGGTCCTTTGCCGATAGCATGTCCACCGTTTCTAATACCTGTAGACTTCGAGACTCCACTTCTGATTTGTCGTATCCACTTAACGTGGTGAAGAAGGTGACCAACTCAAGTCCACTCATGAATTGATATGCCAATTCTATATCAGGACAGTAGCCTACCCGCCGAGTCAACTCAGGGTTATTCCATACCGGTTGGTTCAGCACGCTGACCTCGCCTTGGTTGGGTTTGAGTTGCCCCGTCATCAGTTTGATTAAACTTGTTTTCCCCGCGCCGTTTGGACCCAGTAAACCGATTATGCCGGGGTGAATCGTGAGCGTTACGTCATTCACCCCCATAACTTCGCCGTACCATTTGGATAGATTTTCTGTTTGAACAATTGGTGTGTTATTCATATTTTTATAGTTGTCGGTTATCAGTTGTCGGAGACCATCAGTAAAGAGATATTTGTGGTATCAAAAGATATTGCAACTGCCACCAACGTCTACTGATGGCTAATTTTTAAGGTTTCTTCAAGATCCTGAATGCCTGCGGTGGTGCCGATAGCAGTGACGCATGCTGCACCCGTCGCGGATGCCAATTCCGCAGTTGCTTCCAGGTCCCAACCCATAATAGTCCCAGCGAGAAATCCAGCAACGTAAGCGTCACCTGCACCCGTTGCGTCAACGACATTGACGGGATATGCAGGCACAGAGAGTTCTGTTTCTGGTGTGGAAATATAACTGCCGTTTTCACCCATTTTAATGGCGATAGTTTGGATATTGTAGTTATTCCGCAAAAATTGTGCGATTTCACGGCATTCAGACATACCGGTGAGTTGTTGCGCTTCAACGATGCTTGGCATAAAGATGTCTACATGGTGCAAACACGGTTCTAACGTCTCCATCCACTTTCCGGTGGCATCATACGCTGTATCGAGCGAGGTGGTTATGCCCAGCCTTTTCGATTCTCGGAGGACGTTCGCCATCGGCACACCGTCAAAGCGTGGCATGACGAGCGCACCGGCGATGTGCAAAATTTTGGTGGTTTTAATAAGTTCCCAATTAAGGTCTGCTTCACAGAGTTCACCGTTCGCGCCGATGTAGTGATAGAAAGTCCGTTCGCCATCGGAAGCAATCGCGACAAATGTAAACGATGTGCTAACGTCGGCATCTTGTTGCATGCCAGTCGCATTAACGCCGTTGTCTGTAAGTGTTTGCAGAATCAGATCGCCAAAAGCATCAGTGCCGATTTTACCCATAGCACCCGCAGAGATACCCAAACGCGCGAGCGCGAGGGCTGTGTTGTTCGCACAGCCTCCTGTATGGATTTCGAGTTCATCAAAGAGCGCTAATTTACCTTTTTCAGGGAACTGATCTATCGGCCGTCCGAGCACATCAACGACATAAATACCGAGCGATAGCACATCCATGGTTCACCTCTGTTTAACAAGCACCGCAAGGAGCATCTAATCCGTCCCTCACACTGTTTTTTAAAGCTCAGTGGTGGGTTGAAAAATCACTAAAGTTTCACTGTTTGTGTTAACATTTCCAGTTACTACTGTGTCCGTAAAGCCTTGAGAAGTCCATCCGATCAGATAAGGTGACGGTTTGGCACCTCTCTCTTCCGCGAGATGTCGCAACACTTCCTCCTGCCGTAGAATTTGCGCAAACCACTTCCGCATGCCGCGCAGGTCTTCATCGGGTGGCAGTGCAGGTGTTACTTGCCGCCGAAGGACTGCTGTTGAAAGTTCAGATTCCAACTCGGTATCAAGTGTGACGTTTCCTAAGTAAGTCATCTCTTTATCTGTAACGTGCCACGCGTTTTCAAGGATACGCGGAAGTTCTTGTGCATCCAAAAATGTTTCTTGCACATAGGTCGTAGGATGCCACGGCTCCACGGGCAGGTCTCGTAGTTGAACACGTGAATCCTGAACCAACGTTCCAATCTTTTGAGGGCTCTCCGTTTCCTGATGACGAATAAAGTTCCCTTTTGTAAAATCAATGGACGTTTCGGCGTGTGCTGTAGCCCTGACGGAGACGTAGCTTTGCAAGTGCGCACGATTTCGATCAGGGTAGACTGACAAAATTGACAATCGATCCGCCGTAATGCTGTTTGGTAATACATTTCTTGCGACTGCAATTGTACTCAATGAGAGTAGAACAAAGAGAAGTCCTCCTATCCAATAGGTGCGCGCCTTTCGCTTTGATTTCCCAAAGTAGAATAAGAAACCACCAAAACTCAGCAGATATATTGGTAAAACTATAGCCAGCAGTTTAATGAGCGGCACCTGAGTCGATCCGGCTTTGACAGAAGTTGATAAAAATTGTTGGTAAATCTTCTCCTCATGTTGGAACGCAAGGGCATACCGGTCTGTGAGATGCCGCTGAGATTTACCGTGCCTGCTGAGTAATCCGCTCCAGAATGTTTCACCCACCTGTTGTTCCTTTTTTGCGCTTGCGCTAAAGGGTGGGGCATTGTAATCAAACGCAAGACAAAGGATCTGACCGTCTCCAAAGTTCCGCTTCGCAACGTAGATTTGATCGTCTGTACCAATAAGCACTTCACATCCAGGTTTTGGAGAAAACGGGATACGTTCAAACATGACTATGTTGCTGCCCAATGATTCAAAACCGAGTTGTTCGTGTAAGACAGTCGGGATTATCTCTGTTTGTTCTGGTGCCTTCAATTCGACCGGAAGAAAGGGTTCTATAAAACTGTGGTGTAGATATTTATAATTACTGCCTCCAGAGACAATGAGTGTGCCGCCACGTTGTACCCAATCAAGCATCGCAGTCTGTTGTGCCTTAGAGATACGTCTTTCTGTCAAGACCATCTCGCGAATAACGAAAACATCAACTGCACTATAACCTATCCAGTCGCGTGGCAATGATGTTGCGTTTGGAGGGTACGCCACATGTACCTGCGCGTCATTATGAGCCGCTAACTGCTTTTTGTCAATAAATCGTTTTAGTTTATCACCGCTCGGTGCCAACACCAGCACGAGGTAGTCTGTGCGGGCGATCGGTGTCGGTAAAGTTATCTCCTGCATCACGCGCCGCACTTTGTCCTGGGATATTGTGTTCCCTGACTGTGGTGCAGGTGTGAGTTCAATGACAAGTTCCGTAGCATTTTTCGGGCAATAAATATAGAAATTTTTCCGTTGTGATCCAGTTAGTGGAGTGACATACCGCTCAATAGGTGTGTCTGAAGAAAAACTTCGGACCTCCACTCCTAATTCTTCGGCAAACATAGTGGATTGATCCTGATCTCGAACAGTGATAGTCAGAGGTGCCCATGTGCCTGTTTTGTAACCGTCGTTGAACCCGAACATCACATCCTCAATCTCAACCGCACCGAAGGCAACAGATACTGTAAAAAATGATAGAAAAAGTGCGGTTTTCATTACTGTGACTCCATCTGAGAAACGGTATAATACCATTTCTGATATATTATGTTTCATTTAGGGAAGATATTTCCCAAATAAGGTGCTATCGGTGTAAGAAACCCCCTAAATCCCCCTTATCAGGGGGACTTCTGGAGACTACCTGTTATGAAAACCATTCAAATAGGAATGGTATAACATCGTCCGTTACGAGATGAGGCGTGCTGGATTGTGAATGAGTCTCGTTTCCACTGCGTCTTGAAAAGGATGCGTGCTAAATACACCGTTCCCTAACATTATCATTGACGCAACGCCGCCTTCCGCCTCAATACGTGCGATTGTATCTATCACCCGTGCATCGCTGAGTAACCCGCTCTCTACCGAAAACTGTTTTGAGACCGCGAAGCAGGCGTTAAAGAGGTCGGCATTGGGCTTGGTGCTGGTAAGCGTTTTCAATGTACTCAACGCAACATCCGCTGCACGGTTGATGCGGATTGTCTGTTCTCTGTTTCCAAGCACCTCGCTTGTCTGAATAGGTCCGAAGTAACGGTAATAGATCGGCTGCTCCGCAATCGGTAGTCTATCCGCAGTTAAAGGAGAACCTTCCTTCAATTTGACGAGGTAACCGCCGTGATATTGCGAACAGACATCGCCCAATCCGGTTCGGTTCTCAACTTCTGCAACATGCGCTATCATCGCGAGTTTCTCGCTGTCTTTGTGCAGGGTCAGGAGTTCATTGAGCGCGTATGCGGTTGCGAGTGCCGCGGCACCGCTGAGTCCAAAACCACAGCCGAGGGGCAATGGAGAGGTGATGTCCACCTTTATACCTACGCTGCCACTGTTTTGAGTTAGCCGATTGACAACGGCGCGGACCGTCGGAAAATTGATACGCTCGCCATTGAATAGCACTTCCGTCTCGTTTTGCTCGGAGACGATAACCTCTACGCCTTCTTTAACAGTGAAACCCATGCCGAGCGAGTGCATACGCGCCGGATCGGCGTGCGGAATAACCTTGAAAACACACGAGATGTTGCCGGGGGCAAATGCTCTCGCCATTTCGTTCCTCTCTGTCGTAATTTATTTGGTGACCTTGAGCTCTTGTGTTTGCCCACGGTGATGTTTGTCAAGGGCTTCCGCTGCGAGCGTTTCCAAAACATCTCCGGACTCGGCAAAGAGTTGGTTTCAGCGTCTTTCAGAGGCAAACTCAGCAAGTAACCACTCGGCAAGGCGATCTTGTTCCTTGGGTGGCAGTTTGGTTGCTTCTGCGAAAGCCAATTCCAATTTAGTCATAATCCTCTCCTATTTTGTTGATTGGAAGGAGCCTCCTCAGTTTTATGTGCATCCTGCAAAATGTTCTACACATTCCGTCGAGGCGGGGAATAACGGGGATGGAACGCACCTTCGCTGCATTGTCCTTCCTCGATTTTTGCCGCTTGTCCGCCACCGGTAACGGAGCATCTTGCACCATCCAATTCCGGTAGGACGTACCGTTCAAACCATGCTCCCATCTGTTGACGCATGTCACCAATACGGGCATTCTGAGACTTGTCATCTATCAGATTTTTCCGTTCACCCGGATCGTTTACCAGATCGTAGAGTTCATG
The DNA here is from genome assembly GCA_965246985.1 of Candidatus Poribacteria bacterium. Lineage (GTDB taxonomy): Bacteria > Poribacteria > WGA-4E > WGA-4E > WGA-3G > WGA-3G. The sequence continues at coordinate 6,003,556 of OZ251998.1, read as the reverse complement.
CGGACCGTAAGGATACCGATGGACATATTTCCACTCCTGCGTCCGAATCATGCGGACGGGACCGTACTCATCATAGACGACAATCTCATCTTTCGCGTCGTTCGTCTCACCGGAAAGCGCGGGGACAAAACTTCTGCCGGGCGACATATCGTCGTTCGGATCCGGTAAACCAAGATAATCAAGAAGTGTCGGCATGAAATCGTATTGGCTTACCATCGCTTCACTGACGCGCCCTTCTGGAATGCTGCCCGGATGGCTGACGATGAACGGAACCTTGACAGAGTTTTCATACATATTCAGCGGGAACGTGCCGTTGCCTTTATGCCAAAATCCGTGATGTCCACACGAGTACCCATTATCGCTGCTAAAGACAACAATCGTATTCTCACGGATACCTAACGCCGCAAGCCTGTCCAGAATCCGTCCTACATTTAAATCGAGTGCTGTTATGGCTGCGAAATAGCCCTTCAACGATTCGCGGTTACCCATGTGTGCCGCTGCACCCTGCACTGCCCACGGGTGCAATGCCTCTTGTGGACACGTTTTGAAGGGACAATCGTCATAGGAGTCAACAATGTCCTGTGGGTGTCCTGTAAACGGCGTATGTGGTGCGTTGTAGTTGACGCTGAGATAGAAGGGTCCCTCTTTGTTCGCTGAGATGAAGTCCAATGCGTCATCTGTGATTACGTCGGTGAGGTAACCCGGTTGCATCTCTACCTGTCCATCTCGAATCATATCCGCATCGTTGTACTTGCTTCCGCCGGTAAGCAGCGTAAACCAGTGGCTGAAACCGTGTTGTGGTGTTAAACTGTCACCAAGGTGCCACTTGCCGCTCAATCCGACCGTGTAGTTGTTCTCTGCAAGAACGTCTGTATAGCAAGTGAGTCCATCTAAATATCGGGCGGGGTCTGGCGGCATGTTTCCGTCGCGGATCCAGTCGTGTATGCCGTGTGCTGACGGGATGCGTCCGGTCATGAGACTCGCACGTGCGGGTGAGCAGACGGGACTTGTGCAGAAGAAATTGGGAAAGCGGGTGCCTTCTGAAGCCATCTGATCGAGATAGGGTGTCCGTACCTCATCGTTACCGCAGCAGCCTGCAGCCCACGGTCCCTGATCGTCTGTCAAAACAAAAATAACATTTGGTCTGTTTTCCATATTGAATCCTCCGTCTCATAGGTAAATAGGTGTGATAGATTATATTTCTTCCTCAAGTTTGTTCACTGGTTTGGTTGTTTGCTTTTTGCAATTCACCGAGAAGGCGAACGATGTCGCGATAGCACTTGTCGAACGAGTCTGCATTACGTGCCTGTTCTATATCAAAAAGTGCTGCGAGTGCAGGTTGGTCCTGCGTTTCACGGTACGTTCTGCTGTCTTCCATTCGCTGGCTCAACCACTCCTTTGCGCCACGGATCGCCTCTGGATTGTCTGGGGAATGGAGATCGTTTTTTAACCCTCTTTGCCCACGAAGCGACTCGGCTGCTGCAAGAAACCATGCCTCAAATTCATGTTTAGCGAGTACAACGGCGATCGGCAGATCGCTGCGAGCTTGTGATGCCCGGCGAAGTAGTGCAGGTCCCAGTTCTGCTGGACAGTCATCGTCACCATCGAAGATGATAAATATGGCACCTTGCCCACCAATCTGCTGAGCCACGAATTCAACCGCTCTTTCAAGTTCGTTTTCTTTAACAACCTTATTCCGGGGCCGGCGAATAGGTGGTGGCACAACAATCGGCAATTCTGGATAAAGATTCGCAGCGATGCGGCGAATCAGAAGAGGTACAGTTTTCACCTCGCTTTCCCCTTCGACAATGCAACCGATTTTGACTGTCATTTGTGCTTTCCTCTGCTTCTCGCTTTAACAGACTTCGGCTTATCAAAATCAAACAGAGACGGTTGTTTCTCCTTTGCAGCAGGAAGAGCTGCCGGATCCGGTTGCAATTGATTACTGCGTAAAAGTTCCCCGGCCGTAAACAGTCGATCTTGCACCACAGATCTGCTTGCCTCATCCACTGGAGCGATCACTGTATTGCCATCATGTGCTTCGACTGCAAGAATTGAGTCCACATCAAGGTGCTTGTCATCAAGCAGATCTGGACTGTGAGTGGTGATGATAACCTGCGTCCTGTTGGCAGCATCCCGAAGGCCGTCAAGCAGCACCGCTACCGCTCCTGGATGAAGTGCTGTCTCGGGTTCTTCAAGTCCGACAAGCGTCACGCGTTTTTGAGCGTTGTCATCTCCTTGGAATAGTGCTACGAGAATCCCCAGCACGCGGAGTGTGCCATCGGACATATTGTTTGCGAGAAATCGCCATCGATGCGTATCACCTGCGATATCTTGCCTGAATTCTAATGTTTCCTTGGGGCCAAACCCCTTAACATCTACCGTATGAATGCCAGGAACAACCGCTGATAAATACTCCTCAATGTCTTTCTTTACAATAGGTGAAAGTTTGGTAAGAACACTTGTAAGGTTACTCCCGTCACGAAGTAGCACGTCCCGAGGATCGGGGTCTTGAAGATCACGGATTTTATCAGGATTGAGATTGTAAAATCCCATCCGAGAAAATGCATCATAGACAGGACGAAATTCGGGCAGCCCAGAAGCGTTTACCAAGTAGAGCCGATCGGATGCAACCGCCGGGGCCACCTTCACACTCGTGGCGGTTACAGTGCCACTCTCAACACGAAAGTACTCCTCTGGTGTGAGGAGCTGCTCATTTTGAATTCGACATTCCTCAGTCTGAACCTCATATCCTCCGGGTGAACGCGTACCAATGCGAAAGGCGTAGTGTCCCGTTAAACCTTCAGGTAAAACGAATTCAAGACGAATGCTAAAATGGTTTGGGTGCCCACGAGAGCGGCGACGGACATCATTGATACCTCCACGATCGCGTATTGCATGCCCTAGGTCTAAGTTCAACGCATCGGCAACGAATCGCAGTGCATCCAGAAAATTGCTTTTGCCCGTACCGTTACGACCTACAAGAAATGTCAAGGGCGGCAGTCGCACATCACACGCGGCGATGCTTTTATAGTTTTTTAGAACAACTCTTGTAATGAACGTTGAATTTTTCATGTCCTTAAACCTCGCCTTGGTGTCTCTGCTGTAGGAGGGGTTTGTAACCCCGATTCCATACAGGGTTAGGCTACCGGGAATCCGTCACCGACGAGCGGTTCACCATTCGCAACCTCGATTGTCGGAACGAGGATATGGCCCGCTGATTGCGCGTTGTTATAGCAGACATCTTGCGCCATGAAAATCATGACGAACGCGCGACGTTGACTGTCCGTAACATTTGGCGGCGTACCGTGCCAGTTTAGGCAGTGATGAAACATGCACTCGCCTGCTTTCAGCTCTACTGGGGTGCCGTGACTGATGTCCAATGCCCCTCTCTCTGTCCATGGGTTCGGAGGCGGTTCGCGTCCTGCTTCGCTCGCTTTTGCTGATTCCGCGTTGAATGCTGCTCTTGCTTCAACTGAGAACCGTTCGTCTTTGTGACTCTTCGGCATAACGTGCATGCAGCCGCTATCGACTGTCGCATCGTCCAAAGCGAGCCAGCAGCTGACAATGTTCGGCGAACTGAGGGGCCAGAAGAAGAAATCGTGGTGGAAACCGAAATGTCCGTTATCGTGCGGCGGCTTAGAGATGACCTGATCGTGCCAAAGACGCACTTCGGGTGTGCCCAGTAAAGCACGTGCTGTTCCAGCAACGAGTGGATGATGAATGGCTGCCTCATAATGCGGTTCTCGCTTCCACATGTTCACGTACTGGTGAATCGCACGTGGGTGACCGCCACCCCGATTGAGTGTGTTTTCGCGTCTATCGTGTCCGTACTTGAACTCCGGTGAGGAATCGTCGCCTTCGGTGAGTTCGAGTTCAATAACAGCATCTAACCCTGCGCGCATGGCTTCTACGCCGTCGCTATCTAAAACTCTACCAAACTTGACATACCCTTTTTCCTGAAAAAAGTCAATCTGTTCTTGTGTTACCATTGTATTTCTCCGTATGTTAATTTCTTGGATACTTCCTTCTATATGTTGTCTGTCAAATCGGAAATTGGTGATTGCCGGCAGTCAAACCACCATCAATGACGAAAACCGCTCCCGTTGCAAAACTGGCTTCATCGGAGGCGAGGAAGAGCGTGGCGTTTGCTATGTCAATGGGTTGTCCAATCCGTCCTAATGGATACCACGGCGTGATTTCGTCCAAGATTTGGGGGTTGCGTTCAAGCATCGGTTCCCAGACTTCGGTCTGAATCGTTCCGGGACAGATACAGTTGATACGTATATTGTCTTTACCGTGTGCGATTGCCATTGAGCGGGTCAGTGCAATAACGCCACCTTTCGCAGCGGAATAGGCGTGGATAGCCTGTAACCCGATGAGTCCGTTGACAGAGGCGATATTAACGATACTGCCGCCTCCAACCTGTTGCATCATCGGAATAACCGCTTCGGAACAGTGACTCGTGCCGCGGAGCGCGACTGCTAAGTTCGTCTCCCAGTTGTTGTCCAGCACGTCGGCTGTGGAGCAGATGGCGTTATTTACCAAAATATCGACTGTGCCGTAGGTATCAACGGTCTCAGTAATGAGTCTTTCAGCATCGGTGGCACTGGAGACATCGGCGTTGACGAATATCGCCTCGCCGCCTGCATTAGTAATCGCAGCGACAGTCTCGCTTCCAATAGCATCGTTCACGTCATCAACAACGACTTTAGCACCTTCCTCGGCGAACCGAAGGGCGACCGCTCTGCCGATACCGCGTCCGCCTCCTGTGACAATGGCTATTTTGTTATTCAGTCGCATTTTTTGTCCTATGTCTTTTTTGTGAGGGTTGAGGGTATTAAAAACGGCTTTTGGGTTATAGGATTTGCCGCATTCACCCTCTGAAAAATCATGTTTTGCTTTCATTGGCGAAATATACAATTTGGCAATGTCCGCTAATGTTGCAGTGTCTGTGAGATGAAAAGTTTCGTGCGTTCGTGCTGCGGATTATCAAAAAAATCTACAGGTGGTGCTTCTTCTACAATCACTCCCTCATCGAAGAAAATGACCCGATCGGCGACTTCACGTGCAAATCCCATTTCGTGGGTGACGACGAGCATCGTCATACCGGAACGTGCGAGTTCGCGCATGACATCGAGGACTTCCGTGATCATCTCCGGATCCAGTGCACTCGTCGGTTCATCGAAGAGCATAATCTTGGGCTCCATCGCCAATGCTCTTGCGATTGCAACGCGCTGTTGTTGTCCACCCGAGATTTCTGTGGGGTGCTTGTCCGCCTGATCCGCAATATCCACCCGTTCTAAAAGCGATAAAGCCAGCGATTCTGCCTCACTTTTCGCCATTTTCCTGACCCGGATCGGACCTAAGGTTATATTTTCCAGATTCGTCAAGTGCGGGAACAGGTTGAACTGTTGGAATACCATACCGACTTCCTGGCGGATGAGATTGATATTACGGAGATCGTCGGTGAGTTCTACCCCATCAACGATGATTGTGCCGCGTTGATGTTCCTCCAGACGGTTCAGCGTCCGAATGAATGTGGATTTGCCTGATCCGGAAGGTCCGCATATTACTGCTCTTTCACCTTTTTGGAACGAGGTCGTAATCCCTTTGAGGACATGGAAATCGTCAAACCATTTATGTACATCCTCGCACATAATAATCGGATCGTTCGGTGCGTTTTTGTGTGCTTCCATTTTTTTGGATTCCTTCCGAGATATTCCGAAATTGGTGCAGGCTGAACCGACAAAGCGCTAATGCTTTCCGACTCCCAATGCTGTCTCAATTTGCTGGCTGACATAAGACATCGAATAACTAAAAACAAAATAGATAACTGCGGCGAACAGATATACTTCGGCTTGCAGCCCAAGCCAGTCAGGATTGGCGATAACGCTTTTAGCGACGCCCAAGAGGTCGATAAGTCCGATAATAGAGACGAGCGATGTGTCTTTAAACAAGGCGATGAATTGCCCAACAATCGCTGGAATGACTGCCCGGAGTGCTTGCGGTAAGACGATAAATAGCGTCGTCTGTACATAGTTGAGTCCTGTTGCTTGTGCAGCCTCATGTTGACCTCTGGGAATCGCTTGAAGTCCCCCACGAACGTTCTCTGCCATATAAGCAGCGGAAAAGAATGTTATGCCGAACATCATCCGTAAAACTTGGTTAATATCGAGATCCGGCATAAAGATCGGTATCAAGACATTTCCCATGAATAGGATTGTTATCAGCGGCACACCGCGAACCGTCTCAATATAAGCCGTTGAAACCCATCGGACGGCGGGAAGATTGCTCTGACGGCAGAGTGCTAAAAACACGCCAAGCGGAAAAGAGACAACGATACCTACCACTGCTAAGATCAGTGTGAGTAGCAGTCCCCCCCAGTTGCTTGTCAGGACACCATTCTCCCCGAAGCCACGTAACACCACCATGATTACTGGAAAGGAGAGTATCCAACCTCCCAAAATCCAAGGGCGCAACCCTGTCCTACCGCGTCCGAGAAAAAGAGAACCTGCTATTGCGACAACTGCCCCTAAGAACGCGCCTCGCGTTGAAAACTCAAAGGGGAGAAGCGCGCCGATAAACCAAACGCCGCCGAGAACAACCGCAAATCGCAGGACCAAGCCACCCCATATTCCGCCACTCAAACCTATGAGCACACCCAAAATATAGATAACACCCCATACGCGCCATATCTGTTCTTGTGGGTAAGACCCGACGGCAAAGAGTCGAAGATTCGCGGGGATAACGCGCCACTCTGCGCCTGTGAATGCCCATGTCAAAATCCCTTTAAAAGCAAAGAATAGGAACGCGAGAGCCAAGCAGGTCAAAAGTGCGTTGTACCAAGTATTAAATAAATTGTCCTTCAGCCATCGCGCGGGACCTTTTGTACGAACCGGAGGTCTAATGTCTTGCGTAAGCTCTCGTTCTTCCACTGGGTGGTGTGCCTTTCTGAGTGGTTATCGGTTATCAGTTGTCGGTTAAAAGAGGCTACGGAATTATACGCTTTTTTGAAAAAGAGCGGTCGGTTTTTTAGGCGTTTTTGTTTGCAAGTCGCGATTCGGAGATCGCTCCTACAAGGGTATGTAACGCCCCTGAATCATCGTCCGATTCGGTTAATCCGACGGTTGTACCAATTCATAGCTGCTGATGTGGTCAAGCTCATGATTAAGTAACTTACCATAATCATCGCAAAAACGGGGATTGATTGCCCTGTCTGAGACATTATGGTATTCCCTACTCTAAATAGTTCGGGGAAACCGATTGCAACCGCTAAGCTTGAGTTCTTCGCGAGGTTCAGATACTGGCTTGTGAGCGGCGGTATGATGATAGGGACAGCTTGCGGTAGAACGACTAAACGTAATGTTTGTGATTCATTCAAACCGACGGCTTTCGCTGCTTCCTTTTGTCCCTTAACTACCGACTGTATACCGCTTCTCACGATTTCGGCAATAAAAGCACCTGTATACGCAGAGAGCCCAATTAAAAGTGCAGCAAACTCTGGTGAAAGGCTCATCCCGCCTTTGAAGTTGAACACTCCCAGCACTGGTAAATCCAGCGTAAAGGGTTTGCCGGGTGTAAGGAACCATCCACAGAGTGCGACTATAAGGAAAGCAGGTAGTGCCCACTTGGCGCGAAAACCGGGACGATCCATCTTTTGGAGTTGCCGCCATCGTACAACATAGAGAATCGCTGCGAGAAGCAAACCTGCACCGAGAAAGCCCAGCCAAATTTTCAGACTCGGGGTCGGTTCAGGTGAAGGTAGGTAGATCCCACGGTTGTTAATGAACACGCTTTCAAAAAGCGAGATACTTGCATTGACCATGGGAAGTTGACCGACTACGGCGGTGTACCAAAACAGAATCTGTAGCAAGAGTGGAACGTTCCTGAAACATTCAACATAGACAGTTGCTATCGTTCGGATTAACCAGTTGCTTGACAGTCGAGCGATGCCGAAAAGGAGTCCTAGGAGCGTCGCACAGGCAATCCCTATGATACTGATTTTCAGGGTGTTGACGATCCCAACCCAGAATGCTTTGAGATATGTATCCGAAGGCTCATACAGAATTCCCTCCGAAATGCCAAATCCCGCTTCATTCTGAAGAAAATTGAGGTTCAGCGTTAGTCCAAGCCCACGAAGCCCCTTTAACATGTTCGTGTAAAGGATAACTAACAACAGAATTACACCGAGCAGGAAAACAACCTGAAACAGGATGCGCAGGACTCGAATATCTCGCCAAAAGGGGATGTTTCCCGATACAACTGGGAGTGAATTGTTTTCCATAGTGCCCTTTACATCTTATGGCTTCAGGTATACCGGAGCAAAGTTGTTTGTAGTAACATGAATTCAATAATAAAAATGCAAGTGTGCACGTAGGTTAGGTAGAGCGGTGAAGACCGAGAACCCTCCGGTTTATACGGGAATTCCGCGTTTCAATGACCCATTTCCGTACAGCACGTCTCATAAATAGTTTGAGAGCATTGTCCAATAGGATGTCTCACAGAAGAAATCCCCTAAATCCCCCTGATCAGGGGATTTACAATATACTTCCTAAAAAAGGTTCTCTTTGGGGACAGACATACTGGTATTTATACCAATTCTAATTGATGATTTCTCATAAAGAGTCTACTGTTTTTGATTATGCCCGGTGCGGTTAGGAAACCGCACCTACCGGGCCTGGGGAATGGTGCGGTTAACGACTTGTGCCAGTTAACTCTTTGTTATTTTCAATTTTACATATATCTGGATATTGTCTGGACAAATAGGAGTTTAATCCTTCTGCTGCTCCTGCATTGGAATATTCGTGTTCTAAAAAGGAATCAAAAAGCGAAAGTTTCCAAATTTGAACAGTAAATAAGATGAATATGTGAAACCAAAACATACTAACTGTTAACTAACACAAGGCGTGCGGTTAATAATGCGATATAAACTTTTAGAAATGGTATTATGAGATAGGTTTAGTGTGTAATGGACACTCACAGACGACGCTGTCGGGTTTATCTAACGGAACGGCATCGCGTAGAGTAAACCGCCTTGTGTCCACGGCTTGTTGACTCCACGCGGGAGTTCAAGTGGTGTCAGGTTACGTTCAAAAATCTCGCCATAGTTGCCGACAGCAGCAATAACCTGACGTGCCCAGTCTTTAGACAATCCAAGTTTCTCGCCTGTATTTCCAGACTCTCCGAGGAATCGTTTAATCTCGGGATTATCTGTTTTAAATGTTTTGACGTTAGCCTGCGTAATTCCGTACTCTTCTGCGAAGAATGTTGCATAAACAACCCAACTTACAATGTCGTTCCACTGGTTATCTCCGTGGATCGTAGCAGGTCCTAAAGGTTCTTTAGAAATGGTTATATCAAGAACAATATGGTCGTCCGGATTTTTTAGGGATTGGCGGCGGGTAAATAATTGCGATTTGTCCGCTGTCACCACGTCACAGCGCCCCTGCTCGTAACTTTGGTAGAGTGTCTCCGTTTCCTCAAAAACAATAGACTCAACTTCGATCCCTAAGGCACGCGTGGTATCGGCAAGGTTTAACTCAGTCGTGCTGCCAGCAGTGACACCGATAGTGGCACCTGCCAACTCCTTGAGTGATGTTATCCCAAGGTCTTTTCGGAGTATGAAACCTTGACCGTCGTAAAAGGTTGGTGGTGCGAAGTCTGCACCCACTTGGGTATCGCGGGTCAGGGTCCAGGTGGTGTTTCGGATGAGAACATCTACTTCGCCTGTCTGAAGGGCAGGAAACCGATCAGGTGCTTTTAAGGAGCGGAATTCGACTTTATCCGGATCTCCCAGAACGGCAGCAGCAATCGCCCGACCGTAGTCTACGTCGAAACCTTTCCATTTACCATCCTGACCGAGAAACCCGAAACCGGGCAATTCTTTGTTCACACCACAGACCAATCGCCCCCTATTTTTAACTTTGTCCAGAATACCCTCCTCGCTTTTTGCGAGTAGAGGTGTTACCAATGAAATCGCTAAGATTATTACGGAAACGCGAAAGAAAAATTTATTATGCACAAAAATCCTCTCTTTATGATGTGACCTCTATCGAAAAGGTCGTTGAAACGGAGTAATTTGATTAAGTGCTGTTACCATGATTAACAATTTTGTCAATATCTTGTACCTTTCTGTTAAGCAAAAGGCGGGTATTACCTTTTATCTATTGTACCAGACTGTCTTTATGTTGTCAAGGCAATTAATAAGAGATAGACAGTCCACAGCACGAACGATTTGTCTGTCAAATCTGCCCCATTTCGGGCAGTAGATGATAATGTATGCCCTATTTTGTGCAGAATTTTGTGGATGTTTTGTAAAGAGTTCCGCCAGCAAGGTTTTGTTCAAATCGGCACGAAATTTGCTACAATGATTCTCATACCCAATTAACGTGATTAGAAGTCTTTTGATCAAGTCAGCATTGCGAGGCACAGGGACCTCGCACTACAAATGGGGCTAATTTGGTATCATACCAAATTAACGTGATTTGTATTATTTTTCCATTTTGCAAATCCACAGAAAACCGACATGTGCCTGCACCTTCTTTGTGTTTTCAGAGAACCATTGACACCTTTTCACAACGGCTTCTTCAAGTGCTGAGAGCGTTGTAAAAACTTTATTCACAACCACCTCTCGCAACAAAGGCCAGAGCCGTTCGGCAGGTTGAAGTTCTGGTGTGTACGGGGGCAAATGAAATAACTCAATCCCTTCTGGGACTTCTAAATCCTTACCCGTGTGAAAACCGGCACGATCTAACAAAAGGATTATCTGTTTCTTGCCTTCCGGGTTCACATCACGCGCAAACTCTGCCAAGGCAAGGTTCATGACTTCAACACTCACACTCGGCATCAGCAGCCAATAGGTCTCACCTGTCTGTGGACGGACAAAACCGAAACCATAAAACCACTTATATGCCGGACACACGGGGGCTATCGGTCTTTCACCTCGCTTCGCCCAGACACGCCGATGAACCGGCAATAATCCCAAGCGCGTCTCGTCTTCTGCCCAGATCTCTACCGGTTTCTCTGGGTGCTGACTTTCAAGCGTAGCTACCCGCTCCTTGAGTTTTTTTTTAAATGTTTGCTGTGCCTCGGGTGTTGCGGCTGCCTGATGTTGCGGACGAGGTGTTTGTAAAGTATAACCGAGACGTTTGAGATATTTCCAACCTGACACGTCACTGACACGACGCTGGAGTGTCTCAGATATCCACGCAGCCACTTTCGGACCCGTCCAAAGACCCCCATCACCAGGAGGCGCAGAAAGGGCAGCTGCAAGGGCGGCTTGCTGTGTTTCATCCAAAAAACGCACACCTGTATTATTTTTGCGTTTATCTCGCAAAGCGGCTTCGCCTTCAGCATTATAGCGTTTGAGCAACTTGCGAACCCAGTCCGGCGTGCATCCTACAATCTCAGCGACTTGCCGGGGGGTGCGTGAATCTCTGGTATCCGCAAGGAGCCAAATAATATGCCAGTGCGTCCGTTCCCGAAGACATTCACATTCAAGATACCTTTGTTTAACAACTTCTACTGAAAAGTGGGGGAAAACCTCATGTTTTTGCTTTTTCATCTCTTCACAATAACATATCTAAAAAATATACACAAGAATAGTCGCGTTAATATGGTATCAGTTATCAGTAGTCATACCAATTCTGATTGACGATTTCTCTTAAAAGGGTGTACTGTTTTTTGTTATGCCCGGTGGGGTTAGGAATGCAGATCGCAAATGTAAAGCATTCTCACTGCGAAGCAAAATTTGGTTTCCGCGTGTGGGAAACCAAATTTGGGTGGGTCCACCGCAAAACTGCGCCATAGGTGTCAATTTAGGGATATTTCGCGGTATTTTGTAGGAGCGTCTCTACAGAGGTTTCCGCCCCTCTGGGGAACCTGGGTTTTTGGTTGATGTATGTTTCTACACAGATGCTGAAGAAATACCCAAGCAAATAAACCCTCTGGGACTAAAGAGGGGTTTTGGGCATGCAAGGTTTGTGTCTAAGACCCGGCGCGGTTTCAAACCGCGCCTACCGGACCTGGGAACAGCGACGGTTGTTTTTCTTAAATTGACACCTATGGTCCACCGCAAAATTGCACCTACCGGGTCTGGGATGAAAACCTGACCAAAAAATGGGAGAACTGAATGGCTCTGTGGACAAACCAGGGGCATTTAGTTTTAAACAAATTCTCGGATTGTCTAAATTTTTGGATCCTCTTTTTCAAGTCCGGCGCGGTTCCATGAAGATTAAAATATTAATTCGGTAATATTGTTATTCGTGTTATCCTATTGCCAAAGGAGGTATTCTCTGATGGCAAAACACCATAAGTTGGAGTTAACTGAAGGCGAAATACAAGCCCTCGTTGATCTTCGGGATAAAGGCGAACCGGCTTATCTTCGAGAGCGTGCGACAGCGTTGTTGAAAATCCATGAAGGCTTTTCTCCACATGAAGTCGCCCGCAGAGGTTTGTTGAAAAAACGCGACCCCGATACCGTTTATGCTTGGCTGCGTCGGTATCGCGAACACGGTATTAGCGGGTTGTCTAATAAACCTGGTCGAGGTCGCAAACCTGCTTTTTCACCTAAGTCGCCCGAAGAAGCCGGGTCGGAACTCTTAGTGGCAATCGGTCAGGATCCGGGAAGCGTCAATGAGCATCAAACGCGCTGGACGCTCCGCAGTCTCGGTCAGGTCGTGCCGTGGCTTGAGGGTCTATCGCTCCCCGGCATTCATCAGATCTTCTCACGCTTGGGTCTCAGCTATAAGCGTGCCAGAGAATATCTGCGGAGTCCTGATACCAATTATGCTGAAAAACTTTCTCGCATCAAGCAAGCGTTAGAAGAAGCCCGTGAAAACCCAGAAACTTGCGTTGTCGTTTACCAAGACGAGTTTAGTTTCAATCTACAACCGAGAGTCGCAAAAGACTGGGCGGAGACAGGGACGAAATGTCCTTTGGCACGCCAGAGTTATCTCCCAGAGGAGACCTGCTATGGCATCGGGGCGCTCAACCCACACACCGGAGATGTTGTTTATCAGCAAGTCAAAAGCTGCACGGTTGTCGCACTCCATACATTTTACACCCAGATTTGCCAACGCTACCCAAACGCTGAACGCATCTATTTGATCCAGGACAATCGGGCGATCCACTTTCACGCGAATCTTATGGCAGCACTTCTGCCACAGACGACGAGGTTTGTTAGACCGACCCCACCGAATTGGAGCGAGAAACCGTCAAAGAAAATAGGCAAACTTGAGAAACTCCCTATTGAGATATTGCAGCTCCCAACGTATGCCTGTTGGACGAATCCGATTGAGAAGTTGTGGCGCTGGGCGCGTCAAGCTGTCATACATCTGCATCGTCTCAGCAATGACTGGACAGCCCTTCAGGAGAAAGTCAGCGACTTCATGGAACAGTTCAAAGGCGGGTCACAGGAGTTGCTACACTATGTCGGATTATTACCGAATTAATTATTTAATCTTCATCAAACCGCGCCTACCGGGCCTGGGGGTCCAAAATCGGGCTAAAAACCGAAAACTAAATAGCCCTGGTGGACAAACCAGGGCTATTCAGTTTTCGGAATTTTTTGTAATATTTTTCACATCTGTTAATATTTTGAGATAGCACATATCGCGTGATTTTTCACGCGATATGTGCTATCCTTCACCGTAAAAAATGAACCTATTTTTTGAGGTGAATCATGACAAGCAGTTCCTCTTGCCACTTACTTGATATATTAGCAGAAGTGCCGGATCCACGCCATAAAAAAGGCAAACGCTATCCTTTGGTCTCTATCCTGGCTTTGATCATCATCGGTCTGATGACGGGACATAGAGGTTATACCTCTGTAGCGACGTGGGCACGGAGCCAACCCGAACTGATCCAAGCATTAGGTTTCAGGTCTAAGAAAACCCCGCGTGCGTCAACACTGCATAATCTCTTGAAGCGTCTTGACGTAGTGAGTCTCGAAGCATCCCTAACGAAATGGGTGTCTTCAAAACTTGAAGACTTTCAAGCTTTCAAAACACAGCGTCTACAAGGAGTCGCTATTGATGGTAAAGAGTTATGTGGCTCTGAAAACCCAGAGACGGGATACCGGACACATTTACTTTCCGCAGTCTGTCATGAGTTAGGGATTACCCTCGCACAACAGCCTGTCAGTGGGAAAACCAACGAGATTCCGATCTCAACACAACTCCTCAAAGCGTTTGATGTCGCAGAGAAAGTCGTGACGACAGATGCCCTTTTGACGCAGAGAACCTTTTGTAAAGAAGTTCTCGAACATCAGGCAGACTATGCGCTGCCTGTCAAAGAAAATCACAAACAGATGTATGACGACATTCAGCAACTCTTTGAACCCCTCTCGGAGACAGATGCCACAGAGGTTGAGACCCGACGCTTTGAAAACCTTCACACCCAAGAAGGCGCACACCTTCATACCTACACCCATGTTGAAACATCACACGGGTTGACCACCACACGCACCCTAACCGCAAGCACATTGCTCACAGATTACATCAAATGGCCCGGAATCGCTCAGGTTTATCAATACCAATCTCAGCGAGAAAACACAAAAACAGCCCAGATCTCCTCGCAGACGCAGTATGGCATCACGAGTCTCTCACCCGAAGTCGCATCCGCAGAAGACTTGCTCAAACTCCGACGCGAACATTGGACGATAGAAAACAAAGTCCATTGGGTCCGAGACACCGTTCTCGGGGAGGACGCTTCACAGGCGAGAACCGGGAGTATACCACAAGTCATCGCAGCATTACGCAACACTGCCATGTCTGTTTTACGCTTCGCAGGACACACAAAAATCTCTGAAACAATACGATTTCTCGCTTCAAAACCTTTACTCGCAGTTAAACTCATCCAATGAGAAATTGGAAAACTGAATAGCCCTGGTGGACAAACCTATTGCACTTGACATATTTTAGAAGTCTTGTTAGTATACGTGGAATCAATACTCGGTAAGGAGAAAAAAGATGAAGAAGTTCGTAATCGCAGAAATCTGCGTGCTGCTTGCACTTGCTGGTGGATTTTGGCTGGGACGTGTCACAGGGGACAACACCAGTTACGAGCACTACTACGACAACGCAGACAAAGCGTGGACAGTGGTAAAGCAACTTGACTCACCACCAGTCGATCTTGATAGTCCCGATAAAAGCCGCTTGCGCAAAGTCCGAGCTGCATACCGTGAAGTTTTTGAAAACTATCCTGATAGCCTATGGGCGGATGATGCGATCTATCAACTCGCCTCACGCCTTCCACGCACCGATGAAGAGGCTTTCGCGCTCTTCCGCCGACTCATCAACAATTATCCCGACAGTGAGTGGGCAGATGATTCGATGTACGCCATCGCTTTCGCCTCTTATAAGATTGCGGAAGATTTAAAAAAGACCGGTACGCTTGAATCTCTTGATGCTTACTATGATCGGGCAATTGCGCTTTACAACCAATTAATAGCAATATATCCCGGCAGTGAGTTATCAGACCAAGCGCAGTTTAACACGGCGATGTGCTACTATGGGAAGGACGAATTGAACCTTGCACTCTCAACGTTTGACGCGCTGCGAGAACCGTTCAGCAATAGCCCAATCCTCTATCAGATTTTATATGTTACTGGCGAAATCTATCTCAAGATTCGGGATTACGAAAACGCGCGCGTAGAGTTCACAAACGTTGTCGATTCGGGAGATCCAGACCTCGCGCCCTTGGCGAGTTTCGGTATCCCGCAGGCTTATCTCGCTGAGGGGAAATATCAGGAAGCACTTGAAGGCTATCAAAAGGTTATTGATCTATATCCAGACACCAAAGCCGGGCAGGATGCATACTTCTATATGGGATGGGCTTATGAAAGGCTTGAGAAGTACGATGAAGCCATCGCGCAACTTGAAACAGGAATCGATCTTTATCCGCGCAACGAAAATGCAGCCAACGCGCAGGTTTACATCGCACAAATCGCACTTGTAAATAAGGATGTAACAACTGCTGTTGATGCCTTTCAAAAAGTGGCGGATAATGCTACCTACGATTATGACACTCGACGGATGGCGCAATATTCGGTCGGCAAAATTTATGAGGACAATAGTGAAACGGATTTAGCAATAGGCGCGTATCAGAAACTACTCACAGAATTTCCGGAACCGCATAGAAAGGCAACGCACAAATCAAATAATATCAATGAAAATTATATTCAAACCCTAAGAAGCACAGGATTCTAATGCCTGTTCGAGGTCGGCAATAATATCTTCAACGTCCTCCAGCCCGACGGAGATTCTGACCAACCCGTCTGTAATTCCAATCTGTTGCCGGATTTTTGCTGGAACGTGTGAATGCGTTGTTGACGCAGGATGGCAGATGAGGGTTCTCACATCACCCAAGCTGACTGCAAGCGCGCAACGTTGGAGGTGATCGACAAGGTGCTCACCTGCGGCGCGTCCGCCTTTCAGTTCCAGTGTTATCATACCGCCAAACACGTCCATTTGGCGTTTAGCGAGTTCATGTTGCGGATGACTCGGCAAACCGGGATAGCGAACCCACGCTACCGCTCGGTGTGCTTCCAGAAACGCTGCAACGTGCATCGCGTTTTCGCAGTGCCGTGCAAATCGCAGCGGCAGCGTTGTGATCCCATGTAGCGTTAGCCATGCATTGAAGGGGCTGATGACGGCACCGAAGTTGCGCAGTGCCCCTTTTTTAGCGTGCGTAATAAATTCCTTTTGACCGACAATCGCACCCGCAATCACCGCCCCCGTACCACTCAAATATTTCGTCATGCTGTGGACGACGACATCGATACCGAGCGCAATCGGTTGCTGCCCACACGGTGTCGCGAACGTATTATCGATGATTGAGGTCGCGCCGTGTGCTTTCGCAATCTCGGCAGATGTCCGCAGGTCAATCAGTTTTAGGAGCGGGTTTGTTGGACTTTCAAGGTAGAGTACTTTCGTGTCAGGTCTGATGGCGCGTTCAATTTGCGATGGATCGGTGGCATCAACGAATGTCGTCTCAATGCCGAATCGGGGGAGATCTTCATTAAGGATCTGGAATGTCGCCGAATAGAGGTTTTCCATAGCGACGACGTGTCCACCGTCAGTTAAGGCAGTAAGCAAGGCAATGCTCACCGCTCCCATCCCCGATGCTGTCGCGAGTGCGGCTTCGCCTGCCTCAAGTACGGCAAGTTTTTTTTCTAATACCTCCTGTGTCGGATTGCCCCAGCGCGTATAGACATAACCGCTCTCTTCGTCTCGGAATGCTTCCGCGCATTCAGCGGCTGTTGTGAACCGGAAAGTGCTGTTCTGATAGATAGGCGGTAGAAGGGGAATCCCACTTTTTTCGGTGGAAGGTGTCCGTGTTTCACCGGCGTGGATGGCTTGGGTGGCTTTCCCTAACTTTTTCTCAGATGCCATTTAGTACTCCTGAAGTCTGTTTGGTGTTCCTGTGAAAGAAACGTGCTATTTTAATTTAGGAGGGTATTGTCCAGATAATGGTTGCCTTGTTAGTCTTGGAAGAAACCCCCTAAATCCCCCTTATCAGGGGGACTTTGCGTATATCCGTACCATTAGTAAGGTGAGTTCGACTAAACAGAACAGATGCGTTCACGGTTCATCAAAAGCCTGAAATCACTCAAACACAAGTCAAACCGAACACATTCCCACACCTCCAGCGTTGGGTTGTTGGGTTTCGCTATGTTTATCTTCAGGAATCGGTTATTGGAGCGCTAAATCCTCTGTATAACTGAAGGTTTTTGGTTTTTTACCGCTCTACCCAACCTACGTATACATTTGTATTTTTATTATCGAACTCACGTATTAGTACCATTAGTTAGGCAACACCGTCTAATTTAGAACTTATGGGGTTGCTTCATAAATTCCCCTGATAAGGGGATTTAGGGGGTTAAAAATGAAAAATATCGCGCTGTATGCTAAGTTTGCGTAAGTCCTGTTAATTTTTCGAGGGTGTGACCTTCAAGTGCTAACAATTGGCGTTTCCGTTCTAATCCGCCGCCGTAGCCTCCTAAGGCACCGTTGCTCCTAATAACTCGGTGACACGGTATGAGAATAGAGACAGGGTTTGCACCAACCGCGTTGCCAACTGCCCGAACTGCCTTCGGTTTCCCTATCTGCTCCGCGATCCATTTATAACTGCGTAACTCTCCATAAGGAATCTGCTGGATGGTTTTCCAGACGCTGTTTTGAAACGAGGTCCCCCCGTCTATTTGGATCGGGATCTCGGAGATATCCAGCGGTTTACCCACAAAATAGTGATCCAGCAGCTTCCGCGCACGGGTCAGCACTGGGTACTGTATTTGAAGGTCTTGCGGTTCATCAAATGGAAAATATTCGGTAAAGAAAACATGCGAAATGTTGTTCTGATCTGCAGCGACTATGTTTATGCACCCTATTGGAGACGCACAGGAGATAGCCCCGGCAGCAAAGTCATCGAGCATATTTTTGTAAGGTTGAACCTCAACGGGTAGGTCCTCTGAAATTTCTTCAGGAAATGTTTTAAATGGATTCATTTGTATTTTTAATTTGACCTCGAATCTATTATGGAGTATGCTATACCGCAAACTATGGCTATATTTGAAACATCTGAACAACTCTATAGTTATATTAGTGAGCTGTTTGCAGAAATCGCAACGTTACCGGAAGCACAAGAGGCACTCAAATCTCTGGTGCTAAGCGTCCAGTTTAACTACACTGTGCCTGATTGTACAATGACGCTAACGGCGGCAAATGGCGAATATAGCATCACTCCTGGGACGTATGATAACCCAACGCCAGATGTTGAACTCACTATGACAGGCGATGTTGCCTACAGATTTTGGACAGGCGAGCTCAACGTCATGGGTGCCATAACCACACGCGAAATTGGTATCATCGGCTCCCTCGGTAAGGTGATGCGCCTCGCACCGCTCATTAAGACAGCCGTTCGCTATAACCGTGAGCGAGAGACCTGTTGCGATTCTTGACATGCAAGGAGACCTCAATGGAAACCGACAATGTATTAGAAACAGTTGAACCTTATGTTACGCAGTTGCGGGAAGAAGGCTGGTGCGTCTTGGAGGGCGTTATTCCCGCAGATGTCGTTGGCGAAGTGTGTAAAGAGGTCGAAACCTCAGAAGCGGACTATAATGCATTCAGCAAAGAACACGGCAGATGGGAACGCAATGTTATCAGTTTCCTGCCGAAATTTGCTGAGCATCTCGCGAACGAGCGACTCCTCGCTACTATCCGCCAACTGTTAGGACCGCAAGTACGTATCTCGCAGACCGAGTATAAGATTCGTCCCCCGCATTATGAATTGGTGCGTGCATACCATTCTGATTTTCCGTACGATCTGAACCAGAAGTGGCATATTCCGCAGCCGTTCCCGAGTGCTGTCATCGGCATCACGACCCTCTGGATGCTCTCGGAGTTTACGACGGTAAACGGCGGCACCTGGATTGTGCCTAAGACGCATATAGACCTTCGGAACCCCAGAGGCAAAGAAGACGGTATCGGTGACCGGAACCCGCTTGACGGTGAAATGCAAGCCATGGGGAGTGCCGGTAGCGTGCTTATCATGGACAGCCGAATTTGGCACTCCAACGCAGAAAACCCGAGTGCCGGTAAACGGACTGCAGTCGTTGTCAGATATGCCCCGTGGTGGTTGAATTTAGAACTCTTCGGTGTCAATACTGCCACGATTCCGGGTGAGACCTTTGATAGTTTCCCCGATGATGTCAAAATGCTCTTCGAGCACCGCGCCGAAAACCGCGAACCGACTGTTTGGATCTAAAGTAGTAGGCACTCTCCGTGTGTCGTATCAAAGTAGTAGGCATACGCCGTATGCCGTAACAAAAGGAAATCTCTTATGGCAACAACACTTGTACACATCGGTGTCCGCACGACCGATCTGGAGAAGAGCATCCGTTTCTGGCGCGATGCGCTTGGATTGCGCGTCTTCTCAACGATGAACGGCTGCTTCGATCTCACCGATGGCTATCACAATTTCCGTGTGTTTCAACACCGCGGTCCCGAACGTCCGGAGCATGTCGGTGGAATGTTAGACTATCTCCACATCGGTGTCCGGGTCCCCGATCTGCGAGAAGCGGCACAACGGTGTGAAGACCTCGGCTTTGAGATCACTTGGGAAGGCTTAGACGGTAGCACACCTTACGATCCGAATTCGGACGAACTGCCTTCAGTCGCTTTCAAGATAGAAGACCCGGACGGTATCGTCGTTGATATTACCGAGCAAGACGATCAGTGGCCCGGTGTCGATATCGAAAGCAAAAGCTGAACCTTTAATCCTCTATAGGCGCGGTTCCGTGCCGCGCCACCTACCGGATTTTACTCATCGCCACCCAATACTCCCAACCGTATCAGGTAATATGCCAGTGTGAGAACGCTCGTCACTGCCGCTGCGAGATAGGTTAAAAATGCAGCGTTGAGCACCTTACTGGCGTGCCGATTTTCTTCTGGTGAGAGCATTCCAGCTTCGTCCATTGCAACTTTCGCGCGTTGGCTGGCATCCCATTCAACAGGGAGCGTTATTAGTGAAAAGACTACTCCTACTCCAAATAGGCAGACCCCTATGAAGATCAAACCTGTCAACTGGAGAAAGAATCCTGCTATCATTAGGATATATGCAGAGGTTGAACCGAAGTTAGTCGCAGGAACAAGAGCCGTGCGTAGACTTAGCATGCTGTAACCGTGTGCGTCCTGCATCGCATGCCCTGCTTCATGGCAAGCGACACCTATTGCAGAGAGTGATTGGCTGGAATAGACATCGTTGGATAACCGCAATGCCTTCTTACCCGGATCATAATGATCGCTTAGCCACCCACCAGAGCGTTCAATTCGCACACCGTTAACACCCTGTCTTTTTAGCATCAGATCGGCGGCTTGTGCACCTGTCAGCCCACTACGCGATCCGACTTTTGAATATTTTGAAAATGTCGATTTTGTGCGAAATGTCGCATATAGAGACAATGCGAGTCCCGGTGCTATAATTATAAAATATAACGGGTCAAAGAAACCCCAAAACATGATAAACACCTCCAAATTCTGTTTTTGTTGCTGTTGTTAAATATCTATTAGGTTAAGAAATTATACGAGATATTGCCGTGAAATTCAAATCATTTTTCGGTAATGCTACAAAGGGCAGTGCTGACTGTTGATAACTAACAACTGACAACCGAAAACTGAATACTTCTGAACTTGACGCTATTCCCATAACCTGCTATACTTGGGGTCAGAACGTGTCTAACCCGTAGAAAATGAGGAAAAATAGATGCTTAAAATAATTGATACTCACCAACACCTCTGGGATACTGAAAATTTGGAATACCCTTGGCTTGATGGCTTTGACCTGTTGGCGAAACGGTATACAGCGGAAGACTATCGCGAGGCGATTGGCGACCTTAACGTCGTCAAATCGGTACACGTTGAGGGAGATCCGGCTGAAACAGATGTCGTCAAAGAAGTTGAATGGTTAACGCAGATCGCTGAGACAGATGGCATGATAGGCGCAATCGTGGCGGCAGCACCGTTGGAAAAACCGAACGCTGAGGCGATCCTTGCGCAGCTTGTGGGATTCGGTCTCGTCGTAGGAGTACGCCGGATGGCATGGCACCATCCTGATCCGCAGTTTTACGCGAGTCCTGAATTGGTTAACGGCGTGAAATTGCTGTCGAAGTTTGATCTCTCATTTGAACTCTGTGCGAATCACGCGCAGCTGCCCGCGGCGATTGAATTAGTCAAGGCGACACCGGATGTACGGCACGCGCTCAATCATTGTGGGGGACCGGATATAAAGGGTGGGCAATTTGAGCCGTGGGCGATCCATATCCGTGAACTCGCTGCTTTTGAGAATGTCCACTGCAAGGTATCCGGGATTGTGACAACTGCAAGCGAGAATTGGACGCGTGAGGAGCTCAAGCCGTATATCCGACACCTCGTGGAATCATTCGGCTATGAACGACTGATGTTTGGGAGTGATTGGCCCGTGTGCACGCTGGCGGCGACATATCAGGCGTGGGTTGCGGCGCTATCATGGGCTGTTGAAGATGCCTCGGATGTAGAGAGAAATAGGCTGTTTTATGAAAACGCTTCGGAATTCTATTCGGTATAGGGTGCGTGTCCGAACTCTATAGGTGCGGTTTCCTAACTGTCGGCTGTCGTAAACTGTTCACCCCTAAGTTCGGTGGAAGAGTCCCTAACCAACCCTACTGGACTTGGAGGTGTTCGACTAAACCGACTTTCGCTTGAACAACTGTTTTATCTGTGTTATAATTGCTTCAGCGTCCTATCTACTTTAGATCGCTTCCTGAAAAAGGAGTTACTTCATGAAAAAAACAGACTATACATCTGAGAAACTTTCTGCCGAGGTTCCAGAATCTAAATTGCGTGGTAAGAAAGTTGAGATAGCACCTTGTAGCCAAGAAAGGCACAGACCTATACCGCGTCCGAATTATACAATAGAAGAGCTTTTAGCCAAGGTCCCAGAACCCAAAGTTGAAGTCCGAAACCCCGGCTCTTCGGAAGAAACAGACACCGGACCGCCAGTCGGCAGGGAGGTTTGGTAAACTCCAATATGTATGTTCCACGACACGGTGATATCGTGTGGATTGATTTTGAGCCGCACGCTGGACATGAGCAAGCAAAAGAGCGTCCGGCTCTTGTGCTTTCTGAAGAAATCTATAATCGCAGATTGTGGTTGGCAATTATGTGTCCAATCACGACCAGCCGGAAACCCTACCGCGCAGACCTTGATGTTCCGATCCCACCAGGAGTAGAAATTCGGAGCAAGGACCTCACCAAAATTATTGAACTTGATGGAGTCATCCAAGCGGATCATATCAAAAGTCTTGATTGGTGGGAAAGACGCGCGCGGTACGCAGGGGATATGCCAGATGAAGCTGTTATTCAGGTTTTGCAAATTATTGCTACCCTTGTGAAAATTTGGTAGCGTTACAAATGTCCTTTTCCCGCCGGCAGGATTTGTAACATCTCCCAGTCGCAAGGTTAAGTTCTTTAATCCGGTGGGAATAGCATTCCTAATGAAGTTTAATGGAATATTTTGATAATTCTATGAAGGACGATTTTCAATTAAGAAGCGTCTATAAAGGTAGGCATCGAAATGAATCTTGTTAAACAAGAAAAAAATACGAAGGAATTTCCCACAGGTCAGTTAATTGTCTCAATGTTTGGTATTGCCGCAGGATCTGCTATCGGCGACCCGACTGGGATATCTGCTGCAGCTGTTCCAGTGATTATCAAGTGGGGCTTAGACAGATTTATCAAACCACTCGTCATTAGTGAAAGTGAATTCCTCAGATTATTTCAATGGGCAAAACAAGCGTCAGAAGGTATCGCTCAAAGATTAGCAGATGGTGAGAAATACCGTGAGGATGGGTTCTTTGACAAAACTCCCACAAATCGATCAAAAATAGATGAAGTCGTAGAATCTACCCTGAAAAAAGTGATGAATACAACGGAGGAACCGAAAATAACATACAAGGCGAACTTAACTGAAAACGTGCATTTTGATTCAGATTTGGATATGGATACATGCCGCCGTATTTTAAAGCATCTTGACGAACTAAGTTATCGCCAACTCTGCATAACAAAATTATTTTTCAACGCAGACGATATTGATTTAGATAATTTTGGTAACCCAAATATTACGAGAGATTTACATTAGACATTATAATGATTTAATCTTGAGGTATAGGATACTCCCAAGGTCTGAAGTTTAATCTAAAGTTATGTAAGCCACAGCAAGTTTCCATGACGAAATCAGCGAATCCTTTCTTGTAGTTTCGCAACTTATCTTTGACGATGCGAAACCTTTTGATGCCAGCAATAGCATGTTCAACGCGTATGCGTATGGATGAAATCTCGCGATTCTTCGCTTTTTCTTCAGGCGTCAAGTCTCGACCTTTGGGTTTCTTTTGCGGTTGCATGATCTTGACATCAGGACAGGTAAACCCTTGAAAACCGGTATCCTGATACAAAACACTCCCAGGCGGTGGCGAATAACCCGCCATGTCAGCAATACGCTTGTCGTGGATGCGTCCTTTATACGACGGTGTAAGAAACACGACTTTGCTATCGGCATTGATCATAACATTGTTTTTCACGGTATGTTGCTTCTTTTTACCACTGTAATATGCCTGCTGTGCTGCTACATCTTTGGGACGCTGAATCGGACGCTCTACACCATCATGAAAAAAAAAGATGTGAAACCGGAGCGTCAACCGAAGGGGTTTGCGAAGATTCATCAGAAACTGAGGGCTCTCTTTCCCGAGAAGGCAGCTCTCCAAGATCTGCCAACGCCTCATTGACAATCGGTAAAAGTAAATGAATCCACTTGTTCGCAACGGGTTGACCCATACTAAAGACCGCACCCAGAACATCTTGCGTCATCGCTTTTCGCAGGTACATTAAGATAAAGAGCAACATGTCTTCAGTGCTTGGAAAGCAACTATTTTTATACGGCGTATATTGCCGTTTCTTCCGGGCTTTACCATCAAGCGTCTTTGCTTCAACGAACCCCAAGAACCGCTTGGAGAACGACGGCAAGAGTGCTGAGAACTCTTCAGGCGTAAAACCTGTTAGCGACAAAAGTTGTTTCGGTTTATCCTTGAGAACTTCGTAACGAATCATCAGTTGGTCTCCTGTACTTTATTTTTTTTTTAGTCTATCATAGACCAACTAAAACTTACAACTAAATCATTATAATGTCTATTCAATTCTCACCAATTGTTTTGAAGTTCGTGATAAAGGATTCATTAACCCCAGCAATCCTCTAATGAAAAAAATTGGTGAATTGTATTTAGGTTCTCGTGGTAAAGTTGCGGGTCGCGGTAGTAAGCCTCCTGAATATCCTGGATTTGCCGACCCGACGGGGTTTTCTAATATGCTTAGCGACAACCTGTTCAAATTTGCAAAATTGGATCAAATTCCTGATGAACATGTAGATGCGATACTAATGGAATTGAAACTGGAATCAACAGACACATCATAATTAGAGGCACCATAAACATGCCGCCCTTACAGGGCTAAAGAGGGAAGGGAACACGTTTCTATAAACATATCGTCCCTACGGGACTAAAGAATGGAAGACAGTGTTAGGGGGACCGGTGCGGTTAGGAAACCGAACCTACCGGACCTGGAGGACCGCTAAATTGACGCTTATGGTGCGGTTAGGAACCGAACCTACCATTATTGCGGAGGGCGAGGTTGGAAACCTCGCCAGCGTGGAGGAAAACGGTTTGAGGTTAGAAGCAGGCTCCTGACGACGACTGCTAATGACTGCCACCAATTCGGTTAGGCAATCCCATCTATTGGGCTGGGTGTTATTGGAGTGTAATCAATACCGGTTCAACACCTTGTGTCTCTTGGATGTGCTGCTTGAGATCCGCTGCCTCAGCCCGTTCATTAAACTCCCCAATCGTTACCCGATGCATCGTTCTCGCGTCAACGACAACCGTATATATGTTTACCTTCTCATCTGGCATCAAAAACCTCAAATTCTCAGCCATCATTTCGGCGTTACGGGATTGGGCAAAAGAGCCGACCATCAACGTCAATCTTGCTGTAGAGGCTGTCGGTGTTGCCTGTGCTGCTGTCGGTTGTGTGTCTGCACCGAGTTGTAGTTCCGCCTGTTGTGTGCTCTGATTGCCAGCAATGTCCTGCACGTGCAGCTTACAGGTGTAAGTCGTGGCTGGCTGGGCTTGCACCTTGCTTAAAGCGATTTCGTCCGGCGGCGCGCCTTCTCCCTCTAACTGTTCAACGAGTGTGTTCGCCGTGTCGAAGAGTTCAAGTTTCCAATGTGCGAGCGGACTCATATCCCATGTTTTCACGCCGACCGTTGTCGGTGTTTTCCCAAAGAGTTCTAATGTCGTTGGAATGAGGTCTACTGCAAGCTTCTCGCTATCTTTTAAATGCGGTTTCCCTTGCGCGTCAAGAAGGTGCAGTTGCACCTCGTAGTTACCATCAGGCACCAGGCTGCCGGTGTTCGCGATGCCGTTCCAGACGATACCCTCTGCGGGTACGCCTGTCCCAGATTTTTTCCAGATACTTTCTGTGTATTCATCACGGATGTTCAACTGCCATTTTAAGGTGCTACTTGCGACCTGTTGCGAATTGCCGGTTTCCTGGAGATCAAAGCGGAAGGTCGTGGTATCGGCAACACCATCGTTATTGGGTGAAATCGTGTGCGCTGAAAGTTGTAATTCTACGGCAGTTGTCTCAGGCGCTACAGTAGCGGTGAGGGTTGCTGGCATTAGAATCGGAGCCGCTGGAGTTTCCTCGGTTTTGACTACTTCGGGAGGTGGGGCTGTTGATACAGGTTTTACGGCACTCTGACCCCAGCGTAAAGTCGCAGAGATCCAGTGGACCCCTTGCTCTAATTCACTGCCAGTCACATAAGCATAATCAAGTTGACCAGTGGAATTTCGGAAGCTGAGGCCTCGTGCCAATTCGCCACTCCAGAGTGTATCAAGCGTGGTTAAAGTGGTATAGCCGAGGCGTACCCCGAAGTGTCCATTGATGAGCCAGCGTTCCGCACCGACATGGAATCGGAGACGTTCTCCCCAATTTATGTTGTTTTCGCCTCGGACAGCGAAATCAGCGGAAAAGAGTGTGTCCTTGCCTAATTCGTACGTTGTGCCGAAGCGTACAGCTAAGGGTATACTCTCAAGAAGTACGCCGTCCTCCCGAATACCGTTGCTCAATTCGGAGAAGTTGAGACCGACCCGCACCGTATCACCCCATTTTTCCAATGGGTAGGCAAACTGCATTCCCAAATCTACGCTCCATAGAAAATTGGTTCTGATAGGTGTGTTGTTCTGATAGTAGCGTAGGTTCGCACCTGCTGACGCGTTTTGTCCGAACGCAAGTCCATATCCCAAAAGTACAATCTGTGTGGATTCAGTTACGTTGCTGCCCCAACCGTCAAGCCACGTCGCGAAAGAGAGATTCCCGAAATTTCTGTCTGTTATACCGAGTGTGTTGGGGTTCGCGGCGACAGAGAATGCCTGCTCACTACTTGATGCGCTCCCTGAAACCGGCATCCCACTCATGTTCACTTCCGCACCGTCCATAAATCCTAATGAAGACGGGTTCCAGAGGAAACCGTTGTTTGCGGAGGGACCTGCGGTAAAAGCACTCCCCATACCGACTGCGCGTGCACTCGCGCCGACAAAAATATCGCGGTGTGCTATGCTCGAAGCACCTGCACTAACAGATACGACTGCCAGAATCACCCCAACCCAAACGATCTTTTGTATGAGTCGCAGCAGCAAGCTTTGTCTGCTACGTCTAAGAGAATTGAATTGCATCGGATACACCCCACTGCTGTTTTCAACCTTAATGATGTGTCTATTTGCACTGTTTAAACCTTGATGGCATATTTACCTACTTGATTAACGTTGAATTGACAGAAATGGGTACAAGCACGGTTATAGGCAGGGAAATTTGATGGGATGTAGGTTGGGTAGAACGGAAAAGACCAAGGACCATCCAGTTTGTAAATCATCGGTTTCTACTCTGCAGGATGGATAGCATATTTGAGTACCCCATCTGCATCTGTGAACCGCAAATAAAGACCCCAGGA
Organism: Candidatus Poribacteria bacterium; assembly: GCA_965246985.1. Lineage (GTDB taxonomy): Bacteria > Poribacteria > WGA-4E > WGA-4E > WGA-3G > WGA-3G. The sequence goes on along the minus strand of OZ251998.1, from coordinate 5,975,959 downwards.
CCATCCGAGATCAACTTTTTGGCACAAAACCGTGTTCCATTCCGCTTTCAGCTGACACGGCACCGCATCTGCATCTGCCGTCGTGCCAGCATTGATACTCTTCCGGTGAATTTCAGTGCCGTTTAACCAAACAGCGAACTCGTCATCGCTTCCGATCAACATCACGGCATCGGTCGCTTTCGGCGCGTGGACATATACCAACGTGTATCCGACAGTCATTGACGACTTGTGCCAGTTAACTGATTGTTATTTTAGATTTCACAAATATCTAAGTGTTGCCCAGACGAAAAAGCAGTGCACGCCTTTTCTGTCTGAATAAATCCATCCTTATGTTATCCTATAAGTCAAGAAACAAAAGGAGGCATAAGGATGGATTTACAGTATACTTTAGAACGCATTGCGTTGCAACTGAAAAATAAATCCCGCACCCTCAAGCAGGTTGCACGGGTGTTTCAAAAGATGATAAAAACGCTTTATGAGGCTCACTTCCCAAATGCTGAGGCACGCCGTCCGGGCCCCACCCCGAACTGCCCAGATGCCGATATTCTAACGGTCGCATGGTTGCTTGAATACATCGGTGAAGACAGCGAGAACTCGGGGTATCGACGCATCAAGGCAGAACTAAAAACCGTCTTTCCCGGTTTACCGGAGCGGTCGCGTTTCAATCGTCGGCGAAGGAACCTTTCTACAGCGAGTGAAGTCATCCGTCAGGCATTGACGAACTGCTTGCCAAAGGCAGATGTCTTTATCGTTGATTCTTTTCCGATCCCTGTCTGCGATTTCAAACGTGCGAATGCTTCAAAGTCTGATTTCAAGTGGGCGGATGGCACTGGAACACTCGCGACTTATGGAAACTGTGCGACGAAAAGCCTGGGAACATTTTTCGGTTTTCGCGGAACATTGATAACGACAGCTAACGGAGTGCCTATTGACTTCGGCATTACCTCTGCTAATAGAGATGATCGAGACGTGTTACCCTTGCTTGCTGAACGCGGGGAGTATCCGATTGTTCTTGGCGATAAAGGTTATATCTCTCAACAACTTCAGGCAGAACTCATCGAAACCCAAGCAACCGTCTTATTACCGACGCTGAAAAGAAATCAAAAGCAACAGTATCCTGAGAGTTTTCGCAAACTTCAGGTGCGGATGCGTCGTCGTATTGAGACGACAATCGGTCAACTCACAGAACAGTTTCATGTTTCTCGGGTTCGTGCCTTGAAGCATTGGGGGTTGCTAACGCGTATGAGCAATAAGTTCGGTAGTTGTCTTCTCGGTGCTTTCGTAAATCGATGCCTCGGACGCCCTTTGATGAAACTCAAAGACCTCGTTCTCGCATAAGGAAATATCTATGAAGACAAGATTAATTAGCACAAGTCGTTCATTGGGTTAGGATCGAGGTCTCTACGTAAATCCAGAAAGCCGTCTGCTCTGGCAGTCGCTTCTTGCCAGTGGACGGTTTTGCCATCAATACCTGTGTAAGTTTTTTCCAAATCCAATCGATCTTTAGGGCGCAGTAGTTCACCAATGGTGTCAACATCTGTCTTTGGGAACGGACCTAAAACCATGTAACGTTTGACAAATGGAGAATCATGTAACACTTGATAGGAATCAACACCGATTTTAGAGCTTGTGGCTTCGGATGCCTTCCCGACGGTGCTGAGCATTATCTGATTTTTACCAGCATTCAAGGGAGCAGTCCCGAATGAAACCAGTGTCCCAGCGATCGACTCGGAAGCATAGCAATTGTAGGGTGTCCCGACTCAGGACTATTCAGTTTTCGGAATTTTTTGTAATATTTTTCACATCTGTTAATATTTTGAGATAGCACATATCGCGTGATTTTTCACGCGATATGTGCTATCCTTCACCGTAAAAAATGAACCTATTTTTTGAGGTGAATCATGACAAGCAGTTCCTCTTGCCACTTACTTGATATATTAGCAGAAGTGCCGGATCCACGCCATAAAAAAGGCAAACGCTATCCTTTGGTCTCTATCCTGGCTTTGATCATCATCGGTCTGATGACGGGACATAGAGGTTATACCTCTGTAGCGACGTGGGCACGGAGCCAACCCGAACTGATCCAAGCATTAGGTTTCAGGTCTAAGAAAACCCCGCGTGCGTCAACACTGCATAATCTCTTGAAGCGTCTTGACGTAGTGAGTCTCGAAGCATCCCTAACGAAATGGGTGTCTTCAAAACTTGAAGACTTTCAAGCTTTCAAAACACAGCGTCTACAAGGAGTCGCTATTGATGGTAAAGAGTTATGTGGCTCTGAAAACCCAGAGACGGGATACCGGACACATTTACTTTCCGCAGTCTGTCATGAGTTAGGGATTACCCTCGCACAACAGCCTGTCAGTGGGAAAACCAACGAGATTCCGATCTCAACACAACTCCTCAAAGCGTTTGATGTCGCAGAGAAAGTCGTGACGACAGATGCCCTTTTGACGCAGAGAACCTTTTGTAAAGAAGTTCTCGAACATCAGGCAGACTATGCGCTGCCTGTCAAAGAAAATCACAAACAGATGTATGACGACATTCAGCAACTCTTTGAACCCCTCTCGGAGACAGATGCCACAGAGGTTGAGACCCGACGCTTTGAAAACCTTCACACCCAAGAAGGCGCACACCTTCATACCTACACCCATGTTGAAACATCACACGGGTTGACCACCACACGCACCCTAACCGCAAGCACATTGCTCACAGATTACATCAAATGGCCCGGAATCGCTCAGGTTTATCAATACCAATCTCAGCGAGAAAACACAAAAACAGCCCAGATCTCCTCGCAGACGCAGTATGGCATCACGAGTCTCTCACCCGAAGTCGCATCCGCAGAAGACTTGCTCAAACTCCGACGCGAACATTGGACGATAGAAAACAAAGTCCATTGGGTCCGAGACACCGTTCTCGGGGAGGACGCTTCACAGGCGAGAACCGGGAGTATACCACAAGTCATCGCAGCATTACGCAACACTGCCATGTCTGTTTTACGCTTCGCAGGACACACAAAAATCTCTGAAACAATACGATTTCTCGCTTCAAAACCTTTACTCGCAGTTAAACTCATCCAATGAGAAATTGGAAAACTGAATAGCCCTGTGTCCCGACTGCTGTGCCATTGACGGATAATTGAACGTGCGCGTATGCTTGCCCGCGTGTCAAAACGGCACGGATTTCATAAATATCTCTGTGAGGAGCCTCAATCGGGACGGTTAAGGATCCCGTCTCTCCAACAGCCTCCGGTGTGAAAGCGACATGGCTTCCGCCTATATCAATGCCCTCGGCGCGGTAACTTTCTACCTGAATCGCTGCACCGTGTGCTGTTGTCTTAGGCAGTAGGGCAGTTGCCGATTGGGTGTCCTTTGGCGGTAAGTTCCATTCTTTCTTATACCAAAACTGTGGCACCATGTAGATGTCCCGCGCCTCGTTTGTCAAGACGAGGTTGTAGCCATCAAAGCAGATGGCTTCCCCATAGAAATTGTGAGGTAAATGCCACGGTGTGCCGTGAATCATTTTCGCCAAATTACCCGCTGTGCCGTGATAGACCCAGAGTGCATCATAAGTGCAAACGGCGAGCCGCGTGCCATCTTCTGACACACCGGCACCCGTCACGAACCTTGCCTCGGCGAACTCGCCAACCCTTTCTAACACCTGTTTTGTATCGGCTTGCAGGGTTGGGAACCGGTAAAGTACCGCCCGTTCTCTTTCTTTGGAGACGATATAAGGGACACCTTCAACAATAAACAGCCCTTCCGCATCCACATTTTCGTTCGGGTACCGATACGGATAACTCGCGATGACTTCCGCCTCCGTTTCGGTGAACGGATCGGGTTCTGCGACGACAACGACTTTCAGATCGAATCGCAGTCTGCTGTTGTTGCCAATTTCACCGATCCAGAGCTGATTTTTGTCGTCAATACCGAGTGCCTCCCAGTCGAAGTTTCCGGAACCTTTTATTGCTATTTCTTGGATGCGTTCGCCGTTCAGTTTTGTGGCGTAAAGTGTTGCGGGGTTGCCGGAGTCGTTGAGAGTCCAGTAGACTCCTTCAAACTGCCGACTCGCGACGATGCCGGAACTCTCTCGGATGTCGGGGTGTATGTATTTTCCGGCGGGTTGCCACGGAGGTGTGTTGATAACGTTTGGGGGTGCCGCTGTAGCGGTGTAAAGTCCGATGCCAATCGCAAAAATTAGTAGATGGGATAACAGTTTCATCAAGAAGTCTCCTTTGCGGTATATTCTACCGCGTTTTCACGGAGAAATCAAATGGAAAGTATCTACTCTCCAAGGTCATTTAGTTCTCCGATAAAAGTGAACCCTAAATCTCAACATACCCTTGTAGAAGCACGCTCCGATTCGCGACTGCTCCAATAGAAACAACGAAAAACCGAAAACTGAATGGCTCTGATCTACTCTCGGAGTCATTCAGTTCTTACATTCTTTGGTCTGGTTTTCACCGCAGGCCCGGTAAGTGCGGTTTTGCGGCGTACTCGCCCAAATGCGATCTGCATTTCTAACCGCACCATAGGTGTCAATTTAAGAAAAAATAGCCTCGGTCCCCAGGTCCGGTAGGCGCGGTTTGATGAAGATTAAAAATTTAATGCCGTCCCTCTGGGGCTCAAGAGGGTTCTGGCGTGTCCAAAGTTTGTGTTTAGGTGCTGGCGCGGTTACGAACCGCGCCTACCGAGTCTGGGACTGAGGCTCCCTTTTTCTTAAATTGACACCTATGGGTGGCGATGTATACGACACAGCCTCATCAAGACTTCGAGACTCATTACCTCCTATGGGCGCATGCTGATGCTGAGTTTTCGCAAGTCAACAGCGGCTGTCATTGAAACTCTAAACGACATAAAACGCATCTTTGAAAACGGGAGTTATCTTCAAGAAGGCACTGGAAAATACACAACCCTTAGAAGACTCTATGACGCTCTGGAAAATCCCTAAATTTACACCTATGGTGCGATTAGAAACTACACCTGCTATACGCTTGGAAGGACTTGGTAGATTACGGCACACGGAGCGTGCTTACTACTTTACCGACCACTGACTACTGATACCAGGTCTATTTATAGTGACATCTAAAAATAATAAGACACGCTTTAAAAGACGGGCGAGGAAACCTCGCCTCTACAAACTGTCTTCTGTTAAAGAAAAAGTGTCTTCTTAATTGTTGACTTTACTATAGTTTTCGGTCTTTAGTTGTTTTGATCTGAAAGTCGCGAATCGGAGTTCGCTCCTACAGAGGGGTATAATGTCTCTGGTACTTATAGAAAAAATATGGACAAACCCGATATTTTGTGGTATCATTAAGTATGCACATTGTGAAAGTTATTCATCACCTCGATTTCGAGGCGACAAGTTCTCAAAAGGAGTATGAGTTTTGAATCGACCATCTGCAAGGAAACACGCACGTGCGGATGTAGCGAAACAGATACGCAACCGCTACCGCAAAGCAACGCTGCGAACAGTGCTCAAACAGACAGAAACCGCACTTGAAGAAGGCAACGTCGAGCAGGCACAAGAATTGTGCAAAACCGTAACAAGCCTCTTGGATAGAGCAGCGGGTAAAGGTGTTATCAAAAAAGGGATGGCAAATCGCCAGAAATCCCGGCTCACCCGTCAGTTGAATGCTATCGTTGCGGCAACAGCCTAATCTCGGCACTCTATCGGATGACTTGGTGCCAGAATAAAAGAAGGGAAACTCGCGAGGGATCGGGACCGTGATCCACGAAACCTCGCGTTATCGCGAGATATGAACGCGCGCGAAGTCGCCTTAGAATGCTTACTAACCCTCTCTCACAGCAGCACGTCAATAGCATCTGTCGTTGACAGCGCATTCGGACGGCACGCTGTTGAAGGGCGCGAACGCCGTCTTATCAATGGACTCGTCTACGGCGTTATCCGATGGCAGAAACAACTGGATTGGGTGCTGGATCAGTTTATCAATCCGAGATTTGAATTAGACGCGCGGCACCGTAATATCCTACGGCTCGGCGCGTTTCAGCTGCTACATCTCGACGGCATACCCGCACATGCGGCTATTTTTGAAACCGTCCAACTCGCGACTTCCCACCTACGACGAAACAGGGGGCGGAAAACCTCAGGTTTTATCAATGCGGTCCTCCGGTCTGTGCAGCGCGAAGGCGCGACACTCGCTTATCCGCCGCTTGACGTGAACCCAGCCGCACATATCGCGTGCTCGCTATCCTACCCAACATGGTTGGTGAAGCAGTGGCTTCAGACGCGCGGCGTTTCGTGGACATTAGCGTTTTGTCGCGCCAGTAACCAGATCGCACCGCTTGCACTCCGCGTAAATACTCACCTGACAAAACCTGAAGAAGTTTGCCAATCCTTAGAAGCGATCGGCATCGCCGCGACTGCTTCAAAAATTACACCCGATGGGGTAACCCTCGCTGAGGGTGCTATCACTGCTTTCGATACTGCTGGCGAACAGACATTAAAAGATATAATCAATCAAGAAAACATTTATGTCCAAGATGAGAGTGCGATGTTAGTCGCACACTTGCTCTCACCGAAGGACGCGGAATTTATAGTAGATCTATGCGCTGCACCCGGCGGTAAGACGACGCACCTCGCGCATCTCATGGGTAATACTGGGAAAATTGTTGCAGTGGATGTGTCAGGAGAAAAAGCCGCGCTGTTGGAAAAAAATTGCCGACGTGTCGGTGCACGGAACGTTGATACCCGTGTGTTGGACGCAACTAAAGCCGATCTCGGATTTATTAATATAGCGGATGCCGTGCTTATTGACGCACCGTGCTCAGGGTTCGGGACACTTCGGCGCCATCCTGACATCCGATGGAATAAAACGCTTGAGCAGCTTCACTCCCTCAGCGAGATGCAATATAGCCTGTTAAAAAACGCAGCACGACATATCAAACCGGGAGGCATCCTCGTTTACAGCACCTGTAGCGTAGAACCCATCGAAAACGAGAAGGTTATCCAGCGATTTTTGACAGATTTTCCGATGTATACGATAGAAAATGCTAAAGATTTTCTACCCGATGTTCCACCAAGTGTAATAACACCACAAGGTTTTGTTCAGACATTTCCACATGAACACGGCGTTGATGGCGCGTTCGCTGCACGTCTCCGAAAAGAAGTTTAGAAGTGTGCGAAAGTCAGGAAGTTAGAATTCTCCAACTTCGCAACTTCCTAACTGATACAGGTAAATTAAAAAGCGGGTTTTCTTTAAAGCATCAGTCAAAATCTTAGCCCGTAATGAAATGGAGGGCGGATCTACGGGAAGGCACGCCAATATCTAAACCTACCTTACCGAACCGCAAGGAAAATTAAAAGAATTGATTTTAAATTGTACGCCATTACCGACCGACGCGGTTGCGAACCTACCCCATTAGTCGATGTCGTCGCTGAATTACTGGATGTGGGAGTCACCGCTATCCAATTGCGTGAGAAGGATTTAGACGATACCAAGTTAATACAATTGGCACAACCGATCGCCGAATTGTGTCGAAATTACGAGGCGAAACTTTTCATCAACACAAACATCCATATCGCTCTCGAAGTAGGTGTATCGGGAGTTCATCTTCCTGAAAAAACAGGATCTGTAGGTGCTGTGAAGGCACAATCAGATGACAACCTCTATGTCGGATGCTCGGTACACAGTCTTGACGCGGCAGAAAAACGGGAAGCGGAAGGTGCAGATTTCGTAACCTATAGTCCTATCTATGCTACAGCAAGCAAACCGGGATACGGTCCTGCGGTCGGCATACGGAGCCTCTCGGCGGTGGCAGAAGAAGTTAAACTGCCGGTTTTCGCGTTAGGTGGGATTACTCTGACACGGGTTGCGGAATGTTTAGATGCAGGGGCTTTCGGGGTGGCTGTGATGTCAGGCGTTATGTCTCCGACAGATGCAGGAAAACAGGCGAGACGCTATCTTGATGTTTTATGTTAGCAGGCGAAAAAATGAAACAGATTCTAACTATTGCAGGTTCAGATTCAGGTGGCGGTGCCGGTATACAGGCGGATATCAAGGCGATTTCTGCGAATGGCGGCTACGCGATGTCCGCGATTACGTCGGTCACCGCACAGAATACAGTGGCAGTGACCGACGCGTTTGATTTACCGATTTCTCTGATTGAAGCGCAGTTAGACGCGGTCTTCACGGATTTTGATGTCGCCAGTGTTAAGACAGGAATGCTCTCCTCGTCAGGGATTGTTGAGGCAGTCGCGGAGAAGTTGAGAGCGTATACACCGCCAACCATCGTCGTCGATCCTGTGATGATCTCCAAAAGTAAATTCCCACTGTTAAAAGAAGAGGCAATTGGTAGCCTCAAAACAGTGTTGATTCCACTTGCGACGGTGATTACACCTAACGTCTACGAGGCGGAGTTGCTGGCACAACAAGACATCCGAAACATAGATGACGCGAAAAGTGCTGCAAAAACGATTGCGGAACTCGGTTGCCACGCCGTTCTCGTCAAAGGTGGACACCTTATCGGAGACGACGCAACCGATGTGCTTTATTGCAACAGCGAATGGACTTTTTTTCAAGCGGAACGTGTTGAGACAGAAAACACGCACGGTACAGGCTGTACCTACTCGGCGGCGATCGCAACGCAACTGGCGCGCGGAAACCAAGATTTAATTGATGCTGTCAGGACGGCGAAGACATATATTACGGGTGCTATTCAGCACGCCTTGGATATCGGACACGGACACGGACCAACCAACCATTTTTTTAGGACGTAGATACGCTGCTTACAACGACTGTCGTCCCTCAAATCCGACCTCAATTTCATGCCAGTAGCGGATTTCCTTTTCATTGATCCGCCAACAGAGATAGACCTCCCTACCCTCGCGGAGGTGTGGGAAATCGACCAATCCGGGGTCAAGCCCTTTCAGATGACAGCCGCGGGCCGCAATCCGTTCCAAAATTTCCTCAAAGCGGGCAGTTGCTTTAAGGAGCGCGGGTGTGTGCTTACTGCCACCGTTAGAGGAGACCACCTCCAAGAGTGGCGTAATTTCTGCATGGAGTGCTGCGAGTTGGACTCTTATGGCTCTTAACAGTGAAATCTCATCAACTAATTCAGGGATACATTGATTTGCTTCTTCAAGCGTAAAATATCGTTTTTCCTGCATCTTTGAATCTCCTTAGATTTGTAGCGAGAATGTGTATCAAATTTATGTTGGCATTGCTCTAAAGTTTACACCCAATTGTGTGCCATGTCAAGGAGAAGTTGTCATCTCATAGGGCATTAAGTTTTCTATAGTTTCGATTTAAAGGCTCTTCGCTGTAGGAGCGACCTCCCGGTCGCGATTCCCTGCCTAGTGCCATGTCAATCATTTTTTGATGGATAAAGTCTTTTTAGTTTGATGCGTGCGTCTTCAGTGGTAAACTGCCATTTTATAGTGGCGCGTTGTTGATTTCTGCGGTCTTGCCACGCCTGAACTTCATGCTTTAGGGTCTCTTGGTCTGCGATACGCCTTGAAAGACATTGTCGACTTAGCACCGAAAGTTCTATCTCAGCGATATTTAGCCAACTTCCATGTTTAGGCGTATAGCAGAACTGAAGTTTTTCAGCAATCCGATCGGCTTCCTGTGTCTGAAATGCTTTATACAACGAAGCAGGCTTGTGCGTATTGAGATTGTCGCAGACGAGGATAATCTTTTCTGCGTCTGAAAAATGCACATCCACTAAGTCCCGACAGATATGAGCGAAGTCAATACTTGTCCGTTGGTCAGTGACTTGAACATGCCGAAATCCTTGAAAAGGTGCGAAGATCATGAACAAGTTACTGACGCCATTTCGGGTGTAATGAGAGTCGTATCGAACTGGCATTCCCGGTGCCATCGGCAAAGGGGTCCGTATTTCTCTGATGTGTTGTTGGCTCTTCTCATCAACACAAACGACTGGATGGTTTGGGTCTTCGGGGCGTTGATAGACTTCTAAAACGTCTTCCATCGCAGAGACGAAATCTTCTGAGGCTTCGGGTGGAATGCACCATTGCTTCTTCACCCAAGGTCTAAGTCCGTTTTTTTTAGGACCTTTCTTATGCTTTCATGAGAGATACTTGAAAAATGGTTGAGCTCTACCCTTCTATCAGCTAAGAGACGAAGGCTCCAGCTGGCGTATCCTTCGGGGGGTGCGGAACACGCTAAAGCGATGAGATGTGCTTCTTTTTCACCATCAAACTTTCGCGGTTTTGAGGGTTCTGAACGTTTTTTAGCAGTCAGTGCGGCTTCAAGCCCTTCAAGAGCAAAGGTTTCACGAGTTCTTTCAATCGTAGATATTCAGACTTCAACAGCTTCTTGGATCTGTTTATCGGTATAAGCGGGGCCAAACTCACCTGTGTCGGCTTTCAGCAGTATCCGGGCATGCGTGAGTTTCCTCGCAGATTCGGTGCCGGAAGTGATCATCTTTTTCAGATAAACGTGCTGATCCTGATCCAGCACGACGTGATTTTTTTCGATGCCATAATAGACTCCAAGTTATCGGACTTATGAACTTGAATCTAAGGATACCATTTTTAAAACTCACTGTCAATATAAAGTTGACATGGCACTAGTAGTCTTTCAACTTTGAACTTGAGGATAAAGTCTTTTTAGTTTGATGCGTGCGTCCTCCGTGGTGAAGCGCCAATCCACCCGACTTGCGACTTTATTGCGATGCTCTTGCCAGGCCTCTACTTCACAACGCAGCGTCTCTAAATCAGGGATCCGCCGGTTCAGACACTGTCTTGAGAGAACACTGATCTCTATTTCAGCGATGTTCAACCAACTCCCATGCACCGGCGTGTGCACTAACTCTAAGCGTGAGCGAAGCCGATGCGCCTCGGCAGCAGGAAACGCTTTATACAGAGACACGACTTTATGCGTGTTGAGATTATCGCAGACTAAAGTCACACCAACGGCATCGGGATAAACTTCGTCTAAGAGGTATTTGACCTCTTCTGCCCAGTCAATAGCCGTGTGGCGCTCCCGCACTGATACACGTCGCCAGCCTTGAAACGGGGCAGTCCACATAAACGCAGTCCCTGTTCCATTGCGTTTATATTCATAATCTCTACGGGCTATCTGTCCAGGTTTCGCAGGTATCGGGGCACGCAAGTCGCCAAGCAACTGCACCGGCCGCTCGTCCATTGCGACGACAGGAAACGCAGGATCTTCAGGGCGCTCGTAGACATCCAAAACTGCCTCCATCGCCGCAACGAACGCCTCATTTTCAGTCGGCGGGATCACCCACGCCTGCTCCCGATGCGGACGTAAGGCGTTTTTTTTAGTGTTCGCCGAACCGCTTCAAGAGAAATACTCTCTACAATCTCGAGTTCAACGAGCTGATCCGCGAGGAGTTGTAACGTCCACTGCGAAAATCCTTCGGGGGGATCGCTACAACACAACGCTATCAACCGCGCTTCGCCCTGTCCATCAAGTTTCGGCAACCGAGAAGGTCGACTTTGAGGTTTGCGTTTCAACGCCGGCAGCCCCTCGCGCTCTGTCCAACGTTTACGCACATTATAGACAGTTTGCCGATGACACCCAAAAGCCTCGGCGATCTGGGCATCTGTCCAAGCAGGACCTTTGGCATCTGCCTTCAACAAGATGTGGGCACGTCGGATTTCTAAGGCATTGCGTTCACCTCGACGGACTAAGGTTTCAAGCGTCTGCCGCTCTTCAGATGTCAGTTCAACTTTATGTTTTTTCTTTTTCATCGCAGCCCTCTCTGAAATGAGATTCAAATCGGACTTAGAATATATCACAAAATGACCGAAAAGTCAATAAACTTTACCTTCAAACTCAAAGTTGAAAGACTACTAGAGTATATGTTATCAGATTTTGAACCTCAGTTCAAGCATAACAATTTCAACCACTTTCGGACGGTTGTCACGGGTTTGATAAATACGCCGCATCGTGGCACGCTGACGCAAGTCTATGAATCTGGGACCCCCTCAACCACTTATTGGGCACTTCCGAAGTTTCTCTCTCGTGGCAAATGGTGTGTTGATAAAGTGTCCTCGGTTCTGACGCGTCAAGTTCAATCGGTTTTCAGCGAAGGAGTCTATGTTTATGATGAAACCAAGTCTACGAGTGATGGGTCTCATCAATATGGCACGCATTTTTTCAGAAACACGCGGTATCAGAAACGCAACAAGAATGAGTCGAAGTTCCACCACGGACATGAGTTTGGTGCGATCGGGTGGCTGTGTGAAACGCCAGAAGGTGCTCGTCTTTTTCCGTTAGGTGTCCGGGTGATGTGTCCACAGAAAAAACGGGATGCCAGTCTTGCAGTGCTGAAGCGTTTATGTGCGCAAATGCCTCCCGGTCTGATCATATTCGACAGGGGCTTTAATAGGCGCAAGGTGTTTACAGAGATCTTATCACAAGGCCATCACTTGTTGTGTCGCGCCAAGTCAAATGCTGTGTTCTATCAGATACCCAAACCCCCGAAGCATCCGAAACAGGGCAGACCGCTCCGCTATGGCAACCGTGTGCATCTGCCGAGACTTCAGTTTACGGAGAGCGTCGTAAATAACACCACACTTTCTGTCGCAGACAAAGTCGTGCGGACAAAGATGGCTCCGGTGGATGTGAGACTCGTTGTGATACGCAGACGCCTGAAGAAGTCTAAACCCTATCGGTATTTCTGTTTATTTACCTCTGACTTACAACGCCCGGTAGCCGAGGTGATCCGACACTATAAAAATCGGTGGCAGATTGAAACCGCATTTCGGGACGTCAAACAAGATTTCGGCTTCGATACCTATCAACTCCGAAACCGCAAGAGTTTGAACCGGTTTGTGCAACTGAGCTTTCTCGCAGCAAGTCTGACACAACTCAGTTTCAGAAACACAACACCCCAAACAGCAGCGGAAACCCAGAACGCCGAGGGGGCTCTTGACGTAGAAGATGTGCTGCTCGCACTCAATAAGCATTGGTATAAAGCAAAATATCTCACACGCGGGTTGATGGTCGCTTATTTGCAACGATGTCTCCAACAACAATGTTTTTCTGCGAGTTACGATACCAGAGAATCCTCACAGAAAAATCTGAAAATCGTTGAAGACTCTACATGAAAATGATCAGATTCATATTTTTCACGATTATTGGAAAAATAATGGCAAAAATAAAGTGATTTCTAACAGAATCGAGAGATAAAAGAGTGCTTACAAAGCATATTTAACACCTGTTCGGAAGTCCTGACAGGATGAAATTGTCCAAACTACCTTGTTTTTGTCCAATAAGTGTAGGAAACCATACTCGCTCTAATCACGCACAAACCTACACACGCATTGAGAAAACAACACCTCAAAAGGTGGCAAAGAACTTCTACACACCTTTGAGAGAAAAAGGAAACCAAAACCACGATTTTTATCGCTTTTCCGGCACCAAAGAGTCCTTGAAAAAGTTGATGTCCAGTTATGATAAGGGTTTCAAAGGTAGGCTGTTGTGATTTGAGACCTTTTAACCCCTCTTGAAAGCAGATACGGACTCGGATTGATAGCCTTTCATTGATCAACTGGATCCCCATGTGCTTGGACGAAAACAAGGAAACTATAACGACTTGTGCCAGTTAACTGATTGTTATTTTAGATTTCACAAATATCTAAGTGTTGCCCAGACGAAAAAGCAGTGCACGCCTTTTCTGTCTGAATAAATCCATCCTTATGTTATCCTATAAGTCAAGAAACAAAAGGAGGCATAAGGATGGATTTACAGTATACTTTAGAACGCATTGCGTTGCAACTGAAAAATAAATCCCGCACCCTCAAGCAGGTTGCACGGGTGTTTCAAAAGATGATAAAAACGCTTTATGAGGCTCACTTCCCAAATGCTGAGGCACGCCGTCCGGGCCCCACCCCGAACTGCCCAGATGCCGATATTCTAACGGTCGCATGGTTGCTTGAATACATCGGTGAAGACAGCGAGAACTCGGGGTATCGACGCATCAAGGCAGAACTAAAAACCGTCTTTCCCGGTTTACCGGAGCGGTCGCGTTTCAATCGTCGGCGAAGGAACCTTTCTACAGCGAGTGAAGTCATCCGTCAGGCATTGACGAACTGCTTGCCAAAGGCAGATGTCTTTATCGTTGATTCTTTTCCGATCCCTGTCTGCGATTTCAAACGTGCGAATGCTTCAAAGTCTGATTTCAAGTGGGCGGATGGCACTGGAACACTCGCGACTTATGGAAACTGTGCGACGAAAAGCCTGGGAACATTTTTCGGTTTTCGCGGAACATTGATAACGACAGCTAACGGAGTGCCTATTGACTTCGGCATTACCTCTGCTAATAGAGATGATCGAGACGTGTTACCCTTGCTTGCTGAACGCGGGGAGTATCCGATTGTTCTTGGCGATAAAGGTTATATCTCTCAACAACTTCAGGCAGAACTCATCGAAACCCAAGCAACCGTCTTATTACCGACGCTGAAAAGAAATCAAAAGCAACAGTATCCTGAGAGTTTTCGCAAACTTCAGGTGCGGATGCGTCGTCGTATTGAGACGACAATCGGTCAACTCACAGAACAGTTTCATGTTTCTCGGGTTCGTGCCTTGAAGCATTGGGGGTTGCTAACGCGTATGAGCAATAAGTTCGGTAGTTGTCTTCTCGGTGCTTTCGTAAATCGATGCCTCGGACGCCCTTTGATGAAACTCAAAGACCTCGTTCTCGCATAAGGAAATATCTATGAAGACAAGATTAATTAGCACAAGTCGTAACTCAATACCTTCGCCAAATTATGATGTATTGATTTGAGAGGGTGTCTGATGAACAGCACCGATGGACCCAAGCCGTTCAGCGATTTGCTCAATAACAACAGGATCCGGTTTTTGCGGTAGTATTTTTAATGTTTCGCGCAAATACTTCCTCCCTCGGTAGTGTGCTTTGAGATCTAAGACGCTTGCCTCGGTGTTTTCTAAACGCAAGGGTGCTAAAAGTTTCGCAGAGACATTGACCATGAACATAGACAGATTCGCGGCATTGTTGACGGGTGTTTTGTTGACATTCATAAAATCGTCTAACCCCCAAAACTGTTTGGCCTCTCGGAAGTTGAACTCGATTTGAAAACGAAGCGAGTAGTAATCGATCATTTTTTCTGCGTCCAATGCTAAGTCAGAACTGAACAATAAGACGTGTGATTTTTTCTCTGTCGGTAGATGCGTCTTGAGAATACACACCACATTTAGCGGATCCGGGAACTTTTTATGGTGCATCTTTGAAACCTGATAGACTTCAGTTGTAATGTTTCCTTGCGTCTCGGTAGAGACTCGGTATTTGGTATCCATCTGCTGCGGCTTGAAACGTTGCCCGTAGATACGCGGGCGTCCACGTCCGGCGTAAGGCAGCGTGGATGGAAAATAAAGGGCGGTATTGACGCGCAACTTTGAGATCAAAGATAACCCACATTGTTGTGTCATCTGTAGCGCATGATTGTGTCCAAAATATCCATCAAGCACCAGGTAGCGCACGGGTATCAAATCGCCGACACGTGCGAGCAACGCCTTGAGCATCGTTTGAAGGTGTTTCAATGTATCGCTGAGCGGCACATCCGTCTTGTTTCGGTTCCGACTGCCCTTGGGACGCCCAGGGGTGCGTTGCGGGGAGGGCGGTTGCGTCTCATCACGGGGTTCGGAGGCGGCCGGACTTGAGCTGCCGGTGTCGCCACGCACGATTTGCTCCATAACCATCGGGTAAGAACGCCGCTCCTTGACGCTCACTAACGACAAACTCAAGAACGCTAAACCCGGAAGCGTTTTACCCTGCGTAGACGAGAAAAAACGCGATAAACCATAAGTGGATGGACCCGATTTCGACACCGTGGTTGCGTCGCCAGCGAGAATATAGAGGCTTTCACGATCCAGCAGATACGTCCTGAAAAACAACCAGCAGACAGTCCCCCAAGGGATAACCGTGTTGAAAAAGCGTTGCAGCGTCCGGTAGCTACCGCCTTCTGATGTCCAACGTGAGATATTGAGCATACTCACCGAACCCGTCATCGCAAGCAATCCGATGACCACGCGAGAAAACTGACGCACCGTCGTCCTTGATAAGTGTGGATACAAAACACTAAAGAGTGATAAAATGTCATACATGGGTAAATGTCCTTTCTCAGTTATTTGTTTTGATTACACATAACTTTAGGACATTCGCCCTATTTATTCAACTCTTTTTGGCGAAGGTATTGGTAACTAAGCAATATTAAATAATAAATTTCTAATTTAGTGGGTTTTAAGTTATACTTTGGGTAAATCTACTTCCCAAGGAGCCTTCCTTGTCATGATTTACGCAAAACTTGACGATGCCTCAGCACTTCAGCGTCTTGATGCTGCGCTTTGTGAAGCAACGAAACCCAAATGGTATCAACGTTTACTGATCATCAAACTCTCTGCCACCGAGCATATGTCGGTGCCGCAACTCGGAAAAATGTTCAATCTTTCGGATAAAAGTGTTCGTAGCTATATTCATAAGTATAACACCTCAGGTTTAGAGGCGTTGAGGCCCAAGAGTCCACCCGGGTGTCGTGGTAAGATCGCGCACTTTAGCAAATCCGACTGGCATCGACTTCTTGAGCAAACACCGAATCAATACGAAAAACTCCAGACGGATTCTCGGCAATGGACGCTTGACCTCATTAGTGCTTATCTCAAGGCGTATCACGAGATTTCTGTCACACCGCCCGCGATCTATTTCGCTTTACGGCGGACAGGTTATCGAACGGGTCGTAGTAAACTCCGTGTGGGGAGCCCGGATCCCGAGTATCAGACGAAACGGCATCAACTCAAGGAACTTGCCTCTTTGCCAAGACGGGACAATTGACGCATAAGGCGACTGAGTTGATTGTCCCGGATACCCAACTTCGGCGTTTAGAGCTGCCGCCGCCCGAGCATAGCCAAAACGCAGCGCGCCTGTTTTTCTTTGATGAAGCCAATGTGTCTTGGTGTCCGAAGACCGGACGCATTTATCGAGAGCAAGGCAGTGAATATAAGGTCAACACACCCGGCAAGAATCAGCGGAAATATCTCATCGGCTCCTTAGAATATCCGACAGGTGATGGCTTGTATGAAATCTATGCCAACAAAACGCATCTTCAGATGAAAACGCATTGGCAAAACCTCATGGCAATGTATCCTGATGAGATGTTGTTTATCGTTCGAGATAACGCTTCAAGTCATACGACGGCAAAGTTAGACGATTTCCTTATTCGCTACAAGGACCGATTGCGTTTAGTCCCGATGCCGACTTATTCTCCGCATCTGAATCTCATTGAGCGCTTATGGCATCTGATGCGCGATCAAGTCAACAGGAGTTATTTCTTTGAGAGTTTCGATCAACTCTGTGAAACCGTTATCGGTTGGCTCGAGAGATTACCTTTTTCACGATTCCAATCTTTGATGGGAATTCAGGCATCACAACAACTCAACTTGGAAAACTGTAAAATGTATATTTAATATTGCTTATAGTAAAACTATACAATAGTTTGGACAGTTTCTCAGTTTAGGATTTCCCCAGGGTGGGCAGTTTCCTCCCGTTAGGACTTCCGAACAGGTGTTAGAATTGCGTTCTAACGACACTTTTATGCCTAAATTCTGTTAGAAATCACTGCTTTTTAGAGGTTATTTTTCAACAATCATGAAAAAATGCGCTTCTGACGCGTTTCATGTAGAATCTTCAAGGATTTTTGGGTTTTTCTTTCAGTGTTGCATCAGATCGTAACTCGCAGAAAAATATTGGTGCTTTAGAGAGTGCTGCAAATAAGCGACCATCAAGCCGCGTGTAAGATACTTCGGTTTATACCAGTGTATATTTAGCGCAAGTAGCACGGCTTCTAAGTCAGGCACCGCAGCGTCAGTCTACGTTTCCGCGTCGCTTGGGTGTGTTTGACTTCTGAAAGCGAGTTGTGTCAGACTTGCTGCGAGCAAACTCAGTTGAACGAAGCGGTTCAAACTCTTTGGGTTTCGGAGTTGATAGGAGTCAAATCCGAAGTTTTCTTTCAGGTCCCGAAATGCGGTTTCAATCTGCCATCGGTTCCTATAGTGTCGGATCAGTTCCTCTACCGGACGTTGTAAATCCGAGGTGAATACACAAAAATACCGATACGGTTGAGACTTCTTCGGACGCTTGCGTATCACAACAAGCCTGACATCGACAGCACACATCTTTGTTCGGACGACTTTATCTGTGACAGAAAGCGTCTGATTATCAACGACGAGGGCTCTATACTTCAGATGCGGCAGCGACACACGGCTACCATACCGGCGCGGTCTGCCTTTCTTTCGGTGCTTCGGTTGTTTCGGTATATGAAAGAACACAGCATTTGACCTTGCGCGACACAGTAAATGATGTCCTTGTGCGAGCACCTCTGTAAACACTTTGCGTCTGTTGAAACCTCTATCGAAAATGATAAGACCCGGGGGCATCAGACCACATAAATGCTTCAGCACGGCAAAGCTGTTAGCGGTGGTGCTTTTCGGATCCATCTGCCGGGCAGCTAAGGGAAACAGACGAGTGCCTTCAGCGGTCTCTGCCAACCAACCGATCGCACCAAACTCGTGTCCGTGATGAAACTTCGATGGGTTCTTGTTGCGTTTCTGATACCGGGTATTTCTGAAGAAATGCGTCCCAACTTGTTGAGTGCCATTCGTCGTCGTATAACTTTCATCATAGACGTAGACACCCGTGCCGTAAACTCTTTGCACTTGGCACCTCAGAGATGAGGCCACTTGATCAACACACCAGACACCACGCGAGAGAAACTTCGGCAGACACCAATACGTTGTTGAGGGATCTGTTGATAGATAGACTTGGGTCATCGTGCCACGATCGGGCGTATTTATCAAACCTTCTACGAAAGTCTGAAAATGATCAAAGTTATTATACTTGAATAACGGTCTAAATTCTGATAACATGTATTCTAAGCGGGAAAGAGGGTCCATTAGAAATCTCCTTTCAAAATGGTTGGGTTTATTCTGAAAGGATACCCTTTTTTCTGCTTATTGTCATCTTAATTCATAAAATTGTCCAAACTATTGTAAAAAAGATAGGACGGAATTCAAAACCTGTTTCTGTTGACCAGGCGTGAGTTTGTCTAATCGCTGTACAATCTCTTGGATAGTCGTTGATTTTTCCATTGTGTTGCCTCCCTTTTGGTTCAACTGCTGCTATAAACAGTTTACCATCAATTGTATCAAGAAATCAACTTTTTTCGGTGTGCCAGCCAGAACCATTCAGTTCTCCGATAATTTTGATTTCCGATAGCGTGCCCTTTCTTGTAGGAGCGACCTCCGGGTCGCAACTCTCACTGATAACTGACAACCGAATGCCTCTGTGTCTATATGTATTCACCAAGCTGCAGCCCTTCCTGATCCGCCCATTTTCCTAACAGATCTTTCTCTTTAGGCGTTGGTAACCGATTCCGCTTGCCTCGAACTTGACGGATAACTTTTTCGCGCGGTGCAACCTCAATCGTCAAAATCTTACGTCGTCCATTTTCATCTTCAATTTCCATGCTCCAAATCGATGACCGTCCGGTATGACAGGATCTCGCATAAGTTGAGACGCAATGCCGCAGTGCCCGGCTTTCGTCGATAAGTTCGTCGCTGCTGAGCAGTTCTCGAATAGACCAGAATTTCATGTTGCGCGACTCTTCGCTCCCTTCTAAGAGGTGAAATTCACCGATCTCTGAACCGTACCACTCAAGTTCCCTGCCTTTCGATTCCCTACCGAGTTCGCCGTGCCATTCCTCAACTTGGCGGAGCAGTGTCTCAGGCGTTCTCCCTCTCATGCTGAAGTTAGGTTGCGCCGGTCCAATTTCTCTCGCAACTCCTCTTTCGACGAAAACGCGACGGTTCTCGTATCTCTGATACCAAATGTAGTCAATAATTGGGTGTACATGACTGACATCCAACATCGGGTTGGCAATAAAGAAACGAATCACATTCAGCCAGAAATCATCGTCGCTAAAATTTCGGGTCAGGCGTGTTTGTCGGAGTGCATCCACCAAATACCGATCGCCACTGAGGGCGTGTACTTGTCCCCACCGGAGTGCTTCCTCAATTGTGTAATGCTTCGGTGCCTTAAGAAAACAGTGCGCCATCTTTTTCGTGAGCGGTATAGGGATATCCAGTGCGGTTCGGATATTTTGACCGGTGCCGATGTGTTTAAACCAATTCTGATGCGTCCCGTTTCCATTAAACCAGACACTATCCATGAAAAGCGGCACCTCATAAGCGGCGAGTAGGTGTCGAGCGAGTTCGGAAAACTGGCGGTCGCGGTTATGTTTTTTGACTTTCCATGTCTCAAAGGATCGAATCCAACTCTCGTGATGGTTTGCGAGTGCTGCGATGCCTTGAATATAGGTAGCTTCTTTTAACAGGTCTGAATTGGCTTCAAGATATAACAGGAGTTTCAAAAGGACTTGCGGGGCTATGCTGCTCTCAAAAACTTCCGAAATGGTTCTGGTAACTGTGTTCTGTAGTTTTTCTAACCGCAGTTCTTGATTGTATATCTTCGGAAGAATCTCGCTCAAGTTGCGGTCTTTCTTCTCTTTCGCCATTATTTTGGCGGCTTGCGTGCGGGTTATGACATATAGTTCGTCTTGACGTTGGCGCGGATTTTTATCCAAACCCTGATTAAAATTATGAGCGCGGCACCATTCCTTATACGCCTCAACCGAAGATATACCGAGTTGCTGGATATGCTCCTGCATTTTCAATGAGCATTCCTCTATTCGCATTTTTTTCTGGGTCTGTTTTCTCTTCTGAGCCATCAGTTAAATCCTATAGTTACGTCGTGGATTGAGCCTCTATCCCACCCGCTCCAGATACATCACGATGGTTTTCTGTCGCTGTTCAATTGCTCGTAATGTGTTTAACCCAATTGGCGCGGTATATATTCCAATTTTTTATATCTGTTGCGTTCTATTCATATTTCGAGGACTGTGAAGCAAAACGAGCCCTAAGGTTTTAAGGGTGCTGTGGATTTTTTGATGTTATATGCCATCTAATTTACGCGATGCGTAAGCCTTATGTCTAATAAGTTACACCGAGTGTCAGGAAATGTCAAACCGTTTTCAGTACAAAAGCCGGACTGAAAACAGTGAAGTTTGTGGGTTCCCGTATCTTCCGTTGACGAAGGCGTAATCTAATCCAATATTACCATGCTGATAGCCGAAACCCGCGGTGAACCCTTCGGTAAACCGCCAACCCAACCGAAGTGCCAATTCGCCGTGTCTTGCGCCGTGTCGGTATTCACAACCGACAAGAGGCATGCCGTTAGCTATCTCAAAAGCCGCTAACACAGCATCTGATTTTCTGTTCGGTGCGTCAACTTTTACAGCAACACCGATACGCCATTCACGCAGGAGTGATTCAGTATAGGCACCACTATTGGAGACCTTCCCTTCAAGTCGGTGATAGGAGAGGTTTGAGAGTAGATTTGGGAATACCAGACCGATGCTAACCTTCTCTGTCATGAGCGTATACTGGATACCGAGATCCGCGCCCCATCCCGCGCCGCGTCCCAACGGTACCTGTTCCAGATTAACCGAGGTGGTAAAATATTTGGCATTGATGCCTACATGCAGCTGCTGCCATACACGGGTCGCAGCGGACAACAGCACGATGTGTTCTTGAGATATCCCTTCTGTATCACTTGAGTTTAGAAGTGCTGCGCCGATAGTCTGTCCGGTCTGAATTGGATGTGCCACCCCGATGCAACTATAACCTAACACACCATACAAATCCATATAGCTGATGCCGATTTCGGGCGCAGGCAGTCGTGCCAAACCTGCTGGATTCCATATCAACGCGCTGGTATCATGTGTTGTTGCCGAGTATGCGCCACCCATTCCCATCGGTCCTGCCATGAGTTCAATGTTCTCAAACGCAGCATTAACCCTTCCATTCAGGGTCAAGATCAATATTAACAGCAGACATTGGGGAAGTATACAGGTAGAACAAAAAGAGTTTTTCTCGTTTTTCGTATTTCTACCTCCCTATGGGTTTGGTAGTGTCGTAAAGCACAGCCCATTCTATCAAAAGATTGGCGCATTGTCAATCAAGTTATTCAGTTAGTGGACACTACGTATTACACAATTAAATCCTTTAGGACTTACGCATCAAAACGCTGTTGGGATGGGTCCCTGTGCCCATCCGAACCTGAACGCACGCAGGGCACGAAGGTCTCCGAAGCCATCCTGCAGAACATAGTAGCGACGAACGTAAATTGCGTAAGTCCTATCCTTAATTTATCCAACCTCGGCTTTCTACGACTTCGCATTTTTTACAAGAAAACCAAAACGGTTGGCAACTAATACCATATTAACGCGACTATTCTTGTGTATATTTTTTAGATATGTTATTGTGAAGAGATGAAAAAGCAAAAACATGAGGTTTTCCCCCACTTTTCAGTAGAAGTTGTTAAACAAAGGTATCTTGAATGTGAATGTCTTCGGGAACGGACGCACTGGCATATTATTTGGCTCCTTGCGGATACCAGAGATTCACGCACCCCCCGGCAAGTCGCTGAGATTGTAGGATGCACGCCGGACTGGGTTCGCAAGTTGCTCAAACGCTATAATGCTGAAGGCGAAGCCGCTTTGCGAGATAAACGCAAAAATAATACAGGTGTGCGTTTTTTGGATGAAACACAGCAAGCCGCCCTTGCAGCTGCCCTTTCTGCGCCTCCTGGTGATGGGGGTCTTTGGACGGGTCCGAAAGTGGCTGCGTGGATATCTGAGACACTCCAGCGTCGTGTCAGTGACGTGTCAGGTTGGAAATATCTCAAACGTCTCGGTTATACTTTACAAACACCTCGTCCGCAACATCAGGCAGCCGCAACACCCGAGGCACAGCAAACATTTAAAAAAAAACTCAAGGAGCGGGTAGCTACGCTTGAAAGTCAGCACCCAGAGAAACCGGTAGAGATCTGGGCAGAAGACGAGACGCGCTTGGGATTATTGCCGGTTCATCGGCGTGTCTGGGCGAAGCGAGGTGAAAGACCGATAGCCCCCGTGTGTCCGGCATATAAGTGGTTTTATGGTTTCGGTTTTGTCCGTCCACAGACAGGTGAGACCTATTGGCTGCTGATGCCGAGTGTGAGTGTTGAAGTCATGAACCTTGCCTTGGCAGAGTTTGCGCGTGATGTGAACCCGGAAGGCAAGAAACAGATAATCCTTTTGTTAGATCGTGCCGGTTTTCACACGGGTAAGGATTTAGAAGTCCCAGAAGGGATTGAGTTATTTCATTTGCCCCCGTACACACCAGAACTTCAACCTGCCGAACGGCTCTGGCCTTTGTTGCGAGAGGTGGTTGTGAATAAAGTTTTTACAACGCTCTCAGCACTTGAAGAAGCCGTTGTGAAAAGGTGTCAATGGTTCTCTGAAAACACAAAGAAGGTGCAGGCACATGTCGGTTTTCAGTGGATTTGCAAAATGGAAAAATAATACAAATCACGTTAATTTGGTATAAGAGGAAAACTCAGTATCCTATGTTTCTATTTGACATAAACGCATTGTCGGTGGTATACTATAAAATACGGAATAATTGATGGTTGTAGGACTGAAGTTGTGAACAGAGAGCGATTTCGTTTTGTATTTTAGGAGGACTGTAATGTATTTATCATCTAAGAATGTCCGGATAGGTTTTGTGAGTCTGGTAAGTGTCTTTTTATTGATAACACTGCCGTGTCTCGCTAAGATTGATCCCACGAATATCATGGGGATGTGGCTCTTTAACGAAGGAAAAGGCGGGACCGCCACCGACTCGTCAAAACAGGGTAACGATGGTGATATCCACGGCGCGAAGTGGGTAGATGGAAAGTTTGGTAAAGCTCTTGAATTTGATGGTGCAGGTAACTGGGTTGAAGTTCCACACTCAAACAC
Organism: Candidatus Poribacteria bacterium; assembly: GCA_965246985.1. Taxonomy (GTDB): domain Bacteria; phylum Poribacteria; class WGA-4E; order WGA-4E; family WGA-3G; genus WGA-3G. Next base: position 5,952,094 of record OZ251998.1, on the reverse strand, counting down.
TGTCGGATTTAAGGCGGGGGTGTCGTTCACAATCACCCTCAATTACAAAGGCAGCAAGGTCGCCGGCGCGCTCGTCGGCAAAAACTACGAGGATACCTCGCAGGCATTGCCATGGTACCTGCTCTGGAACGGAGGTGCCGATAATAAGGTGACTCTCTACCTGCGCGACAGTGCGTCAACAAGTTTTCGAGCAGACGGCACCACCGAAATTGGAGACGACAAATGGCATTTTGTCGTCGCCAAAGCCGACGCAAGCACTGGTAAGGCTTCGATATGGATAGATGGCAAAATGGAAGCCGAAACCGATTTCAATGAAAAAGATGGATATGGGACCAGTGATGGTGTGTTTCACATCGGACGGCACTATGATCGATATACGGAAGGCATCATCGACGATGTTGCTCTTTTCAATGTTGCTTTAACAGAAGACGATATGGATGCTATCATGGACAACGGCGTTGAAACTGCCGCCGCTGTTGATCCTGTGAACAAGCTGACAACGACATGGGGCAGAATTAAACGCCAAGTGGAATAGTAGAATAAAGATAAGGAGACTTTAATGTTGTTTCGTAAAACTGGACGCATAACTCTTGCGAGTCTGATGGGAATCCTTTTATTAATTGCGTTGCCGAGTCTCGCTAACATTGACTCTGAGAACATCACCGGAATGTGGCTCTTTAACGAAGGGAGCGGAGCCGTCGCTACTGACTCGTCGAACTACGGAAACGAGGGTACAATTCACGGTGCTACATGGGTGGATGGAAAATTCGGCAAAGCACTTGAATTTGATGGTGTTGACAACTGGGTCGAAGTTCCGCACTCGGACACTGTCGGGTTTACAGCGGGAACATCCTTCACCATTACGCTCCATTTTAAAGGCACAGCAGTTGGTGGATCGCTCGCTGGCAAAAACTACGAGGATACGTCACAGGCGTTACCGTGGTACTTGCTCTGGAACGGTGGTGCCGATAGTAAGATAACCTTTTTCCTGCGTGATAATGCCAGTGTCAGTTTTAGGGCAGATAGCACATCGGATATCGCTGATGACACCTGGCATTTCATTGCTGGTAGGGCGGATGCCGAGACAGGCAAGGCTACGCTGTGGGTTGATGGTGAAATGGAAACCGAAGTTGATTTCAATACGGACGATGGATACGGTACGGGCGAAGGCCCGTTTCACATCGGGCGGCACTATGACCGATATACCACAGGCATCATTGACGAGGTCCTCCTCTTCAATGTCGCTTTAGATGAAGCAGATATGGAAACACTTATGGACGACGGTATTCAATCTGTCACCGCAGTTGAACCTGTGGACAAACTGGCAACGACGTGGGGCAGAATCAAACGGCAATAGACGAATAGAGGAAAAACGATGAAACAGACACTGACATTTCTCGCGCTCGCGCTCCTGTTGTTTGTAGGATTGAACTGCGGGACAGAAAACCCCGTTGAGGAAACAGTAGATACCTCTGCGGTTGGAACTGACGCAACAGGATCTTTTTATGGTGATGTTGAATTAATTGAAGGCGTAACTGTCTACATGCGCTTGTTAAAAGCCGGGCAAATCCTCGCGCAAGTTGAATTTGAAGTGCACGGCGTAAAGTCAGCAAGCACTAACGCAAGCATCTTCACCTCAGTCCAATCTGGTGTCGGAAACTATCACCTTAAGGAGGCTGAACCGGGAGACTACACTGTCCAGATTTCAGCCAAAGGATACCAAACGACGGAGTTGAACGTTACCGTCATCCCAGACCAGAGCATTTCGGTTGATACAGTTGCACTCGCCGTATTAGAAACTCCTGTCTCGCATCTGCATGGTGTTTTAACGAACGAAGTGACCGGTGAACCCATCGGCGCGGTCAACCTCCAACTCAAGGATAACACTGGGAAAATTTACGAAACGTTGACAACAGTGGCAGGCGTTTTCTCTTTTGAAAACCTTCCTGTGCAGCAACCCTTTACGTTGACAATTGCGCACGCAGGCTACGAAGGTAAAGAAGTCTCAGTGGATCCGATACCCGCGACTGAGACATTTGAGCTAACGGTTGAACTCACACCGCTGCAGGAACCAGAAAAGTTGAAGCCGGGTCAGGGTTTGAGCATCGGCAGCCAAGCACCTGCCTTTGAATTACCGGATGGTAACAACAAGTTGCACACACTCGCTGATTATACCGCTGATAAAAACGTTGTTCTTATTTTTTACCGCGGAGGCTGGTGACCGTTCTGCAGAGGGCAACTCGGTGAGTTGCAAAAGAACTATGCCAACATTCAAGCGGCAGGCGCGGAACTCATCGCTATCAGTTCTGATGGCGAAGGCGATACCAGACAGACCGTTCAAAATCACGGGCTCAAATTTCCGGTACTTTCCGATAAGGACAGAGAGGTAATCAATACTTACAACGTCATTGATACCGGCAACGATAGAATAGCGCGTCCAGCCACCTATATCGTTCGGCAGGATGGAACAGTCGTTTGGAAGTCCCTTGATGGTGTGGCAGTACGTGTGCCAACGGCGAAAATCCTCACGGAATTGGGTAAACTTTGATGAAACCTTACGACACGGTTATAGCAGACATTATCGCCGACAGTCAAGAAGCGGCGCAACACCAAGATACGCTTAATCGGCGGCAGTTCTTAACTCGGCTTGCCACACAAGTCGGTGGCATCGGTGGTGCGCTTAGCACACTTCCAGCGTTCGCACAACTGAGTAGTGGACAATTACAACCCGACGCGACTACACAGGCGGTGCCCCTTACGCCTGTCGTTGAGGCTATTGGTAAAAAGGTTTGGGAAAACGATCAGCTCAATGAAGATGCCGTGAGTGAACTGATAGATCAGGCGATGATGCAGTTGACTGGACGTTCCTCCGCTAAAGAAGCGTGGCGAGATATTGTGCTACCCGACGATATTGTCGGCATAAAAATTAACCCGCTTGCCGGACCGGAACTCAGCACGCATTCCATCATCGTCGATAAAATCGTTGAGGGTTTATACGGAGCCGGGGTTCTCCGAAAGCAGATTATTATCTGGGACCGGTTTGAGGAGCATCTCTTGAACGCCGGCTACCCGATCCAGCAAGATGAAAGTGAGGTGCGAACTTTTGCCTCCGACACAGAAGGCATCGGGTATGACGATGAAGTGTTTTATGAGAGTGAAAAGGATAGTGTTGCGCGTCGGGAGAACGATAGCACTCGCTCTCAGTATTCCCGAATTGTCACGCAGCAGGTTGATGTGCTCATCAATGTCCCGGTCTTGAAGCACCATGCGATGGCGGGGGTGAGCGGATGTCTAAAGAATCTCGCGTTCGGGAGTGTTAATAACACACGCCGGTTCCACGGAAAACCGCTCTATTGCAACCCGGCTATCGGCGAAATTCTGGAGCATAAAGTGCTGAAGGAGAAACTTGTTCTCAATATCGTTGATGGGTTGGTCGCTTCGTTCGACAAGGGACCGACATATCACGCCGAAAGCGCATGGAAATATGGTAGTCTCTTTATCAGTGCCGACCCGGTTGTTCTTGATGTATTGGTACTTCAGACTGTCAACCAGAAACGCGAGGAGATGGAGTTAGATTCCATGTCAAAGTTAGCCAATCATATCACTACAGCGAGTAAACTCGGTTTAGGCACGAATACGCTGGATCAAGCGGATCTCCGGCAAGTTGAGGTTTAATTGTGATACACAAACGGGTATTTCTTTTTATGCTGCTCGGTCTCTTCTGTATTGCTGTCACGTTTTCAGGATGCACCCTGACTTTCACGCAGAGTGACACGCTCCAACTCGGTCTATCGAAACCAACAGATAAGGCAATGTCGCTCGTCGCTGAATTTGAGGCAGGCGAAGCGGACAATATCGCCGGTGATGTCACACAAAAGGCCGGAAGTGTCTGTGCCGGTGGTGCGTGCCTCATCTATTAGCACGTTTTTAACCGCTTCACTGGTGAGGTTCCTACCTCACTATTCCCTAACCAAGGTAGGTGCGGTTTCATGAAGATTCAATAAATATTTCGGTAATCGTTTATGTGGGTGATCATTACGGATCGCGAGCACAGCTCGCTCCTACAACAAGAGGCTGCTGATGCATTACCGAATTAAATACTTAAACTTCATCTAACCGCACCGAATTCTCCACTCTTCTGTAGGAGCGAGCTGCGCTCGCGATATTTTTTCTCTGATACTTCTTCCTACACAAATATCGCCGCTACGAACTCTAAATTGACACCTATGATTATCTGTTCTCTTGCTTCTTCTTGGCGATGATTTCGTCCCAATCCCAGAGAAGCACTGTTCCATCCTGACTACCGCTGGCAAGCGTTTTCCCGTCGTGTGAAAATACCAATGTTTCTATCGGTTCCGTATGTCCGGATAGGGTCCCTAAGTCCTGACCGGTGTCCACGTCCCATAACTTAATTAGAGGGTCCCAAATTTCCAATGTAGGCGCAAGAAGGGTTTTGCCATCGGGTGAGAACGTTAATACATCTTCAAATCCTCGCCAACTATCAGGAATTCCGATGCGTTTCCGAAATCCTATCAGTGTCACATCCCACAAAACGATACCGTCTCTGTGTCCGAGAGCAAGGAGAGTACCGTTAGGTGAAAATGCCAAGCTATTGGCATCCTCGGTGATGAATATAGGAAATTTATGATGTGCGTCTACATCCCATATCTGTGTTTCGCCGTGAATGCCATGCGCAGCAATCAGGGTTCTATTGGGTGAGAACACCAACTTTCTTGGGAACGGTTTTTCTGTGTTGAACCGGAACAGTTCGATTCCTGTGTCCACATCCCACGCCAGAATATCTCGACCATCTCGGCTTGCGAGTACTTGGTTATCCGACGAGAATACGAATGATGCTGTAGTGCCTGTCCAGTCTTGCCAGGGACCAGAAAGTTCATCACCGGTGGTGAGTTCCCATAACCGCATGCCGCTGCCACCTTGGAAACTGCCACGGCTTCCAAAGCCAAACGCATCGAAAGCTCTTAAACCGTAGGCACCTCGATTGGCAAAAAGCATAGCATCGGTGGAAAACACGACTGACTCGGTTGAATCACTATGTCCAGCAGTGAAGGTAATTAGTTCACGTTTTGTCTTTAGATCCCATACCTCGACAGTCCCATTGAACGCTGCGCTTGTAAGCATTGTTCCATTTTTGGCAAAAGCGACGGCTTTCACCGATTCGGTATGTCCTTCGGAAAAGGTAACGAGTTCTTTCCCTGTTTCAGGATTCCAGAATCGGATTGTGCCATCGGCACCGCCACTGGCAAGACATCCACTATAAAGCGGTGCTTCATCCGGAGCGAAGGTTAGCGCGTTGATCGAGTTTTTATGCCCTTTAAGTGTAGCACGCTCACCTCCAGTGCTGACATCCCACAATTTGATTATCTTGTTTGCGTCTCCGGTGGCAAGCGTTTTGCCATCAGCAGAGAATGCAACAGCAGTCACCCAGCCTTCATGCCCTTTAAGGGCAGCTAATTTGGTGTTGTTCTGGGTATCCCACAACAATACTGTTTGGTCCTCACTCCCGCTTGCGAGCATTTTCCCATCTGTCGAGAAAGCCAACGCCCGAATACCTGGGTCCTCAGTCATGTTAAACGGTTCTGATAGCGTTGCCCGTTGGGTGCCCGTTATTGTGTCCCATAGCCGAATCCAGCCAATATTATCTCCAATGGCAAGGGCACCACCATCTTGGGAAAATGCCGCTGCCGTGTATTGATCTACCTTACTTGTATCCGCCAATTTTCTGCCAGTGTTAACGTCCCAATGTGCAAGTTCGCGAGATTTGCCCAGACTGATAAGTATTGTGTTATCTTTAGTGAATGCCAACGCTGCTATCACATTGTATTTCTCAGTTAATGTGAGAGTTGAAAGTTTCCTCCCAGTTTCCAAATCCCATAACTGGATTATAGGGTTATTATAGTAGATTCCGAAAATAAGTTTACATTTTTTGAGATTTATGTTAGAGTTTATGATTATGGCATATTCAACAGATTTACGCAAACGCGTGCTTGATTTCATCAATAACGGTGGCAGTAAAGCCGCCGCTGAACGCACCTTTTGTGTCTCAAGAAGAACGATCTATAACTGGTTAGAAGCAGAAGACCCCTTCGCCTGCGAAAAACCGGGCCCCAAAGGTCCCCGACACATTGATTACGACGCACTTCAGCAACATGTTGCCGATTTCCCAGATTTCACACTCGCTGAACGCGCCCAACACTTCGGTGCTTCTACACATGGCATCTTCTATGCCTTGTCAAAACTCAATATCACGCGAAAAAAAAAACGACAACTTACAAAGAACAGTGTCCGGTGAAACGCCAAGAGTATCTCTCAACCCTTCAGCAAGAGACGGAGCAGCATCGGAAAAAACCGGTTTATATTGATGAGAGTGGTTTCAGTGAAACTGATTTCCGTCGGTATGCTTATGCGCCGAAAGGTGTTCGTGTTGAAGCGAAAGTGCCAAGTCATCGGTATAAGACCACGACGTTGATTGCTGCGCGGTTTCAGGAGTGTTTCACTGCGCCTGTGCTTTTCGAGGGCAGTTGCGATGCGGTTGCCTTCAACACTTGGCTTTCGGAGATGTTATGTCCTTTGCTTGACGACAGTCACGTTCTGATTATGGATAATGCTTCTTTCCACAAAGGTTCAGAGACGGAGGCATTGATCCGGGGTAGCGGTGCGAGTTTGTTGTTTCTACCCTCATATTCCCCAGAGTTGAATCCGATTGAGAAGGATTTCGCCAACATCAAGCGGATACGTCAATACAACGCTGAGACTTCTATTGATGATATTATAAAAGTGTATAAGTAATTACGGGTTTTACTATAAAACCGCCACTTGCGAGAATTTTTCCATCTGTTGAGAAAGCGAGTGCGTTGACTTGCCCTATATGTTCTGTGAATAGAAACGTCTCTTTTCCATCAGGTACATCGTATACCCAAACCCCGACATCCGTTCCTACGACAAGGCGAGTGCCGTCAGGCGAAAACCGCATCAGATTAATGCCGCCTTTTCCGAGGCGTGCGATTGCGCCTTCGGGTAACCCGACTTTCGTATTGTCTTGTGCAAAACTGTTTGAGATGATCATAGTAGTCAATAAAAGAATAATGAAAAAGAGTTGTTTGGTTTTCATGAAGTGATCTCCTTTGTATGGGTACTGTTCAGACGCTGCGTCTTGTCTAACGTAAGTTCGGTATAACGATAGGAGCAAGTTTCGTGCCAATCTGAACAGGACAGCGTTGGTGGGATGCTGAGCGAAATGGTCGGCAAGCACTGCACGAAATAGGGCAGACTTTGTACCCAATAGCACGAAATGGGGCAGATGCGTGCTGTTGAGTGGAAACTATTTGGAGCCAAACTTTTGCTTATAGGTTGAACTCACGTTATCTGTTATCTTGTGCTGCTTGGTCAATGATTTTGTCCCAATCCCATAGAAGTACCGTGCCATCCCGACTACCGCTCGCAAGCGTTTTCCCATCGTGTGAAAATACCAACGTTTCTATTCCTTCCGTATGTCCAGACAGTGTTCCCAGGTCAGTGCCAGTATCCACGTCCCATAACTGGATGAGATTTTGCCAACCTTTTGATTTAGGGTCAAGAAGGATTTTCCCGTTGGGAGAAAATATTAATACTTCGCCAAATTCTCGACCGCTATTAGGAATTTTGCTGTGTTCTTTCATACTTGTCGGTGTTACATGCCAGAAAACAATACCCTCCCGATGATGTCCATGGGCAAGGATAATGCCGCCGGGTGAAAATGCCAAGGCACTGGCTTCTTGGATGTTGGGTGGCGTGATTTGGGACTGCGTGGCAACATTCCATACCCGTGTTTGAACGTGGGTTCCATTAGTAGCCAGCAGATTTCCATTGGGTGAGAACACCAGATTTCTTCCGAACGGTTGTGCTGCGTTAAAGTGGAAGAGTTCAAGCCGGGTGTTTAAGTCCCACGAACGAATACCTTGACGACCAAGACCAGCGACGAGTATCTTCTTATCGAGCGAAAATGCGAGTGCATTCGCGTTGTTTCCAGTATCCTGCCAAGGTCCGGGAATCTGTTCACCGGTGTTTATATCCCACAATTGAATGTTACCGTGCCCGGGTCCGCTTGCATGGTATCCGAAACCAAGTGAATTGAACGCGATTGCGCCGCTTCCACCTCGGCAGGCGAAGCGTGTGGCATCGTGTGAAAACGCGACTGCGCCAGTTAAATCGCTCTCTGCTTTTGTGAAAGTAGTCAATTCCTGTCCTGTTTTTAGGCTCCATACCTCAACAGTGCCGTTAAACGCTGCACTTGCGAGCGTAGTTCCATTTTCAGAAAACGCAACCGCTTTGATCCACTCTGTATGTCCAGTGGCGAAGGTAAAGAGTTCTTGACCTGTCTTAGGATCCCAGAACCGGATTGTGCCATCCGCACTCCCACTGACAAGACATCCGCTATAGAGAGGTGTTCCCTCGGGTGCGAAGGTTAGAGCGTTAATTGTGTTTTTGTGCCCTCTAAGCGTTGCATACTCGCGTCGGGTGCTGACATCCCAGAGTTTGATTACTTTACCCGCGTCTCCACTGGCAACGGTTTTGCCATCAGCGGAGAATGCGACAGCGGTAATCCATTCTGTATGTCCTTTGAGCGTGGCATGTTTGGAGCGTTTCAATGTATCCCACAACTGCACTGTCTTGTCTTCACTCCCGCTTGCGAGCATTTTCCCATCTGCCGAGAACGCTAACGCCCGAACCTCCTCATCTTGGGGAGGTTCATCAGTCAAACCTAAAATGGACTTCAGAGATTCCCAAAGCTTAGTGTGTCCTCTGAAGGACACCAACTGTCCGCCTGTGGTTGTATCCAATAAACGGATTTTGCCTTGTCTATCGCCAGTAGCAAAGGTATTACCATCTTGGGAGACTGCCACAGCATCGTAAGAGTTCACTCTCCTACTTTTATTTGCCACTCTGCTGCCGGTGTTCACATCCCAATGGGTAATCCTACCAAATCTATCCAAACTGATAAGTCTTGTGTTATCTTCCGAGAATGCCAATGTTGTCACTGAATCGTGCCTTTCAGCTAATCTAAGGGTTGAGAGTTTGCTGGCAGTTTCTAAATCCCAAAGTTGTATTACAGGGTTCGCGAACCCTCCGCTTGCGAGGATTTTTCCGTCTGTTGAGAAAGCGAGTGCGTTGACTTGCCCTGTATATCCCGTAAACAGTGCGGTCTCTTTTCCATCAGGTACATCGTATACCCACACCCCGACATCCGTTCCCACGACGAGGCGAGTGCCGTCAGGCGAAAATCGCATCAGATTAATACCGCCTTTTCCGAGGCGTGCGATGGCACCTTCGGGTAATCCGATTTTTGTATTGTCTTGTGCGGAACTGGTTAGAAGGAGTACAGTGTTTAGAAGGCAGACTGTAAAGAGGAGGCGTTTCATTTTGCAATCTCCTTTGGGGGTTAAGCAGACGATTGGTTTCTTAATGCTAATTGAAGATGCCACGAGTTCTCACATCAGTCGTTTATATAGAGTCTGCTGCGATAAGAAGGAGAATAGAATTTCGGAATGGAAGGCCAGTAAGAGGCGGACTGATACGTCCGCCTGTGATAGAGTTTAGTTTGAACGACACTGCTACTAATCTGTCTTAATGTCGCCCCAGGTTGTAGTTAAATTTCCAACCGGACTGACCGGAAGTTGTCCCTCTTCAAGGAAGATAGTCCACATGATGACTGGGTCTCCGACGACCTCGTCGATGCCGAGCAATTCCACTTCTCCTTCCGGATACGGTTCGTTGGATTTGTAGATGAAGTACTCAGTCGGATCGTGTGGGGCATCAAGGAACAGCGTTTCGTCTGTCTCGGTAAACGTTTTTGTAAACCAACCTTTCGGATCTTGCCCGCGGTCTTCTGGGCGTTTATGCCGGCTATCCCATGCTGTATAGACATACGCTGGTCGGTCGATATTAAAGGTCAAATTGTAGTCCTGTCCGCCGGGGCAGTCCGCTGACGTTGAGACCTGCGTTAATCCAAGAAATTCTTTCGGGATGTTCGTAATCGTATAGTCTCTGTCGTGAAAGAATTTTCCTTTTTCTTCCAACTCTGTGGCTTGATAGACACCACCCTTATTGTCTTTTATCTCGGTGACTTCGACATTGTCCGCGAAGGCAATTAACGAAGCGACAAGGAATAGTGTAGCCATGCAAACATCAATACCTTCGCCAAAAAAATGGCGAGTTTTATAAATGTCAACTCGTTTTCTGTGAAAAATACAGAGGCATCTTTATCACATTTCAAGGGATAAACGCCCCGGGTTGCCTTTGACAACGGATACAAGGATGAATACACCTCGTTTCGTGTCTCGCCCCTCAAGGACCACTGTTCAGGGTGAAATCTTTACACGAACTATTAAAAAATACTTCTGCAAACACCGGATCTGATTTTTATTGCGAATATCACTAAACATCTGATGCCAATGGGTTGTATTCATTGCCTAAGTCCTGAAATCAAGTCCAGATAATTGGCGAAGGTATTGAAACATAAATCAGTTTCATTTTGACACTCCTTTGTGGTTTACTTTTCAAGCTTTGCAGAAAACTTGAAAAAAAAGATCATTTGTGTAATACTTAAATTATACAACACTTTCTCTAATTTACCAAAGCAAATTTCTCTATGGAAGAAGGGAGTCATAATGGTTGAACACATCGTCCTACTCAAGTTGAAATCAGAAGTTACCGCTGCACAATTGGAAACTCTGTCAGATACCCTTATGGGAATGGCTGACGAGATCCCTGGGATTGAATCTATAACTGCTGGCACAAATAACAGTCCTGAAGGTAAAAGCCAGGGATACGCGTACGGTTTTATCGTCCGTTTCACAGATGAAGCGGCACGCGACGCATATCTGCCACATCCCTTTCACCGTCAGGTGGCAGGTGAACACATCCGTCCACTTGTTGAGGACGTTCTCGTTTTCGATTATTCTGCTTAAATCACACAATAACCTTGGTTAGGACTTACGCAAACGCCATTTGGTAAGAAAGCGGACGCTTCGGATTCTGCAAGCGGAACCGTGAAAAGAGAGGTCGCCGAGGCACGGGGACCTCGGCGAACAGATGTTTGCTATGCACAGTCCTGACACAAATATTCCCAATCCCTTTTATCTTAATGCGAGGTCTCTTTTTCCAAGAGTGTCTCTCGTCCCTTGGAGGTCAAATAGATGAGTTGGAACATAGTCGTCGTTGTTTCAGATACCCTACGAACCGCATATCTCAGTCCTTACGGCAACGATTGGGTTCGGACACCGAATTTGGCACGGTTTGCCGAACAAAGTGTCAGATTTACGAACGCGCACCCGGAATGCCTACCCACGATTCCGACGCGCCGTACGCTACATACCGGCAGACGCGCCTACCCTTTCAGTAGTTATACTCCCGTGCCGTGGGATAACGTCTATACCCCTGGTTGGCAGCCGATGTCTTCCGAAGAACCTGCGATTGCTGAATCGCTTGTTCGCAATGGGTATCACACCGGTTTCTTCGCCGATGTCCCACATTATTTCGTGCCGGGGATGAACTTCACGCGAGGGTTCCGACAGTGGGAGTTTGTCCGAGGTCAAGCTGAAGACCGATACCGTGGTGGTGCGCACGCCGACCCCGCTCTGATCTCCCGCTACCGTGGAAATCCAGAGCGTGTCCGCGCCCATATCGTGAACGTCCAACCCGAACGTCCGGAGGAGACCTGGCCCACCGCGCGATTGTTCCGCTCTGCAATCGAATTCGTTGAGCATAACAATCAAAACACACCATTTTACCTCTATGTTGATGGATTCACACCGCACGAAACATGGGAAGCACCCATCCACTATTATGACCTCTACGGGAGCCGAGAGGATCGGGAACCTGTCTGTCTCAACCTGCCCTACGGTTCGCTTAAAGATGAGGAACTTGAGCAGCGACTGCCAAGCGTTAAAGCCAACTACGCCGGATTGGTAACCCTCGTAGATACATGGTTCGGAAGGTTGGTAGATACCATTGATCGCCTCGGATTACGTGAAAATACGCTTATTGTTTTCCTTAGCGACCACGGCACCAACTTCGCAGAGAATCCGGACAAAGCTACCGGAAAACCTGCCAATTTTATGTACCCCGGCACGATGAACATCCCAATGTTGGTGAGCCACCCGTCTGGTATTAACGGCGGTACAACGTGCGATGAGTTTGTCTATACACTGGATGTACCTGCTACCGTCATGGCGGCGAGCCAAGTTGAACCTGCTGGCGAGATTCAAGGACAGAGTCTGCTCCCACTCGTCGAAGGCGAAAGCGGTTTTGAGTCGCGGGACTACTTGACCTGTCGTTATGTTAACTCTGTCTGGTATAAAGACGCGAAGAGTTGGTATTTTTCCAGTGTTGATTTTAATAACGGTATACGGCTGTTTGATCTTGAATCAGACATCGACTGCCAGCACAACATCGCTGATCAAGGTGCAGAGCGGATCGCGCTTGCCCAAGAGCGGATCTTAGCCGACGCAGGTGGACACTTACCGCACTACAAACGCCAAGGCAGAACGGACGCACTCGGCAGACCGCAGTTCGCTGAGGCGTAGTCTTTACGGAAAGCATGAGTTCGAGAATAAAAGTAATCGTAGACGTAGGTTGGGTTGAACGGCGTTGAGAAGTCGGATGTGGGTGTCGCAAACATGCGCTATCAGGGCTACTTAGTTTTCGGTTTTTAGCCCGATTTTGGACCCCCCAGGCCCGGTAGGCGCGGTTTGATGAAGTTTAAAATATTAATTCGGTAATATTGTTATTCGTGTTATCCTATTGCCAAAGGAGGTATTCTCTGATGGCAAAACACCATAAGTTGGAGTTAACTGAAGACGAAATACAAACCCTCGTTGATCTTCGGGATAAAGGCGAACCGGCTTATCTTCGAGAGCGTGCGACAGCGTTGTTGAAAATCCATGAAGGCTTTTCTCCACATGAAGTCGCCCACAGAGGTTTGTTGAAAAAACGCGACCCCGATACCGTTTATGCTTGGCTGCGTCGGTATCGCGAACACGGTATTAGCGGGTTGTCTAATAAACCTGGTCGAGGTCGCAAACCTGCTTTTTCACCTAAGTCGCCCGAAGAAGCCGGGTCGGAACTCTTAGTGGCAATCGGTCAGGATCCGGGAAGCGTCAATGAGCATCAAACGCGCTGGACGCTCCGCAGTCTCGGTCAGGTCGTGCCGTGGCTTGAGGGTCTATCGCTCCCCGGCATTCATCAGATCTTCTCACGCTTGGGTCTCAGCTATAAGCGTGCCAGAGAATATCTGCGGAGTCCTGATACCGATTATGCTGAAAAACTTTCTCGCATCAAGCAAGCGTTAGAAGAAGCCCGTGAAAACCCAGAAACTTGCGTTGTCGTTTACCAAGACGAGTTTGGTTTCAATCTACAACCGACAGTCGCAAAAGACTGGGCGGAGACGGGGACGAAATGTCCTTTGGCACGCCAGAGTTATCTCCCAGAGGAGACCTGCTATGGCATCGGGGCACTCAACCCACACACCGGAGATGTTGTTTATCAGCAAGTCAAAAGCTGCACGGTTGTCGCACTCCATACATTTTACACCCAGATTTGCCAACGCTATCCAAACGCTGAACGCATCTATTTGATCCAGGACAATCGGGCGATCCACTTTCACGCGAATCTTAGGGCAGCGCTTCTGCCACAGACGACGAGGTTTGTTAGACCGACCCCACCGAATTGGAGCGAGAAACCGTCAAAGAAAATAGGCAAACTTGAGAAACTCCCTATTGAGATATTGCAGCTCCCGACGTATGCCTGTTGGACGAATCCGATTGAGAAGTTGTGGCGCTGGGCGCGTCAAGCCGTCATACATCTGCATCGTCTCAGCAATGACTGGACAGCCCTTCAGGAGAAAGTCAGCGACTTCATGGAACAGTTCAAAGGCGGGTCACAGGAGTTGCTACACTATGTCGGATTATTACCGAATTAATTATTTAATCTTCATGGAACCGCGCCGGACTTGAAAAAGAGGATCCAAAAATTTAGACAATCCGAGAATTTGTTTAAAACTAAATGCCCTGCATGCGCTATATTCAATAGACATTATAACGATTTAAGAACATGTTGTGTAAATTAACTTTTAGGGGTATCGGTATAAACGTCAGTTCATCTGAGACTTCTCGTCTGCCCTAAAGGTTCTCGTCTATCAAAGAGGTCCCTTGTAGCACAAACTTTTAGTTTGTGGCGTATACTGCGGAAACTAAAAGTTCGCGCGACGCGTAGCCCCTTTATCAAAGAGAGGTCTCGTAAGGGTTGTCGTTTAGGAATAGGTCTCCGCGATTTTACCAAAAAATGGATGAACAAACACACAATTAAACCATTATAATGTCTAATACCAAATTAACCCCATTTGTAGCGCGAGGTCCCTGTGCCTCGCAATGCTGACTTGATCAAAAGACTTCTAATCAAGTTAATTTGGTATAATATGTTGTGTACACTTAAGAATGAAGTGAAACCCAACCTACGAACTGAAACGTAATCTTGTATAGGTAGTTGCAGGAAATGGAGAACATGAGCGTTATTGCTAAAGATATTCTCACACATTGGCGCATTGTTCAACCGTTATTTTCAATGCGTGATGAAGATGAGTACGATAAAGCTATTGTGACCTTAAACGCTTTGATTGATGAAGTGGGTAATGACGAACAGCACCCTCTCTATGAACTTCTTGATACACTGGGTACAGTTATACATGCTTATGAGGAAAAAAATCATCCAATCCCCGAATGTAGTGGTGTTGAGGTGCTTAGGTTGTTGATGGAAGAACATCAGCTTGAGCCGACGGATATGCCAGAGCTTGGTCCGCCCGACATCGTTTTGGAAATCCTTAACGGGAAGCGGAATCTGACGGTCACGCACATTCACGCTTTAGCAGAAACGTTTCAGGTTTCACCTGCAGTGTTTGTATGAGGTACGAAGTAGTAAACTATCTTTCTGGAGTTAAGGGAGTTTAAGTTATGCGCCTTTCACACTTCAGCATGTCCTATATCGCGATTCTCTTTGGCATTATTGCCCTGACCCTTGCAATTTCTTGGAACGGCATTGCACAAGAAGGTAAATCAAGCCTTTCCGGTCGCGTTGTAGATACCGATGGAAATCCAGTTGCAAGGTTTACTCTTGCCGTTAAACCGGTCGAAATTAATATGGGACAGGAGAAAGGACCGCTCGCGCCTCTTGCATCTTGGTCACGAGCGACGACTGATGCGAATGGTCGTTTCTCTATCTCTAACATTGATCCGGTTTCATCAAGGTTAGTGATGTTTCCAGAACACGGTTCGCGTTTTGAGATTGTATCCGTTCAAATCGGAGACTTAACCTTCCGTTATTATGAGGTAGATGGTATCGGTTTTCCAACTTGGTTAGGTCAACTGGCTTTTGCGATTGAACCCGGCACGTCCGTTGAAAATGTAGTCGTCAAAGTAGAACCACCTGATATGCGAATCCGGGGACGAATACTCTTAAGGGATAGAACGCCGCTTGCCAATGCGGAGATTGATCTCACTATCCGAAACCGGCGACGGAGTTATAAAGGTTTCTTTCCTTTTCGTCGAATTACCAGTGCCGGTGGTGGGGTTTCAAGAAGCCATACTTGGACTGATGCCCAAGGTTACTTTGTAACATAACGTGAGTTTGAAAAAAGTTTATAAGTTAGAAAAGCACGGGTAAATCGTTGCTTGCTTGAAGTTCCGAGAGGTTCACCGAAGGTTTTCTCTCCAAAAGCTGATACGCAATCAACGCAGAAATAACATTCACTTGGAAGTTAACGAAACTTCTATGCCGACTGTGTTCCACTTGCGTCTGTGTTTTCAGTTCCTTGATCACCGATTCAATAATCGTCCGTTTTTTCAGCAGCACCTCATCGGCAATAGACAACGGCAGCGGTTTCATGTTTTTACGGACTTTATAGCAGAAGTTGATACCTTGCTCATTGAGAAACTCGCGCAGGTCTTTGGAGATATACCCCTTATCGCCATAAAGATTTCCGAACAGACGTTCCGACGACAACTCCCATAGCGGTTGACGGTCATCGGTATTCCCCGGGGTCAACTCAACACCTAAGAGATCCCCTTTCTCACTGATCATTAGGTGGAGTTTAAAACCGTAGAACCATCCCATTGAGGTCTTTGAGCGTCCGGCACGTTCTGCGAAGACGCGATGTGATGAAATGCGCTTATTGTCGCAAACTCGCAACCGTGTCGAGTCAACGAAGGAGATACCGCTACATTCACCGAGGTGGGCATGAAGATAAATCGTCAGAAGCGTCAGCACCTCTTTCTTGAGTTGAACGAACCGAGAATAACTCACCAGATGTGGAAACTCGGCGCACCAATAGACGCAGACGTGTCTTTCGTAAAAATGCTTGAACGTCCGATACCCACTTTGATGGAACGCAATCAGGAGCGTCATCACTTCGCTCGGATGCAGTTGCCGTGGACGTCCGCGTGTTTCCGGGGGTGTCGTCTCTGGCAGACAATGCCTCGTCTGCCATTTCTCGTAAGCCAGAAAAAAGTCGTCTATTTTACAGAAAAGTGTTATGATTTTCATCAGAGAACTCCTTTGGGTTATAGAGATGTGATAACCTCATTATACCAAAGGTGTTCTCTTTAGGCAAAAACTTTCAATTATTTATCAAACTCACGTTAACATATAATCTACGAGGAGGCTCAGAATACTCAGTGTTGGTGAGACATAAGGGGGCATCCGCGGAGTCAAGATGGGTTCGTCTTGAGAGGGGAGAGCGGTACGATAAATTCGTCTTGCGGCTCAACGATCTGGAAGAGCATCGCGTAAACCGAAGTAAAAGGGAAAAAGCACGACAGGCAGTATGGACGGCAAACCCTGAAAATGATCACGCTTACAAGAAAATCCAGTGCGACAGTTGGGAGGACGCAAAAGCTAAGGCAGAAGCCGAAGGTGCCTATCTTGTCGCTATCAATGACGCATCGGAGCAGGAATGGCTGGAGGCAGTTTATTCAGAGAAAGCGTTCTTTTGGATTGGGCTGCGTGTTCCAGAAAAAGATGCCTCATGGCAGTGGGACAGTGGTGAACGTCTCACTTATGCCAATTGGGGAGCCGCGGGTAGACCTGATAGCGCAACCAACGATGAAAGAGAAGTTCCTGTTGCCCTAATTTTCTCCTCAAAGAGATGGATGGCACTTGACTCCGAAAGTCGATTACTACCCGCGGTTAAGCACGCAATTCTCGAAAAATAATACTACTAACTACACCAGAGACAGAGAGATCTGTTCGGACGACACTACCTTTTATCTACCTTTGTTGAGTGGTTTTCAAACGCACTATAAAAGGATACTCACTATGACTGGTTTCCGTTTTGCAAAACAGACCTTTGTATTGCTAACAGTGCTTATTGTGCTAAGTCTTGCATTAGCGTTTCACGGTACTGCTGAGGAAAAACCCGCAACGTTATCCGGACGTGTTCTCAGTGCAGAAGGTGAGCCAATTGTTGGTGCAACTATGATGCTCCAAATATTAACAGCACAAACTGATTCAGAAGGGCAGTTTACTTTCACCAAAATCACCCCAAGCCAAACACGATTAACGGTACTCCGTAATCCGTCGCAGCCAAGCCACACCCTGGTCCGAGCGATTAAGTTCGGGAGAGTGTTATTCTATCCGCATCACTTCCATGATTCGTCCAGAGCAGCTACTTTTGCGATTAATCCCGGAACGAATATCAAGGATGTAGAAGTCATCATGGAATATCAGCTGATGGTTCGAGGTAAGGTCGTTTTCAAAGATGGTGAACTGCTTGCCAATACGTCCCTTAAAATTAACATTGATCAATTAGATTTGGACGCGATAGATGGCTTTAGTCTCCGCCGTTCCTTTCGGACAGATGCAGATGGAAATTTCGTATACGCGACATACACCCCGGGAATCTACACAATGTCCGTTAACCATCGCGGGCTTGCCGCAGGATCAGAACCTTTCATCATTGAAGTAGGCAAACCGCATGAAACGGTGGTTTTGACACTTGATGGCAATGCCACCGATCTTTCCGAATCACCACCTGCGGAACCCAAAAAACGGCGTCCATATCGACCATTATATATCTTAGACGTTCCGGGTACGTGGATAATAAATCCATCGAATGGACACGCGTACAAATGGATTATGTGCGATGGCCGAGAGGATGCCCAAGTCCAAGCCGCTATTGAAGAGGCGCATCTGGTTACAATTACGAGTGAATCAGAACAGATATGGCTTGAAGCCGTCTTTGGAGCCGGTCCGTATTGGATTGGTTTGACGGATGTTGCAAAAGAAGGGGAATGGCAGTGGGAAACTGCGGAACCTGTTACATACACGAATTGGAAAGAAGATGATAATGAGAATGACCGATTTTTGATGGGACCACCTGCTTTTCTCGAGTTCTTGGGTTTCAGAAATGAAGTGGAGTTCCGCGAAGAAAATTTCCGCGAAGAAGATGATGCGAAAGACTACGTTATCATGTCTGACAGGGCTTGGGATGGGGAGATAGGGAAATGGAAGACAGCTCATCATCCGCAAGAGGAACGCATGGCGATCCTTGAGAAAGAGGGAAATTAAATTATGAGGCATTCACATTTCAGAAGATTCCGTGTTGTGATTCTCGTGGGTATTGTCGCGCTGACACTTCTGTTCTCTTGGGATGGCATTACGCAGGAGGATAAATCAGGTCTTTCCGGTCGCGTTGTAGATACAAATGGAAAACCGGTTGCCGGACTTGAGTTAGGTATTAAACCGGTTGAAATTAAAAAACCGAGGGACATGGTGCCGCGCACGCCTTTCTCGTCTTGGTTGCGATCGGTAACCGATAAGCAGGGACGTTTCTCTTTCCCGAATATAGATGCTGTTTCATCACAATTCGTGATGTTTCCTGAAAACGGTTCGGATTTTGAAATTCTGTCACTTGAGATTGGGGATTTAACCTTCTATTCCACGGGGTTCCTTCGGAATTTTCCGACATGGTTTGGTAAACTGACCTTTACGATTGAACCGGGTACGCATCTTGAGGATGTCGTAGTCAACGTGAAACCGCCACGGATGCGAATTCGGGGACGAATTCTTTTAAAAGATGGAACGCCGCTTGCCAATATAGACGTTAGCCTTACCGTCCGGCATCGGCGGCGGGATACTACCTTATTTATTTTGCCCAGCGGTGGCAGCGGCGGGTCCTCACGGAGAGGTGTAAGGACCGATGCCGAAGGTTATTTCGTGTCATATTATCCAGATGAGACTGCAAAATATTCGGTGATCGTAAAATATGAGGGCGCGTCCGCGAAGTCACGATGGTTTCGGCTTAAAGAGGGGCAGCGGTACGATAAACTTGTTTTGGTACTCAAAGACTTGGAGGAACACCGCGTCCGGCGAAGCGAAAGAGTGAAAGCGCGATTAGCAGTGTGGATAGTGAACCCTGAAAATGACCACGCTTACAAGCGAATTAAATGCGATAGTTGGGAAGATGCGAAAGCCAAAGCAAAAGCCGAAAATGCCTATCTTGTCGCTATTAACGATGCATCGGAGCAGAAATGGCTGGAGGCACTTTATCCAGAGAAAATGTTCTTTTGGATTGGACTGCGTGTTTCAGGAAAAGAGGCAACATGCAGGGTCATTTAGTTGTACATATTTACTTCATAAGTGTGGATACTTTTTACGAGATAGGACTTGATTTTCACGCTATATCTCGTAAAAACGTTAACATTCGTAAACTAAAATCGAAAGCGGAACCGAAAACTAAATAGCCCTGAGGCAACATGGCAGTGGAGCAACGGCGAGCCTTTAACTTATGCTAATTGGATAGTTTCGCAGGAGCCCGATATTGGATCTACAGATGAAGGTGAACTCCCTGTTGCTATGGAATTCTTTTCAAAGAGATGGATGGTAATTGGGGCTGAAAGTCCGTTCTTGCCTATGGTTAAGTACGCAATTCTTGAAAAAGAGTGGACACCTGAAGCAACACAATAAATCCTGCACGGGCACTATCTCCCTCCTTTGCTGGCGAGGTTTGCAACCTCGCCTGTCTTCAGGGCAACTTTTCAGATACAGTATAAAGAGGTATTACTATGACTCGTTTCCGTTTCACTAAACAGACCTTTACATTGCTAACGGGACTTATTGTGTTAGGGTTCGCAGTGGTCGTATACCAAGGGGCTGCTGCGGAACAGCCGTCAACGTTATCTGGACGCGTCATTAACGCAAAAGGCGAGCCGATTGCTGAGGCACCTGTAATTCTTTTGTACGTCAAAGTCGGTGAAAATGGAGAGATAGCTACCTTGGACAATAGAGCACGATATCCTTTTCTCCGCCAGATACCAGCCCGCCACTTGCCACCTGAATTCAGAGGTGAGACCTCTGAGGAGACGGAGATGCGGATGCGTCCACCCTTCCTGAAATCGAAAACTGATTCAGAAGGGCGGTTTACATTCACCGGCATCGCTACAGAGATGGTTCAGTTAATGGTTTTGCCACTTGAAAACGATCCGGCATCGCCACGTTCTATTCCCCAAAATATTACGCCAGTTCCTGAGATTCAAACCGTTAAGTTTGGGAAAATAACGTTTCATCCGCATGAATTCTCTCTTTCTTCTCCGATTGGGGCAGTCACATTTGCTATCAAGCCCGGCGTGAACATCGAAAATGTAGAAGTCAAAGTTCTCATGGAAGCACCGCCGAAGATTCAAGGTAGACTCGTCTTCAAGAACGGTGAACCACTTGCCGACACGACCGTTGAAATTAACATTGGTCGCTTAAATTTGGATTGGCGGGTTGGTTCTGCCTACAGTCGTTCCTTACATACGGATGCAGATGGAAACTTCGTGTCCGCTATATACGCCCTTGGAACCTATGCTCTATCCGTTAACCATCGTGGGCTTTCCGCAATGTCGGAACCTTTTACCGTTGAAGCAGGCAAACCGCATAAAGAGGTCACTTTAACACTGAATGGCAATTCTGTTGACCTTTCCGATCCACTGCCTAAAAATCCCGAAGAACAGCGGCACGGCCTGCCAGATGTTCCGGGTGTGTGGATAGTGAACCCAGCAAATGGACATGCGTACAAGTGGATTGCGTGCGATGACTGGGAGGATGCCCAAACCCAAGCTGCTGATGAAGGGGCACATCTGGTTACGATTACGAGTGAGCCAGAGCAGATATGGCTTGAAGCCATCTTTGGAGAGGGCCCGTATTGGATCGGTTTGACTGATGTTCTTAAAGAGGGTGAGTGGTTGTGGGAGACCGGGGAGCCTGTCACCTATACCAACTGGAAAGAGAATGAAAATGAGGACCTTTTGCTTTTGGGTGAACCTCCCGCACTTCTCAAAGCCTTCGGTGCCAAGGGTGATCGCCAACGCCGAGAAGAAGAGAGAGATTATGCCATCATGTCCTCGCACTGGGATGAGGAGATTGGGAAATGGCAGATGGCTGATGCAAAAGGTAATCCACGCCACCTCAGAATACAGATGGCAATCTTGGAGAAGGACGGTATGCGATCCAAGATACACGGTTTGTCTTTGCCCGACATCACACCGGAGGATAAGTGATGTATTACGGCTCTTTGCTGTCACGATTTTCAATTTCGCAGGTTTTATAAAACGCATCTACGCGTGCTAAAACGAGGACTTCCAATGGAAACCCATTTTTCTCAACTCAGCGAACACCTCTACGTTCACCACGGACATGTTAACACAGGTATTCTCCGTGATGGAGACCGCGCACTCCTCATTGATCCGAGTGGTACTACTCTACAGACCACACTCGCAGAACTGGGCATCACGAATGTTGCGCAGATCCTCTTTACCCACCACCATCGCGATAACACCACCGGTTTTTCGATAGCAGAAAGTATTCGCGTAGGGGTTCCAGAGAAAGAGGCATCTTGGTTTACCGAAGTCAACACCTTTTGGAACGATCCACAATACCGATGGCACCTCTACAACTACCATCCGCATAATCTCATGCTTGCCAGTGCTATCTCAGTGACGGAGACGTATACCGAAGGCGCGCAGATTGAATGGGGGCCGGCATCACTGAAAGTGCTTGAAACACCCGGACATACCGATGGGAGTGTCACCTACCTCATTGATGTTGATGACAAACACTTCGCCTTTACCGGCGACCTCATCTACGACGAAGGTAAATTATGGGATCTCTATAGTTTACAGAAGGGGCAGCAGACGACCGACTATCACGGGTTCCTCGGTGCGCGAGATGAACTGAAGGAAAGCCTTGAAAAGGTTCGTCAGGCATCACCAATCGCACTCATTCCGACCCACGGCGTTGTCATGAACAATCCGGACGGGGCAATTGACGCGCTTTCGGAGCGGTTGGCGTACTGCTACGATAAATATGTGGCGATTTCCGCACTCCGGCACTATTTTCCACAACTTTTTGCCGAGTTTAAGGGACATCCGGGGCACATGCCTATCCGGGAAGGTAAGCCGCCTCCCGAATTCTTGCGTCATTTTGGTACAACATGGCTCATCATCTCGGAGAACGGCGAGGCGTTCGTCATGGACTGCGGTTCACCACATGTGATTAAACAGATTCAGCAGTTGCAGGCGGATGGCGAAATTTCGTCGGAGGTTACACAGTTTTGGGTAACGCACTACCACGATGACCATGTTAACGCTATCCCCGAATTTCAAGAGACGTTCCCCTGTGAAACGATAACGGATACGGTTGTCGCACGGGTTATCGCAGATCCGATTGGTTTTCGGCTGCCCTGTATTTCGCCTGCTGTTACGAGGGTTGATCGCATCACACAGGACGGCGATTCTTGGCGGTGGAATGAGTTCACAATGACCGCCTACCATTTTCCGGGTCAAACCTATTATCACGGTGGATTGCTCGTTGAGGGACACGGCGTACGGATGTTCTTTGGGGGTGATTCCTTCACGATGGCAGGTATTGACGACTACTGCTCTGGCAATCGGAACCTGCTCGGTGAAGATGTCGGCTACGAAAAATGTCTACGTCTGATTCAGGATCTCAAACCGACACATATTTTTAACTGCCATGTTGATCCAGCCTTTGACTTTACCGATGCTGAGATTGCTTGCATGCTTGACACACTCGCTGAGCGTGAAAAATGCTATACTGCCCTCTTCTCTTGGGACCACGCGAATTACGGCATGGACGAACATTGGGTACGCTGCTATCCTTATGAGCAAGAGGTCGCACCAGGGGAAACGGCACAGTTACGCGTGGAGATAACGAACCATTCGTATGAGCCACGCACAGCAACCGCTCAACCAATTCTTCCGGCATCCTGGGATATGGAAATTGCTCCCGCAGAAACAACGATTCCACCGAGAACAGATGGATATATCGGTTTTTCTATTCCGATTCCACAGCACTATGAGGTATTGGGACGAACTGTTATACCCATAGATCTTACCTATAACGCACGTCCACTCGGTCAATTTCGAGAAGCGATCTTCGTTCTCACTGGAGGTTAAAACTTGTGCTAAACTTATCACACTCCACTGTTGACATTGCTATTACTTGTAGCAATTTCGCAGCATCGCTGGATTTCTATCACAACAAGTTGGGTTTTGAGATTGTGTTGGATCTGGAGATTCCAGATGATCTCGCCCGCGACGTAGGGCTTGCGCCAACCGGTTTTCGGCAGGTTCGTCTCAAGGCAGGCAATACGCTCATCAAACTGATGGATATCGAATCGCCACCGCCGAAGCCGGCAGATGCGTTTTCAGCCGGTGTCCGTTGGCTCACCTTTCTTGTGGAGGATATTCAGCAGACTGTCAAAGACTTAAAGCAGAACGGTGTCGAATTTCTATCTGAACCCATAAGCGCGCCGGATGCTGCTGGCGTTGCGTGCGCACCAGATCCGGATGGCATTTTGATTGAACTTGTCCAAATATAAGAGGTTTTTAATTTATTGAATATGGGCGTTGTTCCACTTTGTTCCATAATGGTCTCCGTCTAAGTTGAGAACCATCTTTAGGTTATGAGAGGTTGCTAACTTTACTCGAAACCATTGTGTAATGTAATGGAGCAATGCCCAGGAGCAATCATTAAAAAAATGAAGACATTGACTGATTCCCAAATCCACGAGTTTAACGAAAACGGCTATCTCTTAGTCGAAGATGCGCTTTCTCCCGACGACCTAAATCCGCTGATCGCTGAGTTTGAGGAGATCGTTGACACCGGAGCATCACAACTCTACGTAGAAGGTGAACTGGATTCCGAATTTAAGACGGAAGGGTTTGACACTCGGTTGGCGAAAATTACGGAGCAATCCCCTGTCGTATTTCAGAAGGTGTTCAGCGGTGCACACACAGGTCCATCACTCTTCGACCTACTCATCAATCCGAAACTACTTGACATCGCCGAGTCGCTCGTCGGACCTGAGATTATGTGTCACCCCGCATACAGAGTCCGTCCCAAACTCCCTGAACACGACCGAACCCTCGTTCCGTGGCATCAAGATGCGGGTTATATGGAGCCTAAGTGCGATTCGGTGTTACAACTCACGATCTGGATTCCGTTGATAGATGCCACTGTTGAGAACGGCTGCATGGAAGTCATCCCGCATGCCCATCGGGACGGCGTTTTCCGACATCGCAGCGTCGAAGGTAGACCTTATCTGGATATACCACCAGATGCGTTGCCTGAAGTTGAACCGGTGGTAGTCCCTGTCAAGTTTGGCAGCGTCCTGCTATTTACCAATCTGACACCGCATCGTTCTATTCCGAATGTCAGCAACCAAGTCAGATGGAGCGTTGATTCACGCTATCAGGACGCGGCGAAACCGACCGGCTATCAACCAGAAGCAGGCTTCCTCGCGCGGAGTCAATTGAGCACTGAAGATGTTGTCACCACGCCTAAAGAATTTAAGCGGGTTCGCGATGAACATCAACCCGGTCCCGGGCCAAATCGCTGGGAAAAAGGAGAATAGCAATGCGTAATTTCAAACGGTTATCTCCATTTTTCATTATTCTGGTCTTACTGATGAGCGGAGCCAAACCGCCAACTGAAGGACAAAAACCGAAAGGGGTTGAGCTCCGTGGCAAAATCGTCTGTTTAGCGGAGGAGATGCACACACACTATAATGTTGAACTCTTCGGTAATCATGAACACCTATACGGGGTCAAGACTAAAGATGGCGAGTACTATACCCTGCTACAGACATCGTTAGCGGAGGCACTCTTTGTTGACGAACGGTTGCATGAAAAGGACTTGGTCATCAACGGTCGTGTCTTTCCCAAGACACAATTGCTGGAGGTAACCCGCTTCTTGTCTATCCGTGACGGTGTTCTCCATGATCTCTACTATTACTGCGATACATGCTATATCCGGACGGTTGCACCGGGAAATTGCGATTGTTGTCAGGCGCCAGTGGTGCTGATTGAAAGACCGCTAAATGTCGATTCCACAATACTGTCGCCATAGGTGTAGATTCGTGTACTAAATTAACCAACATGAGTTTGATAAAGGGGCTTTGTAACGCAAACTGTATGAAGTTTATAGTAGAAGTTGAAAATATATTGACATTTTGGAAAACAATGTTCCCTCTCCTTCGCTGGCGAGGTTTGTAACCTCGCCATTCTGTTGGTGTATAGGTAATTGAGGACTTTACTATAAGAATTTAAATCGGTAATCTCAGTTTCTGCCAGGTCCGGTAGGCACTGTTTGTAACCGCACCATACATGTCAATTTAAGAAAAAACAACCGTCATGATCCCAGATCCGGTAGTCGCTGTTTGAAACTGCGCCGGATCTTAGACAGAAACCTTGGATACTTCAAAACCCTCTTTAGTCCCGTAGGGACGATATGTTTATAGCAGCGTTTTCAAGCAAGGACCCTAGCCCTGTAAGGGCGGCATGTTTATATTTTAGGCACTAATACCATATTAACGCGACTATTCTTGTGTATATTTTTTAGATATGTTATTGTGAAGAGATGAAAAAGCAAAAACATGAGGTTTTCCCCCACTTTTCAGTAGAAGTTGTTAAACAAAGGTATCTTGAATGTGAATGTCTTCGGGAACGGACGCACTGGCATATTATTTGGCTCCTTGCGGATACCAGAGATTCACGCACCCCCCGGCAAGTCGCTGAGATTGTAGGATGCACGCCGGACTGGGTTCGCAAGTTGCTCAAACGCTATAATGCTGAAGGCGAAGCCGCTTTGCGAGATAAACGCAAAAATAATACAGGTGTGCGTTTTTTGGATGAAACACAGCAAGCCGCCCTTGCAGCTGCCCTTTCTGCGCCTCCTGGTGATGGGGGTCTTTGGACGGGTCCGAAAGTGGCTGCGTGGATATCTGAGACACTCCAGCGTCGTGTCAGTGACGTGTCAGGTTGGAAATATCTCAAACGTCTCGGTTATACTTTACAAACACCTCGTCCGCAACATCAGGCAGCCGCAACACCCGAGGCACAGCAAACATTTAAAAAAAAACTCAAGGAGCGGGTAGCTACGCTTGAAAGTCAGCACCCAGAGAAACCGGTAGAGATCTGGGCAGAAGACGAGACGCGCTTGGGATTATTGCCGGTTCATCGGCGTGTCTGGGCGAAGCGAGGTGAAAGACCGATAGCCCCCGTGTGTCCGGCATATAAGTGGTTTTATGGTTTCGGTTTTGTCCGTCCACAGACAGGTGAGACCTATTGGCTGCTGATGCCGAGTGTGAGTGTTGAAGTCATGAACCTTGCCTTGGCAGAGTTTGCGCGTGATGTGAACCCGGAAGGCAAGAAACAGATAATCCTTTTGTTAGATCGTGCCGGTTTTCACACGGGTAAGGATTTAGAAGTCCCAGAAGGGATTGAGTTATTTCATTTGCCCCCGTACACACCAGAACTTCAACCTGCCGAACGGCTCTGGCCTTTGTTGCGAGAGGTGGTTGTGAATAAAGTTTTTACAACGCTCTCAGCACTTGAAGAAGCCGTTGTGAAAAGGTGTCAATGGTTCTCTGAAAACACAAAGAAGGTGCAGGCACATGTCGGTTTTCAGTGGATTTGCAAAATGGAAAAATAATACAAATCACGTTAATTTGGTATAAAACGTTGGCAAAACCCCTAAATTGACACCTATGGTGCGGTTACAAACCGCACCATAGGTGTCAATTTAGGGGTTTTCAGTGGTTTCCTCTTGGAGTTTCCAAAAGGTTGTGTTTTTTCCAGTGCTTCTCTGGAAAGTGCCTCCATTTTCAAATGAACACTTTATGATTTTCAAAGTTTCGAGAAGTGCTGTTTTTGAGTGCTGAAAGTTCAAAGTGAGTAGCCTCGCATAACCTGCGATATGCTTTGCTGTCTTGATGAGACTCTGTTGTATATGCCGGTATCCAGCGACTAACATGACGGCATGTTGAATCAGAATGGCGATAAGTTTAGCATAGATTTCAGATAGAATGCGATAGGGTTTCTGACTTCGCGAAACATGAAGTTTTGAGATACTTTTGAAACACTTAAACATCAGTTCAATCTGCCAGCGGATGCCGACAATGACACATATCTGTTTGGGTGTGAGTCAATGTGCTTCTATATTGGTGATATAGAGGTTCCATCCAGCGAGACGTAAGAGCGTTTTTGAAGGTGTTTTGGCTTTGCGTTTGGCGCGGTGTCGGATGGAGCGTCTGCGTTTATTTGTCTCTGCTTGAGAAAGTCTTTCAGCGACGAGATAAACCGGAAGTTGCTTTCTTTGGTTTCCGATACGAATAGACTTACGGATAAAGGTGTTTTCTGCGTCTGCTTTGAGCATCTTTTCTAAAGCGAGGCGTTCACCGGTCTCATCAGCGAGATAAGAGTTAGCTTTCAAACGCGAGATCCAGTAGATACCATTTTCAGTGAGTTTTTCAAGTTCATCGAGCGAAAAATAAGCGAGGTCTGCGAGTCGTAAACTCCCCCGTGGCAGTGGGTCCGCGGCTTTTGCAGCCGTGCTATCAGCCGTCATGCCATCGGTGAGTTGCAAGTGTTGAAAGCGACCCGTAAGAACATCAAAGCGCAGACGAAGTTTCAAAGCGGCTTTATGCGGATGATTCTTTTTCGGGTGTCCTTGCCAAGTCTCGTGGAGTTCATCGGGGAGTGTTATCCACGTGCTATCTTGAACATAGACGCCACTAAACTGCTGAAGTAAAGGCAGGGCTTCTCGCCGACCGGCAACTTCAAGTATTTCTGTAATGGCTGCGTCAAGTGTGAGTTTCAACATCTCAGCGGTTTCAGGGGTCAGACGTTGCTCAAGAGCTTGGCATCTGACCTTTATACCGAGCAGGGTAGCGGTTTCAGTGAGTTGCTGATAACTCGCCTCTGGATTTTCCAACCAACCGAAGACGAGGATTTGCGTCAGCGCACTCCCCGTAAGTTTTCGCTTTCTCTTGACGAGTCCGGTACTGACAGCGACTTCATCTGCGACAGTTTCAAGGATGGCTTGCATTTTATCTGGCACTTGTTGTAAAATGGACATTGGAAATACCTCTGTTTGGCTCATGTAAAGACTGTGTGCTAATGAAGATGTCAAACCCGCGTGGTGACTACCTTCGTTAGAAACAATCGCACATACTTTTTACATGAGCGCTCTGTTTTTGTAGAAATAACCTTTCTAATCTTTTTCTACATTATACAAGAGGTGTTTCCGATTTACAGCATTTTTCTTAGAAGAAAAACACGCTGATTTTCCCTAAATTGACACCTATGGTGCGGTTTCTAACCGCACCATAAGTGTCAATTTAGCGGTCCCCCAGGCCCGGTAGGTTCGGTTTCCTAACCGAACTGGGTCTGAGACACAAACTGTGTATACTCCAAAAACCCTCTTGAATCCCAGAGGGATGGCATCTGTGTAGAACGTGCGGCAACCAAGGACCCAAGCCCCAGAGGGGCGACATTTGTAGAGATACTACTACAAAATACCGAGAAATATCCCTAAATTGACACCTATGGTGCGGTTTGTAACCGCACCGGACATCATTAGGGAATTACCGAACTAATTTTTTAATCTTCATTAACCCCACCAATCTTTCGGTGTCTAAATAATCACCTATTTCACTGCCATCGTACTGTTATAGAATGGATGTCACGAAAGTTCTCAACTGTGATAATACCTTCGTCAAATTGCCCTTTCCATTCCACACCACCATCAAAAGTATTTTCTTCGTGATTAGCGAAATTTATGGCGTATCCATCGGGGGTAAAACGCTTGAAAAGTAGGTGACCTTCTCGGTCATAAAAAGATATATAAATATGTGTAATGAACTCGGGCGGTGGTACAGGTGCAGGTCCTACGTTTTTGCGCTTTTCGTCGTATTCACTTAAGAGTTGATCGTATGTGGGTGGTACAGGTGCAGGTTCAGTTTCTACGTTTTTGCCGGTGCGGAAAAAGTGTTTAGCAATGAAGTAGTAACTTCCAAGTTTCTCACCTTTCGAGTTCATGACACTTTTGGACTTATACGCAATTTTTATGACCACACGACTCCCATCTTTCATTGTATCCGAAAACTCTCTTGATACTTTTCTGTTCGTACAACCCATTAGAATAATGAGGAAACACATTAGGAAAGAAAAGTGAGTTTTTAGAAATTGATACATTTGTATTTCTCCTCTGTGGGCGTTTTTTTCACGCTAAAACCACATTCCGAGACACAAAATCAGATATAGTCCTATCTATGAGATGGCTTGTCTTCCATAATAGGCTCGCCCTTTTTCTCCTCCATATCTGGGCCATCCGTAAGTGCCAAGTGAGCTTTCAGTTTCTTTTGACAAAATATTTACATACCCATTGCAATGGGTGTATAAAGTTTTTGGCATTAGATGTTCTTTTTCTCTTGTAGGAGGGGTTTGTAACCCCGATTTTAGAACGCACATCTAAGCCCCAGCGGGGGTTTTTGATTGGATGTTTCTTCAACAGGTGTATAGCAGCGTGTTGACCACAGACGATGAGCCCCGCGGGGCGACAGGTGTATGATCCCTTTTGACAAAATATTTACACACCCCATTACAACTTCTATTAGATGATATTATTCCATTATCTCAAAATCAAGAATTCTAAATTCCACTGATCCCCCGTCTTTTACCATACTTGCGACCTCATCACCAATGTATAGAAGTGTAATACGCTTCGCTAAACCTGCGGGAATCGTATGGGAATATCTTTCTATTTTCACATCAATTGGATCACCTAACTTGTCGTAAAAAATTACGTAAAAATAGACATTGTCCACATCTTGACGAAGATGGTTACGCAGTGAAAAGGTAAGTATGCTATAACGCCAGGTCAACTTGCCTGCAGTTACGCC
This sequence comes from Candidatus Poribacteria bacterium, assembly GCA_965246985.1. Taxonomy (GTDB): domain Bacteria; phylum Poribacteria; class WGA-4E; order WGA-4E; family WGA-3G; genus WGA-3G. The sequence continues at coordinate 5,921,802 of OZ251998.1, read as the reverse complement.
TTGTGTGCCTTTACCGCCAAGATCTGCAAAAATAGAACTTTTTGATCCGGTAGATTTCTCTTTTGGCAACGGTTTTACGGGTCCTATCTGTTCCATTAACTTTTCAAGATAGTTGGATGGAATCGCGAAATTTAGATTTTGTCCGCTACGGAAAGTAGCCACAGAAACGCCGATGACTTGTCCTGTGTCATTTAGCACCGGTCCGCCGCTGCTTCCCGGAGAAATCGCAGCAGTAAGTTGAAGAATCTTATCTATTCCAACCTTTCGGATGCTACTTATAATTCCCTGTGAGAACGTGCCTTCCAATCCACGGGGGTTTCCCACGGCGTAAATAGGCGCGCCAACTTGAACCGTGTCACTGTCACCAAGTGGAATTGCCTCCACTTCTGGAACTGAAATCTTTAAAATGACAAGATCGTGTTCTGCATCAACCGCTGTGATTCCTTCAATGTCGTACTTTGTTTTTTGACCTACCAGTTTCGCGTAACCGCGCGAAGCACCTTTAACAACATGAAGGTTTGTTGCAACCTGACTGTTTCTAACAAAGAATCCACTACCAAGTGTAAGGGGTTGACCGTTAGCATCTTCCATGAGCAAAAGCACCGTAGAAGCCAACGCCTTTTTGGCAATTTGCTGCGGGTTTTGAGCTTTTGCCGCAGTTATTCCACAAAACAGCAAAAGCGTTAAACCTATGAAATACAGAGACGATTTTTTGATTTGTTTCATTATATTCTCCTTATTATGTATCAAGTTTAGAGTTTACGCAGACAGGCGATAAATCGCCTCACTACCAGAAGATATACCTTGGAAATACCTATGTTTCTCAAAAGCGGTCTGGTTCGTAGTAGCGCAATTCATTGCGCATTACCTAGGTCCTATTATAGTGGAACCCGAAAATATGTTAACATTTTAGGAAACAGTAGTCCTCCCTTTTTCGCTAGTAGGATTTGATGAAGTTTTAAAAATATTTCGGTAATCCTGTAAAGCGCGATTTTCAGTCAAGAAAACCCTATAATCTTAAGAATCCTTTAATCCTATAAATCCTGATTCAGACAAAAAGAAATTTCCCGATTAGGCAGCGTTAGAACTTATAGTTTCCAAATCATTATGTGGGTAAACCTTCGATTAAAAATTCACCTATTACCGCCATTGCGCGGTTATAGAATGGATGTCACGAAAGTTTTCAACTGTGATAATCCTCTCGTCAAATTGCCCTTTCCATTCCATACCACCATCAACAGTATTTTTTTCGTGATTAGAGAAATTCTGGTTGTATGTGTATCCATCGGGGGTAAAACCCTTGAGAAGTAGGTGACCTTCTCGGTCATAAAACGATATATAAATAATACCTGGAATCGCGTAAAGCAGCAACCCGTCTGTTTGGCGGTATCCTGCTTTTTGTAGACCGCTTCTAATTTGCTTAGGTGTGAAATTTTTGAGTGATGCGCGGATTTCGGGTACAATGTTTGGACTATTTTTTTTCAGTTCCTGCATTTTGAGTGCAGGTTCAGCTTCCGCGTTTTTGCCGTTTTGAAAGGAGTGTTTGGCAATGAAGTAGTAGCTGCCCAATTTCTCACCTTTCGAGTTCATGACACTTTTGGGCTTATACTCAATTTTTATGACAACACGACTCCCATCTTTCATTGTATCCGAAAACTCTCTTGATACTTTTCTATTCGTACAACTCATTAGAATAACGAGGAAACACATTAGAAAAGAAAAGTGAGTTTTTAGACATTGACACATTTGTATTTCTCCTCTGTAGGCACTTTTTCACGCTAAAACGACACTCCGGGACACAAAATCAGATATAGTCTTATTTCTGAGATGGCTTGTCCGCCATAATAGGCTCACCCTTTTTCTCATCTATATCTGTGCCATCCGTAAGTGCCATAGGCAGTTCCTTCGGAGGCGCGAGCATCCCAGCATCTGGCACATCAAGAATTTCCTGAGACTCCGGAGCCGCAAGCACCTGTTCTTCCAAAGCACCAACAACCTCAGCCTCCTTTTGCTTCAGTACCTCCAACTGATTCTGGTAAAACGGATCACGCGTCAGCGTATACAGTCCAGCAACTGTTTTCACAAGCGCATTTGACAATGCCACCAAATCTTTCACATCCTCAGCCGCATCCCGCGCAGCCACCAACTTCGCGTAGTGATCCGATAAAGCCTGAACCTGCTCCACTGCCGCTGACATCGGAATGCCCGTCAACGCCTGCTGGAAACGTTCACGCTCATCAGCCCAAACAGCCCGATATTTCTTTGGAAAACGCGGATTTGATGCCTTCAAATACACCAACTGCGGGTGAAGATACGTCCGAAGATACTTCGCACCACAAACATTATCATTCTTCCATGACGCAAATGGCGACAAATCCTCATCCTCAAAAATCAAATCATTAATCACAGCCGTCGTAGACATCCCACGCGCATGACCACGCACAGCAACCTCCCGTAACGCATCCGTCAGGAATTTAGGATAGAACGGACGCAACAAATCGTCCATCCAATCCCGGCAATCCTCTTGGAAATCAATCCGAATGCCAATAGATTCCTCTATCAGTTTCTTATGGTAATAGTCGTCAAAATCAGCGCAAATTTCCTTGTAGCCAGCATTCGTATACGCGTCGATCTCTTTACCTACATGGTGCTGACAAGATGGAATTTTGTCCTTATCCACCAAACACCTACGAAACGCAATTACCGTCATAAATGAACTTAACTGATACATCTTCAGGTAACCCAATGGAAAAAAATGCTCGCGTAGCGTGGCGGGCAGATCTTCGGGCAAACATTTCTGTTGAACACATGGATAGCATAACGCAAAAGCCTCATCTAAATCCAGATACCTAAGTCCCAGAGCGTCTAACCAATTTGCAATAGATGTTGGCTGTTCCGCATATTTTTGCCAATAAGATTTCAACCGTTCATTCACAATGCATCTCCTAAGATCAGGCGAGGTGACCTCGCCTCTACAAATACCGAACATGAACTTCAAATTTCATTAGGCAGCTTTTTATTCATCTATTGTAGGAGTCCTAATCCTCTGATGCCTAACACAAAGGTAGCCACCCATTCCATTCAAAGAAAGTCATTTATTTCCCGTTCCGGTCAGGTTCAAGCATCTTTGTATCAAAGTTGACAACAATATCTTTGCAAAGTTTATCTAAATCGTATGTCATGCCAATTGCTAAGCCTAAACGGGTCTTATCATAAAGTATTCGGAGTTCTGGTAATATATCAGTTACTATCTCATGCCCTATGGTGCCCTCTGGGTATGCATCCATTAACATAATCTTTAAGACGGCGGGGATATAGCGTCTCTCAGGATTATAAGCAAGTGCTATGCTACCTACTTTTTCCCCTGATTTGTATACGTTTTCCATTGCAACTATGGATAATACGTATTTCCCATAGTCAACAATTTCCACATCTCGCAAGCCACGTAATTCGCGCTTGATGTGGCTCTCAATAAATGCTTTCGTATTTTCATCGTCGCATTCCACTAATACTTCAACCACAAATTTAGGCTTCTGTTTTTCGGGGGCAGGTTGCTGTGGTATATCTACCCCAAGTAAATCACGAAGCGACGGTTCGTCTTTCTGTGGTATATCAGCGGACTGTCCAGTGAATACGATTGTGCAAAGTAATACCAGCGTGACATAGATTGTCATATTTCTCATTTATTGGACTCCTTTGTTCTCCTTTGCTTAAAATGCCTACCGACGGAACACTCTTTTGTGGGTGTTTCTTGCAGGCCCGACTTCGGCAGAAAGGAATTAATAGAAAAGATTATACGCACCCGCTTTTGCGATTGCGTACATAAACATTAGACATTATAATGATTTAATCGACAGGTATAGGATAAGTCCAAGGTCTGAAGTTTAATCTAAAGTTGTGTAGACCCCAGCAAGTTTGCATGACCAAATCAGCGAATCCTTTTTTGTAGTTGCGCAACTTATCTTTGACGATGCGGTATCTCTTGATGCCAGCAATGACGTGTTCAACGCGTATGCGTATGGACGAAATCTCTCGATTCTTCGCTTTTTCTTGATGCGTCAAGTCTCGACCTTTGGGTTTCTTTGTCGGTTGCATGATCTTGACCCCGGGACAGGTAAACCCTTGAAAACCGGTATCTTGATACAAAACACTCCCAGGGGGTGGCGAATAGCCTGCCATGTCAGCGATACGCTTGTCGTGGATGCGTCCTTCATACGACGCTGTGAGAAATACGACTTTGCTATCGGCATTCACCATGAGGTTGTTTTTCAGGGTATGTTGCTTCTTTTTGCCACTGTAATGTGCCTTTTGAGTTTCTCGGTCTTTCGGACGCTGAATCGGACGCTCCGTGCCATCATGAAAAAAAATGATCTGACGCTTTGGCATCTGTTGAGGGGACTACAGACGTATCAACTTTTGAGGCGGATGCCTCCCGCGATGGGAGTTCTCCAAGGTCTGCCAAAGCACCGTTGAGGATCGGCAAAAGCCGATGAATCCATTTGTTGACGACAGGTTGAGCCATACCAAATAACTCACCGAGGACTTCTTGCTTCATCGCTTGGCGGAGGTAAACCAAAATAAAGAGAAGCTTATCTTCAAGACTCGGTAAGCAACTATTTTGGTAAGTCGTATACTTGCGTTTTTTTCTCGGTTGCCCTTCAAGCGTATGTGTTTCAACGTATGCCAGAAACAGCCGAGAAAAATACGGCAGGAGTGCTGCGAACTCTTCAAGCGTATAACCTGTCAGAGACAGAAACTTTTTCGGTTCATCCTTGAGATTTTCATAACGCGTCATGAGGGGGCCTCCAATATGATAGAATTGTTACAATTTTATCATACGCTAACTATAACTTACAAGTAAATCGTTATAATGTCTATTATACAACTTTTTCCTTAAAGTCAAAATCCTCTGAGGTCAACAACGCTGTCTCTTTACAAAGGTCGCGAACCTGTTTGCGAGACGCATGTACTGATAACGCCCCTTTTTTCACACGTGCCCGCTGCTTACGAGCCAAATACCGTTTGCGAGATTTTCGAGTCACCCTACCGAACTCCCGCAGCAGTGTTTCATAAGGCGTATCAACAACATTCGGAAGGCGACAACGAGAAAGTCGACGTGACTCCCAATGCCACCGATAATACGAACCCAGACTCACACCCACCGTCTCACATGCCGAACCCACTTGACACACCGATAATTGTGCAGCCAGATTCTCAATAACCTCTTTTGATAACAGCATTCTAACCCCCTTTTTCGCGAAGGGTTTTGTTAAAAATGTATTCAAAAAACCGCAATTTTAATGCAATTAATGCAATACATTAGAATACCATATTTTCGACCAAAACACAAAACATTTCCCCTTTATCGGTTCATTTGTAAGGGCGAGTTCCACCTCACAACTTTTTAACACTACTGTTTTTTATTTGATTTTATCCCTACTACACGCTATAATAACCCAGCTTGCTACCTAACAGATTCTATACATTCAAACATTGGTTTTTCGGGTAGAAAGTCTACCTTCGCACCCCGTAGGAGTGCTATGTCTATCAAAAGGTGGCAACTGGGGTTATAAATAATGATGCGAGAAATGATCGAAAACCTCTTCAGCTACACTGCACCCTATCAAATGTAAAGGTGATAATTATGAAGATTGGATGGGAAAGAAATTGGGGTGAACCAACAGATGAATCTGAGGCACGGAAACGCCAAAATCATATTTCTGAACGTCTCCGAGAATATGCTCGTGAGCATTATCCAACTTTGAAGAAAATTAGAGAGCGTGAGCGTGAGGTCGAAAGACTTGCCAAAGATTACATAGCAAAAGAAGCGTTAGAAAGTCTTCATAACGAAATTTGCGAAGAGCAAGGGGACCAGACGGAACGCGCAAAGATACTTCGTGCAGCCATGGCGTGGTCGGAAAAACGTGAAGATATAGATGAGTTGAAAAAGAAAACAGGAAATTTCTCTCCATATTCCACTTATCCAACCTTTATGGAGCGGATAGATCCTCATGATTATAAAGAAGAGTATGAGGCAAGATCGGCGTTAGAATGGACTATAAGAGATATTATGGTATACGGAGATAGGATTTGGGAGAGCAACGATGATTGGGATAAAGACTATGAGTTCAGAGAGGAGCTTGAGAATTTTTTAAATGGCCTCGCATCGGAGCGTTGCTACATCAGAGGTTTTTTTGAAAGTTCTCTCCTTTGTACAAACATCAATAGATACTTAGAAAATCCTTCGTGGCATTCTCCTAAAATAACTAATTTCCTTTTGGTAGATCTTGTTGATACACACCTTATTGAGTTGGAAAGAAACTTTCTGCTTGGCTTATTTCCGGCACGTGTGGTGGACCAAATCGAAGGTCCCGATTCCTCTCTTGATCCTCTAACAGTCAGGTTATTGCATAAGGTTATGAAAAAAATAGCGAGATATAGCAGGCTTGCAAAAACTGCAAGAAAGATTATTGTGATACGCTTTGAGATCGCATCGGAAACCTATCATGCAAGGAGGCTAATTGAAAGGTTGAAAAAGTTGGAAGCGCAGGATATAGTGATACACAGTTTAACCTACGCCTTATTGGAATTGCGGGAAGAACAATGAACCGTATAAAGTCTAAAGGAGAAAGAATGGAAAAACGACCCAAAATCGCTGCGATTGCGACAATTTATCATAAATACTCGCACACACAGCACATTGTTGATCGGTTCTTGGAAGGCTATGGGTGGAACAGCCGACATCATCACCCACCAATGGATCTTGTCTCCCTCTTTGTCGAACAGGTCAAAGATAGCGACCTCAGCCGTGAACGTCTGGAGCGTTTCCCGACAATGAAAGGATACCCCACTATTGCCGAAGCACTCACCCTTGGCGGCGAGGAGTTGGCTGTCGATGGGGTCGTGATTATTGGTGAACACGGCGAATATCCGTCCAACGAAAAAGGACAACGCCTCTATCCACGCTATGAGCACTTCATGCAGATTGCTGAGGTCTATGAAAAGAGCGGACGCGGCGTACCGACCTTTAACGATAAACATCTCTCATGGAACTGGGAGTGGGCGCGTGAGATGTACGACATCTCGCAATCTATGGGTTTCGCTTTTATGGCAGGTTCGTCGCTACCGGTTACATGGCGCACGCCTTCAATTGACATGCCGCTTGGTGTTCCGGTCTCTGAGGGGGTATGTGTCGGCTACGGCGGTGTAGATAGTTACGATTTCCACGCCTTAGAAACTTTGCAGTGTATGGTAGAGCGACGCGAAGGCGGTGAAAGCGGTGTCAAATGGCTACAAGCATACCGCGGCGACACGTTTTGGGAAGCACATCACTCTGAACGCTGGTCGCGCGAACTCTTTGAAGCTGCACTCTGTCGGAGTCATACCCTCACGCCGTCGCGTTCTGGGTTTAACAATCCGTTTCCGACGTTGGACGAACTAAAGGAGATTGTGAAGGACCCAATCGCGTATCAGTATGAACACAACGACGGGCTGAAATCTACAATGATTCTGATGAACGGATTAGTCCAAGATTTCAACTTCGCTGCTTACATCGGATCAAACGACGAAATTCTTTCAACGCAGATGTATCTCCCGATGCCACCCGCACGGACGACATTGGCAAATTTTTTCTCGCCACTGGTTAACAATATTGAGCAAATGTTCCTAACAGGTGAGGCAACCTATCCGGTTGAACGCACGTTATTGACGACCGGACTTGTTGCAGCAGGCGTTGACAGCATTTTTGCTGATAGTGCCAAGCAAGAGACACCGCATTTAGACATCGCCTATCAACCTACTGAAGCATCGACCTTCTGGAGGACATAAAGTTATGAAACGAATTGCTGTTATCGCTACTATCTATCGTTATCTGTCACATGCGCAGCACTTCGCCGACCGGTTTCTTGTCGGCTATCCGACTGACGGAAAATGGCATCGTCCGAATATGAAAGTCGTTTCCCTGTTCGTTGACCAGAAACCAGAAGGTGACCAGAGCCTTGACCGTGCCAGAGAGTTCGGTTTCTCTGTCTATCCAACTATTGCCGAGGCACTCCGGTGTGGTGGTGATGAACTCGCTGTCGATGCGGTATTGCTGATCGGGGAGCACGGCGATTATCCACACAATGAGATGAGCCAAGTACTATATCCGCGATACGAATTTTTCAAGGAGTGTGTCGAGGTCTTTGAAGCGGATGGACGTGCCGTGCCTATCTACAACGACAAACACCTCTCCTACAGTTTTGAAAAAGCGAAGGAGATGGTGGACGATGGACACCGCCTCGGTTTTGGGGTGCTCGCGGGTTCGTCGCTACCTGTCACATGGCGGTTGCCGGATGTCGATTTGCCGTTGGAGTGTGAGGTAGAGGAAGCACTCATGGTTGGCGTTGGCGGTTCGGATCCGATGGATTATCACGCCTTAGAGGCGATGCAATGTATGATAGAACGCCGAAAAGGCGGCGAAACCGGGGTCGCTGCGGTGCAATTGATTGATGGCGATGCAGTCTGGAAGGCTGGTGAGGAGGGACGCTGGTCATATCAACTTTTAGAAGCTGCGTTCTCCCGGAGCGATACGCCGTGCGGTTTAACGGATGAAGATGGTAGAACACAAGATATGATCAGTAATGGTGAAATCTACCGGCTCGTCGAAAACCCGTCCGCCTATTTCATTGAATATAACGACGGCTTGCGGGCGACACTTCTGATGCTCAACGGTGCAGTCCGGGATTACTGCTTCGCCGCGAAACTGAAGAACGAACCCGTGCCGGTGTCTACGCAGTTCTTCTTAACACCGACCCCGAATGTAACCTATTCCGCATGTCTGATTGCCAAGATTGAGGAACTTTTTGAAACAGGTGTCGCACCCTATCCAGCAGAACGAACCTTGTTGGTGAGCGGTGCTTTGGAAAGTTGCCTAACCTCTCGCCATCAGGGGCATATCCGTTTAGAAACACCGCATCTCAGTGTTGAATACCGTGCGCCTGCAGAATCTCAGCATGCGCGGCGTTAATCCGAGAATTAAACACTGACTGATTCTGTTGATTCAGGTTTTTCAGTAGAGAAAGGAATTACACGAGAAATGAAATTCAAACGCGAAGATATTTTAACGCAATTGCGCAACAACATTGACGCTGGTAAACCCATCATCGGGGCAGGTGCCGGCACAGGGATCTCTGCCAAATGCGAGGCAGCTGGCGGTATTGACCTGATTATTATCTACAACTCCGGTAGATTCAGAATGGCAGGCAGAGGTTCACTCGCTGGCATGATGCCCTACGGCGATGCGAACCAGATTGTCGTTGAGATGGCGAGCGAAGTGCTACCGGTCGTTCCAGATACGCCTGTACTTGCAGGGGTCTGTGGCACCGATCCGTTTCGCTTGATGGATGTCTTCTTGAAACAGATAGATGCAATCGGGTTTTCGGGTGTGCAGAACTTTCCGACAGTAGGTCTGATTGACGGTACATTCCGTCAACTGCTTGAAGAGACTGATATGGGGTATGGACCTGAGGTGGAGATGATTCGGACAGCGCATCAACTCGGTATGCTCACCACACCGTATGCATTTAACGAAACCGAGGCGGAGCAGATGGCGGATGCGGGTGCAGATATTCTCGTTGCGCACATGGGACTCACCACGAAGGGTTCTATCGGTGCAAAAACTGCTTTCACGCTGGAAGATGCTGCCAAACAGGTACAAGCCATCTACGACGCTGCAAAAGGAGTCAATCCAGAGATTCTTGTGATCTGTCACGGGGGTCCCATCGCTGAACCGGAGGATGCGACGTACGTTCTGGAAAATACTGAGGGAGTTGTCGGGTTCTACGGTGCATCGAGTGCTGAACGTCTCCCGACGGAGCGCGCGATTACAGCACAGATTGAGGCGTTCAAGAAGATTCGGTTGTAGAAGGTATGGCGAGGTTAGGGAACCTCGCCAGCGGGGTAAGCGACATCCGGTAGGCGCGGTTTGAAACCGCGCCGGTTCATTACTAACAAACTTTACAACGGCACAACCCCGGCATATTTAACGCCGGTCAGATAAGCCACATCGCGCACCCACGTCGTCAGATCATCGGAGTTGAACTGATTTAGATGTGTATGTCCGCAGGCGCGTGCCAAAACTTGCATGAGAGAAACGGAAGCACCGAGAAACCGATTCAACTGCTCTGCGGAGGCTTCTACTTTGAGCCGGGAACGAAGGTGTTCCTTCTGTGTGGCGATTCCAACAGGGCAATTATTGGTATGACATGCGCGCATCCCTATACAACCGATCGCCTGCATCGCCGAGTTCGCAATCGCAACACCGTCCGCACCGAGTGCCAATGCTTTGGCGAAATCAGCGGGTGTTCTCAAACCGCCAGTGATAATGAGCGTAACATCACTATTTCCGGTTTCATCAAGGTATTTCCGAGCACGCGCTAACGTTGGCATTGTCGGGACTGAGATGTTGTCTCGGAATAGCAGCGGTGCGGCACCTGTGCCGCCGCCTCTGCCGTCTAAGATAATATAATCCACGCCAACGTGTAGTGCGGCTTCGATGTCCTTTTCAATGTGTTGTGCTGAGAGTTTAAACCCGATCGGGATACCACCGGTCTCTTTCCGTACTAATTCCGCAAATTTTGCAAAATCATCGAGGGTTTCCCAATCGGGAAACCGTGCCGGTGAGATTGCGGGTTCTCCGGCACGCAGCCCACGCACAGCGGCGATCTCCTTTGTCACCTTGCTGCCGGGGAGGTGTCCACCTGTTCCTGTTTTCGCGCCTTGTCCACCCTTGAAGTGGAAGGCTTGTGCGTGTTCCAGTTTGTCGTACGAGAATCCGAATCGTGCTGAAGCGAGTTCATAAAAGTAGCGGTTGTTTGCTTCAGCCTCAGCCAATAGCATCCCACCTTCACCGGAACAGATGCCTGTGCCTGCCATCTCCGCGCCCTTCGCCAATGCGATTTTCGCTTCAGCGGACAAGGCACCGAAACTCATGTCGGAGACAAATATTGGTATATCAAGTTTTAGCGGTTTCTTCGCTCGCGGACCGATAACCAACTCCGTGCCGACTGGCACTTCATCAAGATGCGGTGTTTTGTGAAGCTGCGCAACCACAAACTGCAGCGCGTCCCAATTCGGTAGGTCCTCGCGTAGTACCCCCATCGCCTCGGTTTGACCGTGGTGTCCGACCTTGCTTAACCCGTTGCGTGCCAATTCCTGAATTTGGGAGACATAAGGTTCTTCAGGCGTACCGTGGATGTCTTGGTAGTTCCCCTGATATTCGTCACGATGGTAAGGTTGCGGGTTCTGGCGTTCCCACTCCCGAATTTCGTCTTCATCAACGTAGACGGTATTACCCTCTATCCACGCATTGAATTTGGCGAGGCGTTCCGTGTTCTGATATTCGCTAACACCGGTATCGTAGTGGTAATCCCAGTAGTGAACGCCACAGATTAGGTTTTCGCCATCAATGTAACCGTCTGCAAGCAATGCGCCCCGGTGATGGCATCTGCCGTAAAGTACAGAAACTTCGTTATCATAGCGGATAACAACAAGATCCACATTCGCAACGAGCGCGTAAGCCGGCTCGCGGTCATTAAGTTCGCTGAAGTCAGCGATCTTTATTTTCGTCATTTTTACAGGACTAATTCAAGACTCTCCCCGCCAATGAATAGTATTATCAATAAGAAGCCAGTCTATCAGTATTTTGTCAGGGAAGGCGACGGACAGTTCTTAATTAGTCCGTCCTCCTATTCACTTTCCAGATAGTTTTCGTTAATATAGCGTACAATCAGTTCAATCTCTTCTTCTTCAAGGTAGAGCCCGATATCGATCATCCGTGTTATGAGTTCGGTTGTTTCCTCTTCAGAACGTGGCGGATAGTCTTCTACATCCGTGAACGGATGACATTGCGAGCATTTATCCTCAAAGAGTGCTTTCGCCTCTGCTTCATTGTAAGTTACGGGTGCTGTATCCGTTGCAGCTTCCGCTTCCATAACGACTGTTGCGATTTGTGCAGCCGCCTTCGCTTCGTCTGATCGCATCTGTTCTTGTCGCTGTTGCCGGACGGAAGTCTGGATATCGGGTGTAATCGCGATGAGGTATGCCGAGACTGTCCACTCTTCTTCCTCGTGAATGGGTTCACCGATCATCGGCTTTATCGCCATCCGATTGACAAGGCTGACCCAGTTGGTTGGGGTGCGTGGCTTCGCGAGGATGGTGCGTAAGTCATGGCAGACAACACACTTACCTTGTAGGACATGCTGACCCTCCCGCAATTTTCGCTTTGACGCGAGTTCGTCAAGTGGTGCTTCCGTTGGCAATCCAGCATTTTCAAGTAACTTGCGGGTGCGCGCCATACCCTCATCACTGAATGCCCTTGTTTGTGTGCGCAATGCGGCTTCGCGGAATGTGAACGGCACCGACAATCCAATCAAGAGGTATGTACAAAGAAGCAGACACGTACCGATATACGGCATTGATTCCTCAAAATGCCGGAAAAACCGGAGGATAGCGATCTTGACGAGAATCAGCACACCGATCGTAATGCCGAGCATCAGATGTGCGACGGTGCGCGGTGGTAGTTCGACTTGGTAATTCCATAAACGCGGCACCATGTGCCACATCATAAACACATAGAGTATCGCATACGCATAACCGATGAACCGGTGGAGCAGCATCAAAGAAGGTGGTGCTTCACTCTTATGTGTTTCTTTGTTAAATGGGTAGCCCCATAACTTAAACATCAAGAAAACAGAGGCATTCGCGAGGCCTAAGAAGATTAAGCCAAGAATTGCACTCGTTGAAGTAGACATATCGGCTATTCCTTCCTACGTCTCCAATACGGGACGATTTAATCGAGAGTGATACGGAGGTTCCATAACAGCGCGCTGACGTTCGTTTGCCCATTCCGGTATCTCATAGGCAGGGACATACGCCATATTGCCCGCCGTGTAGCGCGTCAAAATTGAGCGTCGCGGATGTTCGGCAGTCCACGGGAGTGTGCCGTGCGTCACCGATTCCGTAAAGATGATGGCATCGCCTGCATCGCAGACAAGTTGCCGGATGTGCTCTTGGTGTTTCTGGTAAAGCCGCATCTCTTGCGGACACGGGTAGTTGCTCTTATGGCTGCCCGGGATGACGATTAACCCACCGACTCCGGGTGGTACGTCTGTCAACTGAAACGTGACGACGGTCAAACCGTTGTGCATGCGTCCATCGCGAAAGATGTAGTACTGGTTCGGATCGAAGCTGGGACCGGAGGATCCATGAAAAATAAAGCCTTCCGCACCTTTGTCCATCGAAATGAGGAACATATGATGATCCATGCGGAAGCCCTTTCCGAGTATCACATTGAGATAAGGAACGAGTGTCGGATGTGCGAGCATGTGTCGGAACGGGTTGCACCACGGCTCTTCCCATCCAAGCATACCGCCGAGTTCACCTCTACCCTGTTCGCCTTTCAGTTCTGGTGAACCGCCATCAAGCGTCTGATCGCGTGGACGGATGCGTGCCTGATCACTATGTTTGTCAATAGCTTCGTTCGCGAGTGCCACTTCTTCGGGGGTTAGCACGTTCTTGATAACAAGGTAACCGTTCAGATCGAATAGATATTTTTCGTCAGCATTCATCTTTGATTTCCTCCACCTTTTGTTACACCGCGTAAGCGACAGAGCCGTCTTCACGCAGAGGTGTCGTACCGGTGTTCATCGGTTGATAAGGATTCTGCTCGATTAAACTATCGTCAAGTTCAATACCCAAACCCGGAACTTCAGGAATCGGAATATAGCCGCCCTCCCGCTGATACGCCACTTTATAAACAGCGAAATCTGGGGATTCATCGCCTTTCGTATATTCTTGTGTGATGAAGTTCGGGATACTTGCATCCAAGTGAATTGATGCAGCAGTAATAAGCGGTCCAAGGAAGTTATGCGTGACAACCGCGCTGTGATACGCTTCAGCAATCGCCGCGATTTTCTTGCAGTGCGTGATACCGCCTGCCAAACCGAGGTCCGGACGCACATATTGTGGTCCCCCTGCTTCAAGGAGTTCACGGAATTCCCAGATACTCACATTGCGTTCACCGACAGCGAGGGGTGTTGTCATCCGTTTCGCTAATTCCGCTTGTGTTGTGAGGGTGTCTATCTGAATAGGGTCTTCAATGAAATAGAGATTAAACGGTGCTAAAGCAGATTCCAATACGATACTGTTCATCGGTGTCAGTTTCCGATGTACTTCGACAATCAGATCAAGATCGGGTCCACCGCCTTCTCGCGCTGCTGCGACAAGGTCGCGGGCGGTCTTGACGAGCCGATCAACTGCCATATCTTGGAAATTGCCGACCACCGGATCAAACTTGAGTGCTGTAAAGCCTTCTTCGACGGCTGCTTTTGCCGCTTCAAACATCGTTTCCGGGGTGCCTCCACCGCCGAGAAGATGCAAACGGATCTTATCACGACAGTTACCGCCTAACAGTTCCCAGATCGGGACACCGAGGTGTTTGCCTTTGATGTCCCATAAGGCGATGTCCACCGCACTGATGGCACCGCTCAGTGCTGTCCCACGAAACGGACCCATACGGTAGAGGTATTGCCAATGGTGCTCAATCCGCAACGGGTTCTGCCCGATGAGATATTTCTCAAACGTCTTCACGATTTGATCAACGGCTTCTGGATAGCCCCAACAGGCGGTCTGCCCCACACCACTGATACCCGTGTCCGTATGAATCCGAATCACGTAGCCGTTCCGAATAAAAAACGACTCAATCTTATCAATCTTCATATAACGCTCCTGCGAGAAAGATTATCTTGCCGCATTGTATCACAAGCACTCGAATTTAACAACATAGAACTAAAAAACGTCCAGAGCCATTCAATTGTCAGATTCTGTTTTTTGCATAATTTTTAGTGCTTCTGTAGGGTGTGCGGCGAAAAATCGGAACGTCTTTGCGATGCGTGTATATCCACAGATGCGCAGGAGTGTTAGCACGGTATTGCGCAAGGCTGCCATGACTTGGGGAATGTTGCCACAACGCACCTGTGAGGCATCCTCACCCATCAGCACGTCGCGTGTGCGATGGGAGAGATTTTCTATTGCCCAATGTCCCCGCCGGAGTTCCAATAAGCGTTTGGCAGATGCTCGCTGTGGCGATAAACTTGTAATGCCATACTGGGTGTGGTGAGTTATCTTCTGGGTGCGTATATGCTTCCGCTGTGATCGATATTCATAGACTTGCGCAAGTCCCGGCCAAGTCAAGTGTTCATTGAGCAAAGTGGAAGTCGTCAAGGTTCGGGTTGTAATGTATCCATGTGCCTTTTCTACAGCGGAAAACGTGTCGGTGTGTGCCTTGTTTTCCTGATGCAGTGTTTCAAATGTGCGTGCTTGATAGACTTGGGGGTCAACGTCAGTTTTCGGTGGTATTTCGGGTGTGAAGAGACGTTTTATATCTTCATAGGTCTGTTTCTGATTGGCTTTGACAGGTAAGACATAATCGGCTTTTTTTTCACACAGCGTTTGGCAAAATGCCTTCTGTGTCAGGAGGGCATCTGTTGTGATGATCTTTCCGGAGACATCGAAAGTCTGAAGGATCTGTGTTGCGATAGGTATCTCATTTGTTTTGGCATCGACAGGTTGCTGTGTGAGGGTGATGCCGAGTTGATGAGAAACGACGGACAACAGATGTGTAATCTTGGCATCCTGTTTATCACTCCCGCATAAGGTTTTGCCATCTATGGCGAGAGCTTGTGTATCGGTTTCCGGGGGTAAGTCTTCAAAGACAGTTATTGCCCACTGCGTGAGTTTGTTTTCCAAAGCGGTGGCATCAAGGTCTTTGAAAACATAATGGAGTGTTGAGGCACACGGTGTCTTTCTGCGTCTGAATCCGAGTGCTTTTGGGAGATCTGCGTGATAAGTGCGTCCCCATTGGGCAATGGCAGCATAACTTCGAGAGCCACACATCATAGCGATCACGGCGAGTCCGAGGATGGCAGAGAGTGGGTGTCGTTTGCCTTGATTGTTGCGAGAATCGGGGACTTCTGCTAATATGTCAAGTAAGTGGCGGGACGTTGTTTTCGTCATGGTTCACCTCAAAATATGTGGTTGTATAATGAGGTGTATGCTATCAGAAATAGCGTGAAAAGTCACGCTATTTCTGATAGCATAATTTACCTTTACCTCTGTGAAGCCACACCGACAATTGAATGGCTCTGAAAAAACGTCAGAGCCATTCAGTTTTCGATTTTCCAATGGTGGGTTCTTTCTTGTAGGAGCGACGTCTCGGTCGCGACTCCGCACTGACTGCTGAAAACTGGTAACTGAACGCCTCTGGAAACATTGCAAAAAAGGTTGTGTTCTTGAGACATCTGCGGTATAATTTAATTAACCAGTTTAGGGAGGCACTGCTACGAAGCGGAATCCCAATTCCGTTTCTGCCGCCGGGTATGACCCTGAAAAAATCTGGCTAACTTGATCCGAGGGAGGAAACTGTGGAACAAATAAAGACTGTCGAAATTCAGGACAAGGTCTTTGAGGAGACCTATACCGCCCACATCCAAAGAAACGGCACGAACTGGCTTGGGTGGATTCCAGAGGTTCCAAAAGTCAAGTGCGAGGAACCGACGGAAGCCGTGCTGCTGAAAACCCTTGAAAAGAGACTTCATGTGGCACTCGTCGCCGAAGAAGAAGCATGGGAAAAGCAGTTTGAAGAAGACGTGAAAGCCGGACGGTTGGATCACCTTGCTGAAAAAGCAGTTCAGAATTATCGAGATGGCAAGTGCCGTAGCATAGACGAACTTCAGAAAGTACCACGAATTGTATTTGATTTTGATGGCAGGATTTTGCAATCCTGTTTACTTCTTTCGTTGTTTTCTGCGTTGTCTAGTGTATTAGTGCGGTAGATTTCTCAGTCTGCCGCTTTTTTATAGGAGAATAACCAAATGTTGTTATCGTCAAAACAAAAAACTCGGAAGGGGTTAAATTACCTTGAAGAGGCTATATTAGAGGTCTTGAAAAAAGTAAGTCCGCGGGACATATCTCCTGCAGAAATAACCCAACAACTCGATATTGATCCTTTGGTGACAAGCACGAGTGCGCGCTATTCATCAATAGTTATTACGATTTTGGAAATGCTAGAAGAACAAGACAAAGTTGAAGTAATCATACATGGAAAGCGTAATAGACGGTGGAGAAGTACTTAAGGATACCCATGTCAACACGCGGAGCTACAGGTATCAGTTTAGTAAGTGAAATGCGCAAGCGTGGTAGACATCCAACTGCTACAGTTCCGCTCCGTCAGTCGTGTAAGTATACATCACTGCCTCTGCTCCACTGCTATCGCTACGGCGGATCTCCCGGTGCTTTTCGTTCCGTTCCACTGACACTATGCTGACGCTACTCCAACAGCAAACCGCCAAGCGTCACCGACCGTTCCATTTAGTGGCAGTGTGAGTGTGCACATCCACCGCCTTCCATTACCGCCGCTACACGGATTGGATAGGCGAGTCCGCCGCGCTCCTTCCTTTGACTGACCACCTACGATCCAACCCGCACGCATTCGCCAGTTTTCCATCGCATACCAGAATCAGAAAGCAGTTGGAGTTTCGGGTTCAAAGACGAGATAAAACAACATAAATCGTCACTCATCCGAAACCAGTCCCCCATCTTAACATTTATTACAAGACGGGAATCCTGAAATCGCTGATGCAGTTCACGTTCACGCTTACCCTCTATAGTAGCAAGTAAACGAATCAACCCTTTAGTTATTAAGCTTTATCTGATGAACCCGATCTTCTACAGACATCACATCAACGTAACCAATTTTGATGCGATTTTGCCGCAAATCCTGAAGAAAATAAACCACCCTCGGACCTCCTTTTCGGCTTATTTTACCATAACACCCCAAGAGAAACAAGGTTCACACACGATTTCTGATAGGTTCCGTCCGCGGTGCATGCTTTTGGCGTTCGCTACGGGCAGGTTTGACAGGTGTCTTAAAATCCGCGAAATCTGTGAAATCCGCGATAATCCGCGATTCAGACAAAAAAAGAATAAAAAATATATTCAAACGCCTCTAATGATAACTTCGGTTCTAAACCTCTGCCGAAATATTTACACACCCAACAGTTGACACAAATTCGTGAGCATGTTAATATAATGGCAAGTTTCAGGAACATGTGAGTTGCACGCTTCAATGAGGAGGCACATTATGGCGATGTATCGGACCGCGATTGTCGGAGGTAGGCGTGGTGTCCACCATGCCCGATGCTATGCTGGCATTGAGAATATGAAGGTAATTGCCATCTGCGAGATTGACGAGGAACGTTTAAAAGTAGCAGTGGAAGAACTCGACATTCCAGGGTATACAGACTACGTTGAGATGTTGGAAAAAGAGAAACCCGATATCGTCCATGCTGTAACAGAGCCGACGGTGCCGCGGCATATCTGGGTAGAACCTGCCGCCGAAGTAGGTGTTAAAGCGTTGGTAATAGAAAAACCGCTTGCGCTCAGACCCAGTGAAGCAGAAGCACTTGCCGCCGCATACGAGAAAACGGGACTAAAGATTATCGTCAATCACCAACGGCGGTACCTGCCGTTTGCTGAGAAGCTGCTGGAGTTCTTCGCCGACGACAGTCTCGGGGACATACATTTCATTCGCGCCTGCACCGAAGGCGACATTACCGATATGGATACCCATTTGATGGATGTCGTGCTATTTGCTCTTAAAGACATCCCGATTACACACGTCTGGGGTGCCGTTGAAGGTGCCGAAATCTATGACATCCCACATCGGCAATGTCCGGAAGACTTGATGGCGATTTATACGTTTGAGAACGGGGCGCGCGTCTTTTTTGAATCCGCACGGACAGCATTTGGAACCATTGACTTTCCCGGCAGTAACCCGCGGTGCAACCTCGATTTTTGGGGGACAAAAGGTCGGATGTGGTGGCGAGAAAACGGTTCATGGGGCTATCAGCTTGACGGTATGGCACACCACTTCGTTGAGGAAACCCACTTCGGCGAAGATGACAAATTTGGACAACGAGCGTTTACAGAAGCGATTGCTACGTGGCTTGATGACGAGAACCAACCCCATCGGAATAGATTGGAATTCGCGATGCTCGGTTTTGATCTGATTATGGCGGCATATCGGTCTGCGCTTATCGGCAAGCGGATCGCGTGGCCCCCAAAACTCAGCGATGAAGAATGGGTTGAACTCAAAAATAGGGTAACTGGCACCTAAAGAAATAATAAGAAATAATTGATGCTATAGGAGGCAATAGGCATGCTCAACCAAATGCAGGTTGACACCTTTCGTGAAAAAGGCTTTCTCCTCGGAAACCGGGTTCTAAGTGATGAACAGGTTGACGAATTGCGGTCAGAATTGGCACGCGTCATTGATAATTACGAAAAACCTGAGGTTCCGCAGCCGGTGCGTATCGCCAATCTGGGGGGCAAGGAAGAGAGTCCGGTCTGGCAGATTGTTAATATTTGGGAAGCGAGTTCTGCCTATCATCGACTCGTTCACAATCCAGCCATTGTGGAAGAGATTGGGCAACTGATGTCAGCGACAGAGCTGCGCGTGTGGCACGACCAGATCCAGTACAAACCGCCGCAGGTCGGTGGTGTCAACCGTTGGCATCAGGATTCACCGTTGTGGGGGATTCTCATGCCGAAAACGAGTCAGGTAAGTGCTTGGGTAGCGTTGGACGATGTTGATGAAAGCAACGGGTGTATGCGTATGGTTCGCGGTTCCTATCATTGGGGCAGCCAGATGCCGTTTCTGCGCGAGATCCCGGACATCCATACAATGCCGGATTGCTTTGAAGATAATGCATTAGAAGTTGAACTCTGCCCTGTGCCGAAGGGACATGTCCATTACCATCACGCTTTGACGTGGCATGGTTCGCATGACAACACCAGTGATGGTCCGCGTCGTGCGATTGCGGTGCATTACATGACAAGTGAAACGATCTATGATGAAAGTGGTAACCACCTTATGAAGCCTTTTGTTATCGTCAGTGATGGTGATAAATTGGCAGGGGATTGTTTCCCACTTGTGATGGATGCAGGGGTGCCGACGAAACCCAGTGCATAAATCTTTTTATAGGCATAACAAGAGATAGATGCTATAGGAGGTAATAGATATGCTCAACCAAGCCCAGGTTGACACCTTTCGTGAAAAAGGCTTTCTCCTCGGAAGTCGTGTTTTAAGTGATGAACAGGTAGATGAATTGCGTTCCGAATTGACACGCGTGATTGATGATTACGAAAAAACCGATATTCCGCAGCCGGTGCACATCGCCAATCTCGGCGGTAGGGAGGATAGCCCGGTCTGGCAGATCGTTAATATTTGGGAAGCAAGTTCTGCCTATCATCGACTCGTGCATAATCCGATCATCGTGGAAGAGATTGGTCAACTCATGTCGGCGACGGAGTTGCGGGTCTGGCACGACCAGATCCAATACAAACCGCCGAAAGTCGGTGGTGCCAATATGTGGCATCAGGATTCACCCTATTGGCCCATTCTCACCCCGAAAACGAGTCAGGTAAGTGCTTGGGTAGCGTTGGACGATGTTGATGAAAGCAATGGGTGTATGCGCATGGTTCCCGGTTCCTACCATTGGGGCAATCAGATTCCGTTCCTGCATTCCGTCAAAGATATCCATTCAATGCCCAACTGCTTTGAAGCGTATGAAGTGGAGGAGGAGTTTTGCCCTGTACCGAAAGGATATGTCCATTACCATCATGCATTGACATGGCACGGCTCGCATGACAACACCAGTGATGGCCCGCGTCGTGCGATTGCGGTGCATTACATGACCGGTGAGACCCTCTACGATGAAAGTGGCAATCACGTGATGAAGCGTTTTGTTACCGTTAATGATGGCGATAAATTGGCGGGCGATAGTTTTCCACTTGTGATGGATGCCGGCGTACCGACGAGTCCCAATACATAACCTTTTTTCTCTAACAGTTAACAGTCGTCAGTTAAGAGGATTTCCTTTGATTAAAGAAGATCCCGTTTTAACTGATAACTGATAACTGAAAACTGACGACTCTAAAAAGGAACATTAAAAATATGAAAGTTGTTGATGCAGTCGCAAAAGTCCTTAAAGCGGAGGGTGTAGAATACCTGTTCGCCTATCCGGTTAACCCTATAATCGAGGCGGCGGCGAAACTGGATATCCGTCCGATTATCGTCAGACAGGAACGTATTGGACTTCACATGGCAGACGCGATGAGCCGAATGACCTCCGGGCAAAAGATCGGTGTATTCTGCATGCAAAGCGGACCCGGTTCCGAGAACGCGTTCGGTGGTGTCGCGCAAGCCTATGGGGACTCCGCGCCTATTGTCGTCTTACCGATGGGATATTCGAGGGGATTGACACACATTCAGCCGAACTTCAATTCTGCCCTCAACTACCGTCACGTGACGAAGTCGTGTGAACAGGTTACCTTACCGAGTGCTGTTCCCGAAGCCATGCGCCGTGCCTTCACGCAAGCCCGAAACGGTAGACCGCGTCCCGCGCTCGTTGAATTCCCGTCAGACCTGTTTGGTGAAGAAATTCCCGAACCTTTTGAACCGGTCCCTGTTCCAACAGTACGCTACGGACCTGATAGCGCGTCAATTGAAGCGGCTGCAGATGCCCTGCTTGATGCGGAGTGTCCCGTCATCTATGCAGGACAAGGTGTGCATTATGCCCAAGCTTGGGATTCTTTGAAAGAATTAGCGGAACTGCTGGCAGCACCTGTGACAACGAGTTTGGGTGGAAAAAGTGCTTTTCCAGAAGACCATCCGTTAGCACTCGGTTCCGGCGGTCGCGCGATTCCGAAACCCGTGCATCACTATCTCCAAAAAACGGATCTCCTTTTCGGTATCGGATGCAGCTTCACCCGCACCAGTTTCGGGGTCAAGATTCCTGAGGGGAAACGGGTTATTCACGCGACGTTAGATCCAGCGGACATCAACAAGGACGTTCCCGTTGAAACTGCTCTTGTTGGCGATGCAGGCTTGATTTTAGAGGGATTGGTAGCAGCCGTTCGTGAGCGTTCCAGTGGTGCATCCGAAGAACGCACCGCTGCTGTTACGGAGGAGATTGGTGCTGTCAAAGCGGAATGGCTGGAACAGTGGACACCGAAACTTACCTCCGACGCAGTACCGATGACACCGTATCGTGTTATCTGGGATCTGCTGCACACCGTTGATGTCAAAAATACGATTATCACACACGATGCGGGTAGCCCGCGAGATCAGCTCTCACCGTTCTGGCAGTCTGTGGCACCGCTCACCTATATCGGTTGGGGTAAAACGACACAACTCGGTTACGGCCTCGGACTCGCTATGGGTGCCAAACTCGCTAAACCAGATGCGCTCTGTATCAACGTCTGGGGGGACGCAGCCATCGGATTTACCGGTATGGATTTCGAGACGGCTGTACGGGAAAGAATTCCGATTTTGTCAGTGCTTTTCAACAACTTCTCTATGGCGATTGAGATTCCGATTATGCCTGTCTCTACCGAGAAATATCGGTGTACAGACATTTCCGGCAACTACGCAGATATGGCTAAAGCGTTCGGTGGTTATGGTGAACGTGTCGAGACACCGGACCAAATTATTCCGGCGATCCAGCGCGGTATCCAAAAAACACAGGAAGGCGTGCCTGCTCTCCTTGAGTTTATCACCGCGAAGGAAATTCAGATTTCTACGTTTTAAATAGTTGTCAGTTATCAGTTGTCAGCAGTCAGGTAAGAGGGTGTATGGAACTCCAAATACCTCTTGTTACTGACCGCTGAAAGATTTGCGGAGCAAATCGTACTGACAACCAAGAACTCTAAAAAGGAGTCCACTGTAATGAAACCGATTATCACAGTTTTTTCCATCATTGCCCTGAGTTTCTGTGTCAGCGCATGGGCATTAAACGATGACGATGCGCTCATGTTGTATTTTACCTTTGACGAAGACGACGGTGGCAAAGTTAAAGACGTGAGTGGAAATAACCTTGAAGGCACCCTTGAAGGGGCAGTTTGGTCGAAAGATGGCAAGTATGGCGGTGCTGTTCATCTTGAGGACAGCGAAAAGTTTGTAGAAGTTGACGCAGTCCCTGAACTTGACATCACCGATGAACTCACGATTCAAGGATGGTTTTTCCCTGAAGAATCCCAAGGCGATTCTAACTTGATGGGACGCAGGAGCGCTGCGAATGTCGGAGGCTATTGTCTCCAATGGAGCGCGCAGTTTACCGGTGCCCCACAGATTGAGACGTGGATTAACATCGGCGGGTGGCAAGGCTCTCGGAATAAACAGACGATTAAACCCAAATTAGAGCAATGGCATCACGTCGCTTCTACCTACGATGGCGATATGATTCGCCAATATATTGATGGCAAGTTAGATGTCGAATTCGGCCCGGCGGGTAAGATTAACAGCATTGACGTTGTTTTCCGTATCGGTAAGGGACAGACAGGACTCGCCGGTATGATTGGCTTAGTTGATGAGGTGGCAATCTACAACCGCGCCCTCTCCGTTGATGAGATTAACCAAGATATGGAAAATGGGGTCTTCTTTGCTGTGTCTCCGAAGGACAAACTTGCCACAACATGGGCCAAGTTAAAGATGTAAAGCAGATATATTCTCTGTCATAGCGGCAGTGCCACAATGCCTGCTCGTTGTCAAGTTCTACTGGAAGGGCGGGTGCTTATCTTGTACCCGCCTTTCTGTTCATTCTATGAGGAGGAACCACTGATGAGAACCCAGAATCTTACGATGCTATGTGTTTTTCTAAGTCTATCTCTCTGCTTTGCGGGTTACGCTGCAGGCGGAAAGGGTAACGTGAAACAACTCGGTAAGCAACTATATGTCTGGCATTTCGACGAAGGCAACGGGAAAAAGAGCGAGGAGGCGACTGCTGGCTTAGTCGGTGAATTTACTGGGAATGTGAAATGGACTGAAGGCATCCTCGGTGATGCCGTGCAGATGGCAGGTGCGGTCGGCAAAGCCGATTTCATAGAGGTCGCACACTCCGATGAGATCGATATAGATGAAGCGATCACGATGATGGCGTGGATTTACCCTGACGAACTACCAGCGGGTGGTCAGGAGAACAAATTCACTATCTTCTACAAGAACACCTATTATCTACAAATTGAACCGGGAGAGGGGAAACTCGCTTACTATTTCTACGAGACCAGTAGTCCTGGTTACCATATTTCTGATGGCAAAATAAAGGCGAAAGAGTGGAGCCATGTTGCCCTTGTCTGGGACGGGAGCAAAGCCGGTTTCTATATCAATGGCGAATCTGATGGCACGGCTATCGGACAGAAGGGGCCTGGTATGAGCAGAGCAGATAAAGGCTTACTATTCGGCGGCGAGAATAACGGGTGTTGCCCGCGTTTCTTTCAGGGACGTATTGATGAGTTGATGTTAGCCAACTATGCGCTTTCTGAAGCTGAACTCCAGAAGATCGTCAACGATACGCTCGCTGTTTCCGCTCGCGGTAAACTGGCGACGATGTGGGGCAATTTGAAGAGATAGCGGTGGAAGACATCTATCCATTGCCTGTTCTAAGTGAGATGGGCGGGATTCATTCTCGCCCATTTTTCGTTGCAAACAAGCGGGTATAGGCGTATAATAGGTTTAAAACCGTCGCCGGTAGGGGTGAAGATAATGCAGAAAACCAAAGATGAACAGCAATCACCGAATATTCATATCGCAGTGGAGAATTTTGGACCTATAGAGAAGGCGGAGATAGATCTTCGTCCGCTGACTGTGTTTGTCGGTGAGAGCAACACCGGCAAGACATATCTCGCCGCGCTCATTTATGCATTACAGCGTACCTTTGATGGAATCTCACGAGTTCCATGGTCGTACTACAATACTTCCCGATTTGACCCTATTTATTATTCGCAACCCGCTGACCTCTCAACTCAGACCTTGTTGGAAGAAACGCAAGAGGTGCTTAAAAAGTTAGCAGTGGCTAATCAGCCATTCAAGTTTTCAGATTTACCTATGTGGGTACGCGACCGCTTGCAGTCCGGCTCTGCGCATTCTGAAGTGCTTGAAAATGAACTCAAACGATGCTTTGATTTTGAGTCTGTTTCAGAGTTGGCAAGGTTCACGAAGAGTCAAGGTGAAGCAATGAAGGCTTCTTTTGAGGTCCGCGAGGAAAATCAAATCCTCTGGTCTTTCGATTTCTATGACTCCGATACTAAGGCAGACAAATTTATCAACGAAGATATAGTTTTGAGTTCCGAGGATAGGGACATATTCCAAAGGGCACTTGACGTTAAAGATCAGGGAATTCCGTTTCGCTTTTTTAGGCAGATATCAGCGAAATCCTATTACTTGCCTGCTGCTCGGAGTAGTATCATGGAAACCCATGGGGTAATTACCAGTTCGCTTGTGGATCTCGCCACCCCTGGCGGATTGGAGCGTTCCTCTGGAAATGCTACGTTCTCGGGAATAATAGCGGATTTTCTAAAGCAAATCATAAGTTACGAGGAAGGGTGTGTATCTTCAGATGAAATGAGTGGCATCGCCAAAGTTCTGGAAGATGAAGTGCTACGTGGAGAAGTAGAGGTTAGGAAACCCGCAGGGTATCCAGAATTTCGCTATCGTCCGCAGAAATCGGAACAGACTCTGCGTATGAGTCAATCTTCGTCAATGGTATCGGAACTTGTGCCACTTGTGCTGTTTCTGCGCGGAATAGTTCAACCTGGGGATACATTGATTATTGAAGAGCCCGAAGCCCATCTACATCCCGCTGCCCAAACCAAGGTTGCTTTGACCCTTGTTCGTTTAGTTCGCGCGGGTGTGCGTGTGATTATAACGACACATAGCGACTGGCTCCTTGGACAAATCGGCAACTTGATTCGCGAAGGCGAAGTAATGAAGCTGGGGAAAAATAAGACGGAACCGACGGCTTGGTTGACGAAAGAGGACGTTGGCGCATGGTGGTTCCGTGGAGGCGAGCCGGTGACGGAGATACCGTTTGATAACATTGAAGGCATAGAGCCGAAAGATTACTACGACGTTGCTGAGGAACTCCATAATGATGCTGTTGAATTCCAACAACATCTCCTGAATGAGGAAGAATTAGGTGATGATGAGTGAAGTTCTCGGCGAAATCCGAGAACGAGTTGGCGAAGAAAACCTTATTAACTCGTGTAGCGGTCGTGGATGCCGTGTGGACATGGCTGGTGTTCCACGCGAGCGGATTGTGATAGACGTAGATATGGCATTCCCTGCAAATCGGATCATAGGCAAACGATGCGACAGGATTCTAATTTACGGAGACACTGTCAAAAACAGGTTGGTGATGGTTATAATTGAACTCAAGAGTGGTACCTTTAAAGCAACAGATGTATTTGAGCAGCTGCAAGGAAGTGTAGACTTGTTTTCTGACTTAATACCGCGAGTCCTCGAAACTACTTGCATCCCTATTCTGTTTCACGGTAAGGGAGTTTCCAAACTACAACTTAAAGATATCAATAGGACTCCGGTGCGTTTCCGAAATCAAAGGTTTCCTATTCGGCTAAGGAAATGTGGTGTACCAAAGAATCTGGTGAATGTGCTGTCTCAGTCTGATAACCTCTGATCAGAACTATCCAAATTTCCGTTATGGAAGTTCAGAAACAATTCCTTTAAGTGCACCCTCTTCCTGGGCAAAGATTTTGAGGTCCGGGTTGAGGTTCACTGCTTGCGTGAGCGAGTCTACCGACTTTTGTGCCTCACCCTCTAACGCGTAAGCACATGCGAGGTTGTAGTGGAGTAAGGCAGTCTTTGGAAATGTTTGCAAGGCACGTAGACCCGCCTCGCGCGCTTCGGCTGCTAAGTTCTGCCGGAGATAGACGGTTGTTAGATTGACATGGCCTTCGGCGATATCGGGTGCCATCTCAATCACTTTTTTGAAGTTCTCAATAGCAGAGGCGTATTCCCCGGCATATAGATGTGCTTGTCCAAGGTTGTTGTAAGCTGAAGGTTCTTGCGTGAAGAAAAGTGTGCGCGTCTTATTTTTTATTGCCTTCTGATATGCTTCAATCGCCTGTTTTGCTTCGCCGTTACGCATCAGAAAAGTTGCCTTCCGATAGTAGTCATTGAACTGGGTTTGGTGGTGCCAGACCCAGATAAACAGCACCGTTACTGTGAGGCAAAACGCCATGCAGACGATTCTAAAGGCTTTATTGGTAGGTGCCAGCTCAGCGTCTTGCTCCTCTGTAGGTTCCTGCTCTGGAACTTGATTTTCATTAGAAGTCATAATTTATTTTCCATGCTTCGTAGGTGTGA
Organism: Candidatus Poribacteria bacterium; assembly: GCA_965246985.1. Lineage (GTDB taxonomy): Bacteria > Poribacteria > WGA-4E > WGA-4E > WGA-3G > WGA-3G. Next base: position 5,894,546 of record OZ251998.1, on the reverse strand, counting down.
TTCACTCTATAAATATAAAATCTGTCCTTGTTTACCAAGGCGTACAGAATACATCAGAAACCGATAATCTGACCGTAGGTCAGATTATAGCAAAGGACCATAGTTAAAAACATGAAGACTTACGGATTTGGTATTATTGGGTGCGGAATGATTTCCGATTTCCATTCCGCTGCAATCTCTGAATTAGAACATGGGCAATTGGTCGCAGTCAGTTCACGAAACGCTGAGAACGCCAAACGCCTCACCGATCAATACGACGTTGACAGTTACACCGATTACACGGAGATGCTCAAACGGGACGACTTAGATATCGTTTGCATCTGTACGCCAAGCGGTGCACATTTAGAACCCGCGGTCGCCGCAGCGGAAGCCGGTAAACACGTCATCGTCGAGAAACCGTTGGAGATCACCTTACAACGGTGCGATGAGATTATCGAAGCGTGCGATGCCGCAGACGTTCGATTGTGTGCTATCTTTAATTCCCGCTTCACTGAAAGTACACAACTCGTTAAATCCACAATTGAGAGTGGTCGGTTCGGCAAGTTGACCTTAGGCGATGCCTACATCAAATGGTACCGTTCCCAAGAGTATTACGATAGCGGTGGTTGGCGCGGCACGTGGAACCTTGATGGCGGCGGCGCGCTCATGAACCAATCTATCCACGCCATTGATCTGCTCCAGTATTTTATGGGTCCCGTCAAAGCCGTCCAAGCGTTTACCGATACGTTGGCGCACGAACGGATAGAGGTTGAAGATGCCGCTGTCGCCGCGCTCCGATTTAAAAACGGTGCACTCGGCGTGATTGAAGGCACAACCGCCACTTATCCCGGTATGCTGAAGAAGACCGAAATCTCTGGCACAAAAGGCACCGTCGTTTTAGCCGAAGAGGACATCGTGACTTGGGAATTCGACCCCGAACTTCCTGAAGATGCGGAGGTCCGAGAAAAATTTGCCCAAAAGACGGACACTGGTGGCGGTGCATCTGACCCGCGTGCGATTAACCATGCAAATCACCGGCGACAGATGGAAAACCTGATTAACGGGCTTGAACACGATGCCTCACATCTCATTGATGGACGCGAAGGACGCAAAGCCGTTGAGATTATCCTTGCTATCTACCAGTCCAGCCGTGAAGGACGTCCCGTCGAATTGCCGCTGTGACGGAAATCGAACAGAATCTACGGACGACTATTCGTAGTCGAAGACTATCTTGATTGCTTCGTCTTTCTTATCGAGTGCCATCTCAAATCCGAGTTGTGCCTCTGTAAAAGGCAGATGATGCGTAATAATCGGGGACACATTGAAGCGTCCTTGTGAAATCATATCCATTGCCAGAGGGAAGTCGTTCGGTGCGTCCGGTCCGACGGAACCGATGAATCGGAGATTCTTCCGGAAGAAATCAGCGAAATGAAAATCGTAGATTTGATCATCTGGCACCCCGAAGGCGAGGAGTGTCCCCTCACGCTTGAGGAGTTGGAGGCACTGATTGATAGTCTCTGTTTGGTGTCCGACGACCTCAATAACCAGGTCCGCCATCCTTCCTTCTGTAATCTCCTCTACAACGGCGACGAGATCTTCCTTAGCGGCGTTGATCGTGTGTGTCGCACGCATCTTTTTGGACACTGCGAGTCGGAAGTCAACGAGGTCCGTCGTAATCACGGTCCGCGCGCCGAGGTTGCTTATCATGTGCGAAAAGAGAAGTCCCATCGGTCCCTGCCCGATAATGACCGTATCGAGGTTGAGCAGGTTTGGCAGCTTCCGACATGCCCAGACGACAGTGCCAAGCGGTTGCGACATCAGGATGCAATCCTTCCGTGGAAAATCCGTCAACGGCAACGTGGCACTCTCATGCGATAGGAAGTGTTCCGAAAGTCCGCCTATGTGACGTGGCAGTGCGAGGACTTCGTCACCTGCATTGAATTTGTCTGATTTACTGTCTGTGACAACGCCGATTGCCTCGTGAATCGAAAGCCCCGGTCCAAGCGGATAACTCTCTGCCGGGTGTTCAAGGACGAAGGATGGCATATCACTGCCGCAGATAGCACTATGGACGGTTTTAATCATCACCGTGCCATCGGGATAGTCGGCGAGGTTCGGTTGTTCTATGTCAATAATTTCGATCTGACGGGGTGCAACAATTTGCCCAGCTTTCATGTTTTTAACTATGGCCTCTTGTTATGATCTGCCCGATGGATAGATCATCGTTTTGTTCTGAAGTTTGTACTTTATCGCGTGGAGGTACAGGCTTCTTAATTGTTTTAAGTGAGAAGGTTGGGATTTGGAGATCCCACCTACGTGTTGGTTTGTCCAATACTTAGTTATAAATTGGACAACGCTTTCAAAACGTGTTGATGGAGTTTTCCATTCGTCGCGATAATGCCGCGATTCTCATACATCCGTTTTCCTGCCAAGAAATTAAGGGGCGCGCCGTTCGCGTCTGTAACCGTCCCACCTGCTTCCTCAACCACGATCATCCCCGCGGCGTGGTCCCAGATGTACTCGCGGTAATCTGGAAAAACCGGATTCGGGAGACGGATATAGAGAGACGCTTCGCCACGCGAAACGATGCCGTACTTCGCTTGGCTATCCATCTGAACAGGCGATGCTGTAATCCCGAGCGCGTTCGCAATCTTGGCGTGTGCGTCGCTGTCACCATGTGTGGACTCGAAACTCTCTGCGAAGCGATGTACCGTCTCTGATATGTGGACTTGCGCTAAGGGTTCACCCGTTTTGGTGTAGAGGTGCGTACCTTCACCCCGGATTGCGACAAAGAGACACCCGCGTTCAGATTCCGTAGCATCCAGTTGGTAGGGCAGATTTGGACATCCCAAAACACCGAGTTGAACGACACCATCGACGATATGCGCCAAGGCAATCGCGTACTGATCGCGGCGGAGAAAACCTTTCGTGCCGTCAATCGGGTCAAGCGTCCAGAAACTCGGTCCGACTTCACCACTCCCCCTGTTGATCCATTCGCAAATGGTTGCTGCTGAAGCCTGTGTGTCTTTGCTAAAGCGGTTCACGTAGCCTGTGACGCGTGCTAAGAGCGATGCGTTCTCTTTGAGCGCCTGTGCGTTTTCCTCCGCGACAATCGTGTCATCGGGAAAATCATCGCCGATCGCTTTACATATCAGTGCCTGCGACCCGAAGTCAGCGACGGTTACAGGGCTTCGGTCTGCCTTTTGAATCGCATCTGTTGACACCATTTCGGCTTGTACCTGTTCGCAGAGTTGTATCGCTTTTAGAACGGCATCAACGGCGATCTGTTGTAGGAGGGGTTTGTAACCCCGATTCTTCAAGTTTCCGAGACTTGCTGCAGGAGAGTTCAAGAGCATTTTCCTTTCTTGTTCTTAAGGTATCCGATTACGTTAAGTTTGTCAAGTTTAGAGTCAGAGGCTATTGCGCTTATGAGGCGCGTTAGGACCTATTTAGCGACTATTAAATTTATTCATTGCTGTCAGGATGTCGTCTCTGACGAGGGTTTCAAGGGCATCAAGGGCGCGATCGATAGTATGTGCTATCTCGATTTCTTCATCTTCCGAAAATTCGGTGAGGACATAATCGACTAAGGCACCAATCGGTTCACCGATACCGATGCGTAAGCGTGGAAACGCTGTGGTACCTAAATGATGGATGATAGATTTCATCCCCTTTTGCCCGCCATTGCTGCCTTTCTGCCGTATCCGAAGCACACCGATGTCTAAGTGAACATCATCGTAAACGATGCAGAGTTCCGGCAGCGGAATCTCAAATCGCCTGACGAGTGCGGCGACGGCAGCACCACTGTTGTTCATATATGTCATCGGTTTGGCGAGGATGATAGATGTGTCGTGCCATGTCGTCTGTATAACAAGCGAATTGCAAATTGATGTGTGCGTAGGACGTGGCTGGGAATCTCGCTGACAGAATGCTTCATAGAGCGCGTCAACCACGCGAAAGCCGACATTGTGTTTTGTATGCTCGTAGCGCATCCCGGGATTGCCGAGTCCGACGATGAGTTTTACTTTTTTGTCCATGCTGAGTCCGGTTTGTGCATTCTGTCGTTTTACTGAGGAAGGCGTAAGGGTTGCGAGAGATTGAGGTGCCCGGCGATCGTCTTCACTTCCTCGCCATCAATTAAAATCTGAACCTGTTTAATATCATCAGGGAATGCATCAAAGACAGTTTTGAGGATTGCCGTGACCGTCAGAAATTCTGCTGTTGTGCCGCCGATATGTCCATCGGTGAGATGGCTTGAGAAGTCCAAGTACGCTGTTTGTTGGCTGTCGATGTAGGCTTCGTTGAGTTCTGTTCCACGAGGGATCGTGTTTCTGAAGTTAGGCGGTGTTTCTTGAATGAGTGCTCTGACCACTTGACTCAAGCGTGGCGTAAGTTTTCTGTGGAGTCGCCGTTCGGTTTTAATTGGGACAAGTGTAAGCGTAGTGGTATCAAGCAGAAATAGATTGACATTTTGTGGTTCCGGTGGCGTATCTGAAGGGTTGGCGGCAGTGGGTAGCAGCGGCGGTGCAACAGGCATCACCACCTGCTTCGATCTTTCGATTAGCAATAGTGTCACACCGAGACCGATGAGGACCGCAATGAGGGTTATTCCCCAAATTACTAAGAGTCTCGAAAAGCCGGCACTGTTATGATGTTTCGCCATTTTTGTCCTTCTTCTGTATACTGAGGTGTTGTTTAAACCACGGCAAGCTGCGTTCTGCCTTAATTTGTCGTAAACCGTTTGATGTCCTATTATTCTATTGCTGTTGCAGGGATCTGTTGGTTGACAGAAGATATGTATCGTTGGAGCGCGCGAGTCATCGCTTGTGAAACGCTTTCGGTGTACTCAGCGTTAGAAAGTTTCTCTAAGTCCTCGACGTTGGAAAGATAGCCGAGTTCTAAAACGACAGCGGGCATATAGGCTTCAGATAACGCAATGAGGGGAAGGTCGATAATCTGAACCGGGGTTTCTGTTAGAAAGTTCAGTTCCGTTTGTAGTGCGCGGGCGAAGTCATGACTCTGCTTTAAAAAATTCGCTTGGGCGAGAATTTTTAACCGTTGCCCCGTGAGTGCAGGCTTAGTAGTACTTGGAAAATGGATTTGTCCTTTGGGGTTGTTGAGGTAGATCCTGATGCCTTTTTCATGTGGTGAGAAAGAGGCGTTACAGTGTAAGCTCAGGAAGAGTTGTCCTCGTTTCTGCTTAGCGACCTGAATGCGCTCAAAATGTGTTCTTTTGGTATCTGTCTCGCGGGTGAGATAAACCTGTATACCCTGCTGTTTACTCATCCGTTGAAGTTGTTTTGCGAGTGCGAGGACGATGTTTTTCTCAAGGATCCCAGTACTGCCTTCGCAGCCTTGGTTGTCCCCGCCGTGTCCTGGATCGACAATAATTGCCCAATTTTTGTCGTCTGTTTCCACCGGTGTCCAGTCCCTCTTAGGTCTTATCTGTAGTCTATTCAAGCTGGAATTGTAGATGACATCAACGTCGTTGAGAATTGGCAGGAGTTGCTTAAAAAAATCGATGGGCAGCATCGGTTGCTGAGCGATAATTATAGGTGGTGTGGAGAGCGTAAGTGTCTGTCCACCGGGGTCGATGCTAACTGTCGGTTTACCCATTTGCAGGCGGATTTGCCTACCTTTGGTTTTAAGGGTGAGTCGTTTTCGCGGGTGGTTATATTGATGGGTTGTCGCGGGATCAATGACCTGTTTCACCGCGTCAACGGAAAGGTAGACCTGCGCTGCTTGGTGTCGTGCAGGCACCTCTGCAATGGTTTTTCCATCGGCATCAATGAAACGGACAGAGGGTTCTTGTGCGATACTGCTAAGCGTGACAGCAAAAACAAGAATGCCTAAGAAAAGCACGCCAGCTTTAAGAGGGACAGCATACCTATTGACGTACTTTCCTTGTGCTTTCTTGATACAGACAGCGTTATTCGTCCTCGTCGTCGTCCCTGCGCCTACGGGAGATAATCTCTGGTTCCGAAGGTTGTTCAGCGGCTTCTTCACCTTCACCTTCTCCTTCACCTTCTCCTTCGGCATCTTCAACCTCTGTAATTTCTTCAAGTTGGACGCGCGGTTGACTGACCGTCGCTATAATTCGTTGGGGTTCATCTAGGATTTCGATGTCCTCATCGAGGCTTAAATCACTCACGTGGATAGAATCACCGATGTCCAATTCACCCACGTCAACCGAAATATCGGTCGGTGCTCGCATAGGTAGACAGTGAAGTGCCACGTGGCGGAGCGAAAATTCGAGGACACCTCCCTCCTGCACGCCGACCGGATTGCCTTCCAAGACCACCGGCACGATTGATGTTACAGGTTCATCGAGAGAGATTCTGATGAAATCTGCATGGACCAGCGTATGCTTTTCCACTGGATGGCGTTGAATTTCTTTGATAATGACGGTTTCAGTATTTCCCTCATCAATTGCCATATTAATGACGACGTTTTCGCCATAAGTTCGTAGGAATTGTTTGAAGGTTCGTACATCGAGTTGAATCGACAGGGTGTCTTGCGCTCGCCCATACAATACAGCGGGGATCCCACCTTTGCGGCGTAGCTCACGCGCACTCTGTTTCCCGAAAGTGTCGCGTTGTTGAACCTCTAATTTTGCTTGTAGCATTTTGAAATTCTGCCTTTCCCTTTATATATTCAAGAACCGTGTGAAAAAAGAGACAGGGCGGGTAGGATTCGAACCTACGCATGCAGGTGCCAAAGACCTGTGCCTTACCGCTTGGCCACCGCCCTTTAATCATCAATGTATACACCGACAGGACTGGTTACCGTCGTCTTGCAAAAGCTGACCTTATTTCTGAAGTGTGATTCGCTCTGACGTGCTGCTTTGCTATCATGCATTATCGCGAACAGCGTAGCACCACTCCCGGACATCAACGCGCCGCGACAAAGCGGTTGCGTAGATAACTCGGTTTTTAGTGCAGCGATTTCGGGATGTTCGGAAAAAACTGGGACCTCAAGAAGATTGTAAAGGTTTTTCCCGATGCCGAGGACATCACCCTTCTTTATATAAGTCGTTATAATTATAACGTCTTTTTCGTGCTTTGTCAAGGGAAAGTTTAACTTTTTAAAAATAGCCGCTGTTGAGATTTCAATGCCGGGGTTTAAAAGGAGGAGCGGTAGGTTAGGAAGTGCCGGAAGACGTGTTAACTGGTCGCCGATGCCAAGTCCTAATGCGGCACCGCCGTGCAAACAAAACGGGACATCCGCGCCTAACTGCGCCCCGAAGCGCATCAGGGTTTCCTGTGTAAAACCGAGTCCAAAGAGTTCATTCACGCCGTGAAGGACGGCAGCAGCGTTCGCACTCCCGCCTGCGAGTCCCGCTGCGACCGGAATCCGTTTGTGTATGTCAATTGCGATACCGCCGATGCCACCTACAGCATCGCTGAGGCATTGTGCAGCACGGTATGCCAGATTGCGGGCATCAGACGGAACCCTCGGATGTTCACAGTGAACCGTTATGTCCTTGGTCTCCTGTTTGGAGATGATGACATCATCGTGCAAACTGATGGAATGGAAGATCGTTTCGAGGTTGTGATAGCCGTCCTCGCGCTTTCCTACGACATCCAGATAGAGGTTGATTTTCGCGTGGGCGCGGACTCGTATATTTCGCACGATTTTTGTCCACTACTTCGCCAATTCCGACAAGGGGATAATTTCAAAATCTTCCGATAGAAACGGTGCTGCATCAAACTTACTATCGCTAATCTCAACGTTCAGTTCAACTTTAATGATTTTCACAGCGACTCGCGTCTGTTCAAGCGGACGTTCGATTTCAACCTTATGTGGACGTAGAATGCCACTCACGCTGCGATAGTCGGAAAAAGTGGCGCGTTGTTGAAGCGTTCCATTTTTATCGTGGATGTGCCACTCTGTCACTCGCGGTTCACCTTCACGGACAAATAGGGTGACGGTTTCTACATGCCCGTCTTTGACCCCCGAGCGGGTGATGGTAAATTTCGCACCTGAGCTTTCAACCGATGTAAATTCGGTGATACGTCCATCAAGGAACGGATTGGCGAAGATCGCATTCAACACATCTGACACCCGTAAATCCACACCGAAAATCTCTCGCAAAACTCCATCGGATAGTGGACCGCGGTAAGTTCTTTCTTCGTTCAGAAGCGCAAGTACAAATTGATTCTCGTCTTGATTAGCGATTGCGACCGCACGTGGTTCGTTGATTGGGCCCAACGCTTGGATCAGGAGCAATTCCCCACCTTTTTCCGATTTCTTATACCATAACGATTCCCGAAGTTCCTCACTCTGGTCGCCTTCCTCAATTGTTACCACCATCTGGGTAATCTTTAAGGAGCCAGTAAGATCGTATCTCGCTTGTAGTGTATTGAGGATACTATCTACTTCCGCACGAGTTGTGGGAGACAACTCAATCGTGGAGATACTCGGACTACATCCGACGGTGACCACAAACAGGAGTAGACACACGCCGTATGCTATCCGTAAAATCGCTGTCTGGAGGTCGTTCCTACTTGAGGTTAGACATGGAGGACATAGCATCTTAAAGAACTTCCGACATTGATTTTTCAACGATATTGACGGCTTCTTCAACGTGACCTGCATTGATATTGAGCGGTGGTAAGAATCGGAGGACATAATCATTGGTGCATATCGTGACAAGCCCGTTCTCAATACATTTCGCTGCGAGTGGTTTGGCATCGACTTCCATGACTAAACCGCGGAGTAAGCCTTTCCCACGTACCTCTTTGATTGGATACTTGTCCTTGAGTTCCATGAGTCCGCCTGTGAGATAATTCCCCATTTTAACGGCGTTCACGGCGAGGTTCTCTTCCAAGATTGTTCTGATGGTTGCAGATGCCGCCGCAGTGACTAACGGGTTACCGCCGAATGTTGCTGCGTGGGTGCCGGGTACGAAGCTCATCGCGATATGTCGTTTTGCTAACATCGCGCCGATGGGTACGCCGCTACCGAGTGCCTTTGCCATCGTAATTACATCTGGCACAACACCGTAACTCTGGTAACCGAAAAAGGTCCCCAATCTCCCCATCGCTGTCTGGACTTCGTCAAAGATCATTAGCAGATTATGTTTATCACAGAGTTCTCGTAATCCGTGGAGGTAGCCATCGCTTGGCATATTAACGCCGCCTTCGGACTGAATCGGTTCGACTAAGATAGCACAAGTCTTTTCGCTGATAGCGGCTTCCGTTGCTTCCAGATCGTCGAACGGCACGTATTTGAAACCTTCAAGCATGGGTTCAAACCCGACATGGTATTTCGTCTGGGCAGTGGCGGTGATGGTTGCCATTGTCCGTCCATGGAACGAGTTGTCCATTGTGATAATTTCGTAGGCCTCTGTTCTGCCGCTGTCTTTGGCGTATTTCCGCGCCAGTTTAATCGCTGCTTCGTTTGCTTCGGCACCACTATTACAGAAGAAGCACTGATCCATGTCGGAGTTGTCGATGAGCAGTTTCGCGAGTTCTGCTTGCGGTTGAATATAGTAGAGGTTGGACGTGTGTAATAGATTGCCTGCCTGCTCACGGATGGCTTCGACGACCTTCGGATGGCAGTGTCCTAAACCGTTGACAGCAAGTCCGCCGAGGAAGTCGAGGTATTTTTTGCCATTGGCATCCCAGAGATAGGGTCCCTCGCCTTTAACGAATGCGAGACTTCTGTCGCCGTAAGTATTAATGATATATTCTGTCGCCATCGCTTTAATTTCAGCGGTTGTCATTCAATGTTCTCCTTCGTTTTGAAAGTGGGCAACGGCACACGGACTGTGCCTGCTACCTTTAAGATTACCAATTCGTATAAGCACCGTCGTCGCGCTGATAGCCGTGGGGTGGTCCATAAGTTTGCGTTGTGACGTTCGTAAGTGCGTCCTCGTTGAATTCGATACCGAGTCCTGGACCTTCAGGCGGTAGGAGATACCCGGATTCAAACGGCATCTGCACCGGGAACACATCGGTCAGTGAAGACATCGGGGCACGTGGGAGTTCTTGGACACCGACGAGCGGTGATGCCAAACAGAGATGCAGACACGCCGCTGCGGATACGGGTCCCAACGGGTTGTGTGGTGCGATATAGATGTAGTGTGTTTCGCACCATCCTGCGATTTTACGTGCCTCGGTTAACCCACCGGCGATACAGACATCAACGCGGCAATAGTCCATAAGGTCTTCCTCAATGACTTCTCGGAACGTCCACTTGCTGTCAAATTGTTCACCGACTGCGATTGGCACCGAGGTTTGCTGCCGAAGCCGTCTGAGACTGGCGGGGTTTTCTGCCCGAAGTGGATCCTCAATGAAAAATGGATTGTAGGGTGCGACCTTGTTGCAAAAATCGAGGCTATCTGCTGGATCGAGGCGGGTATGCACGTCAATCAGTATTTCAAGATCGTCGCCGAATGCTTGGCGAACGGCTTCCACCTGCTTAATACAGTTTCGGATCGCGCGTCTGGGTTCAAACGTTCCCTCGTCAGAGTTGTCAACCACGCTCCATCGAACGAACTTCCAACCGGCTTCGTAGGTTTGCCGACAGCTCTCGACGATTGCTTCAATCGAACCGCCGCCGTTATGTGGATAACAGACGACCTTGTCTCTCGTGCGTCCGCCCAAAAGTTCATAAACAGGGACGTTCAGTGCTTTCCCTTTGATGTCCCAGAGTGCGATATCTACGGCACTCACTGCCGCGGATTGGACAACTCCTCCGGGGAAAAAGCCGCCGCGGAACATCATTTGCCACAAATGCTCAATCCGGAAGGGATCTGCACCGATAAGAAACGGCTCAAATGAGCGAATGACTTCGGCTAAGGCGAGCGCGCGACGGCGTAGTCCGCCTTCGCCAATACCGTAGATACCGGCATCGGTTTCGACCTTCACGAAGAAGTGACCGCTTTCCGAAACAAAAGATTTAACTTTAGTAATCTTCATATTTTTAACGATTAAGTTTTCGCTCCGTTTTTTCCCCCTTCCCAGTAACGGGTGGGGACCCCTGTCAAAAACAGGTTTCCGATGAATTCGAGCAGCATCGGTGTTAATTACTGGGTTACTCTGTTTTTACACGGCATCTAATGTTGGCGTATTGTCTTGACAGTAGACCGGACGGAAGAGTGTCTGGCGTTTGAACGGCATCTCTTCGACGTGCTTTGGATGTGGTTCCCACTTATGCCACTTGTTCCCGACAGTATTATAGCAGTGGAAAATCGCAATCCGATCGGCTTCTTCGTCTGTCCACTTCGCTCCGGTATGTGTAATCGCCTCAGTGAAAACCAGCATGGAGCCAGCCGGACAGGTGTAATCCTCCCAGAGCGGAGAATTGCGGTCTTCCGTTGACTTGGGAGCTGGAAACGCACCTTTATGGCTGCCGGTAAGGAACATCGTTCCACCACCGCCTCCCTGAACAGGGTTGAGTTCCCAGACGACGCGCGTCAATCCGCTATGTGCGTTGTCGTGGTGCAGGTGATAGGTATGAGAGTTGCCGGGGAAGTTGAGCATCCCGCGCCCACCATGCGGACGGAAATTGTCATTCCCGTTTGCTCGAATGGTTAAGAACGTACCTTCTAATCGGAAACCGTAGCAGTTCTCGTTGGCATAACCGGAGGTCAGAAATTCGTTCATGAATCCGAACACAACTGGGTGATCTGTTAGCGATTCAAGGGGACCGCCGATGGGTGAGCGGTGGTGTTCAGGAATTGATTCGGGGTCCTGTTTGAGTTGGTAACAGAACTCGCGCATCTCTTTAACCTCGGTTTCGCTGAGTAGGCCTGGGAACAGGAGCCATCCGCGCGTATCAAAGAGATAACGTTGTTCTTCCGTGAGCGGGATCGATGGTAGATTGTCAGCATTTGTCGTAGGATTCGGCATAGTTTTCTTCCTCAAAGGAATAGTTGTTAGTTATCGGTTATCAGTTAAAAGAGATCTCTGGTGCGTCAAAACCTTCTTTAACTGACAACTGAGTACTGACAACTGATAACTATTCATATAAACGTTCGTCTTCGAGTGATAGCCAGTTACCGTAATCGCGCGGCATCTCTTTTATCGCGTCTAAACCGGCTTCGGCACGCCATCGTAATAGCGGATGCTCTCGGTTTTTCTGAGGCAGCTCGACGCGTGTGCCATAAACAGCAGACTCGAAGATTGCCATCAAAATCTCAATAACATGGCGACCTTCTTCGCCGTTAGACTCATGTTCTCGATTTTCATCTAATGCGTTCACATATTCTTCAACGAAGCAATAGTCGTCGGCGTTTGCACCTTTGTCTGGGTCAAAATGCTCAGGGTAGATAGATGGAAGTGTCTGCCACTGGTCGTGCGTGCCATCAGGGACGAAATGTGGTGTCGGGAGCCACCACGAACCTTTGAGTTCTGACCAGAAGAGTCTGCCTTCAGTGCCGTAGAGTTCCATGACGTAGGCATCGGTATCGACCTTCGGGAATCGGTGTTGGATGAGAGTACCAGTAACATTTTTATCGAATTGGAGCGTCGCTGTGGCGTATTCGCTTGTGACTATGCCCATACCTGCCGGTGAGGGCAGCACATCGTCGTGTCCGATGGTACGTCCACCTGTTGTTGCTTGTGCCACAACGCTTCGACATTTCCCACCGAAACGGAGCATGTTGTTAATAACATGTGTTCCGATGTTCATTAACCCGTAACCGGCATAGTAGCCCTTCCCACTGGCGTAAATGTAACGTAAGTCGCCGATTTTTCCTTCGTTTAGAGCTTTGGCGACTGCCTGCATCGATGGACTCGTACGTCGTTGATGATGTACAGCGACGCGAGCGTTTTTCTCTTTTGCCTTCGCGAGGACAGCATCCGCTTCAATGAGATCGATGCATAGCGGTTTTTCTACCTCAATGTTCACACCGTGTTCAAGAACACGCATACAGAGTGGATAGTGTGCCTCTGTTGCTGTCGGGATCGCGACGATATCCGGAGCCGTCTGCCGGATCATCTCGTCTAAATCGCTGAAGTGTGCTGAGACGTTCACGATTTCGCCGAGATTGTCTAACCGCTCTTGGACGAGGTCGCAGAGTGCTACGATTTCGGTGCGCGGGTGTGCGTGGTACGCTTTTGCTGCCGAGGTGCCGCGACTCCGGCACCCTAATATGGCAACGCGATAAGTTTTCATAATTTGTTTAATCCAGAAACCCTTCAAGCTCCGTTTCTGCTTATAGGATCAATTTGATTAATCTTAATCTATTACGAATCTGCTGTCAAGTTTTTTATAAGCGATCAGCCATCAGCGGTCAGCCGTCAGCGAGGTAGTCCACTTCCCGATGATCGTGGATCGCTCCTATAAACGAAATCGTGCGCGTTTCATAGTTTTCATAGTAAAATCTGAAAAGTAGTGGGTTTCAAGAAGGTTGTAAATATAGACAGCGACTGGGATTTCGACGGTTTTGATAGAAGGTATTTGGAATGTTACTATGAAATTTCATGTAGAGCAGTCAGTTATCAGAATCAAGATTTGCAGGATTATGGTCCTACTGTGATTGACAACTGTCTTTTGCAGAATTGCTTAACTAATTTTTTAACTTCGTGTGAAGTGAGAGAGGGCGGTTGGATCTCATGTTGGGTTTCACTATGTTCAACTCATAGGTGTCAATTTTAAAAAAATAATAGACTCGCTCTCCAGGTCCGGTAGGCGCGGTTTGAAACCGCGCCGGGTTTTAGAGACAAACCTTGCATACTCCAAAACCTCTCTTTAGTCCCGTAGGGACGGTATTTGTGTAGCAACGCGTATCAGACAAAAACAAGCCCCAGAGGGGCGGCATTTGTAGAACTCTCTTTTGCATTTGGTTGGCAATGCCGTATCAAGACTTAGTAGGGTTCATTTTCAGGTTGGTCTTCGGTTTCCACTCGCGGATGAGCTCGGTTTCCAATAACACTGTTTCCTCAGCGTCCTCAGTGAATTCTACCGAAAATTGGACGATTGATCTAAACATTCTGAGTTGTGAATGGAGTCCGTCTTGTAAACTATTCAGGACTTACACAAGGCGCAATGAATTGCACTACTACGAACCACACTGCTTTTGAGAAACACACGTATTTCCAAGGCGTATCTGTTCGTAGTCCAGCGATTTATCGCCTGTCGGCGTAAGTCCTACTATTCGTGCAGCATTTGTGTGAAGACTTCAATGTTGGGCACCTGAGCTGCTGCGAGATGGAGTTCCTCAAGTCGTTGCAAATTCTGAATTTCTTGCATCGCAGGCAGGACAGCATCCACGGCATTTGACGGAAATTTCATCTTCAACAACGCCGAGATGTGTTTAATAGTGTTTTCTCTCAAGATGAGTTGGTAAAATTTAGATTCTCGCATTAGTTCCTCCGGTATGAGTCGTTTAAGCAATATTAAATATACATTTTACAGTTTTCCAAGTTGAGTTGTTGTGATGCCTGAATTCCCATCAAAGATTGGAATCGTGAAAAAGGTAATCTCTCGAGCCAACCGATAACGGTTTCACAGAGTTGATCGAAACTCTCAAAGAAATAACTCCTGTTGACTTGATCGCGCATCAGATGCCATAAGCGCTCAATGAGATTCAGATGCGGAGAATAAGTCGGCATCGGGACTAAACGCAATCGGTCCTTGTAGCGAATAAGGAAATCGTCTAACTTTGCCGTCGTATGACTTGAAGCGTTATCTCGAACGATAAACAACATCTCATCAGGATACATTGCCATGAGGTTTTGCCAATGCGTTTTCATCTGAAGATGCGTTTTGTTGGCATAGATTTCATACAAGCCATCACCTGTCGGATATTCTAAGGAGCCGATGAGATATTTCCGCTGATTCTTGCCGGGTGTGTTGACCTTATATTCACTGCCTTGCTCTCGATAAATGCGTCCGGTCTTCGGACACCAAGACACATTGGCTTCATCAAAGAAAAACAGGCGCGCTGCGTTTTGGCTATGCTCGGGCGGCGGCAGCTCTAAACGCCGAAGTTGGGTATCCGGGACAATCAACTCAGTCGCCTTATGCGTCAATTGTCCCGTCTTGGCAAAGAGGCAAGTTCCTTGAGTTGATGCCGTTTCGTCTGATACTCGGGATCCGGGCTCCCCACACGGAGTTTACTACGACCCGTTCGATAACCTGTCCGCCGTAAAGCGAAATAGATCGCGGGCGGTGTGACAGAAATCTCGTGATACGCCTTGAGATAAGCACTAATGAGGTCAAGCGTCCATTGCCGAGAATCCGTCTGGAGTTTTTCGTATTGATTCGGTGTTTGCTCAAGAAGTCGATGCCAGTCGGATTTGCTAAAGTGCGCGATCTTACCACGACACCCGGGTGGACTCTTGGGCCTCAACGCCTCTAAACCTGAGGTGTTATACTTATGAATATAGCTACGAACACTTTTATCCGAAAGATTGAACATTTTTCCGAGTTGCGGCACCGACATATGCTCGGTGGCAGAGAGTTTGATGATCAGTAAACGTTGATACCATTTGGGTTTCGTTGCTTCACAAAGCGCAGCATCAAGACGCTGAAGTGCTGAGGCATCGTCAAGTTTTGCGTAAATCATGACAAGGAAGGCTCCTTGGGAAGTAGATTTACCCAAAGTATAACTTAAAACCCACTAAATTAGAAATTTATTATTTAATATTGCTTAAGCAATATTAAATATACGTTTTACAGTTTTGAGGCAGATTGAAAGACAACAAAAGATGGAATAAACCCTCTATTTGATTGCTTTCATGCTTCCTTTCTGCCAATCCGTATAGAGATCAGAACTGAAGTTTTAATACTGAAAATTGCTTAAGCAAGTTTCAATATTAAATTTATGTTTTTCATCCACAGATCAGATGGAAGATTGGAAGTATGGAAGCCGGGAAGATAACGAACACAGCGTTTCTTGTAGTCTTCCTGTTTTCCACCCTGCCTCAAAACCTAAAATCTATTTCTTAATATTGCTTATAAGCAATATTAAATAATAAATTATCAATTTAGAGAGTTTTAAGTTATACTTTGGGTAAATCTACTTCACAAGGAGCGTCTCGAGTGATGATATACGCAGAAATTGGCGATGCGTCGGCACTTGATCGTCTTGATGCTGCGCTTTCTGAAGCGACGAAACCGCAATGGTATCGGCGTTTACTGATCATCAAACTCAGTGCCACCGAGGGTATGTCGGTGTCGAAACTCGCAAAGATGTTCAATCTTTCAGATGCCAGCGTTCGTAGCTATATTCATAAGTATAACACCTCGGGTTTAGAGGCGTTGATACCCAAGAGTCCACCGGGGTGTCGTGGTAAAATCACGCACTTTAGCAAATCCGACTGGGACCGACTTCTTGAGCAAACGCCGAATCAATACGAAAAACTTCAGACGGACTCTCGGCAATGGACGCTTGAACTCATTAGAGTTTATCTCAAGGCATATCACGAGATTTCGGTAACACCGCCAGCGATCTATCTGGCTTTACGACGGACGGGCTACCGAACGGGTCGGAGCAAACTCCGTGTGGGGAGTCCGGATCCCGAGTATCAAGCCAAACGGCATCAACTCACGGAGTTGTCGTGTTTGCCAAGACGGGAGAGTTGACGAGTGAGGCGACTCGGTTGATTCTCCCAGATACCCAACTTCAGCGTTTAGGTCTCCCGCCACCCGAAAATAGCCAAAAGGCATCTCGCCTGTTTTTCTTTGACGAAGCCAATGTGTCCTGGTGTCCCAAGACTGGACGCGTCTATCGCCAGCAAGGCACTGAATATAAGGTGGATACACCTGGCAAAAATCAGCGGAAATACCTCATCGGCTCTTTAGAATACCCTTCGGGTGATGGCTTGTATGAGATCTATGCCAACAAAACGCATCTTCAGATGAAAACTCATTGGCAAACCCTCATGGAAATGTATCCCGATGAGTTGCTATTTATCGTCCGAGACAATGCCTCAAGTCATACGACGGCAAAGTTGGACGATTTCCTCATCCACCACAAAGACCGATTGCGTTTAGTCCCGATGCCGACTTATAGCCCGCATCTGAATCTCATTGAGCGATTGTGGCATCTCATGCGAGATCAAATCAACAGGAGTTATTTCTTCAAGAGTTTCCCTGAACTCTGTGAAGCCGTCATCGGGTGGCTTCACAGATTACCTTTTTCGAGATTCCAATCTTTGATGGGCATTCATGTGCCACAGCAAGGGAATTTGGAAAACTGTGAAATGTATATTTAATATTGCTTACAAGTCAGGCTAATCTAAGTTGTTGGCATTTTCAAACCTTATGCATTCTCATCAATCGTACAGATCCAATAAATCAGATCTACCCGCCTTGAGCAGGTTTTCATGAGCCTGTGATGCATTCCGATGCACATCTTCGTCTTTACTTTGGAGACCTGCTTTCAAGATAGTTTTTGCTTCCTCTGTCTGAATGTGAAGGTTGTCATTTTTGCTTCCTTTGGTTAACTTAAAGAAGCATTCAACTACCTTAGCCGTGTGGTTTGGTAACATTTCGCATAGCGTTTTAAAATGAAATCCCCAGTCTTCTAGTTCGCATACATCCAAGACTTTGGAATATGCATTCAGTCGCCATTCAGCGTCCAGACACTCGGCTTGCAACCAAAAGGTAAATTGTCTTAGTTCCATCGGTTCTTTCTGTTTAAGACGCCATTCAAAAAGGGCAATGATTCTGTTTTTCATATTTCGATCAAGGTGCTTCCCACTGTTGCACAAACGATCGCCGGTATTCTTGAACAAATTTGCCCAATGTTCTCGCTTGTTGATAGTTTTTTCGTAGTATCGTTCAAGCAGGCTATCTTCTCCTATGAGAGGATACATTCCTTCACAGTAATAGGTAAATAGGCGTTGACCGAGTATGTCAATCGTTTCTTGCTCGGAACGATTATACTTTTTGAAGTCCCATAAATGTTGCAGGGCAAAATTGAAGTCGTCTTGAAGAATCTCAAAGATAGTCTTGAGTGAATCACTATAGTTTACCAGACTGCTAAATGCCGCTAGCCATTCGCACCGTGTCGTTTGTGGGAAAAAGTCTGGTTTATGCTTGGTTGCCCATGGCTCATTAAGACTGAAAATGTAAGAGTAGTTACTACCCAAAACAGCGTATTCCGGCAGTGTTAAAGGATACTCGGTTTCTGCAGCAAAGCGTTTTTCAAGAATCTTTGTTACTTCGGGAATTTCACTCCCTGAATCATGTCTTTGCAACCAGAAACCGAATTCGACCAGGTCCTCAAGTGCGCGACCTCGTGTGCTGTTGATACCTTCGGTGTATGGGTCAATGAGTGGATCGATTGGGGTTGAATATCCATCCAAGAGTTTATCAAATTGTGTGCAAAGCATTTTCAGAATTTTTGTGATTTGTTCTCGAGTAGTAGTCGGAACATTCTCTGCAAGACATACACTGATAAAGTCTCTGACAGCTCGTCGTGAATTAGACCAGTCAGGATTTTCTCTGGATTCATCACCCTGTCTATTATGCTCATACTCGTGATTTGGGTTTGGGTCGGGATGTGTAAGCACCCACTCACAGAATGTTAACCACTCATTAAGTTGGTCGAAATTCTTTTTCTTTATGTGTGTTTGCATTGTGTAAATCATCATCCGCACGTAAATGGGACGTTCAATTTTTTCGCGATTTTCCATCCAGAACCTGAATCTCTTAGCATCAGGGATGACTGACTCTCTGAAAACGGTCTGAAAAGCGTTGGCGAGTGCTTCAATGTTTATTCTTACAAACGGATCGCGCTCAGCAAATTTATCTTCTTTTTCCCATTCGTTTATGAAGTCAAGTAAATTCTCATCCTTGAGATTAGCAAGGTGTTCTGGGGAGCGTGGACTTTGCTGACGCGCCACCCCAAATTTCACTCCAAATGGTGGATAGTCCTCATCGGAAATCGGGTCATCAGCTTCACTTTCTAACTCTTGGAAGTAAGTTTTATATTCTCCAAATAGGACAAATGTAAAGGGTGTAAACTGTTGTCTATGGAAATAACGCTGGCGTTTCTGAAATTCTTCTTTGGTGAAATCCTCTTTTGGTGGGCCACTGCGGATGGCATCAAAGATTCGCTCGCGTTCTTCTTTTGTCAATAACTCTTCCTTGAAGTGATCACAAGCGGCTCGTATCATCTGCTGGAATTCGTAAGAGTGTTCCCATTGATGATAATCTTCGCGCTCCAGAATCAATTCTCGTATCCACGGTTTGATTTTTTCACTTGGATATTGGGCATAAAGATGGTGACGCAAACGTTTGAAAATTTTCCACTTTTGCTTTCGCAACAACTTGTCTAAATCCACAATTGCATCATGTGATTTTTCAAAGACCTTCTCACAAACAAAAGTCAGTGTATGAACAAGCATTTCATCGGGATTGCCATAACCCTTATCCCTTTCATGCAAGCGAGCAAACCAGATATTAGAAAAATCTTGCTCTCTATCAAATTCATTTTGATGTATTCGCAAACGAAACATATTTGATGTGGCATTAATCAGTAGACGAGCAGTTTCGTAGGGTTCATTTTCAGCAAGTGGCCGTATCCCTTTTAACATTATCTCGCGATAATCCCATGAATCAATTCGAGGTGAAGGGTGAAGGAACGGCCCGCAGCTTATCGGATCCTCTTTTCGGTGCCTCTGCTTTTCCTGCGATTGTGGGTCGGGCACAAACGAAACGAGGATCTTTGAAAGTTTCAATGCAGCCGATATTTGATTCTCCTTTACCCAATGGGCTAATAAATCTGCGTACCTATGTGTCCGAGATTGGTACTCTGCATTTACAGTTTCAAGTATTTTAGGCGTAAGTTTTACAGACTGTTCTCCGTGGAGCTGCAACGCGATGTCCAAAATCCCATCATAAACTCTTGGATTATCAATTTTGGAGAGTTGTAACACAATTTCAATGACTTTATCCGGTGCGTGATTGGAGATTTTTGCCAGATAACGTATTGGCCACCAAAAAGGATAAATCGCATAGCCATCATCGGTTAGCTGTACTCTCGGCGGATGTGTAAAATATCCTTTTTTTTCAAGGAAAGGCAACCACGAGGCATCTGCATTTTCGGATACTTGCTTAAAAAAGAAGACGGAGTTGGCACCTCTGCGTTCAATTAGTGAGAACATTCGTTCAATATCGCTCTCAGACCTGTCAGAAAGACTTAAAATCGTTTGAATTCCTTTTTGGTCTTGTGCGGTTACAGGTGCGAGAAGATCAAACACTATGTTTTCTAATTCTTCCAAGCACTTGTTAAACTCTGCAACGTCTGGGTTGATTTTATGGTGAGCAAAACCTTCCAATTGGCCCCATAAATTGTAATATTGATTACGCTTTGCTTCTTGGGTTTTACTGTCCAAGGAATTAACCATTGGATCGATGATTGCTACTGTTTGCTGTATTTGTTCTCTCCGAGTTGGCTGCTGATTAAGATCAAGATATTCCTCAAGGTCTGTGAGTAGTTTTGCCAAATTTTTATCAATTTGTTTACCTTTCCAGCCTTCTGGATAGCGTTTTTTCGCTTTTAAAACCCTTTCATTTATGATATTGCGCTTTTCTGCAAAGCCAGGAACCCTCGCTTGGACATCACTACCCTGAATGACTCGCGGGAGTTTTTCAAGAAGTTCTCGTAGTGAATGGGCTGCCTGTGCAACGCTATCAGGATTGTAATGGTTATCCAATGCGTAGAGTGCGCCAAGATACCATTGGCTCAGGGGATATTTTTCCGTTTCTTTACTCCTCAGCACATCTGATACATCCCGCTCCCGCGGGGTTAACACTCGTGGTTCAGAAACATTACGATTTTCAATTGCTTGCATTACGATCCTCTATAGCTTGGTAATGTTAACCTGAATTTCGGTTAAACTTTCTTGTGAGAAAATCTACGTCGTCCGAAGTTAAATTTGGAAATGTTGTGCTTATCTGCTCTCGGCTTATTTTTGAGAATGAAGGCTGCTGATTGCGGAGTCTGTAGACGCAGGATATGTCCGCGTCAAGAAGTGGTGCTACTAACTCTAAAGCACGCTTATAACTTGGGAGAGACGGAGGTGGATACGGATTTTTAACAACATCCTTCATGTATAGATCGGCGAAGTAGCAAGCCACTCCCTCCTCAAAATTATTGGCGTTCTGTCCGCCCGTCGGCGCAAGCAAGTGGACCGTTTCATGGGCCATTTGGTAACACGCTTGGGACATATTCTTAGCAGCCGATAAAGTAAGTTGAATAATGACGTGTTGACGATTTCCAGGATACCAAATCCGGGGACCATCAGCCACGAATTCTATGCCGAGGATGGTGTACGAATGGTCGCGTTGTCCGAATAATTCCTCAGCCATGTTGAGCATGTCGCTCAATCGAGAGGCTAATGTCCATGTATATCCATTACCGTTGGGCAGGCGTTGTGTAACTAGCAGGTCACTGTTAATATTGATCTGTTGCATGGTTTGCCCCCTTTGTAAACATAACATACTTTAAGTAAGTATATCGTGCATCAGACGGTAAAGTCAAGGGAGTATGTGGTATTTTGCAAAGTGGTTTAGTTTTCTAACATTTTTTAAGGGAATTGTGATCCGGAGATCGCTTCTACAAGGGAATTGAGAGACTGGAGAAAGTCAAAGGAGTATGTAGTTGGGGCGGATTTCTTTACTTCTTTTTGGGATTAGAAAATCCAGTTTTCCTTTTCTACTAAGTCTACCATTTTGAGACACTGAAGGTTAAAATAGGCGCAAGCGTCAGGTATTTTCGGTCTATTTTCGCTATACGTCCGGTTCTCTTCCGTCACTACGACACAGTTTTGAGTAATCATCGCTAAGGCAATAACCCATGGATCTGCCCCCGATTTTCCGGTCCGGCTGTCTACCAACCTTGGAAACTGCGATAGCACCTTCATTTACCCCCATTTTTTTGTGAGTATAGACTATAGTTGTTATAGGTTGTGATATGTGTAAGAAAGTCAATAGGTTGCTAGGAGTGTATCGCCTCTGCATCGACAATCTTCAATAGAAGTCAGGAGTGCTTGAGAAGTCCAAGTCTGCATCAAGACATCCTTAATGAGGGTAATCACAGCATGAAGTTTGCGTTGCGTATTGCGATGCTCCGCGACGGGTTGTATGTCTTTCTGATAACAAAGAAATGTCAGTCCATAAGTCAGACAGGCAATGAACCATAGAAGTGCGATGCGTGCTTTCTGTGGCTTTTTCAAAACGATGTGTCGGAACCCGAAGCGGGTCTTGATGTCTCTGAACCCGTGTTCGATTTGCATTCTACGTTTGTAGCATTGATGGATTTCAGCGTCTTGATAAACATTTGAGATGAGATACATCGGTTCTTTGAAGGCGGGGTCTCTGACGACACAAAGGTTGAGTGGGATCTGGTGTTTTTGATGATAAAGCACGTTTGAATAGCCGCCGTTGTCCATGTCATCAAGTTTCTTTGTGTTCCCTCGGTGGGTGATGCCAACGTTGCGACAGATACGCATGACGAAGGCGATGTGCTTTGACTTGAGAAAGTCAATGACGTATTGTGCGCGTGCGAACCCTCGGTCAAAGACGAACAAGGGTTTCTGTTTTTTATTTCCGAGAACGCTGAGTGTCAGAGCATTGACTTTCAGACAGAAGTTCTGAATGAGGGTATTATGACTTTTATAGGTCATGTTTCGGATCTCTTCATCTTCATAAACCACCCAAAAGATAGGTATGGCACGGTTTCTAAAAGGTATAGATGCGACGAGTGCTTTCCATCCGTTAGGGAGGTCGGTCTCATCAACGAGCACATAGAAGTAATCTTGTGTCCTTGGTTTCCAGACCCAGCGACAGACGAAAAGACACCACGCCTCCATGAGGGCATCAAGGGGTAAAGGTGTTTCAAGAAACCGCAGCAACCGTTTTTGTTTCGACTTCTCTTTTTTCACGACGATGGGCAGACGCGCGGCGATGGCGTTGATGCGAAACGTTTTCGCAACAGCGACTGCCAAGATAACGAACAGTAGGTTTCGCAGGCTCGTTTTTTTCACATCAACATCCTTGAAAACTTCTGAAAAATGTGTTATCATTTTCTTTGGATGGACCCATTTGGGGGTATATCCACATTTCATAAAATACCTCCATACGTTTTTTACACTTTCTGTAAAAAATTTTCTGTTCTGTATGGAGGTATTTTATCACAACATCCCTGACTTCCCTATACTTTTTCTTTCAATACCCTTTCAACACAACCCTTAAAAAGAAAATGGGGGTAAATGAACGATAGCACCTCGTTGACACGCTCCTGCACCGATTCATCAATTGCTACTTGAAAGTCTGGCTTTAATTGATTCTTATCACACCATTGCTTGATTTCTGTATCTCTCATTGCCTCCTCAAAAACAATTTGTGACATTTTCAACCGGCCGTTTTTTATCAGTACCTCAATCTCACGCCACAAAGAAGGGAAATGTTCGATGGGGTATCGTTCATGAAAGGCGGCAATCAGGGCACTTGTGTCAAGACTATAAATTACCTGATCCTGGTTAAGAAACGAATTCATACGAAGATAGTACTCTCAATTTTAGCAAGATGTTTTGTGTCAGAATTGGAAAGAACGGAGGCTAATTCAGCGCGTGTGATTTTCTGCTCATAATAAGCCGTGAAAGCAGTTCGGGCGAAATGTTCACCGGACGTATTGAGAAGCCGATTATGGTAAGGTGCAGCTCCACCTTTTCGTGCTCGCGCGTCCCGATACTTTGCCAATTGGCGGTTTCTGTAAGTTTGATAGTTATATCGCGAGATTTTCCCCAGTGTTAGCAATCGCCGCATAATAACTTCAGAACTTACATGAAAGTACTTGGAGATTCTGGATAGTTCTTCTTCAAGCGTCTGAAACTTCACCAGTTCTAACAATTCATTTTCCGGTACTAAGACCTCAGCAGCTACCTGATTGCAAAAAACTTCAATTGGATCCAGATTAGGGAAGTGTACTTCTGCAAAGCTGGTATTCTGGATGACACTTTCTTCGAGGGCAATATGAACTAACTCGTGAATGAGCGTAAAAATACGTCCGTACGGACTGTCTTTAGGGTTTACTACGATCACAGGAAAAGGTTTCTGCGCGATGCAAAATCCACGTACTGTTTCCAGCTCGACAGAAAGGTGTGTGTTTACAGAGGTTTGACAGACTAGAATACCTTTTGCTTCAACAGTTTGTTTCCAAAATTTCAACGCTGCGTATGGGTCATTCGCGTGTTGTAGTTGTGCCCTGTTGAACTCAAGAAATACTGTTATTTTTTGTGCAACTTGCTTGAGGTTTTCATCCCTATCAACGTTCAGTGTAACCTCAGGCAGAGGTTCCTCTAATAATTCATATAGCTCAATGAGCGTCTCGCGCCTTTCAAACGCTTCAATGATATTGGCATTTAACCTATAGACCTGTTCCTCATCAGTTGCAAGTTGTTCGGGCAGTACTCGATAATCTGTAAGTGGCTGAAAATCGGTAGGTGGTTCCGACAGATAGAAAATAGAGATATGGGTTTTATAGAGTTTGGCGATATTCTTTAACTGTGCAAATGTGGGCTGCTCTGTCCCGTGTTCCCATGCTTCAAGGCGTTCGGGATCTATTTTTAATTTTTTTGCCGCGTAGTTGATCTCTAATCTGATGCGTCTTTCACGCGCCCATTTGAGAACTTCCGGCGTAATGAGTGCTTTGACAGACTTAGCCATGATTGTATCCCTGCGAATCGATTAATTGGTTCGTTGTAAAACCATCGATTAAGATGTGTTCAAATTGCGCGATGTTCAACTCCAAAAAACTCATAGACGAACAAATTGTAATAGTAGCAAGAGTATACTTAACATCTCCTACTCAGAAATGGATTAAAGTATACCACAAAAACCCGAATTGTCAAAGGGTGATTTTTGCGAAGATAAATACCAAAGGCAAGGTTAACGACTTGTGCTAGATAATTTGTTTTTATAGCGTTTTGCTTATGCGCGAACGAGGTCTTTGAGTTTCATCAAGGAACGTTCCAAACATTGGTTCACGAAAGCACTGAGAAGACAACTAGCACAAGTCGTAAGGTTAGGGACTCACTAGTGGTAAGTGTGTTTTGTTGTCTGGTGCGGTTAGATGAAGTTTCAGTATTTAAATCGGTAATTCCAATTCTCCCCAGGCCCGGTAGGTGCGGTTTCCTAACCGCACCGGGCTTCGCCAAAAATTACCGAATTATTTTTTGAATCTTCATGAAACCGCACCATAGATGTCAATTTTAGAAAAAACCTCATCATAGCATCGTAGGTTGGGTAGAACGGACACCATCAAGACCCTGAAAAGTAATAAAACATGATGTTTCACCATACATGCTACATCAAACAGAGACCCAGTGAAACCCAACGCTTTTGCGGTTTCCGAGACCATGGCGGTATAAAGTTGGGTTTCGCTGCGTTCTTGAGGGGATATGGCGACAGGTCGGATTTCAGGGTATTTGGAACACCTACATCTCCCTTTTCTGTTCCGCTCTACCTAACCTACGGACTCTCTTTAGTCCCGTAGGGACGGCATGTTTATAGAAAGACATTGGAAAGAATAATATAGCCCTGTAAGGGCGGCATGTTTATAACGGCACAAACGCTGTAAAAATTACTAAATTGACACCTATCGTGCGGTTAGAAACCGCACCTACTGGGTCTGTGTGGAGAAAAGAAAAGGCGAGGTTAGGAATGCAGATCGCAAATGTAAAGCAAAGACAAATTTTGCCGCGTATGGGCAAAATTTGGGCGAGTACGCCGCAAAACCTCGCCAACGAGAGTGGAATTACAACGGCTATTCTGCTAATGCGATTGCGCCGCAACCGATGCGTGCGCCTGCATTGCCAGAAGGTTGTGAGGTAAAATCGTCTGCACCGGCGTGGACGATGATGCCTCTACCGACAATATCTACGTCGGAACCGGTACCGATTTCCCAGAGGTCTGTCGTCAATTCGATGCTGCCTACACCGTCCTCGCCGACAGTGATATTGCCGATGTCTCCGAGATGGAATTCACCTTCTCCCCATTTCCCGTGTGCGACACCAGTCGGATTCCAGTGACCGCCCGCGGATTTACCATCAGGTGAACTGCAGTCGCCACTTTCGTGGATATGAACGGCATGGATACCGGGAGATGCGTTTTGGATCTCAATCGTAAGCACGATTGCGTCGTCAGTTTGTGTGAAAACCGCCATCCCAGTCACGCTACTGTCGCTTGCTGGACCGATTGTGGCGATTGCTTGTTTCGCCGCCGAAGTAGACATGACACCCGTGTGCTGTTGGATTCTATTGCAGCTTACTAAAGCCAGAGAAATGCTAATCAATAAGAGAAACGATATTTTAATGCCAAAGGCAGTTAATATTTTTTTCATTATTAGATCCTCCATTTAAAATAGGTTGTCTAAACAGTTATAATACAGAAATGAGGTGGTAAATTTCCGAACCCCTCATGAATCATCGAAACCCAAAACATCTGTAAGAAACACAGTTTGGAACACGCCTACGGTGTACCCTCCTCAATACGGATGAGTTGGTTGGGTTTGACGTTTGTGCGTTTGCTGACAGTGCCACTGGGCCATAGGACTTCGATTGTCTCGATAATAGGGTCACCGTTTATGCCAAAGATGGCTGTGAGTTCGCTCTGTGAGCAGTAACTGGAGCCGCTCTTGACCGTTCGGGTCTGCTTCCCCAACGCGGAGGTTACGCGGATCTGTGCGCCGATGCCGTCTCGATTGCTTGTTTGTCCGACGAGTTGTATTTTTATCCAAGCGTTGCGGTTGCCGCCGTCGTTTCGGAAGAGATGTGCGGGTCCGTTAGAGGTGGTTACGAGCAGATCCCAGTCGCCGTCGTTGTCGATATCCCCGTAGGCTGCGCCGCGTCCGACCATCGGTTTTGCCAAGTCCGTACCGACTTCACGGAGGACATCGGTGAATTTGCCTTGCGAGTTATTATGAAACAGATGTGGAAGTTGCGCGTATGTGACCTGGTTCTGGATAGCGTTGATGTCGTTTTCGACGTGCCCATTGGCGGTGAAGAGGTCAAGGTTTCCGTCGAGATCGAAGTCGAAAAAGAAGCATGCGAAGGTAAGGGTCAATAAGGTAGCGTTCCCGATGTGTGCGGCGGGTGCATCGTCCATGAAGAAGTCGCCTTCGTTGTGATAGAGGTTGAGCATCTCGTTAGAGAAGTTACCGATGACGAGGCTCTCCTTGCCGGTACGGTCGTAGTCAGCGGCATCAACGCCCATTGCGCCTGTTGCGACACCTTTTTCATCATGGGAAACCCCTGCTTCCAGTGCGGTTTCAATAAAGGTGCCGTCGCCGTTGTTTTGGTAGAGTTTATTCGGTTGCGTGTCGTTTGTCTCGAAGATGTCGGGCAATCCGTCAGCGTTGTAATCGAAGATACAAACGCCAAGTGATTTGCTCGTTTTGTCCTCAATACGTGCGCTGCGGGAGACATCGGCAAATGTGCCGTCCCCCCGATTTCTGAAGAGTTTGCTCGCCTGTCCTTGGTAAGATTCAGGGGTACAGTAGGATTTATTGATGCCGTCAAGGGTACAGAAAAGATCGTTCTCTCTGCTCCATTCGACATAGTTTGCGACGTAGAGATCAAGGTGTCCATCTTTGTTATAATCGAACCATGCGCAACTCGTACCGAAGCCTGGGTTATGGATACCGGCTGCTTCTGTGATGTCAACGAAGGTGCCATCACCGCGGTTTTGGAAGAGCCGATCAGTTTCAAAGCAACTGATATAGATATCTGGATCACCGTCGTTGTCGTAATCGGCGACAGCAGCACCCATCCCGTAAAGTGGGACAGCGAGTCCAACATCTTCAGTAACATCGGTAAAGGTGCCGTCTCGGTTGTTGCGGTAGAGTACCATCGTTTCCCGCTTTTGGGTTGGATTGCCTTCCCAATCTTTTCCGTTGACAAGGAGAATGTCCTGCCATCCGTCGGTGTCGTAGTCGATAAAGGCGCAACCTGAACCCATCGTTTCTGGAAGGTATTTCTGTCCGAAGGCACCGGAGTTATGGATAAAGTCGATGCCCGCTGCGCGCGTGATGTCGGTGAATTGGGGTAAGTTTTGTGCAGCGGCATTGAGAGAAAGGAGCAGGCAGGAGTAGCAGAGAAGGAGCGTCTGTTTGATTTTTATACGGAGATCCAACGGTCTTCCTCCCATGAGGTTTGGATGGCAGTTTGTACATCGGCGACCGCAGCGGCTTCTCGGAAGCTTGGGTTACCCTGTTTTCCGGCGTGGATGGCTTGCAAGAACTGATAAGCTTCGATTGTTTTGAGGTCGTCGTAGCCTAATCCGACACCGGGACCCGGATTGAAATCGATGTGGAACGGGTGGCTCGGACCGCTCAAAATACGTGTGTATCCGTCCGGGAACCCGTCTTCAGCGGGTAGGTACACCTCAAGTTCGTTCATCTGCTCGAAGTTCCAGCGCAAAGCCCCGTCTGTGCCGTTCACCTCGAACGCCATCTCGCATTTAGGACCGTTAATAACCCGACATGCCTCCAGTGTGCCTCTGACACCGTTTTCAAACCGGACGAGTGCCCCGACGTAGTCTTCATTTGTAACGGCTTCCGTTTCGCCATCTCCATCTCCACCGAGCGTGAAGTGGGTGCCGGTGCCTGCTGTCGCTATGGGACGTTCTGGGATGAACGTCTCCTGTTGTGCGACGATGCTGTTAATACCACCGACGATAAAGTGTGCCATGTCGATAACATGGGAAAGCAGATCCCCCAGTGTTCCTAATCCGGCTATCTTTTTCTGAAACCGCCACGAAAGCACGGCTTGCGGATGGCTTGCGTAGCCAGCGAAAAATCTACCACGATAGTGGGTGAGTTTGCCGAGTTTTCCGTCTGAAATCAGTTGTTGTGCGTATTGGACGATGGGTGCCCATCTGTAGTTATAGCCGACGCATGTCAGCACACCCGCATGCTGAGCGGCGGTGTAGATCGCCTTTGTTTCGGATGGATTTCGTCCGACCGGTTTCTCGCAAAAGATATGTTTTCCGGCGGCAGCGGCTGCCTCAACTATTTCGAGGTGCATACTGTTTGGTGCGGCGATATTGACTACCTGTACGTCTTGGTCTGCTATGACATCTCGGAAATCGGTAGTTGTGCGTTCAAATCCGAAACGTGATTTTGCCTCGGTTGTGCGTTCAACAACGTCGTCTGCACAGATAATGAGTTTGGGATGGAGCGGACTGTCGTGGAACCGGTCGGCAATCTGGCGATATGCGCGGGCGTGCGTCATGCCCATCCAACCCATGCCGATAATGCCAATGCCAACTGTCTGTTTTGTCTCCATTTTTCGTCTACCCTTCGTTAGTTGCTTTTCAGCTGTCCCCATGTGGTTGCGAGTTTGGTTTGCGGCTCGACAGGGCGTGCTTTTCCGGGTCCACCGTTAGGGATATTTTCGCCTGTGATTTCGACATCATCAAAGTGAGCGCGTCCATCTGCGACGACAAGACCGGCTTGTCCACCTTTTAAGAGGTCTTCGTCAACGGCAGTAAATACTGCATCGTCAATTTTAAATTCGAGCGTGCCGTCTTCATAGATAGTAGCGGTCAGTTCGTACCATGTATCAATCTCTGCATCAAATAGGTAGGTGATGGTGCCCCAATCGTCTTGAACTGCTTTTACAATTCGGACGGTGCCAAAAATATAATCAATAAAAAAGAGATAACGGCTATCCTCTTCGCCTCTATCGTGGAGTGTCAGTCCGATGGTTGGGGGTTCGTCTTTGTCTTCCACCAACTTTGCGCGACAAGAGATGGAGTAGTGTTTCCATGAGAGTTCCCCTGTTAGCCAGAGGCTCATAAAGCCGGGTAAAAAGATTTCACCGATGGCTTCACCATCACTGACCCACCACTTTTCAACCTGTCGGTCGATATTAAAGATTTCCCATTCGCGGGTGTCTTTATCTTCAAAATCGTCGCGCCATGTACCTGCAAAACTGAGTTGCCACGTGCCTGTTGAAAAGCAGGCAAGCATAATAACTGCGATTATTGGTATCAATTTTTTCATTATTTTTCTCCTTGTGCTTCAGCGACTATGCACTGTTCGTTTTCATCGGCGTAAGGGCAAAAACTGCAATGATTGCGATTTTTCTTGTAAATGCCCTGCTGCAATTCCGAGATTTTTTTCTGCCACTGTCTTGTAGCTTCCTGCAATTCTCCGGTCCTAAAATGCTTCTGTTCACACCGTCCCTGTTCAGTAAAGAAGATGTTAACGGTTACTGTTGGTTGTTCCGGGTAGCGTCGATGCAAAAGCAGGCTGTAAAGTTCCATTTCTGAGTGATATGCCTCTGAATCCTGGAGATCGCTGGTTTTGTAAATGACGACTTGCCAGTGTCCTGCTTTGTTTTGAAAGAGTCTGTCGAACCTACCATCAACAATGTGTCCCTCAATATCTGCGTGAACTTGCTGATTAGTGTAGGTTTTAGCAGCGGAAAACACTGTTTCTCCAAGTTCGGAGTTGGTAAAATTGTTAATGTATGTACGAAGTGCTGCTGTCGATTCGGTCGTTGCTCCAGAATAATTCTCAAGTGCTTGGTCAATTATCGTGTCAAGATTTTCCTGATCTGATTGCTGTCTTATTTGAGCGAGGGTAGAGCGAATTGCATTATCCATCTCGGTTTCATCCAAACCTGCTTCTCTTTGGTCATCCATCGGGATTCGTAGCACATTTTCCAACTGATACCTCAGCGGACAACGGGCATAGTTAGCGAGTTCAATGACAGAGAAAGCCGAATGGATTCCAGTTGAATCCGGAATTTGTCGTGTCCACTTAGGGAATTCGACTGTTGGTGTTTCATCGGAAACTTCACTCATAGGTGCAAGGTCTGTGAGTGCCTGATAAATCGGGATTTCGAGTTGGAAGTGTTGGCGGCTTGTGTCGTTACCTGAAAACACTTCTACCGAAACGGGTAGACTCAGCGGGTTGACTGCCTCATTAATACCGAGGTGTTCGTAGATCCATCCGAGCATTTGTTGTGCTCTACCGTTGTCTGAGAGAGTTCCAGATAAGATGAGCCGATCTTGGGCGCGTGTCGCTCCAACGTAAAATAGCCGTTTTTTTTCGGCGATCTCTTTTTCGCCTGATCGATTTTTCATGTGAGGCACAATCGCCGGTTCAGTTTTCCTGTACCCCTCATCCGGCTTAAGCGGACTAAAACCGATACCGAATACCTCATCATGAAAGGTTCTCTGTCTGTTTGTCCACCTCGATCAAGTCTTGGGAGTATGACGACTGGAAATTGAAGTCCCTTAGCGGCGTGGATTGTCATGATTCGGACAGCACCGCGACTTGCCTCAATCGGTGCCTGTCCCTCTTGCGGTTCCTCTGTTATTAAGATATCCAGAAATTCGATGAAGTGTGGCAGCGTTTGCTTATTCTCATCGCCATCGAAATTTCTTGCGAGTTCCAAAAGTTTTTGGTAGTTCGCCCCGCGTTGTTGTCCCTGTTTTCCTGTTTTCAGTGTCCCAATCATTCCGGTTTCATTAATGATTGTGATGACCAGTTGGTTTACAGACATGCGGTGGGCAAAATTACTGTGTTTTTTTAAAATATCTATTGCCGTGCTGAGATGGTTGGTAGGTCTTTGGTAATTCTGTGCTTTATCCCAGAAACTTTCTCCTGCTTGTAATGAAATTTCGTACAGTTCTGTGTCAGAGATACCGAAGGCGGGACCTCGCAGAACTGCAGCGAGAGATGCATGGTTCTTTGTCGGTGCATTAAGAAAGTTGAGGTAATTCCAGATGTCATAGATTTCTTGGCGTTGATAGAAACCGACGCCGCCGGTTGTGAGATAAGGGATGTCTGCTTCAAGTAGGGCGTGCTCGATATCAGGGAGATGCCTTCTGCTCCGGATGAGGATAGCAATGTCGCCATACTCAATTGGACGCTCCGATTCCGTTCCATTCTCGTCGCGCGCCCATACCGTTTCTTTTTTTGCTTTCGAGCTTTTAATGTGCTGTGCGATGAGGGCATATTCGTTTGCTGCCTCGTCGCCTTGTCTTCCGAGGAGAATTTCAATGCCACCGTTTGCATTGACAGGTCGCGCTTGGGTAAGGGCTTCATACTTCACCTCAAATTCGCTTTCGGTCCCGTCACCCATCAAGGCATTGAAAAAGTAATTAATGAACCCGACAGGATCGCGTAAGGAACGGAAATTCTCTGTGAGGGAGATATCAAGTCCACATTCTGCAATGATTTTTTGTTTTGTTTTTTCAAATACGCGGACATCTGCACCGCGGAACCCGTAGATACTCTGTTTCGGATCGCCGACGATGAATAAATTCGCATCCTTGAGTTCATTTGTTAGCAATATCACCAGTTCGTACTGTAATTCGTTTGTATCTTGAAATTCGTCTACCATGTAGTATTTGTGTCGGGATACTAATTCCTGTCGAATTTCTTCGTTGTCGCGGAGCAGGTTGCGGGTTTTCATCTGCAGGTCGTTGAAGTCGAGTGTGCCTTGGGCGAGTTTTGCGTTTTCATAATCGTTGAGGATTCGGGTGTACAGCGTGAGCAAGTCGCGGATTGTACTGAGCAGAAAATCGTCATCGGTTTCAACATCGCCTGTTTTATCGTCATTTTTTTCTTTTTCTGAGACTGGCAGGATTTTAATCTTTTTCGCAGTCGATACCAGAAAATCGATTTCGGTTTCAATGTCTGTTGCATCAGCCTTTGCCCCAATAAAGGCAGCTTTCGCAATGGCACCGTTTTTAATTGTGATTAGTTCAACAATTTGTTTGAGGAACTTCGACACTTCAGGTGAATTCGGGCTTTTTGCATGTAGCGTCTCTAATTGTTGAGTCAAATCTCTAACTGTCTTTACATTTTTGCCTGCCGCTACTTGCATAACAGCATTTAGGCATCGGATGAATTCAGGGATGTCAATTGTTGGCATCAATTGTTCAAGAACCCGCTGTTGTAAGGCTTCGTGTATCTCTGTATCGTTTTGGTCATTATAGAGCTGCTGCCTGAGTTGCGCAACCGTGTCACGTTTGTTTATCATCGTGGAGAAGAAATCCACTAATTTTTGTTGTCCACCGTAACGTCGTAGTAGGCGGGTGAGTGCTGCGCGGTGTCGATCCTCAAGATTTGTGGCGATGTCCTTGAGGGTGTTCTTAAGAGTTTCTTGTAGTAAAAGTTTCTGGTCGATGCCTTGTAAAATACTGAAGTTTGCGGGTACATTGGCTTGGAAAGGGAATTCTCTGAGGATACGAGAGCAGAATGCGTGGATAGTTGAGATGTGTACCGTGTTCATCTGCTCAAGGACGTTTTCACGCGTTCCTCTATCTTCCCCTTGGCTGAGTTCTTTGATGACACGTTCCTTCATCTCGGCGGAGGCTTTCTCTGTGAAAGTGATAGCAACGATTTCTTGAGGCTTAGCATCGCCTTCGCGTAAAATTTTGAGATAACGTTCAACCAGCACGGTGGTTTTTCCGGATCCGGCACCCGCGGTTACGCAGACGTGTTTTTCTATGTTAAGGGCTTCTTGTTGACTCGGCGTGAATCTCATTTTCTAACTACATCCTGATATGATACAACCGGTGGTTAGGTTGTTATGTTTGAGTTGACAGTACAACGGAGCGTGCCTACTATTTTTAATCGGGTAGTGGAATAATTGCCTCTGCTGCTATTGCAAGTTGCACGGTATCTCCAGGTTTTTTGGTTTCGATGCCGGGGTTGTAATGCACGGCTTTGAGTGGGACATCTGCGGCTACCAACTGGTATTCTTCTACCCTACCCAAGTAGCTGACTGCGGTAATCTTCGCTGTTATCGTGTTTTTGGTGTTGCTACCGTTCTGGATGCTGTCAACGATGAGTGACTCGGGGCGAATTGAGCACTGCACGGGTGTCCCCTCGCTTAAGTCATGATAAACAGTTTCGGAGTGGAGTGTGCCGACGGGTGTTTCGATAGTAGCACTCCCGTTTGATGTCTGCTGGACCTTACCGGAGATAAAATTGGTTTCCCCGACGAAACTTGCCACAAAAGCGTTCTTTGGAAACTTATACACCTCGCGCGGGGTGCCAACCTGAATGACAACGCCGTCCTGCATGATTGCCATCCGATCCGCCATAGAGAGCGCATCTACTTGGTCGTGTGTGACATAGAACATTGTGATGTTCGTTCGGTCATGGATTTGTTTGATTTCGTCGCGCATCTGTTGTCGGAGGGACGCATCGAGGTTGCTAATCGGTTCGTCAAGCAGTAGGACGCTCGGTTCAATGACAAGGGCGCGGGCGAGTGCGATGCGCTGCTGTTGTCCACCGGAAAGTGTGTTGACTGCGCGATCGTGGTAGTCTACCATCTGCACCATTTCTAAGGCGCTCGTGATCTTTTCGTTCCGTTCCGATTTGCCGAGTTTGCGGAGTGTGAGTCCGTATTCAATATTTTCGGCGACGGACATGTGGGGCCACAGGGCATAGTTTTGGAATACCATCCCGGTATTGCGTTGATGCGGCGGCACGTTGTTCACAACGGTATCGTCGAACCGTAATTCGCCGGTATCGGGTTTGTAGAATCCTGCGACGATACGCAGAAAGGTCGATTTACCGCATCCAGACGGACCGAGAAGAAAGAAGAATTCGCCCTTCTCAATTTTCAAGCTCACGTCGTTGACTGCAAGCGTCGTATCGAATGCTTTTGTGACATGGGTTAATTCAACTGCAACTGCCATAATGGTTGTCGGTTATCCGTTATCGGTTGTCAGTTACGGAGAGTCTCGCTCCCACCGCTATCTCCTGGCGTACACCGCGGAGGTAAACTGAACAAGAAATTGTGTTTAACAGGCTCAAAAGGAGAGCCAAGAAACGCAGCACTGCAACAACGGCAGCAGTGCGGGTTACGAAAATGAACGTGAATACCCCAGGGGGCCTTATCGAACGCTTGCGCTAAATTAAAAATCTTTTACACAGCGAAATCCGATTGTACTGCCAGATGAGAGATGATACCATCGATCTGCGACACGGAGATCTTCGGGACTCCCACCCCATCCACCACCGCGCAGGATACGGAAATTTTCGTTGTCTGGTGCGATTTCTCTACCGAAGCGCGGATTATTTTGTGGACTCAGGCTATAGAATTCGCCGTTATATTCATCGAAACACCACTCCCACGCATTTCCTGCTATGTCGTATAGGTTATAGCCGTTAGGTGGGAAGCTGCCGACTGGTGCCGTCCACTTCCATTTATCTGTTCCGTCTGTGCTTCCGAAATTCGCATCTGTATGTGTAATTATATCACCATTGGGGTATAATTTTCCAGTCAGATTTCCGCGTGCGGCGTATTCCCATTCTGCTTCGGTGGGTAACCGTTTATTTGCCCACGCAGCGTAGGCGGCAGCATCGCGCCAGTTCACGCGGACGACAGGCGTATCCGGAGCATTGAAGCGTGGATTATGCGATAGGGGTGGCTGCGGGTAGCCTGTACTTTCGACGAATTTTTGGTAGCGCGCATTCGTTACCTCATACTTGTCCATGTAAAATGCGTTGAGGGTGACAGTATGCACGGGTTGTTCGTCGCTATCCCCGATAGTAGAACCCATCTGAAACGTACCTGCCGGAATCAGGACCATTGTAGCACCGTCGATCTCAGAAACGATTTCAGCTCCGGGTTCGGTGGTGGGTGAACCTTCATCGCTCTGTGTGCAGGCGGATATACTGACACAGATGAGGCAGATGAGAAGGATGTCAGGAATCTTCATAGCGTTTTTGCTATTTGTGTGGCGGTTTCGATTATCCACGCCTGTTCTCTCTCATAGATCGTGCGGAGATCCAACCAGAAAAGTCCGTCCTTGATTCTGCCGATGACAGGCATTGTGGCGTTTCGGAACTGTGCGGCGAGTGTTTCAGCGGAGATCTCTGAAGGTTCAAGGACGAGTGCGACGCTCGGCAATGTTTCAACTGGAAGAGCACCACTCCCGATCTGCCCGTAGGTTTCCAATATCTGAATGTTGACCTTTTCCCCAAAGAGATCTTGGAGTTGCGCTTTGAGTTTTTCTGCGACAGCGTGGAGTGTCTCTATTGAGCGGGTGTAGCGGTTGAGCATCGGAAACTGTTCAGCGGCGGTGGTGCTGTCAATGAGGTAACGTTGCAATGTTGCTGAGAGACCAGCGATAATGAGTTTGTCAACTCGGAGTGCTCGCATCATCGGGTTTTTACGCATCTTTTCGATCCATTCCGCTTTACCGACGATGATCCCCGCCTGCGGTCCGCCGAGCAATTTGTCGCCGCTGAAGGTGACAATATCGACACCGCTGGCGATGCGTTCGCCGACGAGTGGTTCATGCGGAAGTCCATAAGCCGTCATATCAATGAGCGCACCGCTGCCGAGATCTTCCATTGTCGGAATGCCCTGCTGTGCACCGAGTTCCGTTATTTCTTCCATTGTCGGAGTCGAAGTGAAACCGAGGATTTTGTAGTTGCTCGGATGCACCTTGAGCAATAGTCCTGTGTTCTCATTGATAGCCTCGGCGTAATCTCGGAGGTGGGTTCGGTTTGTGGTACCGACTTCTCGGAGTATCGCACCACTTGCTGCCATGACATCTGGGATTCGGAATGCCCCACCGATTTCGATGAGTTCTCCGCGTGAGACGATAACCTCTTTGCCACGTGCCACGGTCTGCAGCGCGAGTAGAACAGCGGCGGCGTTATTATTGACGACCGTGGAAGCCTCGCAGCCTGTCAACTGCTGTAGGAGTGGTTCGGTGATCCTATCCCGATGTCCGCGCTGACCGGTTTCGATGTCGTATTCGAGGTTGACATAGTTTTGTGCCGCTTGTTGGATGGCTTCGCAGGCATCGTTGCTTAACAAGGATCTACCTAAGTTGGTGTGTGTAACCGTGCCTGTTGCATTAACGACGGGACGCATGCGGGGTGCTGTTTTCGCCGCAATTTTCTGGAGCGTCCGTTCGGCGTATTCTGTGTGTTCTGGTAGTTGTGTCTGATTTCCGCTCAGGATTTCGCTTCGGATGTCAGCAACGACGGCACGTAGTGTTTCTATAACAAGCGGACGCGCGTAGGTGGCTTGTAAGTCGAGCATCTCCTGCGTGTTCAGGAGTTTTTCGATAGCAGGTAATTGTCGGAGGAGGTCTTTTGTTTCGACGGTTGTCAAGATAGTTTCCAGGGGTAGCGTTTTGTTTTACAGTGTTGATATACTGATTGAGAACCATTGATTCATAGAATAGCATGTTATAGACCTGTTGTCAAATTCTATTCCGGCGTTGTTTTTCAAACAGGAGAGTGCTAAGAATTTTCCTGATTTAGCTGCGGAAGTATGTCAGGCGGGTTTGGGGTGTCACGTGGATGATGTGTCCGAGCTGGATTTTTCTTAACACTTCATTAGAACATAACACAACCGGAACCACTCTTATCGCGGGTGTGATCCGATTGTTTGAGCCAACGCGAATTCCAAAAAAGCGATTGCTTGCTCGCGAGAAACAGAAGGGAATCCTTCAAGAAAATAGTCAAGACTGTCTCCGGCTTTTAGGTGATCGATGAGTGCCTTTACGGGAACACGGGTACCGGTAAACACGAGTGTTCCCCCGTGAATCTCAGGATCTTGGTTTATCACTTGCTCGGGTTTCATCTGTAGGTGCTCCGTTTCTGTGATAGCACCCACTGCCTAAAGGCAGGGGCTTCGGTCTCTTTCGGAAAAGCAGGGGTGTTGTGAGGCTCGCGACACCATTACCAAGTGATACGATATTTTTAGATAGAAATCAAGTTTATTTGAAAAGGGTGTTGAAAATAAATTGACATCCATTGTTTTTTGTACTATTATTGGTATCCTTGAGAGATATCAGAGGTTTCGCATGCATGGTGTCAGCACACAAAGCAAGGAGGAAAACCGTGACGCGGAAAGAATTATCGCGTGATTTGCTTTCTTTTGAAGAACAGATCACCGAACAGATGTACGTTTGGACAGCGTCCATCGGTATAGATTCGGAAGTCTTAAACGAAGCATGTTTTGAAGACACCACTGAAGATATAATGACCCCGGAGCAACACGAAATCTATACTGGGTTCGCATATACCATAGCAAATCTAATCCACGATGCCGTTGATTTAGACAGCCTTGAACGCATGGATGAACAGGTGGATATTTTTGATATAGACAGCCTGCATGAGGACTTATTGTTTTTAAAAGAGCAAGTGCCTGCGGACATTATTGAGGATACCGTTGCGAAGTTCAACCAGTTATTGCGTTGGTATTCAGTCCCATTTGGCGGGTTAGATGCTGTCTTGACAGAAGCCGAAAACGTCAGCCAAGAAGCCATGCGGTCGTGGTTAGGCTAAATGGAGATGTCATTCCTCATAGATCGCCAGAGTTCACGAGCAGGGATGTGCTCGGTATTCAGGAGTCGATTGAGTTGATCATGACTATAGTTGTCGCTATGATCCGCAAAGTACGTCTGTGTGAAGTTCTGAAAACCTGCTAACAGAAATTGGCAATAATCCGCTAAGAGCGGTTGTCTTTTTTCAGAAAGATTTATGCTTTTCATAACTACGGAATATAACACATTTTAACGTATTGCGTAAGTCCTATTTCTTAAAAACTTCGCTTCTGAAACCGTGACCAGACTTTGTGCATCGAAAACACCAGTATCCAGGAATCTTGTTCTTATAGGGATCTCAAATCTTGAACCACGTGTGCTCGTTGTATGTGTCACAACCGTAACAAGTGCGCGATCTTCGACGCGGGCGGGTGTGCTAATAACGAGGCAAGGTCTGACTTTGGCGACTATTCCGAGATCAACGAGCCAAACTTCACCTCGATTTTGCTTCGGCATCCGTCGCCTCCATTTTGTCGTGTTCAACAAAAAGTGCGTCAGCAATTTCCGTGAGTGCCTCATCTGTCAAAGGTGGAATATCCAGCAGAGCTACCTGCTTTATGATTTCAGATGCGATCGCATGTTTTTCCATCTCAGGAAGTTGGTTGAATGCTTCCAATATGTTTTCTGAGGTTGCGTCCATCAGGTGCCTCCGTGTGGCAAGAACATACAGTTTGTGTAAATTATACACGACACTCTGACGAGATTCAAGACTTTCTTTATATAAATCAGGGTCATTTAGTTTTCCAAAATTTCTTGACTTGAGTGTACAAAATAGTATATACTATATTTCTCAGATATACTTTACCGACACTCGAAACAATTCTAACGCTGCAAATATGGGGGCTACATGAAAAATTTAGTGATAACCGAAGAAATTTGGAAAGAGGGTACTATGTACACCGCTTACTGCCCAGAGTTAGATGTTGTGAGTTGCGGTAGGAGTGTTGAAGAAGCAGGAAAAAATCTCGTTGAAGCTATTGAAATTCAATTAGAAGAAACTGCTCGACTCGGAACGCTCAAGACGTTTTTAGAAGAGGCGGGTTACGATTTGAATACTTCACAACCGACCCTTCAGCTTGATAAACAGGTAGTTGCTTTTAAACAACGTACCATACCTCTTGGTGCCGTTTAATGCCGAAACTTTCGCCAACAGACTGGCGAACCCAAGTTAATATTTTTGAAAAATTCGGGTGTCGTTATGTTCGACAGAAAGGGTCGCATCTCATCTATCACCATCCTGATGCTAAACGTGCTATAGTCATTCCTCGCTATGATGAAGTGCCAGTTACCGTTATCACCAATAACATGCGGACTGTCAACATGAGCAGAGAGGAATACTTTCGACTGTTTACAGAAGTTTAATTTCGCTATCCTTTTTCCAAACCTATGGACTTACACCTACCTCAAAGAACCTTGTATTGGATTTTACGAGTTTCCCTTCAACCTGATCTGCACGCTGATATTCAAGGATTGGATAGTGGTTCATAACTATTGGTATGCTCATGAATCCGTTGGCGTTCGCGATTGACGTTCGGGTCGGCGCGGCGGGGGATGCCGGTGATTGCATCAACGGATTCGTCTGCCTTAAAACGTTGATAGAGTTTCTGCGATTTCGCGGCGAGCGAGGGATTCTTAAGCGCGCGGTA
This sequence comes from Candidatus Poribacteria bacterium, assembly GCA_965246985.1. Taxonomy (GTDB): domain Bacteria; phylum Poribacteria; class WGA-4E; order WGA-4E; family WGA-3G; genus WGA-3G. The sequence continues at coordinate 5,854,632 of OZ251998.1, read as the reverse complement.
ACAGCGCATCATGTTGTAGTGTGCGTCCAGATCTTCCGGGTCAACGGTGAGCGTTTTCTGGAATTCAGTTAGCGCGGTTTCATAGTCGCGTTTTAGGAAGTGCATACGTCCGAGTCTATTTCGGACACGGGTATCGCGTGGGAATTGCGAAGCTGCGCGCTGAAGCTGCTCGATCGCGATGTCATAATTGCCGTGTGTTTCCTGAACAAGGGCATAAAAGTAGTGAACCTTCGCTCGATGCGGGTTTTCCGGTGGGAGTGTCTTCTGGATTTCAAACGCTTTTTCAAGCATTGCTTCGGCACCCTGCATATCACCTTCTTCAATTCTAACTCTCGCCACATTTACCCACCCGTCAAGGTATCCAGGTTCTATCTCGGTTACTTTCAGGAATGCGGTCTCAGCGGCTTTCAGATCGCCTTGTAGGAGAAGCCCGATGCCGTAGTCGTTCCACCGTTCACGTGTGTTTTCAGGTTTTGACGGTGGAGGGGTAGTGTCTACTACTTCAGTGGACGGCACAGGGACTGTGCCTACTACTTTTAAAGTTGCTGTAGCAGCTGCCATCTCTGTAATCGGTAGATTTGGGATCGCCTTAATTTTTCCAGCGACATCTGAGGTATCACCTGTCCAGACCCACTTACCATTATCGTAGCCTTTGTCTACTTGAAAGTCGGTATCTTCTGGGTCGCGCACGCCGGAATAAGCCCACTGTGTATGCCACCAGTTGAATTTGCGGTAGTTGAGTTTTGCCTCCACGGTAAGAATATCCCCACAATCGGATGGGATTTCGAGTCGATAGCGCGCGGTATCGGCGGCACCCGGCGGGATTGTGTTTGAATAGAGGACTGTTCGTAGTGCCCACGCGTTTCGCTTATTAATCAGGTTCCCGTGTGCGTCCAGCATGTAGCTGCGGTAAAAATGCGCGCTCGGATCGACGGGTCCGTTTCCATCAGGTGCGGCGATCCTACCGTTCCAGAAGACGATTTTTCCGTTTTCATCAGTAGCTTTCACCTCCAACCAGATGTCGAATGCATCAATCGTACCAGCGGGAAAACGGTGTCCAACTCCCCGTGTGCGCACCACGACATCAACCCGCGTGTTTTCGTTTCGCGTGACTTCAACCCTATCGCTTCGGATCGGTGCACCGTCTGCGAATAGATCCAACGTTATCACTTCATTCTGCAAAAATTCTGTCACGGCTTTGAGTTGGTCTGAATGTTGGTTGACGAACGGAAGTGCCGTGTTCGCTGCGGGGAAGCGGTGGTTGTGTATCTTGCCGTTGATATTTGCGGCATCTGTGGAATCGATGAGCGGCATGTGACAATCTACGCATTTCTTTGCGGTTTCGGGATAGTAGAAGGACAAGGCTCCTTGGTGAGAGACACCACTTTTCTGCCACTGGTCATAGTCATTGAAGCCGCGCATCCATCGGAAATTGTTGACCGGTTCGTCGAGGTGCACTTTATGACAGGTTGAACAGAATTCAGCAGTGTTTTGACGATGGAACGGTTTGAGGAAACTCTTTTTGTGCGGTTCCGGGTCGAGTCGGATGAGGTAGTTATGCAAATTCCGAATGATCGGGTTATCACTGGCAGCGATATCGTGAAGTGGCGGATATTTGATCACGTAACCACTGTTGCCCATCGTATCTTTGACGCGTTCGATAGAGTGGCACGCCGTGCAGGCGAGTCCTGCTTGTGCGGCAGGCGTATGGAGATTCTCGCGTATCGGTTTGTCCATCACGCCGTTGAGTAAAATCGCTGGGTCGTGGCAACCACCACACCACTTAGAGGATTGGATGCCGTTGACCTCCTGCATATAGGTAATTGACTTACGATACCACTGGTTGTTGAAAGAGGAGAAGTGATGGGCGGATTCGTTCCACTGCTGATAGATATCTGGATGACACCCTTTTGTAGCACAGGTTTTCGACGTGAGAAAGAAATCGGTCGGGATTAGCGCGCCTGTTTCTGTTTCAACGGCTGCTGGAAAAAAGTGTCCGGTAGTGCCGCCACCTTCTTCGTACATACTCGTGGGTGGCAGGGCAGGGTTCTCGACGAGATACATTTCATTTGGAAGGTAGCGTTGCGAGAGTTTCGCACCCATCGGGAAGATAACGACGATAACCAATACGCCTACTATTATCTTCCGCAATAGTGGTGTAAGCAGTTCAGCACCTCTTAGTAGGTAAATGCAGAAAAGGAGACTACCCGCGCTCACGCTGATGATATGTGTGATGAGAAGCCACCGATAGGGGGTTGTTGCTCCGACAATCATCAGATAGACACCGCTGATGATACCAACGGCTATTCCGATAACCCCGAATTGTCCGAGTGTTGAGACACTCTGCTTCTGAATATGGGCTTGCAAGCGATACCCTAAATGCCTATAGGCATAAATACTGAACGGGAGTATCAGGAGGACACCGAGTCCAACGTGGAGCAGGACGTTGAAAATATAAAAAAGCGTCGGTTCCCCAAAGCTGAACAGGTATGCACTGTTGAGCAGTAGAATAAGAAAGGCAGCTAAAGAAAGTTTCCGCATTTTTTAACTATTAGTAGATTTTGCGATTAATAATACACAGTTGATCGGCGCGCTTACATGAAGATTAAATAATTAATTCGGTAATAATCCGACATAGTGTAGCAACTCCTGTGACCCGCCTTTGAACTGTTCCATGAAGTCGCTGACTTTCTCCTGAAGGGCTGTCCAGTCATTGCTGAGACGATGCAGATGTATGACAGCTTGACGCGCCCAGCGCCACAACTTCTCAATCGGATTCGTCCAACAGGCATACGTCGGGAGCTGCAATATCTCAATAGGGAGTTTCTCAAGTTTGCCTATTTTCTTTGACGGTTTCTCGCTCCAATTCGGTGGGGTCGGTCTAACAAACCTCGTCGTCTGTGGCAGAAGTGCTGCCATAAGATTCGCGTGAAAGTGGATCGCCCGATTGTCCTGGATCAAATAGATGCGTTCAGCGTTTGGGTAGCGTTGGCAAATCTGGGTGTAAAATGTATGGAGTGCGACAACCGTGCAGCTTTTGACTTGCTGATAAACAACATCTCCGGTGTGTGGGTTGAGCGCCCCGATGCCATAGCAGGTCTCCTCTGGGAGATAACTCTGGCGTGCCAAAGGACATTTCGTCCCTGTCTCCGCCCAGTCTTTTGCGACTCTCGGTTGTAGATTGAAACTAAACTCGTCTTGGTAAACGACAACGCAAGTTTCTGGGTTTTCACGGGCTTCTTCTAACGCTTGCTTGATGCGAGAAAGTTTTTCAGCATAATCGGTATCAGGACTCCGCAGATATTCTCTGGCACGCTTATAGCTGAGACCCAAGCGTGAGAAGATCTGATGAATGCCGGGGAGCGATAGACCCTCAAGCCACGGCACGACCTGACCGAGACTGCGGAGCGTCCAGCGCGTTTGATGCTCATTGACGCTTCCCGGATCCTGACCGATTGCCACTAAGAGTTCCGACCCGGCTTCTTCGGGCGACTTAGGTGAAAAAGCAGGTTTGCGACCTCGACCAGGTTTATTAGACAACCCGCTAATACCGTGTTCGCGATACCGACGCAGCCAAGCATAAACGGTATCGGGGTCGCGTTTTTTCAACAAACCTCTGCGGGCGACTTCATGTGGAGAAAAGCCTTCATGGATTTTCAACAACGCTGTCGCACGCTCTCGAAGATAAGCCGGTTCGCCTTTATCCCGAAGATCAACGAGGGCTTGTATTTCGCCTTCAGTTAACTCCAACTTATGGTGTTTTGCCATCAGAGAATACCTCCTTTGGCAATAGGATAACACGAATAACAATATTACCGAATTAATATTTTAATCTTCATCAAAGCGCGCCTACCAGCGGATATCTATATCTTTTTATATTTTATCATATTTTTCCATGAACTGCTATGTATATACGTATAACTGGCGAGGTTGGGAATGCAGATCGCATTTGGGCGCGTACGCCGCAAAACCTCGCCAGCAAAAGAGTTTGGGTAAATCTTGTTGGATCAATTATCGGTCTTTGATGAGTCTTACACCCTTCCAGTGTATTTCATCGTACCATTGGCGAAATTCTTTTTCGGACAATTTCTCACCTAACGCTTCTACCTGAATCGTGGCATTGTCAGGGATGTCAACGGTGAATACCTCAGGTGGAATCTCGTGATTCACTATGAAGTTTTGTGTTTCTATGATAGCCCGGTTGATAAGATGTTCCTCGCCATCGGAGTCGATCCAGAGCGTTTCTGCGATCCCATTTGTGACAAACCATGCGTCCTCACCGTATAGTCCGTAAGAGAGTCTAATCCCTCTAACAGTGGGTGTGCCTTTCTTGATTTGTCCGTCTGCGGAATCTGTCGCACTTAAAAATCGGCTTTCATATTGCAGGTAGCGCAGACCAAGTTCAGGCGAAACCCAAATTCTTTCAAAACTACCTTCTTGTTGATCTGGCTGTTTTGCTTCGAGGACATAACACGGAAAACCGTTGAAAAACTCGGATTTTGAGATACGGAAGTTTTGTTCTTTCAGATAGGTCGGTAAATCCTGTCCATCAATGCTGTGGAGCCACCGCCTCGGATCCACCCAGTTTTTTGAAGCATCTAATTCAGTTTCTGTCTGGCTTTTTAATAGCAAGTTCTCGGAAACCTGTGAGTTACGCCGAAAATGGTAACTCTGTTCTCCTGTTTTAGAGGACGTTATCTCCAAGGTTCCGCTTGGGGTTGAAATGAGAGTTGCTCTTGGCGTTTGCGTATTGTTGGAAAACCCTTCTTCAAAGTCCATGCGTGTATGCCATGGATCGAATGCGAGGCGCGCCTTCCAAGTGCTATAGGCACCAGGCATTCCGAGTTGTGTAAAGACATATAGACATTCTCCCTCACCAGACAGAGCAGCTCCGTCATAATTCCGCATGCCGAGTAGAATCATATTGAAATCGTTCTCAGCTTCTACGGCGTTCTGTGGTAAGACTGGCAGTGAATCTTCTTGCGCGAATGCCGTCATAAAGCACGCGAAGAAAACAAAACTGAAAATTACGCAACGTATCATCTCGCTATTTTTTAAAACAAACATTATTTTCCTCCTAATCTCCTTAAGCGCGTTTATTGGAATGTACCACTGGAGGTAACCCTCATCGGTAGTGGTTCTGTCAATTCAGATATCCACCCACCCGGAAGTAGCGGATTAGCACCGCCTGTCACCTTCAAATAGGACGTATATCTCATAATTTTTCCGGTATGAGAAACATCATGGAACAGTCGCTTCACCTCTTGCCAAGTTTCGTCGCGCCAAGCAGCAATCTCAGGTGATTTTCCTCCCATACCATCTGTACTTGTCAGTTCGGCGTAGAGTTCTACAGCCTTAGTGAGATTGGTTCGGATCTCTTCCTCAAGTACTGGAATTTTCTCTTCAATTTCAGCGAGCGTTAATCCAAAAAAACGTTCCTTTTCAGGTTTAGTGACGTTTTCGGCTTCCATTTCAGCGGACGGAATGTTTTCCTCGGTTTGTGCTTCCATCTCGGCAAATTGTACTTCTTCCGAGGGAAAGTCTTCGGTATCTGTTGATACGCCGGAATCTATAGAGGCGGAAACGATCTTTGTTTTGTCTACCTCGTTGTTTGTTTGAACCATCGGTTTGTCCGAAGGTTGAGACTTAAGGTACTGTTCTGGTGTGACGGTTTTGTAGATCGTTATCGTTTCTTGCGGCTGATTTGCGTTGTGAATCAGAATACCGAAGAGTATCACCCCGCCGCAGAGCAGGACACCACCCCAAAATAGTTTCGATTTAAACATGATGAAACGCTCCTTAGTGTCGTACAGATGACAAAGATAAATGCTGTTTTAATAGCAGGATTTATGTCTGAATAGGAGCTGCAGCTATTTTACTAAACAACTTCAGCAAAGTCAAGTAGTTATCAGTTATCGGTCAGGACTATTCAGTTTTCGGAATTTTTTGTAATATTTTTCACATCTGTTAATATTTTGAGATAGCACATATCGCGTGATTTTTCACGCGATATGTGCTATCCTTCACCGTAAAAAATGAACCTATTTTTTGAGGTGAATCATGACAAGCAGTTCCTCTTGCCACTTACTTGATATATTAGCAGAAGTGCCGGATCCACGCCATAAAAAAGGCAAACGCTATCCTTTGGTCTCTATCCTGGCTTTGATCATCATCGGTCTGATGACGGGACATAGAGGTTATACCTCTGTAGCGACGTGGGCACGGAGCCAACCCGAACTGATCCAAGCATTAGGTTTCAGGTCTAAGAAAACCCCGCGTGCGTCAACACTGCATAATCTCTTGAAGCGTCTTGACGTAGTGAGTCTCGAAGCATCCCTAACGAAATGGGTGTCTTCAAAACTTGAAGACTTTCAAGCTTTCAAAACACAGCGTCTACAAGGAGTCGCTATTGATGGTAAAGAGTTATGTGGCTCTGAAAACCCAGAGACGGGATACCGGACACATTTACTTTCCGCAGTCTGTCATGAGTTAGGGATTACCCTCGCACAACAGCCTGTCAGTGGGAAAACCAACGAGATTCCGATCTCAACACAACTCCTCAAAGCGTTTGATGTCGCAGAGAAAGTCGTGACGACAGATGCCCTTTTGACGCAGAGAACCTTTTGTAAAGAAGTTCTCGAACATCAGGCAGACTATGCGCTGCCTGTCAAAGAAAATCACAAACAGATGTATGACGACATTCAGCAACTCTTTGAACCCCTCTCGGAGACAGATGCCACAGAGGTTGAGACCCGACGCTTTGAAAACCTTCACACCCAAGAAGGCGCACACCTTCATACCTACACCCATGTTGAAACATCACACGGGTTGACCACCACACGCACCCTAACCGCAAGCACATTGCTCACAGATTACATCAAATGGCCCGGAATCGCTCAGGTTTATCAATACCAATCTCAGCGAGAAAACACAAAAACAGCCCAGATCTCCTCGCAGACGCAGTATGGCATCACGAGTCTCTCACCCGAAGTCGCATCCGCAGAAGACTTGCTCAAACTCCGACGCGAACATTGGACGATAGAAAACAAAGTCCATTGGGTCCGAGACACCGTTCTCGGGGAGGACGCTTCACAGGCGAGAACCGGGAGTATACCACAAGTCATCGCAGCATTACGCAACACTGCCATGTCTGTTTTACGCTTCGCAGGACACACAAAAATCTCTGAAACAATACGATTTCTCGCTTCAAAACCTTTACTCGCAGTTAAACTCATCCAATGAGAAATTGGAAAACTGAATAGCCCTGAGTTATCGGTCAGGGTCATTTAGTTGTACATATTTACTTCATAAGTGTGGATACTTTTTACGAGATAGGACTTGATTTTCACGCTATATCTCGTAAAAACGTTAACATTCGTAAACTAAAATCGAAAGCGGAACCGAAAACTAAATAGCCCTGAGTTATCGGTTTTCAGTTATCAGTCTGCTGTCCGTATCGTTTGAGGAATTCCTGTTTGGACAATTCTTGCTCGATTCCTTCTACTTTAATCATGGCGTCGTCGGGAATATCAACCGTAAACGTTTCTGGCGGTAGATCGTGATTGACTTTGAAGTTCTTTATCTCCAGCCTCTGTCCGGAAATTATAGGATCCTCTGGCTTAAAGTCGAGCCAAGAGTATTCTGTGTGGACTGTTTTAGGGAACCATATCTCTCCGTGTTGCTGATAGGCGATCGTCGTGCGAAAGATAGTGAGAGCCTCCATCGGAATGTCGCTGTCCAGAGCGTCTACGGGGGTAGGTTGTTGGCTTTCATGTTTTAGGTATCGAAACCCTCGCTCGGGTGCGATCCAAATCTTTTTGGAGCTATCCCCTTGTTTTGCTTCCAAGACATAACACAGAGTATCGTTGAAGACCTCACGTCCTGTGATCTGGAAGTTTTTTTCTTTTAGATAGGTCGCTAAATCTTTACGTCTTAAGGTGAGCCACCGTCTTGGGTCCACATCATGATACGGAATAATTAGTTTAAGTTCTCTGCTAAAGTAGGTCTCAGGTTTAAAATGATAGTTAAATTTTCTGTTATTGTCAAACTCCCACATTCCGATTGGTATAAGGAGTGTCGTTGTTCTGGGTGAATCGAAGCGGGTATTCTCTAAATCGAAAGCGATATTACCGGTAACAACGTGGGTGTCGATGGTATCGAATGGAGGGACTCCAAGGGTGTAAACAACTTCGCCTTCACCGGATTTGAGTAGTGCGTCATGATGTTTGATAGCTGCGAAGAGTGCCTTGAGATCAAGTGCATCTTCTGTTGTGTCTTGTGGTGGTGTTTCCTGCGCGAATACCGTTGTAAGACACGCGAAACAGACAAGGCAGGAAAGTAGGAAACGGTTCGGCTTCATGTTTGAGAGGGACATTGTCTTTCTCCTATCTTGAATTTTCATTGCGAATTTTTGACACTGTCTTGCTGAGAGGCTTCATTAAACGTTGTGCTGGGGGTAATCCGCATAGGTAGCGGTTCCATCAGCGCATAGATCCATCCGCCGGGGAGTACCGGATCTTTCTCCACACCTATCACTCTCAAATAAGATCTATATTTCAAAATTTTTCCGGTGTCAACGACATCTTGGAACAGTCGCTCCACCTCTTTCCACGTTTCGTCGCGCCATGTGGCAATCCTGGGGGACATCCCTGCCGTTCCATCTGTGTTTCGCAGCTCGGTGTAGAGTGCCGAAGCCTTGATGAGATTGGTTCGGATTTCTTCCTCAAGATCGGGGATTTCCGCTTCAATTTCAGCAAGTGTTAACCCAAAGAACCGTTTTTCGGATTGCGAGATGCTTGCGGTTTCAGGATCAACAGACGGACTTATACGGTTGCTCTTGCCGGGGATAACAACCTTTCCGAACTGATTGCGCAGTGCCAGTTTTGCATCAATATCAAGAACAATGGGGGCATCAACGATTTCAATCGTTGGTTCAAATTCTGCCTCGAAACTATACGGTTTCTGATAGTGAGCGAGGTATTGATTGCCCACGCCGAGTCCCAATATAATTAGAACAGCAACTGTGCCGAGAGCCGCCCATGGCACCAAAGGTTTCCCTGCTGGTGTTGGTGGTGTCGGTTTTATGTTGGCAACTTGTCGGGTGATGTTCTCCATTAAGTTAACAGGTAATTGGACGCTACCGAGCATCTCCTGAATCAAGAGTTCTTCTCGCTCCTGTAGACGCTTTTTCGCTCGGCGAAGTCGACTGTTGATCGTGTTCACCGACACACCTAAAAAATTGCCAATCTCCTTCGCGGTCATTTCACCGAGATAATGGAGGGTTATTACCGTGCGTTCACTCTCTGGTAGCCTTTGTAGAAGCTTTTTGACGATTTCATGGCGATGCTCGGTGGTGTCAGTCTCCCGTTGTTCTGATACATACCGTTTGTAAGAAGAGTTCTCTATCTCTACCATAGGTGTGCCCTCCAGCGATTGCGTCGAAAGTTTCTTCTTTTGGATCCACCGCTTGCAAAGATTATTCGCAATGACATAAAGCCACCCGGCACACTGATTGGGATTCCTCAGCGTTGAGAGTTTCTTGTATGCCTGAAGGAAGGTATCTTGTGTAATTTCTTCAGCGATGTGAAAATCACTAACCTTCCGCCAGGCAAGCGCGTGGACACTCTTTTGGTACTTTCCGACTAAGGCAGTGAATGCCTCATCGTCGCCTGACAAGATTCTCCGAATCAGTTGAACATCATCTTTTTCCATCAGGGTTCTCCATCAGGGTGTATTCAGCAGGTTTTCGATTAAAAATAAGCACCGATGCTTGCAACGGATACATGGTTACCATACAAATTGCCCAAACATTAGTTTCAATTGTTAAAGATACAATTTTATGGCAGAAAATGTGCATAATTTTTAGGAAGAGCGAAAAAATCTGGATTTTTATCTAAAAACTGGCAAAATTCGTGCAATTGTTGAGAAAAATGAGAAATTTGATAGGTATACGTGAGTTTGGTATAAGAAATAGCAGATTTGTGGTAAAAGAGAACCCATAGCATAATTCGGGCTACAAATCATCGTTTTTTTGATGACATTATAGGTACTGAAAATACTACAGGGCGGTTTTAAGGTTTCAACTGTGTAACGAGAAGATAAAAGAACTACGGACTTCCCGACACAAACGTGTAAAATTCAACGGTGTGTATCTGTCCTTCGCCTGTCAGGGTCTTTTGTATAATTCGAACGGCATCTGTATTCGCAACCATAGTAATTTCAATAGGGAAGGAAACTCTGTCTTTAATTCTTTTCACGACCTTCCAACCGAACTCACCATCCCGCGCGTAAATATCTATATTTTGAACCATCCCTTCACCAAGGATGACAATTTTCCGAATTTCTTTTGTCTCTGGGATCGAGTACACACGTCCAGAGAAGATAAACTTTTCTTTTACTGGGGCATCAACGCGAACATACGTTTGTTCAGTCGTCAATGCTGCGCATCCGATTGAGAAAACACATATCATACCAAATTAACCCCATTTGTAGCGCGAGGTCCCTGTGCCTCGCAATGCTGACTTGATCAAAAGACTTCTAAGCAAGTTAATTTGGTATCAGTAGAATTCCATAAAATCTATTCATTTTTCCTCCCTCATCTCAGGCGACTCTTGTTTAGTACCTATCTCATAAATATCCAATTGTGGCACTGGACCCTGTTCCTTAGGTACTTGCTCCCTTTGAGAGATAACTTCTATGTATATATTTTCGTTGGGGCATCCATCTCTTGGAAATGGAGATTCTAAATTATTAATGACACGATTTGTGGGTCGGAAAGGTGCATAATTTCAGAAAGAACGGAATTTTTATCTGAAATATGGGGCTTGTTGTATAGATAACAATTGGTCGGATGAGGTCAGTGTGTGAAAGACTGCTAAAATCTACTTGTGAGATGGTTGTCTTTACCCGGCGGTATAGCCACCATCAATCGGTAAGGCAATGCCTGTAACGAATGCGGATTCGTCGGAGGCGAGGTATAGTGCGCCATAGGCAATCTCTTCGGGCTGCGCGAGTCGGCGCATCGGGTGCTTGTCCGCAAGGGCCTGATATTCCTCTGGCGTTTTGATGACCCCGGCAACTAACGGTGTCTCGACGAAGCCGGGACAGATACAGTTCACCCGAATGTTGTCTTCAGCGTAATCGAGTGCCATCCCGCGGGTGAGGTTCGTCACACCGCCTTTGGAGGCGACATACGCTGCCCGCACATCCGCACCGACAAGCCCGTAGATAGAGGACAAGTTAATAATGGAGCCGCCGCCGTTTTTCTGCATGGCGGGGATCGCTGCTTTGGCGCAGAGGTAGACACCGGTGAGATTCACAGCTAAGCAGCGATGCCAGTCTTCTTCCGGTAAGTCGGCAACGGGGAGTCGCATCGCGATGCCGGCACTACTCAACAGAATATCCAGTTTCCCGTATCTACTAACGGTTTCCTGGACCATCCGCTGGGTGTCGTCTGAAATTGTCACGTCGGTTTGAACGTAGATTGCTTCATTACCTGCGTCTCGGATGGCAGCAACAGTTTGGTTCGCTCCGTTTTCATCGATGTCCGCAACGACTACCTTTGCGCCGTGTTCGGCGAACAAGACTGCTGTGGCTTTTCCGATGCCGGATGCGGCACCTGTAGTGATGGCTATCTTGTCTTTAAGTCTCATTTTTTTATTGGTTGACTTTGTTCAAAGACCTTTTTCTGTCCATTCTGCGGGGTTCACTTCTGGTTCACCGATTTGGTTTCTGAGCACACCGATCTTTTCGATCTCAAGTTCAATGACATCACCCGGTTGAATCCAGCGATCGAGTTCCCATCCACACCCGTTTCCGACCGTGCCAGATCCTAAAAACTCGCCGGGAAAGAGCGTTTCTGATTGTGAGACGAACGAAATCATTTCAGCGAAGGAGTAATACATATCCGATGTATTTCCGTCTGACCAGATTTCGCCGTTGACTCTGGCAATCATTCGGAGGTTGTACGGATCGCCGATTTCATCTGGCGTGACGAGACAGGGTCCCATGATATTGCTGTTATCAAAGTCCTTCCCCTTGGCGGGACCGAGTGCAAGCGTCATGTGTCGGAATTGGATATCACGTGCACTGATGTCGTTGTAAATGGTGTAGCCTGCGATATACTCGGGTGCTTCTTCTATGGAGATATTTTTTCCGGTTTTTCCGATGTAGATACCCCACTCCAGTTCAAAATCGAGTTTCTCGGTGTAGTTGGGCCACGTAACAACGGCTTCGTGTCCAGCGATGGATGCGGGACTGGTACTGCCGCGGTAGTAGTTCGGCAGTTTGAACCACTCCTGCGATATCTCTTTACCAGTGATACGTGAGGCGGCATCCATGTGGGTTTTGAATACGCCGAAATCCCGTAGGCTTGCGGGACGCGGGAACGGCGCGAGCAGCTGCACATCAGCAATAGCGAAGATGCTGTCGGATGTATCCGCGCTATTCGCAGTCTGGTCAATATGTTTTTGTGCCTCAGCGATACAATTCTGTTCAAAGAATTGGGGCATGTCTGGGGCAACTGCCGTGAGGTCAACAATTTGGTCGCCAGTAATCCATGCACCAAGTCTGGGTGTAGTGTCTGTCGATTTGGTTTGAAAGGTAACAAGTTTCATAGGCGTTCTTTTGAGGATAATCGTAACTCCCTATTCAAGTGATTGCGTGGTGTTGATTATACGATAGATGCGTTTAGAAATCAAGACTTTTAAGATTTTCTTGCATGTACGACAGAGATATGGCATAATTAGCCCTATACGTTTACCTACGCCGTGGGGTGCTCCTGTTATAAACGTACCGAAACAGAAGAGGAATGATCATGGTTACCCGGCAAGACATTCAAGCGACATGTGATGACATCGTACGCGAATTCGCGCCGCTACAAGTTATTCTTTTCGGTTCTTATGCGTATGGTACGCCTTCAAAATATTCCGATGTAGATTTATTAGTGGTGATGGAGGTTTCAGAATCTGAGACACGCCGCCAGGAGATAGAAATTCGCCAGCGTATCCGCGAACGTTTTAAAATTCACTTGTTGGTACGTTCGCCTGACGAGATCGCCTATCGGCTTTCGCACAACGATTGGTTTCTCCGCGAGATTACCGAAAAAGGGGAAGTACTATATCAGTCTGTCAATTTTTCCCTGAAACCACCGAGAAAGAAGGAGCGATGCGCTATGAATCCATTAACGCTGGAGTGGGTCGATAAAGCTGAGGGTGATTATGCTTCTATGCAGCAGCTTCAAAGCGGGCCGAATCCAGTACATGATGTTATATGCTTCCTTGCTCAGCAGTGTGTTGAAAAATATCTGAAGGCATGGCTTCAAGAGGCGGACATTCCCTTTCCACGGACGCACGATTTAAAAGGATTGTTGAAGCTGATTACACCTACTTTTCCTGATTGGAGTTCGTGGCAGGATGACTTTTCCGTCTTGTCCGGACATGCTGTTGATAGTCGCTATCCGGGAAAATTTGCGACTGCCGATGATACAGCACATGCAATGCACATCTGCAACGAAGTGCGTCAAGCCGTACGCGAGCAGTTGAAACTACCACTTGAATCCTCATAATCCAGTCGGCTATTAGACACACAGTTGATATTTCCGAGATGGAAGATGAACCGGTTTTGTAGCGGGAAGTACACTCTATACCGTCAGGGACAGAAACAGTTCTTCCAGTGACATCTCAGTTGTGTGCATTTCAAGCAATCGCCATCCACGTCCGACGATAGTTTCTGCCACTTCTGCCCGAATATCGGTTGTGGGTGTGTAGTGAAGACGGAACGTTGCGGTGTCATCTGTGCTGGCATCGGTCTCTTCGATTTGAATCACGTTTGGAATGTCCGTAAGCGCAGCCGAGATGTCGTCGGCTGGCGCGCCTGCTATTTCAAGAGAGAGCGTTAAGGGTGCCCCTGATGCGCTTTCTATATCGCTGACAGATGCCGCGTTTTGCTTAGGGACAGCGCGACCGCCTTCCAACTGGACATCCCCTGTAATTTTACCTCTGCTGATGATAATCAACCGTTCACATGTCATACTCGCTTCAGGTAAGATGTGGGTGCTGAATAGGATGGTGCGCTCTTTACCAAGTGCCTTGATTAATTCTCGGATTTCGACGATTTGCCGTGGGTCCAACCCAGAGGTGGGTTCGTCGAGGATTAAAACATCCGGTTCATGGATAAGTGCCTGTGCCAGACCTACACGTTGCCGGAAACCGCGGGATAATTGACCTATAATTTGATGCCTGCGCTCGGTGAGTCCACACGCCTCAATCGCGTTATCCAACTGGCTTTTGATATTACCTCGAGGGACGCTGCGGATTTTTGCCATGTACTTCAGGTATTTCGTCACCGTCATTTCTGGATAGAGCGGCACGTTTTCTGGGAGATACCCGATGCGTTTGCGAACCTCTCTTGATTCCTTGAAAACGTCATACCCAGCGACGGTAACGCGTCCGCTACTCGCTGGCATAAAGCAGGTGAGAATTCGCATCGTTGTGGTTTTCCCCGCGCCGTTGGGACCGAGAAAACCGACAATTTGCCCCTTGTCTACCTGAAAGGAGATATCTTTGAGTGCTTGGAAGGGACCGTAGTTTTTTGTGATATTTTGGACTTCAATCATTTTTCTGGAACCTGAAAGAAATAAGGTTTTAAACCTCGTCAATAGAGGGTTGCGTATTCCTCTGAATACTGAAGTTTCGATCTCGATCTCTACCCAGTAGATACGGGTTGTTATCCGGTTGAACCGCCTCCGATGCGGCAAGGACATCCGGCAGGTCGACTGTCACGCAACGGATGTCAACTTTATCAGGATAGACCAGAATCTGCCGCCACATCATCGGGTAACAGATAATGCCACCAGAGACGACGCACAGCATCCTTTGTTCCCTGAAAACGCGGTTGAGATGTAGATGTCCACAAAAGAATGCCAAAATTTGTTTTTCAAAGGGTGCGGTGACTTCAATAATCTCCGCAGAGTTAGCGATTCTTGAACCGACTCCCTGAAATTCAACGCTTGGAAAAGGGAGTTGGTGCGAGAAGATGAAAACCTCTTCATCGTAATCGCGGGCCCTTTTTAATTCACGTTCTGTCCATGCTAACTGGTTGGTGCTAATATACCCGTGCGTCACATCTTCCGGTACCTCCTGTGAATCGAGGAGGATAAACCGAATATTTTCGTGAACAAAGCTGACAGAACCCATGCTGTTGATGCCGAAGTGTGCTAAGTAAGCGTCTTTGGAACCGGTTTCAGGATGCAAGTCATGGTTACCGGGTATGTAATAGCAGGGGGCGTTTATGCGTTGTCCAAGTTGCTTCGCACCATCAAGTGTCGCTTCGTATTCTTCCGCTGTCATACCAAAACTTTTGCCACCGGACACGATATCTCCACCGTGGATCACAAAAGCAGGGTCAAAAGCGTTCAGTTGTTCAACCAACTTTTCATAGAGAGCGAGGCTGTTTTGTTGTTGTTGTAAACCTCCCGCGAAGTTCTGAGGTGCGTTTAGATAGAGATGTGTGTCCGTTATAAAGGCGAATTTGAAGAGTGTCATAGCATATCTCGTTTTTAGTGACAAATTGGAAACTTCACTAGCGGCGCATCAATTGGAACTGTTCGGGTCAGTCGTGCGCGAATTTCGCTAGGATTGCAACATAACTCGGCGTATCGTTTGCGTTGATATAGCGTTTGACTTGCTACCCCGTGCCATCAAGGATGTCCTCCATTTCGGACTTTGAAACAAATAGGTAGTCAAACCACGGTGTGGCGTATTGTTTGTATCGCACCCGCAATCTTATCTGACCGCTCATCCTCCCTCTATCTCGGTTAAATTGATGATAGGCGAGGTGTCCTGGATCTGTAGTTTCATGCGGATTCATTGTTTCGGCGATAATTTTCGCTGTATCCGTTGTCATGACAGCGAAGCGTCTCAATAGCCACTTTGCTCTCTTATAATTGCCAACGAGTCCAAAATTGTGTCCCATCATGAGGATCGTGTCAAACGTCCCAATTTTGGAATTTAATTGCGTGATGGACGTGACAACAGCATTTTTAAGCCCGCGGCGTTGGCAGGTTTCGATGGCTAATGGCGAATTGTCGGTTCCTAAAACATCGTGTCCTTGTTGTTGAAGATAGAGAGAATGCCGTCCTGCACCGCAACCAATATCTAAAACCCGTCCTGTGGCATATCCTATTGCGCGTTTTTGGTGCTCAGTCCAGTCCGCATAGTCAGCGAAATAGTTGCGAGGTCCCAGACGACTTGTATCAATATATCCGTCTTCTCTCTCGACAATTTCGACGTTATCTTGACCGATATGACGCTCTGAAATCAGATGTCCGTAAGCGTCTTGGATGTCGGTTAGCACTTTACTATTCGGAATTAGTCGTTTTGGACTTGAGAAGTTTTTAAATTTGACTTTAAATTTCCGAATCATTTTCCATGCTGTCGGTGAGAAACTTTACAAAGATGTCAGTTTCTCGGTAGTTGTATTTATAGCACGCCTCTGCGAGATACAAGGGGGTGTATGCTGTTGAATAGTGGTGATGTGATCCATACCACGCCCGTTTGACGAAAGACCAAAAACCTTCCATTGTGTTGGTATGTATCCCACCCGGCTCCCATTTCTGACTCCGGTTCATCGTTTCATGCTTCATCTGTTTACCGATCTCGTTGTAGCCTTTATACTGGTCGGTATAGAGTTCGGAGTCGTCTGTTTTGACAAACGTCTTGATAAACTCAGCGATTGTGCTACCCTTGACATTCCCAACAAGTTCAGCGACGACTTTCCCGCCTCTTGCGACTACGCCAAGCACTACATCTTTCGCTGTTCCACGTCCGCGTTTACGGGGTTCGCCAATCTCTTTATCGTAGTCTTTCTTGCGTTTGCCACCGATATAGGTTTCGTCCGCTTCAACAATCCCTTGTAGTAAGACGTTATCCTTACCCATCTCGGCACGGATAGCCATCATTATACGCCAACATGTTTTCTGTGGCAATCCTAAATCGCGTGAAAGTTGGCAACTTGAGAGGCTTTTCTTCGCATTCGCCATCAACGCGATCGCCAAAAACCACTTCTGAAGCGGTATCTTCGTCCCTTGAAAAATTGTTCCGTGTGTTGCCTTGAAGGTGGATCGGCAATCGTGGCAGTTGTAGCGTCCGATACGCCCTATATCATGTTCGTTGCGTCGTCTGATGTGTGTAGACTCACAATGTGGACATTCTGGCGATCCCTGCCATCTCAGATGCTCTAAATACTCGATGCAATGTTCTTGCGTCGGGAACGTCTCCATTATCCTGATCAAATCCATCAGAAAATACTCCTATTTGTGAAAAGGAGTTGCTTTTTTCTGATAGGTTCTGATACAATAATCAGATAAGCGTGGAATCCGAAAAAAGCAACTCTACTTTCGGGTTTCAATAGGGGGCTGTAACCCCCTATTTTCTTATCTGTGTTGTATCACATAACCCCTTTATTTACAAGGGGTTATTACACTTTTTTAACAACTTTTTGCAAGTCCAAAACGACTAATTCCGTTGTGTTATCTCCTTTTTGATTACAGTAGCGTTTTTTCTGCACCTACCGATACCGATCTCTTGAGAAGATTTTATCATAGGTTGTATGAGAAAATCAACGCTTTTCGGTCAATTCCCATCAGCAAAAGCCCCAGCGGAGCGAAATGTTTATAGATTGTACTCAACAGTATCCCACACAGTGCCTGTATCAAAATCTGATATAGTAATAAGATGAACCTGCCGCAGTTCCGAATTCTCAAGCAATGCGCTCTGATTCGCATCGTAATTAACATCTAACTGTGTGACATCCGCTAACCGTTCATCTGCAAGAATTTCCAATAACTGAGGCGTGTCGTCCGCCTCGGTTACGTTGCGGAACACAACCAATCGCTTACCACTCTGAATAACCCGATAGACTTGATCACTGAAATCAAACCGCAAACGCCGCTGAACTGAGAGTCCCTTGAAATAGCAGTAGGTTTCCAAAACATCTACAGAGCTTTCTCTGTTATCCTTGCCATAAGTGATACGATTGGAAAACGGGGCGCGCATATCCATCATCAACCGGATCTGCTGCTCCTCGGGGCGATAGAGGTATTTAACGAGAACATGGATATTATCTGAATCATCAAAACACTTAATATTTGTAAAGTGGGGGGGGTAAATGCGATGTTGTTGAGAATATCCTCATACTGTTCCAGACATTGATACTTGACAATGCCAACAGTGCCATCAATATTACTTTCATCCGGTTTATCGTCTTTCCAATTTTCGGAGAACATAACGCGCCGGATGCGTTCCTTCAAAGTGCTTTCAAAATAATCTCCCATCTCAACAAGGATAAATTTGCGCTTCCCTTTTTCTTTGTCAATTTTGTTGAGGTTGAGGACAGCATGCCCAGTTGTGCCACTACCGGCAAAGAAGTCAAGCGTAATTCCTTTACCTTCTGAAGTAACAGCCCAAACGAGGGTCTCATACAAACCGATCGGATGGCAGTAAGGAAAGGTAATTCCAAATGCCTCTATTTGAGGTTTACCTTTTTCACCTGATGATATGAGTGATGATAATTCAACAATGATATAGTCTTTAAGATAGTTTTTTTGCCGTGGTTGAGTTGTTTTATCGCGACCCCAATAAATGAGATCTCTGTCTGACAATCCTTTCATAAACTCAGGTGTATTTCCCCATCCGTTTTTCGGAATTGGACACGGTTTGCGAGTAATTGGATGAATTAAAGGCTCGCGGTACTTAGGATCAGTACGAAATTCTGGAGCACCCATATGAATAGTTTGAAAAACCAATCCTTCCTCATTTATTTTCGAGAAGGCTTTGTCTCCCTTACTGAGTTCAGGATTTTTCTTAAGCCAATCTTTAAATTCATCACAATATACTTGCGTAGGACCTCCATACTTTTTTACCAATGCAGATGCTTTCTTGAGAATTGCTTCTCGATTGAGACTGTAATATTGGAGTTTTATATTGCCCTTAGAACGACAGATCACGTATTCATGTTGAGTCGCGATTCGGTTTGCACCGCTAACTGGATTCCTTTTGTCCCAAACAACGGTGCCCTGATTCTTCATCTGCAAGGTATTAAACACCTTGAACAGATTTTCATATTCGTTCTCGTCAATATGGCACAGGAAGCAGCTATCCGGTGCCATTAACTGTTCGGCGAGGGACAACCGGTTTTCCATCATCGTTAGCCAACTGGAATGCTGATAATTGTTTTTATAGAGGAAGCCGCTTGTGTTAGTGTTGTAAGGCGGATCAATGTGGACACACCTAATGGAGCCTCGGTATTTCTCTATCAGTAAGTCTAACGCCTGATAGTTTTCGCTTTTAAGCAATACGCCGTCAATTTGGGATTCTAAATCGTCAAATAGTGCAAGGAGTTCGTCAACGAAGAGTTCTTTAAAATGCCGAGTGTCTAAGGGTAGTGTTGGGTATAATCCTTCAAGCAGCGGCAATTGCTCCGTAATGTCAATACCGAAGATTTCACGCCAGTCAGCGAGTTGTGCATCGTTTTTCAGAATTTGGGAGATGAATGTTTCGCGTTGCTTAGGATTATCTTTTGTTGCCTCCGAAATTTTACCGACAGAAATGAGATAGTCAGTAGAGACAATCTTTTTCTTCATCAGAAACAGCTGCTTCTGGAATGTCTCTACCGCGACAAGTAGAGCAATCACCTCGTCCGTAACGCTGCGGAATGCTGTTGCTATAGCGAACGCTGGGTTTTCAGGACTGAGGTTCAAAAGCGTGTCCAAATCACCGAGGATGTTGTTCTGGATATAACGGCGTTGCTCGGTTTTCAGGAATCTATCCAAATCCTTGTGGATAAAGTAGTCAGAATCCATGCCGACGAAAAAGGTATTTAGGTTTTTATCCAGAGTGAAAAACCTTTTTACTTTAGGACTGATTTTAAGTTTTGCCTGCCGTTCGGCTTTGTTTTTGCCAAGTTTATTAAAGTCAAGATGACTTGCTAACTTCTCCGCATAACTTTCTAAGTTGATGTGCAACGCTTTGATGCCTTGTAATCTGCCATCGTTTACCTTGTCGTAAGTATTCGCGAGGTCCTTAAAGATCGGTTTACCTTGTTCCTCACCTTTCTTGGCACGTTCATGCAGATAGATGTCCACATCGTCTGTTTCACTAAAAATCTGAGCGTTCATTTCACGGTATATCTCAACTTTTGGCGTTGAAGTCTCCGCCAAATGAAGGATAACACGCCATGTCTGCTCAGGGTCGTCAGGTTTGGGAGGTTCAATCCTATCAAAGTGATAGTGTTTGAAATCGTCGCGATTATTGTTCTGTGAGGTGCCGGTACTCGCTTTTCCCTCCAGCCGATATTCAATTCGTTTACCTTCAACTTCAAAGGCGACACTATTGAACCCCGTCGCCGTTTTAACGTAGTAACTATCGCGACATTTCCAATGAAAAAGTATATCCGTCCCGTTGTAGTCTGCCTCATCAGGATAATCTACCTTATAGTGTGCGGTGCTCTTGTCGTTGTAGCCGAAGTCACCGTCTCGGTAGTAGCCTTCAAAAAAACTGTGGACGTGATTATAAACGCGGAAGGTGAGATGGGCTTTAAGATCATCAAGGGTGGTTTCCAGTGGGGCGATAAGTTCTTCTTGGTCTTCAGTTTGGAGAAAGTCTATCAGTTGTTGAGAGTTCTCTGCGATGTTCTCAAGCCACTCTCTTTGTCTCCGACCTCCTTCTTCAGCGACGAATTCCTTGACCTTGGTGAGTTGGTTATCGTAAAGTGTATTAGCAACTCCACCAATTGCTTCGTCTACTATGCTGGGCAACTTTTCGTTAATGAATTGGTTAACCTCATCGCGCTTGATTTTGAGAATACGGAAGATGCCAAAGTCTAAGTCATTGTGTGCGAAATGAAACATTTCGCGGAGTTTTTCGCGGAGGGTGTTGAGTGCTTCAGTTGTTGGGTTTGATTCAAGCATTAATATATTGTCCTTTTACCATTCTGATTCATCGACCTGTCCACAGTCCTCTTCAATTGCGCGCTTTATTTCTTCAATATCCTCAGGCGGGAACAGTCCGACGAATTTAAGCAGCTCCTTACCGGAAGTGCCTCTTATCGGTTCGCCTAAAAAAGACAATAGTTTGGACAGTTTCTCAGTTTAGGATTTCCCCAGGGTGGGCAGTTTCCTCCCGTTAGGACTTCCGAACAGGTGTTAGAATTGCGTTCTAACGACACTTTTATGCCTAAATTCTGTTAGAAATCACTGCTTTTTAGAGGTTATTTTTCAACAATCATGAAAAAATGCGCTTCTGACGCGTTTCATGTAGAATCTTCAAGGATTTTTGGGTTTTTCTTTCAGTGTTGCATCAGATCGTAACTCGCAGAAAAATATTGGCACTTTAGAGAGTCCTGCAAATAAGCGACCATCAAGCCGCGTGTAAGATACTTCGGTTTATACCAGTGTATATTTAGCGCAAGTAGCACGGCTTCTAAGTCAGGCACCGCAGCGTCAGTCTGCGTTTCCGCGTCGCTTGGGTGTGTTTGACTTCTGAAAGCGAGTTGTGTCAGACTTGCTGCGAGCAAACTCAGTTGAACGAAGCGGTTCAAACTCTTTGGGTTTCGGAGTTGATAGGAGTCAAATCCGAAGTTTTCTTTCAGGTCCCGAAATGCGGTTTCAATCTGCCATCGGTTCCTATAGTGTCGGATCAGTTCCTCTACCGGACGTTGTAAATCCGAGGTGAATACACAAAAATACCGATACGGTTGGGACTTCTTCGGACGCTTGCGTATCACAACAAGCCTGACATCGACAGCACACATCTTTGTTCGGACGACTTTATCTGTGACAGAAAGCGTCTGATTATCAACGACGAGGGCTCTATACTTCAGATGTGGCAGCGACACACGGCTACCATACCGGCGCGGTCTGCCTTTCTTTAGACGCTTGGGGTGTTTCGGTATATGAAAGAACACAGCATTTGACCTTGCGCGACACAGTAAATGATGTCCTTGTGCGAGCACCTCTGTAAACACTTTGCGTCTGTTGAAACCTCTATCGAAAATGATAAGACCCGGGGGCATCAGACCACATAAATGCTTCAGCACGGCAAAACTGTTAGCGGTGGTGCTTTTCGGATCCATCTGCCGGGCAGCTAAGGGAAACAGACGAGTGCCTTCAGCGGTCTCTGCCAACCAACCGATCGCACCAAACTCATGTCCGTGATGAAACTTTGATGGGTTCTTGTTGCGTTTCTGATACCTTGTATTTCTGAAGAAATGCGTCCCAACTTGTTGAGTGCCATTCGTCGTCGTATAGCTTTCATCATAGACGTAGACACCCGTGCCGTAAACTCTTTGCACTTGGCACCTCAGAGACGATGCCACTTGATCAACACACCAGACACCACGCGAGAGAAACTTCGGCAGACACCAATACGTTGTTGAGGGATCTGTTGATAGATAGACTTGGGTCATCGTGCCACGATCGGGCGTATTTATCAAACCTTCTACGAAAGTCTGAAAATGATCAAAGTTATTATACTTGAATAACGGTCTAAATTCTGATAACATGTCTTCTAAGCGGGAAAGAGGGTCCATTAGAAATCTCCTTTCAAAATGGTTGGGTTTATTCTGAAAGGATACCCTTTTTTCTGCTTATTGTCATCTTAATTCATAAAATTGTCCAAACTACCTTGTTTTTGTCCAATAAGTGTAGGAAACCATACTCGCTCTAATCACGCACAAACCTACACACGCATTGAGAAAACAACACCTCAAAAGGTGGCAAAGAACTTCTACACACCTTTGAGAGAAAAAGGAAACCAAAACCACGATTTTTATCGCTTTTCCGGCACCAAAGAGTCCTTGAAAAAGTTGATGTCCAGTTATGATAAGGGTTTCAAAGGTAGGCTGTTGTGATTTGAGACCTTTTAACCCCTCTTGAAAGCAGATACGGACTCGGATTGATAGCCTTTCATTGATCAACTGGATCCCCATGTGCTTGGACGAAAACAAGGAAACTATAGTAAACCTGAAAATACACAGACATTTATTCAGTAAACAGGTAATACCAATTCTAATTGAATATTTTTCATAAATGTGTTATTTTATGCTGCAGCCTTTCCAAAGGAGTGAAGCAGCGATGAATAAAAAAGTGCCAGAGATTACCGAAAGTGTTGAAGACCTGAAAGTGCTTTTGCGTCAAGCGAAAAAGAAGCATGAAATCCAACGCCTCACCGCCTTGTATCTGTTGAAAAGCGGACAGGCAAAAACCCGAATCCAAGTCGCCGAGGCTCTCGGCGGCAATCGCGTGAGTGTCGGGCACTGGTTAGCGGCTTATGAAACTGGGGGTCTTGCGAACCTCCTGCGACGCGGGTATGCTCCCGGACGCACGCCGATCCTCACTGAGGCGCGGCAAGAAGTCTTACGTAACGTGAGTTTGATAAATAATTGAAAGTTTTTGCCTAAAGAGAACACCTTTGGTATAATGAGGTTATCACATCTCTATAACCCAAAGGAGTTCTCTGATGAAAATCATAACACTTTTCTGTAAAATAGACGACTTTTTTCTTGCTTACGAGAAATGGCAGACGACGCATTGTCTGCCAGAGACGACACCCCCGGAAACACGCGGACATCCTCGGCAACTGCATCCGAGCGAAGTGATGACGCTCCTGATTGCGTTCCATCAAAGTGGGTATCGGACGTTCAAGCACTTTTACGAAAGACACGTCTGCGTCTATTGGTGCGCCGAGTTTCCACATCTGGTGAGTTATTCTCGGTTCGTTGAACTCAAGAAAGAGGTGCTGACGCTTCTGACGATTTATCTTCATGCCCACTTCGGTGAATGTAGCGGTATCTCCTTCGTTGACTCGACACGGTTGCGAGTTTGCGACAATAAGCGGATTTCATCACATCGCGTCTTCGCAGAACGTGCCGGACGCTCAAAGACCTCAATGGGATGGTTCTACGGTTTTAAACTCCACCTAATGATCAGTGAGAAAGGGGATCTCTTAGGTGTTGAGTTGACCCCGGGGAATACCGATGACCGTCAACCGCTATGGGAGTTGTCGTCGGAACGTCTGTTCGGAAATCTTTATGGCGATAAGGGGTATATCTCCAAAGACCTGCGCGAGTTTCTCAATGAGCAAGGTATCAACTTCTGCTATAAAGTCCGTAAAAACATGAAACCGCTGCCGTTGTCTATTGCCGATGAGGTGCTGCTGAAAAAACGGACGATTATTGAATCGGTGATCAAGGAACTGAAAACACAGACGCAAGTGGAACACAGTCGGCATAGAAGTTTCGTTAACTTCCAAGTGAATGTTATTTCTGCGTTGATTGCGTATCAGTTTTTGGAGAGAAAACCTTCGGTGAACCTCTCGGAACTTCAAGCAAGCAACGATTTACCCGTGCTTTTCTAACTTATAAACTTTTGGCTCATGTAAAAAGTAAGTGCTATTTTTTCCAAGTTATGTTAGGGTGTTACCTATGGACTTTCCAATACAATCTCTCATAGATGAAGAACAAGCTGAAGCGTGGGTGTTGAATCATTTCCACCCTCAAGGTCTGTCTTGCCCAAAATGCCAAGCGAGCGTGTCGGAGGCACGCAACTTCCGTAAGACTCAAACAAGTGGTCTTATAGTCTATCGCTGCAAACACTGTGAGAGCATCTACAACCTCTATAGTGGGACGGTCTTTGCTGGCAGGCAGTTTCGCCCCTCACAGGTAGTTCTGCTTTTGCGCGGTATCTGTCAAGGTGTTTCAAGTTCGCAACTCGGACGTGAGTTAGGTATATCGCGTCAGACGGTTCTTTCTATCAGGCGTAAACTCCAATCTTCAGCAGAGCAGATACAACCTGAAGATGCTTTACCGGATGCTGAAGTCGAAACAGATGAGATGTTTCAAAACGCCGGTGAAAAAGGCGATAAACACGTTGATGCTTCGGATCCGCCACGTCGTCGTGGTAACAAACGGCGTGGACACGGAAACCCTTATGATAATGACCGTCCGCCTATTGTTGGCACGAAAGGTCGTGAAAGTGGTCTCCTGAGATTACGTCTTGTGCATCACACCGATTCTGCGACGCTTTCAGCACACGTTCATCAGTTTACGCTTCCGACTTCAACAGTGTATACGGATGGCTGGCGTGGGTATAACCATATTCAGCGCACCCGTGAGATCGTTCTTCATAAAGATGGCGAGTGGGCGAGAGACGCAGACGGTGATGGTCTTTACGAAATCCATACAAATACGATTGAAGGTGTCTGGACAACGGTTCGTAACTTCCTTCGCCCGTTTCGAGGTGTTCATAAAAAGTTTCTCGCCGGTTACGTCGCAATCTCTGAGTTTATCATAAATCTGAAAACTGTCTCTGTCGATTTTATATCAAAACTCGTCAAAAGCACTTACTCTTGACATGAGCCAAACTTTTTTCAAACTCACGTTACGTAGAGAACTTCAGAAACCCGAAGGCTTTCACAGTTATGGCGAGATTCAGCAGTATATTGCTGACACCTTTGGTGTTCAGATGAGCTACAAGACCGTCTATGCGATGGTTCATGGTAAATGGGGTGCGAAACTCAAAGTGCCGTGTAAGAGTCATAAAAAAAACACACAGTAGCGTCGGAGACCTTCCGTTCTGAGTTTAGCGAGCATGTTGCCGATGCGATTGCTGAGAAACGTTCTATTTTTCAAAACGTCCGTGTTTTCAGTCAAGATGAGACGCGATACGGTCTTTTGCCTGTTGTCAGTAGGTGTATTACCTTACCGGGCATCAAGCCCGTCGCAACCATAGACCCCGTTATGAGTCGGTTTATCTCTATGGGGCGGTCGAACCCTTGACGGGTGAGCGATTTTTCTTGGAACTTTCACACCTGACGTCAGACTGTTTTCAATGTTTCATCAAGAAGTTCTCCGAAGCGTTCCCAGAGAGCCTAAACCTGTTGGTGCTTGATAATGGGCGTTTTCATCATGCGAAATCCTTGGAGATCCCTGAGAATGTCGTTTTGCTTTTTTTACCGCCTTATAGTCCGGAGTTGAATCCCATTGAACGGCTCTGGCAGGATGTCAAGGTTTCCAAGTTATTCACCCAGACGTATAAAGCCTTTGAAGATATGCAAGCCAAAGTTACCGAGATACTTCAAAACTACTCCGATGCCGCAATCGCTAAAATCACTGGATTCTCACATTTTATAAACGCTGCTAATGCAATATAAACTTTTAGAAATGGTATAATACCATATTAACGCGACTATTCTTGTGTATATTTTTTAGATATGTTATTGTGAAGAGATGAAAAAGCAAAAACATGAGGTTTTCCCCCACTTTTCAGTAGAAGTTGTTAAACAAAGGTATCTTGAATGTGAATGTCTTCGGGAACGGACGCACTGGCATATTATTTGGCTCCTTGCGGATACCAGAGATTCACGCACCCCCCGGCAAGTCGCTGAGATTGTAGGATGCACGCCGGACTGGGTTCGCAAGTTGCTCAAACGCTATAATGCTGAAGGCGAAGCCGCTTTGCGAGATAAACGCAAAAATAATACAGGTGTGCGTTTTTTGGATGAAACACAGCAAGCCGCCCTTGCAGCTGCCCTTTCTGCGCCTCCTGGTGATGGGGGTCTTTGGACGGGTCCGAAAGTGGCTGCGTGGATATCTGAGACACTCCAGCGTCGTGTCAGTGACGTGTCAGGTTGGAAATATCTCAAACGTCTCGGTTATACTTTACAAACACCTCGTCCGCAACATCAGGCAGCCGCAACACCCGAGGCACAGCAAACATTTAAAAAAAAACTCAAGGAGCGGGTAGCTACGCTTGAAAGTCAGCACCCAGAGAAACCGGTAGAGATCTGGGCAGAAGACGAGACGCGCTTGGGATTATTGCCGGTTCATCGGCGTGTCTGGGCGAAGCGAGGTGAAAGACCGATAGCCCCCGTGTGTCCGGCATATAAGTGGTTTTATGGTTTCGGTTTTGTCCGTCCACAGACAGGTGAGACCTATTGGCTGCTGATGCCGAGTGTGAGTGTTGAAGTCATGAACCTTGCCTTGGCAGAGTTTGCGCGTGATGTGAACCCGGAAGGCAAGAAACAGATAATCCTTTTGTTAGATCGTGCCGGTTTTCACACGGGTAAGGATTTAGAAGTCCCAGAAGGGATTGAGTTATTTCATTTGCCCCCGTACACACCAGAACTTCAACCTGCCGAACGGCTCTGGCCTTTGTTGCGAGAGGTGGTTGTGAATAAAGTTTTTACAACGCTCTCAGCACTTGAAGAAGCCGTTGTGAAAAGGTGTCAATGGTTCTCTGAAAACACAAAGAAGGTGCAGGCACATGTCGGTTTTCAGTGGATTTGCAAAATGGAAAAATAATACAAATCACGTTAATTTGGTATAACCTACAATACCTTCGCCAAAAAGAGTTGAATAAATAGGGCGAATGTCCTAAAGTTATGTGTAATCAAAACAAATAACTGAGAAAGGACATTTACCCATGTATGACATTTTATCACTCTTTAGTGTTTTGTATCCACACTTATCAAGGACGACGGTGCGTCAGTTTTCTCGCGTGGTCATCGGATTGCTTGCGATGACGGGTTCGGTGAGTATGCTCAATATCTCACGTTGGACATCAGAAGGCGGTAGCTACCGGACGCTGCAACGCTTTTTCAACACGGTTATCCCTTGGGGGACTGTCTGCTGGTTGTTTTTCAGGACGTATCTGCTGGATCGTGAAAGCCTCTATATTCTCGCTGGCGACGCAACCACGGTGTCGAAATCGGGTCCATCCACTTATGGTTTATCGCGTTTTTTCTCGTCTACGCAGGGTAAAACGCTTCCGGGTTTAGCGTTCTTGAGTTTGTCGTTAGTGAGCGTCAAGGAGCGGCGTTCTTACCCGATGGTTATGGAGCAAATCGTGCGTGGCGACACCGGCAGCTCAAGTCCGGCCGCCTCCGAACCCCGTGATGAGACGCAACCGCCCTCCCCGCAACGCACCCCTGGGCGTCCCAAGGGCAGTCGGAACCGAAACAAGACGGATGTGCCGCTCAGCGATACATTGAAACACCTTCAAACGATGCTCAAGGCGTTGCTCGCACGTGTCGGCGATTTGATACCCGTGCGCTACCTGGTGCTTGATGGATATTTTGGACACAATCATGCGCTACAGATGACACAACAATGTGGGTTATCTTTGATCTCAAAGTTGCGCGTCAATACCGCCCTTTATTTTCCATCCACGCTGCCTTACGCCGGACGTGGACGCCCGCGTATCTACGGGCAACGTTTCAAGCCGCAGCAGATGGATACCAAATACCGAGTCTCTACCGAGACGCAAGGAAACATTACAACTGAAGTCTATCAGGTTTCAAAGATGCACCATAAAAAGTTCCCGGATCCGCTAAATGTGGTGTGTATTCTCAAGACGCATCTACCGACAGAGAAAAAATCACACGTCTTATTGTTCAGTTCTGACTTAGCATTGGACGCAGAAAAAATGATCGATTACTACTCGCTTCGTTTTCAAATCGAGTTCAACTTCCGAGAGGCCAAACAGTTTTGGGGGTTAGACGATTTTATGAATGTCAACAAAACACCCGTCAACAATGCCGCGAATCTGTCTATGTTCATGGTCAATGTCTCTGCGAAACTTTTAGCACCCTTGCGTTTAGAAAACACCGAGGCAAGCGTCTTAGATCTCAAAGCACACTACCGAGGGAGGAAGTATTTGCGCGAAACATTAAAAATACTACCGCAAAAACCGGATCCTGTTGTTATTGAGCAAATCGCTGAACGGCTTGGGTCCATCGGTGCTGTTCATCAGACACCCTCTCAAATCAATACATCATAATTTGGCGAAGGTATTGAACCTATACTCCGCACTTCTAATTTCGGATTTTTGGTATTTATTTTTTAAACCCACGTGGTTCCAACGTTCAACAAGCAATTTCAGGTGGATCAGAGAAGATATACGTGCGAAATGAAATCTTATTTACCCTCTCTCAATTTTATTTATACTGTTTGGATCCTTTCGTGACGTGGGTTTGTCTAAAAATACCAAAATGTGTCAAAACAAGTGCGGAGTGTAGGGTATAACCTTCTAATTTTCCATGTTTTAGTCCCAGCGGGCGAAATGTGTATAGCAGCGCGTCTCTATTTTTCTTCGCAATAAGTAGTTTTGGATTTGAAATTTATGCAGATACTTATTGTACAAATAAATGCCAATGAGTAAAACATGAGATAGATTGAATCTAAAAGGACATAAAACAATGACTGATAAAGAGCAAAACCAGCATACTATTTCTCAATTTTATCTTAGGGGATTTACATTTGATACTACAGAAAAGCGTGCTAAAAACAAGAAAAGGGTCTATACTTTAAATCATAAAGGCATAGTTGAAAGTAGGAAAATTAACGGGTTGTGTAGTATAGCAGGATATAATACGGAATTTGAGGAGTCATTATTTACTATAGGAGAAAAAATAATGTCAGATTCAGTAAATGCAATTTTAACCCATAATTACAATTCTATAGATATAGCCTATACTCCGCACTTCTAATTTCGGATTTTTGGTATTTATTTTTTAAACCCACGTGGTTCCAACGTTCAACAAGCAATTTCAGGTGGATCAGAGAAGATATACGTGCGAAATGAAATCTTATTTACCCTCTCTCAATTTTATTTATACTGTTTGGATCCTTTCGTGACGTGGGTTTGTCTAAAAATACCAAAATGTGTCAAAACAAGTGCGGAGTGTAGGATATAGACAACGTTAAATATCTTATAGCATACTTTCTATCAAATGATCCTGATATTCGGGAGCAAATAATCAATCATTACGATAAAAGCACTGGATGAAAATTGAGATATGGGATTAAAAGGAAAGGAATATCGACAGCAATATTAGCCGAAAAGATACATCAATCACTATCAAACTCGGAATATTACATAGAACGAATCAAGCCAACAGATAATAAACAATTTATCACAAGTGATAAACCCTATACTCCGCACTTCTAATTTCGGATTTTTGGTATTTATTTTTTAAACCCACGTGGTTCCAACGTTCAACAAGCAATTTCAGGTGGATCAGAGAAGATATACGTGCGAAATGAATCTTATTTACCATCTCTAAATTTTATTTATACTGTTTGGATCCTTTCGTGACGTGGGTTTGTCTAAAAATACCAAAATGTGTCAAAACAAGTGCGGAGTGTAGATTTTTCTTCCCGCTCAACCCAATAACAGGGCTATTCTTATACCAAAAACCAAGCCAAAGAGAAGATATTATCAATACCGAATACCTTGTAGAAAAAATGAACCTAAATCAGATTATTGGGTCAAGCAAATATGCAATTAGTCAAAATAAAGCATGGTTAGAATTTATGTATCCTATACTCCGCAGTTATGGATGCGGATTTAAGAGATTTATGGTATGCTTGTAGCAAACAAAATCCTTGTGAGGCTATAATCTAATGACACCACCGACCTTTGCTACCCAGCGCTTAGATCATCTTGGGATAGTTGCCGGTATTTGTGATCGTATTGACTTGATTCAAACCATCGATACCTTTGTCGGTCAAACGCGGCGTAAAGTCTCCGTGGGCGAAGCCGTCATGGCGATGATACTCAATGCGCTTGGCTTTGTGGGGCGTCCGTTGTATTTGACGCCGGAGTTTTTTTCCAATAAACCTGTGGATCTCTTGATTCACCCACGCTTGTGTGCGTCGGACTTCACTGACGACACTGTCAGTCGTGCCTTAGACTGCCTTTATGAAAAGGGAGTCACGGAAGTCTTCGCGACGGTGGCAAGTCAGGCGTTATCCGCCTTTGACGTTCAGCATCGCTTTGTTCATCTCGATAGCACGACGTTTAGTCTCCATGGCTGCTATGATCAGCAAAGCGATGCTGAAAACGTGATACAAGTGACGCATGGTTATTCACGCGATCACCGCCCGGATTTGAAACAGGTTGTTGTGCAACTGATTTGTTCCTATCAGTCTCAACTCCCGGTTTGGTTAGAGGTGCTTGATGGGAATCAGACTGACAAAACGAGTTTCCCGAAGACGATAGCGGCGTATCTTGAGGAACTTCGGGGGGATGCCCCCTATTTTATTGCGGATAGTGCGTTGTATACGGCTGCGAACCTTGCGACCTTATCCAATGTCCGGTTCATCACCCGAGTGCCAGAGACGCTTACGGCTGTCAAAGCCCTCTATGAAAGCCTCTCTATAGAAGATATGCGACCTGCCTCTGAAAATGGGTATCGTTATCACTGCGTTGAAAACACCTACGCAGGTGTGGATCAAAGATGGTTAGTCGTCTACTCTCAAGCGGCGTATAAGCGCGAAGTCGCGACTTTGGAGAAACAGATTGCCAAAGAACGGAAAACTGCTGAAAAAGCGACCCAACACTTGAGGTGTAAAGAGTTTGACACCGAGATGGATGCCCACGAAGCCGCGCGTTTGATTTCTGCGTCGTGGCGCTATCATAAGTTTTCAAAGGTTGAACGCGTCTGTGTGCCCCATTACCCGCATCAAGGGCGTCCAAAGAAAGACGCACACCCCACACGCATCGCTTTTCGCATCGTTGCTGAGATTCTTCAAGACGCTGAGGCGATTCAAGCCGTCAAGAAGCAGAAAGGCAAGTTCGTCCTCGCAACTAATGAGTTAGATGCCACACTACTTGATGAAGCCACCATGCTTTCAGCTTATAAAGCACAGAACGTCTCCGTTGAACGGGGATTCCGATTTCTCAAAGACCCCTTATTCTTCGCATCAAGCCTATTTTTAGAAAAACCCCAGCGCATCATGGCACTGCTAATGGTGATGGGACTGGCTTTACTCATTTATGCGCTCGCAGAACGGTGGCTCCGCACCGAACTCATAAAGCAAAACCAAACCCTCGTCAACCAAATCGGCAAACCGACCCAACGCCCAACCCTACGGCGTATTTTTCAAGTCTTTGAGGGTATTGATGTTTTACTCACACAACAAGGCGAAGACATCCAGCGAGTGGTGGTAAATCTTAAACCCATTCATTATCAAATTCTCAATCTCTTTGGTGGAGACATCAAAAAATGTTATATTCCAGATCAATAACTGCGGAGTGTAGGATGTATAAAACCCTTATAACGAATAAAAGATAAATTTACAAACTTTTTGCCGAGTCCAAAACTACTTACTGCGTTTTTCTTTAGCCCAGCGGGGCGAAATGTGCATAAACCTTATCGAAAATTCTACCAAATTTTTAAAGTTCTTGTGTGATAAGCTGGGTTTAATCGAAACACCTTAGACATCAATACAAAATTTTCTATACACCTGTCGCCCCGCTGGGGCTTTATGCTTGGAGCAATAGCATATCTATACACCTGTCGCCCCGCTGGGGCTATGGTTCATTGTCTCCACACTACCTTCTTCTGGAAGGTGTTTGGATCGCAAATTCCGCCAAAAATGGAAAACGAAACGAAATCCGCAGAGCAACAGAATCAAGATGTCACCCGTGCTGCAGGGGTTGTTAGCATCGCTGTTATGGTATCTCGGATATTGGGTCTCGCCCGCGAAACAGCGATCAGTTACTACTTCTCTTCAAAAGTCAGTGCGGACGCTTTTTACCTTGCATTTCGTATACCGAACTTTCTACGCGATATGTTCGGCGAAGGCATCTTGAGCAAGGCATTTATTACCACATTCCTCGCGACAGAAGCTGAAGACGGGGAAGCGGCGGCGTGGAATCTTACAAATCGCATCTTTAATTTGATATTTCTCGTTTTAATCGGTATTACAGCACTCGGTATCGCTTTCGCTCCTGTTATTGTTGATGTGTTGGCACGGGACAATTTCGATAATAATTTAGACACTGCCGAACATTTCGGATTTGACAGCAAAATTGAACTGGCAATTTATCTCACGCAGTTGATGTTTCCGTATCTACTGTTTGTATCGTTTGCAGCAATTGCGATGGGATTGTTGAATAGTAAGGGACGGTTCGGTATTCCGGCGTGTGCGTCCGCCTTCTTTAATGTGAGTTCTCTCGCTATCGGGATAGGTGGCTACTATTTGTGTCCGCTGTTAGATATTCACCCTGTAACAGGCATGGCTATCGGTGTAATTGTCGGCGGTATCCTTCAATTCCTGATTCAAGTACCGTCTATGTCCCGCGTCGGATTTCGCTATCGTCCGATGCTAAGCCTGCGAGATCCGAGAGTGCTTCAAGTCCTTCGTCTAATAGGACCCGCTGTGTTAGGGGTCGCGGCGGTGCAGGTGAACCTACTTACGAACACGTTCTTTATTACCTCAGATTCCGGATGGTTGACATGGATTAGTAGGGCGTATCGCGTCATGCATCTCCCGATCGGGATCTTCGGTGTGGCGATTTCAACAGTTGCACTGCCACAACTCGCGAGGCTCGTAACAGCAGGAGAGACGGATAATTTTCGCAACGCACTCTCTTATGCCCTCCGATTAATGCTTGTCTTGACAATTCCGGCTGCAATTGGACTCATGGCGTTGTCAGAACCGATCTGCCGTTTGCTCTACGAATGGGGGTTAACTGTCGAAGAAGACACAATCGAAACGGCAGGGATCCTATTCGTTTACGCCTTCGGTCTATGTGGGTTTTCAACTCTCAAGATTATTACAGACGGGTTCTATGCCTACAAAGACATCCGCGCGCCGGTTATCGTTAGCATCTGCGCTGTTACACTCAACATCTGCCTCAACTATCTGTTTATCTTTCGCGGATTCTTCTTGGACCCGCGCGCCGTGGTATTCTCAACAGTTTTGACCGTAACGCTAAATTGTGCTATCCTACTGTTACTGCTCCGCCGAAAAGTCGGAGGATTAGGATTACGATCTATCGTTCCACTGACGCTTAAAATCTTAATCGCTTCAGTCGTGATGGGGTTCATTTGCTGGCTGACAAACGGTGTCATTGAAAACGACTGGCTCGGCACGGAAGGCATCATTCCACGCACTATCGGAGTGTTCGGACCTATCGGATTGGGTCTGATTGCACTCGCGGGGATGTATAGGTTTTTAAAGGTCTCCGAATTTGATGACATCTTGAATATATTCAAACGGCGACTCGGAAATTAATTCAGGACTTACGTAAACCGCTTTGCTGGCGAGGTTTTGCGGTGTACTCGCCCAAATGCGATCTGCATTCCCAACCTCGCCCCTTCGTATTGTATCGGTAATTTTAAAGTCTACCATAGTTTCTCATAGGGGGATACTTTGTTAACAAAGCGAATCATTCCATGTTTGGATGTACGTGCCGGAAAAGTCACGAAAGGTATCGCTTTTCAGGGCAATGTCGATGTCGGCGACCCGGTTGATATGGCACGGTTTTATTATGAAGGCGGTGCCGATGAACTCGTCTTTTACGACATCACGGCGAGCAATGAACGCCGGGATATAATGATTGATGTCGTCTCGGCTGTTGCCGCTGAAATCTTTATCCCTTTTTCTGTCGGTGGTGGATTGCGGACGCTTGAGGATATGCGCCGCGTTCTACTCGCAGGCGCAGAGAAGGTGAGTATAGACTCCGGTGCCGTGCGGAACCCTGAACTCATCGCGGAAGGCGCGCGGGCGTTCGGTAGTCAATGCGTCGTGCTGAGTATGCAGGTAAAGCGAGTCCCGAAAAGCGAACAGATTCCGAGCGGTTATGAGATTTACATAGACGGCGGCAGAAAACCGGTCGGTTGGGATGCACTGGAATGGTCAGCACGCGGTGTTGACTTGGGAGCAGGCGAGATTGTCGTCAATAGCATTGATGCAGATGGCACGAAAGCCGGGTATGAACTCGAATTGACGGGTGCTATCGCTGATCTGGTGCCGGTGCCTGTGATTGCTTCTGGCGGTGCGGGAAATCCACAGCACCTACGGGATGTCTTTGTCGAAAGCAACGCCGATGCCGCGATCGTCGCCTCTATCACACACTACGGCGAATTCACGATTGAGAACATCAAAACCTATCTAACAGATGAGGGTGTGAGTGTTCGGGATACATGGTAGTACGAGGAACGAGGTTTCATTTCACTGATCAAGAAAAATTACGGTGTTGTCAAAAAGTCTACGAAGAGATAACTATATGTGTTATACTTAAACCTACGCTGGCAATACCAGGTTGGTAATAACGCTGATGCTACAGATGCCATTGTTACCGACCATCCCATGACTAAATAATTAAGAAACCCGAAAATCATTTTAGATAAAATCTAAAATATCACTTTAGGTCTTTTGAATTAAACATTGGAGATATATTTATACTTATTGAGTATAACCTACACTCCGCACTTGTTTTGACACATTTTGGTATTTTTAGAAAAACCCACGTCACGAAAGGATCCAAACAGTATAAATAAAATTTAGAGATGGTAAATAAGATTTCATTTCGCACGTATATCTTCTCTGATCCACCTGAAATTGCTTGTTGAACGTTGGAACCACGTGGGTTTAAAAAATAAATACCAAAAATCCGAAATTAGAAGTGCGGAGTATAGGGTATAAGTATATGATAACAGGTTTTTGCAACTAAATTTTTGGAGGTATGCTTAGAATGATGAATTTCAGAACTTTACTATCCTATCTACTCGTTTTAACGATTCTTGTTTATGGATTGCCGGTACATTCTCAATCTCCTGAGAGTGTTGAAGCATCTCAGACGCAAGCGGTAATAGATGCTAAAAATGATGCTGCAGCCAGTGTTGACCAGGTAATATGGATGGGCGGAACATTTGCTGGAACAGCTCTCATCGGTTGCTTGTTTTGTGGGTTACCCGCGATCCTTGCTGCTTCTATTTATGAACCACCACCACCAGCATATCGGATTATGGGTAAGTCGCCTGAATATGTCATGGCCTATCAGAGAACTTACAAGGAAGCAGTTACGTCCCATCAGACGAAAAATGCTACTCTGGGTTGTCTTGGTGGGTCTGTTGTGGCAGCAATCGTATGGGGGTATTATTACTCTAATGTGCAGTAACATAGTCATCGGTAGGATCTGATCGCTTTACTGCAACGAAAAAGTATGGAATGGTAACCTTCTAATTTTCTACCCATAGGTCTACAAACTTTAAAAACCGGTTTTTAGACAACATAGGACTTACGCAAAGCGCAATAATGCACGTCGCATTTGGGCGCGTACGCCGCAGAATTGCGCTACTACGAACCACATTGCTTTTGAGAAACACACGTATTTCCAAGGTCTATCCGTTGGTAGTCTGGCAATTTATCACCTGTCTGCGTAAGTCCTACAACAGAGAAAAACCAAGTTGGAACCCCACAGTTTAAAAAATATGGAACCTAAATTACCTGATTCAAGAAATGAAAACATTATAATCCACGTCAACGGTGAACTATTACCCCGTGAAGATGCGAAGATTTCTGTATTCGATAGCCTCGTCCAAGGTGGAGATGGCGTATGGGAAGGCTTGCGTGTCTATAACGGAAAAATCTTTGCGCTGGACGCACATCTTGACCGGCTCATGGATTCCGCGCACGCCATGGCATTCGCAAATATCCCGACGCGCGAGGCAGTCAAAAAAGCGATCTTTGAGACGCTTGCTGCTAACGGCATGCGGGACGGTGTTCATATCCGCCTAACGCTCAGTCGTGGGAAAAAAGTTACCTCCAGTATGGACACACGCGCCAATCAGTACGGCACGAGTTTGATTGTGATCGCGGAGTGGAAGCCACCCATCTATGCCAGTAGCGGTATCCGCTTAATCACTTCAGCGATCCGAAGGAATCCGCCGCAGTGTGTTGATTCTAAGATTCATCATAATAATCTGATTAACAACATCCTCGCCAAGATTGAGGCGAATGTCGCTGGCGTGGACGATGCGATTATGCTTGACATCCACGGATATGTTTCAGAGACGAACGCGACGAATATGTTTCTTATAAAGCGTGGACATGTGCTGACACCACACGCCGATAGCTGCCTACCGGGAATTACACGGGGTATGGTCATCCAAATCGCTCATGAGGCGGGTATTCCGCTGACGGAACGGAACGTCTCATTGACCGAGGTTTACACCGCAGACGAAGTATTTACGACGGGTACTGTCGGTGAATTGAGTCCAGTCTTAGAAGTTGACGGCAGAAAAATTGGAGAAGAAGGCATCCGTCCCGTAACGACCCGGCTACAGGAGCTTTATGCAGAACGGACCGCCAACGAAGGCGAACCTTTACCATAGGCGGAGTTCAATAAAAATTCCGAATTTAATATAGGCATATTGGGTTGTATACTTTGCTGATGAGGTTTCCTACCTCGCTTTTTTACAACACAATAGACAACAGAGGAAAACTGATGATAGACCTTAGCAATGCCTTGAAAAATTCGCTGCCTTTACAAGTCCACGCACATTGGGACCCAATTGCTGATGCGACTTACGACCTACACAAAGCCCCAGAAAACCTTGAACTCTTTGATCTGTCGCCAAACGAACCTATCAGAGAATATAAGGGGCAGGCTTTCAACGCCTTTCTTCCATCCGCAAGTGTGGCGGTGGGAGATGTTTGGGAACTGGATCTGGATAGCGTGATTCCGTTTCTTTCCCAGTTTCACCCAGGTGCTACAGGGAAGTTACGCCACGGACAGAAAGGGGCGTTCGCCTGCTTACGCGCAATTTCGCCAGATTACGCCGACATCACCTTCCGAATTCATGCAGAGTTTACTTTGGCGACCCGTCCTAAACCCGGATCGAAACCCGATGCCGATGAGGATCATCTGCAGAGAGCCCGATTTATTCCATCACAATATGCCGGACAGTTGCTAATCAACTTGCAGATAGGCGTTATTTGCGATTTTTCGCTTGCACTTCCGTCTCGCAATAGCAATGTAGACATCAATGACTTTGGGCATGCTGACATGGTCTTCGTGCCACGTATGAAACTGCATGCCACCTTGACAAAAGCACGGGATGACATCGAGTGGAAAGATTCTATTACATCCGAAGGGGCGCGCAAAAGATTGGAATTGAAGTTCTACAAATCCGCTGAAATTAACTGGCTGCCGCTTGAGGAAGCAGTCGAAAAAGCGGAGGCGACGCAGCGTCCGCTCCATGCGGTCATCTCCTGGGGACCCTTAGACGATGAATCTTGCTGAGCGAACGGTAAAAACTTGAGAGCGGGTCCGCTCTCGAAACCAGAAGTCATCAAAACGCTCAACGAGAATTTTGTGAATACTTGGGTGCTTTTTCGAGATTTGTTGGAACTGGTAGAGGATCCTGACGAGGACAGTGTCAGCGTTTTCGCCAAAACACTCAGAAAGCATTACGTCGGCGCGGTGGATATTCAGGTGCTGAATCCTGAAGGTGAAATTATAATGCACCAACCAGAAAACCAACTCCCCAGTCGCGATCCGGCACAAAAATACTTAACACAGTTAGCAGACGTTGCGAAAGGCGAGATTGGTAGCCTCTCCGCAGTAACAGGCGGAGACCCTACCGTCGCCAGCGAAAACAAAGAGAAATTGATGCCTAAATTAGACCTCGGTTCACCGCAAGGGATGATGGAGGTTTTGAACGTTTTCCGTGGACCCGGAGACGGCTATCAGGATTATACGCCTGTTGAGATTGATACAACATCTTTTGAGCAGGGAGGCACCCTTATCATCGATATACAGGTAGGTGCGGGTGAGGCGGTCGGTTCGTTTGATCTGTTTGCTGGTGATGCTGAATTGCCGACAGAAGGGTTTCCAGATGACGCACTCGCCTCGGAGTGGGATATTCCGCCCGGCGACACAGGACAGATCCGACACCCATTCGTCCGCGGACAGCGGTTTAAGTTAGGCGCGACGGGTAATTGGTTCTGCGAAAAGGGTAGCACTAATGCTTTTCTCGCTCGCGTTTCTGTAGTTCCTGCCGAAACAGAAAAGGTAGAAGCATCGTCGTAGGGTAATGGAGACGTAGGTTGGGTTAAACGCAAGTGAAACCCAACATCCTACTAAACCCTTAAGTCGAATTCACGTCAAATAGGCAATCGATTTCTTTAGGATTGATCGCAATGTGTCACGGTTCAAAAGATTTTCGCTCGCGCATAGCATTCCGAAGCACTATCTTTGAATGGAGAGGACTATGCAACATCCTTGTCGTTCTTATTTCCTTGCCGCGGTTTTTCTCTGCCTACTGGTTTCTCTCAATATCGGTCATGCGAATGATCTGAGTGATGCAGAGCAGGTAGAATTTTTCAATTCTCAAGTCAAGCCTATTCTCCAGCAGAACTGTTTCCAATGCCACGGTGGCGGTGGTGAAGTGGAGGGTGGACTCGAATTGACGAGTCGGGAAAAAATTATCGAAGGCGGGGATTATGGGCCCGCTGTGTCGTTAGAAAATCCTGCTGACAGTTTCCTGCTTGAGATGGTTGGGTACGGTCAAGAGATGGCACAAATGCCACCGGACGGCAGGTTAGATGACACCGCTCTTGAGATTCTGGCGAAATGGATCAACTTAGGACTCCCCTACCCCGTTCAAGATATCGACGTTCAACCGATTCCTAAAACAGCATCCAATTATTGGGCATATCGTCCGCTAAAACGACCGCAAGTGCCGTCAGTAAACGCATCGGAGTGGGTCAGCAACCCGATTGACGCGTTTATTCTCACAAAACTGGAGGCACACGGTTTAACTCCAGCCGCGCCCGCCAGCAAACTGACGCTTATCCGCCGTGTATATTACGACCTCACGGGGTTACCCCCTTCGCCAGAAGCAGTGGAAGCGTTCTTGAACGACACAGCACCCGACGCTTACGAGAAACTCATTGATAAACTCCTGAAGTCGCCACGATATGGTGAGAAGTGGGGACGGCATTGGCTCGACCTTGTCCGTTACGCAGAGACCAACGGCTATGAGGGCGATTCAGACAAGCCGTACGTGTGGCGATACCGCGATTACGTCATAAACGCCTTCAACAAAGATAAACCGTATGATCAATTCGTCAAGGAGCAACTGGCGGGTGATGAACTGAATGCTGTAACCACAGAGACTGTCATTGCGACGGGGTATCATAAACTCGGTGTTTGGGACGATGGACCCGCCGATCGGAAACTTGCACGATACGACTATCTTGATGATATTGTTTCGACAACAGGGCAGGTGATGCTCGGTATGACAGTCGGTTGCGCCCGATGCCACGACCATAAAATCGATCCGATTTCAACACAGGATTATTATAGCCTGCTTGCATTTTTCCATGACATCACGCCTAACAACCGAGCCCCCCTTGCGGACATTGGCACGCCTGAGCAGCAGGCAGTGCGTAATAAGCAACTCGCTGAAAAGCGACTCGCCGAACAAGAAGCACAGGATGATCTCTTTCAGGTACAGGAAGCCATCAAGATCGAACTCGCAAAGGTTCATTCAGAGGCGATAGTGCCAGACATACCAATATCCCCGATACGTGAATTGACGTATCGCTTCTATCGCGGCACTTTTGACCAGTTTCCTGATGATTTTGATGCCTTGGAACCCGCCGCCGAAGGTAGACTCTTTAGCAACCTTTTCTCACTCGCACCTGCCAGCAGAAAGAAAGACATCGGCTTGGTTTTTGAAGGAACGTTACAGGTGCCAGAGGAGGCGACTTATACGTTCCATATAAATCTGCAAGGCGCGTGTAGATTGATTCTCAACGGTTATAGAGTCGCTGAATTGATCGGTGAGCGAGATGTAGAAATTGCACTCACGAATGGTGATGTACCGATTCGTCTTGAGTATTTCAACAAAGATTTAGATAAACCCCAGCTGGAAGTTTCGTGGTCTGGGTTGAACTTTGAAAGACAATCCCTTTCAACAAACGCTACAGTCAATTTTGATGAGTTGCTAAAAACACACGCAGAACTTATTGAGACGAATGAACAACTGAAGGCGTTAGTGGATCAACAGAAGGAGTTGAAGAAACAGCGAGATGAGCGACGACGACAGCGCGTGCCTTATGACCATCAGGCTTTAGCGGTTTCAGAGCGCGAGCAAACCCCCACGCATATCCTTCGACGCGGTAATCCGCACCTCGTCGGACGCGAAGTTAAACCTGCATTTCCTGCAGTACTGACTCCGCCTGTTGTAGACGTACCTTCTGTGCCAGAGGACGTAAAATCGTCCGGGAAACGGCGTGTCTTTGCGGAATGGGTGGCAAATACTGAGAACCCACTGACAGCACGCGTGATGGTCAATCGCATCTGGCAATACCACTTCGGACGCGGGATTGTCCGATCAACCAACGATTTCGGACAGCTCGGTACACCGCCGACACATCCAGAACTCCTCGACTGGCTCGCGTCCGAATTCATTGCGTCTGGCTGGCGATTAAAGGCGATGCACAAGTTGATAA
This sequence comes from Candidatus Poribacteria bacterium, assembly GCA_965246985.1. GTDB lineage: Bacteria > Poribacteria > WGA-4E > WGA-4E > WGA-3G > WGA-3G. The sequence continues at coordinate 5,813,322 of OZ251998.1, read as the reverse complement.
TGACCTCGAATGCGTATCGGATGTCGGCAGAGGGCAATCCGAAATTCATTCAACAAGACGCGAACAATGACCTTTTCTGGCGATTCGATATGCGTCGCTTGACTGCGGAAGAGATTCGGGATACAGTACTCTGGATCACAGGGAAACTGAATCTCAAAATGGAGGGCCCCAGTGTTTTTCCTGAACTGCCGGAAGAAGTATTGGCAACGTCCTCAAGACCGAGAAATGTTTGGGGGCAATCACCACCGGAGGAGGCGAACCGCCGCAGTGTTTATGTGAAGGTCAAACGCTCGTTGCTTGTTCCGATCCTCAACCAATTCGATCAGGCAAACACTGATTCGACATGTCCAGTCCGTTTTTCGACGATAGTACCCACACAATCGCTGACGATGCTCAACGGGAAGTTTATCAACGACCAGGCACTCGCTTTCGCCAACAGGATGCGGTGGGAAGGTGGCGTGATGGTCGAAGATCGTGTGCGATTTGGCCTTCGGCTTGTCCTGTGTCGTGAACCGGAACCGACTGAGATTCAGCAGGCGTTGACGTTCATGCAAGAACTGCAGCAGTCCGATGGTGTAACACCAGAGGTTGCCCTTGACCGATTTGCGTTATTGGCGTTGAATTTAAATGAATTGGTTTTTTTAGATTAATAGGGTATAATTTCGCTGCTGCTAAACAGAGACGCTAATACCATTTCTGATATATTATGTTTCATTTACGGAAGATATTTCCTAAATAAGGTGCTATCCGTGTAAGAAACCCCCTAAATCCCCCTTATCAGGGGGACTTCTGGAGATTCCATGTTATGAAAACCATACAAATAGAAATGGTATAAGATTGGAGATGACATGATGAACAGTCAATCTAAGACGAAGCGAGATATGAAATCGACAGGTGATTTCTGTGGGCAAACCCGTCGTGAATTTATCGGCAACATCGCTGGTGGTTTCGCGTCACTTGCGCTGACCGGATTTCTGTCCGCTGACGGTTTTCTCGGTTCACAAGCGGTCGCTGCAGATGGCGTGACACCCTATCTTAATCCTCTCACGCCGAAGCCGTCGCACTTCACGCCGAAAGCAAAACACGTGATTTTCCTGTTCATGTATGGCGGTCCAAGCCATGTGGATACCTTCGACTACAAACCGATGCTGTACAAGCTCAACGACCAGACCGTTGAAGTTAAAACAAAAGGACGTGGCGGCGAGAGATCGCAGGGACGCATCGTCGGTCCGAAGTGGGATTTCAAGCAGCATGGCGAATCGGGACAATGGGTCTCAGGGCTTTTCCCAAACCTTGCAACTTGTGTTGATGACATCGCCTTTATCAAGTCGATGACTGCAGACTCACCGTTGCACGGTTCTGCGATGCTCATGATGAACGCCGGTCGTATACTAAGCGGTCATCCGTCGCTCGGATCTTGGGTGAATTATGGGCTTGGCAGTGAGAACGAAAACCTGCCCGGATACGTTGTGATGCTTGACCGGACAGGGGGTCCCATCAGCGGCGCGAAAAACTGGAGTAGCGGGTATATGCCCGCCGTTTATCAAGGCACGGTTTTTCGTTCGGAAGGTGCACCGATTCTCAATTTGGAATCTACGAACGACATGAGCCAAACCGAACAGCGCAGGTTACTTGATCATCTACGTCAATTTAATACAACGCATCTCTCCAAACGCACCGATAACACCGATCTCTCCGCTCGGATTTCGAGTTATGAGCTGGCATACAAGATGCAGGCTACCGCGCCTGAAGCAGTAGATTTGGAGAGTGAACCGGAGCACATCAAATCCCTTTACGGGGTCAGCGAAAAGGAGACGGAGGAGTTTGGCACGAAATGCCTCTTGGCGAGACGGTTGGTTGAACGTGGTGTTAGGTTCATTCAGCTCTACTCCGGCGGCGCACATAATGACGACAATTGGGACGCACACGGCGACATTGAGAGAAACCACAACAAGCACGCTAAAGCAACCGATAAACCGATTGCTGGACTGTTGAAGGACCTCAAACAACGTGGGCTACTTGACGAAACGCTCGTTGTATGGGGCGGTGAGTTTGGTCGTCAGCCGACAGCAGAGTACGCCAAAGGCACAGGGCGCGACCACAACTCGTACGGCTTCACGATGTGGATGGCAGGTGGCGGTATCAAAGGCGGTATCAGTGTTGGTGAAACCGATGAACTCGGTAGCGCGGCGGTCACAGATCCGTTCCACGTCAGGCACCTACACGCAACAATCCTCCATCAACTCGGCATCGACCCGAACAGACTCACTTACTTCCAGAGTGGATTAGATCAGAAACTCGTCGGTGTTGAGGGCGCGGAACCGATTCGGCAGGTTATGGGTTGATTGTTATAGAGCGTATTTCATAAATACAATTTTGTTGGGCGAGGTCCCTGTGCCTCGCCCTAATCAATTTATGAGACTTCACAGTAAGGACAAGGTTTTCCTATTTCATGAATACAATACCTAAATCTCAAGACGCACAAAAGCAAGATATGCGCCAGACACAAGCACTGTCAGAAACAGCACCAATAGCAGTAAGTCTGTCACTGCGGTATTGAAATCGCGATTGAGACTAAGTCTGTCTTTAAATTTAGGAATCGCCTCTGGACTGACAGGCTTCTGCGACATACCTTCTAGAATCCCAATAACATGAAGACTTGCAGGATCTGCCCTATCCGTATCAACAACGAATTCGCGATACTGACGAGCGTAACGCTGAACATTCTCAATAAATTGCAGATGCCGTTCAAACCCCGTCCCAGCAAAAGATTCAAAGAGTCGTTGGACGATCGATGTCGGTGAGATACGGGTTATCGCACGCGCCCGTTTCCCTTGTGCAATCTGCTGTTTCAAATATGCCTCATTGTAGCGTTCATATTCTTCCGCTTCTGAGGTAACATACTCGCCGAGTACATGCACTGGCGGCGTGGTTTGTGAATCTCCATATTTATCTTGGTATGCCTCACGCGCTTCATCTGCAAGCCGGATGCGCTGATTCCAAAATTCCTCATAAGCGATCGGTACTGATGTTCGACTGCCGATAGATGCCAATGTATTCGGCATAAAGACCACAAAACTTACCCAGATTAACAGCAGTACTACGAGACTCACACCACTCTCTCGCACTGCTGCGGAGACGAGGAGTCCCAAAGCGATAAAGAGACATGTATAGAGGACAACGATACCGTACATGATGCCTAAACGTCCCCATACCTCGGCATTGAGCTGCACCGCATCTGAGGTAGAGATGAGGAGTAGGTTCATCAGCACCGCAAGCGCAAATGGAATGTTAATGCTGATGAACGCGCCTAAAAATTTTCCGACCAAGATAATGTGACGCGGGATAGGGTTCGTTAATGTCAACCGCAATGTCCCGCGTTCCAGTTCGCCAGAGATCGAATCGAAGGTGAACAAAAGCGCGATGAAACTCAGTACATAGCCGACGATAAACGCCCAATCGAGTGTTGTAAAATCAGGACGAATATTGAATAGATTTGGGGTTTCTTGTGGGTACCCCATCCGCCAGATGGGTGTCATGTTGGCGATCCTGCGAGTATAGTTCGCTCCGCTGGCGTGTGTTGGTAGGAACGCCTCGTCGCCTTCTGCACAGAAACGGAGCGGTGAAGGTGCTTTGCGAAGATCACCAGGTCCTTGTGTCGCAAGGCGATATAAACTGGTGCTGCGCGCTTCTAATGTCTTTACAGCATCGGCAGCAGCGTTGTGATATGCCTGTGTCCGTGCGGGGTGTTCACGCAGATACAGGACCGCATTGGTTAGCATCAATGCCAACAGCAAGACCGTCGCCAATGCGAAACGCAGGCTATTGAGGTTGTCGTAGAGTTCTCGCCAAGTTATATTAAAAAGTGCCATATATCACATTAGTTTTCGGTTTTCAGTTGTCAGTTATCAGTTAAAAGAAGATTCTGTTAAAGAATAACCTCTTAACTGAAGACTGACAACTGAGTACTGACAACTACTCTACACTTCGCTTCTCATAAAAATAAGAACGATCCCCATAAACAAGACAAGGTTGGCTATAAGCAGGAGAAACAGGTCTGGTAATGCCCGTTTAGCATTTGTCCCAACATCGCTTCTCTCAAAAGTGAATTGAGGGAGTGTGCTCCAATCGACCGCGCCTTTGTCGGCGACAAACCATTCTCGCGACGAAAACGCGTCTTTCGCGTAAAGATAGTCAATCACGACTTTTCGGTAACGTCGCGCCGCCTCGAAAAAATCTCTAAGCCCTGAAAGGTCTGTTCCTGCCCATGCCTGCGTCGCTGTATCATAGATACCTACAGGTGAGAGTTTCAACAATATCCTATCCATTGTGGCTTGTTGAACGTAAATTTCATCAAGTGCCTGCTTGCGGATGCGCCACGCTTTTTCTACTGTTCGGGTAGCCAACGGTTCAACGAAATTGTAATACCGCTTAGCGACAGGGACGTACTTCTCGAAGTCCGGGCGGATCTCTGAAATAACACTCATGTTTTCAATATAAGTCGTCAGAGTTACTGGATTCACATCCGCTTGGTGATAAAACCCCAACGCCTTGCTGAATTCCGATGTCTCGCCAGCGATCCCCTCGTTTTCAAGGAACTTTTGACGTTCCCTTTCATATTCATCTAAAATCTGTTGAATCTGATTCTGAGCGGTTTTTATCCGGGCTTGAGTGTCGCCTCCCGGATTAACCGTTGCCCGAATCAGGTTTGGATACACGAGTATCAGAAACCCCCATACGAACATCGCGAGCATCAACGCCGTGCCGGTCCTACGCGTCGCTACGGAAATCAGTAACCCGATGAGGTAGAACAGGGATAGGTACGCGAACGATGTAAGAACAATCCCGGCGATGCGGAGAAAATCAGCTGCTGACAACGGAATCGAACGCGTTAACAACAGTAGGGCAAAAAGCAGACTCAATATCAGGGGAACCAGCAGGCACGCCATCGCACTGATATATTTCGCAAGTAAGATCTGCCCGCGTCCGATGGGCTGTGCAAGAACCAGACGTAACGTGCCGCGTTCACGTTCCCCCGCAATCGCGTCGTAAGCGAATATTAATCCCATTAAACTCAAGATTACTTCAAAAACAAAGACAATATCAATTGAAGAAAAGAAGGCGATAAACGGATTGTCGGTGCCGTGCATTTGGGCATCCCAGAGTGTCGGCATAAATCCGTGATAGATACCGATGAGGTTTCCCAAGCGTTTATCTAACCCGACATTAAAGATGCTCAATGGATTTGGTGCCCGGTCAATGAACAGATATGCAGTAGAATAGGTTTTGGAATTGCGTAAATCCTGATGATGCTTTTTGATGGCATCATTGTAACTCTCCAAACGTTGTTCGTAATCTTGCGTAAGCACTACTGTGTTTGCAACAACGAGCAACAGCGTGATGAGTGCTACCGCTGCGAAACGGAAGGTCATTAGATTGTCGAGCAGTTCCCTACCAATAAGATTTTTAAGCATTTTGTATCACACCTCAACGCGCACGAAGGCGAGATACGCGCCGGACAATAGCACTAAGACAAATAACGTTAGCAGTAACAATTCCATTGCTGCAGTATTGAAGTCCTTACTGAGATTAAGCGTATCTTCAAATTTGGGAACTGCCGCTGGGTTGACAGATTTCTTGGACATACCTTCACGAACGCCCAAAATATGAAGACTTTCTGGATCGGCTCTATCGGTGTCAGCAACGAATTCACGAAATTGTCGGGCGTGACGTTGCGTATTTTCCACAAATTGCAAATGCCGCTCAAACCCCGTTCCGGCAAACGATTCAATAAGGTGCTGCAGAAGTGTGGCGGGTGAGATGCTGGTGATCGCGCGGGCGTGGTACACTTGAGAAGTCTGATACTTTAATCGTTCTTCGTGCTCGCGTTCCGATCTTTCAGCGTTTTCGGTGTAAAACTCGCTTTTCGCCCTTAACCTCTTGTCGTCCAATTTACTGGACCGAAGCCCCTCCCTATATTTATCCCATAAGTTCTCTTGAATCGGGTTACGCTGCTTCCAAAATTCATCGAAGGACATCGCAGGTGAGAAACTACTTGCAATTGAAGCGAGGGTACTGGGCATAAAAACGACAAAGGTTACCCACGTCAACAGAAGTATCATCAGACTCACCGCGCTCTGTTGTACACGCGCCGAGACTAACAACCCTAACGCCACAAATAGACTCGTGTACAAAAGCGCGAGACAGAAAATGATACCTAAGCGTCCCCACGCTTCTGTCGTCAGGTGAACGGTATTTGCAGTAGAAATTAATAAAAGGTTCACCAACACAGCAAGGGCAAACGGGATGCTAATACTAAGCAATGCCCCTAAGAATTTGCCGATAAGGACAGTGTGTCGCGGAATTGAATTGGCTAACATCAATCGGAGTGTGCCGTGCTCGCGTTCACCGGAGAAGGCATCAAAGGTGAACCAGAGGGCTATCAAACTCAAGATGAAACCGATGATGAATGCCCAATCCACTTGTGAAACATTCGGTCCAACGTTCTTATTCTGGAGGTTGGCATCTGGATAGGACAGGCTCCAGATACCTTCGAGTAGCCGGTTGCCTTCTGCATCGGTCATAAACACAGGTGGTTCGTCCACTTTGATCGTATCTGGTAAAATTAGTTCACCTCCGTTTGCACAGAAGTGAAGGGGAGACGGCTTTTTGTAGAAGTTTCCCGGTCCGTATTGTGCCAGTTTATAGAGACTGCCATCAGCGTGAGTAGTTAAGCGATCCGAAGATTCAGTAACAGCGTCCTGATACCTCTGTACCCGTTTTGGATGCTCTCGGAGATGTTTAACGGCATTGGTTATCATCAGAGCCAGCAATAAAACGGTTGTTAGGGCGAATCGGAGGCTGTTGAGATTATCGTAGATTTCGCGCTTTGTAATATGCCACATTGGCTATCAGTCCTCAGTTGTCGGTTTTCAGTTAAGAATCTCTTGTTTAGATTTCAGTTCTCAGTAGAATGGTTATCAGTCATCGGTTATCCGTTAAAAGAGTATCTTGACTTAAGCAAAAGGTTCTTAACTCTCACTGCAAGGCAAACTGAGTACTGACAACTGACAACTATTCTACACTTCACTTTTGATAAAAATCAGCATTATCACTGTAAAGAGAAGAACATTCATTGTAAGCAACAGAAGCATGTCCGGGAGTGCTCGTTTCGCATTGATACCGGTATCGCTTCTGTGGAAGGAAAACTGAGGGAGCGCATCCCAGTCAGCTGTGCCTTTGTCGGCAGCGAACCATTGTCGCGATTCAAATATCTTTTCGTCATAGAAATAGTCAACGACTGCGCGCCGGTAACGTTGAACGGTGCTGAAAAAGTCTTGAATACCCTCTAAATCAGTCCCTGCCCAGGCTTCGGTCGCTGCATCATACAAACCGACCGGTGAAAACTTTAACAGCATTTGACCGAGATTTGCGGGTTGGACATAGATCGCCTCGAGTGCCGGTTTCCGGACAAGCCACGTTCGTTCTACGGTATTGACAGTCTCTCTATTGTAGAAGCGGTAATAATTCTGTACGAGTGGTATCTGTGGTTCAGATTCTGCTTTAATTTTTCCGGCGTAGAATCCGGTTTGATAGAAATAGAGTAATGTTGATGGTTTGTCTTCACCTTCCCAGAAGGAGCCTTCAGCACCTTTCAAGTCAAATCCCCAATCTTCACCGTTACGCGATAGAGGGCCTAATACCATATTAACGCGACTATTCTTGTGTATATTTTTTAGATATGTTATTGTGAAGAGATGAAAAAGCAAAAACATGAGGTTTTCCCCCACTTTTCAGTAGAAGTTGTTAAACAAAGGTATCTTGAATGTGAATGTCTTCGGGAACGGACGCACTGGCATATTATTTGGCTCCTTGCGGATACCAGAGATTCACGCACCCCCCGGCAAGTCGCTGAGATTGTAGGATGCACGCCGGACTGGGTTCGCAAGTTGCTCAAACGCTATAATGCTGAAGGCGAAGCCGCTTTGCGAGATAAACGCAAAAATAATACAGGTGTGCGTTTTTTGGATGAAACACAGCAAGCCGCCCTTGCAGCTGCCCTTTCTGCGCCTCCTGGTGATGGGGGTCTTTGGACGGGTCCGAAAGTGGCTGCGTGGATATCTGAGACACTCCAGCGTCGTGTCAGTGACGTGTCAGGTTGGAAATATCTCAAACGTCTCGGTTATACTTTACAAACACCTCGTCCGCAACATCAGGCAGCCGCAACACCCGAGGCACAGCAAACATTTAAAAAAAAACTCAAGGAGCGGGTAGCTACGCTTGAAAGTCAGCACCCAGAGAAACCGGTAGAGATCTGGGCAGAAGACGAGACGCGCTTGGGATTATTGCCGGTTCATCGGCGTGTCTGGGCGAAGCGAGGTGAAAGACCGATAGCCCCCGTGTGTCCGGCATATAAGTGGTTTTATGGTTTCGGTTTTGTCCGTCCACAGACAGGTGAGACCTATTGGCTGCTGATGCCGAGTGTGAGTGTTGAAGTCATGAACCTTGCCTTGGCAGAGTTTGCGCGTGATGTGAACCCGGAAGGCAAGAAACAGATAATCCTTTTGTTAGATCGTGCCGGTTTTCACACGGGTAAGGATTTAGAAGTCCCAGAAGGGATTGAGTTATTTCATTTGCCCCCGTACACACCAGAACTTCAACCTGCCGAACGGCTCTGGCCTTTGTTGCGAGAGGTGGTTGTGAATAAAGTTTTTACAACGCTCTCAGCACTTGAAGAAGCCGTTGTGAAAAGGTGTCAATGGTTCTCTGAAAACACAAAGAAGGTGCAGGCACATGTCGGTTTTCAGTGGATTTGCAAAATGGAAAAATAATACAAATCACGTTAATTTGGTATAAGACGGCATCATTGCGGAGAAACCGCTTATTTTCTCTATCCCATTCTTCCCACATCTGTTTGATTTGATTATAGACGGAGATTTGCGTATTCGGTTGCGGGACGATGTCAACTGCCGTAAGAATCAGATTTGGATACACAAGCACTAAGACTCCCCAGACGAACATGCAAAGCATGAGTGCAGTACCGGTTCGACGCGTTATCGCAGAGATGCATAAGCCGATGAGGTAGAACAGCGACACATAAAGGAGTGATGTCAGGACAATCCCACCGATGTGAAGAAAGTCATCCGCGCTCAAGGAAATCGTAGTAGATGTCGTCAGCAAGATAATGGACAGAAGAAGGCTTATCAACAACGGCACAAGTAGGCAGAGCATCGCGCTGATGTACTTGGCAAATAGGATGTATCCGCGCTGGATTGGGTGCGTTAGCACGAGGCGTAACGTACCGCGTTCACGTTCGCCAGCGAGAGCATCGTAAGCGAAAATCAGCGCGAGCAGACTCAGTACCCCCTGAAAAACAAACACAATATCAATTGAAGTGAAGAGGTTGAGAAACGGATTATCCGCCCCGTGCTTCTCCGCATCCCAAATTGTTGGTACAAACGCGTGGTATACATCAATTTTGTTCCCCACCTGCTTATCTAATCCCAGATTGAAGATGCTCAACGGGTTCGGAGGGCGATGGACAACTAATTCTCCAGCGTAACCGGAATAGGTTTTTTCTTTACGTAATTCCTGGTGACTTTCCTGGGCAGCCGTGTTGTAAGCGGTTAGGCGTTGTTCATAATCCTTGAGGAGTACAATAGTATTGGCAACTACAAGCAACAATGTAATGAAAACAGCTGCTGCAAATCGAAATGTCATGAGATTGTCGAGAAGTTCTCGACGGATAAGGGTCATCATCATTTTTATTACACCTCAACGCGCACAAACGCGAGATACGCGCCGGACAATAGCACTAAGACAAATAATGTTAGCAGTAACAATTCCATTGCTGCAGTATTGAAGTCCTTACTGAGATTAAGCGTATCTTCAAATCTGGGGACTGCCTCTGGACTGACAGGCTCCTGCGACATACCAGTACGAACACCAAAGATATGAAGGCTTTCTGGATCCGCGCTATCTGTATCAACAATGAATGTTCGGAATTCTCGTACGTAAATTTTTACATTTCCTAAGAATTGGAGATGTCTCTCAAACCCTGTTCCAGCGAAGGATTCAATAAGGTTCTGTACAATTGTAACAGGAGAAATACGGGTGATGGTGCGCGCTCGGTGGACCTCAGCAATTCGCCGGTTTAAGCGTTCTTCATGTAATCGCTCTTGCTGTTCTGCATCTTTGGTGACGTACGCACCATCCATCTCTATTCTCTTGGTAGAACCCTCAGGCCCTTTATGGTAATTAGCGTAGTAGTCGCTCGATAGTTCATCATGAAGTTTCCATGAACGTTCCGAGAAGTCATAAGTAGGACCTGATGATGTAGATCTACCCGCAATTGAAGCGAGGGTACTCGGCATAAATACCACAAATACAACCCAAACCAATAGAAGCACTACGAGACTCACCGCGCTCCGTTGCACCCGCGCCGACACGAGCATCCCCAATGCAAGAAAAAGGCAGGTGTAAAGGACAGCAACGAAGAAGATTATGTCTAAACGTCCCCACGCCTCCGCATCAAGGTGAACACCACTTGACGTAGAAATTACCAAAAGGTTCACCAGGACGGCAAGGATGAAGGGAATGTTAACACTTATAAACGCCCCTAAAAACTTACCAATTAGTAGGGTATGCCGCGGAATTGCGTTAGACAAGGTCAGTCGGAGTGTGCCACGTTCGCGTTCGCCGGAAATAGAATCGAAGGTAAACAGGAGTGCCACGAGGCTTAAAACGTAGCCGATGATGAAACCCCAATCCACTTTGGTAACGTCTGGACGTACATTATCCCGATTCGGGGTGGCAGATGGGTATGCGAGTATCCAAAAGCTTTTGAGTGTGTCGGTACTCCAACGGTGGTAACCTGCTTGTGCCCGATCTGACATAAACGCTTCGCCACCCTCTGCACAAAAACGGAGATTGGATGGTTTTTTGTAAAGGTTGCCAGGTCCCTTTTGCGCAAGGTCGTATAGGCTGCTTTCGGCATGAGCAGCGATGTTATTCTGGTGTCCGGAGACACGCTCGCGGTATCGCTGCACCCGTTCTGGATGTTCCCGAAGGTGTACAACGGCGTTGGTCAGCATCAACCCAAGCAACAATACCGTTGCCAGCGCAAATCGGAGGCTATTGAGGTTGTTAGACAGTTCATGTTTTGCGATATGCCAAATCATATTATTGGTTGTCGGTTGTCAGTTGTCAGTTAAAGAGGTTTCTGATGGCTGGCAAACTTCTTTGAAACCCCTCTACATTTCAGATGGGGGCGAAGATTCAAAAACATTCTACTCACATCTGAAACCGAGACTGATAACTGATGACTGATAACTGATGACTCTCCTATACTTCGGTTTTAACGAAAATCAGAAATATTATGATGAACAGAACGATATTAATCATGAGTAGTAGACATACATCCGGGATCGCTCGTTTCGCGTATGTGTTGATATCATCTCTTTGAAAGGAGAACTGAGGCAGACCACTCCAATCCGCTTCTCCCTTGTCTCCAGAGAACCATTGTCTCGATTCAAACACCTTATTATCGTAGAAGTAGTTAATTACGCTCTGTCTATATTGTCTCGCAGTGTGAAAAAAATCTCTGACCCCGAGCAGATCCGTTCCTGCCCACGCTTGCGTTGCGGCATCATACAACCCAACGGGCGAAAGTTTCAACCAGATTCTCTCCATATTTGCGGGTTGAATGAAAATTTCTTCGAGTGCGGGCTTTCGGATGAGCCATGTGCGATCCGCGGCATCAATCGTCTGCGCGCCAAGGAAACCGAAATGTTTCTGTGCGTGCGGCATCTTCGGTTCATCTTCCTCACCAAACCCTTCAAAGTCCATGACACTTCTATAGGTGTACAGCAGTGTCCGGGAATTACCCAAAAGGTCTTCACCGCGCGAACCCCACCCTCTTAACTCATACCCCCAATCTTCTCTGGGAAAATCGTCGGTAGCCAGATAGTGTTTGCGCTCTCTATCGAATGTCTCCCAGATACTTTCAATTCGGTGGAAAGCGGATGCTCTGAGGGCATCTGGTGCTTCCGGACGTGGGACCACGGTCAGAATCACATTGGGATAGACTAAGACCAAAAACCCCCAAACAAACATTGATAACATCAATGCAGTACTTGTTCGACACGTCGCCGCTGAAATCAGCAACCCGATGAGGTAGAATACAGAAAGATACGCAAGGGATGTGAAAATAATACCACCGATGCGAAGAAAATCATCGCTGTTCAGGGATATGGCGGTGGATGTCGTCAGCAAAATTATGGCGAAGAGCAAACTCATCAACAATGGCACAATTAGGCAGAGCATTGCACTCATGTATTTAGCAACCAATATTTTACCGCGTCCAATAGGATGCGTCAGGACTAAACGCAGTGTTCCACTTTCGTATTCTCCCGCGAACGCATTATACGCGAAAATGAGTGCGAACAGACTCAGGATAACCTCAAAGATAAAAACAATATCCATTGAGGCGAACATATCCATGAACGGATTATCCGATCCGTGCATGCCAGCATCCCACAGCGACGGAACCAATCTGTGACGTACCCGTACCTCGTTTCCAAGACGCTTATCAAACCCGACATTGAAAATACTCAATGGGTTAGGGGGACGATCAACGCGCACTGTACCAGCGGAATAGGTAATTGTCTCATGGAGTTGACGTTGATGCATTTTGACAGCATCGTTATGACTTGTTAAACGTCGTTCATAATCTATAATCAACACAAAGGTATTGGCAACTACCAGCAACAACATTATGAAGGTAGCTGCAGCAAATCGGAATGTCATTAGGTTGTCGAGGAGTTCTCGACGGATAAGGGTCATCAGCATTTTTATTACACCTCAACGCGCACAAACACCATATACGCACTTGATAATAGAACAACAAAAAATAGAGCCAACAAGAGTAAATCTATAGCCGCAGCATTGAAATCACGACTGAGGCTGAGTGTATCTTCAAAGGTCGGAATTGATTCCGGGCTGATGGGCTTTTTCGACATACCCTCATGCATTCCAAGGATATGGAGACTATCGGGATCTGATCTCTCCATATCCACGACGAATCCCCGGTATTCACGAGCGTAACGCTGCACGTTCTCCACAAATTGTTGATGCCGTTCAAACCCAGTTCCAGCAAAAACCTCAAGAAGATGCTGGACAAGCACGACGGGTGAGATGCGGGTGACGGAACGCGCCAATTGAATTTGGGCGTGCTGCTGGTCTAAAAGTTCTTGGCTCAAACGTTCCCGCTCCGCTGCGTCTTTGGTGACATATTCACCCCCTAACTCCATTCTTTTCGCTGGATACTCACGCGTGTCTTGCAAACGAGCATCGTATTCATCCCTGAGTTCAATATTAAGTTGTTGTCGACGTTCCAAGAATTCATCAGAAGTCATCGGTGTTGAAAATCCGCTTGCAATGGAGGCGAGTGTGTTCGGCATAAAAACGACAAAGGTAACCCATGTCAACAGAAGTATCACAAGACTCGCTGCGCTCTGCCGCACACGCGCCGACACCAGCAAACCTAATGCAAGAAACAGACACAGGTACAGAATAGCAATAAAGAAAATAATGCCTAAACGGCTCCACGCATCGGTACCAAGTTGGACATCGCTGGACGTGGAAATTACCAAAAGATTCGTCAATACCGCAAGCACGAACGGAATACTAATGCTCATTAACGCGCCTAAAAATTTGCCAATTAATATAGTGTGGCGTGGCACTGAATTTGCTAACATCAACCGAAGCGTGCCGCGTTCGCGTTCGCCAGAAATCGAATCAAAGGTGAACAGGATCGCGATGAGGCTCAAGACATATCCGATCACAAACCCCCAATCTATTTTGATAGTGTCCGGACGAATATTTTTTGAATTGGGAGTCGCAGGGATATAATTTAACTGCCAGAAGCCTGCTAAGCCATCGGTGGCCCAAGCGTAAAATCCGCCGTTGACAACATCTGACAAAAAGGGATTACCGCCATCTGCACAGAAATGGAGAGATGACGGTTTTTTGTAAAGAGATCCGGGCCCCTGTTGCGCAATGTCATATAAATTCGTCCGAGATCTTAAGCGATTCAGCGATTCTGTGACGGCATTGTGATATTTCTGCACCCGCACAGGGTGTTCCCGGAGATGCACAACGGCGTTGGTCAGCATCAAGCCGAAGAGCAATACGGTTGCAAGCGCAAACCGGAGGCTATTGAGGTTATCATAGAGTTCACGTTTTGTGATATGCCAAATCATTTTTCGTTCTCGGTTGTCAGTTATCAGTTTTCAGTTAAGAAGCTATCGTTTAGTTTTCAGTTTCAGGGAATAGTATTCAGTTATTATACCAATTCTAATTGACGATTTCTCATAAAGAATCTACTATTTTTGGTTACGCCCGGTGCGGTTAGGAATGCAGATCGCATTTGGGTGAGTACACCGCAAAACTGCACCTACCGGGCCTGGGAAATGGTGCGGTTAATAATGCTATATCAACTTTTAGAAATGGTATTATACCCAATTAACTTGATTAGAAGTCTTTGATCACGTCAGCATTGCGAGGCACAGGGACCTCGCACTACAAATGCGGTTAATTTGGTATTAGTACCGGTTATCCGTTAAAAGAGGGTTTGACATAACCAAACATCTCTTGACTGACAACCGAGAACTGATAACTGACAACCACCCTACACTTCACTTCTTTGGAAAACCAGAAATATTACCATAAAGCCTATACTCCGCACTTCTAATTTCGGATTTTTGGTATTTATTTTTTAAACCCACGTGGTTCCAACGTTCAACAAGCAATTTCAGGTGGATCAGAGAAGATATACGTGCGAAATGAAATCTTATTTACCATCTCTAAATTTTATTTATACTGTTTGGATCCTTTCGTGACGTGGGTTTTTCTAAAAATACCAAAATGTGTCAAAACAAGTGCGGAGTGTAGGATAAAGAGAAGAAGGTTCATTATTAGTAACAAGAGTAGATCAGGTAACGCTCGCGCTGTATTTATTCGGACATCGCTTTTCTGAAAAGAAAACCGAGGTAAACTATCCCAATCTACCGCGCCCTTGTCGGCAGAAAACCATTGTTGAGACTCGAAAGCGTTCTTATCGTAGTAATAGTCGATCAAGGTCCGTCGATACCTTCGCGCCGCTTCAAAAAAATCTCTGAGTCCGTGCAGGTCTGTCCCTGCCCACGCTTGTGTCGCAGCGTCGTACATCCCGACTGGAGAGACCCTCAAAAGGATGCGATCGACAATCGCTGGTTGAGCGAAGATAGTTTCGAGTGCCTGTTTTCGGACAAGCCACGCGCGTTCTGCGGTGTTGATGATCTGTGGTCCAAGGTAATGGTAGTAGTTCTGAGCGTGCGGCACCTGAGGTTTGGATGCTTCAGTAAGTTTCCCAATGTTTGAACCAGCCTGGTAGAAATAACTAAGTATTGATGGATCTCTATAAAAGTATGCGTAGTTGAAACCTGAACCTCCTATCATGCCAAAATTCGGACCTTCCCCTACCATGCCAAAATGTGGATCGTCCCCTGGAACAGCGTCAGTAGCAAGGAAATGTTTTCGTTCTCTGTCGAATTCATCCCACATCTGTTTCATTTCGTCGTAAGCGGATACCATACGTGTTTGAGAAGTCTGAGGAGGGGCAATCGCGGCAAGAATTACGTTCGGATAGACCAACACCCAAAACCCCCAGACAAACATCGCCAGCATCAGCGCTGTGCCGGTCCTGCGGGTTGCTGTGGAAATCAGCATGCCGATGAAGTAGAATATCGAGAGATACGCGATTGAACTCAAAACAATTCCACCGATACGGAGAAAATCACCAATGCTCAGAGAAATAGCGGTGGATGTTGTCAGCAAAATCACCGCAAGGAGCAGGCTCATCAGCAGCGGGACCAACAGACAGGCCATCGCACTGATGTATTTCGCAAGCAGGATTTGCCCGCGACTCACCGGATGCGTTAGGACCAGACGCAATGTACCACGCTCGCGTTCCCCCGCAATGGCATCGTAGGCGAAAATAAGTGCCATCAGACTTAGAACCACCTCAAAGATAAAAACAATATCGATGGAAGAGAAAAGGTTGAGAAGCGGATTCGTTGTCCCATGCATTTCAGCATCCCACAGCGTCGGTACAGAGCCGTGATATACCCAAACCTCGTTCCCCAGACGCTTATCCAACCCCACATTGAAGATACTCAGCGCGTTTGGTGGACGGGCAACGACCAATCTTCCGCTCGAATAGGTTTTCCTTTCCCGCAATTGCTGATGCTCCGTTTTGAGAGCAGTGTTGTAGGCTTCCAACCGTCGCTCATAATCCTTGATGAGCACAGCAGTATTTGCGACGACAAGCAGCAGCATAATCAAGACTGCTGCTGCAAATCGAAACGTCATGAGATTGTTGAGGAGTTCTCGGCCGATAAGTGTCATCATCATTTTATTACACCTCAACGCGCACAAACGCGAGATACGCTCCGGATAGGAGGACTATGACAAACAGCGTTAGCAACAGCAGATCGACTGCCGCAGCATTGAAATCTCGACTGAGGCTCAGCGTATCTTCAAATCTTGGGACTGCCGCTGGACTGACAGGTTTCTGAGACATTCCGTCGCGAATACCTATGATATGGAGACTTTCTGGATCCGCTCTATCGGTATCAGCGATGAATGTCCGAAATTGCTGGGCATAAGTTTTCACATTCTCTAAGAATTGCAGATGCCGCTCGAAACCCACTCCTGCAAAGGTTTCGAGGAGGTGTTGGGAAATCGCTACCGGCGAGATCTCAGTGGTCGCGCGTGCGAATTTAACCTGAGCGATCTGTTGTGTTAAGTGTTCCTCGTTCAAGCGTTCCTGCTCTCCTGCTTCCTCAATAATGTGTTCACCTTTAAACCGCATTTCTTTAGACGGTTCAGACTCTTTTTCAAAATAAGCGTCGTATCGTTCCCAACGTCTCGCATAAAGTTCATCTCGGCGTTGCCAAAGTTCATCAGAGGACATCGGCGATGAAAATCCACCCGCGATGGAGGCGAGCGTGCTCGGCACAAAGATGACAAAGGTAACCCAAGTCAACAAGAGGATTACAAGACTCACCGCGCTTCGCGAAACACGCGCAGAAACCAGTAGGCCTAACGCAAGAAAAAGACCGGTGTACAAAACAGCGATAAAGTAAATAATACCTAAACGTCCCCATGCATCAGCATTGAGTTGCACAGCACTTGACATAGAAATTACTAACAGGTTCATCAATACCGCAAGCGCGAAAGGGATGTTAATACTTATTAATGCCCCCAAAAATTTACCAATCAGCACAGTATGACGTGGAATCGGATTTGCCAACATCAATCGCAGCGTACCCTGCTCGCGTTCACCGGAGATGGAATCGAAAGTGAACAAGATTGCAATCAGACTTAAGACATAGCCGATAACGAACGCCCAATCTACTTTGGTAACGTTCGGGCGAATATTTGTCAGATTGGGGGTGGCAGATGGATAATTTAACCGCCAGAAACCCCTTAGATCTCCGCTGGTAGACCAAAGGAAAGCACCACCAACAACGCTTGGCAAAAAGGGTTCACCGCCATCTGCACAGAAACGGAGAGATGACGGTTTTTTGTAAAGCAGTCCCGGTCCTTCTTGCGCGAGCGTATATAAACTGTCTGCCCGAGTTGTTAAACCACTCAGGGATTCGTTGATTGAGGCGTTATACTTTTGTATCCGCTTAGGATGCTCATGGAGATGCACAACAGCATTGGTCAGCATCAAACCTAGCAGCAACACCGTTGCCAGCGCAAATCGGAGGCTATTGAGATTGTCGTAGAGTTCGCGTTTTGCGATATGCCACATAAGTTATCAGTTATCAGTTATCAGTTATCGGTAGTCAGTTAAAGAGGACTTTGGTTTATATGAGTCATCAGTTATCGGTGGTCGGTTAAAGAGGACTCTGGTTCACATGAGTCATCAGTTGAATAGTTGTCAGAGGAATAGTTTTCGGTCATCAGTTGTCAGTTATCAGAGGAATAGTTTTCGGTCTTCAGTTGTCAGTTAAAAGAGGGTTCCGTTAAACGATAACCTCTTAACTGAAGACCGAGGACTGAGGGCTGAAGACTATTCTACACTTCACTTTTGACGAAAATCAGAAATATTATTATAAACAACACTATATTGGTCATCAACAGTAGAAATAGATTTGGAAGTGCGCGCTTCGCATTTATGCCGATATTACTTCTCTGAAAAGAAAATTGAGGGAGCGTGCTCCAGTCGGCTGCGCCTTTGTCTGCAGCAACCCATTGTCGAGACGCGAATGCATTTTTATCGTAGAAGAAGTTAATAACGGTTTGCCGGTACTGTCGCGCTGCTCCAAAGAAATCTTGGATACCGAGAAGATCAGTGCCTACCCAAGCTTGTGTTGCCGCATCGTACATCCCGATGGGTGAAAGTTTCAACAATATTCTATCAATTAATGCTGGTCGCACGTAGATTTTCTCAAGAGCCGGTTTTCGGATGAGCCATGTTCGATCTGCCATGTCGATGGTCAAAGGGACGAGAAACTGGTAATAATTCTGTACATGAGGCATCTGGGGTTCTGATCTCTCATTAAGTTCTGTAATGTCCAGAATCCTTCTATAGTAATACTGTAGCGTAGATGCGTCTTTGCTAAAGCGCCTCGTTGAAGACCCTGCCCAACCTATGCCAAAGCCCGGATTCTCGCCAGGAGCAGCATCGTTCTTAAGGTACTGTTTCTGTTCTCTCTCGAATTCTTCCCATAATTGTTCAATTTGGTTGAAGGCTGATGCAGCGCGCACTTCTGGTGTGCGTTGAGGAAGCGTTGAGGTAAGAATCATGTTCGGATAAATCAATACCCAGAACCCCCACACGAACATAGAGAGCATGAGCGCAGTGCCGGTTCGGCGCGTCATCGCAGAAATGAGCATGCCGATCAGATAAAACACCGATAGATAAACGATAGACGTAAAAATAAGTCCAGTAATGCGGAGAAAATCATCGGTGTTTAGAAAAACAGAGGTAGATGTCGTTAGTAAAATGACCGCAAGGCACACGCTCATTAGTAAAGGCACGAGCAGACACACCATCGCGCTAATGTACTTGGCAAACAGTATATGTCCGCGACGGACGGGATGCGTCAGCACCAAGCGCAATGTGCCACGCTCGCGTTCTCCGGCAAGGGTATCATAGGCGAATATGAGTGCGAGTAGACTCAGAACCACCTTAAAGATAAAGACAATATCGATCGAAGAGAAGATATTCATGATCGGATTATCTGAGCCGTGCATTTTGGCATCCCATAGCGTCGGTACAAACCCGTAATAAACCTCCACTTGGTTACCGAGTTGTTTATCCAATCCAATATTGAAGATACTCAAGGGATTCGGCGGTCGATCAAGGTATATTTTCCCTGCTGAATAGGTTTTTTTCTCCCGCGACTGCTGGTGATGCGTTTTAACAGCAACATTGTAGTCTTCTAATCGTCGCTCGTAATCCTTGATGAGTACAGCCGTATTCGCGACGACAAGCAGTAACATAATGAAAACCGCTGCTGCGAAGCGGAACGTCATCAGATTGTCAAGAAGTTCTCGGCGGATGAGTGTTAGCATCGTGAAATTTACCTCTCTACCAGTTTATCAGTTTCGTCCTTTTTCGGCAAATGAAAATGCTTTTATTGAACCAGGTTCCTAACCTTACCGACAAGCCTTACAATACCTATGCAAAGGTATTTGGTGGTAGCTGCACTACGTTATAACTACATCTACCTCTTTTACTTCATTAAAAATATGAGATTATGAGATTTCATAGTATTTCATAGGAAGGTGCCGCGAATCGTGAGTCAGTAAACGCGACGCGTCAAGGTATGGTATAGGTTTACGCCCTATTTGCGAGTTCGGGATTTTTCGCCGTTACTATGAAATTGAGTTATGGTGTTTCAAAAATTCTGCTTGAAAACCGGGTGATGGCGTGGGTTCTCAGGCATTCTTTATTTCAACATTTTTGAGGGTGTTGTCCAAACAGAGATTTGAGTTTGTCGGGGATTGGAATTCTCTCCTACCGGAGGCGCGATTCGGAGCTCGCTTTGTGTTATGTACCAAAAACTTTACACATCCAGTAGGGGTGTGAAGGGATGCTTACACGCGTTGTAAGTAGTGGGGAAAAAAGAGGCAAAAGAAAAGATGGGCTCACCTGGAGTCGAACCAGGGACCTCACGCTTATCAGGCGTGCGCTCTAACCGTCTGAGCTATAAGCCCACAGGGGGTCTTGGAAAGGAAAGACGTTTTCGCCTTTCTTGTCAAATGCAGTATTAATTATACATCTTAAAAAAGGATTTGTCAAATTAATTTTTTAAACAATAGGTTATTCATCACTTTTAAGGATTGCTACTGACCAACTTAAAACCTGGTTCTGATTGCGCCCCAAGTCGTTGTCAGCTTAAGACGCGGTGAGACAGGACGGACTTTATCGATGTCGGCGATGCTTTCGACAACAACCATATTATCAAAAAAACAGATGCCGCTGGTGATTCCCATCATACCAACAGGTCCCGTTTTGAAAGTGTCGTTGTCAACTTCTACAATGGGTTTTTCATCAAGGTGCCAATCCGCGGGCGGTAATTCTTTCTCCCGTTTCCTCAGATATATTTGATGTTGCCCGCCTTTCATAACCAATCGATGCGTATACCATACATTGTTCTCATTGGGAAACTGTCCGGTTCCAACCAGCCCCCAAGCACCCGCTTTGCGTGTATAAATCTGAATATTCGATCCACCGGTGCGGCGGCTGCCATGAAAATGAGATTCAGCTCCTTTAATCCCACCTTCCACTCGGTAGACCGTGCCGACAAAACTGTCATTTTCCCAGAGCCAGTCAAAGTCCCAAATGTAATCCCGCCATTCTTCTCTTCCATCAGCTTTCGGAAGGTAGAGCCCAATGCCCGTAGTTTTGGCGACTCTATTTTCAGGATCGGTTGGGTCTTTTTCAACAAAGATTTTTGAGTTGCCCGAGTTAAAGTTGAGATGTTCCCATTGCGACGGTTCTTTGCCGATGTCATCCTTTTCAAAGTCATCAATAAAAAGAATTTTCGCGTTTAAAGTGCCAAACATCGTAAAGAAAACGAGCATTACGACACATACTATAGTTCTCATTTTATCTCCCTCGGTTGCGTCAGATACTGACAATGAAACATGGGAAACAGAGAAAATCGGACTTATAATACGTTATCTATTTGTGAGCAGAACATTAAGGAAAATTAGATTGGAATATAAAGGAGATCGAATGGGTTGATATAGCAAAGTGCTTGCTGTATTCTGTAGAAAAATGTTCAATGAAAGTTAAATAGTTTTTGTGCGTGTCTTGTAAGGTAAAGAGCGTTTGAACAGAAGTACTGTGTGAGAATACTTATGTTAATGCTCCTTAGAAAGGAGGTGATCCAGCCGCAGGTTCCCCTACGGCTACCTTGTTACGACTTCGCCCCGGTCATCGGTCTCACTTTCGAGAGCTCCCTCCCCGAAGGGTTAGGTCACCCGCTTCGAATGCTACCAACTCCCATGGCGTGACGGGCGGTGTGTACAAGGGCCGGGAACGTATTCACCGCGACCTGCTGATTCGCGATTACTAGCGATTCCAACTTCATGCAGTCGAGTTGCAGACTGCAATCCGAAGTGGGGTCGGCTTTTTGGGATTTGCTCCACCTCACGGTTTGGCGTCCCTCTGTACCGACCATTGTAGCACGTGTGCAGCCCAGGGCATAAGGGCCATGCGGACTTGACGTCATCCCCACCTTCCTCTGGCTCATCACCAGCGGTCTCTTTAGAGTCCCCAGCATTACCTGTTGGCAACTAAAGACAAGGGTTGCGCTCGTTGCGGGACTTAACCCAACATCTCACGACACGAGCTGACGACAGCCATGCAGCACCTGTCATAGTGTCCCGAAGGAAAACTATATTTCTATAGCGGTCACTGCGATGTCAAGCCCTGGATAAGGTTCTTCGCGTTGCTTCGAATTAAGCGACATGCTCCACCGCTTGTGCGGCCCCCCGTCAATTACCTTGAGTTTTAACCTTGCGGCCGTACTTCCCAGGCGGGGTACTTAATGCGTTAGCTACAGCACAGAGGGAATCAACACCCCCTACACTTAGTACCCATCGTTTACAGTAAGGACTAGCGGGGTATCTAATCCCGGTTGCTCCCCAAACTTT
The DNA here is from genome assembly GCA_965246985.1 of Candidatus Poribacteria bacterium. GTDB lineage: Bacteria > Poribacteria > WGA-4E > WGA-4E > WGA-3G > WGA-3G. The sequence continues at coordinate 5,791,101 of OZ251998.1, read as the reverse complement.
CGCGCATGAGCGTCAGTCTTAGACCAGAAAGCCGCCTTCGCCACGGGTGTTCTATATGATATCTAAGCATTCCACCGCTACACCATACATTCCACTTTCCTCTTCTAGACTCAAGTGAGGTAGTTTCAAACGCAGTGGCTCGGTTGAGCCGAACCCTTTCACGTCTGACTTACTCCACCGCCTGCACGCGCTTTACGCCCAATGATTCCGGACAACACTTGCCCCCTACGTATTACCGCTGCTGCTGGCACGTAGTTAGCCGGGGCTTTCTACTATGGTAACGTCAAAAACGTTGCTTTATCGGCAACGACCAATTCATCCCATAACACAGAGGTTTACAACCCGAAGGCCTTCATCCCCCACGCGGCGTCGCATCGTCAGGGTTTCCCCCATTGCGAAATATTCTCGACTGCAGCCTCCCGTAGGAGTTTGGGCAGTGTCTCAGTCCCAATGTGGCTGATCATCCTCTCAGACCAGCTACCCATCGTTGCCTTGGTGTGCCATTACCACACCAACAAGCTAATAGGACGCGGGCTCATCTCCGAGCGGCAGCCGAAGCCACCTTTCATTCGGCCAACCGAAGTCAACCGAGTCGTATTTGGTATTAGCAACCCTTTCGAGTTGTTATCCCCATCTCAGAGGCAAATTACCCACGCGTTACTCACCCTTTCGCCACTTTCCATCGGACCGAAGTCCGACTTCTCGTTCGGCTTGCATGCCTAATCCACGCCGCCAGCGTTCGTCCTGAGCCGGTATCATACTCTCCATAAAAATAATGAAGTACATCTTCAAGTAAATCGAAGTGCACTCACAAGCTAATTAATAGGCACGTCACGTATAAACTATTTAACTTTCAAAGAACAATTCCACCTTCCTTGTCGAAAGGTAATGTTAATTATACACTCTAAAAATTGCTTTGTCAAATAAAAATGTAAAAAAAAGCATAATTTTACAAAAATAATACCTAATTTTCAGGAATTTATCACTTTTTTTTTCTCAGAGCGTCTTTTTGGGTATCTTCGGCATTCTTGCCTAATTTTTACGCGATTTCGCGCACCTTTATCAAACTTCGGTGTCAAAACCCAATCCTTTAGGTTTGGGATGTAGACACCGCCCTATTGAATTAGACCCAACCGCCAAAAATATATTTGACAATCGGTCTGAAATGTGGTATAATTAGAGTATCAAGTTGGCAGACAGTTCAAGCGTAATCGCAAGGTTACGTGTCTGCCTACCCACTTGAACGCGGTTAAAGACTTGAGACTTGAGATACCATGCGAAACACAAAACATAAACTTTTCAAGGATAAGGCGTTGCGTCATTTGCACAATGAGTCTGATATCTGTGGCGTCGTCAAAAATCACTTCGTAGCACTTTGTATGCGATATTACCGCCGCTATGGTAAAGGACTTTCGTATGCGAAAATGTCGAAGCATTTGACGAAACTGAAGAAACTTGAGAAGTATCAGCATTGGAATATCCCGTACTCGTGGGCGTTGCAAAATGTCCTCAAGCGTTTGGCACAAAGTTTTCGTGAAATGAAAACACTTGGCAGAGGTCACCCAAAGTTCAAGTCGTGTAAGAAACACAGGGGCATGACGTTTCGCGGTGAACAGGTTAAGATTGAAAAACTTTTGGATAAACAGAAAAACGCAAGAAATCACCCGACGTATCGTATTCGTCTCAACGGACGTTGGTATCGTTTTGCCTTGCATAGAAAAATACGAGGTAAAATCGTTGAAGTTCAAGTTACACGGGACGCACTCGGAGACGTGTCTATCACGCTCACTGAAGACTATAGCGAAGTCAAAATAGAACCCAAGACGGGTAAGGCTGAAGGGTTCGACTTTGGAATCAAAGACTTCCTGACTACCAGTGATGGACACCGATATACCTCTCCTATGTTCTACACACAGAACGCGGGTAGGTTGGCGAAAGCACAACAGTCACATTCTCGCAAGGTCAAAGGCTCTAATAACAGTGAACGTGAACGCAAGAACGTTGCCCGTATCCACAAGAAAACTGCGAACCAGAGAGCAGACCACCATTGGAAACTTGCGATAGAGTTGTGCCAAAAGTTTGATATGCTGTTCTTTGAAGACCTGAACCTTCGGGGTATGAAGGTTTCCCTCTTTGGCAAACAGGTCTCTGACCTTGCCTTCGGTGAGTTCCTTGAGAAACTCAAACATCAGAGCCAAAAGCGGATACGTTCTGTGCTGAAGATTGGGCGGTGGTCTCCGACAAGTAAGTGCTGCTCTGTTTGTGGACATAAAAATGAAACTCTCACGTTAGCAGTCCGTGAATGGCGGTGTCCAAAGTGTGATACACACCTTGACCGGGACCAGAACGCTGCAATGAACATTCTCAAGGAAGGGGTAGCTTCCTTGTTTTTGTCCAATGAAAGCATGATTTGATTACTTGCTTTAGGGTGTGTGAAAGTAGAAATAACGTGCCATTGAAGTTCTAAAAAGGTTATGATATAAGTGTTAGAACCTAAACCTTTTTGGAGGTCTTCAATGGCAAAAAGAAGTATAGCAAAAAAACGGAAAAAGCACAATGGTAAAAAATGGGTGGTAACGCCTCAGGCGCCGTTGTGTGCTCTGGGTGAAGTGTTGCGGGTTCGTGAGGTATTTCAGCCCCTCCATGACACGGTGAATATCGGGCAGAAAACAGTTGTGTATCGTCCGACAGACAAGTTAGTTTTTGTGGTGTTAGGGATGCTATCGGGTGCGGAGACGGTGTCTGAAATCCAAACCAAAGTTCGCTCGGATCGTGGCTTGTTAGGTGGCTTTGGCTACCAAAGATGTGCGGATGCGTCGGTGATCCAGCAGACGTTAGATGCCTCAACGGAGGCGACTGTTGCTTCACTTGAATCTGCTTTAGCGGAGGTGCGTCTCAAACAAGGTCAGGGGCGTCAGGTGTCTTTGGGGGCTGAAGATGAGATAGGTGTGGATATAGACCTCTCTTCCTTGCCGATTGGCAAGCATGCCGAGGGTTCAGAGAAAGGATATGTCGCGAAAAAGCCGAATACTTATACGCGTCAGTTGGCACGGTGTGTCTGCGGAGACACCCAAGAGATATTTACGCAGGCGTTATACCCCGGTAAAACCAACAGCGATGCTGTTTTCAAGCCGATGCTCGGCAAACTTGAGACTGTTTTGACGCTTGATAGCGTTGAGAAACGGAGCCGAGTTCGGCTTCGCTTTGATGCCGGATTTGGCACGGATGCCAATATCAATTATGCCTTATGGCGGGGGTATCGCCTCATCGGGAAGATGTATAACTCCCGCCGGATCCAAAAGTTAGCGGCCCCCCATGGAGGAGTGGGTGTCTGTGCCAACGTCGAAAGGCGTCAAGGGTAGAGAAGCAGGGTGGGTTCAACAACCGCATCGGTATGCGAGACGGACGGTTCAAGTCGCTGTGAGAACACCGAAAAAAGATGGCACTTGGAGTTATGCCGTGTTGGTTTCAACCGACACGACCGCAACGCTTGAAGAACTGCTGCTTGAATATGACAAACGCAGTGGGGCCCCGGAGAACTCTTTCGCCCAAGATTATCAAGCCCTCTCTTTGCGAAAATACAGAAAGACAGGATTTATCGCACAGCAAGTTTTGCTTTTACTCGCAGAACTCGCCCATAACCTGATGATTTGGATGAAAGCGTGGTTCATAGAGGCGGTTAAGATACCTGAAGGGGCCTCGGAGCCAACCGAAAACGCACACCGAAAGGCAACGGAGATGCTTCAAAGCCGAGGACTGAAACGGTTGAGGCGAGACATCTTGGCGATCCCAGGAAAAATCTGCTTCGACGGTAAGAAGGTCGTTGGCATACGGATCAACCCTTTATATCCCTTCATACAGCACGTCTCCACTGCTACCAAGGCACTTTTCCAACAGTATGACATACTTGTGTTAATGGACAAAATGTAGGTAGCTTCCTTTGGGTTAGGCGTTGTAAGACCGATTGTCCTGTTCAACAGGATTGTCGGCTGCTCCGTTGAAGCGTGTAGTCCGCTTCTGAATTCCACAAATGCTTCCGTCGTTTAAGATTGCGGAAGCCCAAGTCTTTAGGCTTGGGTCTATCACGGAAAATATGTTATGCTTTTCCCAACCGATTCTGATGCATCAACGTATTTTGCCAGATCGCGCAACGCAATAACGGTACAACTACTGTCCCGAAGATAATCCATGTAGGTCTTAAACTGCTCAGGGGCGACATCGACCCATGGATGTTCAACGGCAGGCACACCATGAAACGTCAGGACTGCGATTTTTCCGTCCTTTGCCTGTTCAACTGCCCAGACCAAATCCTCGAACCCCCAGTTCGGACCGGGGACACCTGCTGACGGAACGACCAACGGGTGATGGACATCCGGATCGTAAGCCGGTCCACGTCCGCCCTCTGGATGAAATGGAAACTCCGGTCCAATGCCACGCCGCGCGAAACGATACCCTTTTTCTGACAACGCTTCTATCGCTTCCGGTCCGCGACAATCCGCCGGATAGCCAAAGGTCTCAGGAACAGGGATACCGTATTCTTCGCACCGTTCATCGATGTGTATCAAGTCTGCCAGCAATTCCTCTTTCGATTGTGTGTTGGCATGCTTATGATGACGGGTGTGGTTACCTATCTCAAAACCCTCCTCGTGCAATTGACGGATCTCTTCCCACGTGACATAGTGCGCCTTATTGTTGAGAAAATTTAGACCTTCAGTAATGAAAAACGTCGCTCCAAAACCGTAACGCTTCAATAGCGGTCCAACATAAGTATAATCCGACTTGTTACCGTCATCAAAGGTGAGGACAACCAGTCCGTCAGGGATGGGTTTGAGGGATTTAGTTTCAGATAATCCGTGATTCTCTTTTTGCATTTTTACACCTAATGCTATGTCTTGCTTGAAATGATGGGTATAAACGACTTCATTAATCCCACAAACTCATTATCTATAACGGTTTATGGATTTTATTCAACACAGAAACCCTTCAAATTTGACTGGATGGAGCACTAATGATTTTATCGTGCCTCTATCCATCAGCAGTTTTTTTTCTGCGGCGATGGTAAGCTGGCTGGACCTCTATGTCAATTGCGTTCCAGTAATATTTCAGCGAATCGTTCGTTTCCCAGCCCGAATAGACTTCTTCCCATTTCGCACAGCCCAGATGAACGCCGAGAGCGGCTTCATCAACGGGTTCACTGACTGACTGGTAGCGGGCACTCGTTGCGAATCGTATGCGATCCTGGGTCACATTGTCCCTGCCTCGGTGAATCGTTAAGCTGTGAAACATGACAACATCTCCACACTTGAAGGGGTTCGAGACCCATTCCGTACTGTCTTCAATCAACTTCCATGAACGGACCTCGTTGTCCGTTAGGAATCCGCGGCGGTTTGATGCGCGTGCAATCGCCAGTCCCCCTAACTCGGTATCACAGTCTCCCAACGGTGTCCACACGGTCCATGTATCCCGCGCACCGCGAACCGGATGGAAGTCCTGATGCGGAGGCGTGGTATACTGATGTTCTCCTGGGAAGATGACGTGACAGATGTGACGGGGATGGATGAAAACGGAATCGCCGAACAGTATTTCCAGAACGCGTACGATACGCTCATGATGCGGAAGCGCGTGGAAAAGTCGGAGTTTCTGGACATCAATGTAGAAACGTCTGAAGGTTTCGGATCCATCCTGTTCGCAGATGAAAACACCGCTTCTGCGAATGGCGGCATCGGGATCGGTGTCTGGTTCAAGGAGTGCGTGCTGTTCTGCTACCTGTAGCACCTGCTGGCGTAGTTCAAGCACCGGTTCTGCGGGGAGCAGCCCGGGAAAGTAGAAATATCCGTTGTGGTGACCATGTTCAAGAAGGCGATCACGGTCTCCGATTAAGTCTGTGCAGTCTATAAATGGCGATTCAGCGCGCATTAGAAATGTTACCTCTTAACTTTATTTTAACAGTTGTTTAATCGACCCCCAAAGGGTTGACAGACTGTTATGTGGGTCTACTGCAAAACTGTGCCCCACGGTTGTAACTAACACATTGTCATACAAGCTATGTTCGCCGCCACCTGCTCTGAAACCTATGCCGCCCTTGTTATGGGTATCATCTTTCCATGTGCACGATAATCCGAGTTCCTTGCCACGCTCGCCGAGGTAGAGGTCGTAACGTCCCCCTTCAGCAACTATCTTTATCGTATACCATTTGCCAAGCTCAGTGTGCACACCTGATTCGTTGTCCAACTTATCCTCATCATTAACGATATAATTACCGCCAACTCTTGTAAACCACCAAAATTGATTCCGATCATCTGCCACAATTTGAACCAGCGTACAATTGTTTGGGTCTTCAGCATGCACCACCCAATTCGCTGCCCATAGCGGGTTTACCATGTTGAAGTCGACGTAGAACTCAAAGTCAGTAAAGTCATCCGCGGTGGTAATCCCGACTTCTCCACCGTTAACCGTCAGTGCCTCGCCATCCGCTGACCAGGTTCCTGCAGGTGTCCATTTACCCTTGTCAATTGCTTTCTTATTAAAGTTATCCTCAAAGAGCACTTCGCCAATGCAAACGGGCGCGTATGCTGAGATGAGCATGAATAAAAAAAATGTAAAGAGGTTGAATCGCATTTCTCTTGATTTGATCATGACTTCTCCTTTTTGGAGCGATTACGCTTCTTCTCGGTCATAAGGAACCGGGGCATGTCCGACCAACAACCGGAGTTTGTGCGGTTCACACGGGCGAAAATATCCGGATTGGAGGGTTTGGCATCAAATAACAATGTATAGGACTTACGCATCAAAACGCTGTTGGGATGGATGGCTTCGGCTTTCGTGCCCATCCAGACCTGAACGCACGCAGGGCACGGGGACCCTGCGGAACATAGTCGAGACGAACGTAAATTGCGTAAGTCCTGAATGCATAGGCGGTGATAGATTTCCTAACTACGCTACATCAGGATCACTTGGCGAAAGAGTAACATATTTGCCATAAACTGTCAATCAAAAATCGGAATTCGTATCCAGAAGAGGAGTCATGATCAACGCAATCGGCTGTTGAGTAGTGAACACATCACAGAATCGCCTCGTAAATGATTTACCAACTCAAAGAGAGTTTGTTATACCACAGGGCTTACGCAGCAAATTGAGCAAATATCGGACATTTAGACGCAAAAATCGGCAATTTCCGTATTTTAAACCCCCTAAATCCCCCTTATCAGGGGGACTTTAAGAGGGAATGCGTAAGTCCTATTAGAGTTCCTGCAACACACGGAGGGGCGGTTTCCGAATCGCGACTTTAATGTGAACGCGAAGTGAACGGTGAAAAAATATTATTGGACTGTCGGTGTATGAAACTATGGAAAAGTATCCGAATTTCAGAGTATTCAGAGTAAAACGAGAAAAGTGGGTATCGAAAAAATAGGCAAGAGCCAAGGTGAGACGTGCTTTCTCGGCATTTCAGGGTAAAACCTTACTCTGAAAAAATGGTCGGATTTCAGAGTATGTATAGTAGGTAATGATTACCGGAAAAAAGGTAAGACGGTGGCACTTTCCAAAGGGAATTTATTAACTAAAAGTTTAATACAAAATAACATAATACTGTATTGTAAATACAGATCTGGGAGCATGTCAAGAACGACTTGTTGGCGGACACTGATGGATACCTTATCTTTTATGAAACAGGTCAAACTCTTTATCAAGTCAAACACGGATTCCTTGCTGAATATCTCTGTCAATGACTAATACCCAATTACCTTGATTAGAAGTCTTTTGATCAAGTCAGCATTGCGAGGCACAGGGACCTCGCGCTACAAATGGGGTTAATTTGGTATAAAATCACCTATGCTAAAAATCGCTGATCCGTAAGTCCTAATACCCAATTACCTTGATTAGAAGTCTTTTGATCAAGTCAGCATTGCGAGGCACAGGGACCTCGCGCTACAAATGGGGTTAATTTGGTATAAAATCACCTATGCTAAAAATCGCTGATCCGTAAGTCCTAATACCCAATTACCTTGATTAGAAGTCTTTTGATCAAGTCAGCATTGCGAGGCACAGGGACCTCGCGCTACAAACAGGGCTATTCAGTTTTCGGAATTTTTTGTAATATTTTTCACATCTGTTAATATTTTGAGATAGCACATATCGCGTGATTTTTCACGCGATATGTGCTATCCTTCACCGTAAAAAATGAACCTATTTTTTGAGGTGAATCATGACAAGCAGTTCCTCTTGCCACTTACTTGATATATTAGCAGAAGTGCCGGATCCACGCCATAAAAAAGGCAAACGCTATCCTTTGGTCTCTATCCTGGCTTTGATCATCATCGGTCTGATGACGGGACATAGAGGTTATACCTCTGTAGCGACGTGGGCACGGAGCCAACCCGAACTGATCCAAGCATTAGGTTTCAGGTCTAAGAAAACCCCGCGTGCGTCAACACTGCATAATCTCTTGAAGCGTCTTGACGTAGTGAGTCTCGAAGCATCCCTAACGAAATGGGTGTCTTCAAAACTTGAAGACTTTCAAGCTTTCAAAACACAGCGTCTACAAGGAGTCGCTATTGATGGTAAAGAGTTATGTGGCTCTGAAAACCCAGAGACGGGATACCGGACACATTTACTTTCCGCAGTCTGTCATGAGTTAGGGATTACCCTCGCACAACAGCCTGTCAGTGGGAAAACCAACGAGATTCCGATCTCAACACAACTCCTCAAAGCGTTTGATGTCGCAGAGAAAGTCGTGACGACAGATGCCCTTTTGACGCAGAGAACCTTTTGTAAAGAAGTTCTCGAACATCAGGCAGACTATGCGCTGCCTGTCAAAGAAAATCACAAACAGATGTATGACGACATTCAGCAACTCTTTGAACCCCTCTCGGAGACAGATGCCACAGAGGTTGAGACCCGACGCTTTGAAAACCTTCACACCCAAGAAGGCGCACACCTTCATACCTACACCCATGTTGAAACATCACACGGGTTGACCACCACACGCACCCTAACCGCAAGCACATTGCTCACAGATTACATCAAATGGCCCGGAATCGCTCAGGTTTATCAATACCAATCTCAGCGAGAAAACACAAAAACAGCCCAGATCTCCTCGCAGACGCAGTATGGCATCACGAGTCTCTCACCCGAAGTCGCATCCGCAGAAGACTTGCTCAAACTCCGACGCGAACATTGGACGATAGAAAACAAAGTCCATTGGGTCCGAGACACCGTTCTCGGGGAGGACGCTTCACAGGCGAGAACCGGGAGTATACCACAAGTCATCGCAGCATTACGCAACACTGCCATGTCTGTTTTACGCTTCGCAGGACACACAAAAATCTCTGAAACAATACGATTTCTCGCTTCAAAACCTTTACTCGCAGTTAAACTCATCCAATGAGAAATTGGAAAACTGAATAGCCCTGCGCTACAAATGGGGTTAATTTGGTATTACACAGTTCCGCCGACAACAATTAAAGAACCTTCTATCACTTTTGTTGTGAAGTTTCTGGGATTCTGACGGAATGAAGTTGGGTTTCACTATGTTTTTGAGTGTATATGGCAGCATATTGAATTTGAGGTGTGTTTGGAACACCGGCATCTGACTTCTCAATGCCGTTCTACCCAACCCACGGAAACCCCATTGCACTCGATTGACACCTATGGGGCTCCCTATTTCTTTCAATATTATGCACATTAATAAGGACAAAGGCAGGAGAACAGATTCAAAATATCCTTTTCAGCGGGAACAAAAAGTGCCAGTTTAATCTTAATAAAGAAGTATTGAGACAATAAAATTTACTGTAATTTTATAAAAAAATGACTTTATACAACTAACGCCTAATGCCTTACCAACACTGGATTCTTTTGCCTTAAAAACTTGGATTAAAAAGAGGGTTTGTGATAATATTTAACATTGATTTTGTCATATTATGTTCTATTAATCTGAAAGATTGAACTTGCCAGAACTGAAATTTCCGTACTTATTTTTTATAAACTATGAATCCTTTGACAGATATTATTCGACGTTGCCACCAACAGCGCGAAAACCCACTTCGCCAGCAGAAAACGGTCTTAACACCTACGCTGTATGATAGAGATTATCCTTATCAGTTCGCGGTTTATTGCGCGCATAGATACCGCGTGCTGCTTGCTGATCTGGAGCAGGCAGATATCTCCTTTATGCCGATAGGAAATGCGCCTCAACATGACCGAGGGCCAAGGGATTTTGGCGGTGATCGGTTTTCAAAACGCCAAGGAATAAAAGACTGGAAAATGAGACAATGGCATTCATCCTGGGGGATTCAGGTATATACGGGTATTCCTTCCGAATGTGATGGTGCTCGATGGCACGACATTGATTTTAAATATGAGGCACTCTGTGCTGCCCCAGGTGCCGTTCTTGCCTGTGTTGAAGCACTTGTTAGTGCCGTCGCAAATCCATTGTTGACCCTGTCAAAGGATGGTGGGCTGCGTTTCTCGTGCAGGATACCGGATTATCTGCATCCGAATACCGAGCAAGAACGGTTTTACATCTATAAGCACACACCGACCACGGAAAATCCACACCAACAAGATGTGTATCTTGAAATCCTTGGGGAAGAGGGCTACAGTCCGTGGGATGCGCGCTACGAGATTCTGCTCGGAAATCTATTAGATCCGCCTATCATTCACAAAGGAATCCTTTTCGCACCTATTGAGGCACTTCGATCCGAACTTCACGAACCTGCTCCACTTGGGGAACAGGAACTGAAACAGACTGTTATCACCGCGCCACTATCTCTCGGTTCGCATCATCTTAATCTCGCAAAAGAGGCGTTTTTGAAGCGCGGCTTTTCTTATGTTCGACAAAAAGACGGTTCTCACCTCTGGATCCCGCCGGATGGTGACTTTGACGACTGCCACATTTTGCTATGGGAAGACGATGATGCCGTGCGGCTCCGCGCATCTACACCTAACGCTGGACTGCCCATGGATGCAACACTAATCACAGATGTCTGGGACGATACCGGCATTTTACCACCGACCCCCACTGCTGGGTTACCTGTCTCTGATAAGGTACTCGCAGTCCGGGAAGGGAGCTTGAGTCCATTGGCGATAAAACGTTCGCGTCCTGTGCTCCAGAAGTCAGAATACGTGGGAAGGAATTACGGAACATCGGACGGGAAAGCTGCCGAGATACAGCGTATTCTCGATGAAAACGTGCGTATTCTCGGACTTATTACCCAGACAAGCACGGGAAAAAACTATGACGTAGAATCCTATGTTTTCAACGGCGGCACAATTTGCTTAAACCTGCCGCCTGTCATAGCAGGAATAGCAGAAAAACGCCTTCAAGAGCGAAATGTGTCATCGGTTGCTCTCTGGAAATCTCGAATGCACCGGTGGAAGCGCGTAAAGGAGATACCGGCTGATGTGCGCATGGAAAACCCCTTTCAATACGGAAATGTCTGTGAGGATGCTGAGCGGTGTTCCGCACTTGAGCAAAAAGGCGGGAATGCGCGTGAAAGCATCTGTCCGCAGTGTCCTGTCTACACGGAGTGCCAGCAGCGCGGCTATTTATCGCAACCCACTGTCTTACAACATGCCAAAGCACACATATCAACGGGTTACCAGCTCTTTTTTAGTCCTTACTGCAGGGAAGCCATGGAACAAATACTCCGGGGGCCAGATGAAACAGAACAACTCTGTATTGTTGATGAGACACACGCGCATGAACTATTTCTCTATTGTGAGTTGTCAAAGAAAATATTAGAGGCGTGGCGTGTCAACTGGCAAGGTGGTGTCTTAGGAGACTTTGCCGAGGCACTGCTGAATGTCTTGGAAATCAAAGACAAATCCCGCAGCGATGTTGTCACACGGATTCGCGCAACCATGCCGACGTTTCAATGGCAAGAAAAAGAACTGATTCGGCAGATGTGTCACCTCAACGTGCCCGGTAAGGTAGTGGCGCGTGGGACTGTTGACGCGGAAACTGGAAAGGAATTGGCGCGCTTTACCATCGAGTTTGAGGGTGGTGCTGCTGCTTATATTCCTTTGAACGATAACGCCGAAAATAGACTCATGGAGATGGGATTGCCTTTTTTTCGACTCCACTCTTTTGTGCCCAACGCAGACATAAAAATCCCTATGCCGATGGCACAAGCGATCCGGTTGGGTATATTAGACACCGAAACAGTGCCTAACATTCAGGAGTTTCCCACAGTCTGTCCGGACCCAAACTGGACCTTTTGGCATCAACTCAATCACTTCTTTGACTACTACACATCCGGTACCGATGCACCCATGCTATGGGATTCCGAAGTACTTCATTTCTGGGTACCACCGATGCTGCATCCGAGTATCAACCGCCTTCTCTTAATATCGGCGACCCTCTCTGAGCAACATCTCCATAAGATATTCCCAAATGACAAGATTAGCGTCATTCACGCTGAACCGATGGCGTGGGGCGCAGGAAACCAGGTCTTTCAGATTCGCACAGGCACCTATCCATTGGATACAATTTTAGACTACGACAGCAATTGGGACGCTATTGGACTCTCTGAGATGGGATTGTCTTTTTTTACGCGTATCTGTGCAGAAATTGAGAGGGATCCGAGCGTTAAGCATGCGATTATCACCTATAGAGATGTTATCCGACAGTTGAAGCATATTGCCAAAAAAGAAAACGTCTGCTTTGTGACGGATCTGAAAGACGCAAGAAGATTCGAGACAGGTTCTGAAGAAGCAGATGTTATATGGGTAGTCGGTACACCGCGATGGGCACCAGACGTTATTTGGCGACGCGCGCAAATTTTGTTTGGAAACGACGAGGAATCCCTCTGTTACGAGAAAGAAGCGGAGTCTGACCGTTATAAAGATGAACGGGTCCAGAGTGTTTATGAAGGCAGTGTCGTTAGTTTCCTCATACAAATTGTAGGGCATGCCAAGTTGCATCAGTTTGCTAACAAGAAAATCGTGCTTATTACGAGTTTTCTGCTCCGCGATGTTACCGACAGACCCGAAACACACCTTTTTGATTGGGAGGATTTTGAGGTTGCTGGTGGACTCGACAAACTCCCTGAGGTAATCGCCACACGTGAGCGGTTTGAAGCCGAACGCGCAAATCTAAATGCCGATTCAAGTAGAGAAGAAGTGGAACGTGTTTTGGGGTGTTCCTCAAGGCAGGCGAACCGCGTGTTGAAAAAATTTAGAGGTGGGAAACCGCTACGTGTGCCTTTCCGAGAGCAGATACTTTCTCTTCTTTCTGATGGTGAGAAAAAGACAGCCGCACTCGTTACAGCCATTGAAGGACATCCAAAAGCGGTAAATAATGAGCTCACGCGTCTCGTAGAAGCTGGGGAAATTGTAAAGGCTCGGCACGGTGTGTATACCCTTCCGTCCCCCTGATTCCATAGGAATAGTGTTTCTGTGGACGTATATCCGTTTTTCCACTCTTTCCTTCTATTTCAACGATACTAAAACTAAAGCGGAACTACAACTATAGCAGATTTATTCGACCACAACATTCTCGTTAACACGGACCTCTATACGGATTTCGCCGCCACCCCCCGATGTCTGTACCTGGTAGAGTTGCGTGAGCGCACCCATCAACTGCCGACGCGTCTCTCGGTCTTCCTCTGGCAAAACTTGGATCCATGCCTCAAAGAGTCCTGTTAAAGCGTCGAGTTCAACCGGACCTCCGGACATCTGTTTGAGTCTGTCAAGTATCGCCGTAACTTCTGGGGATTGACCGTATTCTCCAATAAGGTACGTTTCGGCTTTTTGAAAATCTTCCTCGCCGGTGCCTTCATCAAGAAGTGTACTCACCTCTTCAGGTAATCCGAACGCTGAGAGTAGTGGGGTCGGGTCAAATTCAGCGGCGGATTCCGCTATCCCGTTCTCCTTAACCGGAACATCCTCGTTTATCGGTTCTGAAGTGTCTCCATGTTCGGATTCGGATACTACAGTATCTTTGCTCACATCTTCGTTCACAAGTTCCAGCGGCTTGACAGGTGTCATCTGTTCAACAGATGACACTTTGCTGCTTTCCGTTTTTAAGACCGGTTCGGATGAGGTAGTGACTTGCGGCGGTTCTCCAAGTTCTGCTGCAAAACGTTTGTTGCTCCGTTCCGCGTAAAAATAGATCCCCGCGCAGAGCAGCACAACGACTACGAACGCACCTCCGAGTATTTTCATGTTAAATCGTTCTAACATTCTGTCTCCTTCTTAAACAAGAGATCTCTAAATAGCGCAAAATACGCACTGATATACTACCGTTGAGTTAAGACACACTCACAGAGCGAAAACGTTCCAAAATGTTATAGGGGTGCTGCCCTACCACCACCATAAGCGTCAATTTAGGGGTTTTTGACAACGTTTTAGCAACTATAGATATAAACATGCCGTCCTTACAGGGCTGTGGACTTTTTTTACACACGCTGCTATAAACATACCGTCCCTACGGGACTCAAGAGGGGTTTTAGCACATACAAGATCTTTGGTAAAATCCGGCGCAGTTTCAAACAACGCCTACCGTTTCTGGGGACAGCGACGGTTATTTTTTCTTAAATTGACACACATGGGGTTCTGCCCTACCACCGCCTATAGCGGGAAGGAAATGAATCTCTGCGTCTGCGTCAACGCTTTCTCGGATACTGCCTCGTGTGAGAAGACCATTGACGTATACGGCGATACCGGGCTTAATGCGATCTTCCTCGCACAGTCGCGCTTTCATACCCGGGTAACGACTCTCTAAATTGTCAATGACCTCTCGAATAGTGGCACCGGGAACAGTGATACTCTCTTCGCCGCTGGTTAATTTACGTAGGAGAGATGGGATGGCTACGATTGGCATTTTCGATCCTTTTTGGGAGGGTATTGTCCACAGAATGGTTTGGTTTCCTTGTTCGTTTTAGAAGAAACCCCCTAAATCCCCCTTATCAGGGGGACTTTGCGTATATCCGTCCCATTATACCCAATTAACTTGATTAGAAGTCTTTTGATCAAGTCAGCATTGCGAGGCACAGGGACCTCGCGCTACAAATGGGGTTAATTTGGTATTAGTTAGACAACACTGTCTTTTTTGGTGGGTGTGCCACTTATCCGTTATCCGTTGTTGGAGGTACATCTAAAAAGGCGCGCCTTGCAGGCACCTCTTTCGTTTTTTGGATTCTAAATTTTGCCTATCGCTTTCAAGAGTCGGTCAGGCGACATTGGGAGTTCTGTCATCCGAACACCGATAGCATCATAGATGGCATTGGCGATTGCAGCGGGCGGTGGCACAATCGGTATCTCGCCGACACCGCGTACGCCATACGGATGCCCCGGATTCGGGACTTCAACGATAACAGTATCGATCATGGGTAGATCCAAGCAGGTGGGTATTCGGTAATCGAGGAAACTGGCGTTGGTCATCGCGCCTTCTGCATTATAGATGTACTCCTCATTCAATGCCCAACCGATACCTTGGGCAACACCACCTTGCATCTGTCCCTCAACGTAACTCGGATGAATGGCTTTTCCGGCATCCTGCGTTGCGGTATAGCGTAAGATCTGGACCTTGCCGGTCTCCTCATCTACTTCGACATCGACAATGTGGGCAGCAAATGTGCAGCCAACCCCTGCCGGATCGACTGCAGCTGTGCCTACAATAGTGCCGCCGGTTTCACCGAGGCGTGCGGCGAGATCTCGGAAACTGATTTTTTGCTCTTTACCGTAACGCCAGGTACGATTGACACTGGAAAACTCACCATCAGCAAATCGCACGTTATCTTCATGGATTCCCCAGATTTTCGCGGCGCGTTCCATCATCTGCCGTTTGACATTTTGTGCGGCTTCATAGGCGGCATAGCCAGTTGCGAACGTCGTGCGGCTGCCACCTGTCACGGCAGTGTAACCGACAGCATTGGTATCCCCGACAGTCGGGTTTACCGATTCAGCGGGGATGCCGAGTACCTCCGCCGCCTGCATAGCGATTGAAGCACGCGTGCCACCGATGTCTGTTGAACCTTCAATAAGGTTAATGGTTCCATCTGAATTAACACTTATAGTAACACTGGATTGTAAACCCACGTTGAACCAGAAGCCGGCAGCGACCCCACGGCCGTGGTGTTTCTTTCCATTCGGTGCGGAATAGTGCGGATGTGCTTTCGCGGCTTCGACTGTTTCAATAAAGCCGATACGTGGATAAACCGGACCGTCTGCACGCCGGTCGCCCTCTTTCACGCCGTTAAGCAGGCGGAATGCCAACGCGTCTATGTTCAGTGCTTGCGCGAGTTCGTCAATCACTGTCTCTGAACCGAACGCGGCATTCGTTGCACCGGGGGCACGGTAGGCGGCTGTTTTTGGCTTGTTGACGACGACATCATAGCCATCAACCAGCACATTCTCAATGTTGTAAGGTGCGAAGATGCACATAGTCCCCGCGCCGACAGGCGAGCCCGGATAGGCACCTGCTTCAAAGGCGAGATACGCCTCAGCAGCGGTCAACTGCCCCGCTTTGGTGGCACCCATCTTGACGCGAATGTAAGAGGCAGGAGTCGGTCCTGTCCCTTCAAATACATCGGAGCGGCTCATCAGTACCTTGACTGGTTTGCCTGTCTTTTTCGCAAGCAGGGCTGCTACCGGTTTAATGTAGACGCTAATTTTGCCACCAAAACCGCCGCCAATTTCCATCGGTACCACTTTAATCTTTGAGACAGGCTGTTGGAGAAGTTCAGCCAGTTGTTCCCGAACCACAAACGCCCCTTGCGTGCTACACCAGACCGTTAACTGGCCATCAGGGTTGTAGAGAGCGGTGGCATTATGCGGTTCAATATAACCTTGGTGCACGGTGCCTGTTACAAACTCGCGCTCAATGATTACATCGGCTTCATTGAACCCTCTGTCAAGATCGCCTTTTTTGTGTTGTAGATGGCTCGCAACGTTGCTTGGTTCATCAGCCGTTTCACCCATTGACGAGGTTTTCATATCTTTGTGCAAGAGCGGCGCGTCGGGTGCCATCGCTTGCCGCACCTCTAAGACAGGCGGCAGGACTTCGTATTCAATGTCAATGCGTTTGCAGGCTTCTTCGGCAATGTGCGGGTTAGTAGCAGCGACAGCGGCGATAGCATGACCTTTGTAAAGGACTTTGTCGCTGGCTAACACGTTATCACAGAGATATTTAAGGTTAACAGCACCTTCACCCAGGTCAGCGACTTTATCTTCCGCTGTAGGTAGGTCCTGCGCGGTGACAACGCCTTTAACACCGGGGTAGGCCTCGGCACGGCTCGTGTCAATTGAGATGATTCGCGCGTGTGCGTGCGGACTCCGTAGCACCTTGCCGTGGAGGAGTCCTACAGTCTGAAAATCTGCCCCGTAAAGTGCCCTACCGGTGACTTTTTCTACGCCATCATGCCGGATGGGTCGAGTCCCGATAACTTTGTATTCTTTGTTTTCAGGCATTCCTATTATTCGTCAATTCGCCGTGCGAGAAATAGAAGTTTGCTAAGGATTACCGCATCTTCTATTATCTCTGTCATGCGAAGGACGCTCCTTTCACCTAAGTTTACGGATTGGAAGTTTCCCAATGCTTTAGCGTTGGGAGGAAAATCCGCCCTCGTGAATTAGACCAAACCTTTAAAAAAAGAGTTGACATTCGGTTTGAAATGTGGTATAAAATCTGGTATAATTAGAGTATCCGTTGGGCAGACATATTCAGCGTAACCGCAAGTTTACGTGTCGGTTTCCTACCCACTGAATAGGGGTTAAAGGCGGATAGGGGATACACCATGAGATTAACTTTTAAATACCCTGTGTATCCTACAAAAACACAGGAAACAACCTTATTAGAGTGGCTTGACCACCTTTGCGAACTTCAAAACTCTGCGCGCCACGATCGGATTGTTGCGAAAGAAACTGAAGATCGTTTTGTGTTGCTTTCTGAGCAAGAGAAACTTCTAACCGCGGCCCGTGAGAAGTATGACGATTTTCGTGAAGTGTCACAAGATATGCAGTGCCATGCCTTGAAAAGAAACGACAAAGCCTTCGCTAACTTTCGGAGACGCTGCGAAAACGGAGACGCTAAAAAAGGTTACCCGCGCTACAAAAAGCGTGTGCGTTCTCTGACGTGGAGTCTCCGCAAATATCCGAAAGTGGTTCGTCGAAAGACAAAAGATACTGATAAACAGACAATACGTGTTCGCCAAAATCCTATCCGCGAAACAGGATGGAAACATGACCGACTCAAAGTGCCGGAGTTAGGCGAACTGAAAATATACATGCCCCGTCCGTTGCGAGGCGATCCGAAAGAAGTCACACTCGTCAAAAAAGCAAGTGGCTGGTATGCACATATCTCTTGCGAACTCCCCGCTACACCGAAAGTTGAGCCTACAGCCGCTATCGCAGTAGATATGGGAACAACGCGCTACCTGACGACTTCCGAAGGTGAAGAGGAAGACAACCCACGCTGGTATCGTGAATCCGAAGGGCTGCTGCGAAAACACTCTAAAGACCTTTCTCGTAAGAAAAAAGGTAGCAACCGAAGAAAGAAACAACAACACAAAATCGCTCTACACCATGAGCGAACTGTAAATAGACGCAAAGACTTTATCGGCAAACTCGTCTATAAACTCTACCACCACCTGAAAAACAATGTTTTAGTGGCAGAGGATTTACGCGTATCTAATATGGTGAAGAACAAACACCTCAGCAAGAGTATCAGCGATGCCTCTTGGGCAACCTTCTTTGAGTGGGCAGGAAACATAGCCGAAAGAGACGGTTTCCACTTCCACCAAGTTGATCCCAAGAACACCTCGCAAATCTGCTCTCGCTGCGGTCAGAAATCGCCAAAGAAACTATCGCTGGCGATACGAACTTTTAACTGTCAGTCTTGTGGAAACACTATGGATAGAGACCACAATGCTGCACAAAACATACTTTTTAAGGCAGCTGCTGCCTTTCGTGGAGAGCGGTGGGTTACCACCCTCAATGAAACGAGAAACAAGAACGAAGCACAAGATTTGGACTTGACTCACGCAACACAGTTGACGCTGTTTGATGCTATCTTCAAGCCCAAGTCTTTAGGCTTGGGTAGTTGACATATTGTCCGTTTTCCAAGATGGGTCTTCGACAAGTTCCAAGAACATCCACGGGTACCTAAACCCTTAAAGATTGCCGTTAAAAAATCAACACAATTATGCTGCGTCTCGGACTCTCTGGATAGTATCGTTGCGTGCGCGCCGAGTCAGGACACCGACGAACGGTTGGCATTTTTTTTATCTGCAGTTTCAATAACTGCTTATAAAAGAGGGCGAGGTACAAAGCCTCGCCCTACAGAATTTGCAACGAATTAGATTTTTCCCATCGCTTTCAGAAGCCGGTCAGGGGACATCGGGAGTTCTGTCATCCGAACACCGATTGCATCGTAGATAGCATTGGCGATAGCAGCAGGCGGCGGTATAATCGGTACTTCGCCGACACCACGCACACCATACGGATGCCCCGGATTCGGGACTTCAACGATGACGGCATCAATCATAGGTAAATCCAAGCAGGTCGGCATTCGGTAATCAAGGAAACTGGCGTTGGTCATCGCGCCTTCAGCGTTGTAGATGTACTCCTCATTCAATGCCCAACCGATACCTTGGACGACACCGCCTTGGATCTGTCCCTCAACGTAACTCGGATGGATGGCTTTTCCGGCATCCTGTGTTGCGGTGTAGCGGAGGATGGTAACCTTGCCGGTCTCTTCATCCACTTCTACATCCACCAAGTGGGTTGCAAAGGCACCACCAGCACCACCAGGATTGACTGTCCCTCTGCCTACAACCGGTCCGCCGGTTTCACCGAGCCGACCACATAGGTCTCGGAAACTAATCTGCTCCTCTTTGCCGTTGATACTTGAGAATTCACCATCTGCAAACTGCACGTTGGCTTCGTCAACTTCCCAGAGTTTCGCGGCGCGAGTGATCATTTGCCTCTTGACATCTTGCGCGGCTTCATAAGCGGCGTACCCTGTTGCGTACGTTGTGCGACTACCACCCGTCACAGCAGTGTAACCGACAGAATTGGTATCAACAACACTTGGATTGACTGATTCGGCGGGGATACCGAGGACTTCTGCTGCTTGCATAGCGATTGAAGCGCGCGTACCGCCGATGTCTGTTGAACCTTCAACGAGGTTAATTGTGCCATCGGAGTTGACATTAATCGCTACGCTGGACTCCAAACCGATATTGAACCAGTAACCGGACGCGACACCGCGACCGTGGTGTTTCTTGCCATTCGGTGCAGAATAGTGCGGATGCGCTTTCACTGCGTCGACTGTCTCAATAAAACCGATGCGAGGGTGAACGGGTCCATCTGCGCGTCGGTCGCCCTCTTTTGCACCGTTGAGCAACCGGATTTCAAGTGGATCGAGGTCCAGTTTTTCCGCGATCTCGTCAAGAACTGTCTCTGAACCGAAAGCGGCGTTTGTCGCTCCAGGAGCGCGGTAGGGAGCGGTTTTCGGTTTGTTCACAACGACATCGTAGCCGTCAATGATAACGTTTTCAATGTTGTAGGGTGAAAAAATGCACATTGCGCCAGGTCCAACCGGAGAACCGGGGTATGCCCCTGCTTCAAAGGCGAGGTATGCCTGGGCAGCAGTTATCTTCCCGTCTTTGGTAGCACCCATTTTAACGCGAATGAAAGAAGCAGGTGTCGGTCCCGTTCCTTCAAACACCTCTGTTCGGTTCATCAGGACCTTGACCGGTTTACCCGTTTTCTTTGCCAGCAACGCCGCGACAGGTTTAATATAGACACTAATCTTACCACCAAACCCACCCCCAATTTCCATTGGGACGACCTTAATTTTGGAAACGGGGTATTGGAGGATTTCGGCGACCTGTTCACGAACGGTAAACGCACCCTGTGTGCTACACCATATAGTTAGCTGCCCATCCTGATTATAGTGTGCCGTGGCGTTATGCGGTTCAATATAGCCTTGATGGACGGTGCCTGTAACGAAGTCACGTTCAACAACGACATCCGCTTCGGCGAACCCTTTCTCAGGATCACCGAGTTTGTGCTGGATATGGCTTGCAACGTTGCTCGGTTCGTCAGCCGTCTCACCCATTGAGGTGGTTTTGAGGGTTTCGTGCAGGAGCGGCGCATCCGATGTCATCGCTTGCCGCACCTCTAAAACAGGGGGTAGCACCTCGTATTCAACATCAATGAGCGTGCAAGCTTCTTCGGCGATATGCGGATTTGTCGCAGCGACAGCAGCGATCGCGTGGCCTTTATAGAGTGCCTTGTCGCTCGCCAAGATGTTATCACAGAGGTATTTAAGGTTAACAGCACCTTCCCCAAGATCAGCGATTTTGTCCGCTGCGTCCGGTAAATCTTTCGCAGTGACAACGCCTTTCACGCCGGGGAGTGCCTCAGCACGACTCGTATCAATTGAGAGGATTCGTGCATGTGCGTGCGGACTCCGTAGCACCCTGCCGTGAAGGAGTCCGGCAGCTTGAAAATCTGCCCCGTAAAGTGCCCTGCCGGTGACTTTGTCAACACCGTCATGGCGGATAGGACGAGTTCCGATAACTTTGTATTCTTTGTTTTCAGGCATTCCTATTTTTCGTCAATTCGCCATGCGAGAAATAGAAGACTTACTAACGACTACCACAATTTCTATTATCTCGGTCATGCGAAGGACGCTCCTTTCACATGGATGCGGCTGCATCAAGTACAGCACGGACAATTTTATCATAACCGGTACAGCGGCACAAATTCCCAGCCAGCCAGTATCGGACTTCGTGTTCTGTCGGATTCGGGTTTTGATCAAGGAGTGCTTTCGCGCTCATGATGAAACCGGGTGTGCAAATACCGCATTGGAGCGCGGCGTTTTCGAGGAAGGTATCTTGGATCGGGTGCAGCTTGTCGGGGTCAGCAACGCCTTCGATGGTTTCGACGGATTTGCCTTCAGTTTCTACACCGAGGACAAGGCATGAATTGACGAGTCTGCCGTCGAGTATAACACTGCATGCCCCACAATTGCCGTTGTTGCAGCCCTCTTTTGCACCTGTCAGGTGGAGTTCATCCCTGAGGACCTCGAGCAGGCTTTGCCGGGGTTCACAGAGAAATTCCACTGTTTCACTATTGATAGTGGTCTGAACGTGCGATCTTCTCGCCATAATATGAGTTCCTTTCAATTTTTTAACAATTCGGTTTTCGCTCCGTTTTGTCTCCCCTTCCCAGTAACGGGTGGGGACCCCTATCCAAAACGGGGTTTCGGCAAATTTCAACAAGGTCCGTGGGTAATTAAACCCTTAAAAATTCACATAGGAACATACAACAAGCGATCCAGCGGACGAGATATCCTGTTTTCAAAAACGATTTCCTGCTGGGGCTTAACGACCTGTTGAAAAATAGACAAAAACTTATGCTGCGTCTCGGACTCTCTGGATTGCGCCGTTGAGTGCGCGTCGCGTCAGCACCCCGACGAGGTGTGTTCGCTGTTCAGTAGTTCCACGCATATCACTAATCGGGCGTGCAATCGCTTGCGCGGCTTGCGCGGCTGCGTCAATTGCAGCATCAGAGACCTCTTGACCGGCAAGTAGCGTGCTCGCTTCTTCTGCAAAGAGCGGTGTGGGCGCGACGGCAGCGAGTGCGATACGGGCGGAGACAATCGTCTCTTTCGCAGCATCAAGCGTCACGGATGCCCCGACACCAACAACAGCGATGTCCATCTCATTACGCGGGATAAATCGGAGATAGTAAGAGCTTGAATTGCTTTCAGGTGCCGGTATTTTCAGAGAGACGAGCATCTCACTTTTTTCCAATGCTGTCTGTCCGGGGGCTGTACAGAACTGTTCAACGGATAATTCGCGTTCACCGTTTGGACCGGCAATGACGCAGGAAGCGTTTAAGACAATCAGTGGCGGTATACCATCTGCAGCGGGTGAAGCGTTACACAGGTTTCCACCGACACCCGCGCGCCCTTGAATCGCTGTGCCACCAATAATTTTCGTCGCATCGATTAACCCGGGATAAGCATCGCAGATAGTATCAACGGCGTAAATTTTATAGCACTCAACTGCAGCACCGAGTGTCAAGCCAGCGTTGGCATCGTAATCTAAAACGTTAACCTCGGGGATGGATTTGACGTCGATCATCCAATCAACGTCTCGGCGTGCCTCTCGAACCTGAACGATAAGGTCGGTGCCACCTGCTAAGATACGTGCACTTTCTCCCTTTTCGTCGAGTAGGGCAACGGCTTCCGGTATCGTTTTCGCTGCAATATACGAAAAATCTTGCATGACCGGAATCTCCTTTCATTCTAAATAGGGTCATTTAGTTCTCTGGTAAGAGTGAACGCTAAATCTTGACATCCCACTGTAGGAGCGATCTCCGAATCGCGACTTTCCACTGTAGAAGCACTCTCCGAATCGCGACTTTCCAACCAAAATAGTTAAAAAACTAAAACTAAATAGCCCTAATTCTAAACTGGGATTTAATAAGTTACTTCATGAAGGCTGAGGCACAGAAACCTCGCCACAGAAATCAGTATTTATGAGATAGGTTTTGGGATATCCATCTTAAACCGTACTATAGCAAAAATTCGGTTTTAAGGCAAGTTTTTTAACGGTCAGACGAACATATTTCAGCAATCAATGTATCCAAATTCACAAACTTAACCTGGCTGCCATTGTAATTGTTTGTGAAGGGACGATCTACATCGTGTGCTACGACATAGTTTTCGCCATCTGGATATTGTCTGCGAAACGCAAGCAGGGCGCGTGGCGAAAATCCTGAGGCGGACCACTTGCACTCAATAGCAATCGGTACGTTACGGGCGCGTGTGAGTACAAAATCGACCTCTTGTCCCCTCTTGTTACGCCAATAGTGAATCTCGCGGGATTGTGTGTGTGCCATAATCTCATTGAGAACAAAGTGTTCCCACAGCAAACCGAGATCTTCTTGTCGCAGTTGCGACCAGCCTCGATAATAACAGACAAATCCGGTGTCGAATCCATAGACTTTCGGTGCCGCGACAATCTCCGTTGCCCGACGGGAACTGAACGGACGGATGACATGCACAACGAAGGTCGCCTCCAAAATGGAGAGATAGTTCGATATGGTGCCACGACTTACCTCACATGGACGTGCAAAACTGGAGGCTTCAAAAACCCCACCGCTCTGTGCCATGAGGAGTTCAGTGAATTTCTGAAAGGCGTAACGGCGTTCAAGTCGAAAAAGCTCTTGGATGTCTTTTGCCCAGTAGGCATCTATCCACTCTTGAAAGTCAGGTTCGGGAAGTTTGGTTTCAAGGAAAAACGGGGGTAACCCGCCATGCAACAATCGATGCTGAATGTCTGATTGGTTGAAATCGCTGAGGTCCGCCTGTATAAGAGGAGTTAACCACAATTCGGATTTACGCCCAACGAGCGTATCCTTAAATTTAGCACTGGCACCAAGTGTTGATGAACCGGTCGCGACGATCTGAATCTGTGGGTAGTGATCCGCAGCAATTTTTAACAACTCTGATGGGTTCGGTAACCGATGGATTTCATCAAGCACAATCCGTCCATCACCTACGCTATCCAGAAATTCTTGCGGGTCTTCCATCAATCGTCTGACACGCGGCAATTCACAATCGAAATATTCAATATTGGGAAGAGTCTGACACAAGCACGTTTTTCCAACACGCCGCACCCCGGACAACCATACGACCGAACGGCGTTTCCAAACATTTTCGATGCGACTGTGCCAAAATTGTCTATCTACCATACGTCTATAATAACATATAGTGCTACTATATGTCAATCTGTTTGCAAATAGTGTTACTATATGCAAATCTACTTGCATATAGTAACACTATTCCCTGTTACACAGCGTAAACGCCCCCAAATCCTATTCAACAGATTCTTTCTATTGTCCCTGGGCATTCGTTAGTATGGCTTATTTTCGACATCAGGGTCTAATTCTTTTGCCTTCGCGAGATCTGTTTTTGCTTCTTCGTGTTCTCCAAGTGCTTCCTTAGCGCGTCCACGATCGCGGTGGTATGTGGCATCCGTAGGCTTAATCCGAATTGCCTCACTGAAATCCTCAACCGCGTCATCATAATCACCAAGTCCAACCTTGGCAACAGCTCGGGTATAGAAATAGGTGGAACTTGGTTTACCCTGTTTTAGACGAATAGCCTCGTCGCTGTCAGTGATAGCTGTTTGAAAAAGATTTCTGGATGTTTGGATATTCCGTTGTTCGGATTCTAATTGTCCAAGAAGACACTTTGTCCATCCCCTCCCATCATACATTAAGGAGTTCTTTGGGTCGATTTTGATTGTTTTCGTATAATCATCAGCAGACTCTTGATAATATTTACGCGCAGCAGCATTATCACCGCTATTCATATTAGATAGACCAAGCCTGCGTTTCGCAAGTCCACGGTTGCTGTAAGCAGATAGGTATTTGGGGTCGATTTTGATTGCTTCGGTATAATCATCAACAGATTCTTGATAGTATTGACGGGCGGCAGCATTATCTCCATAATCCGCTTTAGATCTTCCAAGTTGGTACTTCGCAAATCCACGATTGTGGTAAGAATTAGCGTGCTTAGGTTTTAGTTTGATTGCTTCGTTATAATCGTCAATCGCTTCTTGATAAAGTATTATGTTTTCCGAGGGAATTTTGGATTTTCCAAGGAGACGTTTCGCGAACCCACGATTGTAGTAAGCGGCGTGCTGCTTGGCATTTAGCTGGATAGCTTTATCGCAGTCTTCGATTGTTCCTTCATAATCGCCAATAAGACGTTTCACACGGCCACGGTCTATGTAGGCTTTGGTATCTTTCGGATTGAGTTCTATGGCTTTGTCATAGTCTTCAATAGTGCCTTCATAGTCTTTAACGCGATATTTCGTATCTGCTCGGCTGTGGTAGATATTGAGAGAAGATGTGAATTCCGGACTGAGACTGATGATTTTATCAAAATCTTTAATTGCCCCAGCATAGTCCTTTAATGCCAGATGCAAATTTGCGCGCGCGAAATAGATTTCTGCCGCATTGG
The DNA here is from genome assembly GCA_965246985.1 of Candidatus Poribacteria bacterium. Lineage (GTDB taxonomy): Bacteria > Poribacteria > WGA-4E > WGA-4E > WGA-3G > WGA-3G. The sequence continues at coordinate 5,765,114 of OZ251998.1, read as the reverse complement.
GATTGAGTTTTAAGGCAATATCATAATCGATAAGTGCCTCTTTGGGTTGTTCTAAAGCAAATTTGGCGGTTGCTCTGATAGCATAAACCTGAACAAAATCAGGATTAAGTTTGAGGACAGCATTGCAGTCAGCAATTACCGCTTTGTGTTGATCTAACGATAAGTTTGCGGAGGCTCGGTTGATATATGCCTCTACAAGATCGGGATTAAGTTTGATGGCGGCATCACAGTCAGCAATTGCATCTTCTGCTTTTCCCATTAACATCTTTAAAGCTGCACGATTAACGTATATCTCCACTAAATCTGGATTAAGTTCAAGAGCAGCATCAAAGCATGCCATTGCTTCTTCGTATTTTTGCTGCATCAGTTGCGTTTGTCCTTGCAAACCTTCAGCATAGCCACGTATCCGTGGATGTTTTTGCCACTCTACCAACGGTTCCGCTTCCGCTGCGCCCGCGAGCATAAAAACTAAAGGACTTGCAGGAATTGCGTGGCTAAGAAATAACTTCACTCCACCGCTAAAAACCTGTATAAAAAAGGAAGCACCCACAGCAACACCTATGACCTCACCCATGCTATTTAGCAGAGCACTACCACTCTGTCCGGGATCAAATGCCCCTTCAATTTCAAAACGTTTGTCGCTATTTCGAATACCGTGGATAGTGACTTGTGTGACTACACCTTTTTTGCCACCCGGGTGTCCTACAGCGCAAACGGCATCGCCAATCTGAACAGTATCGCTATCGCCAAGGGAGAGTGGAACACCTTCACCTGTTACTTTTAAAATGACGAGGTCGTTTTCGATGTCATACGCCGCTACACCTTCAACTGGGAATGTCCTTTCGGTGCTGACGATCTCTGTGGTAACAGATGGTGCCCCTGCCACACAATGCAGATTTGTCACTACCATATTTGAACCGACAAAGAACCCGCTCCCACGTGTGGAAACAAACTCACCAGAGTTCTCGTCGGTCTGTTGCCATAACAAACGGACGACAGAACCGGTTAAGGCTTTTTCTGTAATTTCCTGTAATTTTTCATCTCTATTTTCTTTCATAGTAACGTGAGTTCGACATAAGCACGTAGGGAATCAACGCCGAATGCGCGTATGGCATGCAGCGGGGTTGAACGCGAACTTACTAAAACCGCATAGAGCAGATAACCTTCAAGGTTCAGCCAAAAACCTGACATCATCATAACACAAGTGAACCCAACACATTCGCATATCTCCAGCGTTTGGGGTGTTGGGTTTCGCTATATCTATTTACACGGACGGTTCATTGCAAATCGGTATTCGCCTTATAGACTGTAGGATTCTGGTTTTTTACCGCTCTACCCAACCTACGTCTATACTGAGTTTTTATTATCGAACTCACGTTTCATAGTAGTATTCTTTTGCTTCTACCTACAGACAACGGAGTACTCGCTAATTGGACAGGATAAATCGGCGAGGTTAGGAAACCTCGCCTAACAAAATCGTATTTGTGACAAACACTCTAAACGGACACTTGCCAAACTTCAAACTTGCTCAACGCTCAAGGTTGCCTGTTCATCATTGAGTTTTTGCGCGAGGGTGAATGCATTTTCACTCGGCGCGTCTACTACTGCTGTTGTTAGCGTTTCTCGGAGGATATATTCCCGATGCGCTTGAAACGCTTCGTCTACGAGCGGTGATGCATCGGTCAGACTGAGTTTAATCCGATCGGAGACGTTAAAATCGGCATCCTTCCGCATGTTTTGGATCTTGTTGACGAGTTCGCGTGCCAAGCCTTCAAGTACCAATTCATGTGTTAGTTCCGTTGACAACGCGACGAATTTCCGTGCATCTACCTCTACAAAGAAACCCTCTCGGTTCTGCGTTTGCACGTTAATTTCTGATGGATCGAGGGTGTAGGTCTCTCCTGTGGCTTCGATCTGTAAACTGCCATTGGCTTCCAATTCTGCTTTCAACGCCACTGCATCGGCACCAGCGAGTGCCTTCGCGATTGCTTGAACACCTTTACCGTATTTGGGTCCCAATACCCTGAAGTTCGGTTTGAGTGTGACTTGCGCGAACGCGTCCAATTCTTCTGTGAAGACGATGGCTTTGACGTTAAGTTCATCGTAGACGAGTTCCGCCAAACGGTTGACGGTCGCTTTTTCTGCATCAGAGAGTCCACCGATGGTAATCTCTGCAAGCGGTTGGCGCGTTTTAATACCGGAACGGTTGCGCGCGGCGTGTCCCATGCTAATCACTTCGCGAATGAAAGCCATATCGGTCTCTAACTGTGCGTCTTTCAGCGCGGCATCTGCTACTGGGTATGCTGCAAGATGAACACTCAATGGTGCCTCAGCGTCAAGTGAGCATACCAAGTTACGGTAGAGTTCGTCCGCCAAAAACGGGACGAATGGTGCAGCGAGTTTCACCACAGTAACAAGTACCTCATAAAGCGTGGCATAAGCGGCTTGCTTATCAGGTCCGGCTTCTGCACCCCAGAAACGGTCGCGGGTGCGACGGACATACCAGTTGCTGAGGTCCTCAATAAACGCCTCAATCGCACGTGGCGCGTTCGTGAGTTGGTAGTTCTCCATCTCATCACGCACGCCGTCGATGAGCGTGTGGAGACGAGACAAGATCCACCTATCTACAACGGTACGTTCCGCAACCGGCGGTGTATCTTTCAAGACATCAATCAGTTCTAAGTTGGCATACATCACGAAGAAGCTATAGACGTTCTGGAGCGTTCCCATGAACTTCTTCAATGCTTCGTCAACGCCATCAATTTTGAAAGTCCGCTGTGCCCACGGTGGCGATCCCGTGAACATATACCACCGCATTGCATCCGCGCCCTGCTCGTCTAAAATTGTCCACGGATCCACCGTGTTACCTCGACTCTTACTCATTTTTTGTCCATCGGCGGCGAGGATAAGTTCGAGACAGAGGCAATTTTTGTAGGCAGGCTTATCATAGAGGAGTGTGCTGGTCGCCAAGAGGCTATAGAACCAACCACGGGTCTGATCGATGGCTTCGGAGATGAAATCCGCTGGATAAGCCTGTTCAAATAGTTCCTTGTTTTCAAATGGGTAGTGCCATTGTGCGGTGTGTGCGCAGCCGGAGTCGAACCAACAATCAATTACATCTTGTACACGGTGCATCGTGCCGCTACATTTCTCGCAGTTGAGGACAACGTTGTCCACATACGGACGGTGTAATTCAATATCATCGGGTACATCCGTGCCGAGTGCTTTCAATTCGGCAATACTGCCGACGCAGTGTTGGTGTCCGCAGTCGTCACACACCCAGACCGGTAGCGGTGTACCCCAATAGCGTTCACGACTCAAACCCCAGTCAATATTGTTTTCCAACCAATTCCCGAAACGTCCGTCTTTGATATGCTCAGGATACCAGTTGATTTCTTGATTGTGCTGGTGCATTTGGTCCCGGATGGCGGTCGTCCGGATAAACCACGATTCGCGCGCGTAGTAGAGCAGCGGCGTATCGCATCGCCAACAGAATGGATATTGGTGCGTATATTCAGTTGCTTTGAACAACAAGCCGCGTCCATCCAAATTCTCGATGATTTGTGGGTCGGCATCTTTGACGTATTCACCTGCCCACGACTCTTTAACCTCTGAAACAAATCTACCATCGGCACCTACTAATTGCACCAACGGTAGGTTGTATTTTTGTCCGATGTCGTAGTCATCTTGCCCGAAGGCGGGAGCAATGTGGACCAAGCCGCTGCCCTCTGTCGTCGTTACAAAATCTCCGGTGACGACATAGTGAGCTCTTTCCGAATGTTCGCCACTGTCAAAGAGTGGTGCGTATTCCCAATCACGGAGATCGGTACCCTTATAGGTTTCGACGATCTGTGGCGGTTCATCTCCAAACAGACTCGACATACACTCTTTCGCGAGGATGAGCCGTTGCCCGTTATGCTCTTCAACGGCGACATAATCGTAGTCCTCGCCGACAGCAACAGCGACGTTAGACGGCAGGGTCCACGGTGTCGTTGTCCAGACGAGCAGATAGGTATTCTCCCTGTTTTTCAGTGGAAATCGCACGAAGATAGACGGATCGGCGACCTCTTGGTAACCGAGCGCGACTTCATGGCTTGCTAAGGTGGTGCCACACCGATAACAATACGGCTGCACCTTATGCCCTTGATATAGCAGTTCCTTATCCCACGCTTGCCGCAGCACCCACCAGACGCTTTCAATGTAATCGTTTGACAACGTGATGTAGGCATCATCCAGATTGACCCAGAATCCGATGCGTTCTGTCAACTCTCGCCAATCCTGCTCGAATTGGAACACGTTTTCCTTACATTTTTCGATAAAGTTCTGAACGCCGTAAGCCTCTAATTCCGCCTTATTTGTGATATTGAGTTGTTTTTCGACCTGATATTCGACAGGGAGTCCGTGCGTGTCCCAACCTGCTTTACGGAGGACGTAATGTCCCGTCATCGTCTTATAGCGGCACACTGCATCTTTCATGATGCGCGCGAGGACGTGATGCACACCGGGTGGTGCATTTGCAAACGGTGGTCCCTCTAAAAAAACGAAGGGCGGCGCGTCCTTGTACATCTCCATACTCTTCTGGAAGATGTCGTTTTCACGCCAGAACGCTAAGGTCTGTTTCTCTTTCTCTGCAAATGTAAATTGCGGTGATACCTCTTCAAACATTTTTTAAACTATTAGCCTCCTGGGCCTGTTTCGTCCTGCTTCGCAGTGAGAACCGAAACAGGGTATCTGGTAAACCAGTACTGGGTTGGCATCATAAGGCTCTTTCTGCTGAATGCACGATTGACTCAAACATGTGTATTTCCTCATGTAGCCTCAATCTCCAGATCAAAGGTTTTAGTCTGCTACCTACGTTAAATAAAAAAACACCCTCACTGAAATCGTCTGCTTCAGTGATGGGCGCTCGAATAAAATTCTTATCTGCTCGTGATTAGCCCACCACAGCGCGACGAATAGCAATAATAATGGATATGGCGCGCAAACCCATGACAGCACGAAGGCTATTTTGGTATAGGGTATTATAGCGCACAAATTTCCTATATTGTGATGTCAGTGTGGTAAGCGATTGATAAAACATCCGATAATCCTGTTTGGAAAAAACTTGCGTTAAAAATGTGTGTCTATTAAACGATATGATACCACATGCTATGGCGTGATGTCAAATCTTTTTTGGTATAGATACTGAGATTTAGTGTATAATGAATATAGGTGCCATGTGAGATATTGTAGTATACAAGGAGAGCGGTATAGTGGCAGATACGAAAAATGACCAAAACCAACAACCTGTCGAAGAAATCGTCGGCACAGCAGTTTACATTGAGACCGAAATCGAAATCCCAGGCTGGATTGGGAGAGGTGGAGAGAGTGGCTTCTTTGTCGGACGTGATAAAATTGTGACGTGCTTTCATGGCCTTGCAGCTGCTACCAAGGTGACTGTGACACATGTTGACACAGGATCCGTTTATACGATTGAGGGCATCATCGCATCTGATTACGAAAACGATCTCGTTGTCTTGAAAACCGCTGAGGAAGATACGCCTTTTAGACTTGGCAACAGTGAGGTTGTTCAGAAAGACGCTCAGATTTGTGCGGTAGGCTTCAACGGAGACAAGAATAATAAGATAGAAGGCACTATACGGGGTCCCCAGTCCCGTGACAAACGGCTCAGGTTAAATCTATTGATCGTACCAGGGTGGAGTGGCTGCCCTCTCCTAAACAGCAATGGTGAAGCCATAGGTGTCTGTTCAGCAGGTGTTGAATCCGAAACTGTTGGCTATGCTATTCCTTCAAACGCATTGAAAACATTACTCGCGAGCGCGGCAGCGGCAAAGATTGAATCTTGGTCAACGTGGCGAAAACGACCGGAGGTTCTTGCCTATACTGCGTACACTGCAGCTAAGAAGAATAACAGCGAAGTTGGCATATTTCGGCGTATCTGGTGGGGTCAGATTAAAGGTGCCTTCTACGTTATACGCGCGTTGCTAAAGCGGGGGTCGGGGGACTATGCAGGGGCAATCGCAATTTATGACAAAATTATTGAGGACATCAGGTTCCTTGCCATTTCAAAAGTGGAGGCATACGCCGCCCGAGGTATTGCCAATGGTGAATTAGGGGACTATCAAAAAGCGGTAGAAGATGCTAACCAAGCTATCATTGTCGCTCCAATTACTTCCGCAGGATACTACAGTCGGGGTTATACAAGAATACGTTGGGCGGAAGTTGAGGCAGAACACGGAAATCATGCAAAATCTCGAACCCTCTATCAAAAGGCGATAAACGATTACACGGAATCGATTCAACTCAATTCAAAGAGAACCCTGTCCTGGGCTAAGATTTATAACGAGGAGGGCTGGACGAAGTACTTGATGGGAAAATTGGAAATCGAACAAGGCAACACCGGAGCAGCACAAACCCTCTATCAAGAATCGGTATCCGAGTGTGACAAAGCACTCCAGTCAAACCCGAAAGGAACCAAACTTCGGAGGGCTGCGACTTACTACACGCGCGGTGTTGCGAAAGTTGGTCTCGGTGACCATAACGGTGCAATTGAAGATTTCAATGAATCTATCCGACTCAACCCAAGGAAAGCACTGCTCTATTATGATCGTGGATTAACGAAGGAAGTACTTGGGCAGCACGAGGAAGCAAAAGTTGACTTCGCAAAGGCAACGGAATTAGACCCAGATTTTGAAGAACACCCTTGACACTAAACACAGATGATAGGTAGGAAAATCCGCTAATGGAACAGGAAAAAGATAAAGCACTACGACAGCTTGAAGAAGAGAATAGAAACGCTTTAGTCTACATAGAAGCGATCCCCGATACTATATTGACCTTGCACTGGCGCATTTATAAGTTTTTTAATAGAAACCGTAGTGCTACGTATACGAATTTGCACAGATTCCTCTCGCGCATTAATGACAACGCTTCTAAAGATGCTAAGAAAATTGGTGTAGCAGGAACTGGGTTTTTTATAGCGAGTGACACGCTTGTAACTAATATTCATGTCGTCGCACTGGCAAAAACTGTTGCGGCAAAGCAGATTAAAGTGACAAGGATTCCCGTTTATCTTCCAGATCATAAGGATCTTCCCTACGGATACAAAAAGTCAGTTTGCAAGGATCCTGTCTTATATACTATCACAGGCGTTATCGCATTTGATGCCAAGAATGACTTGGTTCTCTTAAAGGTTGCTGAAAAATGTGATGCCCCTCTCTGTCTCGGCAATAGTGAGAATGTCAAGGTGGGTGACCGAGTTTACACGCTTGCGTATGCTAATGCCGAGTACAAGGGTGTGACGGGTACTATATCTGGTACGGATAGCAGAGGATGGTTTGAGATAAAAACGCAGTTTTTTCCCGGATATAGTGGGAGTCCCGTGCTAAATAGTAATGGTGAAATTATTGGTATTGCATGTTCCATGGAACAGATAGAGAATGATGGTATCTTTGATGCTTTTGAATTTGGAGCAGCGGTTCCTTCTAATACCATATTAACGCGACTATTCTTGTGTATATTTTTTAGATATGTTATTGTGAAGAGATGAAAAAGCAAAAACATGAGGTTTTCCCCCACTTTTCAGTAGAAGTTGTTAAACAAAGGTATCTTGAATGTGAATGTCTTCGGGAACGGACGCACTGGCATATTATTTGGCTCCTTGCGGATACCAGAGATTCACGCACCCCCCGGCAAGTCGCTGAGATTGTAGGATGCACGCCGGACTGGGTTCGCAAGTTGCTCAAACGCTATAATGCTGAAGGCGAAGCCGCTTTGCGAGATAAACGCAAAAATAATACAGGTGTGCGTTTTTTGGATGAAACACAGCAAGCCGCCCTTGCAGCTGCCCTTTCTGCGCCTCCTGGTGATGGGGGTCTTTGGACGGGTCCGAAAGTGGCTGCGTGGATATCTGAGACACTCCAGCGTCGTGTCAGTGACGTGTCAGGTTGGAAATATCTCAAACGTCTCGGTTATACTTTACAAACACCTCGTCCGCAACATCAGGCAGCCGCAACACCCGAGGCACAGCAAACATTTAAAAAAAAACTCAAGGAGCGGGTAGCTACGCTTGAAAGTCAGCACCCAGAGAAACCGGTAGAGATCTGGGCAGAAGACGAGACGCGCTTGGGATTATTGCCGGTTCATCGGCGTGTCTGGGCGAAGCGAGGTGAAAGACCGATAGCCCCCGTGTGTCCGGCATATAAGTGGTTTTATGGTTTCGGTTTTGTCCGTCCACAGACAGGTGAGACCTATTGGCTGCTGATGCCGAGTGTGAGTGTTGAAGTCATGAACCTTGCCTTGGCAGAGTTTGCGCGTGATGTGAACCCGGAAGGCAAGAAACAGATAATCCTTTTGTTAGATCGTGCCGGTTTTCACACGGGTAAGGATTTAGAAGTCCCAGAAGGGATTGAGTTATTTCATTTGCCCCCGTACACACCAGAACTTCAACCTGCCGAACGGCTCTGGCCTTTGTTGCGAGAGGTGGTTGTGAATAAAGTTTTTACAACGCTCTCAGCACTTGAAGAAGCCGTTGTGAAAAGGTGTCAATGGTTCTCTGAAAACACAAAGAAGGTGCAGGCACATGTCGGTTTTCAGTGGATTTGCAAAATGGAAAAATAATACAAATCACGTTAATTTGGTATAATGTGCTTGAGTCTCTCTTTAAGGAAACGGAGGAGATAGAATCTTTTACCAGATGGCAAAAGCTTCCTTGCATACGTGCCCATGCTGTTCGGTCACAAGCGGATAGGAAGCAAGCACAAGGTAAGAATAAAGCAGCGATAGCGAAATATAACCTTGTGCTTAATCTCAGCCCGGATTTAGGTGTAGTTTCCTTGTTTTTGTCCAATGAAAGCATGATTTGATTACTTGCTTTAGGGTGTGTGAAAGTAGAAATAACGTGCCATTGAAGTTCTAAAAAGGTTATGATATAAGTGTTAGAACCTAAACCTTTTTGGAGGTCTTCAATGGCAAAAAGAAGTATAGCAAAAAAACGGAAAAAGCACAATGGTAAAAAATGGGTGGTAACGCCTCAGGCGCCGTTGTGTGCTCTGGGTGAAGTGTTGCGGGTTCGTGAGGTATTTCAGCCCCTCCATGACACGGTGAATATCGGGCAGAAAACAGTTGTGTATCGTCCGACAGACAAGTTAGTTTTTGTGGTGTTAGGGATGCTATCGGGTGCGGAGACGGTGTCTGAAATCCAAACCAAAGTTCGCTCGGATCGTGGCTTGTTAGGTGGCTTTGGCTACCAAAGATGTGCGGATGCGTCGGTGATCCAGCAGACGTTAGATGCCTCAACGGAGGCGACTGTTGCTTCACTTGAATCTGCTTTAGCGGAGGTGCGTCTCAAACAAGGTCAGGGGCGTCAGGTGTCTTTGGGGGCTGAAGATGAGATAGGTGTGGATATAGACCTCTCTTCCTTGCCGATTGGCAAGCATGCCGAGGGTTCAGAGAAAGGATATGTCGCGAAAAAGCCGAATACTTATACGCGTCAGTTGGCACGGTGTGTCTGCGGAGACACCCAAGAGATATTTACGCAGGCGTTATACCCCGGTAAAACCAACAGCGATGCTGTTTTCAAGCCGATGCTCGGCAAACTTGAGACTGTTTTGACGCTTGATAGCGTTGAGAAACGGAGCCGAGTTCGGCTTCGCTTTGATGCCGGATTTGGCACGGATGCCAATATCAATTATGCCTTATGGCGGGGGTATCGCCTCATCGGGAAGATGTATAACTCCCGCCGGATCCAAAAGTTAGCGGCCCCCATGGAGGAGTGGGTGTCTGTGCCAACGTCGAAAGGCGTCAAGGGTAGAGAAGCAGGGTGGGTTCAACAACCGCATCGGTATGCGAGACGGACGGTTCAAGTCGCTGTGAGAACACCGAAAAAAGATGGCACTTGGAGTTATGCCGTGTTGGTTTCAACCGACACGACCGCAACGCTTGAAGAACTGCTGCTTGAATATGACAAACGCAGTGGGGCCCCGGAGAACTCTTTCGCCCAAGATTATCAAGCCCTCTCTTTGCGAAAATACAGAAAGACAGGATTTATCGCACAGCAAGTTTTGCTTTTACTCGCAGAACTCGCCCATAACCTGATGATTTGGATGAAAGCGTGGTTCATAGAGGCGGTTAAGATACCTGAAGGGGCCTCGGAGCCAACCGAAAACGCACACCGAAAGGCAACGGAGATGCTTCAAAGCCGAGGACTGAAACGGTTGAGGCGAGACATCTTGGCGATCCCAGGAAAAATCTGCTTCGACGGTAAGAAGGTCGTTGGCATACGGATCAACCCTTTATATCCCTTCATACAGCACGTCTCCACTGCTACCAAGGCACTTTTCCAACAGTATGACATACTTGTGTTAATGGACAAAATGTAGGTAGTTTACAGTAACCGAGGGGCTGCGAAATCCGCTCTTGGTGACTATATCGGAGCAATTGAAGATTATGATAAAGCCATCCAACTCAGTCCGTCCAATACTAAAGTCTACTACAACCGTGGAAGAGCGAAAGGTCTTATCGGTGAATCCAAAGCGGATCAAGGCGTTCTGGTGGAAGCGCGGCACCACTATCAAATGGCGATGGGCGACTATACCGAAGTTATTAATCAGGATCCAAAGTGCAGTATAGCCTATAATAATCGCGGGTGGACGCAGTATCTTCTTGGGCAAGTTGAAACTAAAGAAGGAAATGGGAAAACAGCACGAAATCGATATCAAGAAGCAGTATCCGACACTGATGAGGCACTGCATTTACAACCAAAAGGTGCCAAATTTCGGTCTGCTTTCTACCACACGCGCGGTGTTGCGAAAGTTGGTCTCGGTGATTACAACGGCGCGATTGAAGATTTTAATGAATCCATCCGACTAAACCCAAAGAAAGCGATTTCCTATCATGATCGTGGGTTAGCAAAGGAAGCACTTGGGCAGCTGGAAGCAGCCAAAGCAGACTTCCAGAAGGCAAAGGAATTGGACCCAGATATCGGAAAATAAGCCATACCTACTAACGCCATAAGCAATAGAGAGGAAGTTGGCTATGCGCGAGAAAAAAGATGCGTTGTTACAACAGATTGCTGAAAACAATAGAAAATCTACCGTTTTCTTCCTGACAGGGTATGCTGTTGAACAACCGATTAGATTGAAGTCAAAAGACATCGCGGTAGCAATTAATCTTGCGACTACAAGCGGCTTCTTTGTGGAACCCGACAAGATCGTGACGACTATTGACATTATAGCAAGTGCCATTAAGATTGCCGCAATTCCCGCGGAATCTTTTGAAAACGCATTCAGCAATAGGGGCTTTCGGTTCTTCCGTAGACGCAATCGTCCTCAGATTAACGAGGAAGAAGAGTACACTATTGAAGGGGTTACTGCATTTGATACGAAAAACAACCTTGTACTCCTAAAAATTGCTGAGACAGGTGCTCCACTGCCATTTGGCGATAGCGATACCGTTGAGATAGGGGAGACGGTTTATGCACTCGGTTACCAAGATGACACAAAATACACAGGGGCAGCAGGTGCTCTTCAGAGCAGATACAAGGATGACGAATGGCTCCAGATGAAAATCCAATTCTTTCCTGGGGGTAATGGTGGACCCGTCCTAAACAGTAAGCAAGAGGTCATCGGTGTGTTCGCTTACGGTACTGGTTCTGCTGTTGGGGATAATCGTTCAATGATGGCGACAGCGATATCTTCAAACGTGCTCAAGGAATTGCTCGCTAATTCAGGAAAAGTCATACCGCTGGAGCCGTTCCAGAACTATTCACGGGTGCGTGCCTATGCCTTGGAAGCACAAGCGGACGAAAAAAGGTCGGAACGATATGACGATAGGGGTGCAATAAGAGACTATAACGCTGCCCTAAAACTCAACCCAGATTTGGTTGAAATCTACTCCAAACGAGGCATAATAAAGCTCCGCATTGAGAATCTCCAAGGCGCGCTTAAGGATTTTGATAAAATGATTCAAATTAACCCTGAACATATCTTCGCCTACAACAACCGGGCATCCGCGAGAGGTAATCTTGGAGATAAACAAGGGGCACTTGATGATCTCAATACAGCCATTGAGATTAACCCAGAGTATGCGATGGCATACACCAATCTCGGTGGCGTAAAGAGCGAGGTAGCTAAAATTAAGATAGATGAGGGAGATATGGTTGAAGCACAGCGATACTGTCAGGAGGCAATTGAGGGTTATACCAAGTCCCTTGCATTAAATCCAAAAAATCCGGTAGCGCGTAAATATCTGAGACAAGCGAAGCGTATACGTTGGTTAATAAAATTCCAGCAAGAAATAGCGTAGCAGATGCAGTCCCTTATGCCGTGCCTCTAGCGATGTTACAGTTAAATTCCGTGTACAATATCGGACAGCACGCAGCAGCCACGGCAGACTTTCAGAAGGCAGAGGAACTGGAACCGGACATCAGGAAATAAGCAATACGTACTAACGCCACAGGCAATAGAAAGGAGACCGACTATGAAAGAGAAAAAAGATATGTTGTTGCAACAGATTACCGAAAACAATAGAGAATCTACAGTCTTCTTTGTGACAGGGTATATTAGGGGACAACCAATTGGATTAGAGACTGGATACACAGCCGTGCCAGTGTATATTGAAACAGGGAGCGGCTTCTTTGTGGAACCCAACACGATCGCGACGACTGTTAACGTTCTCGCAGGAGCTGTGGAAGTCGCTGCGATCCCGGGAGATCGTTTCGCGAAGGCGTTCAACAACAGAGGCATTCGGTTGTTCCGTAAAGGCTGTCACCGTCAGATTACGGAGGAGGCAGAGGCCAGTATTGAAGGCGTTACCGCATTTGATGCGAAAAACAACCTTGTGCTTCTAAAAATTGCCGAGACAGGCGTACCGCTTCCACTTGAAAACAGTGATATTGTCCAGATAGGCGACAAAGTTTATATATTAGGTTACCGAGATGACTTGAAATACAAGGGGGCAGCAGGCACCCTCAAGAGCAGATACAGGGACGACAAAAGGCTTCAGATACAAACCGATTTCTCCTCCGGGAACGATGGTGCGCCAGTCCTAAACAGCAAAAATGAGGTTGTCGGTGTGGCCGCTTACGGCACAGGAGCTATTTACGGCGATGGTAATACAACAGTCGCAACAGCGATATCTTCAAACGTGCTTAAGGAATTACTCGCGAATTCAGGAAAAGTTATACCGTTGGAACAGATGCAGAAGCATTCACGGGTGCGTGCCTACGCCTTAGAAGCACAAGCAGACGAAAAGGTGGAACTACATGACGACAGAGGGGCACTAAGGGACTATAACACTTCCCTGAAACTCAACCCGGATTTGGTTGAAATCTATTCCAAACGAGGTTTAGTAAAGAACCGCATAGGGAATCTCCACGGGGCATTTAAGGACCTTGATAGAATGATTCAAATTAACCCTGAACATATCTTCGCCTATAACAATCGGGCATCCGTGAGAGGTAATCTTGGAGATGACCAAGGGGCACTTGATGATCTCAATAAAGCGATTGAAATTAACCCTGAATATGCAATGGCGTACTTTAATCTGGGAGGGGTAAAAGGTCTCATAGCGAAAAGTAAGACAGATGAACGAGATATAGTTGAAGCAAAACGATACTATCAAGAGGCAATTGACCATTATAACAAAGCACTTGCGTTAAATCCGAGAAACCGTTTAGCACGCAAACAACGGAAGCACGTTAAGCAGATCCTCTGGTTATTAAAAGGCCAGCAGGAAATAAAGTAACACGCGCAGACCTCTGTGCTGTGACGCTAACGATGCAGCATCTAATCTTTTTAAATTCCTTGTACAATTAGAGTAGGACTTACGCATCAAGACGCTGTTCGGACGGGTCCCCGTGCCCGTCTGAACCTGAAACGCACGCAGGGCACGGGGACCCTGCGGAACAGAGTGCAGACGAACGCAAATTGCGTAAGTCCTATAGAGTTCTAACGAACCCAATTTTTCAGCGGATGCTGAAATTTCCTAATAAAGTCAGAGGTATGTCACCTATGAAACATAACAAGAAATGTTTACTCAGTCTCTTCACTTTAACTTTACTGTTTATCTTCTCTTGTGCGCGAGTTTCCCAACAAGACGTTTCTGAAAAACTCCCAACGTTGACAGCGGATCTTGCATCCGAAAAAGGTAAAGCATCTGTCGTCCGTATTACAGGCGGAAACTTGATGAAAATCGGCGCAGGCAGCGGTTTCTTTGTACACCCCGATAAGATTGTGACGAATCTTCACGTCATTGCACGTCCCGGACCCATTTTCGCGAAACTCAGTGATGATGAAACCATCTGGATGGTTGAAGGTGTCACTGCGTATGATATGGAAAACGACCTCGTCATTCTAAAAATCGCGGGTGAAGGTGTAGCACTCTCCCTCGGCGACAGCGATGCTGCCAGAAATGGAGAAACGGTTTACGCGATAGGCTATCCCGGTGGTGGAGAATTCACACTCACAGAGGGAACGATACGCAGCAGCCGGTATAAAGATAAATGGTTACAGACAACAGCCGATATTTCTCAGGGAAATAGTGGCGGTCCTATGCTAAACGGCAGAGGCGAAGTTATCGGCATCAGTACCGCCGTAGATGAGACCTATAGTTACGCTGTTCCTTCTGATGCACTCAAAGCACTGCTTTCTGGATCTACAGAGGTTGAACCTTTGGTGAAGTGGTACAAACAAAAACGGATCCGTGCCTATGGTTACCACCAGCGTGGAGAAGATAAATATAATGATAAGGACTATAGAGCGGCGATAGCCGATCTCAATGAGTCCGTTGAGTTGGACCCAGAATTTACTGATGCCTACGCCACGCGTGGAAACGTGGCGGTACATTATGGTGAGTCTGTAGTCAAGTACGGGAGCATCGCTGAAGCGCGGCAACAATATCAAGTGGCGATAGGGGACTATACCGAGGCTATTAGGTTAGAACCTGAAGATGATGAAAACTACAGCGGTCTCGGACATACACGCTCCCACTACGGTGAATATGAAGCCAAGCGACGGAATGCTACAGCAGCCGAAAAACAATATCAAGCGGCGATAGAGGACTATACCCAAGCCATCGAGTTAGATTCAGATGACGATAGAAATTACAGCGGCCGCGGCTGGGCAAAGTCGCTCCTTGGGGAGTTGAATACTGAGCAAAAAGAATTTGACAAAGCCCAAAAACAGTATCAGGCGGCGATAAAGGACTACAACAAAGCCATCAAGTTAGATGCTGAAGATGCTACGCACTACAATGATCGTGGATGGGTGAAGTTCCTCCTCGGAGAATTGAGAACGAACCAGGAAAAGACCGCGGAAGCGCGGAAACACTATCAAGCAGCCATCATTGACAGCGAGAAAGCCATACAACTAAATCCGGACGGAGCCTCCGCTTATTATCATACCCGTGGTGTCGCAAAGGCTGCCCTTGGCGACTATAACGGTGCTATAGATGACTTGGATGTAGCTATAGAACATAGAAGTGATTATACCGAAGCTTATGACAGCCGCGGAAAAGCGAAGCGGGCACTCGGGCAACAGGGTGCTGCAAAAATTGATTTTGAGAGAGCACTTCAATCTAAGGGGAGAGGCGATGTATCAACACAAGAATTGGAGAAAGCATCGACTGAAATGGTGCGGATTCCTGCAGGTGAATTTCGGATGGGCAGCAATCAAGTTACGGAAGCGATTCCGAGACACACCGTCTACATTGATGAATTCTATATTGACCCATACGAGGTGACGAATGCGCAATTCAAGGCGTTCATTGATGCAAATCCTGAGTGGCGCAAAGACAACATTCCGAGTGAATATCATAACGGTAACTATCTCAAACATTGGGATGGGAACGACTACGCTAAGTGGCAAGCGAATCATCCGGTTGTCTATGTGAGTTGGTACGCTGCGATGGCTTATGCGAAGTGGGTCGGCAAGCGGCTACCGACAGAGGCGGAATGGGAGAAAGCGGCGCGCGGCGGCGTGGCGGGTAAACGCTATGTGTGGGGCAATTCCCGAGACCCTGGTAGAGCGAACTACGGGTATTACGGAAAGCACACCCGGCCCGTCGGCAGTTATCTACCAAACGGGTCCGGTTTGCACGACATGGGCGGGAATGTATGGGAATTGTGTCTGGATCAGTACGACAAGAACTTTTATAGACATTCTCCGAAGAAAAATCCGGTTGCCGGTGTCTCCGATATTGAGGCGTTGATGGAGGATTTCACAAGTGTTCAGACGAGACGCGTATCACGCGGCGGTTCTTGGAGCACACCTGGACCCGCGACTGTGGCGAGTCGTGGTAGTGATAAACCGACAAACACTAACGGTTGGCTCGGATTCCGTTGCGCAAAAAGTGCACCACCCCAGCAAGATACCGAAGCCGCTCCTGCATCTGACACTTCCGAGTGAAAAGGATTTGTGGTGAGTATAAGGATTGTTGACCTCTACGAGTAGGCGCGCTTGCTAAGCGCGCCTATGAACATGGCTATCCTTCTGCTTTTGCCTTTCGGACATCTTCTCGGGCGCTTTCAAGATTGCGCAGAACCGACGCATTCGGAAAGAGCACATAGAGTGCCTCGTAATAGGCGAGGTATTCATCTGCATCATCAGGGAGTCTAAAGCCTCCGAACATTCCTTTTGTCTCTCCCGCAACGACAATATCAACCTCTGGAATATCCCCAAACTGATGGACTAACTTTTCCCTGAAGATTTTAGCAAACAGTTCGGGATTATCGGTCTCCTGCATTAATTTATCTTTCAGATATCCTTCAAGGGATTTTCGGGTGGACTCGTTTGGCCAGAGCACATATCGGGCTTTGGCATAATTAATCGACTCATCAAGGGTTGTGATGAATCCCCCGGGTGCCAGCAATTGTTTGCGCCTACGTTCCGCGACGATATGGACCGCTGGAATGTTCCCAAATTGTTGGACAAGTTGCGCATGGAAATATTTGGCGTGTCGCTTAGGATTTTTCTCCTGAAACCAGTTATCAGGAAGTTCTAACGCCATCAGTTCCTGAACCTCTTTATCGCTGATGTCGTAAGTGAGATCGCTGGTGTCGTAGAGTTCGCTTGGTAGTACGATTGGCTCTAACGGTTCCGGTGAGTCCGGACCTACCGAAACTGACGATTTCCTACCTTCAGGGTCCCCACAGCCGATAAAGAAAGACAGACTGAGGAGGCATACAAGAGCGGTCAAGCCTACAAAATATCTTTTCAACATTATTGGGTCCTCCTTCAAAAATAGTGAAGTACATATACATTTATATTCATTAGGGTCAACTATACGGAATCAATTAATTGTCATCATTCCGGTCTACGAGATGGAACGGTGTTCCGTCTGCTTGTGCCTTTTGATACCTTTCAATTCTTCGTAACTGTGAGGCATTGGGCCAGAGGGCGTGTTGCGCTTCCAGAAAGGTGATGTATTCATCTTCATCACCTGGAAATCTAAAGCCTCCAAACCATAACTTTGTCTCTCCTTTAACAACAACCTCAACCTCTGGAATATCCCCATGCTGTTCGATTAACTCTTCTCTGTAGAGTTTAGCAAATAACTCTGGATCATCCGTCTCACGCCTCAATTTTATCTTCAGCGACCTTTCAAGTTTGTCACGATTAAGTTTGTTGGGCCAGAGAACATATTTTGCCTTGTCAAAGCTAATCATTTCGTCAAGTGTATATGAAACGTAATCTCCCGATGCTTTTGCTTTCCTTCGCTCATGTTCAGCAACGATATGAACGGCTGGAATGTTTCCGAATTGTTTGAGGAGGTTTGCATGGTAATATTTGGCGCGTAATTCACGATCTTCCGTCTCATTCCAGTTTGTGGGAACACCTAACGCCATCAATTCTTGGATCTCTGCATCGCTAATGTCATAAGTGAGTTGACTGGTATCGTAAAGTTCGCTTGGTATCACTATCGAATCCGTGTCTTCAGGATCACCACAGCCGATCAAGAAAAACAAACTGAAGAGACATACAAAAGTGATCAAGCCTACAAAATATCTTTTCATCATTATTGGGTCCTCCTTCAAAAATAGTGAAGTACATGTTCCGTTAACTTATGAACCGCTTTCATATTAAGTAGTAGGAATGAAACTGGAAAAGTTTAGGGTAAACTTCATTTTTTTCAAATCAGTCGGAGATATAAATCAGTATAGTGCAAACTCTGAAATTTTATCAATATAATTTTGTTGTAAGCATCTCTGTTTTTTTTCAAATATGGGAACATCTGCCAGAAAATTAGGATACACAAATTTCCCTTGACTTTCACGATTTTCTCTGCTATAGTAGTTTCATGCAAGAAGCACTCCTCAGCGTACAAAACCTCAAAACATATTTTCGGACCCCCGAAGGACTTGCCCGTGCGGTTGACGGCATCTCTTTCGATATTGCGCCGAACGAGATTTTCGCGCTTGTCGGTGAGTCGGGTTGTGGGAAAAGTGTCACTGCGCTGTCCGTGATCCAACTCGTCGCGCAGCCCGCGGGGTTCATCGCAGGCGGTGCCATCTACTATAAAGGACAGGACATTACGCGCCTACCGGAGGTTGAAAAACGGAGGATTCAGGGTAACAACATCGCTATGGTATTCCAGGAGCCGATGACCAGCCTCAATCCCGTTTTCACGATCGGCTACCAGATTTCGGAGGCGATCCGACAGCATCAAGACCTTCGCGGCACCGCTGCACGGAACGCTGCAGTCGAGATGCTCGACCTCGTGGGCATCCCGGAACCCGCGGCGCGTTACGATGAATATCCGCACCAGATGTCCGGCGGTATGAAACAACGCGTCATGATTGCGATGGCACTCTCCTGCCGTCCAGGGCTCCTCATCGCCGATGAACCGACAACCGCACTGGATGTTACCATACAAGCACAGATCCTTGAACTCATCCAACGCCTCCAGCAAGAGCTGCAAATGGCGGTGCTGTTGATAACACACGACTTGGGGGTTGTTGCCAATATAGCCGACCGTGTTGCCGTTATGTACGCCGGAAAAATCGCCGAGATGGGCACTTGGGAGCAACTCTACAAGACACCGCAGCACCCCTATACCGTGAAACTTCTCGAATCGACACCCGCTCGCGATAAACGGGGAACGCAATTACATACAATCGCCGGTAGAGTCCCGAAAGCCACTGCGTATAACGATGGCTGCCGATTCGCCGATCGCTGTCCTAAAGTTATGGACGGGTGCGAAACCATTCCGCCAATATTGCATGTCGTTAACGGTAGCGAACATAATGTCGCCTGCCACCTCTACAACCCTGAACCGCCGTTTAACGCTGTAAGTACTGGTGCCTCAAAACTGGAACTCGAAACGGATACGGATAAAATAGAGGATGCTCCGACGCGGACAGCAGAAGCACAACCGCAACTTCAGGTGAAAAACCTCTGTGTCCACTATCCTATTCAGAAGGGTATCTTTAAAAAGACGGTCGGTTATGTCTATGCTGTTGATGATGTTACGCTTGATATTCCGCGCGGTAAGACGCTTGCACTCGTCGGAGAATCCGGGTCCGGCAAAACCTCTTTCGGCAAAGCCATCCTCCGATTAGGCGTACCGGTCAAAGGTGATCTTGTCTATGACGGCGTTAACATCGCGACTATCACGCGTCAACACATGCACCCGTATCGGAAACAGATGCAGATTATCTTTCAGGACCCGTACGCCTCCCTGAATCCTCGGATGACCATAGGGGCTATTATTCAGGAGGGGATGCAGGCACACGGTATCGGTGAGTCCGTTGAGGAACGCCAAAATCGGGTCGCAGAACTGATGCAGCGCGTCGGTTTATCACCGGACATGGTGACGCGCTACCCTCATGAATTCTCTGGTGGTCAGAGACAACGCATCAGTATTGCACGCTGTCTCGCTGTTGATCCGGAGTTCATCGTCTGTGACGAGGCTACCAGTGCGCTGGATGTATCTGTGCAAGCGCAGATACTCAATCTCTTAAAATCATTACAGACCGATTTCAATCTCACCTATCTCTTCATCACGCACAATCTTTCTGTCGTCGAGTACTTTGCGGATGAGGTGGCGGTGATGTATCTTGGTAGAATCGTTGAGCGTGGCACAACAGAGGAAATTTTCGATTCACCCAAGCACCCCTATACGCGGGCACTCCTCTCTGCGGTGCCGAAGATGGATCCGCAGACCGGTGTTGAAAAGATTCGGTTAGAGGGTGACGTGCCTTCACCTATCAATCGCCCTTCAGGCTGTTATTTTCATCCACGATGTCCCGAAGTAATGCCTATATGTAAGGACACATACCCAGACGAGACGAATTTCACACAGACGCATTCATGCAACTGTTACTTATACCAAAACGCACAATAAATATGGAGTGGGTTAGAACCTCGTTATCCTCGAATTGCGAAAGATAAGAAACGCAATTCCTCCAAATGGACGCTGATCTAAGCGAGAACCGGTTTTTGACAACGGAGCTTTTAACAGCAAGTTTTGGCTTGCAAGCTTCGCCAAAACCGAGCAGTAACCCTATAATTAAAAATATGGGAAAGATTAAGATACTCTCTGCAGATGTTGCCAATAAGATAGCCGCGGGTGAAGTTGTTGAACGTCCCGCTTCGGTCATCAAAGAGCTGATCGAAAACGCTGTGGACGCGGGAAGCACCTCGATCCGTGTCGAAATCCGGGCAGGTGGCAAACGTCTTATCCATGTCTCTGATAACGGTAGCGGTATGGAACGCGAAGATGCGCTCCTTGCTTTGGAACGCCACGCGACGAGCAAGGTGAACCGCATTGAAGACCTTGAGTGTATTCAAACTTTTGGGTTCCGCGGTGAAGCGTTAGCAAGTATCGCCTCGGTCTCCCAATTTGAACTCCTCACCCGTACCGCTGACGCGCTTGAGGGAACAAAGGTTAGCGTTGAGGGTGGGGTCTTCCGTTCCGTACAAGAGAGTGGATGCTCTCCGGGCACGCATACGTCGATTAACAACCTCTTTTACAATGTCCCGGCACGCCTGAAGTTCCTCAAGACCGATACTACCGAGATGAACCACGTCACGAATCAGGTGACATGGGCGGCACTCGCGCATCCGAACATCCATTTTTCGCTGACGCACAACGGCAGATCAATACTTGATGTCCGTGCCTGCGATTCGCATCTGGAACGGGTACGTCTGCTCTACGGCAAAGAATTCGCTGACAACCTTATCGAATTTACGGAGGAGTTGCCGGATTTGAAGATATACGGTTTGCTCGGTAAACCGGAATTTACGAAACCGAATCGTGAGTATCAACTCTTTTTTCTCAATCAGCGCCCGATCCGCAGTCGGATTATCGGTGCTGCACTCACAGAGGCACTTGACGCTATGGTAGCCAAGGGACGGCAGCCGGTCGCGCTGCTTTTCCTAACGTTGGAACCGGAGACAGTCGATGTCAATGTACATCCCGCCAAGATTGAGGTGCGGTTTCGGAACGAACGGACAATTTATAGCGGCATCGTCCGGATACTCCGCAACGCTGTCCATAAAGCGAAGTATATCCCCAAAATCGAAACACCCGCCGAACCGACGCAATCCGAAGAAGACACTGAAACCCGTGATACCAGCATACAACAACGGATTTCTACACCACGCCACATACCTACTGCGCGGGGGCAACGCGCCACAACGCCTGTAGCACGGACGCAGCGAACGGAAACACCGCCTGTCCCGACACAAGAGGTAGGGGACGGCGAGCAGGAAACTGAAATTATCGACGCTTCGGCAGTGCAAGCCCCGTCTACGCCTACTGAAATCGTTGTGCAACCCCCGCAACAGGAAATCCCTGATGGTGTGAATCTCAGTTTGCTTGACTTTGAGGATGTCCAACTCAAGACGAACCTCTTTAAAACGTATATCGTCGCTGAGGCGGGAGATAAAATCTTCTTCATTGACCAGCACGTCGCTGCTGAGCGCGTGCTTTATGAACGCTTCGTCAACCAGATGCAAGCCGATGGGATTCCTGTGCAGGGGTTGCTACTGCCGGTTACTCTGGAAGCCACACCGCAGCAGCTCAGTACCCTGAAAGTTCACGGCGACATCTTCAATAAACTCGGTTTTGATTTGGAGGAGTTCGGGGGGAACACGATCCTGATTCGAGCGATTCCGTCGCCACTGCCGACCCGCGTCGCTGCACAGACCATCACCGACCTACTCGACAAACTCCCTGAAGCACCGCATACCGAGGTGCAACTCCCTGAAGCCATTGACAACGCCTTGATAACCCTTGCATGTAAATCGGCTGTCAAAGCGGGGGATACATTGGATACCAAGGAGATGATAAACCTTATCAAAGAGTTATCCGAGGCGAAACTCCCTTTCAATTGTCCGCACTCCCGTCCGATCATCGTCGAAATGGGGCGCGATGAATTGGAACGCCGCTTCCATCGGTAATCTCTGTTTTCCCAGACCGGTAGGTGCTGTTTTGCGGCGTACGCGCCCAAATGCGATCTGCATTCCCAACCGCACGGGCATCGTTAGAAAATTACCGTATTATAACCCGAACTCCGATAAGTAAAAACAGGATAGATCTCTAAATCCGATACCCTCTTCTGTAGGAGCGAGCTGCGCTCGCTATTCTCTTGAAAACATCGCAAAAAGGTTGCGTTATCAAGGCATTTGTAGTATAATATGACGGAATTAGTCGTTTTGGACTTGAGAAGTTTTTAAATTTGACTTTAAATTTCCGAATCATTTTCCATGCTGTCGGTGAGAAACTTTACAAAGATGTCAGTTTCTCGGTAGTTGTATTTATAGCACGCCTCTGCGAGATACAAGGGGGTGTATGCTGTTGAATAGTGGTGATGTGATCCATACCACGCCCGTTTGACGAAAGACCAAAAACCTTCCATTGTGTTGGTATGTATCCCACCCGGCTCCCATTTCTGACTCCGGTTCATCGTTTCATGCTTCATCTGTTTACCGATCTCGTTGTAGCCTTTATACTGGTCGGTATAGAGTTCGGAGTCGTCTGTTTTGACAAACGTCTTGATAAACTCAGCGATTGTGCTACCCTTGACATTCCCAACAAGTTCAGCGACGACTTTCCCGCCTCTTGCGACTACGCCAAGCACTACATCTTTCGCTGTTCCACGTCCGCGTTTACGGGGTTCGCCAATCTCTTTATCGTAGTCTTTCTTGCGTTTGCCACCGATATAGGTTTCGTCCGCTTCAACAATCCCTTGTAGTAAGACGTTATCCTTACCCATCTCGGCACGGATAGCCATCATTATACGCCAACATGTTTTCTGTGGCAATCCTAAATCGCGTGAAAGTTGGCAACTTGAGAGGCTTTTCTTCGCATTCGCCATCAACGCGATCGCCAAAAACCACTTCTGAAGCGGTATCTTCGTCCCTTGAAAAATTGTTCCGTGTGTTGCCTTGAAGGTGGATCGGCAATCGTGGCAGTTGTAGCGTCCGATACGCCCTATATCATGTTCGTTGCGTCGTCTGATGTGTGTAGACTCACAATGTGGACATTCTGGCGATCCCTGCCATCTCAGATGCTCTAAATACTCGATGCAATGTTCTTGCGTCGGGAACGTCTCCATTATCCTGATCAAATCCATCAGAAAATACTCCTATTTGTGAAAAGGAGTTGCTTTTTTCTGATAGGTTCTGATACAATAATCAGATAAGCGTGGAATCCGAAAAAAGCAACTCTACTTTCGGGTTTCAATAGGGGGCTTTAACCCCCTATTTTCTTATCTGTGTTGTATCACATAACCCCTTTATTTACAAGGGGTTATTACACTTTTTTAACAACTTTTTGCAAGTCCAAAACGACTAATTCCGTAATATGATGAACCAGTTTAGGGTGGTACTGCTACGAAGCAGAAGACCCATCTGCTTTCCAAAACGCCAAAACTTGGGAACATAATTTACGGACACAGCCCTAAAAAAATCTGGCAACACCTATTATGAAGTTTAGACAGGTCGTTAAAATGATTGAAGATGATGGGTGGTATCATGACCGAACAAAAGGCAGTCATAAGCAGTTTAAACATTCAACAAAGCCCGGAGTCGTGACGATTGCTGGGAAACCGAATGAAGAGGTCCCTAAAGGGACACTTAACAACATTCTGAAGCAGGCCCGTCTCAAGAATTGCGGGGAAAACCTTATGGAATACGTCGTTATTTTTGAAAAAGGCGAGAACAATTACGGTGCTTATGCCCCAGATCTCCCAGGATGCGGGGTTGTCGGTGAGACGTTAGAGGAAGTCCGGACATTGATCGCCGAAGCCATTGAGTTTCATATCGAAGGACTACGGGAATCTGGTGAGGTTGTGCCACAGCCCTCATTTACACCACCCGTTCAAAATCCGCCAGGTGTGTCGTCCGAATTAATCGCTGCCCGGATTTAACATGTAACCCCGCCTACCCACATCTCTACGATTAGGAGAACAATAATGACTAAACCCATTATCGTGGTTTGCTCCTTCTTTGCGGTTTATGCCATATTGACCAGTTACCGCGGCGTGCCGATTGACCACGATCACGCGCTCGTGTTCATTATTGCACACGAGGAGAGTGTCAACGATGCTAGCAATTATGCCGGTATCACGCAGAAAAAATGGGAGATATGGCGCAGCAAACAGGGCGATATCCGGCACCTACCCAGGTATGTCCGGGAACTTGCGGGTAACCCAGAACTCAACCCTCTAAAAGATCCGAAAGTCGATATTACCATCATCAAACGCTATTATTATGATTCGCTCCACAGGTGGCACGCGTGGGACATCCACCCGGCACTCCAACTGATTTATGCCGATTTTGTTACACTCGCTGGGCGTGAGGCGGTAAAGGCGGTACAGAAACTCGTGGGTGTTGAAGCGGACGGTCAATGGGGTACCGGCACCGCGGACGCTGTCAGAACGTTCAATGCAGACTTTGAAGCAAAACGTTCTCAGAACCCGGACTACGCATGGAAGGTATTCCTTGAATTTGATGCCCAAAAACGTGCCGTTTTCCAATCGCTGGCGAAAAAGAATCCAGAGAAGGACGACGGCGACCTCCAGAAGTGGCTCAAACGCTCGAATGCCTTGAAAACCTACATGCAACCGGTTTTGACGAATAAAAAATGACAGAGAGGGAAGAGTGCTTTTCTGCGAGCTCTTTCATACATTGTGGGAGGGTTTTGTAAGCCCGATTTACAATGTACGGGCTAAATTTGGATGGTGACTTCCTCATGCTGGTTTTCTGCTGCCTGAAGTGCTTCTTCCCGATTGTATTCTATTGTTTCGCGAAGTGTGATTTCCAAGGTAGCCAGCAATTCATCTCTGGTGCGTTCTTGGCAATTGACACCCGGAATTTCTTGCACCCATCCGATCCACCAACCATCGCTTTGTTGTATGATGGCAGTGTAGTTCTGTCGCATCTATTTTACCTGTCTGTATATTTGCTATTCACCTAATCCTCATAAGTGGTTGTAATTACAACTTACGTTTATTTTAGTAGTCTTGAACAGACAAAAGAGTCTGGGGCAAGGTCATCAATCCTATTCTATTTCTACCTCGGAAAGGCAGCTGAACTTTTCCCCTATATCTTGTAGGTTGATTTTCTCTCTGGCAATTTCCTCTGCAAGCAGCAATAAGTTGTAAGATGTAATTGCAGCACCAGTGGTGTCCTGAGTTGATATTGATATCCGGTGCAATTGGCTTTCATATTTCCCGCCAAACCTTCCAGACACAAACAGAAACTTAAACATCTCAATATCCGCGGGAAAGTCTTTCCACCATTTTGTGGGATGGGACTCGTCGCGCTGGATATTTTCATTGACGTATTGGATCATCTTATTTCGCTCCGAAGCAGGAACGTTAAAGCTCTTTTGATAGGCTTTTGTATCAATGATTACGCCAAAATCTTCGTTCAGATCCTGAGTGAAGATTACACCGTCAGGTCGATTTGCGCCACCTAAGTGGAGTCCGTTGAACCCATACTGTTTTACAAGTAGATCAACTGTCGTCATTTCAAACACTCGACTGCTGTCTCCTGAGAAACTCAGTTGTATAAGGACAAGATAATCGTGGGAGACATGCTCTAAACATTCTCTACACTGATCAACCAATTCCTGAATTTCATCCTTGACCGTCTCTTCAGTAGTAAGGACGGGAATAGTTAGATGTTGAATGGTATCTCGCAAGAAATATCCATTTTGTTCCTGCTGAATATTAAGTCCAATTTGTTTCAACCCTTTCAGGTCATTGGCGATGGTTGCCTCAGACTCGTTGAAGTCTTTCTTTCCTAACATTTGTTGCAATGCTTGTACCGAAAGACTCTTCTTGTCGATTTCTTGTAGAATTAGCGCGCGTCGCGTCCGAATGTAATCACGACTCTTCCCCTGAGTAGCCAACATCTCCCAGAAGACATTCTTTGGGATTCGACTTTGGATATTGGTTCCCAACCCTCGGTTTCTTGCCTTCCGTCCTGCTATGGTAATCACATAGGCATGTGGAATGACGCACTTGTACGCCTCATTCCCAAAGGTCGCTACGACAGGCTTTTTAATTTGTTCCACCCACTCCATGGGCTTTAGCCAGTTTGCAATCATTCGGGCGTACTTGTCCGAAGTCCCCTCCCAGTCTCTGAGCATCTTATTTCTTTCTTTTGAATCCTCTGTTTGATCGAGATCCCGCACTAAAATATTCTGCGGTAAGTTCGTAAACCCATCTTCACCGACAAATCCGAGTTGCTTACCGATTTCAAATTTAGTTAGGTGTGAACCATCGGCAAGTAGGTTTAACACCTGCATCACAGGTGGATAAGAAAGGAACGCTTGGGAGAGAATTTCTTCAGCGTTTTCAGGTTTTGATCTTGTGTACTGTATCCCAAAATCGGTGATTGAGAAACTATCTGCCTCGCTATCATACTGAATGAATCCAAGGGCATGCGCCCATCTCAGGAAATTGTCTGCGGGCCAATTCCCAATAAACCCCCTTCTTTGTCCTTTAATAGCTGCCTGTAAAATTCCATTACACCGCGATTCCAAACGCGGGTAAAAAGCAGTGCCTACTAAATCTTCATATTTCAATTTCAAGGGAATCCGGCTTAACTTAGAAAGAAATTCGTCTCGTCCATCACGTTCTTCAACTAGCATCGGAATGTGTTTCTCAATTAGTATTTTATATGTCGGTGACTCCTGATCGAAAACTTCAACTGTTTTTCGGAGGTTTTCTATTTTCCCAGCGTCTTGAATCCAGCCAAATGTTCTGGATGCCATATTTATTTTTCCTTACGAAATATTAAGATGAACTGGTGCAGTTGATTGGACACATACGCATAAGGATAACCAAAAGGATAAAGTTTTTGGGTCTTGTCGTACCAGATTTTATATCCTCTGAACCGAAGATTGGGTATTTGCACCAGTGTGTTGACAATATCAGCATGGATTAGATTAGGATGTTCTGCAGTCGGTTGTAGGTCTTTGCAAAAGACTATTACGTATCCTTTGACTTTTAGGAATTTTATGGATTGCGCGATAACGGACTTCAAAGTATCGTAGAACTTTTCAGGTTGCATGTTTCCAAGATCATGGTGTTCGTTTGTGAACGGAGTAGGGGAGTCCTCCCCTGTTTTCTTCTTACGTTCGCCAGTCCGCTTTTTTGAGAGCATATTTCCATACGGTGGATCGGTCAGGACGAGATCGAACAAATAATCCTTACCACTGAGAATACTTTCAAGTTGTCCGGCATCTCCTCGGTAAACGATTTGAGGTTCTAAATTCAAGTCCTTGCAAGCATCTTGGTAAAGATCAAGATACTCTTGGGACAAATCCACACCCACGCCACGACGATGCACCATTGAGCAAGCTAACAACGTACTACCGGCACCAACGAACGGATCTAGCACCCAATTGTCCTTCTTAGTAAAAAATTCAATAAGCCTCTTCATGAGTTGTGGTGGCTTTGGTGAAGGGTGCTTCTTTCGGATGTGATGGGCATCACTATCTTCACCAGAAGTTGGGAAAAAATTATCAATGATCGGTTCTTGTTGCCTCACCCATTGCGACTCAGATAAATCGTTGAGTTGCTCGCCGGTCATGAGATCGGGTTCCCCTTCAACCAGTTCAATTGAATTGAGAAAATAGACCCATTCCGCCCCGGTAAAGTCGTTGAGCGTGTTGCGCGGATCGCGCATCCCTTTTTCTGTGTTCTTTTTACTTGGTTTCGACATAAAATAGATACTCTTGTACAGTCTTTTTGTTTGTCAGTTTACCATTTGAATTACTTTTGAAGCGTCTATAATCTATCGGTATTAATTCTGATTTTCCGCCTTTTCGACCCAGAACATAGCGTATTTCCGCCTCACTCATAATGCCTTCGCTACTATAACTAAGAATAATGTGTTTCGCCTTCGCTTTTGATATTAACGCCGCGAACGCACGCAAACAGGCAGACTTTGAGCAGTAATCCGATTTCTCCGCTTCCGAATATGGACGCAGCCCCGTTTTACCGTAAATAGATGGATTATCATACCGAGCAATTGTTTCAAGAAGATGATAGTTCGTAATATATTGACGGGTGTTGTACGGCGGATCCAGATAGAGAATATCACATTCGATTTGTCCTATAAGACTATTTGCGTCTTCTTGATAGACAAGGTGCTCTTTGTCTGATGAAATCGGAAAAAAAGGTTTAAGCTTCAGAGCTTTATATGTTCTTGCATCCCAGTCTTTCAGATATGCGGCATAAGTGCCTGAAATGTTGGTCACTTTGGACACCGCCTCCAGAAGTGAAAGTAGAAGTATATAGTATTCCGATTCTGTGATAAGCCTATCCTGTATCCACGCCTCAATCTGCTGTCTAATTGCGTCGATTTTCTTCCCGTTTCTATCGGAAAGGTACTGCCGCTTATATTCATTATCTCCACTTGGACAGTAATTATTAAAGATAAAACCATCTGAGGTGCCTTCAAGTTGGTTCAAATAATTTAATGTCTTGGAATAGTTGCCTGCCTCATCAAAGAGGTTAGAAGAATAAGTTTCAGGAAGATTTACCAAGTGACTGAAGGTAGGTTTGTCGTTATTTTGAATCAGAGCACGCCCGAAAATATAGGCGACGTAAAGCAGGTCATTGGATATAATCTGAAATCCCAGTTTTTTGAAATGTGCCGCAACCACATGTGTTCCCGCGAAGAGATCACAAAACACTCCCTTTTGGTCACAATTGCTTAGTACCACTGCTTCAATATGGGATAGCAGATTGTTCTTGCGGCCAATGTATCTCATAAATTCTATCTGTTTAACAATTTTGATTGATTCAATATTACAGGTTTACGGATCGGCGTACAGAAACAGCGAAATTTTCAGTAGGATATGCGCAAATTTGATACAAAGAGATAGGCGGATTTTCACATCCACTCGTATAAAGAAAAAGAAATGACTACAAAACCCACACTGCCATCTTACCGGTGCCACGATTACACCACGCATAATACGGAATCGCGGTAACTTCTGTCTGCTTCGCAGTCGGTCCGGTGTGATATAGATTGTCTCCCCATTCGGAGTCATCCAACACGCTACCCGTGCCACGGATAACCGTCACGCCGCCCAATAAATCACTATTAAAGGTTGTCTCCAGCGCGTTATCGTTAACGAGAGACAGGGTCTGGAACGCACCATCAGGATTGTCAACATCTTCAAAACAGTAGACGAGCGGACCGCGGCGTAAAGTAGATCGCCCAAGGTTTTCTCTCACAAGTGGATGCGCGTGGACGCGTGTGACAGGCATCGCGAGTTGAAGTTCCACGCGGTCGTTGGCACGCCATTCTCGTGTGATGGAGAGATAACCATCCGAATTCGCTTGTGTGTTGTAAATTTCACCGTTGACACGTGCTTCAAATTGCTCACACCATCCCGGAATCCGTAGGTTCAAACTGAAGGATGCCGGTGCTTGTGGCGCGATTGTCAGCGTTACGTCGCCTGTCCACGGATAATCGGTTTCCTGTTTCAATCTTATTGGGACATTCCGGGCGACAATCGCATCGGCGGTGCCACTGACATATAGGTTTACCCATAAACCTTCGTCCGATTCGGCATAGATGTACTGTCCAACAGAGGCGAGAAGTCTGGCGATATTCGGTGGGCAGCATGCACATCCAAACCATTCATGCCGATGCCTATCGCCGTGGCTCGCTAACGGGTTCTGATAGAAAAAGCCCGTGCCATCGAGCGAGATACCAGAGAGTGCCCCGTTATAAAGAGCCGTTTCCAATGCATCAACAAAACGAGACTCGCCACGTAGCAGGAACATCCGATGTGCCCAAAATATCAGTCCGATTGAAGCGCACGTTTCAGCATAAGCAGAGAAATTCGGCAGTTCATAATCTTTCGTGAAACCTTCGTTGTGTCCAGACGGACCCACACCACCGGTGATATATAAACGTTTCCCGACGTTCTGCCAGAGGGCTTCGAGCGCGTTTGTGATAGCCGTGTCACCGGTTTCGTAAGCGATCTCGGCGGCTCCACTATAAAGATACATTGCGCGCACGGCGTGACCGACACACTCTGTCTGTTCCTGTATCGGGAGATGTGCTTGTGCGTAATGCCCCTCAAATTTTCCATCGCGCGTGAAGTGGTGCTGATACGCACCGAGTCCACCCGGAAGGTCGGGGTTCTCTAATTCTTTCTCAAAAATTGACGGAGAATGTCCACGCCGTGTGACAAAGTATTCCGCGAGGGACATGTAGCGGACTTCGCCTGTCACACGCGCCAGTTTCACGAGCGCGAGTTCGATCCCTTCATGTCCGGGCAACCCGTCTCGTTTGCCGGGTCCAAAGGTGTTATCTATTAGATCGGCGAACCGGCATGCAACGTCTAACAGGGTCTGCTTGCCGGTGGCTTGATAATGTGCAACACCGGCTTCAAAGAGGTGTCCAGCACAATACAGTTCGTGCATCATACCGAGGTTCTGCCACCGTTTCGTCGGTTCAACCAACGTGAAATAGGTGTTCAGGTAACCATCGGGCTGTTGGCTCGCTGCGATCTTTGCGATGACTGCGTCCAGCTCCGCTTCCCATTGTGGATTCGGATGCGTCCAAAGCGTATACGATGCCGCCTCTACCCATTTGTGGACATCGGAATCGTTGAAGAAGATACCTTCAAAATCCCCGGACATCAAGCCAGCGGCTTTCGCGAAGTTATCAATCCTGCCGGTTGTCTGGCACTGCGTGAGTTCATGCGGGATCGTCGCCTCAGAATTCGTTTTCTGCCGAGGTGCCCAAAACCGGTCGTTAATCGTGACAGCCGTAAACGGAAGTGCTCTCAATATTTTATCCTTTGTTCTTCGGATTTACGCAAATCCACTACATTTGCTGGCGAGGTTCGGAAACCTCGCCAGCGATGTTTGATGTTTCAGGTCGCGTTCCAATTTTGCGTAAATCCTGATTCTGTTTGGTAGGACAAGGGCTGAAGCAGGGCATGGGTGCCGCGCCGGACAATCGGGTTAACGTCGTATCAGCGGCTCTGGACGCTAATCTGTTGGAACGCTTCTTTAGGTAAATATTTACCTAACACATTCTGAACGTCCATTTCCGTAAGTTGTTGAGGTGTGATTAAAACACATTTATTCCGTGAGATCCTGCTCCAAGACATCTCGAAATCCTTGTAGGTCAAGCGGCGCTTGTTGCGATTAGATGGATTTTCAAGGAATACCTCACCTAATTGCTCATTGTAGTGAGACATCGGCAAGATTTCCGGGGTGCGTCCTTGAAATTCAATCATCACAATAGGTGCCCACCCCTTCGCAATAAATGCCTTTAAAACATCAAACGAACAGTTGGAGACTATGGCACTATGCTGTACCTGTGCCCGTGACGATGCATGAAAATCATCAAGTCCACCTCTGCTGCTAACACGCACACGTTCTTTGAAAACATTTCTGATGTAAGGCATCCTTTCCAATTGAAGGGTAGCGGATTCGGGTAAGCTCGCTCCACTTTTTTGCGCGGATTGCGGACTCATCGTCTTTTCGGCGGCAGTGATCGCCGATTCAGGGACATAGTATTGTCCTCGCGGCGGCGGACCACAGTTTATTGCCAGAAGTACAAAAACAAGGGACGCGACACAGGCGCGCACAGTTGAATATGAAGAGCCAGAAAGTAGTGCCTGACGAACTTCCCTTAAAAAAGACAAATGGCGTTTCATAATTTTATTCCTCCTTGCCTATAGAAACGGCTTACGTGGGAAACGGTTTACATGTCGTTATTAATCGATTTTAACCGTAACTTCCCGTTTTTCTTTCCATGACTCCACAATCGCTTCAGTAATTCGTAGTGCCTGCAAGCCGTCTCTTCCTGTCGGCGCGGGGGGTTGATCGGTGAGTAGATCATCAACGAGTGCCGCCATCCGTAGCGCGAATGTTCCGTTAAAAGCAAGTTGATCGTCTCTAAAAATGGAGGGTCTATATTCTTCAACGACCTGATTATTTCGTTTCATTAGGGTTGCGCGTGTGAGGACATTATCGACGACGATTTCGCCATCGGAGCCACAGATTTCGAGGTGTTCAATCGGGTGGATGAAATCGCTATCCCAACTTGCCAACAGTGTTGCAACGACTTCCGTTTCATAACGGAACGAGATAGCCATACTCGTGTAACATGCGTCCTCACCTTCGCGCGCTTCATGTTTCCGCGGTTTCGCCATTTGTGCACAAACAGCAACAATTTCGCCACCGAACCATCGTAGCAGGTCAATCGCGTGCGTCTCCAGTTCGTAAAGTAGGTAATATTCTCCCTTCCATGTTGAAGCGGGTCCACCTTGAGATAATTTCATGTCTAAGTAATACGTCTGCCCAATTGCCCCCGTGTCAAACCATTTCCGGGCTTGGACATATCCGGGTGCAAATCGACGATTGTAATCAATAGCGAGGTGAACACCCATCTCTTCTGCTTTGGCTACCATCTGTTCTGCTTCGTTGATGTAAAGCGATAGCGGTTTCTCGGAGATAACATGTTTGCCTGCTTCCAGGCATTCCATCACGGGTTCAAAGTGCAGATGGTCAGCGGTTACGACATCTACCAAGTCGCATTCTTCATGTGCAAGCATCTCCTTGATGGAGGGATACCACTTGGCGATATTGAGGTCTTCGGCACGCGCTTGTGCTTTAGCGGCATCTATATCACACACAGCCACTAATTCCGCCCCCGGATGCTGCAGATAGCCGAGTTGATGCAGATGTCCTATGCCACCGCACCCAACTGCTGCAACTTTCAGTTTCCCTGCCATAATCGTGTTCTCCTTTACGCGCTGGGCGCGCCGCGAGCACAATGTGCTCCTACTGAGGTTCTAATCGGACCTACGACGTTCATCTTTAAAATCTGTCTTCGGCGGATATATCTCCACTTACAACATATAATATATCATGCGAAAAAAAATAACAAGTGAAAATTATTCTGCTATAAGGAGGCAGAGTCATTCAGTTTTCAGCTTTGATGGATCGTAGGTTGGGTTGAACGGACTCTATCAAAAACCTGAAAAGCAATAGAAAAATGAAGTCTCTCCATACATGCTACATCAAACAGAGACCGAGTGAAACCCAACGCTTTTGTTATGAAGTATCCGGGACTTTGACGGTATGAAGTTGGGTTTCACTCGGTTTTGCGTATATAGGGCATCCTATTGGATGTGAAGTCTGTTTGGAACACTGATATCCGGTCTTCAACGCCGTTCAACCCAACCTACGGCACTGAATACCTCTGAATCCAGAATAGGGCTATTTAGTCAGGGCTTGCGCAAATTTAGACGCGATGGTAGATTTTTGCTTTTTAAACCCCCTAAATCCCCCTTATCAGGGGGACTTCTGAACGCGCTGCGTAAGTCCTATAGTTTTGGTATTTTTAGCCATTTTCTGGGAAGATCGCGAGCACAGCGTGCTTCTACAGGGATATATTGTGATTTAGTGTTTATTCTTCGCGGAGAACTAAATGACCCTAATCCAGAACAGAGCCATTCAGTTTTAAGAAATTATCGAGGTTCGCTCCTTTTTTTTTGCAATCCGGTGCGGTTTCCTAACCGCGCCATAGGTGTCAATTTAGGGGTATTTGACAACGTTTTATCGACTGTAGATATAAACAGGTTTCCGCCCTTACAGGGCTTAGATTTTTGCTCGAAAACGCTGCTATAAACATATTGAAGAAACACCCAAGCAAATAAACCCTACGGGACTGAAGAGGGTTTTGAAGTATCCAAGTTTTCTGTGCAAAATCCGGTGCGGTTAGGAATGCAGATGGCATGAATCAACACGGAATGCGCGTGTTGCCTCGCAGTGAGAGTCGTCGGGGCGCGTACGCCGCAAAACCGCACCTACCAGTCATGGGATGAAACCAGAGCAAAGAATGGAAGAACTGAATGGCTCTGTGGAAGGTATTGCGTGACTAACGTTTTTGTGATATACTTCTCTCATCAGATTTTGAAGGAGGGTGTGCCGTAATGAACTGCCCACGTTGTAAACGGAGAGATGCCGTCAAAAATGGGAAAGCCAAGGGAAACCAACGCTACAAATGTAAAGGCTGTGGTTTTCAGTTTACACGTCAGACGACCCGCGGGAGACCACCCTGGCAGAGAGCCTTGGCGGTTTTCTTATACTGCCGTGGGGTCTCTATCAGTGATATAGCGCGGATGTTCTCGGTAGCACCGAGTACCATCTTCAAATGGATCCGAAAATTTGGTTCCGAACGGACACCGCTGCCTGAAGCCACTGCGGATGGTACCATTTTCCTTGATGCGAATGAAATAACGAAGTATCTCAAAAAACAGGGTGAGAGTTGTGAATCTGGAAAAATTTTTGTCGTGATACCGGAGGACGTGTCATCTGAGAACGTGGTCGTCGGGATAAAACGGGATTGATGGGGTTAATTGCTGATTGCTGAAAACTGAGAACTGAGAACCGACAACTGAAAACCTCTGCACACAGTTTGATTTACCTTGACAATCGCAAAAATCTATTTTAAAATTGAAGATAGGAGGTTACAAATAAATTTATGAAAACTCGATTTTTAACAGCAGGTTTTGGAAACCTACAAACTCTAAAACTTGAAAGAATTATCGCGTGTAGCATTAGTGTATGTCTGCTCGTGTTCCTTTTCGGAAGTGTTGCAGTTGCAGCGGACTCATTCGGCGACCCGTTTGAAGATGGCAAATTGAAGAATCCGAATTGGAAATGGCAAAATGAACCCCCGAAATGGGATGTTGGTGAAACCCGCGCGGATTTTCTATATATTGATAGTCAACCCAACCGAAATCTCTGGGCAACAGACGCATCTCACTTGCTGTATCAGGTAACCGACACAGATGAGTTTGATGTCGAAACTCACTTTTTCGCCAAATGGGATACCAGTTCTGGTGTCAACGGGCTTGTCGTGAAAAGTCCTTCTGACGATAATTGGGTAACCATTAAATTCTGGTCGCGAGATGCTGCGGCAAAAGGGCATATCCAGTATCAAACCAAGCAAGCCGGGATGGGACCGCCTGATATCCAATGGAGATTTGGTGATTGGGGAGACATCGAAATGTCCCTCCGACTGAAAAAAGAGGGTGATACATACACTGCATGGTATAAAGCAGTGGATGATAAGGATTGGATGGATATCGGAGAAGGTAACTTTGCACTAAGTCCTCCACTTTGGCTTGGGATTTATGCCGGTGTTGCCGATCCGACAGGTAGCCTTGAGGTTGAATATGAATACTTCAGAGACAACCTGAACCCTTTCCCGGTTGAACCCGGTGGAAAAGCGACAACAACTTGGGGTGCAGTAAAGTCCCAATATTAAGGATGGACTCAAATTATGCGGTATTGTCTGATTATTTTTTTTATATTCTTTGGTGTCTCCGCACTCGCGGCATCCACCTTCAAGGATGTCAGCCGCACCGCAAATGTCTATCAACGTGAAACACCCGTTGATGCGGAATCCGGGGCTTGGTTCGGTCCCGGGACTGCCGCTGTAGATTATGATAATGACGGTTGTTGGCTTGACATTTTCGTCGTCGGCGATGGCGGTTTACCGAACGCACTTTACCGTAATAACGGTGACGGGACGTTCACAGACGTAGCAGCCGAGGCAGGCATCGCAGACACACCTAACGGACGCGGCTGCGTCTGGTTTGACTACAACAACGACGGGTTTCGCGACCTCTATGTAACTTGTGCCGGCCCAAACTTTCTCTTTGAAAACAACGGAGATTGTACTTTCACAGACGTAAGCACGCACGCAGGCGTCGCCGATGAAAAACACGGCACCGGTCCCGTTGTCGCTGATTATGACCACGATGGATGGTTGGACATCTACATCGCTAACTGGGGGCGAGCACCGTCCCTCTTAAACCCAAATCCCGCCCCGAAAACTAACGTCCTTTACCGAAACCGAGGGGATGGCACCTTTGAAGGAGTTACAGGAATCGCTGGTGTCGAAGATGACGGCATCGCTTGGGGCGCAATCTTCTTTGACTACGATGGCGATACTTGGCAAGACCTATTCGTCGCAAACGATCACGGACCCGACAAACTCTATCGCAACAGAGGTGATGGCACCTTTGCTGATGTTTCGGAACAGTCTGGTATCGTAACCGAAGTCAATGGAAAACCGACAGGTGCAATGGGGCTCTGCGTCAGTGACTATGATAACGACACTGACCTCGACTTTTTTGTCACGAACTATGATGCGGATCTCCTCTGGCGAAATAATGGTGATGGCACGTTCACGAATGTCGCTGAAGCCGCTGGGGTCGCGAACGAAGGTGTAGGTTGGTACGCCAGTTTCGTTGATTATGACAACGACGGTTGGCGTGATCTCTACGTCGTCAACGGCGATGTTGATGGCTCGCAGAAAACCAATCGCAACCGCCTTTATCACAATCAAAACGGGCAATTTGTTGATCAGGCAGACGCACTCAATGTGACTGTTGATGCCGTTGCACGTGGCGCAACCAGCGGTGATTTTGATAACGACGGCGATGTCGATTTCTATGTCGTCAGCAACACTGGCAATACGCTTCTTCAAAACGATCTGGATCCTGGCTTTCCGCGATCTAACAATCGGTTCGTCCAATCTAAGAATCGACGCATCAAAATTAGGTTGATCGGCACAATAAGCAACCGAGACGGCATCGGCACACGGGTAACAGTGAAAGTAGGCAACCGTGTTCAGACGCAAGAACTAATCTGCGGTACAGGTTTTTTGGGCAGTGATAGTTTAGAACTCGAATTTGGTTTTGGTGCTGGCTTTCAATCCGGTTCCATCACCTTGGCGTGGCCCTCCGGGATTGTCGAAACTTATCAGTTCGGCTATGGTGGGGATGTCTATATCTTTACGGAAGCGGGTGATGTAGTGACGGCGGTTGAACCGACTGGAAAACTGGGCACAACATGGGGCAAGGTCAAAGCTACTGAGGTCTTTCAAAACTATCCGAATCCGTTTAACCCGGAAACTTGGATTCCCTACCGACTCTCTGAATCCAGCGATGTCCAGATTTCAATCTATTCCCAAACCGGTGAACTGATTCGCGATTTTAACCTCGGACATCAGGCGCATGGCGAAAAAACGCTTTACTGGGATGGCAAAAACCGAGATGGGGAAACTGTCGCCAGTGGCATCTATTTCTATCAATTCCGGGCAGGCGATACCCAGAGCGTTCGGAAAATGTGGTTAATGAAATGAACATAGGAATGGCAGTCAGCAATCGGAAACCGTTAGTAAAAGGTATCTGATTAGAACAACCATCTCTTTACCGATAGCCAAACGGAACAGGCTCAAACTGGAGGGAAAAATGGCTTTAATAGTAGGAGAAGGCAAAGTAAATAACGGACACATTGTGCTATCTAATCCTCTCTCATTACCGGAAGGTACCAAAGTTCGCATTCAGATAGAACCAATTGATACTGACAACACCCAAAGTACAGCGGCAGAAGAGGACGAGGGTTTTGCCAGACAGTCTTTCTTTGGGATGTGGGCAGATCGGGAGGATATGCGGGACAGTGTCGCGTGGGTACGAAAACAGAGAGAAAATAATAGGAATGGTAATCAGCAGTCGCAATCAGTAAGAATTTCTGATTAGAACAGGCATCTCTTTACGGATAGCCGATGGCTGACAGCCGATAGCCAAATGGAAAACATATTTCTCAGATGGTGGGGGTGCGGTGCCTTTGACGCTCGCTTCGGCGATGTCAATATCGCCTTCGATCCATATCTCTTCAATCAGAACTTGGCGGATGCCCAACCGATATACGACTATATCTTTATCTCCCACGAACATTTCGACCACTGCCACCCCGCAACCTTACGGAAGTTATGCCGCGGCGAGCGTTTTAAGAAACTATTCGTTAATCCCGGATGCATGACACCCGCACAACCGATCGCCGAGAAATATGGGGATGCCGCATTTGAACGCGACTTACCAATCACCAAGCATGTCCCCGCCGATAAAGTACAGGTGCTCTATCCGAGACATCTCAATGAAAAACAGGCGGTATCACGCGCTTTTCAAGGGTCAGATACGCTCAACCTCGGCGATATTCAAGTTGAAATAATTGAAAGTGGCGAAAACCAAACGCCAGATTTACCGACAAACGGTTATCTCATAACACACACAAAAAAGAATGTCTCGATTTTGCACACCGGCGATTTGCACGAACCCTATCCAGCATTGGCAAACCTCCGAGGTAAGGTGGATTTTTTGATTCACATGAAACTCGGCATCGGTGATGGACTTGCCCCTCGACTCATTGCGTTGATAAGGCTGATCCAACCCCGTTTCATGATACCGACACACTATCGAACTGATCGCGAGTCGGATCCTATTCCAGAGGGACACTGGCCCCCAAACGTTACAGATACGATGGCGTTCATTGAGTCAATGCGCGAAATAGTAGGAAACAGAACACACCTCCTCCCTTTCACTGCAGGGATAGAATACGAAGTAGAGATGCCGGAGAAGCAGGTTATCTGGAAATGGGAATGGTTTAACACATGGGACATTCCGCCGTGGCGGGAGTGAAATTACTGTAGATAATTTCTTAGCCACCCTTCCGAAAATATGCCTATAAGCGAGGAGTCACTCTGATGAAATGGAAATGTTTCCTGATTTTGACGATACTTTTTGTTTCAATGTTGGTGCACGCTAATGTCTCTGCACAAGATTATACCCAATGGAATTTACCCGAAGGTGCCAAAGCACGCCTCGGAAAAGGCACAATAATAGGAAATATCCAGTATTCTCCAGATGGCAGTCTGTTGGCGGTTCCGAGTTCCATCGGTGTCTGGGTTTACGATGCCGAAACATATAAAGAAATTAACTTGCTCGTTGGTCATACAGCTCCGGTCTCGGTCATTGCATTTTCTCCGAATGGTAATACACTTGCCAGCGGAAGCCGTGACGGAACGATCCAGTTGTGGAACCCGCGTACTGGTGAGCTCAAAGCGTCTCCGAGAGGGCACAGACAGGGTATTACTTCCATCGCGTTTTCGCCTTCGCCGCAAATCGGCTTACTTGCGAGCGGCAGTTCAGACAAAACGGTTCGGTTGTGGAGTGCAGATACCGGCAACTACATAACGACCTTAAAGGGACATACGGGAACAGTCACTTCTGTTGCGTTCGGTCCAGATGCGCTGATGCTTGCCAGTGGTGGCGGGCGCAAAGACAACACAATTCTCTTATGGAATGTAAAAGATAATTTCCGCATCGCTGTCACCACCCTCATAGGGCACGAATATAGAGTCACGTCCGTTGCGTTTTCTCCTGATGGCCGGATGCTTGCCAGTGGCAGTACGGATGATACAATTCGATTGTGGGATCCACACACTGGTGAACACAAGGCAACTCTCATGGAACACACAGCGGATGTCACTTCTGTTGCGTTTTCACCAGATGGACAGACGCTTGCAAGTGCAGGCAGTGACGAAACGATTCGATTGTGGGATCCTGCCACTGAAACGCTCAAGAGAACTTTCACAGGACATACCGGTCGGCGCGCGTCTGTGACATTCCGATCAGATGGCCGGACACTTGCCAGTTCAGGGGATGACCAATTAATTCAGTTTTGGGATTATACGACTTTCCAACACCAGTTTACTCTCACCGGGCATACTTTTCCAGTTAATGAAATTGCGTTTGCTTCTAATGGTCAAATTTTCGCGAGTGTCGGCGATGACAAGGCAATTCATTTGTGGGACGCGCACACAGGACAACTCCGAGATACACTCACTGGACATGGTGGCCCCCTCTTTGCTGTCGCGTTTAGTCCAGATAGCGAAATACTCGCCAGCAGCGGTGGAAAGCCGGATACTGCAATTCGGTTATGGGATGTAGACGCTGCCCAACCTAAAGCACCTATCACAAGCCACAAGTTTGGCGTTGAATCCATCGTGTTTAGCCCAGACGGTAAAACGCTTGCCAGTGGAAGTTGGGACAGCACAGCTCGATTATGGGACGCTGATACCGGCGAACACAAAGCGACTCTCAAAGCCGGTGCCAATGTCTATACTGTGGCATTCAGTCCAGATAGTCGCACACTTGCGAGTGGCGGTCAAGGCAACACAATTCACTTATGGGATGTAGAAAGCGGAGAATACCGAGATCTGATAGGACATACACGTCCTGTTGATTCTGTGGCATTTAGTCCGGATGGTGGCACGCTTGCCAGCGGTAGTAGAGATAACACTATTCGATTGTGGGATCCAGAGACAGAGCGATCTTATACGACCCTCATAGGGCATACATCTCGTATCAAATCTGTTGTGTTTTTTCCCGATGGTGGGACGCTTGCGAGCGGTAGTTGGGATAACACAATTCGGTTGTGGGATCCACAGACAGGACAACTTCAATCTATCCTCACTGGGCATCTTGCTGGTGTTAATACGATCGCGCTCTCTCGCGATGGTGGCACACTTGCCAGTGGGAGTGAGGATGGCACGATTCTCTTGTGGGAGTTCACACCTATTGAGCCGGAGATAACAGTGGATGTGAATGGTGATGGTGTGGTGAACATCCAAGACTTAGTGCTGGTCGCCTCGCAGCTCGGGGAGACTGGACTGAGGCCTGCGGATGTAAACGGTGATGGTGTGGTGAATATTCAGGACTTAGTGCTGGTTGCTTCCCGTTTCGGGGGGAATTAGGACATAGATTAACACCGAAAAATCAAATTTTGGAGTACAATTAACGTGTCAACAGACCAACGCCTCCGGGCCGCTATCTATGGCTGTGGCAACTTCGCGAAACGGACGCGCATTCCAAACCTATTACAGACAAATTCGGTTGATATTGTCGCTGCATGTGACAGCAATTTACAAGCAGCGCAAGAACTCGCTACTGATTTCAAAATCCCAAATGTTTACCATACCGAAGATGGTGGCGCATATAAAATGCTTGACGCTGAAGCCATCGATGTGTTATACTCTATCGTGCCGGCATACGTGCGAACCGATGTCGAAGTGACCGCGGTAGAAAAGGGGATCCATCTCTTCAGTGAGAAGCCACAAGCGATCACGATGCAAGTTGCCCGCCGAATAGACGACGCTATCCAGCAGGCAGGCGTTATCAGTACTGTTGGATTTCGTGAGAGGTATCGTCCGATTTTTCAAGAGGCACGCCGGTTTTTGGCTGACAAACAGATTGTCCATGTCCGTTTCCAGAGTTACGGTGGATTGCCGCCTGCGACAGAGGGTGGTACGAAAACGTGGTGGGCAGAGATGGACAAATCCGGTGGTCGTGCCCTTGATTGGGGGGTCCATGCAACGGATTATAGCCGGTTTATGACAGGCTTGGATGTCGCACGAGCGCAAGCCTTCTATTGTGAACGTTCTGCTTATGCAACTGCTTTGTCATCGAGTTTCAATTACTGTTTTGACAACGGTGCTACGATGGTGCTGAGTTTCGTTTCATCGGGTCCCAGTCCGAGGAATGAACCGTGGTTTACTATCTTCTATGAAGGTGGATGTCTCGAAATTTATCAATACGATAGGATTGAGGTCAATGGCGAAATCCTTTATCAAGCGGACGCATTCGACCCGTGGTTGGAGCAGGATAAAACCTTTATCCGCGCTATATTGACCGGCGATGCCAGCATTTTACACAGCGATTATCACGACGGTCTGTTCTCTTTAGCCCCTGTTTTGGCTGGCTGGGAATCCGCCCGTCGCAACGGGGAATGTATTGATGTCGCGTCGTTCATAGATGACGTATAATTAAAAATCAAGAAAGGAAAAATTATGGATGCAAGATTAAGAAAGATTCAGATTACACCAATGAAATTCGACAAAGAGGGCGCGATGCAGCGTGAAGAATTCGCTACGCTTACCATCGAAGTACCCATGGATAGCACAGCACAACGCGCCGCTATTATAGAATTGTGTGAGCTCCTCGACCAAGAATGGGTTATGGTTAACGTTGAAGGCAAAACGCTTGTGGCTGTCAGCACTGCCTGATGTGTCCTAAAGTAGTAGGCACACGCCGTGTGCCGTAATCAACCTATGCAAAACTGAACAACATCGTCATGAAAAAGAAATGGCTTTTTACACCCGGTCCCACGCCGATTCCGCCCGAAGCATTGTTGGCGATGGCACAGCCGATTGATTACCATCGCAGCGAGGAGACTGTCGCATTAATTAAAGACGTTCTCGTGAAACTCAAACACGTTTTCCAAACCGAGAACGATGTCCTCTTCTTAACATCATCCGGTACCGGTGGTATGGAAGGCGCAGTTGCGAATCTACTGTCTCGTGGAGATAAGGTGATTGTGATTAGGAGCGGTAAATTCGGGGAACGCTGGGGCGACATCTGCACCGCTTTCGGCGTTGAAATTATACCGATTGACGTAACGTATGGAAATTCTGTTGACCCGCAGGTGGTGGAAACGCTCTTAGCTGAACATCCTGATGTAAAAGCGGTTTACGCAACGCTTTGTGAAACCTCGACTGGTGTTCTACACGACATTGAGGCATTGGCGCGTCTGACCCGAGTGCGTCCAGTGCTTTTGATTGTTGATGCTGTCAGCGGACTCGGTGCTGACGATTTACAGATGGACAATTGGGGTGTGGATGTCGTTGTTTCCTGTGCTCAGAAAGGATTGATGACACCTCCGGGTCTATCGGTCGTAGCACTCAATCAGCGGGCGTGGGACGCAGTTGAACATTCTGATCTTCCTAAATATTACTTTGACTTCCGTAAGGCGTATGAGACTGGGTTGCAGGGTTCTGTCCCCTACACACCGGCGGTGACACTGCTGACGGCACTTCAATGTGCGCTGAATCGTATCTGTGAAGAGGGTATCCGCAATACGATTGCGCGTCACAGCCGCTTAGCATCCGCGACCCGAAGTGCGGTTAAGGCGTTAGGGCTTTCCCTCTTCGCAGCATCGCCAGCGAATACCGTAACCTCAATCCGTTTGCCGGAAGAAATTGATGGGAAAGCGTTCATCAATCTGATGCTCGACAAATACGGTATCACATACGCTGGCGGTCAGAGTCAATTGAGTGGAAAAATCGTCCGAATTGCGCACCTCGGTTGGATGAATGAAAACGACGTTATCGTCGCGATTTCTGCGTTTGAGCGCGGATTAGTGGAAATCGGTTGTGATATTCCTCTTGGTGTGGGAGTTACCGCTGCACAGGAAGTTTTTCGGACGACTTAGCACTATAATCTCCAGCATCTGTACGATTAGAACCAGGAAAAAATATGTCTGAGACGACACTTTTTGATGCTTCGTATGAACAGCGAAAAAAGTCGCTGCTGGCGCAAACGTTGGAACGGCTGCGTCCCATTTATAGTAAATCGGAGTTGAATGTCATACGTATTGACAGTATGAGTCGGGAAGGTTTAGCACAACGTTCCGGGCGCGGGTTTGTCAATCGGGATATTCTTGAAACTGTGCTCGGCAATTTATTGGAATGTGTCGCACCGGGTTCACATAATGCGCCGCATCTCCATCACCAAAAACGCGAACTTTCGGAGGCGATTGAAGAGGTGGTGGATCAGTTATACGCTATGGTAGCACAGTCCTTTTTGGCTGTTAAAGACGAAACCCCTCTTGATACAGCCCTTGAAACCGCATTTTCACTCC
Organism: Candidatus Poribacteria bacterium; assembly: GCA_965246985.1. Lineage (GTDB taxonomy): Bacteria > Poribacteria > WGA-4E > WGA-4E > WGA-3G > WGA-3G. The sequence goes on along the minus strand of OZ251998.1, from coordinate 5,721,064 downwards.
TCTGGGAACTACCACGGCTCAAGAGTCGCGCGCTCTGGAATCGCTTCGCCTCTCTCAAAGACCCCGCTGTCTGGGACGCGTACCTGCTCCATACCGGTATCTCTCGCGAAAAACTCGCAGCCATTGATTTCCGATCCCAAATTGACAATGCAATTCAGGAACGCACCTTTGAACCCTATCAAGATTTTCTCGGTACTTTGAATCTCGCCTCTGTCTTGGACTATCAACTCCAGTTAGTCGGGAGTACCTACCCGGGTTGGCGTGTGCTCTTTTACCATGATGTCGCGTATGCGCTGACGCGAAGCGAACCGCCTGAAGAAAGTTCAGATCTCCATAGAGTCCCCGTGCCGTTACTGCCGCGGGCTATTGCCGAACTCGGCGGACGCTACTACCAAGCCGACTTACACCCCGAAACACAGATCGGTGACGCTAATTTCCTTGAACATCCGCATCGCGGGGTAACCACAGGACAAACGGGCATTATCGGTTCCGGATGCGTCATCTATCCAAGCACTTTCGGTGGTTTGAGCGTCAAAGTCAAGCAACGGCACCCTGTCATCGGGGATTTTGTTGAGGTCGGTACCGACACCAGTCTCCTCGGACCCGTCCAGATTGATGACCACTCCAGCATAGGCACGAACACTGAAATCTACGGATTTGTTGAAATTGCCCAGCGGTGCCGCATCGGTTCATCGGTTATCATCGGAACTATTCGCGGTGCGTCAGATCATCCTGGGAGAATCTATATCGGGGATGAGGTGCGCATCGGAGACGGGACCGTCATTGAAAACACATCGGAAATGGACCTGATTATACCGAACCGCGCGCAGATCCCGGCGCGAAGCCATGTTGCAAACGACGGATTCGGGTTCCCGCGATACATTACATAAAAGTAGTAGGCATACGCCGTTATGCCGTTAGACAAAGTAGTAGGCATACACCGTTATGCTGTTAAACCTGCATCCCGAAACGAATCAAAATCATGAAAAAAATACAACGCGCACTTATCAGCGTCTACGATAAAACCGACCTATTAGACATAGCCAATGCTCTCACACATCGTGGCGTAGAAATCCTCTCCACCGGTGGTACAGCCCGACACCTCCGAGATGCTGGGATTGACATCCTTGATGTCTCTGACTACACCGGCTTTCCTGAAATGATGGACGGTCGAGTCAAAACCCTTCATCCCAAAATCCATGGTGGTCTCCTCGCTGAACGCGATAATGCGGAACACAACGCACAAGCATCAGCACACGGCATCGGTCCCATTGATATGGTGATATGCAATCTATATCCGTTTGAAGCAACTGTCGCCAAACCAGATGTAACACTTCCCGAAGCGATTGAGAACATCGACATCGGCGGTCCAACGATGATTCGTGCGGCAGCGAAAAATTATCGACACGTCGCTGCCCTCACGGATCCGAGCCAATACCCGCAAATTATCACCGACTTGGATGCGAACGACGGTTGCCTTTCAGAAGAACGGCGATTTGAATTAGCAAAAGCAGCGTTTGCGCATACCGCTCACTATGACACCGCAATTTTTACCTATTTTGCTGATGTTCAACATGAACAGCAAACTGGTATGTCTCCCAATGTTTTTCTCGACCGCCATTGCGGTGGAAAATTGGAAACTCATGGAAAAGTCGGAAAACACCTTATGCTTCATTTTCAAAAAGCGGATCCGCTAAGATATGGTGAAAATCCACATCAACGTGCTGATTTCTATAAAACTGAAACTCCGCCAACAGTACCATGCGCTGCATGGGCAAAACAGTTGAATGGACCACTGCTATCGTTCAATAATGTGCTTGATTTGGAAGCAGCACTTGAAATTGTCAAAGACTTCAAGACACCCACGTGTGCTATCATCAAGCATAATAACCCGTGTGGGCTTGCGACTGCTGGCAACCTCCAAGATGCCTTCACAGACGCACTGGAATGTGATAGAACTTCTGCCTTTGGTTCGATTGTGGGTTTAAATCGTAAGGTGACAATTCAGACCGCAAACACGATTCGCGATGCTGCAAAATCAGGAGTGAAAATTGAGGCGATAATCGCTCCGAGTTACACCGAAAAAGCATTGGGTGCATTATCTCGTGTCACAAATCGTCAGATTTTTGAAACTGGGGAACTCTCACCGCCGGAACCGATTCTGCAAATCCGTAATGTAACCGGCGGTGTGCTTATCCAAGAACAGGATGTACATAACATAGAAGAAGGTGATTTTCAATTTGTCACTAAGCGTAAACCTACAGACGAGGAGATAAAATCTCTACTGTTCGCGTGGAAGGCGTGCAAACACGTCAAATCCAACTGCATCCTGCTGGCACACGACACGCAGAGTGTCGGTATCGGTGCAGGTCAGATGAGCCGAGTGGATGCCGCGATCATTGCTATCCGAAAGGCAGGCGAAAAGGCGAAGGGTTCCGTGTTAGCCTCGGATGCCTATTTCCCATTTCCAGACGGTGTTGAAATTGCGGGTGAAGCAGGTATCAGTGCTATTATTCAGCCGGGTGGTTCTGTCAATGACGAGCCTGTGATTGAGGCAGCGGATGCTTACGGCATGGCGATGGTCCTGACAGGTGTCCGCCATTTCCGGCATTAGCATTGGTCGCTAAATTTAGAGAGGAAAAAATTATGAAAAAGGTTATGTTTTTTAAATTTACTCTATTGTTCTTTGCTGCTGTATTTCTGCAGCACAGTTATGCGCAAAATTACACACAATTGAATTTGCCCGAAGGTGCTATAGTTCGCCTTGGCAAAGGTGGTGAGGTAACAAGTGTAGCGTATTCTCCAGATGGTGGTACACTGGCAAGTAGTAGCCTTGGAGAGATTCATCTATGGGATGCTGTGACTGGAGAACACAAGTTAACCATTCCCAACGGTAGTCGATCAGTTGTGTATTCTCCAGATGGCCGTACACTCTCAAGTGGTGGTACTTTATGGGATGCTGCGACTGGACAGCCCAAGTTGACTCTTACTTCGTCTGAGGGTTATATCAATTCGGTTATCTATTCTCCAGATGGTAGTACATTAGCGGGTGGTGGTTATAATGGAATTCGCTTGTGGGATGCTGAAACAGGAGAACACAAGTTAACCCTTGATAGACCCGTTCCCGGTATACGAGCAGTTGCCTATTCGCCCGATGGTACCCAGCTTGCGGTAGGAAATAATCTTGGTATTTGGATCTATAATTTACGCTTGGGTGCCGAAGTGGGGTTACTCACAGGTCATACAGGGGCAGTTTTATCGGTAACTTATTCTCCAGACGGTCGGACCTTGGCAAGTAGTGCATCATACTTCGATAATACGATCCGTTTATGGGATGTAGAAACTATAACGTACAAACAGACCCTTTCAGGACATAGTGGCGAGGTATTGTCTGTTCTGTATTCTCCAGACGGTCAGACTATAGCAAGTGCTGGAGGATACGTTGACAATACGATCCGTTTATGGGATGCGAATACTGGTGAACATAAACATACCTTTATGGGACATAAGGGTTATGTTTATTCTATCGCTTTTTCGCCAGATGGCAGTACGCTTGTAAGTGGCAGCGGCGACGAAACAATTCTATTGTGGGATCTTACCGCTTTCACCAACATTAATGGTTCTGTTAGCATCTCACCTTCTCCTGTACAGTCTCCTGATCTTGGAGAGCAATTAACGCTTTCCCTCAGTGTCTCCGATGCGAAAGCTGTAACAGGTTATCAGGCAACCATACACTTTGATTCCACTGCGCTCCGTTATATATCAAGTGAAAATGGGGATTATCTACCACAGGGTGCGTTTGCCGTACCGGCGGTTGTCACGGAGAACACTGTGACGCTGGCAGCAATATCTCTCGCTGGTGAAAGCGACGGTGATGGAACGCTTGCCTCGTTAACATTTGAAGTTGTTAGTGTCACAGCCTCTACAGTGTGGTTATCTAAGGTGCGGCTGACCGACAGCACTGGTGAGAGTTCATACCCTCGGATTCAAAACGGGCAGATAACGGAACCGGAAAGCTTAAAAGCGGATGTAAACGGCGATGATATTGTGAACATTCAGGATTTGGTATTGGTTGCTTCAAACTTCGGGGAAACAGAAGAAAATACTTCGGATGTAAACGGCGATGGTGTTGTTAACATCGTAGATCTCGTTTTGGTAGCAGCCGCATTCGGAGACGCACCGGCTGCACCGACAGTACAGCACTACGCTAACAAATTCCTCACTCCGGAAGTCGTGCAGCAGTGGCTGACTACTGCCAAGCAATTGGCGCATACCGATGCTATCGCGCAACGCGGTATTGCTGTATTGGAGGCTCTTCTCGCCGCGTTGACCCCGAAAGAGACGGTACTCCTGCCTAATTATCCAAATCCGTTTAACCCGGAAACGTGGATACCCTATCAGCTAGCAAAGCGTGTGGATGTCACTGTTTTGATCTACTCTGCAGATGGGAAACTAGTTCGGACGCTAAAATTAGGGCAGCAGGCAGCGGGTGTTTATGAATCTCGAAGCCGAGCAGCGTATTGGGATGGAAAAAACGAAGTTGGTGAGGCTGTAGCAAGTGGGGTGTATTTCTATACGCTTACAGCAGGCGATTTTACTGCCACACGGAAAATGTTGATACGCAAATAGTATCAAATGACCATAGGATAGCTGGAATGCTGATGTTTATTAGCTTCGCAGCGATCCTTTCTGACTGGGTTGAGTAGAGTTCGCTGGCATCTTCTTCGAGAAATGATGCGCTGAGCGATCAACATGTCTAAAGTATAGCAAAACCGGTAGCGGACTGTCAAGCGTATTTTCAAGGCACCTGCCCCGGTTTTGCGAAGTAAAGTTCGTCGGGAACAGGGGGTTATGGTATCATTGGGCTTCTCCTTGGTGCGTTGCTTTATCGTTTGCAGCTGCATTGGCGAGGTTTGCATCTATGGCTTGGAGGTGCTGCTTGGGAATAAGGTCGAGATATTGAGAGATGACGCGTTTAGAAAGTCGGGTGATCTGTGAGATTTCGTCAATATCTCGGGTTGCGGTGCGAACGACTTTGACGCTCTCATAATCGCGAATGTATCGGTCAACTGCCTCCTTAGAGTGTTTGGTTTTCGCGGCAATACTCGGGGTGAGATGTCCTTGAAGATAGAGGGTTATGATCTCTTTCTTGTGGGTAATGGCCCCCGATAAATCATGGATATTACCACGAGTGGGCAAAAGTTCTCCAGTGGTTTTTTGCCATTCATTGACATAATCACTGACGACAGCATCACAGACATTGAGCAAAACTGCCAAGTCGAGTTGGGTCAATAAGGCACCTTGGTCATAAGCTTGATGACACCAGCGGACCAAGCGATTGATCCGCAATTGCCGAGAGGTAAAGCCATTGCGAAACGATTCAATATCCTCTGCAGCGAGGTATGTCAGGATGACAGGTTTCATTCGGGTTTTGACGATGGACTTTCCTCTTTGTGGATGTTCCTCAATTGGGACAGCCATCCAAACGAGATGTCCATAACTGAGGAGCCGCTCCTCCGGGAGTGCGTCACCCGTGGCGAGTTTCTCCAAAGGAAGGGTAATCACGAAATAGTCTTCAACGGTCTTAAGAATATCATCAACAATAGCCGTCGCCGTGACTTCGCCTTTGTCATAACCGTAGTCATTGAGAAAGCGATGGATCAGCAACTGTCGTAGGGATTTATCGTTGATGCGTCTGAACTTCTTCTCGTTGATTTGCGTGCGCGTCAAAGGTTTGCTCATCAGAGATCCTCCTTTTTTTTCTCCACGGGCTCTGGGTGAAGGAGCTGGGTCATGCGATCGGTGTGTTGGTATTCCTTATACAGCGAGAGATACTCCCGTATGAGTCGGTCAGAGAGGTGAGTGATGAGCCGTATCTGTGCGTCAGGAAAGCCTTGATGATGGAGCGTGGCGACTTGTGTGAAGTCTCTCAAGTAGCGGTAGACAGCCCGTTCGGAGTGGTTCGTCTTTTGCTCAATCTCGGTGAAGGTGTATGCTTTGAAATACAACTCGAGAATCTGCGTCTTATGAGACAGCCCCGGGCCCATGTCGTGTTTCGCCCCGCGCGTCATCACGAAATAGCCGGACTGCTTCAACGCTCGGATGTCGCGTTTGACGGTAGCCGGACTGGTGGTTAATAACACCGCCAAATCCTCATAACTCAGCAAGGCATCTTGGTCATAAGCTTCTTGGGTCAATCGGAGGATCCGAGGTCCTCCGTCTGAGACCTGCGAGCCCATAAGTGCCTAAGACTTCAAGGTCGGCTTCGACATCGTTGAGCTTGAGTCGACAGGAAACTTTTTTCGCTAAAGCAATGTGTTTGCCTGCGGGTTCCTCGGCGGCGACTGCCTCATAGCAAATTTGCCCTGAGGACAGTTGAACATCGGCGTGCTGCTCAAAGTAGGTAGAAATCTGTTTATAGTAGGCTTCAGCCACGATAGGCATGAGATTAAAGTCTGAGGAAATCTTCTGAATAATAGCAGCTCTGGCATTCTTAGATTCGAGTCGTTTGATACCGTAGGCGGTATCCTTCTGGCATGTCATATCGACCTCCATGAGGAGCCTGTCGGGGATGCAAATACATCTACCCGTTAGATTAACTCATACTATTAGTTTAACTCATGGGGTCATTTGATACAAACTATAAGTAGACGTTAGACTGAGACAGCACTTCGCCTTTGCAGAAGACCATCTGGACGGATTCAAAAACGGGCAGATGCCAACCATTCGTCCAGTTTTTCAAAAAACTGGACATCGGGTCATTTTTATGATATTCTATGCCAAGAAAAATACGACAACTCATCGCGGACTTGAGAAAAGCAGGCTTTGTTGATATAGGTGGAGTCTCAGAATGACTGAAAGTGCGAAATATGTCAAGATCGTTGAGTGGTCAGACGAGGACGAATGCTATATCGGGTATTGTCTCGGAATCATCGGTCCGTGCTGCTACGGCACTGATGAAGTTGAAGTTATCGGCAGTTATGTGAGATCGTTGACGAGTGGATAGAAATCTTGCACAATGACAAGGAAGCATTCCCCCCGCCTACTATCGGTAAGAACATTGACGAATTTTTAAACGGAACTTAGGATGACTACAATGAAAACGTATACATTTGAGGTTGTCATAGAAGAGGACGAGTGGCTCGACGAGCGAATTAAGGATCCTGTTTGGCGGGCATATATACCCACATTGGTGCATCAAGGTGCTTCGAGTTGGGGATATACTCAAAAAGAGGCTTTAAAGAATCTGCAAGACGCTGTTGATTTGCTCATTGAATCACTTTTGGAACATGGCGAAGAACATCTTTTGGAGTCAATAGTACAGCATGAGAAAGAAATTGCTTCTGAACCTTGTTCACACATTCAGGTCAGCGATGTGCCTTTAATCGCCGTAACAGTCTAATATGGCTATTAATTACAGTCGGTTGCGCTCACTCAGAGCACGAAGGTTGATACGCGCTTTGAAAAAAGACGGGTTTTATGAAGAAAGAAGCAAAGGGGCCCTCCGGCTTTTTAAGCATCCAGATGGACGGAGAACAACCATCCATCTCCACAACATGGGGCAAACTTTTGCTACTGGCACGCTCAAAGCTATCATTGAGCGACAAGCACAATGGACGGAGACAGACCTTGAGCGTCTTGGGATTCTTTAACCCGCTTCACGCTCGGATGAATAGTAAATCATCACAGGAAATTGAAAATTGCCTACAACATTAACACTCCCACCCACGATAATCACAGGTGCAGGCGCGTCCGAGAACGTCGGTGAACAGGCAAAACGGCTCGGTGCAACAAACGCCCTTATTGTAACCGATCCGGGTATCGCCAAAATCGGATACGCTGACAAGATCGCGCAAAATTTACACGCCGCTGGAATAGGTAGCACCTGCTTCTCTGATGTCACACCCGATCCAACTTTACAGAACGTGCGGGACGGCGTAAAGCAATACACTGACGAAGCCTGTGATGTGATTGTGAGCATCGGCGGCGGCAGCGCGATCGACTGTGGAAAAGGCATCGCCATGATACTGACAAATGATGGCCCTTCTGGCGTAGCTTGCAAGCCAGAACTTGCTATGGAAAAGTTCGCCGATTACATGGGGGTGGACAAGATCCCGAATCTGGGTGCTCCGCTTATTGCTATACCGACAACAGGCGGTACCGGCAGCGAAGTCTCCAAGGTTACCGTCATTACGGATACCGAGCGGAATGTCAAGATGATGCTCAGTAGTGCTTGTCTGCTGGCACACGTCGCGCTTGTGGACCCACTGCTGTCCCTCACAACGCCGCCACATCTAACGGCAGCGGTTGGCGTTGATGCTTTGACGCATGCAATAGAGGCATACATCTCCAAACGCGCGCAACCGATAACCGACGCACTCGCATTGAAGGCGATTGAAATGATTTCGGGGTCGCTACGGCAAGCGTGGGCAGATGGTGAGAACATCCGCGCACGCACAGACATGATGATCGGTGCGTCTATAGCAGGGATGGCATTCAGTAATTCCTCTGTCGCTCTGGTCCACGGGATGTCGCGTCCGATTGGGGCATATTTCCACATCCATCACGGACTCTCAAATTCGGTGTTGTTACGCGATGTGATGGCGTTTAGCGTTGTCGGCGCGCCAGACCGCTTCGCAGATATTGCGCGTGCGATGCGTGAACCGATCGACGGCTTATCTCCGATGCGTCAGGCAGACGCAGCCGTTTCTGCTGTGGAACGACTCGTCTCTGATATTCAGATGCCGCGGCTCGGCGAAATTGATAGAATTGACAGAGATAAATTTGAGGACGTGATTGAACAGATGGCAGTAGATGCCATTGCAAGCGGAAGTCCGGCGAATAACCCGCGGCAGGCTACCGCTGAAGAGATTGTCTCCTTATACCGTCAGTGTTTTTAAAAAGTAGTAGGCACGCGCCGTCGGGTTCTCCGTTCACGTCTAAAGGTATCATGTCTCTATTATCTCGTACCGCAATTCTAAGAAAATTATTACTATTTCTGTTGTGTCTGTCGTTTGCCGGATGTGAGACATCTGATGTGCTGCCCCCCGAAAGCAGCGCACCAATCTATTACGGTACAATTGGCAGCATTGACGAGGTCTACGATGGCGACACAATCCGAGATGTGGCTATCCTAATCTATCCGTTCCATTCACCAACGCCGGGCATGAGCGAGGCGCAACTAACCCTCTGGCCCGGTATTGAACGCCGTGCCGACGGCATTTATAGCATCACAGATATCAGAATAGCAGGGATAGATACACCTGAAAAGCGTCCGATCCGTGGTGACCGTACTGAAGCCTCCATTCAACGGGAAAAAGAACGTGCTGAAGCCGCAACAGACTTTCTCAAACAGCTCCTCCTTGACAACAGCAAAGATGACGGCACCCTCGGATTCGTGATTCAGAATCCGGAGTTGGATAAATACGCGGGTCGCACCGTCTCGGATGTGATATGCTTCAAAGATGGTGTATCTACTGATGTCGCTGAGGCGTTGCTGGAAGCAGGACACGCTGTTGTCTATGACGGCGGCACAAAAACGCACGATTGGGGTGCGGAATAGACAGAAAGGAATAGCTTGTGAATAGACTCAAGATTGTTGTCCCGGGTGATTTACCACCACAAATCCAAGGCTCACCGCATCTCGAACGCCTGAAACCCTACGGTAATGTTGTCCTCTACACTGACCGTCCCGAGACTGACGCAGAGAAAATCCGCCGTGCCGAAGATGCAGACATCCTCATCAACTCACGCGGACTCGTCAAGTGGCCCGCAGAAATCCTACGCCAACTCCGCAAACTCAAGTTGATTTCGCTCTGCTCCATCGGAACGGATATGATTGGACTTGATGAGGCGAAAGCGCGCGGCATTACTGTTTGCAATCAACCCGGACGCACCGCGCCGGTTGTCGCGGAACACGGGTTCGGGCTGATGTTCGCGCTCGCCAAACGTGCAGCGTTCCTGACAGCCTCTATGAAGGCGGGCGGATGGCCCCGTATGGACAATGTCTACCTGCAAGGGAAAACTTTAGGGATTATCGGCACCGGGCATATCGGGGCAGAGATGGCACGCCTCGGACGCGCAGTCGGGATGAATGTTATCGCATGGACGTATCACCCTTCAGCGGTGCGTGCAGAGGAACTCGGTGTTCGGTTTGTTTCTCTGGACGAACTCCTCCGTACTGCCGATGTTGTCAGTCTGCATGTCAGACTGACAGAGGAGAGTCACCACCTCATCGGTGAGCGTGAATTCGGTTTGATGAAACCGGGCGCGCTCGTAATCAACGTCGCACGTGGCGGAGTCCTTGACACCGACGCGCTGATCCAGGCATTAAACAGCGAACACCTCGGCGGTGCTGCGATTGATGTCTATGATCAGGAACCGCTGCCGGCAGATCATCCCCTCTTAGCGTGCGAACAGGTAATTCTAACACCGCACTGTGCCGATATGACCCCTGAAGGCGTTGAACTCCTTAACGAGGGCGCGGTGGACAATATCATCGCTTTTCTGGAAGGTACACCGAAGAACGTGGTAGTTTCTTGAAGGGGCTGACAATGGGAGAAAATCGAGCAGAAACCCCCATAGTTAAAAATATTAAAAATATAGGTGTTGATACGGGTGGTACCTTCACGGACATCGTGATGCGTATCAACGGCAACCTGTTTACGCACAAAGTCCTATCTACACCCCAAAATCCAGCACACGCTGTGATACAAAGCGTGGGTGAAATCTTGCGTCTCCACAGCACCGATGCTAAGCAGCTGGAGATTGTCCACGGATCGACGGTAGCGACAAACGCTCTCCTTGAACGTAGAGGCGCGCGCATTGCCCTCGTTACGACGAAAGGCTTTGAAGACATTTTAGAGATAGGCAGACAGGCACGTCCAAGTCTCTACGATTTCTTCGTAGAACGTCCAGCACCGCTCGTCCCTGCCGACAGACGTTTCGGTATATCGGAACGGACACTTCACACAGGCGAAATCCAGGCCCAGATTGAACCCGCCGATTTGGAGGCACTCGCGTCCGAACTTTCTACACTGGAACTTGATGCAGTCGCGATCTGCTTCCTTTTTGCCTACGTCAACCCACAAAACGAACAGATTGTTGCGGAACACCTCACACGGCTTGGGATACCGATTTCGTGTTCGCACGAGGTCTTGCCCGAATACCGGGAGTACGCACGTTTCAGCACTACCGTTGCGAATGCCTATATCCGTCCTACCTTAGAACGACATCTCTCTACACTGACAGATTCTGAGCAGTTCCCAGAATCGTTCCGACTAATGCTTTCCAACGGCGGCAGTGTTTCTGTTGAGGCATTTCAGGGAAAATTGCAAACTGAAAACTTGCCGTCCAAAGGGACATCTGTTGGTATCCGCACGGTTCTTTCTGGTCCCGCGGGGGGTGTTCTCGGCGCGTATCAGATCGCCAAAACTGCTGGCTATGACCAGATCATCACATTTGATATGGGCGGCACCTCAACGGATGTAAGCCTCTGTAATAACGGCATCTCGCTCACGACAGAAAGCACGATCAGCGGTCTCCCGATCAAGGTGCCATTGATTGACATCCATACGGTCGGTGCAGGCGGCGGTTCTATCGCGACTGTGGATACGGGGGGCGCGCTGCGCGTTGGACCAGAGAGCGCGGGCGCAGCCCCAGGCCCAATCTGTTATGGGAATAACGGAGAAGACATCACGGTAACCGACGCGAACCTCTTTTTAGGGCGCATCGCAGCGACCCAGTTTTTGGGGGGCGCGATGTCACTTGACTCCAATAAAGTAAGCACATACATTGAAAAATTTGCGGCGCGACTCGGAATCCCACCACTGCAAGCCGCCGACGGTATTCTCAAAGTTGCCAACGCAGCGATGGAACGCGCCATCAAGGTCATCTCTGTGGAACGTGGATTTGATACACGCGATTTCACACTCGTCTCCTTCGGAGGTGCTGGCGGTTTGCACGCCGCATTTATGGCAGAAAACCTCGGCATTGGGACAATCCTGATCCCACCAAACGGCGGTTTACTCTCAGCCTACGGGATGTTGTTTGCAGATGTCGTCAAAGACTATTCGCGGACTGTGCTATGGCAGTTTGGAACGGACAGGGAAACACGCATTGAAGCGTTAAACGCTGGGTTTGACGAACTCTTAAACCGTGCGGAAAATGAGATGAAACCGGAAGGGTTCACGCCTGATCAACTTAAAATTGACCGTTCACTTGATATGCGGTATAAGGGCCAGTCTTATGAATTAAATATCCCGTATTTTACTGAGACGAGCACGCGCCTACAGGAGACACAAACACTTGTTGAGAAATTTCACGCCGCGCATGATCAACGGTTTGGCTATGCTCGCACCGACGCACCGGTTGAAGTTGTAAACCTACGACTTACGGCAACTGGGGAAACCGACAAGCCTCCTATCCAATCGTTGCCGCTTGCGGATGCCGATCCGTCTGAAGCGTTTACCGTCCAAAACCGTGTCGTATTTGAGGGTGAAGCACTCCCGACCGATTTCTACCACCGCGAGGCGTTACGTCCCGGCAACCAAATCGCAGGTCCCGCTATTGTGACAGAATTCAGCGCGACGACTGTAATACCGCCAGGGTTTTCTGCTGTTGTTGACACGTATCAGAATCTAATTTTGACGAAAAAATAGCAGCTATAGGGGTATTTAGTTTTAGGGTTTTAGCTATTTTGGTAACGTGAGTTCGACATAAGCGTATAGTTATACCATATTAACGCGACTATTCTTGTGTATATTTTTTAGATATGTTATTGTGAAGAGATGAAAAAGCAAAAACATGAGGTTTTCCCCCACTTTTCAGTAGAAGTTGTTAAACAAAGGTATCTTGAATGTGAATGTCTTCGGGAACGGACGCACTGGCATATTATTTGGCTCCTTGCGGATACCAGAGATTCACGCACCCCCCGGCAAGTCGCTGAGATTGTAGGATGCACGCCGGACTGGGTTCGCAAGTTGCTCAAACGCTATAATGCTGAAGGCGAAGCCGCTTTGCGAGATAAACGCAAAAATAATACAGGTGTGCGTTTTTTGGATGAAACACAGCAAGCCGCCCTTGCAGCTGCCCTTTCTGCGCCTCCTGGTGATGGGGGTCTTTGGACGGGTCCGAAAGTGGCTGCGTGGATATCTGAGACACTCCAGCGTCGTGTCAGTGACGTGTCAGGTTGGAAATATCTCAAACGTCTCGGTTATACTTTACAAACACCTCGTCCGCAACATCAGGCAGCCGCAACACCCGAGGCACAGCAAACATTTAAAAAAAAACTCAAGGAGCGGGTAGCTACGCTTGAAAGTCAGCACCCAGAGAAACCGGTAGAGATCTGGGCAGAAGACGAGACGCGCTTGGGATTATTGCCGGTTCATCGGCGTGTCTGGGCGAAGCGAGGTGAAAGACCGATAGCCCCCGTGTGTCCGGCATATAAGTGGTTTTATGGTTTCGGTTTTGTCCGTCCACAGACAGGTGAGACCTATTGGCTGCTGATGCCGAGTGTGAGTGTTGAAGTCATGAACCTTGCCTTGGCAGAGTTTGCGCGTGATGTGAACCCGGAAGGCAAGAAACAGATAATCCTTTTGTTAGATCGTGCCGGTTTTCACACGGGTAAGGATTTAGAAGTCCCAGAAGGGATTGAGTTATTTCATTTGCCCCCGTACACACCAGAACTTCAACCTGCCGAACGGCTCTGGCCTTTGTTGCGAGAGGTGGTTGTGAATAAAGTTTTTACAACGCTCTCAGCACTTGAAGAAGCCGTTGTGAAAAGGTGTCAATGGTTCTCTGAAAACACAAAGAAGGTGCAGGCACATGTCGGTTTTCTGTGGATTTGCAAAATGGAAAAATAATACAAATCACGTTAATTTGGTATTAGAAACCCGACACATTCTCATACGGGTGGCGTTGGATTGTTGGGTTTCGCTATGTCTGTTTCGATGAATGTGCCATTGAAAAGCAGGCTTTTCTTGGTAAACTGAAGGGTTCTTGGTCATTCACGGCTTTACCCAACCTACGGGACATCTTCAATTTTTATTATCGAACTCACGTTTTTTTATGAAAGTCGCGAATCGGAGTTCGCTCCTACATGGGTATGTCTCAATTTAGCATTCACTTTTATTGTAGAACTAAATGACCGTATAGCAGCTCGAGAATTTCTTGACACGTCACATCCGGTTTGGTATACTTTGCGCATTGCGAAATTTGATAAGACAGGAGAACGATCACTTTGAAAATTACAGATGTAAAAACGATTCTGACAGCACCGAATGGCACTCGGCTCGTCGTTGTTAAGATTGAGACGAGTGAACCCGGCTTATACGGCATCGGTTGTGCCACGTTTACACAACGTCCGCTCGCCGTGGCGACAGCGGTTGATGAATATCTCAAGCCTTTTCTCATCGGGAAAGATCCGACGAACATAGAGGACATCTTCCAGACCAGTTTTGTCAGTTCCTATTGGCGAAATGGGCCCGTGCTGAACAATGCACTTAGCGGTGTGGATATTGCCTTGTGGGACATCATGGGCAAACGTGCGGGTATGCCTGTCTACCAACTACTCGGCGGCAAATGCCGTGAGGCTGCAACGCTTTATGCGCACGCAGGCGGTGGGACTTTTGAGGAAGTAGAGGAGAATATCCGCCGTTATATGGAGCAAGGCTATCGTTATGTCCGCGCACAGGTGGCAATACCGGGGTATTCGACTTATGGCGCGGGTGGTGGAAAGCGGAGTTCGCCTGCCTTTGAACCGACACCTTATGTCAATACCATCATCAAACTTTTCGATCATCTGCGCACGCAGTTAGGCGACGAGGTAGAACTCCTCCACGATGTGCATGAACGCATCCCACCCATCCAAGCGATTAATCTCGCGAAAAATCTGGAACCGTATAACCTCTTCTTCCTCGAAGACCCTTTTGCACCGGAGGACGTAGACTATTTCCAACTGATGCGCCAGCAGACGAGCATTCCGATTGCGATGGGCGAATTGTTCAACAATCCGAATGAGTACGTTCATCTTATCAAGGACCGGCTCATCGACTTTATTCGGGTACATATCTCGCAAATCGGTGGCATCAGTCCTGCGCGTAAACTCGCCGCGTTCTGTGAATTCTTCGGCGTACGCACGGCATGGCATGGACCGGGGGATGTCTCCCCTGTCGGGCATGCTGCCAACGTTGCACTGGATTTGGCGTGCTATAATTTCGGGATTCAGGAGCAGCATGTTTTCGGTGAGAATACCAAAGAGGTCTTTCCCGGTTGCCCGGAAATTCGGGATGGTTGTTTTTGGGCAAATGATGAACCCGGACTCGGCATGGACCTAAACGAAGAACTCGCGGCGCGATTCCCGTTTCCCGAGCATCCACTCAACGGTGGTTGGGCACCGGAACGTCGGATAGATGGCACGGTGATCCGTCCTTAGCGACTTTCTAACCAAACCCCAATCGTTTTACCTCTGTTTGGAGGGAGATTCCTGTCTTTTCGCGGACCTGCTGTTGGATATGCGCGACTAACTTCAGCACATCTTCTGCTGTCGCATTGTCAATGTTGAGGATAAAGTTCCCATGCACCGTGGACACCTCTGCACCGCCGATACGATAGCCTTTCAATCCGCTGATATCGATCAGCCGTCCAGCGGAATCACTGGGTGGATTCTTGAACATACACCCTGCATTCTCTTCAGCGAACGGTTGCGTTGCGACTTTCTGCTTGAAGAGCGTTTGCATCCGCGCTGTGATGGTGTCAACATTCCCTGTCTCAAGTGCCAGCGTCGCACCTGTAACACAGAAATAGATGTCCAAACCGCTGTGTCGGTATTCAAAATGTGCTTCGGCATGCGTTAAATTGACAAGTTCACCCGTGTCAGTCATGACCGTAACGTTTGTGACGACATCTCCGAAACTGCTGCCCCATGCACCGGCGTTCATAATCAGCGCACCACCAACGGATCCAGGGATACCGAACGTAAATTCCACACCGCTCAAGCCACGTTGCGACATTATTTTTGACAATGCTGGCAGTGCAAGCCCCGCACCGACCGAGACAACGTTCCCGGTAACCTCTAATTTTGCCAACTCACCGACTAACCTGATACCGATGCCTTTGAAACCGGTATCACTCACCAGCAAATTGGACCCGCGACCGATAACGGCGATCGGAACGTCCCACTGCCTGTGGAAACGCGCCAATGCTGACAGTTCAGATATCGTGCTGACTTCGATGTAAGCCGTCGCTTCACCACCGATGCCGAAGTGGGTATGTTTCGAGAGCGGTTCCTCAAACCGGAGCCGTGAACCGGGTTGTGTTATGATTTCCGGCAGTGCGTCTTTCCAATCCATGCGACCCTCCCTTTCTGTTTATTATAGCATATAGATTTGGGGGTGTCAATGTCTGAAAGGGTTTTGCTCAGGGCTATTTAGTTTTCGGTCTTTTAGTCGTTTTGATTTGAAAGTCGCGAATCGGAGTTCGCTCCTACAGCGGAGAATGTAGAACCGATTGATTTGAAAGTCGCGAATCGGAGTTCGCTCCTACAGCGGAGAATGTAGAACCTAAAATTTTGGAAAACTAAATGCCCATAGGGTTTTGCAATGAAGAAACCTCAATCTGAGAATAGATTGAGGTTTCCCGTTTTCTTCAGAAAACAGTGCGAATCAGGTGCTGTTAATCGGTCTTAAGTTGTCCCCAGGTGATAGCCAGCTTGCCCAATACTTTTACATCCGTTGCTTCACTTTCCATCACGAGTGCGATTTCATCTTCGTTCAGTTCTCGGTCATAGAGCCGTACATCATCAATTTTACCCTTGAATAGGAACATGTGCGGGTCAAGTTCATTCGCGCTTGCACCTATAAGGAATTCCTGACCTGGATTGATGCTAAGCGCGGCATCTTTTTCTCCTACAAGTTCACCATCTACGTAGAATTTTTGTGTGCCATCTGCATAGACACCGGTAAGGTGGCTCCATTCGCCTGCGTCCACTGCGGGTCCCTGAACAGGATTCCATCCGCCGCCAATACCTGTCCAATACTGCCATGTATCGCCGGGTTCTGCATAAAAGATGTACCCACGTTGCGGGAAGTCATCACGAGACGCGAGCACCGCACGATGGGCACCTCCACTTCCTTTTTCAACATTTGCCCAAGCACATACAGTGAATTCTTCTGGATTGAGTGCCGCATCATGCGAGACGACCACCTCATCTCCGTCTCCGTCGAATTCAAGTGCTCCCCCGAAGATCCCATCAGTCCATTCAGGGTTTCCTTCCAACGTTCCATCGTGTCCGTTGCCACTTGCGTCGCTTGCGGTGTCGCCATCTTCATCGTTGAATGCCCAGTAGGCCACGAGCCCATCTTTGACAGTCTGTGCTAACACCGGTTGTACCACGAGTCCTACAAGTATTAGCAAAGCAAGTGTCGTGATTATAGGTTTCATTTTCAATTCCTTTTAGTT
The DNA here is from genome assembly GCA_965246985.1 of Candidatus Poribacteria bacterium. Classification (GTDB taxonomy): domain Bacteria; phylum Poribacteria; class WGA-4E; order WGA-4E; family WGA-3G; genus WGA-3G. The sequence goes on along the minus strand of OZ251998.1, from coordinate 5,703,607 downwards.
TTGCAACCATTGATTGGTAGAGAGGTTTGCTCAATAATGTTTGTTATTGCGTGGGACGCATGGACCCCTTCCAACCGCACGGCACCGCAATCGATCCTAAAAATAATAATACAACGGATGCTTTTATCTTCCAGACTGGCTAAATTCTCGTCGGGGCGGATATAGTGTCACAAGACTTCTCTTCTACCACTGATGCGATAGTTTTACGTCCATTCACTCGGTATAGTTTCCAATAGGCACGCTGACAATTTCACACGACACGCGTGCGCTAAACTATTTAGACGATTAAACGGGACGGAAAGTTTAGATTCAGTGCCGGTTAATCCGTGTAATCCGCGGTTCAGGTGATCCGTGCATTGTCCACTCCAGAAAAACAGATTTATTCTTTTTTTATAGTAAAGCCCACAATTAATTACACACCCAAAGCTTGGCGGGGTTGGGGTTTTGTGTTTTCTAAAGTGTCCACGTATTTTCGGGCTTTACTATAAATTGATACCTATGGTGTGGTTGCCGGATACACTTACCATAGGTGTCAATTTAAGAAAAAAGGACAGCCTCAGTCCCAGACCCGGTAGGTGCGGTTTTGCGGCGTACTCGCCCAAATGCGATATGCATTCTAACCGCGCCGGCTTTTAGCCACAAACCTTGCCTACTCCAAAACCCCTCTTGAGTCCCGTAGGGACGGAAACTTGTTTATGGAAACCATTGAAAAAAGCATCTTCTAAACAACACCGCCAAAAGAGGGAAACCCAGGCTAACAGGTTTGCATAAGCCCGGTTCGGTTAGGAAACCGAACCTACCGGGCCTGGAGGACCGCTAAATTGATACCTATGGTTTGGTTGCAGGATACACTTACCAACGATGGTGACTGGTTGAAGTTTCCAATCTCGCCAGCAAAAACAAGGAATACTGAGTCCTATGCCTCGTATTTGCAAAAAAAAACGAACCTTTTCTGAATAGATTTGACTAAAGAAGCGAACTCAAAATGTGAACGCCTTCCAAGAAAAGATTGATTGACAATCACGGGGTATTCACACAAACAAAATTTTAATGGGAGAAATGAAAATGAAGCAGAAATTTTTTGCAATCGGTGCAATCGCAGTTATCGCAATAGTAGGAGTTTTTGTTTTTCAACACGCAACGTCGGCACAACGTCCCGACCGGAACGCACAGAACGCCCAAAGTGAACGTGGAAATCGTCAGGGTGGTGAACGCGGCAACAGGAGAATGCCAACGATGAACTACGTATCCCTTGTTGATAATTCTTGGTTAGATTTGACGTTCGCTGTGAAGGTGGACGACGAGGCACTCCTGAAAGCACGTCCCATCTATCAGACAGGTCGAGACAATATTGCGTCAAAGATGGAAGCGTTAGGTCAACCCGAAATGCGTAAAGCCACAGAAAAGGAAATCCAGACAATTCTCATGGAATTCAACATGAGTCTCAAAGAGGTATTGACGGAAGAACAGCGGGCGAAATTATCGAAGCTGACGAAGAATCGGGTTACAGAGATGCAGCAAAGTATGAATCGTTTTCGTGGTGCTGGTGGTCGTCGTGGCGGCGGTGGCGGTGGTGGTGGCGGTGGTACTCAGTAGTCATCCAGAAGCAACCGCACCTATACCCCGGGTCGGGCATGTTTGCCTGACCCTTTTTCTTTTTAAGGCAGGATTTATGGAGAGGCAAGGTTGCATACCTCATTAACGCCTAACAAGGATTAACTCGCTGCTTCGGGAATTCAGCACGAACGGTTTTCAACGTTCAAAACCCTCTTATCCGCGTCATCCGCGTCCATTCGCGATTCAGACAATGGAAAATCACAAAATTATCTGCTACTACGTTCTTCAACCCAAAGGAGAATTGTCTCTCGGTTTTCCATGTCGCCGTGTTGCTGAAACCAGTTAGCGAGGTGTTTGCCGGTTTCAATGAGAAGCGCGTCCATCTCTTCGGATTTAGATTTCAATGCGAGTTGATATTTTTCGATCGCCGCGTTCGTCTGTTTTCGTCTGATTAAGGTAAGTGCGAGGGTACATCGGACCTTGGTGAGGTTATCGCTTTTCATTTTATCAAAACGATGCCGGATCAGTTGTGATTCTAACGACAATAAATTCCTGAACGCCGGCATATTAATCGGATCTTTCCGGAGGACGGTTTCAAAACCTGCAAGTGCGTTCTGGTGTTCACCCTGCACAAGATAGAGGTAGCCGAGGGTGTTGTAAATCTCAATGTTTCGCTTGGATTCAGGGATCCCCTCGAATTCAGCAATAGCGGCGGCGTATTGTCGTTGTCCCATGAGGGCATTCCCGCGCCGGATTCGGAGGTTAATCTCTTCCTCCTTCGCTTGTGGGTTCTCCGGTTCTTGTGCCAAGACGCGCGACACTTCTACGGCGGCATCTTCGTAGTTCCCCGCACCCTGATAGGCATTTGCGAGACTCAAACGCAAATTCAGGTCAGTCGGCGCGAGTTGGAGTGCTTTCTGAAGCAGTTGGATCGCTGTGGTGTACTCTTCTGTGTCGCTAAGGCTTCGTGCATAATGGTGATAGGCGGCGATGAGATTATGTAGCGCATGCTCAGCGTTCGGATCGGCATTGTAGATGTGTTGGAATGCCGACAGTGCCTCAGCATAGTCGCCTTTTTTTAGATATAACTCCCCGAGTAAATTGCGGATCTGCATTTCGTTTGGATGGAGTTTCTGTAATTCGAGATAGGCGTTCACGGCTTCGTCTAATTCGCCTGCTTCGGTGTGCGCGTTCGCTTTTCGGGTGAACACATCGCCTAAATTTGTACGGGCAATACCAAGCGTCGGCATTAGCAACAACGCGTTACGATAGGCATCAATTGCCGCATCCCATTCGCCACGATTTCGCAGGGCGACCCCGTAGTTGTTATAGCATTCTGCAAGGTGATGCTTCGTGAGTGCATCAACGGGGTTAATATCAATTGCCTTCTGGTAATAGTTGATCGCTGTCTCAAATTGCCCGACTTGCGCGTATCCGTTCCCCATCAGTTGATAGGTAGGTGCATCGAGCGGATCCATCCGAAGCACCCTTTCAAACGTAGTAGTGGCGGTCTCAAAGTCTTTTGCCGCTAACGCTTTGAATCCCTTAGCTCGGAGGAGTTGATGTAAGTTTCGCCGCGCCGCTTTATGATACGGTGCAATGTGAAGTGCCTTTTCAAACGCGTGTATCGCCTTTTCCGCCTCTTTTTTCTCGTAGTAGAAGATACCGAGCGTATTGTAATCCGCTGGCGACGGTTTCTGCGTTATCCGTTTCTCAAGGAGTGCGATCGCGTCATGTGTTTTTCCGGTTTCGTGGTAGACTTGAATTAGTTTCTCTATTGCAGGTTGAAACTTAGCATCTAACTGCCTGCAGGTCAGAAAACTCCCGATTGCAGATGCTGTATTGCCTTTATCAAAGTGGACGGTTCCGAGCAGGTAGTGATGTCGGAGACGTTTTTTCTTTTCCGCGTACGGTTTCGCGTCAATCTCGGATTTCAAGACCTTGATAGCGATGTCGTGTTGTGGCGTATGAAGCGGTGTATTGTAGAGTTTACGCAACGTGGTTATATCGCGTGTCGATGGCTGTTGCACTGTTGCTGTCGGGTAACTGACATCACCGGGATGTGGGCTATGTCCCCATAGTCCGATTGCGTGTCCAAACTCATGGAGGCAGACCGTCCGCATCTCTTTTTGGGATAGTTCACCGATGGTGCCATCGCCTTCCAACATAAGTATCACCTCAACGGTAAACGGAGGTGAGGCATCCGGGGCAGCTGGATCTTGCATAACCATCTGCTTTGTATCCTTGAGGCGTGTGAGTTCCGCACTACCGAGTCTTGTATCCTGAAAATCGGTGTGGAGACCACTGTGTCCCCAACTGACGCGGATGTCTACGTTCTGGGGTATCTCGGTCTCTTCAAAGCGGAGGTCGCCGTCACTGACGGTGTGCCATGCTTGCATGGCGTGTCGGATTTCGGGTAGATACGGGCTCTCTTTTAGGATAGGCGAGATGTAGACCCGAATCGGCATCTGCGTAAAACGGGTGATTCTGCCCTCAGAAAAGAGCGTAATGTGATCGAAATAGTCGGTATAAACAGGGACAGAGGATTCTTGTGCGATCGCAACCTGCTGGTTTCCCGTGTAAAATAGTATGAGGGTTAGACTGATTAACGTAATGTTCAAGATGTTTTTCGCACAAATTTCGATGTCAACAAATATTGACTGCAACCCACGCAGGAAAGTGTATTGTGTTCTAATTTGCATCGAGAGATTTCCTTGTATTTATTAAGCTAACATGAGTTTGATAATAAAATGTAAGTCTAAACGTAGGTTGGGTAGAGCGGTAAAAGACCGAGAACCTTTCAGTTATACAGAGAACTCCGAGTTTCAATAACCGATTCCTAAAGATAGACATAGCGAAACCCATAGGTGTCAATTTAGGGATGTTTCTCGGTATTTTGTAGGAGCGTCTTTACAGATGCCGCCCCTCTGGGGCTTAGGTCTTTGGTTGATGCAGTTTCTACACAGATGCTGAAGAAATACCCCAGCAAATAAACCCTACGGGACTAAAGAGCGATTTGGGTTATACAAAGTTTGTGCCCAAGACCCGGCGCGGTTTTAAACCGCGCCTACCGGACCTGGGGACCGAGGCTATTATTTTTCTTAAATTGACACCTATGGATAGATATAGCGAAACCCAACAAGACAACTAATGAAGGGACACCTTTGATTTTCGTTCAATTCGGGGTCTCCATCGCAACTCGCGTATGGGGCCTACAAGAGCCAGATCCATCATATCTCGAACTCACGTTAAGCTAACTCCGACTCGCAAGTTTATTTGAGAATATACTGATTAACCCACCTAACATCACATACCCAAAGATAACCTCCAGCGTAACGAGAAAACGCGCAGGGGCATTGTCCGCTACGACATCCCCGAAGCCGAGCGTCGTAAAAGTGACGATACTAAAGTAGAAACAGTTCCAGAGGGTTAACGGCTCCCCGCTATACGCACCTGTGGTTTGATGGAATTGAGGCGCGAAGTCTTGTAGCCATGTTGGTATCCATGACGGAATAGGAAATCTATACGCAATCGCGAACAGAGTAGCGAAAAGGATTGACCAGGATGCCCAAAGCACTAAACTCCGTCCATAATCGGAGCTCCATCGCCATAAACGCGCCAGTACAGGATTCGCTTGGTTGAAGGCGCGAATGAACTGTTGGTCGGCAACGTATCGTTTGAAAAAAGGGTTCTCGACCTCGTCTACGTGTCGGCTATCTAAATAGAATTCGGTTGCACGATGCAGTTTTTTGCTAAGTTTCGCCTTGATTAAGGGAAAAAGGGTGTTCGGGACATACTGAATATCGCGAAAGGCAGCGACAGAAACAAACTGCGCCGAGATAAAGTTAGCGGTGCCGAGAAATGTAGCACTATTGAACGCCGTTGTCTCAGAGAACCATGTCCCTCTGCAGTCAAATATGCCTTGGAATAGGGTGCTCCGAAAATTAACCTCATTGTAGAAATAAGCCTCATGAAATACGGCGTTTCTACGGAATTCAACCCTATGAAAATCGGCGACGTTGTTAAATATCGCCCGCCAAAAGCTGGCACTCTTGTGAAAGATCGCGCTGTGAAAGTCAGCGCGCCTCTGGAAGATAGTCTCACGGAACGCACAGGAACCATGTAAGATGGCTTCATCTAAATCAAGATCTGCCTCAAAAAGGGTGCGCCGAAAGTCCACATCTTTTTCGAAGACAACTGTCCGGAAATTGACAATGTTTTTAAACGTACACCCCGTGCAAGAGAGGCTCTTGTTGAGAAGAATCCGGTCATTTTCGTCACGTTCCAATTCGGCAGAAAAGATATCGACGACCCCTTCAATGATGCAATTCGTGAATGTAATGGATGTCGCATCACTTTGTAGTGCCTCAAGGAAAACTCGTGCTGTAATTGTTTCGTTGTGCTTCTCGTACATTTGTGCCTTTACCTTGTTTTTTATAATCAGGTAGATGTTGATATCAACTGTGGTGGAGACGTGTTAGGGGGTGCCGATACACTATTTAGAATTCTGCGAGGAGATCGGCAAGTGGGTTTTCGAGAACGGGTTCCGCTTCCGGCTGTACAATGGCATGACTTATACCATCTTTAAGATGGTAAACCTCGACATCATCAGGATTTAACCAACATAACTTGGGTGTGAGTGCTTCCATCTCTGCAGCAGCCTCCGGTTCTTTTTCTGACAGTTGTCCTGCGGTTAATAGGTTTTTAAGAACCGCCAAAAGATACGGGCTATGGGTTGTTATAACAATCTGGCTATTGATATGATTTCGCATCAGGGTAATGATATGCATGAGATGTTTTTGTGCCATTGGATGTAGGTGTGCTTCCGGTTCTTCAATCACTCGGAAGATAACTTCATTGTAAAGCACGTTCATGAACATATCTTGTAGAATCCGTATGATGTTTTGCTGCCCCGTTGATGCCTTCTCTAAAAAAGCGGCATTCTCGCCGGTCGGATGCGAAAAGAGTCGAGATTCGGAAATCTTACCTATAGTTTCGTATTCGCTCTTTAAGATGTATGAGATCTTTTTAAGTAGGAATTCCATCATCGGTTTATCAATACTGTCTGATTCCGATTCAGCTTTTTCGTCGAAGATATTGTGAAAATTCTGTGTGCTAAAGGTATCCAGGAATTCCTCGTTCTTTTCCAAAAAACGGGCAATGAGATGTAGATTCACACGTGGGCGAGTGGCAGCACGCGTTTGGAGATCGCTTTTTATACCGCCGTAGAAGATCCTTTTAAGAGCATCTGGATAGTTGACAGCGATATTCCGATCCGCAGGAATGAAAAGGCTATCACGGTATGTACCGGCTAACTTCTCAGTGATGTCGCTTATCCCGATTGCCATCTTTAAAATAAAAAAGAACCGATCGCTCGTTTTAGATTCCTGCTCGTTATCCGCTGAAGACACATCTGCTTTTGTCGGTGGATCCGCATCCTTTGCTTTTGTCGGTGGATCCGCATCCTTTGCTTCACTGCTGAGTTGTTTTTTTTCAAACTGTCTTAACTTTTCTTGTAAAGCGTAACTGAGAGTTTCAACTTCGTCCATAACGGTGGGCAGCTTGATTTCAAGCGTTTTTTCATCGTCTAATGTCAACGTGATTGTACTGTCCGTTGTATAGTGGTAGGTAATTTCAAATGGTGTTATAGCATCGTCATTATCTGTCATCAGCGTTAGTTCGCTTGCATCGCCAAAAAACTCTCGGAATTTATACGAGATTTGTGCGCGAAATACCGTTGACAAGTCTGGTGAAACAGGTTTCAGAGGTTCCGGCGGGTAAGCATTGATTTGTTTGATGTGTTGCCGAAAATCGCGAATTAATTCGTGAAAAAAGTAGAGCAGCTTCGCGAGCACGCTTTTGCCGCTGGCTGTCGCGCCAATGAAAACGACTAAAGTTTTATCCATGTCGATTTCTGCTTCTCGGATATTTATAAAGTTTTTGACAACCAGTTTAGGCATAAATTTTCCATTTCCATAAGATAAGGAGCAAGTGGTTAAGACTGCACTTTTGCGAGGTGAGGGTTTAATCAACTAATTCTCAGGCAGCCGCTTCCTGTAGGATCGACCTCTGGTCGCGATACCTATTTGCTCTCGTTTAACCGGGGGTCTGTGTCCATCCTTTGCTTCCCCGGATCGCGTCAATAGCGATTTGGTAACGCCAACCGTCTTGAAATGTTAAATACGGGTCGTGTGGACGGTCCTGAATATCCGCAAGGAAATCCCGAACAAGCGCGACCCATTTGTTTTGGATGTCGTCCCCGATACGGGGTAGGTCATCTGTGAAAGTTTGTGGAACAGGCAATTCCTCGGACGTTTCCGCAGCGTGTTTTGTAAGAGGTGATAGGATATGTCCGCCGCTTCCGACAAGCGTTCCGTGAGTCCCATAGAAATACCAACCGCCAGTCGGTGCATGGGTCGGTACACCTGGGTTCGTACGCATCGTTACGAGGATACTGTTTTCGGTATCTGCCGTTTCAGGAGTCCGCAATTTGAAGAACGCCGAATAATCCCATTCTGCATCACACACCCGCCATTCGAGTTTTGATGCCTCTTCAGTTGTAATTTCTCTGCTCCGCCACACCCGAAAGTCGCGAATCTCTGGCACAACCGGTGCTTTTCTAAGCATTGTTTTAGCTTCACCGACAGCCGAAACAACTTTCATACCGGTCATCCGTTCCAGCATACCGAGCCGATGTGTGAGTCCATTGTTCAATGTACCGCCGCCGTGCGCCAAAGAGCTCATCCAATTCCACGGCTTCACTGTCTTTGAAGAGGTGTTGCTTGGGATCCGACGGCTGTATCCGATATCGACTGCCGTTAGTTCGCCGATGATGTGCTGCTGCGTCAACAATTCTCGCACGTAAGCGACGCTTGGATCGTATAGATGTGTTGCGGCGAAGCCGTGTTTCAACCCGGTGTCTTTGATGAGGTTATAGATATGTCCGGCTTCCGCTGCGGTAAGTGCTAAAGGTTTCTCGCTGATAATATGGCACCCGAGTTCTACTGCTAATTCAATGACTTCAGTCCGTAGAATCGCAGGCGTTGTCAGCGCGACGATATCCGGTTTATGTTTCAGCAGGCTCTTTCGCCAATCCGTTGAAGCCTCAGGCACGCCTAACTCAGACGCGACTTTTTGTACAATATCTGGTTTTCTGGCACAGATAGCCAATACTTCCACACCGTAGTGTTGAAACGCTTTTGTGTGCCCTTCCGCCGACCAACCTGCGCCGACAACAACCGCTTTTAATTTTTTCATCTCATCTTCTTAGCAAGTAGGCGCGCTTTTCAAGCGCGTCGAACAGTAGGTGTTTCAGATTATGCCAATATCTCACTGACAATCCGCGCTTTCTCTTCAACACCAGTTAACCGATGATCAAGTCCTTGGAACTTGAAGGTCAACCGTTCGTGGTCAACGCCGAGTTGGTTAAGAATCGTAGCGTTTAGGTCGCGAACAGAGACGGGGTCTTTGACGATATTGTAGCTGAAGTCATCGGTTTCGCCGTGGACGATCCCACCTTTCACACCACCGCCAGCCATCCACATCGTGAAGCATTTCGGGTGATGGTCTCGCCCGTAGTTATCCTTCTTGAGCGCGCCTTGACAATAAACGGTGCGTCCGAATTCACCACCCCAGACGACAAGGGTATCGTCAAGCATACCGCGTTGTTTCAGGTCTTGGACGAGTGCTGTTGAGGGTTGATCAATGTCGCGTGCTTGGTTACGGATGTCGTTCGGTAGGTTCCCGTGCTGGTCCCACCCGCGATGGAAGATTTGGACGAGTCGGACATCGCGCTCCATCATCCGCCGTGCGAGGATACAGCAGTTGGCAAATGTGCCGGGTGTGTTAACATCGGGACCGTACATCTCCAAGACGTTGGCAGGTTCCTGCTTCAGGTCTGTCAGTTCAGGGACAGACGACTGCATCCGAAACGCCATCTCATATTGTGAAATGCGCGCGTGCGTTTCTGGATCACCGATGTCTTCATAGAGTTCCTCATTGAGTTTGACCAGCGAATCCAGCATCTGTTTCCGTGCCTTTTCACTCATGCCTTTCGGATTTGAGAGGAATAGCACCGGATCGCCTTGACTACGGAGTAGCACACCTTGGTGTTCGGAGGGGAGGAATCCGGCACCCCAGAGCCGGTTATAGAGTGCTTGTGCTGACTTTCTGCCTGTCCACGTCGCATTCATCACAATAAAGGAGGGGAGGTTCTCGTTTTCAGTACCCAACCCATAACTGAGCCACGCGCCGAGACTCGGTTTGCCGGGGGTCTCATTGCCGGTACAAACATAAGTGATCGCTGGATCGTGGTTAATCGCCTCGGTGTGTAATGATTTGATAATCGCGATGTCTTTGACCATTGAAGCGGTATGCGGTAGCAACTCGCTGAGCCATGCGCCATCGCTGCCGTTGTCGTGCTGCTTGAACTCGAAGATAGAAGGTGCAATCGGGAATCGTTGCTGTCCGGAGGTCATGGTCGTGAGGCGTTGTCCCATCCGTACGGTTTCCGGGAGCTCTTTATCAAACCATTCCCCCATCGTGGGTTTATAGTCGTACATGTCCATCTGCGAGGGTGCACCAGACATGAAGAGATAGATCGCGCGTTTCGCTTTCGGCGCAAAATGCGGGAGTTCAGGCAAGCCTCCGGTTTGTGGCATCGCTTGCTGCTCAAGGGCATTTACAAGCGTGTTTGGCAGTAATGAGGAGAGGGCTGCACCACCGAGACCCGTCGCACATTTACCGAAAAATTGTCGGCGAGTTTCAAGCTTGAGATATTCTTTAATTGGGTCCATTGTGAATCTCCTTTGCGAAACCTACTTCTTAATTCAACAGGAATTAAGCAAACTGAGCAAATATCGGACATTTGGACACAAAAAAGCGGTATTTTCCATATTTTTAACCCCCTAAATCCCCCTTATCAGGGGGACTTTAAGAAGCAGTGCGTAAGTCCTATTCAAGTGTTGTGGTGCATTTCTCAAAATTGTTGACAGGCGCGCTTACAAGGCACGCCTGCCGTAAAAGCCTACGACTATGCCAAGATTTCGTTGACAACCCGTACTTTCTCTTCAACCCCAGTTAACCGATGATCAAGTCCTTGGAACTTATACGTTAACCCCTCGTGATCGATGCCGAGTTGGTGGAGAATTGTAGCATTTATGTCCCCAACAGAGACAGGGTCTTTGACGATATTGTAGCTGAAGTCATCGGTTTCGCCGTGAACAACACCACCCTTGATACCGCCGCCAGCCATCCAGCGCGTGAAACACTTCGGATGATGGTCGCGTCCATAGTTATCCGGGCTGAGTTTGCCTTGACAGTAAACAGTTCGGCCGAATTCACCACCCCAGACGACTAAAGTTTCGTCCAGCATGCCCCGCTGTTTCAAGTCTTGAACGAGCGCAGCTGAAGGTTGATCGATGTCGCGTGCCTGATTGCGGATGTTCTTGGGCAGGTCGCCGTGCTGATCCCACCCGCGATGGAAGACTTGAACGAGACGGACATCGCGCTCCATCATCCGACGTGCGAGGATACAGCAGTTGGCAAATGTGCCAGGGGTCTTCACTTCAGGTCCATACATCTCCAAGATGTGGTCCGGTTCTTTCGACAGGTCGGTAAGTTCGGGGACGCTTGTCTGCATACGGAATGCCATCTCATATTGGGTGATACGCGCGTGCGTTTCTGGATCACCGATCTCCTCGTAGAGTTCCTTGTTAAGTTCCACGAGGGTGTCTAACATCTGTTTCCTTGTTTTCTCGTTGACACCTTCCGGGTTCGAGAGGAATAACACCGGATCGCCTTGGCTGCGAAGTAGCACACCTTGGTGTTCCGATGGGAGAAAGCCAGAACCCCAGAGACGATTATAGAGTGCCTGTGCACCCGATGGACCGCTCCACGTGGCGTTCATTACAATGAAAGCAGGTAGGTTTCTGTTTTCACTACCGAGACCATAACTCAACCACGCACCGAGACTCGGTTTGCCCGGACTCTCATCGCCGGTACAGAAGAAAGTGATCGCAGGATCGTGATTGATCGCTTCGGTGTGAACAGTCTTAATAATCGCGAGGTCTTTCACCATAGATCCGGTATGTGGCAGCAATTCGCTAATCCACGCGCCGTCGCCACCGTTGTCGTACTTCTTGAATTCAAATATAGACGGAGCAATCGGGAACTTATCCTGTCCAGAGGTCATCGTCGTAAGACGTTGCCCCATCCGCACGGATTCTGGGAGGTCTGTATCAAACCATTCTCCCATATTCGGTTTATAGTCGTACAGGTCAAGTTGTGAAGGTGCCCCCGACATAAAGAGGTAAACAGCCCGTTTCGCTTTGGGTGCAAAGTGCGGCAGTTCTGGTAGACCTCCGAATCTCGGTTTTGCTTGGTTTTCAAGCGCGTTCACAACGGCGTTCGGCAAGAGTGAAGCGAGTGCCGCGCCGCCAAGACCTGACGCACATTTACTGAAAAATTGGCGACGTGTCTCAAGTTTCAGATATTCCTGAATTGGGTCCATTGTGTAACTCCTTTGCGATGCCTATTCCTTCGTTGAGGATCGCTATGCTTCATCTATCTAAAGAGGATAATTGAATATCCAATTCTAAATCCGGAAGTTGTTTACAGAGTTTGTGAATCAGCCTCGTATCCTGAACAGGATTTTCTTTGACATGTAAACACTTTAAACTTGTAAAGTTCTCAACAGGACTGATGTCACTGATTTGGTTCTGATCCAACAATAAGTGTGTCAACTGCGTCAATCCAGCAAGCGGCGTGATGTTTCTGATCTGATTTCCGCTTAGCCATAAGTGCGTTAGTTGCGTCAAGTTCGCGAGGGGTCTGGTGTCCGTAATTTGGTTTCGTCTGATGTTTAACAACTGCATCTGTGCCAAGTTCGCAAGGGGTTCAATGTCGGTAATTTGATTGTCCCAGAGTCCTAATTCTGTGATATTTGTTGGTCCAACGAGTGACTTTATGTCGCTGATTTGGTTTTCGCCGAGTCCTAATTTCGTGATTTGCGTTAATCCGGTGAGGGGTGTAATGTCACTGATTTGATTGTCCCAGAATTCTACATTTGTTAGTTGTGTCAATCCAATGATCGGTTTTATGTCGCTGATTTGGTTTTTTTCGAGTCCTAAGTCTATTAATTGTGTCAATCCAGTGAGGGGTGTAATATCGCTGATCTGATTTTCACCGATCCGCAATTCCGCCAACTGTGTTAATTCAGCAAGTGGTGTGATATCGCTGATTTGGTTTTTTTTCAGTCCCAATTTTGTTAAATGTGTTAGTTTTGTGAGTGGTGTGATGTCGCTGATTAGATTTTCCGAGAGACCTAAACCTTCCATCTCGGTTAATCCATCGAGTGGTGTGATGTCGCTGATTTGATTTCCGCCTAACCCTAACTGGTCTACTTGTGTCAATGTCGTAAGAGGCGCGATGTCAGTGATTTGGTTTTTGCTAAGGTCTAAGGTTTTAAGCTGTGTGAGTCCAGCGAGCGGCGTAATGTCGTTAATTTCATTTCCGCTAAGCCATAAACATCTCAATTTTGTTAATTGCGTGAGTGGCGTAATATCGCTAAGCTGATTATCCCACAGCCATAAGTTCGTAATTTGCGTTAATTCCGATAGCGGCGTGATGTCGCTGATTTGATTTTGCCGGATGTTCAACAATCTCAGCAGTGTTAATCCAGTGAGCGGCGTAATATTACTAAGCGGATTCCCCCAGAGTCCCAACTCTGTAATTTGTGTCAATTCAGCGAGTGGTGTAATATCGCGGATCTGATTTTTCCCGAGTCCTAAGTCTTTCAGCTGCCTTAATCCAGCGAGTGGTGTAATGTCGCTGATTTTATTATAGCCGAGAGCTAAGTGTTTCAGTTGTGTTAATCCGGCAAGTGGAGTGATGTCAGTAATATTATTACTTGACAGGCTCAAATCTCTTAACTGTGTTAATCCAGTAAGCGGTGTGAGGTGCTCAATTTGATTAGCGTAGATATCTAATTCAATGAGACCAATGGCTTTTTCCAGACCGGTTAAATCGCGTATCTGATTGTTGTTACCATCCAGATGCGTTAATCCTTGAAACTTCTTTAGTGGGATACGAGCTTTTGAATCCAAGCGGAGTGCCTTTCGGACTATGGTCGCTAAGTTGGCATCCGGTATCTTCACATACGTATTAGATGAACGATTGAGCAGAGTAATTATGGGAAGGACAAGCAGTGTATACAAATATTTCAGGGTCTTCATTGAAGTTATCCTATGATGGACGCGACCGAAAGGTCGCGCCCATTAGGTGTAATAATTATCCTTTGTTCAGGACTTCGTCCAGATTAAGGATCAGATTCGCAATCATCGTCCATGCAGCAACTTCGACTGCGTCCAAGGTTTCATCAGGTTTCGATTCGCCAACAACGATCAACTCTTTGGCTGCTTCTGGGTTTGCCTCCAACTCCTGATAGTGGATTTGGAATGTCTCCAATAGCAGTGCTTCCTCTCTCGGTTTCGGGAGTCGGGCAGTCGCTGCCTCAAAGAGGTAAGCGATACGCGCTTGCGGTGTCTCGCCGCCTTCCTTAACAGCGCTCTCAGCGAAAGCGCGCGCCGCTTCAAAGAACTGCGGATCGTTCATCAGCATTAACGCCTGCATCGGCGTGTTCGTGCGTTCACGGCGGATTGTACAGGCTTCGCGTGACGGCGCATCCAAGATGTTCATCTGTGGCGGTGGCGCGGTGCGCTTCCAGAATGTATAGAAACTCCGGCGATACACCTTATCCGCACCGGTATCTTTAACAAACGTGTCGGTATTAGATCCGCTAAACCCTACGGCTTTCCAGAGCCCACCCGGTTGTGGTGGTTTAACGCTCGGACCGCCAATTTTAGCATATAACAAGCCGCCGAGAGCAAGTGCGTTATCGCGCACCGTTTCAGCATCAAACCGATACCTTGGCGCACGGGAGAGTAGTATGTTGTCGGCATCGCGCGCCAGTTTTTCGGGCGTAACCTGCGCGCTCTGACGGTATGTTGATGAGGTCAGCATCAATTTCAGTATTGTTTGCACGTCCCAACCAGAGGCAATAAATTCAGTCGCCAGCCAGTCGAGAAGTTCCGGATGCACAGGTGGTGTGCCTTGCGTGCCGAAATCCTCTGCTGTTTTCACAATTCCGGTACCGAAAACGTTTTGCCAGTAACGATTGATCGCAACACGAGCGGTGAGTGGATGTTCCGGTGAAAGCAGCCACTTAGCAAAACCGAGACGGTTCGGTGCCGTCCCTTCTGACATAGTGGGAAGCACTGCCGGCGTTTGCGGCTGAACCTGTTCGCCAGGATGCTGATATTCGCCGCGTGCTAAAACGTAAGCACCGCGTGGTTCGGTGCGCTCCTGCATCACAAGCGTCGTCGTTAGCGAACCGTCCAATGTATTCCGCTTCTGTCGTGTCTCTGCTAAGTCAGCAACAACCGTTTTCAAATCCGCGAATGCCCGGTGTGCATTTTCGTTTACGCTCTTGTCGAGCGTGATGTTAGCTCGGTAGTAATCCCGGATTTGATCCTTCTGTGCGGTCTCGCGTTCGCCGCGAGACGTGCCAGCAATATCTACAATATTAGCGGGCAACATCGGTGGCGCGCTTTCGATACGGAAATAGAAACCAGAGGGACCTGAGTAGTTGACGATTTTCAGGAGTAACGTGTTGTTACCGGGTTTGAGTTCCACCTGCACCTGTTCTTGGTCGGCAGCGGCATCTCGCTGGACGTTTTTGGCAAGGAGTTCGGTGCCGTTCATCCAGACCTTCAGCGCATCGTTGCTCCCGATATGCAGCAGGATTTTCTGCTGGGTAACAGAGGATATGTTCCGGGTGAGATAGGTGGCACTGTTTTCACCGACAATATCGTTATGCACCTGTTCATCAACCCAGTGGCTCTGCTGTTCCCATTTGATGGTTTTATCGTTCACCTCAAACGTGTTACCTGTATTGACAGCTTTCGTTTCGGGTTCATAAACCTGATAGAAAGCGAGGTTACCGTGTTCAGCGGTAAACGGACCCGCAGCGTGCCAGGTTCCTAATCCTATCTTGGAACCGATCGGGTAAATGGTTGCGGCATCTGTGAGGGCAAGTCGGAATCGTCCTAATTGCTTCTGACGCAGATCGAATTCATGCTTAAGACGAATTTTCAATCTGCCGCCTTCCATTCCAAACGGTGCAGCGACAAGAAAGATGGCTTGTCGATTTTCGCGTCTTCTGTCGAGTGCCCATCCGGTTTCCGGTTTATCGTCAATCGCGTTTGCAACGACACCGCCGAGATTGTTTTCACCCATTACCTGTTCGTGGTCGGCCCACGCTTGCACGATTTGGACGCTTGTCCAAGGATCGGCTGCATCGGGATTTTCAGTTTCATTTTCTGCACTTGCCTCAGCATCGGGTGTGCTTCCGGCTTCTGCCTCAGCATCGGTATCAGCAGGTGCCTTTTCCGCTTGCGCTTCTGCGTTGACATCAGCAGGTGTGTTTTCCGCTTGTGTCTCAGCATCAGCCTCAGCAGGTGTGCTTCCGGCTTCTGCGTCGGTGTCTTCGCCTTCCGTCTGTGTCTCAGTATCGGCATCGCTATCGCTACTTTCCGCTACCGGAGATTCATCACTCTCTGCTGCAGGTGGCGCGATAAAGACCGCAAAGTCGGTCAAGACAACGTTGCCGTTACTACTCCTACCAATCCCACTATTCGGCAAGGATTCGTGCGTGATACCTTCTAATCGTACCGCACTCCATTTACCCGGGGGTAGATCTACAATAACCTCGTATGTTTCTTGTTCAGGATTGGTGCCGCTGGCTAATATGGAGTTATCCTCTAAAACTTCGAGAGTCGCATCACCTTTTGAGTGAAGCGATGTCGGTTTCAGCGTTGTCCAGCGCGGCATTTTGTTTTCCCACGCGATTTGGGTCGCATCGAGTTCAGGGATAGGTGCTTTGGTTTGCGCATCTAACTCGGTGATCTGTGCATCAAAAGCGGCGAGTTCCGCTTCCTGCTCTGCGGTTGGTAACTTCACAACAGGCGGCGAATCTTTACGGTTGCCGTCCATCGCATTTTCGGTGATATTGTTGAAATAGGCGTAGAGTTGATAGAATTCCTTCTGTGTAATCGGATCGTACTTATGGTCGTGGCACTGCGCGCACCCGACGGTTAATCCCATCCAAACAGCCGAGGTGGTGTTCGCTCTGTCAATAGCGTATCGAACGAAGTATTCCGCATTAATCGAACCGCCCTCGCTTGTCGTAACGTGACACCGATTGAAACCGGTGGCGACGCGCTGATCCAGCGTCGGTTCAGGCAAGAGGTCGCCCGCTAACTGCTCAGTCGTAAACTGATCGAACGGCATATTTTTGTTGAACGCATTGATAACCCAGTCGCGGTAGGGCCACATTTCGCGGTAGTTATCTAAGTGGAGTCCGTGCGTATCGCCGTATCGTGCGACATCTAACCAGAAGCGTGCGAGATGTTCACCGTATTCGGGTTTTGCCATAAAGGTATCAATCAGTTTTTCGTAAGCGTCGGGTGAATCATCTGCGAGGAATTGATGAATCTCTTCGCGCGTTGGCGGTAAACCGGTAAGATCGAAACTTAAGCGTCGAATGAGCGTTCGTTTATCCGCTTCGCTTGCAGGGGTTAGTCCCTCTTTTTCAAGCCGTGAGAGGATGAACGCGTCAATCGGGTTTCGTCCCCAGTCTTTGTTCTTGACAGCAGGCGGTGTTGGACGGACGGGTGTGGTGAACGCCCAATGTTCTTCCCAATTCGCCCCTTCGCGAATCCACTGCGTAACGGCTTCAATCTGTTCCGGTGTCAGTGTCTTGTTGAAGTCGGCTGGTGGCATACGGTAGGCATCGTCATCGGATACGATGCGAAGATGCAGTTCGCTCTCTTCGGGTTTACCCGGAACGATTACGGGGTATCCGCTCGGTTCAGAGAACGCGCCCGCTTTCGTATCAAACCGCAGGTTAGCCTGTCGGGTCTTGGCATCCGGTCCGTGGCAGGCAAAGCAGTTATCCGCAAGAATAGGACGGATGTCGAGGTTGTAATTTAAGGTGGCTTGTGGTGTTTCGTGATGTTCCGCAGCTGCCGAGGGAACCCCAAACACGGCGAGGCAGAAACACGCCAACATGGCTATTAGTGGAATTGAACTTTTAGCGATTTTCACAGAAATTCTCTCCCTTTTTAGCGTTGTAGTCTGCAGCTCGCGCAAAAATACAAGCTGCAACGTGCTATAGCAGAATTGGCAATTGTGACGTTTCGTTAGGCGAAAAGTTTAGCAGCATCGCTATATTTTACGATAAGGTTGCGCTTTTGTCAAATATTTCTTCTCATAGAGATATTGAGTTTTTGTTGATACGTCATACGCGGTGTGATATAATTCTAACAATTACCAATCATCAAGGAGCAACAAAATGGCTTTTAGTGATTTTAAGAAGATCCCTGACGTTCAGAAAAGATTTGGCATCCGACACATCGAAAATGACTTCATAAAGATTGAGGAAGACGTGTTACCTTCAGAACAATTTCTGCAAGAGTTGGAATTTAGCAGACAGTATATTCCTGTTTTCGCTTCTGAGGGCGCGCGTTGTGAAGCCGTTATCTACCCTGTTTTGCGGGAAGTGTATAAAGCGTACGCTGCTAACTACGCCCTATGGATAAAGGAACCTCTTGCCTACGATGAAACGCTGAGCGGCACGCCCGATTACTTTGTCTCAACAAGATCCGAATTGGGCATACTCATTGTAGGCACCCCGTTGATAATACTCGTTGAGGCAAAGAAGAACGACTTTGAGCAAGGTTGGGGTCAATGCCTAGCGGAATTGGTAGCGGCACAAAAAATAAACGCGAACGCGGATATGCCCGTGTACGGTATAGTCAGCGACGGCACGTTGTGGCAGATTGGGCACCTTGTCAACGAAACCTTTACCCAAAATCGAACGAGTTTTAGCGTGGATAATTTGCCTGTCCTATTTGGTGCTATTGATTCTGTCTTCAAAGCGGCGAGCGAAGATTATCAGAAAACATCCACCCCGTAAGCACTTTTAGTGCTGATTTGACAGAAAAAATTGTGAAACTCCGGAAAAGATTAATACCCATTGAATTACGCTGCTGACGTTAGCAGTGCTATTAAAATCCCAATTCCAATAATACTAAGGATAGTCCACCAGAAGCCTTGTGAGCGTCCAAATTTGGGATTTTCTTCATCTCTTTTGTTTAACAACCCGTTTTTTGCTTGCTGTGCTATCTGTGATCTCACACTATTTACTATCGTCGTTTTATCAATATTTTTTATTACCTCCTGTTTTATGCGGTCTGTTTCGTTTTGTCTTATGGCATTCGTATCAGTGTTTTTTCGTACACGCGCTCTTATTTCGGTATCTATTTCCCTTTCTATTTCCAGTTTTATCTTCTTTTCTCTATCCTTTATTGCCTTATCGTGATTATCAATAGACATTATATTGGTTTAATTGTGTGTCTGTGTTCATCTATTTTTCGCTATCTTATAGGCACATTTTGCTTAAAATGCGAAAAAAATAAGGACAAACTAGCAAATTACAATCTCTAAGAAATAACAACGTGAAATGTGAATTTACTAAAAGTTAATTAGCAGAATGTGTTTTTAAGCAATATTAAATATACATTTTACAGTTTTCCAAGTTGAGTTGTTGTGATGCCTGAATTCCCATCAAAGATTGGAATCGTGAAAAAGGTAATCTCTCGAGCCAACCGATAACGGTTTCACAGAGTTGATCGAAACTCTCAAAGAAATAACTCCTGTTGACTTGATCGCGCATCAGATGCCATAAGCGCTCAATGAGATTCAGATGCGGAGAATAAGTCGGCATCGGGACTAAACGCAATCGGTCCTTGTAGCGAATAAGGAAATCGTCTAACTTTGCCGTCGTATGACTTGAAGCGTTATCTCGAACGATAAACAACATCTCATCAGGATACATTGCCATGAGGTTTTGCCAATGCGTTTTCATCTGAAGATGCGTTTTGTTGGCATAGATTTCATACAAGCCATCACCTGTCGGATATTCTAAGGAGCCGATGAGATATTTCCGCTGATTCTTGCCGGGTGTGTTGACCTTATATTCACTGCCTTGCTCTCGATAAATGCGTCCGGTCTTCGGACACCAAGACACATTGGCTTCATCAAAGAAAAACA
The DNA here is from genome assembly GCA_965246985.1 of Candidatus Poribacteria bacterium. GTDB lineage: Bacteria > Poribacteria > WGA-4E > WGA-4E > WGA-3G > WGA-3G. The sequence continues at coordinate 5,683,879 of OZ251998.1, read as the reverse complement.
GGCGCGCTGCGTTTTGGCTATGCTCGGGCGGCGGCAGCTCTAAACGCCGAAGTTGGGTATCCGGGACAATCAACTCAGTCGCCTTATGCGTCAATTGTCCCGTCTTGGCAAAGAGGCAAGTTCCTTGAGTTGATGCCGTTTCGTCTGATACTCGGGATCCGGGCTCCCCACACGGAGTTTACTACGACCCGTTCGATAACCTGTCCGCCGTAAAGCGAAATAGATCGCGGGCGGTGTGACAGAAATCTCGTGATACGCCTTGAGATAAGCACTAATGAGGTCAAGCGTCCATTGCCGAGAATCCGTCTGGAGTTTTTCGTATTGATTCGGTGTTTGCTCAAGAAGTCGATGCCAGTCGGATTTGCTAAAGTGCGCGATCTTACCACGACACCCGGGTGGACTCTTGGGCCTCAACGCCTCTAAACCTGAGGTGTTATACTTATGAATATAGCTACGAACACTTTTATCCGAAAGATTGAACATTTTTCCGAGTTGCGGCACCGACATATGCTCGGTGGCAGAGAGTTTGATGATCAGTAAACGTTGATACCATTTGGGTTTCGTTGCTTCACAAAGCGCAGCATCAAGACGCTGAAGTGCTGAGGCATCGTCAAGTTTTGCGTAAATCATGACAAGGAAGGCTCCTTGGGAAGTAGATTTACCCAAAGTATAACTTAAAACCCACTAAATTAGAAATTTATTATTTAATATTGCTTAAATCGCTATAATGTCTAATATAGTTTTCAAAGGTTTCACGATCAATTTCTAAAAAATTGTTGTGCCTATGATTCTCCAAAAAAGTCCACTGATTGGGATCACCGTCATTCGCAAATATACCCAAAAAAGTATCGGTTGCACATAGATAGGAGTGTAACTGTTTATTACCGTTCTCGACGCGACCCGTTCTCTTACACTCCGCAATTGCTACAAGTTTTCCATTTCTCAAAAACACGATGTCTGCTCTGCGTCGGTCGCTGCCCATTTGAATTGGATACTCGCGTTTGATACTATAACCCGCCGAAGCGATGCGAAGCGACTTAAAATAGTCAGCAACAACCTCTCTGACTTGATCTTCAGAACAGTGGACAACCTTCTCTTCCGCGAAACTGGTATTGGGTACCTCTGCGGGTTTAGGATCGGTTTCAGTTTCCTGTGTAATTTCTGTTTCTGGTGTAGATTCAGGTGGAGTACTGGCTTGCAGCGTTTCAAGTAGTACTTGTTCTCGGTCAGTGAGTGTTTCTTTCGCTGTAAGTCTTTCGATTTCATTTTCAGTGATAACCGTAATCGTTTTTTCTGACAACTCCGCTTGTTCAGTTTTCAAGAGTTCTTTATCAACCTGTAATACTGCAAGGAATTCTTGCTCAAATTCATTGAGCGTTTCTTTTACAGTGAGTCTTTCGATTTCATTTTCAATGATGAACTGAACCTGATCCAACAGAAGTTCTGCTTGTTCGGGTGTAAAAGCAGCGGATTCGGTTTTACCGTCCCCTATGCCGTTGTCTGACAGAAACCCAAGCCGATACAACGTACCATCTTTTACAAACCGGTGGAACATCTTCCCGGACCGTTTCATTATTTTGACAACTAAAGCTTGTGCAGCTGAAAGTGCTCCACGGACATCCTCAGACAAATTCAGTTCTACCTCAGAGACACCTGGGTGGAGCTGCGCAGTGAGGGCTGTCAACTCATGGAGCGGCGAGATATGATCGTTCGCAATTGGTGTTGACTCTGGCACCATGGACGTTTCCGGCTGTGTGTCCGCTTCTAATTCTGGTGTCGCGGTCGATTCCGACTCGGTTAGAGGCTCAGGAGTCTGTTCTACAAGGACTGCCGGTTCTGACTCAAGGGCACCCTCGCTTTGTAAGACTTGCAGTGCTTCAAATAGTTCTTGTTCAGAGCCCGTAAGGGTTCTTTTCTGTGTGAGTCTACCAATTTCATCTTCAAATGCTATGTCCATCAAGTCTTGTAACAACAATGTTTGTTCAGTGGTTAATGTGTTAGAATCAGCGTGTAACGTTGCAAGTATTTCTTGTTCAAATTCATCAAGGGTTTCTTTTTGTGTAAGTTCAGCGATTGTATCTTTAATTACAATGCCCACCAAATCTAACAGAATTTCTTCCTGCTCCGGTATCAATGCACCTAATTGGACTTTCCCTTCATCTTGTGGTACTGTGCGTCGTGCATAAAACCAGTTCATCAATTGATCGTGTCTCTTTTGATGTAGATTCATCTCGTGTTGGGCATCCATCAGTAGATATAGTAGATCACGGCGCAGTCTCGCCAGTAGGTTCTCCCGCTTTTCCAATAGTGATCCCTTCGGTGTCAGCGTCGCGGGTTGGGTTTCTATCCATTCCAGTATTTGGTCGAATGTCTCCAGTGGCACTTCTGGGGAGCGGCGTGGTGGTGGAGGAGATGGACTCATCCTGAGGAGTTCGAGTTCCTGCATGGTCAGTTCCGGTAGACCGTTCTCGTCGTTTTTCCCTACTATCCGTTGCATTGCTTGCGCCGCCGGCATCTCTTGGAGTTTAAACCACTTCTCCGGTAACCCCGGGTGTGTCAACCCCAGTCCGTCTATCCCCACCACGCGTTCTATCAGTTCCAGTATCGGCAGGTGGCTGTGTTCCAGTACCAGTTGATCTTCCTGCTCCGGATCCAGATTCTCCAGTGCCAGCAATATCTCCGTCGCCTCTTTGTTCAGTGGGTGTTCTTCCGGGGACACCGGTATTATCTTCTCTGGGTTCAGTGGGTCTGGTATCATCAATTGCATCTTGTTCACCTTGTAACAAGGTTTGTTGTCCGGTCCCTTCTGTTCTACGTTTTGGTGTAATGTGTTTACAAAACGTGGCAATTATCATGGTTTTGCAAAACACCAACGCAAATTTGTTTACTGCCCACTAACCTTCTCAAAAATGATGACATGTTGCCACGGTAGATCATCAAGCGTCTCTACCCATAAAAGTGGATGTGGTGTTACTTCCTTAATCACTTGCAATTCGCTCATCTTGTGCAAACGTTTGATCGGCACACTCCGATCTTCAGCGCGGTATTCGACGAAGGCAACCCTACCGCCTATTTTGAGACCACGGCAGATGTTCTGCATCATCTCATAAGGATGCGAAAACTCGTGGTAGACATCTACCATAATTGCCAAATCGACCGAATTTGGCGGCAATTTCGGGTCGGTAATCGTGCCTAAAATCCCTTTGATATTGGTAATACCTTCTTCCGCCATCTTCTTGGCAAGGATGTCAAGCATCTCCTGCTGAATTTCAACACCGTAGATGGTCCCTGTCTCACCGATTTTCGGTGAGGTCCGCCGGGCGATGTAACCCGTTCCAATACCGATATCCGCCACAACATCCCCCTCTTTGAGTTTCAGCAGCTCAACAAGGCGGTTCGGCATCTCTTCACGTTCACGTTCAGGGCGTTCCAACCATTCCGCACCTTGATGCCCCATCACATGAGAGATTTCGCGTCCCATGTAGATTTTACCGATCCCATCTCGGCTGGGTGTACGCTGTTCATAGCGCGTACTCGCTGGGCGCGTTGGTTCGTCACTCGTCACACTTGCTGTGTAACTCAGTAGGAACAACGCCCCTACAATACCTCCGAGGATAGCGAACCCACGGTGTCTGTCTGATGCTTTTTGACGGTTTCTGAACATCGGTTCACCACCTTCCGAGATAGAGCCCTCGGTTTTCCATCGGCATCGGTACCCGCCTGCCTTGCTGGCGTTGCGAGTCAACGATTGCGAAGACCATTTCAGTGCTTCGGTGTGCAAGATGGATGTTACCTTGTGTCTCTGTGTCAGTGTCGATTGCCTCAACGATGTCTTCAATACATCCGACAGTCCCGCTTTTTCGTTCGTATGGCGGAAATTGCGCTTCCAAGATCTCGTTGAACTGCCCTTGCCGTTTGCGGAGATGAAAACCGAGTCCATTATTAAGTGCCCGAACCGTGCCTTCGCTACAATTCACCTCAAATTCGTAAGCCGTACCGGGGACACTAATGCCGTTAATACCGTTCTGAAAACGGATAAACCCCATCACGATCCCAGGATCAGATTCCGTGCGGTTGTCCTCAAAATCGGCATCGTCAACAGCGACGTTGCCTTGTACGTATTCAATCGGCGAATCGCTTGCCAAAAAGAGGAGCATGTCCGCTGCGTGCGTGTATCCCCAGAGGGCGGCACCGCCACTGTAGGCGATGATAGAACGTCTTTCGCCAAGTTCACCGCTTTCGAGAAGTTCACGCATTTTGATGTATCCGGGCGTGTAACGACGCTGCGTGCCAAGGTTGAATTTGATATTGTATTTTTCGCATACATCGACCATCGCATCTGCCTCTTCCATAGAGGCACAAAGTGGTTTATCGCAATAGATGCCCTTCACGCCGTTTTCCGCGGCAAATTGTGTGATGTCAGCATGATTCCCCGGACGCGTCGCAATACTGACAATATCCGGTTTCTCTTTGACGATCATCTCGCGATAGTCTAAATAATACTTCGGGATGTTCCATTTGTTGCAGACGTATTGTGCCTTATCTTCAACGACATCTGCGGCGGCAACAAGTTCTGTCCGTTCAAAAGCAGTGTAGCCCGCTGCATGCGAATAAGGTAACGCTCCGTGCGGTGTCGCACTGACCTCTTCATCAATCGTGCCACCCATTCGACCACACCCTACAATACAAACACGATATTGATTCGTTCCCATTGGAATTCCCTCCATTTTCGGGGTTTCTGCTTGCAAACCAAATTATGCCATTAACGCATAATTTGTCTTTGCTTTACACGATTAGGACTTACGCAAACGCCATTTGGGAAGAAAGCGCCGCTTTGGATTCTGCAAGCAAAACCGTGAGAAGAGAGGTCGCCGAGGCACGGGGACCTCGGCGAACAGATGCTTGCTGCGTAAGTCCTAACTATATTAACCCAAGTTGCTACTAAAGGATTTTGGGGTTTCAACACGGTTTTTCAGACACTTTCCCCACCCCGAAGGGTGATATTGCTTCGCAGTGAGAATAGAAACAGTATATTCAAGCGACCGCACCCCAGAAGGGTGCTATTGCTTCGCAGTGAGAATAAAATTAAACACTTAACTTTACAACATTTTGTTTAACGAGTTCTTTCGTGTGCTGATAAGATGCCGTTTGCACGAGTTCCTGAACTTCAGGCGTTAGACGGTTGACGATTGTCTCTGGTAGACTTTGCGTGCCATCGTATTGCGGACGATAGCGGAGAATCAGGAAACGTCTGTCTCGATCCTTCGGTTTCCACTGCAAGACACCATGCGTCAAGAGTTCAGAGATAACGACGAAATCACCTGCCTTAGGCGTGATATTCGTGAAAACGTCATCTGGTTCGGGATTGATGCCATCGGGTCCCGGAGTCAGGAGATCCTCAGGTCTCTCGAATTTGCTCTTATGCGAACCCGGGATGACGATTAGCCCGCCGTCACCCGGCTGCACGTCGGTCAAGTAGAAGAACGCCACAAAGTCGTTACAGTAGATCTGATTATTCTGGATTTCATAGCGGGTGAGCCAGTGCCTGCCCTCACGTGCGCAGTGCAAGCCTACCGGTTGCTTATCAGGATTGTGCTGTTCAAGCGTGAGGGTACCGGTAACAAACCGCGGTTTATCGAAGGTGAACTCTTTAATGAGGGCCCAGATAGCAGGGTGCACTGTCATCGCTTCAAGCGATCGGTGAAGGCAAATCCGTGTTCATACCTACCCGCTTTGCCGGGTTCTAAGTCGTGAGGGCGCGTCGTAAATCCTTCCGGACGTTCGTCGAGTGGCATGTGGATATACCGATCTACTGCCGCTTGTGCCTCCTTGAGGGTATCTCCTTTAACTGCTCCGTTGATGTGCAAGTAGCCTGTAACATCGAATAGATAGCGTTGTTCCGGTGTCATCTCACTCCTTTTAGGTTATCTGTCCCTGTTCACTTTTGACAATATCCTTGATATGCGTATAAGATGCGGGTTGCGCAAGTTCAACGGTTTCAGACGAAAGTCGCTCCACGACCTCAGGTGGAAACGGGTCCCGATGTCCGCCGGTGTCTTGGAAAAATTGTGTTGTGTAACGCAAGATGAGAAACCGCCGATACCGCTGTTTGGGTTTCCAGATGAGTACCCCGTGTGTCAGCAGTTCGGACAGGACAATTGCATCGCCAGCACGCGCTGTCACATTAACTAACGCGGGATGGAGTTCATCGGGTGGCTCTTCCGGATCTGGGAAGAAAAGCCCCGCCGGGCGTTCAAAATTTGCTTTGTGGGAACCCGGTAGTACAACTAAGCCGCCATCGCCGGGATAGACATCAGCGAAATAGAAAAAGATGGCAAAGTCGTTGCAATGAATCTGTCCATCCTTGACATCATAGCGGCGTGTCTGCCATCCACAATCTTCACGTGCACAGTGCAACTTGCCGATAACCTGATCGTGCTCAGGTCTCTTGGCAAGGAGGCTGCCTCGATTAAAACGGGGTTTATTATCGGTAAGTTCCTTCACAATAGGCCATGTTTTTGGATGAAGTGTGAGTGCCTCAAGCGATTTGTCGAACGAAAAGCCGTTGGAATAGCCACCACCGCCATAACTGATACCGGGCGGGAGTTCGTCCGCTGGTGTTTGGACGCATCGCTCAACCGCATCCTGGGCGTTTTGCAATTCTTTATCGCTGAGGACGTTTTTGAGGTGGATATATCCCGTTAAATCAAAAAGGTATCGCTGTTTGGGGGTCATATGCTCCTCATTTCAGGAAGAGGTGTGTGCGCTGAGACACGAAGTCCTTGCGCTACGGAAAGCCACACTTATAGTAAAGCCCAAAAATATGTGAGGGTATTGTTAAATAATGATGCGAGAATTAGCGGGATACCCTCTAAACCGCGCGGTATCACATGTCGATTGCGGTAATGCTAACACATTTGACACGAGTTGTCAATCAAAAATCAGTTTGATTTTTTGATTAACTTACGTGCTTAAAACCTGTATTCTCATCAAAAACCAACTCGCTTTTAAATATAGCCTGTCGAACCATCGGGACGGATAGGACACGTACGTTGCCAATGGGTGTATTCGTTATCCGTGATCGCTGCCTCGTTCACCTCCACACCTAAGCCGGGACGGTCCCGCAATTCCAGATAGCCGTCTTTCGGCAGATACGGTTCGTCTACCCACGCGTTCCATTCCGTTTCAGTCGGTAGGAGATACTCAAGGATTTTGAAATTCGGGGTTGCAGCGGCAAAATGGACATTGACAGCCGTTGCGAGCGGTCCCATCGGATTATGCGGCGCGATACTGACGTAGTGCGCTTCGGCGATCGCGGCGATTTTGCGCATCTCTAACAACCCACCACAGACGCAGATGTCCGGTTGAATAATATCGGCACCTTGTCCCGCGATGATGTCCAAGAACTCAAAACGCGTGTAGAGGGATTCCCCCGTTGCGAGTGGTACTTGCATCTGTGAGCGTAGACGCGTCCATGCGGGGATGTGTTCGGGGCGAAGCGGCTCCTCATAGAAATACGGATCGTAGGGTGCAAGGGCGTTAGCGAGCTGGAGTGCACGAATCGGCTCGAAGATTTTGGCGTGTGGATCGAAGGCGATCTCCCAGTCGGACGGTGTATTCTCCCGGATCTGCTCAAAATAGGTGGCGGCTGCATCGCAGACGCGTCCCCACCGATTCGCATCCGGATCGAGTTGATAGGGACCGGTCTTGAAAGCGGTAAACCCCCACTCTTCATGAAGTTTGTGTGCTTGATCAGCGGCTTCGATACCGTCTCTGCCACCGATGCCACGGTAGATGCGGACGCGGTCTCTGGCGTGTCCGCCGAGGAGCATGTACACCGGTAAGCCTGCTGCTTTCCCACTGATGTCCCAGAGCGCATGATCGACAGCAGAGATGACGGCGAGTCCGGCACCGCCTGCTGGAAAACGGAACTGCTGATGCAGTTTCAGCATGATATACTCAATCCGTCTCGGATCATCGCCTTGAATCATCTCAAAAATATAGTCAGCAATCGGTTCAACAGAGAGATCAGGTCCCGTGGAGTAGGCTTCGCCCCATCCGTAGAGACCTTCGTCTGTTTCGACTTTGATGAGGCCGCGGGGACGGTTACCAAAACTTGCCATAAAGGTTTTGATAGCAGTGATTTTCATTTTTTTAACCTTTTACTGAGTTTACGGCAGAGTGGATTCTACCTACTACTTTTGCCTTCAGCTGAGTTTACGGCAGATCCGAGAAATCCGTGTGTGGAGCTTCTAAAGCCTCTACGACTTTCGCAAGTTTTGCGTGAACGCCTCTAGGCTTTGCACGTCAGGTGCCGCGAGAAGTAACTCCTCAAGCCGTTCTAAATCGTTGATCGTTTCAAGCATCGGCTTTAGGGATTCCACTGCCTCGGGCTGGAATTGTCTGCCCAATAATTTCAAAATTGAGTTGATGGTGCCCTTTCTTTGCCCGCGTTCAAGTCCGCGTTCAAGTCCGCGTTCAAGTCCGCGTTCAAGTCCGCGTGCTTCTGCTTCTTGTATGTATTCTTGGAAAAAAGGAGATTCTTGCATAATGCCCTCCGGTAAACGTTCTTCTATCAGTTGTCTGTCGTGAATCAAACCTCCAAAAATGCCTAAAGCCGCCAGTAAAAGATCCCGGTCCTCTGAACCTACCCCCGAAACAGTTGTCGCATCAATACATTTCTCCAACCACCGAACGGCACTCATCTCAGAAGGCGGTTTCATTAGCGGCGTGAGCGGTAGCAGACCCGGCTCCTGCAACTCCAAAATTGATTGCCCTTCTATTTCAATCAGTCGAACCACTCTATACTTGTGTGTATACTCGCAACCATACCCTGCATAGGTATAGAAACCCGGATCGTTTAGACCTGCACGAGGATGCAGATAGAGAACACTGCAATAGACATTCAGCTGATGTTCCCGAATCAGAAAACCGTTGTAACCTGCAAAACGGAACGGCATCGGTTCGCGACTATCATAGGTTTGGACCTCGTTGTGGAGGATAGCAATCTCATCTGGGAACTGCACCTTCAGGGTGCTATCGGTGTGGTGCGTTTTGAGCGTGACCTGTTCCGTTGCCAATTCCTCTAATACGATAAGATTTGGATATCCGAGGATGTGCCCCGTGAAGGGTTCCGGATAGCCCGCGGTCACAAATTTGGCAGCATTGTCATACCATTGCCTCATATAGACAGTATACTCCAAGGGATCGAATCTTGTCAACCTTTTTTCGTACAGTGTCAGAGTCATTCAGCTGTCACGAATCATTTTTGTGGGAGGGGTTTGTAACCCCGATTTATGCGGATAGTTTCCGCTCGTGCCTATTCCCGATAATGCACTCAGAAAACTAAAAACTGAATGGTTCTGGTGCAGTGTAGCGTGCACGCTACACACTACCACGAATCCGTACGAAACGGTGATGCCGGAAGCCCTTCCTTGTTCACGAAATTCGGTTCCGCACTTTGATGCCAACCGAATCGGGCAGCGACCGGTTTCGCAACGGCTTCGCTGGAGACAATGATTGTGTCGCCATCAATTGTTGCCTGCGCTTCAACGAACTGCTTATCTTCGCCTGCGATTTCAAACCATGTGAGCGGTTTCTCATCTTGCGCCATCAAGCCGCTACCGACAGCGTCAAAGGTGAGTCGGATTGCGTTCCCTTCTACCGCCATCGATTTGTAAAGCGGGCCGGAGTGCGTCACGTCTTCTCTGCCGTAGGTCTTGGCAAGTGCCCATAACGCAAGCCGTCTACCGACCTCCTGCTTATTTCGGGGATGGATGTCTCTGAGGTTCCCGATGTCTGTTATCACAGCCATGCCAGTATTTGGCAGCGCCAACGTCGCTGCTTGTGCCTCCCAGATTTGTGGTAGGAAAAATGGATTCCCATTCTGTCCGCCGTAATTGAACGGTGCCAGTTGTACGAAATAGAAGGGGAAATCGTCTTGTCCCCAGACCTCGCGCCACCCATGGATGAGTGCCTTCATTTTCTCGTGGTATAGCATCCCATCTTGGTGGTTCGATTCGCCTTGATACCATAAAGCACCGCGTATGGCGTAAGGGAGGATCGGATGCACCATGCCGTTGTAAAGTGCCGTCGGTCTTCCTTGATGCGCTAACGGATGCGTATTGTTGGGCATCTGCGTAAGATGCGCGCCGGTTTCCAAGGCTTTGCGTGTTTCGGCTATCCATGCCTCAATTTCCCTCATTTTTTCCGGGAGTTGCTCGCGATAATTCGCTTGCACATCTTGGACCTCTTTGGATATGGACGCAAGAGCAGGCACAGCATCAAGACCGACGGGCGGTGTCCACGGCTCAATGCGGGTGCCACCCCACGAGGTGTTGATCAACCCGATCGGGACATCAAGATTCTTGTAAAGTTTCCGTCCGAAATAGTACGCGACAGCCGAGAAATTTGGGATCGTCTCAGGCGTGGTTTCATACCAATCTGCCGCTACGTCTTGCTGAAGTAGACCTGACGGGACTCTCGGTACGTAGAACAATCGGATCTTCGGATACATTCCTGCTGCGATTTCTGCCTCGCTATCTTTCGAGGCACTTACGGGCCATTGCATGTTTGACTGCCCGGAGCAGACCCAGACTTCACCGAAAAGGACGTTTGTCAGTTCAAGGGTGTTACTGCCCTTGACTCGGAGTGTATAGGGACCACCAGCTGCCATAGCCGGAAGTTCGGTTCGCCAATTGCCTTCCGCGTCCGCAACCGCAGTGGTTGTTGAAATCGGCTCGACACCTTCGGCTTCAGCACTGAGGGTTACGCTGATTTCTTCGCCTGCGGATGCCCACCCCCAGATAGGAGCCTGCATATCGCGCTGTAGGACCATATTGCTGCCGATAACACGTGGCAACGTAACTTCGGAATACACGAAGTTTCCGGTGAAAAGTAGTAGAAAACCAATAAGAAATAACGTAGTTAGTTTCATGTTGTCGCTCCTTCAGTTAGATAGTTAGTGGTGTAGCCTCTCCAGTTTCAATCTATGGACTATTAGAGGTGAGTTATGAGTGATTTATCATTCTTTCGGGATGATTTCCACTTTCAGTTTGTCCTCTAAATTCAAACCTTTAGCAATTTTCAGGAGATCCCGTCTTTTCTCTATTGTCGTTGTATCTGTTAGAATGTAATATGAACCTGACGGTCTTTGGTAGCGGTCAGGGTACTCAGACACCGCGATGAGAGGTATCTTCTGCCGGGATATATCAAGGGCTGCAACTTTCTCTACTCCTAGCTTTTCAATCACCTCAACGTAAGTGTCTTTTATCTTAGGGCACTCAACCTTTTCGCCATCGGGCATCGTAATAACCAGTCTTGTCCATCGTGGAGACCGTTTCGGTTTTGAAACTGACGGAACAGATGGAACTTGAATTGGCAGAACAGGATCTTCCTTGCGGTCCGCTGCTAAACTTTTCAGAAAAGCAAGCACCTCTTTTTCTGTCGGTATGTATCTACAAACCTTTTTTGTATCTTCTATCATAGTTTGCAGCAACATCTGATTTTTTTCATCCAATATTTTGTGCCACACTTCCGGTAAATGCCGCGCCAACTCGCGCTGTCGCGAAAAAATCCGATAGTCTTCTTCGATTGCATCAAAAGCATCACCGGTCCGGACCGATTCGTAGTTTAGATATTTGTTCAAAAGGAGGGCACTTTTTTCACTGTCTCCTGTAAGGAAATTCAACTCGACTACCTTGCGCTCTTCATAAGTTCCCTCTCCGGATGGATAAAAAAAAGCCCATCTCTGTCCATCGGTGAGAATAGCAACGCGGACACCTTGATGGACAGCATATCCAAAGAGTTGTCTTTCTGCACCGTCAAGTTTTCCAGGTTGCTTTGCTTCAATAAAAATGCGTGGCATTTCAGGTGGATGGCACAGAGCGTAGTCAACTTTCCCTCTTTCAACGGTGTACTCAGGAAAGACAATCTGAGTCTTGGATGTCGGCCAACCTAATTCCTCAAGCAGTGGATTTATAATCCCCTGGCGCACCGCAGTTTCACTCGTGAACTGTTGGCGTTCCAAACCATTGCGGATGTTGTCAATGTGTTCTTTCAGTGTCATATTTCTGTTTCTTCCATATTGAATTCGGCTCTACATTTTTAATTCGCTGTCGGCTTTCAGATTTACCTAAAGAATAGATGAACATGGACACACAATTAAACCATTATAATGTCTATTCTATAAAGATGCCGCCCTTATAGGGCTGGATTCTTCTTTCCAATACTTTTAGGACTTACGCAAAGCGCAATGAATTGCGCTACTACGAACCATATTGCTTTTGAGAAACACACGTTTTTCCAAGGTACGTCTGTTTGTAGTCCGGCGATTTATCGCCTGTCTGCGTAAGTCCTAACTTTTCTATAAACATACCGTCCGCTACGGGACTAAAGAACGGTTTTGGGTATGTAAGGTTTATGCCTAATACCAAATTAACCCCATTTGTAGCGCGAGGTCCCTGTGCCTCGCAATGCTAACTTGATCAAAAGACTTCTAATCAAGTTAATTTGGTATAAGATCCGGTGCGGTTAGGAATGCAGATCGCAAATGTAAAGCAAAGACAAATTTTGGTTTCCGCGTGTGGGAAACCAAATTTGGGCGCGTACGCCGCAAAACCGCACCTACCGGGCCTGGGCATTCAGCGTGTAAATTATTTCTAAAATTGACACCTACCGGACCTGGGAGTCGAGACGATTATTTTTTTAAATTGACATGTATGGTGCAGTTTAAACCACAACTACTGGGTCTGGAGAAACTCTTTCTGACAACTGAAAACTGATAACTACTGAAGACGTTCGGCAAGGTAACTGTTGCGTTCCATTACCTGATTGTTACGGATACAGATGCCGAGTGCCTTTTTGGTGCCGACGATCACGACGCGCTCCTTCGCACGGGTGATGCCGGTGTAAAGAAGATTCCGTTGTAACATGAGATAGTGTTGCGTGTGCAAGGGGATAACAACGGCAGGATACTCGCTGCCCTGCGCTTTGTGGATCGTCGTGGCGTACGCCAAGACGAGTTCCCCGAGGTCCGCCGTATCGTAAGCGACCTGTTTATCAGGGTACTGGATATGGACTTTTTTGTCAAGGCGTTCAATTGCGACAACCCTCCCAATATCGCCGTTAAACACGTCGTAGTCGTAGTTGTTGCGGATCTGCATGACCTTATCGCCGACGCGGAATCCGCCTGCCGTGGCGGAGCTGTCTCCGAAGCGCGATGTTTGGCTATCGGGGCGAGCTCCGAAGCGCGTTTTTTCCAACGGATGGGTCGTTGGAGCGGTGTATTCCGCGTTCAAGACTTCTTGGAGCCGTCTGTTGAGGTTTTCAGTGCCGAGCACCCCGCGCCGCATCGGACATAGAAGTTGGATGTCGTCTATCGGATGGTAATCGTAGCGCCGCGGCAGCCGATCAGCAATCACGGAACATATCAATTCAACAATATCGTCCGGATTTTCCGCTTCCATGAAGAAAAAGTTTCGATCTGGGTCGCCAGTGAGTTCCGGGTAATCGCCCTTGTTAATGCGATGTGCGTTTGTGACGATCATGCTCTCCTGTGCTTGACGGAATATTTCGGTCAACTCAATGACGGGTATTTTTTGCGAATCGATGAGTGCCTTGAGCACATTGCCTGCTCCAACAGAGGGTAACTGATCGGTATCGCCGATAAGGATGACGGTGGTACTCGGACGGATCGCCTGCATCAACCGATTCATGAGGACGAGGTCTACCATAGACGTTTCGTCAACGATGACGACATCTGTATCTAATGGGTTCTGACCATTGCGTTTAAAACTGTTAATTTGTGGCGAGAATTCGAGGAGTCGATGGATGGTTTTGGCTTCGCCACCGGTTGTTTCGCTGAGACGTTTCGCTGCGCGTCCGGTGGGTGCTGTTAAAGTGATGCGCCTGCCTTGTGCCGCAAACAGACGAATCATGCCGACTGTCGTTGTCGTTTTGCCAGTGCCGGGTCCGCCGGTGAGAATCATCGCGCGTGCTGTTATTGCCGTATGGATCGCCTCGCGTTGCTGTGGTGCGAAACGGATACGCATCTCGTTCTCTAATTGGGAAAGGAATGCAGCGATGTTAGCTGACGACGCATCGGTTTTAGAGTGCCCGACGTTTTGCCCCTCACCGTAAGCGAGAAGTCTTGAAAACTGGTTTGCGACCCCGATTTCAGCGTAGTAAAAAGGGGCAAGATAGATGGCGGAGTGGTTATCAGTTATCAGTTGTCGGTTGTCAGTTGAAAGAGGTTTTTGATCTGCCTCGGAAATCCCTGCCTGATTGCAGACGGCTGATTGCTGAGGGCTAATTTCGTAACTGTCCTGCGGTTCGCTTACGGTGTCTTGTTCATCGGTATTCGACAGGTCTGTGAAACCGGGATTGATAATTTCCTCTTTTTCAACGAGGGCATGGATACCTTGTCCAATCGCTTCCAACTCCTGCTCAAGCATAGTTTGACACGCCTCAACAAGTTCAGCACAGTGTTGAAAGACGTGTCCTTCATCTGCTTTTTGGCTGAGGACGTATTTGATTCCGGCTTCTACCCGTTGCGGTGCGTCCTTATCCATGCCAAGTTTCTGTGCGATTGTGTCAGCGGTTACGAAGCCGATGCCGTAAATATCATCGGCGAGCTGATACGGGTTTTCTGTGACGATCGGGATTGCGTCGTTTCCGTAGGTTTTGTAAATCTTTGCGGCGTGTGCTGTGCTTACATCGTGTGATTGCAGGAAGAGCATGACGTTTTTAATCTCGCGCTGTGCTTCCCACGCTTCTTTGATGATTTCCACACGTTTCCGCCCGATACCGGGAACGCGTGCTAATTTATCCGGTTCGTGCTCGATGACATCCATCGTATCCATACCGAACTTACGGACGATGAGTGCCGCCATCTTCGGACCGATACCCTTGATGAGTCCTGAACCGAGGTATTTTCTCAACCCAACTACGTTCGCAGGTAGGATGGTTTCATACTTCTCAATTTGGAACTGTCTGCCGTATCTGGCATTGTCTACCCATTCGCCTTGAAGGAGGAGGCTCTCGCCGGGGTTAACAGATGCCAAATTGCCGACGACGGTGAGGAGTTCAGCATGATCGCGCGCGGAGAGCCGCCCGACAGTATAACCGGTGTCAGGGTTCTCATAAACGATACGTTCGAGTATTCCCTGTAGCGTTTCCATGTTTTAAGTTGGCCCTAACGGGGATTGTCAGGACGCATTGGCATTGGACAGCAATTTTCAAAATCCGCCTTTCGCCTTCGGCTACAGGCTGCTGTCTCTGGCTAAGTTTTTTTAGACTATACTAAACTTTGGACAATTTTAAGAGTTTCGGTATAGCGAACATCATAGTGGGACCTCTAACATTTTGTATACACCTGTATACACCTATTGCCTGACTGAAACTCCGATGTGATGCCCAGGCGCTCGTTGTTGCTGTGAGTGAGAACTCGGCAGCAAACGCAGAGAAAATGTGTCGCGTAATATCGCGTATTCAACGCATATAAACTCGGAGGCCTCACGTTTGTAGATCGGACGTTAAATCGGACGTTCTATGCGACCGAAAAATGCCTCTATTCCCTCTCTACGCCTACTGTGGCTTTGATTTTGATTTCCTCGAAAAAGTCCGATCTGTGTGCGCTTTTCAGCCGTTATCTTGACCTTTTCTGGCGGACGTATTCCTTGTTCAACTTCGTGGATTTCTCGTTGCTTCATGCTTTTAATCCCTCCGTATGGAATGTCCCCGATGTGCTAAAGTCCAAGCACCTTTGAATAGGAAAGGTAAGGAGTCTACCGTCTGTTTACCCGCCGATCTTCAACTGAAGCCTATGCGATTTCCGTCATCAACTTCCGGAAAGCGTTGAGTTGTGGCGCAATGATGTGCGTTGTATCGGTTTTGTGCTCAAGTGCCTCAATGGTTTTGAAGCCGTTGCCAGTGATAGCAAGAACTGTCGGTTCATCGGGTTGGATGTGCCCGTTTTTTATTAATTTTTTCGCAGCGGCAAGCGTAACACCACCAGCAGTTTCGGTGAAGATCCCCTCTGTAACGGCAAGGAGTTTGATGGCTTCTACGATTTCAATATCGGTGGCGTGTTCGCCGGCACCACCGGAGTTACGGACTGTATCCACCGCATAGATGCCGTCTGCCGGATTACCAATAGCGAGCGATTTAGCGATTGTGTTTGGTCGGACAGGCTTCACAAAATCGCCACCTTCTTTATAGGTGTTGACGATCGGACCGCAGCCTTCCGCTTGGGCAACGTGGATTTTGGTATTCGGTTTGTCTATTAGACCCAAAAGGTGAAATTCTTTGAGTGCCTTGCCAATTTTTGTGATGAGAGAACCACCTGCGGCGGGGGCGACGATATGTGCGGGTGCCTCCCAACCGAGTTGTTCGATCAGTTCAAAGCAGAGCGTTTTTGAGCCTTCGGCATAGAAGGGTCGGATGTTTATGTTGACAAATGCCCAAGGATAGATACCGCCGACTTCACTGCAAAGCCGGTTGACCTCGTCATAAGTACCCGTAATGTTTACGACTGTCGGGGCGTAAACCAGAGATGCGACGATTTTACCGACTTCAAGGTCAGCGGGAATGAAAATGAAGCAGTTCAGTTTAGCGAGGGCAGCGTGCGCTGCAACAGCGTTGGCGAGGTTGCCAGTAGAAGCACAAGATACCGTGTCAAAGTCGAACTCTTTTGCCTTACTCAGGGCAACTGCGACAACACGGTCCTTGAATGAAAGCGTCGGATAACAGACAGAATCGTCTTTAATATAGAGTTCCTTGACACCGAGTACGTCTCCGAGGTTTTTCGCTCGGATGAGCGGTGTGAACCCGGTGTTATGCCCATCAGTCGGTTCACCATCTATCGGCAGGAGGTCGGCGTAACGCCATAAATTTTCGGGTCCGTTTTCTATTGAACGTCTTGAGATAGATTTTTGTATCTCTTCATAGTTATAGTCTACTTCGAGGGGGCCAAAACAGAATTCGCAAACGTGGAGCGGTTCCTTCGGATATTTGTTATCACATTCGCGGCATCTGAGGCCTAATACTTTTTCCATACTTTTTTCCTTTTAATTTTTCTAACAATTGGGTTTCCGCGCCGATTTTTCCATCAGCCATCAACGGTTAGTGTTCATCGTCACCGTTGTTCCCTAAAATGCCTACATATTTTCACATTTTATAGTAAAGCCCACAATTACCTATACACCCACAGAAAGCGGGGTTAGTTGAAGATTAAAAAATTAATTCGGTAATTTCTTGGCGAAGCCGGTGCGGTTAGGAATGCAGATCGCAAATGTAAAGCAAAGACAAATTTGGTTTCCGCGTGTGGGAAACCAAATTTGGGTGAGTACACCGCAAAACCGCACCTACCGGGCCTGGGGAAAATCAGAATTACCGATTTAAATACTTAAACTTCATGAAACCCCGCCAGCGAGGAAGAGGGACTCTTGTTCCCTAAAATGTCAACATATTTTCGGGTTTTACTATACTAACGTGAGTTCGACATAAGCCTATAGTTGAAAATCCGACACATTCTCACACAGGCGGTGTTGGATTGTTGGGTTTCGCTATGTCTATTTCCATGAACGTGCCATTGAAAAACGGGCTTTCTTGGTAAACTGAAGGGTTTTTATTCATTCACCGCTCTACCCAACCTACGGGACACTTCAATTTTTATTATCGAACTCACGTTATACTATAAAAATTCAGATTGTCAACTTAAGGTTAAATTCGTTCTTACCAGCTTGTAATGTGAGGCGTATAAAGAGTGAATGTTTCCCTATCCACCTAACATCATCCGCGTTAGATTCGGTTAATTGTAAACCCTCGTGATCGCCCCATACAGTTATCCCGTACGGCATCGCCTTTATCGATTCTACCGTGATAGTAATGCGTAATTCTGTACGGTACCGAGTCGGCGAAAAACCTGTTAGAACAGGTTTGCTTGCATCAGACTGCACCACCCGTTCACTGGTATAATTTCTGATTTCAACGGGCTCCATAGCACCTTCAACGAAGGCGAATTCACATGCTGCATCACAATAGAGCAGCCTTAACGTAGATTTCGGATTCGCAGCTGCGTCCTGTGTTCCTATGTTTTTCGCTACAATAACCGTCGATTCTGTCTTCTCACAATGCGACATGTAATCGTCAACCATTTGAGAAAGCAGTATCGGTTTTGTGTCTTCAACGCTAACAACGTATGCGAAGTAGGCATCCAGTCGTTCCAGCCCCTCCTCCCCAAGCTGCGCAACGGTAAGCGGATCAATATGTTCCACATAGCCGAGCCACGGATTCCATGCTATATTTTTTACATAGATATCGTAATGCTGCTGTGCTGTTCCGTTTAAAAGCGCGGCACGGAGATTATCGATTCCTTCTGCAAGATGTCCAGTGGTCCGGTAGGGGATACCAACGATGTTTTTAAATTGGTTCGCAAGACTTTCATCAGAGGTCTCTCGTGTTACAATAGCACCCATGGACGTTGAAGCCTCAAGCGGATAAAAGCATCCAAAGCCACCTTGATCGATTTCTGGTTCGGATGTGTCAGGCTCAGTATCATCCGTATCCTGTTGGCTCCAGTGATACCCCCAGAGTCCTTGGAATCCTGTCTGTTCAAGTGCGCGAAGGAAAACATCATTTTTAAATACTGCACCTGCCACACTGGGCTCCGCCCAGGGCAGTGTACGCTTGATTCTTTCCCACTCCTTAGATATATATTCTGACAGTTTCTCACGCATCGTGACGACATGTGATGCCATGGCTTCAGTGCTATTGCTCGGGTTCGCTTCTCGTTGTGCCTCCCAATTTGAATCCCACATCGGCTTGATATCAAGCATTAGCAACGGAACGTCCCCGTCCTCAGTATGCCACGCTGTGAGTAATTTAGCGACAACTGGCGCGGACTTCGTGTCTATTGCCCATGTAATCGGGATACCGTGTTTGTGCGCGATTTCCGCTAACAGTCGCATACCCTCAAGTAGTCGTGTTCTGTCCTTCGCTACTGCTGTGCTTACCAATCCGTAATTCAACATATTTGAATGGCTATCAGTTGTCAGTTGAACGCGCGCAGGCGATCATTCTTACTACTACATTAGTCTATCTCATAAATCGTGTGAGGGAACCTTGTAATACCCAATTAACTTGATTAGAAGTCTTTTGATCAAGTCAGCATTGCGAGGCACAGGGACCTCGCGCTACAAATGGGGTTAATTTGGTGTAAGCCCGATTGACACAATGTCGATTTGAGCAGATTTAGATTTATGAAACGCTCTATTCTAAAAAGACGGTAACGCCCATATCGGCGTATTTCTGGCGTGTGCTGGGGTTGCCGTTCCTAAAGCAGACAGCCGTTGTCGTTCCCTCCAAGGCTCTGGCAACGTATTCAACACAAGTGTCTACGGTCTGAAGCGAATGATTGGGGTGTCCCTCAATGCTAAATGTCAAATCAGCGGGTCCGAAAGAGAGACAGTCAACGCCTGCTTTGGCGAGGTGTCGAGCATGTGTGACAGCTTCTATAGACTCAATCTGCATCCAGAGCATACCGTGTGAGTTCCACCATTCGGCGTATTCAAGCCGTTCTGTGCCTGCGGAATTCACGCGAGCCGCGCCGCCCCAACTCCGAATTCCCTGCTGTGGGTAGTAAAAGGCAGCGACTGCCTCATTCACTGTCTCGTCTAATTCGACTTGCGGCACCTCAATACCAGAGGGACCCAGGTCAAGGTAGTTCCCGATGAGATAGGCGTTTCGGGTATGTTTAATCCGAAAATTGACTGGAATCTCCAGTTCATTTGCCATATTGCAAAAAGCAACGAGTCGGTCCTCGTTGTATGGAGAGTGCTGGCTATCAACGGCGACAAAATCGTAACCATCTTCTTCTACTCTGGCAACGAGAGCCTCACTGGATGTCGCCATCGAGGCGTTAGCACCATAGACGTGTTCTCCGTTGTGAATCCGCTGTTTTAAATTTGCTGCTGACATTATCATTCCTCGCTTCTTATTATGTATGATGCGCGCGTAAGTTCAGTATCTGTAAAATGTAAATAGCATCGCGAGATGCTATTCTGAAACCGAGGTAGGCATTGCGATCACGACTAAATCTCTATAATTATACCCGAAAAATTGTTTTCTGTCAACGGATTTGTGGTTTCGGAAGTTGTCAGTTGTCAGAGAAATGATTGTCAGTTATCGGTAGGCGCGCTTTGCACGTGCCTACGCGGTTGGAAGCATTAGGACGCGGTTACAAACCTCGCCAGTGAAGAGGTAGGAACGTAAGGGGTTTCTGATTGCTAATTTGTCAGAATCAGGATTTGCAGGATTTTAGGATGAACAGGATTGTAGATTTTGCGGGCTGTTGGTTGCCTCGCCATCTATCCACGCAGGAGCTGCATCTGTTGGTTATCGAAATGGCGTTCCGATTTCTGTGTAGGACGGATGCGCCACGCGTCTGGTAAGCGGACGAGGGTGTTGATGCTATCCGGATTTTCAAAGTATGCGTCATCTAATTGCCAGAATTGGAGGCGCGGGTAGGTCTTCTGATTGTGCTCGAAACTGCCCATATTCTCCGATTCCTGACGCATTCTCGCGGTGACAGGTTCAATCGTGATAAAGATACCGACCTCCGCATTATGCTGATCCATCACGTGGCAGAAGGCGCGCACTTGGGTAATAGTGGGTTTGCCGGTCTTCACCTCAGCGAGGATACGTGCGTTTGTCTCTTTCATTTGCTGCGGATTCCAGAGCGTCACATGTCCGACACCGTCGAGTCCGCCATCGCTGACATCTTTCGTCGGGTTCAAACCGAGCCGTGTTACCGCCCAATTCGAGAAGTCGTGATATTTGCGTTTGTCTCCCTCTTTCAAGAGTTTGCGGACTTCCTGCATGTTCGTCGGATAGCCTTCAATCTGGTAGTCAACGGACGGTTCTAATCCGTGCCGGTCTGCTAACCGTTGTCGCATCGGATCGAGTGCAAGGATTGTTAAGTCTATGCCCATCCATTGGCGTTTGAGGGTATGCGCAGCGTCAATCGTTGTGCCGCAACCGCAGAACGGATCAAGGACGATGTCCCCCTCGTTGCTGGAGGCGGATATCAAGCGTTCGTAAAGTGCAAGCGGTTTCTGTGTAGGGTAACCGAGACGTTCTTTGGAGGCTCGTGAAAGAGGGTTTATGTCCGTCATGACATCTTGTACTCTACTCCCTTTTGTAGTGGATAGATATCGTTTGAATCCTGGCACCTTACCCTTCGGGGGCCAATAAATTAAACTGTTTGCATCCAGCGCATCCAGTTTTTCGTGAACCGAAAGGGATTCGTAGTTTTTCGGAGGTTCAATACCCTCGGGCCACGCCGCCCTGCGTGGTGCCCGCCAATGATTGCCTACCGCACTTGGATCTACGCCTCGCCACGGCTGACCGGACTCACCTTTTTGCGTGACACCCGATGCGTATAGATTATCAATCCGGTAAAGACCTATTTTGTCTTTATACCGATACTTCAACTTCACGTACTCTGGATCGTGTGCCATATAGATGGGATTCCATACTGCTTTGTTGCTTTTGCTATAGAACAGGATTGTGTCGTGGACTCTTCCATATTGTTTGCCATCGTTATGTGCTTTGGTGCGTTGCCAGATAATCTCGTTCCTGAAATTCTCTACGCCGAAGATAGCGTCCATCACACCTTTGAGATAGTGGCTTGCAGTAGGGTCACAGTGGAGGTAGATGCTGCCGGTGGGTGTGAGAACTCGGTGCATCTCGGCGAGGCGGGGTCCCATGAAACCGAGGTAGGCACGCATCGCACCACTGTTGCCGGATACAGCATTTTGCAGCACTAAGTCATACCCCTTGAGGCAGTTGTCGAGTGCTTTGTAGGTGTCGTTGGTATAGGCACGGTGTTCGATGTCGGCGCGAGCGTCTTGTGTGAAGGTGTCCCATGTCCAGGTATCGGTGAACGCCTTCTTCTGTGCAAGGGAGTCGCCGATAAAGGCGTTATAATCACGCCCGGAGTTGAAGGGTGGATCGGTGCATATCAGGTGGACGCGTTCGTCGTCCAGCTCGCGTAGGATTTCAAGGTTATCGCCGAAATAGAGCTTGTTCATGATTTGGCTTTCAGCAGTCAGTTATCGGCTGTCAGATTAGGAACAGGACTTACGCAAATTGAGCAAATATCGGACATTTAGACGCAAAAAGCGGCAATTTCCGTATTTTAAACCCCCTAAATCCCCCTTATCAGGGGGACTTTAAGAGGGAATGCGTAAGTCCTAAGGAATTGGTAAAACGTTCCGTCATCTCATCGGTTCCAAGCACATAACGCCATCAAAACCTTCTCTTTCAACAAAAACGTAGGATCCCCATCTGTAAAGAGTGAAACCTTGATCAGTAGTGACCTCATCTGGTGTTCCTAAATGATACATAACAACTGCCATAGAGTGTCTTGACCAGAAATAAACGAAATATTTCTCATAGGGCATGACGCGGTCTGCGGGACCCAATGGCCTCATCGTATCACGGATGATAACGTCGCGCTGTTGTTGTGCTTCTCTCGCTTGTGCTCTACCTTCTAACATACCTCTCGTACCGGCAACGAACTCCTCCAACCCACCTTGAAGAGCTCTATTGCCGCGAGGTGAAGCACAACTGAAAATAGAAATAAAGAGCAAAATGCACAGAAAAATAGCGACTTTTTTCATAATCTAATTTGGATCCGCAGATGGGGATAAGGTAGTGATGTAAATCAATCTTGCCCATAGGTCATTCGTTTTTCAAACATTCGATACAATACTCTAATGCAATCTCATTATTCGCGTAGTGTAGCGTAGATTGGAGGAAAAGTCAAGTGAAAAGTGCCGAAGGGGCAGAGGCATTTAGTTTTACATATTTGCTTTATATGTGTGGACACTTTTTACGTGATAGGGCTTGATTTTCATGCTATATTTCATAAAAACGTTAACATTCGTAAACTAGAACCGAAATCGGAACCGAAAACTAAATAGCCCTGGCCGAAGGGGTGTGTAAATATTTTGTCAAAATGCCACACAGATGCCGCCCCTCTGGGGCTTATGTGTTTGGTTGATGCACTTTCTACACAGATGCCGCCCCTCTGGGGAAACCTAGATGCGTTGCAAAATCGGGGTTACAAACCCCTCCCACAAGGCATCGGAACAGTTTAGGCACTTAATAATGCCAAAAACTTTACACACCCCGTAGCGTAGCAAAATTTGTTTTAAACCCCAAAAAGCAGTATAATAGAACCAATCTTCTTGTTGAACGCTCTGCACGAAAAAATACGATTAAAACCATCCTCGGAGAATATTGTAAAAATGGCAGATTTTGATTCTCTTTCATACACACCGGTATATCCGGGTCCGAATGATGAAGTGCTCGAAGCACAAGCACGAGTATGTACCGGACCACATCAGACGCGTCCCTTAGGCGTGAACGCTTCGGATTCACCGCAACCGGCACCGATTCTTGAAATAGTTTTAAAATCCATAACGGGTGAACTCCCAGAATCGGACGCTGCGTCGGCGGCACAGATGGGTGCGTTCTTTGCGGCGATGACGCTCCGCGCCTATTTCCCAGAGGCGACACAATGGAGTCCAGCAGAAAAAGCGGCGTTTCGTAAATACCAATCGGCATTGACAGAAGAACTTCCACCGGAAATTCAATATCTCATGAACCCTGAACAAGGTTATGTCCCCGCGAACGCGACAGAGGCAGTTGTCGTGAACGCGTTGGAAAAGATTTTACGGGCAAAACATTTAAGTTACGCCGAAACGCGTGAGATGTGCGAGGCGATCCTCAGCGACGATGTCAACGCTGCGTTCAAAGGTGCCGCACTTATCGGGCAACGGATGAACCGTGAAACATACCAAGAGGTCCGAGGTTATCTTGACGCGTTCTTCGGACCGGAAGCGGTTCAGCCAATCGATGTTGCGGCGTTAACACATTTTGGGCAGCCTTACGATGGTGCAACACGCTATTTTCGTCCGACATTGTTTGTAGCAGCGGTGCGCGCTGCGCTCGGCGAGGCATCGCTTCTCCATAGCGTGGACGCAATGCCGCCGAAAAATGGTGTGACAGAGGAAACCATCTTGACAGCACTCGGTGCTAACACGCAGCTATCACTGGCAGAGACGGCTTCATTGATTACAGACGCATCGGTGGGGTTTGGGTACATTAGTCAGCGTGAGTATTGTCGCGCCGCATACGATTTGCGTGAATTGCGGGTGCATATCAAGAAACGTCCGCCTTGGGCAGCGACGGAAAAAGCACAGCAGTTCTTTTCCGCACGGGAGGCAAACTATATGGTGCTTGGTTATTACCATATCGGCTATGAAAAACCGCTACTGCAATTGGCGTGGGAACGCGGGTTTGATGCGGCTGTTGCTATCAAGGGTGAGGAAGGCACAAGCCACTACGCGCTGCGTCTTGGAATGCCTTCTACAAGCGATAGAATGGCAGTCAACTATTCGCAAGGCTTTCGGCGTGTGGATGATGTGCGCGAAGATTTTGCGATGGATATAGATCCAGCGGTTTATGGATTCGAGTATGTGCGGAGTCCGCGTCCGGAAGTAGCGAGTGCAGAAGCGTTTGCGGAATTAGGCGTGGCGGCTTTATCGGGTGAAAAAGGACACATCTACGATAGGATTCTACTGAACACGGCAATGGTAGATTATCTGTTAGGGATTTATCCTGAACCTGTAGAGGCACTTGCGCGGGTGCGGTCGGTGATGGATAGTGGACGAGCGTTAGCGCATTTACAAGCGTATGTCAGAGAGAGTCATCGGGTATAGCATTTTGTAAGCATCAAGATTTTCAGGACGAGAGACCGTTCTTGCGTCATACGCGCTTGCAGCTTGCCCCTTCCTGTAGTAATACCCAATTAACTTGCTTAGAAGTTTTTTGATCAAGTCAGCCTTGCGAGGCACAGGGACCTCGCGCTACAAATGGGGTTAATTTGATATAATACCCAATTAACTTGCTTAGAAGTTTTTTGATCAAGTCAGCCTTGCGAGGCACAGGGACCTCGCGCTACAAATGGGGTTAATTTGATATAATACCCAATTAACTTGATTAGAAGTCTTCGCTCATGTAAAAAGTATGTGCGATTGTTTCTAACGAAGGTAGTCACCACGCGGGTTTGACATCTTCATTAGCACACAGTCTTTACATGAGCCGAAGTTTTTTGATCAAGTCAGCCTTGCGAGGCACAGGGACCTCGCGCTACAAATGGGGTTAATTTGGTATAAAATGTCCAAAAACGAAACAGAGGTTACATAATGCAACTCGGATTTGTGAGCGCAATTTTACCGGAACAGTCATTGACAGAAGTTGTCCAATTCGCTGCTGATACCGGCTTTGATTGCGTCGAATTGATGTGCTGGCCCAAAGGGAAAGCAGAACGTCGTTACGCAGGCGTTACACACGTTGATGTCGCGGATATTTCCGATGCGGAAGCAGACAAAATCCTGCAATGCGTCTCGGATGCTGGGATAACAATCAGCGGCTTAGGCTACTACCCAAACCCACTAACGCCTGATGAAACCGAAGCGGCTATCTATAGCGAACACCTCAAAAAACTGATTCTGGCAGCAGAACGTCTGTCGGTAGACATCGTGAACACATTTATCGGCAGAGATCAGACGCGCACGATAGATGAGAATTGGCACCGCTTTAAACAGGTATGGAAACCGCTAATCCAATTCGCTGCCGACCACGGCATCCGTATCGGGATTGAGAATTGCCCGATGTTTTTTACCAAGGACGAATGGCCCGCTGGTCAAAATCTTGCCTACTGCCCCGCCGTTTGGGAACGGATGTTTCAAGAAATCCCCTCTCCAAATTTCGGACTCAATTTCGACCCATCTCATTTTATATGGCTCCAGATGGACTACCTGAAGCCGCTCTTCACCTTTGCTGATCGAATCTTCCATGTGCATGCGAAGGATGTGAAATTGGATAGGGCGACACTTGACGAGGTCGGTATTCTCGCGACTCCTTTGTCGTATCATACACCGAAACTGCCAGGACTCGGTGATGTCGATTGGGGCAGCTTTTTCTCTATTTTGAGCGGTACCGGCTATAAAGGCGCAGTCTGTGTCGAGGTAGAGGATCGGGCTTATGAGGAGACGTTAGAAACACGACAGCGCGCTTTGCGGCAGAGCCATATTTTCCTAAGGCAGTTCATGGGGTGAGACGGAGTGGACGTTTTGATGGATAGCCACGATTGGTTGGACACAGAATGCGCAGCACTGGAACAAGCCGGCTTACGCCGCCACCTCCGCACTGTCATGAGCGCGCCGACGGGAACAATCAATCTTGATGGGCGCGATGTTGTGTTGCTCGGTTCAAACAACTATTTAGGCTTAAGCACACACCCACAGGTGATCGCCGCTGCTATTGAGGCGACACGCACTTTCGGCACAGGCGCAAGTGGCTCGCGTCTCATCTCCGGGAACAGCGAACTCTATACAACATTAGAAACCAACCTCGCGAAAACCAAAAACACCGAAGCCGCACTCGTCTTCAGTTCGGGGTATGCTGCCAATACAAGTATCATCCCTGTGCTTGCTGGTGAAGGTGATCTCATCTTAAGCGATGCGCTCAACCACGCCAGCATCATAGACGGATGTCGTCTCAGCCGTGCTTCCAAGAAAGTTTATCGGCACTGCGATATAGAACACCTTAAGACTTTACTGTCAGCATCCGCGGCGTTTCGACGGCGACTCATCGTGACGGATGGTGTTTTCAGCATGGATGGCGATATTGCACCGCTACCCGATATTTACGAAGTCGCTACACGATACGATGCGATGTTACTGGTAGATGACGCACACGGGTTTGGTGTGTTAGGGAGAGATGGAAGCGGTACTGCCTCACATTTCGGATTGGAGGGAGAAGGTATCATTCAGATGGGTACGCTCAGCAAGGCTATCGGTGCACTCGGTGGGTATATTGCGGGGAGTCGCGCGTTGATTGAATTGCTGATTAATAAAGCGCGCGGCTTTATTTTTACGACAGGGCTGCCGCCTGCGACCTTAGCGGCAGCGAATACTGCACTTGATGTGATGCGTTCTTCACCTCAACTGCGGCAAAGCCTATTTTCGCACGCGAAATGTCTCAAAACGGCGTTGACTAATTTAGGGTATACGCTATTGCCGAGTGAAACACAGATCCTTCCGGTGGTATTAGGGGGTCCGCAACGGGCAACAAGCATTGCAGATGCATTGCTCGCCGAGGGGGTGTTCGCACCAGTGATCCGTCCGCCCGCAGTGCCACCGGACACGAGTCGTCTAAGACTTACCGTCATGGCAACACACACCGAAGCAGAGATACAGCAGGCGATTGCCGGATTTGCAACGGTTTTTCCCAAGTTCCGTTGAATCCTTTATCCGATAACTTCAGCTGCAAACCATATCGGTTAATCCCAAAAACCTTTTCCAATCAGCGTCATCCGTGATAATCTGCGATTCAGCCAGGCAACACCCGCATCACCCAATCAAAACTAAACACAATGGATTCCTAACCCTTCTTTATTCCTTGAATTTTTTCCCGTTTTGTGCTAAACTGAGGCAAATCTTAACGAAAGGTGATGGATTAGAGATGAGCACGAAAGCACACGTAATTGATTTTGAGAAACAGAATCCTATCGACCGAGGCACCGGTGTGAAAACTGTGCCGTTAGCCGGTAAATGGCTCGACTCCACCTCACTCACCAACGGCGTGACAGCATTTGAACCGGGTGCCGCGATCGCACGCCACTACCACAACTGCGATGAATCTGTTACTATTCTGGAAGGCGAAGCCTCCTGTGAGGTTGATGGCGACGTATTTACGATGAAAGCATACGACACGACATTCGTTCCCGCTGGCATCCCCCACCGATTCTGGAACGAAAGCGATGCGCCTATGAAAATTTTGTGGACATACGCCTCTGTTACCGTGACCCGAACATTCACGGAGACCGGTGAGACAGTGGGACACTTATCAGCCGGGGATCAGGCAGTCGTTACTTGACAGCGACTGAGGAGATCTACAATGTCCGTACAAGCCTATATCAAGGACAATCAAGCCGCGCTTTGTGCGTTGCTGCAGGAACTTGTCAGGATTCCTACTGTCAATCCGCCGGGTGAAAATTATGCCGAGATTGTTGGGCTACTTGCGGCGAAATGTAAGGCATTAGGGATGCAGACCCGAATCGCCAAGGTTCCGAAACCGCGTGCTGATCAGGTTATCTCAAATGCCGATAGCCATCCACGGTTAAACCTCATCGCGCGTTGGGATGTCGGTGCAGAAAAGACGGTGCATTTCAACGCACACTACGATGTGGTTCCAGTAGCAGGGGACTGGCGGTTCGGCGATCCGTTCAGCGGTGAGATTGATGGCGAGTGGCTTTACGGACGCGGTGCCGACGATATGAAGGATTCCATTGCTGCACTCCTATTTGCAATTGAGGCGGTTCAAGAGACCGACACACAACCGAAGTTCAACATCGAATGCTCATTTACCTGCGATGAAGAGACCGGTGGACAGTTAGGGGCGGGGTATATTGTCGAAGAAGGTTTGGTTAATGCCAACTACGTTGTCAACTGTGAGGGTGGTACGGAGATGAACATCGGCAACGGACATAACGGCGTACTCTGGTTAGAAATCGAAGTCAAGGGCAAAGCGGCGCATGGGGCTCAACCGGATCGGGGTATAAACGCCTTTGAGAAGGCTGCCGAACTCGTAACGGCACTCCAACGGGTTAAACGGAATCTAAAATCACCGGAACGTGCATTTGAACTCCCTGATGGCAGTGATCGTTATCCGACATTGAATATCGGTGGGACGTTTCGTGGGACCGATGGCGACAAAATCAACACCGTTCCTGCGCTTGTCACCTTCTCGGTTGACCGGCGAATTACACCGAATGAGAATCTTGAATTTGCCGAACTTGAATTGCGAGAGGCGATTTCGGGGGCGTGCCAATACTATCCAGATTTGGAAGCAGAAGCACGGGCGATCTTGCGCATTGAGCCGTGCTTGACGGATACTGCTTCACCGATAGCGCAGGCATTCGCTGAGGCAGTGCGCGTCGTTCGTTTCAATCAACCGCGGTTTAAGGGCACTACTGGATTTACAGACTTACACTATTTCGTCAATACGGGCTTGCCCGGCGTTGGGTATGGACCGCGAGGTGAGGGTGGACATGCCATCAATGAGCGTGTGCATATTCCCGATCTGGTCAGGACCTCCACTATCTATGCAACCTTCATGACACGCGCAGAACTTTAACAGGACTTACGCAAATTTAGTATATAGGTTGAGAATTTGCTATTTTTAACCCCCTAAATCCCCCTTATCAGGGGGACTTTAAGAGGAAATGCGTAAGTCCTATTTAAAATACACTGTAGCGAAAATACACTATAGCGCAAGGTCTCCGTGCCTCAGCGCATTCTATAAAAGAGGTTAATACAATGCAAAACCGAAAACCAGCACCATTCAATGTAGTACCAGAGGACATCATAGGAACAACATGGGCATTGCCGGAAGGCACTATTGCCCGATTCGGAAAAGGGAAAGTAGATCACGGTAATGTTAAAGTATCTCCGGATGGCACGTATTTTGCTGTCGGGACTGGCATGGGACTGTGGTGGTATGACGTATCGTCAATGTCTCCGATTTCGTTGTGGGAAACGAAGAGGGGATCGGTTAATTCCATCGATTTTTCCCATGATGGCAAATGGATTATCATTGATGCTTCAGATGGCATCAAAATGCTGGATGTTCAAAGCAGAGAATGCGTCACGCAGATAGAAGGGCACAATGCTTATGCGGGGCTTGCCTGCTCCTCGAACGGTAGATGGATTGCTGTTGCTGCTTCAAATGGCGTTGTTAAAGTATTGGATGTTCATAGCGGTGGGTGCATCGCGCAGATGGATCGAGGGACACACGAAGTCCAACCGAATGATATTCACCAACTCGAATTTTCACCCAATGGTAAACTCCTTGCTGCTAGGGCAGACAACCCTGAAGTTTCGCGCGACGGACAGGTTCTGAATCCTGACACGGAAGGCACCCAAACTTACGTGTGGCATCCAGAGACGGGTGAGGCAATCGTCAAGTTTGCGGGTAAAAATTTTGCCTTTTCTCCCGACAGCCGTTTGCTGGCGGGTGCAGCTGCTGACGAAACCTCTGGTGATACCGATCGCGTTGACCGTTGCGTTTCAGTATGGGATGTAACAACTGGTGAACGCATCTCACACTTCTCAGGGCATAGTGATGGGGTGGATGTTGTAACCTTTTCGCCGTGTGGCGAATTTCTTTTGTCAAGTAGTAGAGATAATAGCCTGCGCGTGTGGGATATTGCAAATGATGTACAAAAGGAGGTTTATAACGAGTTTGGAAGAGCCTGGAAGCTACCGTTCTACTCGCCGGAAGGCACACTACTAACGGCTGTGTTCGGTGGCAGTGGTGCAACCCAGACTATTGAAATCTGGGAAGTCAAGCGTCATGAAAAACTACAAGTGCTTGAATTTTCAGTTGGGAGCATTGGCGCGGAATGGTTTTTCAAATGTCCACAGTTGGCTATTGCCTACGCACTGTCCAACAAACGATCAGATGGCAAGACGCAAACATTTGCGACGCTTGATGAGCCTAATTTTCCCTGGCCCGACCCGAAGGTGGTATGGTTGGACAATCAAACCCTCGCGAGTAAGCGGCTTGGCAGAGGTATAGTTGGCGTCGGTATAGCATTATGGGATGTTGAAGGTAAACGGATACAAGAGACATTGGTTGCAGATAAAATTATCCATTCTTTTACTGTTTTACCTTGTGGAAAGATACTGGGCACCGACCTCCGCAATGAGACAAAGGTATGGGATGTCAGCAAATCCGACGAACCTATCGCTGAGTTTACGGCTCCTGACGAACCCTCAGATTGGGTGCGTCACGAGGTGTTCGCTCCCACTGGTGATCGGATTGCAGCCGGAAGCAGAGAAGGCACGGTCTATGTATGGAACTTCCAGACCCCAGAGGATCCAACGCTCCTCAAAGGGCATACAGATTACATCTGGGCACTGGCATTTTCACCGAATGGCAAACAATTGGTGAGCGGGTCAGATGACGAGACTGCCCGCTTGTGGGACGTTGGGTTAGGCGAAGAGATTGCCGTATTGCCGTTGGATGAACCTCACACACCTATGGGAATGGCGTTCTCACCGTGTGGTAAGATAATTGCCGGTGGAATGGACGACGAAATCCGCTTGTGGTGCGCTGAACAACTCACAACATTATGTACAATCCCCCAACCAGAGGATAATAGGAGAACGTATACAATTGCTTTTTCGCCGTGTGGTAAATATCTCGCATCGGGGACATGGTGGCAGCAAGGTATGGAGAAGATCGCAATCCGTTTATGGGAGGTTGCCACCGGTGAGAATATTCATACTTTTTGGGGACATACGTCAGACGTACAGTCACTCGCCTTTTCGTCGGATGGGACGCTCCTTGCGAGTGGTGGTTTTGATAGCACAATCCTGCTGTGGGATGTGAAGCCCTTCATCGGTTCTTAAAACGTGGACACTGAACTTATTGAGGGAGTGAATACGATGCAAAACCGAAAACCAGCACCCTTCAATGTAGTCTCGGATGACCCTACAGGGACAACATGGGCGTTACCGGAAGGTGCAATCGCCCGATTGGGGAAAGGTGACGTAGGTGATGTGAAACTGTCGCCTGATGGCACATATTTCGCCGTTGCATCAGGAGTGGGGGTTTGGTGGTATGATGTCTCTTCAATGTTGCCGATTTCGTTATGGGAAACGGAACGCGGACTGATAAGTTCTGTCGATTTTTCTTATGATGGCAGGTGGATTGTCATTGCCAATTCGGACGAAACCATTAAGGTGCTGGACGTTCAAAGCGGAGAGTGTATTCACCAAATAGAAGGGCAAAGTGCCTTTGCCCATATCGCCTTTTCGTCAAATGGAAAGTGGATTGCTACTGCCGATATGAATGGAGTTGTTAAGGTGTTGGATGTCCAGCGCGGTGTATGCCTTGCACAGATGGATCGAGGCACGCACGAATTCCAACCAAATGATATTTCCCAGCTCGAATTTTCTCCCGATGGTGAACTTCTTGCTGCTACAGCACAAAATCCTGAAGTTTATCTAGATGAGGATCAACCCCTGAATCCTGACACAGAAGGGTATCAAACTTACGTATGGCACCCGGAGACAGGAGAGGCAATTGTCAAGTTTGCAGGTAGAGATTTTGTCTTTTCGTCAGATAGTTGCCTGCTGGCGGGTGCGGCTGCTGACGAGACTTTGAATGATGCCAATCGCGTTGACCGCTGTGTCTCAGGCTGGGATGTGACAACTGGTGAACGCATTGCTCACTTCACAGGACATAGCGATTGGGTAAATGCTGTCGCTTTTTCACCGTGTGGACAGTTCCTTGCATCAAGTGATGGAACACTACGAGTGTGGGAGCTAGCAACAGGTGTCCAGCAGATGGCTTATCCTGACTTTGATGATCCGTTTTACTCAAAGGATGGAGTTCTATACGCTGTAGTCTTTCCTCGTGACACTGATACTATTGAAACGTGGAATGTAGAACACCGTGAAAAAATACTTGAAATATCCGATGGTATTGGCGGCACTGGATTTGCAAAATCCTTAGCCATTGCTTACACACAAAAACAAACCCAGCAATCCACCCAAAAAAGATCCAGTGAACAAATTGATAATATACCAGTGTACGCAATACTGCGTGAACCTCGTTTCCCGTGGCCCGATCCGAAGGTAATTTGGGTGGATGACCAGACGCTTGCAAGTAAAAGTATAGGTCGAGGCATTATGATATGGGATGTCTTGCAGAAGCGTGTACGGGAAACGTTGATGAAGGATGAATTTATACGTTCTTTCACCGTTTTGTCTTCTGGTAGAATATTGGCTTCTTATATTTATGAGGATAGCAAAGTATGGGATATCAGCAAACCTGACATCCCTATTGCAGAATTCAATGCATCTACGGGATTACCAATTTGGGAACGTGATGCTGTGTTTTCTCCCACAGGTGATCGAGTTGCAGTAGGGAGTAAAGGCGGCATACTCTATGTATGGAATTTGCAGCAACCTGAGAACCCAATAAAACTTAGTGGACACACAGATTACACTTGGGCAATGGCTTTTTCACCAGATGGAAAACGACTGGCGAGTGGAGCTGCGGACGAGACTGCCCGACTGTGGGACATTGCGTCAGGCGAACAAATTGCCACACTACCTTTGGATGAGCCTTGCACACCTATGGGAATAGCGTTCTCACCGTGTGGCGAGCTAATTGCTGGCGGAATGGACGACGAAATTCGCTTGTGGTGCGCTGAGCAACTGACAATGTTACGTACAATTCCACAACCTGAGAACAATCGACGGACATACGCTCTTGCTTTTTCTCCTTGTGGAAGGTATCTCGCATCCGGAACTTGGTGGCAGAAGGGGATGGAGAAGATGGCAATCCGTTTATGGGAGGTTGCCACAGGTGAGAACATCCATACTTTCTGGGGACATACAACAGATGTGCAATCGCTTGCCTTTTCACCGGATGGCAAGATGCTGGCGAGCGGCGGTTTTGATGGCACAATCTTGCTATGGGATGTGAAGCCCTTCATCAATACTTAAAACGTGGGACACTGAATGTCAAATCTGTTAAGGAGTGAATACCATGCAAAGCCGCAGACCAGCACCGCTTAACGTTGTTCCGAGTGACTCCGAAGGAACAACGTGGGCACTACCGGAAGGCGCGATTGCCCGATTGGGAAAAGGAATTGTATTGTCTGGTGGGGGACCGAAACTGGCACTCCCTCCCGGCGGTGGGTATTTCGCCGTTCAAACCCGTATAGGACTCTGGTGGTATGAGATGTCGTCAAAGTCACCTATTGCGTTGTGGGAAACAGAGCGCGGATTGATTGGTAGTGCTAATTTTTCACCGGATGGCGAGTGGATCGCTATCGCCAATTGGGATGGTATCCTTAAAGTGATGGATGTCCAAAGTGGTGAATGCATCGCACAGATGAAGCGGATGGAAGAACAGAATATCTATGCACATGTTGTCTTTTCCCCAGATCGCAAGTGGATTGCCACCGCGAATCAGAATGGCAATGTTGAAGTATTGGATATTCATCAAGGGATATGTGTCGCGCAGATGGACCGAGGGAAACGTGATACACAATCGAATGATGTTGCCCAGCTTGAGTTTTCGCCGAACAGCAAATTCCTCGCTGCTACAGCGCAGAATCCTAAAGTTTATTCGTCCCGCGACGGTGAACGTAAACTCATTAACCCTGATACGGAGGGGACGCAAACTTATGTATGGCATCCAGAGACGGGCGCACCTATTGTCAAGTTTGCAGGGAGTAAGTTTGTCTTTTCTCCGGACAGTCGGTTGCTTGCCGGTGCAGCTTCTGACGAAACTATGAGTAATGATGATCGCGTTGACCGCTGCGTCTCGGTGTGGGATGTAACAACGGGTGAACACGTTGCCCACTTCATAGGACATAGCAATTGGGTGGATGACGTCACTTTTTCGCCGTGTGGCGAATTTCTCGTGTCGAGTAGTAGAGATAAAAGCCTACGCGTGTGGGATGTTGAGGAGAGCACGCAAAAGATGGTTTATACGGACTTTGAAGGGGCTTGGGTGAAACCGTTCTACTCACCAGAGGGTGAACTACTTGGAACTGTAGATAGACAGGACACCATTGAGGTCTGGAATATCGAAGGTCGTGAGAAACTATACACTTTAGAACTACACCCGCGGAGTATTGATGTTAAGTGGTTTAGAAAATTTCCGCAGCTGGCTATCGCTGACATCTATGCCAACACTACGCCAGCCAAAAAGACTAAGGTTAACAATATACATACATCTTCAACACTTCGTGAGTTTGCCTGTTATCCGGATCCAGTCCTATTTTCACCGGATGGAACGACACTCGCAACGAGAGGCTATCGCAGAGGAATCGTATTATGGGATGTTGCGCGTAAACAGGCACAGGAAACATTACTGGAGGGTAAGCGTATTGCTTCTTTTACTGTTTTGCCGTGTGGAAACATGCTGGCTGCCAGTATACAGGACGAAAATGTCACAGTATGGGATGCTGAGAAACCTGATGAACCGATTGCTGAATTTACCGAACAAGCACAATTGGTTTGGCGTATGGCATTCGCACCCACGGGCGATCGGATCGCAGTTGGAAGTAGAGAAGGCACCATCTATCTATACGATTTCAAACGGAACGAGAAGTTGAAACCCCTCACAGGACACACCGATTTCATCTGGTCGGTATCCTTCTCACCGGATGGCAAGCGACTGGTCAGTAGTTCAAGCGATAAGACCTCCAAGTTGTGGGATGTTGCGTCGGGTGAGCAAATTGCGACATTTCCCTTGGATGAGTCTCGGACACTTATGGGGATAGCGTTTTCACCGTGTGGCAGCATAATTGCTAGTGGGATGTTCGGCGAACTCCGTTTGTGGTGTGCCGAAACGCTGACAACACT
Organism: Candidatus Poribacteria bacterium; assembly: GCA_965246985.1. Lineage (GTDB taxonomy): Bacteria > Poribacteria > WGA-4E > WGA-4E > WGA-3G > WGA-3G. The sequence goes on along the minus strand of OZ251998.1, from coordinate 5,648,351 downwards.
TTTTGCGATACCGCAGCCACAGACACAGAAGCCGTACGCCCTCGCTTTTTCACCGTGTGGTAAGTATCTTGCATCCGGGACTTGGTGGCAGAGGGAGAAGGGGATGGAGAAAATGGCAATCCGTTTATGGGAAGTTGCTACCGGTGAGGAGATCACGACCTTTTGGGGACATCCAACGGATGTACAGTCACTCGCCTTTTCGCCAGACAACACGCTTCTCGCAAGTGGGAGTCACGATGGCACTATCCTGCTGTGGGATGTGGAACCTTTTATCGGTTCTTAAACATTCATTCCGGCTATCTCCCAATAGCGTCTTTTCTCTTCTAAGGTGGCGTATCCATCGCACATTTTCGGTTGGTATCCGTGTCTTGGATATGTTATTATTTCCATATCACATTCGCGGAAATAGATTTTTTTTAAAGGGAACTGCTCGTTATGATTATCAATCGACTTATTGTAAAAAATTGGCGGAATTTTCAACAGATTGATGTTCCGCTTAGGGAGCGGCAGTTTATCGTCGGTCCGAATGCTTCAGGTAAATCCAATCTGCTGGACATCTTTCGCTTTCTTCGCGATATTGCCAAACCGGAAGGTGGAGGATTCCAGAAAGCGGTCAAGGACCGGGGCGGTGTCTCCAAGATCCGGTGCCTGTCTGCGAGGCAGAACCCAGAGGTTGCCATTGAAATACATATTGCGGACACGCCAGATGATCCTACCACGTGGCGATATAGCGTAGGGTTTCGCCAAGAAAATAGCGGACATTGCCAGACCCATCTCACGCATGAACGCGTCTGGAGAGAGGGCGAACTCCTTCTTGATAGACCCGATGCAGACGACAACGAGGATCCGGATCGTCTTACCCAGACAGCTCTTGAGCAGAGTGCTGCTAATGCGAAGTTCCGAGAGATTGGACGATTTTTTCGTAATGTTACCTATCTCCATCTGGTCCCGCAACTCATCCGTTTTGGGGATGCAATTCAAGGAAAAATTATTGAAGACGACCCGTTTGGTCAGGCTTTCCTTGAAAGAGTCGCGAGTGTGCATCCAAGTACCCGCCGTGCTCGCCTCAAAAGGATTGAACATACCCTCAAAATTGCTGTCCCGCAGTTTGAAAAGTTGGAATTTATTCGTGACAACACGGGTCGACCACGTTTACGGGCGCGTTATTCCCACTGGTGCTCAAATGAAGAAGGGCAGTGCGAAGACCAATTTTCGGATGGGATGCTCCGACTTATTGGCCTCTTGTGGTCTCTTCTTGAGAGGGACTCAATAGTTTTATTAGAAGAGCCTGAACTTTCCTTAAACATAGGCATTGTCTCTCAACTTGCTCCTTCTATTTCTCGGCTGCGAAGAAGTGGAGGATCCCAGGTATTAGTTAGTACACAAAGCGATGTGCTACTTATAGAACCGGGTATTGATGGGAGAGAGGTGCTTTTGCTCATACCTGAAAAAGAAGGAACCGTCGTCAAGATTTCGTCTGATATTGATTATATCCGGGTGCTTCTTAAGGCAGGCCTGACAGCCGGTGAAGTCGTGCTAACCAGATATCCAGAACAGTCGAGCTTATTAGAATGAGTCTAAATAACGTAATTCTTGCAGTTGAGGATAGGCTCAGTGATGCAGTGGCGACCAAAATTCTTGAAACGTTTGGTATTAAAATTGTGAAAAGAATCGGGTTTCAAGGAAAATCGGACCTTGAACGAAAAACCCCTGAATTCAACCGAGCAGCCAACGGTATAACCGTGTTTATGTTGACCGATTTAGATTCGCCCCGGGATTGTCCACCAGGACTTATCCGCTCATGGATTAAAGGTCCTATCAATCCAAGATTTTTCTTTCGTGTGGCAGTTATGGAAGTTGAATCTTGGGTGATGGCGGATCGGATAGGATTCGCAGCTTTCCTATCGGTCCCCTCGTACCGAATCCCATCGCCGACAGACGATATCTTGAACCCCAAAGAGTTTCTTTTATCGATTGCCCGAAGAAGTAAAAAGAAAACCGTCCGTGAAGCATTGGTGTCGGCACAAGGTACAACACTCAGCATAGGCAATGAATATAATACACTTTTGAGCGAGTTCATTCGAGAACATTGGAATTTGGAACGCGCCGCTTCTGTCTCTCCAAGTCTAAAACGGACATTGGACCGAATCAGTCAAGGAAAAAATGTGAGTGCTAACCAGTGAACAAAAAATTCCAACGCCACATTGAAAACTTTACTTGCGCGCATTGTGGTGCCTCCGTCAACGGAAACGGCTACACCAACCACTGTCCGGAATGCCTCTGGAGCCGACATGTTGATGTCAACCCCGGCGACCGATCCGCGTTCTGTCAAGGCATGATGGAACCGGTAGGGTTTACCGTAAAGCACGGTAATTATATCCTTACCCATCGCTGCATAACATGCTGCATAGAAAAAACGAACAAGACCGCAAAAAATGACAATTTTGAAACTATCCTTAGTCTACAAGGAGAAATAAATGCCTAAGAACAAGATTCTGGCAATCGTATCGATCTGTGTTGTCGCTGTTGTCGCTATCATTTTGGCAGTGCTACTCCATTCAACCTCGGGCAAACTCAAACTGACACAGGCAGAATTGGCTACTACCAAAACCACGTTACAGACGACTGAGACCGCCAAAACCGATGTGGAAAAGAAATTAACCGAAACCCAAAATACACTGTCCGAAACCCAAAGTGCGCTGGAGAAGACGCGTTCGGAACTCAGCCAGACACAAGAGATATTGCAAAATGCAAGCGAAGCTGCCCGAAAAATCGCTGCTGAACGGAATACGCTTCAAGAAGATAAAAGTGCGCTTGAACGCGAAAAAGAGAGTCTTCGCGCGAAGCTAACCAAGATTGAATCCGAATTACAACGGATTCGAGAGCAATCGCAACGTTCAATTGTGGCTATCCAAGAAAGGTTTAAAGATACGGTTGGGGCGGTGTTAGATGAAGCAGGACGATTGAAACTTGATGTCAAGGGGAAAATCTTGTTTGAAACGGGCAGCGCGATTCTGAGCACTGACGGAAAAGCTCTTCTCAATGCGATCTCGGAAGAGGTGTTACTCAACGCAGACTATTCAGCTTACGCCATTCGGGTTGAGGGACATACGGATAATACACCTATCGGCGGCTCGGCACTGCGGAACTGGAACCTCTCAACCGAGCGCGCAATCGCAGCGGTGAAATACTTGCAGGAACATGCCAACGTCAATGCGGAACGTTTGGCAGCGACTGGCTACGCCTTCTATCAACCCATAGATACTGCCGAAACACCCAAGGCAAAAGCCAAAAATCGGAGGATCGAAATTATACTCGTGCCGCCGCAAGATTTTTTGTCTGAACTTCTGACTTCGCTTCAGAATGTGATGCAATCTATTGAGGTGAAGGCATCTCAGTAGTTTTGTCTGCCTTTTTTCTCGCCGCAACCGCACGCTTTGTTTCGACTACGAGTTCTGTCGCACGTTGGATCAACCGCCTCGTTTCATCAATCTGTTCGAGTATCTGTTCGTTCGTCCACGAGACGGAAACGAGATAACGTAATTCATCTACGTCGTTCAAAGTCTCAGCACCGAGTGCAATCTGAAATCCGCTTGCGGTGATATATCGCATACCCGCGTTCACACCGGATCCGTCAAATTCCAAAAGCATCGTGATGTCGCCCCTCGCGAAAGCCGGTTGGAACTCTTTGCTCAGACCAGCAAACACACCGATAGGACGTTCTTCAAGCGCAAACCGCTCCGTACCGAGACCGAAGTGCAAGGAAAATTGGTGTATCCTCGGCAGATTGAAGGTTTTACTGACAGCAAAAAATGCTGAAGGTGTGTCATCTTCTTCTGCTTCGGAGTCCCAGGGAAGAATCCTATTACGAATCTCTTCTATGCCTATTGCTACACTCGGAATTACACCCGTTTCTGGCTCTTTTAAGAGTTGTAACTTCAAACTTGCGGTCCGATCAGCAGCGGGTTCTGTACCGTATTCGTCCCACAGGTGTGTCAATCCGACTTCAACTCGGTCAAACAGCCCAAAGTTGAGACGAACTGCAACGGCATCACCAAGGTTTGTCGTAGAACGGTCCATCATCCGTTGTTGGAAACCGAGATAAGTACCTGCTTCAAATATTCCGTGTTGCAGTACCCTACCCGTTGGAATATCTACCAATCCGCTCCCTGTAAACACTTCGCTCCTGACAGGGTTAGGAACCGTGATGGATACACAAACAATCAGAAAGAACAAGATAGCGTGTCGAAGCATTGATGCTACTCCATATACCGGATACCGGAAGGTGTGCCAATTATGATTTTGTCAGCACGATTCACAAAAATCCCGTTCTCTATGACACCCGGAATGTTGTTTAGCTGCATTTCTACCTCTTCGGGTGCGGGGATACCGTCAAAGTGGCAGTCAAGGATATAGTTACCGTTGTCGGTGATGCGTGGCGATAAGTCTCCGTCTTGTGAGGTGTTTTGTCGTAGTGTTGATTTCCCGCAGATCCGATTGACAGCGGTCTGTGTGGCTTCCCACCCGAACCGCACGATTTCCACAGGGAGCGGGAATGTCGTGCCAAGGACGCGTGATACTTTGCTTTCATCGACGACAATCAATATCTCTTTAGACGCGTTAGCGATGATTTTCTCTCTAACGAGCGCGGCACCGCCGCCTTTAATCAAATTAAGATGTGCGTCTACCTCATCTGCACCGTCAATCGTCAGGTCAATGGTAGGGTGTGTGGCGAGCGTTGTCAGGGGTATCTTTTGTGCTGATGCAATTTTCTCGGTTCCTTCGGAGGTAGGGATTCCAATAATATCAAGCCCCTCCTGCACCATCGCTCCGAGTTTCAAGAGCGCGTAATAGACAGTGGAACCTGTTCCTAATCCTACAATCATACCTGATCGGACATTTTCTGTCGCTTTTTCTGCAGCTAATTTTTTCTGATTTTCGGTGTTCATGATACATATAAGTTTACCAGAAGATTGTCTTGAAATCAAGTTTTTATCTCTGACAAAACATTTGATTCTTTTTACCGGTTGTGCTAAAATACCCGTTATGAGGAATAATATTAGCCATAGCAGCTTGGTGGTTGGACAATTGGTTGCTGAACCGGCAACTCGGATGGAAGGTCACCTCAAAATTGGCACGATGCCTGACGGAACTGCTGTCCGACTGCCTGTTGTACTCATCAACGGGAGGTACCCCGGCAAAACACTTTATATCCAAGCGATTAGCGACGGAGATGAACTCAACGGCATCGCCGTTGTTCACAAAATTCTCCGAACTGTCGCGCCAGAACAGTTGCACGGCAAGATTATCGCCGTACCGCTTGTCAACTTCCACGCGTTCCATGCCAAACAGGCACTCAGTCCTGTGGATAGTCGCAAAATGAATCGCTGTTTCCCGGGCAAACGCGACGGCACGTCAAGTGAACGGATCGCCTATCGTCTCTTCCATCACGCTGTACAACAAGCCGACTACTGCCTTGATCTGCACCAAGGCGGTGTACACCCAATGATCGACGAAGTCCGCGTCCGCGTTGACGAAAAACATGCACTGCACAAGGCGTGCCTTGAGCTTGCACGCGTCTTCGGTATCGGACACATTCTCAATCAGAAGGGACCAAAAGGACAACTTGCGCAAGCAGCACCAGAGGTTGGTGTTCCAACGATCGATCCGGAATTAGGTGGAACCCACGGATGGGACGCAACCAGCATCGAAAAAGGCGTGCGCGGCGTGCTGAATGTACTACAACACTATCAATTTATCCCCGGAACCCCAGAGATTCCTGAACAGCAAATCGTTGTCAAACAATTTGTGCCGCTCGTCAGTAATGAAGGCGGTTTTGTCTATTATAGAGCGGAATTATATGAGCACCTTACAGCATCTCAGCCGGTGGCTGATATTTGCGATGTGTTTGGCAATGTCAGGGAATCTATATGTGCGCCCGTTGATGGCGTTTTCTGGGCAAAACCTATCTATCCGATGGTTGCGAGTGGCGGTATCGTTGGCAAAATAGGCACACCGATTGGGTATGTCTAAGCTTCATGAGGAGGAAACTACTTGCACAAACAGAATCGTAAAGCCTTTATTAAGCAAATGGAACGTGGGGGTGTTGCTATCTTCGCCAGTTCAGCACCGGCGAAGTGGAACCACGACACCGAATACCTTTATCGTCCGGATCCGAATTTTTATTACCTTACAGGGTTTGAAGAACCGGAGTCGATTTGTGTCATCGCCCCGGAACATCCGAAGCACCAATATATCCTGTTTGTTCGTCCGAAAGACAAACAGGCAGAAATCTGGAACGGTAAGCGCGTCGGCGTTCGCGACGCACGTAAACACTATGGCGCAGATAAAGTCTATCCGATAGAGAAATTCAGTGAAAAAATTGGGAAATACCTACAGGATGCCAAAAGGCTTTACTATACCCTCGGTTCCAATGAGGATGTTGATGCCGAAATTCTCAGCCTCTTCACGCAGTCAGTCAGGTCACGCATTCGGTCAGGAAAAGGGTTTGACACGTTAGTTGACCCGAGTCCTATTCTCAGCGAGCTGCGACTCATCAAAAATGAGACGGAACTGCAGCGCATCCGACAAGCGACAGAGATTACCGTAGCCGGTCATGTCGCAGCGATGAAGGCGGTTCGACCTGGACTGTATGAATATCAATTAGAATCTCTCATTGAATCCACGTTCCGTATGAACGGTGCCGGAGGCCCCGCTTTTCCGACCATCGTGGCGAGTGGTGGCAACGCGACGATACTCCACTACACAACAAATGACCGTCAGATTGAAGACGAAACACTCGTACTTATTGACGCAGGCGCGGAATACGGTCGGTACGGCGGCGACGTAACCCGGACCTTTCCCGCAAACGGCACCTTCACTGAGGCGCAAAGAGAAATCTATCAACTTGTCCTTGAAGCACACTATGCTATTATTGATTGTATTCGTCCCGGTGTTTCCATTGACGAACCGCACCAAAAATCGGTTGAGTTGTTGACTGAAGGGATGCTTAGCCTCGGGCTTCTCAAGGGGAAAGCACAGAAACTGATAAAAAAAGAGAAATACAGGCAGTTTTACATGTACCGGATCGGACACATGCTCGGCTTAGATGTCCACGATGTCAATTGTGTCCGCGAAGCGAACGGCGATTTCAAGACTTTCCAACCCGGGATGGTGATGACCATTGAACCGGGACTCTATGTCGCCGATGATACAAAGGATGTGCCGCCTGCCTATTTAGGTATCGGTATCCGCATAGAGGACGACATCCTCGTCACAGAATCCGGTTGCGAAGTCCTGACAAGTGGTGTTCCCAAAGAGATTGATGAAATCGAAGCACTTGTACGCAGCACAAAGTAGTAGGCATACGCCGTATGCCGTTCACTGAAGGAGTACGTCATGATTGGAAACTTTAAAAAAATGATCGTGGAAGCGAAGGACGAAATCCGCCAGAAATACAAAGCTGAAATTAGGGGTATCTTCGGTTCGTATGTTCGGAGTAATTTCCACGCAGACAGCGATCTGGATCTCTTGGTAGATTTCGATGACGGTGCCGATCTGATGGATCATATCAATCTCCAACAATTTTTAGAAGATAGATTGGAATGTAAGGTTGATGTGGTATCACGACTTTCACGCAGAGAAGAGAAGAACTTCGTGCCTCTGTTTTCAACAATGTGATTAGCCTATGAAAGACCATCTACTTTATCTAAGGGACATCTTGGCAGCAATGATTGCCGTACAAGCATTCGTTGAAGAAATGGATTTTGAGACCTTTATCGCAGATGATAAAACCGCTTCTGCTGTTATCTACAAACTTGAAATTATCGGTGAAGCGGTAAAGAACGTCTCAGAGGAGATTCGACAGCAATATCCACAGGTGCCGTGGCTGCAGTTGGTAGGAATACGAGACAAACTCATCCGTGAATACTTTGCGGTTGACTATTCCGTAGTTTGGGAAACTGTTGAAAACCGGATTCCCTCGCTGCAACCTATCATCGGGCAAATTCTTAAGGACCTCGAAGAGGAAACACCGCATGGACAATAACGCATGACATGAGTACCCTGCGATCATAAACGCTTGTGAGGTTAGATATCTATGTCCTTTCATATTTGTTGATTAACTGGAAAAACCGAGACCCCTATGCTATAATTCTAAAATCGGAGGAAATGGATGGCGAAGCCAAAGAGATTAAAAGGCATGAACCGGTATCAAAAGAGAACACATCGTCGCAGTGAAGATCGGTTGCGCGGTGATGACGTTGAATACTACCTCTCTCTCGCCTATTCTTTGAACCCGGATGATCGCGTTGAGGCAATGGACAATCTCTGTCCCTGTCATGTTCGGAAGAGCATTGACAAAGTTTGGGTGGCACTCTACAAAGGCATGGTCGATCCAGACTTGCGTGTCCGAAAAGCCGCATGGCACACACTCGATGATGGCGGAAACCCGAACGATCCGAGACTCCAACCGCTCCTCGAAAAAATTGCTAAGGAGGAAACCGATCCCAAGTTGCGTCAACGCGCGCTCGACCTTATCGCTGCCACTCGGAAGGTAGAAGATCAGAAGCAAATGCTGTTAGGACAGAAAGCACACACCTTCTCTGGACGCTGCGATTGGTGTGGGGCATCAAACGTCCCCGTCAGTTATGATTACGAGACAGAGTTTGAAACGAGCGGCACTAAACGTTTCGCCTTAGTCTGCGAACCGTGCGGAACCGCGTAAATCTCCGGCAGTTAGGCTTCCTATGCTGTTTGTACGAAAATACGGTTTATAAAAAACTTTTATGGCGACCCAAAACCAATTATTTGAAGGATACAGCGATTTCATCGCGACTCGCGGCGTTAGGGAATATCGCGAGACGATTCCAGTCTGGGTAAACGCGGACGATGTTGTGTTGGAAATCGGTTGCGAGTGGGGAACAACGACAACCTTGATCGCACCGCATTGTAAGAAAGTTATCGGCACGGACATCAGTTCTAAATGTATTGACCGTGCGAAGGAAAAGCACCCCGACCTCCATTTTGAGGTGCTTGACGGCTTCGATGTCAGAGCAGCATTAGAACTTGGCGAACCGTTCAGTAAAATCTACATTGATATGTCTGGAATATCAGGTTACAACTCGCTGCTTGACACAATCGCACTGCTTACGTCGTATGCCACAGTGCTGCGTCCGGAGGCAATTATCATTAAGAGTGGCGCGCTAAAACGCTTTGCCGGACACTGTAATCCGTGGCGTTCGCCGAAGAGTCAGTCATAATACGAAAACTTTAGTTCACGATACTCTTTTCCGCCTTCTAAAACCGGAAACGAAAAATAAATTGAAGAAGAATTAATCTTGAAGCAACAAATTATACAACACCCTGACAAAGTGAGTTTGATATGATACCAGATGATGTGTACGTACACCAAACGGTAGAGGGTGATGCCGAGGCATTCAACGAGCTCGTCAATCGGCATCATTCAAAGATTTATGGGCTTGCATATCGGATGCTCGGCAATCCCGATGATGCCGCCGATGCGACACAAGAAACATTTTTAGAGGCATATAAGTCCGTTAAAACGTTCCAATTTCAGTCCCAGTTCGGCACTTGGCTATATCGCATCGGCATCAACACATGCCAGCAGTATATCCGTAAATCGCAATCAAACGAGCGCAAGCTTACCGCTTACACCCAAGAGGCGGAAATCCATGGTCCCGCTTCTGAGTATGACTCACCTGAACGCGTGGCGATTCAAACCGAGCAGAATGAGGTCGTTCAAGATGCCATCGGTCAGTTACCGCCAAAGCAACGCGAGGTCGTCACGCTCTATTATATGCAACACCTCAAGTATCGGGAAATTGCGGAGATATTGAAATGTTCAGAAGGCACAGTCGCCTCTCGGTTGAACCAGGCACTGAAAAATCTCAAGCGGAAGCTGAGCAAATATTATCTCCAAGGAGGGGTATCTCAATGAATTGCGAACAGACTCTTAACAATTTGCCTCATTTCGTCGTAGAAGAAAATCCAGAGGCGACGGATCGAGTTTCTGCAGGAACGTCGCGGCGTGCGGCTTTGGAGCATCTTCGGAGCTGCCCAGAATGTCAGAGGGCGTATGAAGCATTGTGGCACACCGCCAGTGTACTGGAGAGCGCAGATGAACCCGTCCCACCGCCGGAATTGGCGGGTAACATTCAGCAAGGTGTACGGGAACTCCATCAACGGAAGCAACTGGCATTCTTTGCGAATCCATTAGCGTGGTGTCTTAATCGGTTGAAGTTGGATTTCTCTCCGAGGGTTGTTAACGCCACTGCATTAATTTTCTTTCTCATTGCCTCCGGTTTTGCCGCGAAATTTGCGTTTTTTACAAACCCATCGGAACCAGATTCTGGCTTGATAGCGATGAAAAAGACAATGCTCAATAACATCAGAATCTCCACGTCTCCGTGGGCGGTGCTTAAAGATACCGAAACGCAGACGGAAGATGGACGGACATCGCAGCAGTCAATAACGGTTGCCCAAGGCGAGCGTAATCGCTTCTTTAATCCGACGCGAAATTCATCGAAGGTATGGCACACGGATACTACAGATCCTAACGGACAGATCGATGAAACGAGTGTTGCCAATTACTTACAAAGCACGGTGAGCGAAAAGTTAACCGTGTTTTGGGATCACATTAAAACAGAATTGTAGAGGAAGCGCACCTCAGTTATATAGGAGCGTTAAAACCAACGGGCCCCGGCTCCTTGCGTGCCTACCAAAAGCAGAAATCCCTCAATTCTCGGTTATAGTAGATCTTAGAGTTACTGGAAAGCGGCGAGGTTAGGAAACCTCGCCTACCGTGAGGGATTTTCACGTTTGCAGTTCACTGAGGTGTCTGCATATTTTCGGATTTTACTATCATTCAAAACTCAACACGAAAAATTTATATTTTTCACAAAGGAACACATCCATGAATCCCAGCCACAGAATTTTTGCTGCAATTGTCATTGTATTGGTAGTTATTATTAGCAGCTGTTCGAGGACAGACGAACTGCCTATTGACAGCGGAGACGAGGAATCTAACATCGAACTTGCGCTGAATGAGCAATACGATAAGGTCCGAAACGGGGCTCGATTGATTTTAGCCTACGACGCGCAAAGCAATTCCTTCAAAGGAACGGTGGAAAATACCACTACTGAAACTTTGAAGCAGGTCCGAGTTGAAGTTCACTTGTCAAATGGAGTAGAGCTCGGGCCGACAACCCCAGGCGATCTCGCCCCCGGTGAACAAAGAGAAATTGAACTCGTGGCAACCAGCACAGACTTTACCGCTTGGACTGCCCACCCTGAAGTGGGAGGTAGCGAATATGGCGGTGAAAGCAACGGTGAGCATGACACAGAAGGCGACAGCGAACACAACTAATACCACGTGCGTTTGAATTGTAAGGGCGGATCCCTGTATCCGCCCGTTTTTTTTTGCAAGGACGGCAGCGTAAATATTTTGCCAAAAGGGAAACCGAGGACTATACACCTGTCGCCCCGCTGCTGGGGCTTAGTCGTCTGTGGTCAACACGCTGCTATACACCTGTCACCCCGCTGGGGTTTAGATGTGCGTTGCCAAATCGGGGTTTCAAACCCCTCCCACAAGAGAAAACGAACGCCTAATGCCAAAAACTTTACACCCCATTTTAGCAGAGCCATTCAGTTCTCCCATTTTTTGATCAGGTTTTCACTCCAGGCCCGGTAGGTGCGGTTTTGCGGCGTACCATAGGTGTCAATTTAGGGGTTTTCAGTGGTTTCCTCTTGGAGTTTGCGAAAGGTTGTAGTTTTTCCAGTGCTTCTCTGGAAAGTGCCTCCATTTTCAAATGAACACTTTATGATTTTCAAAGTTTCGAGAAGTGCTTTTTTTGAGCGCTGAAAGCTCAAAGTGAGTAGCCTCGCATAGCCTGCGATATGCTTTGCTGTCTTGATGAAACTTTGTTGTATATGCCGGTATCCAGCGACTAATACCAAATTAACCCCATTTGTAGCGCGAGGTCCCTGTGCCTCGCAATGCTGACTTGATCAAAAGACTTCTAATCAAGTTAATTTGGTATAACATGATGGTGTGTTGAATCAGAACGGCAATAAGTTTAGCATAGATTTCAGATAGAATACGATAGGGTTTCTGACTTTGCGAGACATGAATCTTTGAAATACTTTTGAAAGCCTTAAAGATCAACTCGATCTGCCAGCGGATGCCGGCGATGATGCCTATCTGTTTAGGCGTGAGCTGATGGGGTTCGATATTGGTGATATAGAGGTTCCATCCGGCGAGTCGTAAGAGTGCTTTTGAAGGTGTTTTGGCTTTGCGTTTGGCGCGGTGTCGGATGGAGCGTCGGCGTTTATTTGTCTCTGCTTGAGAAAGTCTTTCAGCGACGAGATAAACCCGAAGTTGCTTGGTTTGGTTTCCGATCCGAATAGACTTACGGATGAAGGTGTTTTTGTCTTCTGCCTTGAGCATCTTTTCTAAAGAGAGACGTTCACCCGTCTCATCAGCGAGATAAGAGTTAGCTTTCAAACGCGAGATCCAGTAGATACCATTTTCAGTGAGTTTTTCAAGTTCATCGAGCGAAAAATAAGCGAGGTCTGCGAGTCGTAAACTCCCCTGTGGCAGTGGGTCCGCGGCTTTTGCAGCCGTGCTATCAGCCGTCATGCCATCGGTGAGTTGGAAGTGTTGAAAGCGACCCGTAAGCACATCAAAGCACAGATGAAGTTTCAAAGCGGCTTTATGTGGATGATTCTTTTTCGGTTGTCCTTTCCAAGTCTCGTGGAGTTCATCGGGGAGGGTTAGCCACGTGCTATCTTGAACATAGATGCCACTAAACTGCTGAAGTAAAGGCAGGGCTTCTCGCTGACCGGCAACTTCAAGTATTTCTGTAGTGGCTGCGTCAAGTGTGAGTTTCAACATTTCAGGGGTTTCAGGGGTCAGACGTTGCTCAAGCGCTTGGCGGCTGACCTGTATACCGAGCAGGGTAGCAGTTTCAGTGAGTTGCTGATAACTCGCCTCGGGATTTTCCAACCAACCGAAGACGAGGATTTGCGTCAGCGCACTCCCCGTAAGTTTTCGTTTTCTTTTCACGAGCCCGGTAGTGACGGCGACTTCATCTGCGACAGTTTCAAGGATGGCTTGCATTTTAGCTGGCACTTGTTGTAAAATGGACATTGGAAATACCTCTTTTTTTGTAGAAATAACCACTATGCACTTTTCTACATTATACAAGAGGTGTTTCCGATTTACAGCATTTTTCTTAGAAGAAAAACACCCTTATTTTCCCTAAATTGACACCTATGGTGCGGTTTTGCGGCGTACCCATAGGTGTCAATTTAAGAAAAAGTTACGCGCTGAATCCCTCCGGCCCGGTAGGTTCGGTTTCCTAACCGAACCGGGACATCCGCGAAAACCCGTCGCTGCGCGTATCTGAGAAAATGAATATCGTGATGCAGACCGATATGGACCCGACGCTGCCACGCTTCAGGCTTGGAGGTTTCACTCATGTTGGTTTCCGAAGAAGCACGCGTTTTTCAGGTTAGGGGTCTCCGTTGCTCAAAGGAGCCTACTGTTCTTGGGTTAAGCCCGGTTCGGTTAGGAAACCGAACCTACCGGGCCTGGAGGACCACTAAATTGACACCTATGGTGCGGTTTTGCGGCGTACCATAAGCGTCAATTTAGGGATTTTTCGCGGTATTTTGTAGGAGCGTCTCTACAGATGTTTCCGCCCCTCTGGGGCTTAGGTCTTTGGTTGATGCAGTTTCTACACAGATGCTGAAGAAATACCCCAGCAAATAAACCCTACGGGACTAAAGAGCGATTTGGGTTATACAAAGTTTGTGCCCAAGACCCGGCGCGGTTTTAAACCGCGCCTACCGGACCTGGGGACCGAGGCTATTATTTTTCTTAAATTTACACCTATGGTTCGGTTTTGCGGCGTACTCGTCCAAATGCGATCTGCATTCCTAACCGCACCGGATCCTCAACAAAAAGGCGCGAACCCCGATAATTCCTTAAAACTGAATGACCCTGCCCATCTTAGTATAAAAAGTTGACATACAATCGTTTTTCGTGTATAATAGCCCAAAATCTGGTATGCTGGAAAGTAGCGCAAGAGAATGGCTTCATCACAAGAAACATCTTACCAAGAACCGCTTCTGGAAATTTCTGGATTAAAGACAGTCTTCCCAACAGACGACGGCATCGTAAACGCCGTGAACGATGTCAGTTTCTCTATTGCCCGCGGGCAGACCGTAGGTGTTGTCGGCGAAAGCGGCTGTGGGAAAAGTATCACCGGACTCTCGCTCCTCCAACTCGTGCCATCGCCCGGCAGAATTGAAGCCGGTGAGATTCTATTCTATCGCCATGGCGATGATGAACCCTTGGATATCGCACAAGTGCCGACGAAAAGCGAGTTGATACGCCAGATCCGGGGCAACGAAATAGCCATCATTTTCCAAGAACCGATGACCTCGCTCAATCCGGTTTATACCGTTGGAGACCAAATTGCCGAAGCGGTAGCCCTCCACGAACAGGTGAATAAAAAGACGGCACGCCAACGTGCTATTGAGATGCTCACACGTGTGGGTATCTCCGCGCCTAATCAACGCGTTGATGAATATCCACATCAACTCTCAGGCGGCATGCGCCAACGTGTCATGATCGCAATGGCACTCTGCTGTTCACCGGCGCTGCTCATCGCAGATGAACCGACAACCGCACTTGATGTGACAATCCAAGCACAGGTCCTCGGTCTCATGCAAGAACTCCAAGCGGAAATGGGGATGGCAATTATGCTCATAACTCACGACCTCGGCGTTATCGCTGACCTTGCTGATGAGGTGGTCGTCATGTACTCAGGTCGCGTTGTTGAAAAAGGGAGCGTTGATGACATCTTCTATAATCCGCTACATCCGTATACACGGGGCTTGCTGAAATCTATTCCTGTTCTCGGTAGAACACCGCAGAAAATCTTGCCCTCTATACCGGGAACGGTGCCGCATCCGTTAGCACTGCCGGCAGGGTGTTCGTTTCAACCGCGGTGTCCTGAGCGGATGCCGGAATGTGAGCGGATGCCTGAACTTGCGTTAATCAACGAACAGACGGACAATGATAAACACGCTGTGCGATGCTGGCTGCACGCTAATCTACAAGGATAACGGTTTTCTGAACCCATTGAACGCACTTAGCCCCAATGGACTTTAAATTTATCAAAAACCCGCTTTTGACAACGGCAAAAGCGGCGCGAAAACCCAATAGTTAAAAAAATAAAAGATGACAAAACTGCTTGAGGTGAACGACCTCCGAAAATACTTCCCTATACAGAAAGGGATCTTGCAACGCACTGTCGGTTATGTAAAAGCGGTGGACGGGATTAGTTTCGACGTGAAACGCGGTGAAACGCTTGGCCTCGTCGGTGAGAGCGGTTGTGGAAAGACGACTGCTGGACGATGTCTCCTCCGATTAATACCCGCGACAAGTGGCAGTTTCACTTTTGGGGAGGAACAGGTGGATTTGGCGAAATTGACGCACCGAGAGATGCGACCTTTTCGTAGACGTATTCAGATGATCTTCCAAGATCCACACGCATCGCTCAACCCACGGATGACGGTAGCAGATATAGTTGGAGAGCCGATGCGTGTCAATCGCACCGAAAAAGGGACAGCACTTCAAGACCGGATTATAGGACTGCTTGAATCTGTCGGTTTGACATCGCAGGATCTGCGCCGCTACCCACACGCCTTTAGCGGTGGTCAACGTCAACGTATCGGCATCGCGCGCGCGTTAGCACTCCAACCTGAACTCATCGTCGCAGATGAACCGGTCTCGGCATTGGATGTCTCGGTGCAAGCGCAGATTCTCAACCTGCTGGCAGAACTTCGCGAAAAGTTCAATCTCTCTTATATCTTTATCGCACACGATTTGAGCGTTGTTGAACACATCAGTGACCGCGTCGCTGTGATGTATCTCGGCAAAATTGTAGAGATTAGCGATGCTGAAACGCTCTATCAATCACCGAAACACCCCTATACAGAAGCATTAATATCCGCTGTGCCACTCCCGGATCCGAATGCGCAGCGGAAACGTGAGCATATTCGACTTGAAGGGGATGTACCTGATCCTTCGCAGCCGCCGACTGGATGCTATTTCCATCCGAGATGTCGTTACGCAACCGATATATGCAAGCAAGAGACACCGGAACTCCGAGAGGTTGCGCCGGGAGTTCAGGTGGCTTGCCACCACAGTGATACGTTGGAGTTACAGGGGGTATAATGATGCCAAAGCAAAAAATATCTTCAGATGAACTCTCGGCATGCAGAAAGCAGTTGGAACAGGTATGGAAGAACCGGGTGATGGATGAAGGTCTGCTCCATCAGGCATGGCACACTGCACAAGAGGTCGCAGCACTGCTTTACGAGCAGTTCGGCGCGACTCAAGTCGCAGTCTTCGGTTCACTCACAGAACCGATGTGGTTCACAAAGGGGTCGGATATCGATATTGCTGTTTCCGGACTCTCCAATGACGCTTATGATAAGGCGCGCATCGCAATTATGAATTTCGATTCGGCGTTCAAAATAGACATTGTCAATCTCGATATGTCAAAAGGGCTTTTCCGAGAACGGGTAAAACACCAAGCCATTCCTATTGAACGGGGGGTGCGACCGGTATTGTGGCAGACGCTTTACAAACATCTTCAAAGACAGGTTTTTCCCGGCAACGACGGAGAAATTTACGAAATGAACCGAAAAAGACTGACACAACGGATTAACGATGAACTTGATAAAATAAATGAAACACTTGAAAGAATCCAAAGGGGATTGGAAAATATTGACGTGCTACCTGCTCAAGCAAGAGAGTTCATCGAAAATACAATCGCTACAGATCTCGCAGATGTTTACAGAGGTATAGAGAACATATTTCTGCGGATTGCCCGTGAGGTGGATATGCACGTGCCGAGAGGGAGTCGATGGCATAAAAATCTGATCGCTCAAATGACGGAACAACGACCGGAACGTCCACCCGTGATTTCCGAAAGGACATCTCTCCGATTAGAAGACCTTTTGGACTTCCGACACAAGGTCAATAACATCTATGGCAAAGCATTGATTTATGAAATGACCGAACCGCATGCGAAGTCTATTGACGAACTATTTACAAGCGTATCTGAAGACCTCGGCTTATTCACCGATTCCCTCGCAAAGCGTGAGGGGGACAATTAAAATGCGCCAAACCACACATCTCTATCAAACTGCTGAAGAAATGTCAGCAGCCGAACTCGCAGCATGCAGAAAGCGGTTGGAACAAGTGTGGAAAAGCCGGATAGTAGATGAAGGTCTGCTCCATCAGGCATGGCACACTGTACAAGAGGTCGCAGCACTGCTTTACGAGCAGTTCGATGCAGCCCAAGTCGCAGTCTTTGGCTCACTCACAGAACCGATGTGGTTCACGAAAGGGTCGGATATTGATATTGCTGTGTCTGGGCTCTCCAATGATCTATATGATAAAGCACTCACAAAAATTATGAATTTCGATTCGGAGTTCAAAATAGACATAATTAATTTTGATAGGTCAAAGGGACTTTTTCGAGAACGGGTAAAACACCAAGCCATTCCTATCCAAAGAGGACGGCATCCGATATTATGGCAGACGCTTTACAAACATCTTCAGCGACAGGTTTTTCCCACCGAGGATGGAGAAATTTACGAAATGAACCGAAAAAGACTGACGCAACGCATCAACGATGAACTTACAAAAATAGAATCTACTGTTGGTGGAATCACCAAAGCATTGGAAGACATTGAAGTACTTCCCGTTGCCGCCAAACCATATATAGAAGAGTCAATTGCAAAGAAACTTGCCGATGTCTATAACGGTGTGGAGAACATTTTTAGCAGGGTTGCCCGTGAGGTGGATATGCACTTACCGACTGGAGATAGTTGGCATAAAGACCTACTGACACAAATGACAGAACAGAGACCGGAACGCCCTCCTGTGATTTCCGAAAAGACTTTTCCCCGATTAGACGATCTCTTGAAATTCCGTCATGCGTTCAATAACATCTACGCCGAAGAATTGGTTTATGAAGAAATCGAACCGCATGCGAAGTCCATTGATGAACTATTTGCAAGTGTATCTGAGGACCTCGGTTTATTCACCGATTCCCTCGCGAAGCGTGAGGAGGATGCTTGAAATGCGAAAGCCGATGAAAGCCCATCAGATTACAACTTTGCATTTCATTAAAGCACTGTTTATCCTACTAATTTTCATCGCTGGATGTTCGGGAAACCCGTTAGAAGATGTTTCCGATTTCCCTCGTGGGGTTGAGGCGAAAGAGGCACCGATGTGGGCAAAACAGGTCGCGGAAGGTAAACTCCCTCCACTTTCAGAAAGGCTCCCAGAAAACCCACTTATTGCCAAAACGGATTTTGATGGGTATGAAGGTCCTGGTCCCTACGGCGGAACGTGGCACCGGTTTCACACACATCCAGATTTAGGGACGTGGAAGATGACAGCAGGCTATGCGCCGTTTATCCGTTGGAAATTTGATGCCTCTGGTTTAGAACCCGGTCTTGCTAAATCGTGGGAATTTAATGAAGACGGCAGTATGCTGACGTTGCATCTACGCAAAGGGGTCAAATGGTCGGATGGGCATCCTTATACTTCTGCCTCGTTCGCTTTCTATTACCAACTCTGCCTTGATGAGCGGCACAAGTACGGGGCGCCTGTCTGGTGTAAGGTAAACGGCATCCCGATGGAAGTCGAAACGCCGGATGATTACACAATCGTGATGAAATTCGCAGGTCCCAACTGGCTCGTACCGCTTTGGTTAGCGACCGGTTTTTGGTGGTGCAATCAATACAACATCCCAGATCACTACATGCAGCAATTCCATCCGGACAGTAACCCAGAGTATACCGATTTCATTCAATTTGAGAAGGAGAATCTACCGCACCAGACCCCGGGACGTCCGACGTTGTGGCCTTGGCGGGTAACAAAATATGAAAAGGGTGGCTTCCGTGTTGAATTTGAACGAAATCCGTATTACTACGTCGTCGATACACTCGGCAGACAACTCCCCTACATTGACAAGGTCAAGACCAGTTTAGTCCCGGAACCCCAAGTTCGCGTGCTCAAAATCCTCGCGGGTGAGATTGACTGCCAATACCGCGGGATGGAACTCCGAGATCTTGCGCTCTATCTGAAAGGACAGGAAAAGGGTGGCTATACGGTACGACGCTGGAAAAGCACGGCTGGCGCGCTACCCGCTATCTTAATTAACTGGACCGCGCCCGACCCCGTGTTAAGAAAAATCATCCGCGATCAACGATTCCGAAAGGCACTCGCTTATGGCATCGACCGCGAGAAATGTAATGAAATCGCATGGCGCGGCTTGCTGGAACCCCAAGCAGCGACGGTTAGCCAAGAAAGTTGGCATTTCGCTGATGAAGATGGTCAAACCCTCTTTGAGGAATGGAAACGAGCCGACGCAGATTTTGATATTGATGCAGGCAACCGACTCCTTGATGAAATGGGACTCACAGCGCGTGATAAAGACGGTTATAGGTTGCGTCCTGATGGCGAACGGATTGAGATACTCATGGATGTACCGAGTTCCAATCTCAACAGCCAGGAGAACGACATCGGCTTAATTATTCAAGAAGGATGGGAGCAGCTTGGCTTGGAAACCTTGCTCTATACGCCACCCGGTGCCGAATTGAGTCTCCGCCGCACACTTGGCAAATTTACAATCAGCATGCACGGTGAAGCAGAGATGGATCTCTTTACTTATCCGGATTGGGTATTTCCCACACTCGCGAAGTACTGGCATCCCAAGGTAGGGAAGTGGTATGAAACGGGTGGTGAAAAGGGTGAACCTCCCACTGGACCGCTAAAACGATTACTTGACTTATACGATGCGATTAAACGCGAACCCGACGAAAAACAGCGACATCAATATGTTCGGGACGCAGTCAGGATTCACATTGACGAGGGGCCGTTTCACCTCGGTTCCGCAGCCCGTTCGCCGTCGCTCTTGGTCGTCGCTGACCATTTTCACAACGTGCCAAACGACGGCATTTTAGGTCCGTGGGCAATTGTCACGCCAGCAACCCATTACCCTGAGCAGTGTTGGATGTCTAAGGAGTAGTTATCAGTTGTCAGTTCGGCTAACCTGCTCCGCAGGTTAGCCTTTCAGTTGTCAGTTAAGAGGGACTCTCTGCATATCAAACAGGTTCTATTATATGAGTGCCTTAACTGAAAACTGTTAACTCTTACTGTGAGGCAAACTGACAACTGTAAAAAAAGGAGACACACCCATAATTACCTATATTTTTCGCCGATGTCTCATTGCTGTTCCGACACTTCTGGCGATTTCTATCATTTCTTTCATTATTATCCAACTGCCCCAAGGCGATTACCTCGACCGCGAAATCCAACGGTTAGAGGAGGAGTTCGGCGATAGCAGTTCGCTCGCACAAGTCGAGGAATTGCGCGAACGCTACGGACTGAACGCGCCAATGTGGAAGCGTTACCTCATTTGGATAAGTGGCTTTGTTCGCGGTAATTTCGGTGAGTCGTTTGAGTACAAACGCGAAGTCGATGAACTGATATGGGATCGGATAGCCTTTACACTTGTTATTTCTGTCGGATCGCTCATCTTCACCTATGTTGTCGCTATCCCGCTTGGGATTTATTCCGCCACGCATCAATATAAATGGTCAGATCACTGCCTCACCTTCCTCAGTTTTGTCGGGATGTCAATACCGGCGTTTCTCTTGGCACTCTCGTTGATGGTATTTGCGTTTGAAATCTTTGGTGTCCCACTATTTGGGCTATTCTCGGCTTACTATGAGGGCGCGCCGTGGACATGGGGCAAATTGAGCGACCTTCTCAAACATCTCTGGATTCCAGTGATTGTCGTCGGTATTAACGGGACCGCAGGCTTGATGCGGATCATGCGTGGCAACCTGCTTGATGTCTTAGGACAGCCTTTTGTTCAAACGGCACGTGCAAAAGGACTGAAAGAAATTGTCGTGGTCGGAAAACATGCCGTGCGAATTGCGATCAATCCACTCATTAGCATTTTAGGGATGAGTCTGCCCGGCATTCTCTCCGGTTCAGCAATTGTCTCTATTGTATTGGGATTGCCGACAGTCGGACCGATTCTCCTGAACAGTCTGCTGAACGAGGACATCTACCTTGCGGGAACGTTAATTATGATGTTGAGTCTCCTTTTAGTTATCGGCAACTTGATCGCAGACATAGCCCTCGCTTGGGTAGATCCGAGGATTCGTTATGAATGATATGCAGAGTAATCCAGCTCAGGCAATCGAGACTGCTCAAGAAATAGAAACCGCAGGAGAAATAGGGCAGCTAAGTTATCGCCAACTGATCTGGCGGCGGTTCCGCAAGAATAGGATGGGGGTCATTGCCGGTATACTCTTGCTTATATTCTACATGCTTGCTATCGGTGCCGACTTCTTCGCGCCCTACCACTACAACGAGATTAACATGCGACTTCGGCACGTACCTCCGCAACGCCTCCATTTCTCAGTCCAAGACGGGTTCTATGTCCACGGTTTGAAATCTGTCCGTAACCCAGATAGCCTTGAGTTGGAGTTCACCAAAGATATGATGCAACGGCATCCCGTTGAATTCTTTTTTAAGGATGCCGACGGTAGACGACACCTGTTCAGTTCCGCGGGCCCGATGTTCCTATTAGGCACTGACCGGATGGGGCGCGATCTACTTTCACGGATCATGTACGGTGCGCGTGTGTCGATGACACTCGGCTTAGTCGGTGTCTTTTTGAGTATCGTTCTCGGTTCTATCCTCGGCACTGTATCTGGATACTGGGGTGGATGGGTAGATAACCTGATCCAACGTGTTATTGAGATTCTATCGGCATTTCCGGACATCCCGCTGTGGATGGCACTCGGTGCCGCACTCCCACCGGGTTGGTCAAGTATCCAAATCTACTTCGGCATTACGATTATTTTGTCGATTATCCGTTGGGGCGGATTGGCACGACAGGTGCGTGGAAAGGTATTGGCGTATCGGGAAAGCGATTTCGTTATGGCGGCACGCGCGGCAGGCGCGGGACATTGGCACATCATCACAAAGCATCTGCTACCCGGATGTTATAGCCATATCATCGTTATTGCGACACTCGCGATCCCCGGCATGATTTTAGGGGAAACCGCGCTCAGTTTCTTAGGGTTGGGCATCCGACCGCCGATGACGAGTTGGGGAGTGCTGTTAGAAGAGGCACAGCGCGTCACCGTTCTGCTCCACTACCCGTGGCTCATTTTCCCAGCGGTGCCTGTGCTCGTTGTTGTTATTGCTTTTAACTTCTTAGGCGATGCCCTCCGAGATGCTGCGGATCCATACTCAGATTAAAGGTAGTAGGGTCTTTAGAAAGCCCACACGCGGCTTTCTCCCGCTGTGTGCCGTCCACAAAATTACATTTTATCTTTTATTGCATTCGGAGAAATAATATGCCAACAGACACCGACCTCGGATTTTTCGCAACAGATGTTTCATTCACAGACAAGTCCGCAATCGTAACCGGTTCCAGCCGCGGCATTGGGCGCGCAATCGCCATTGAATTGGCGCGCCAAGGTGCTGATGTACTCATTAACTACAACCAGAATCGTGATGCTGCTGAATCCGTGCAGCAAGAAGTGGAAGCACTTGGCAGAAAAGCGGTTATTATCCAAGCCGACATCAGCGACCTCGACGCACACGCAAAACTACTTGACACCGCACACGATGCTTTTGGGAAGGTGGATATCCTCATCAACAACGCCGGTATCACCCGCATCGCTGATATTCTTGAGGAGACACCGGAACAGTTTGATCTGATTGTCAACACCAATCTCAAGGCGACCCACTTTCTCACGCAACGCGTTGCGAATTACATGGTCGCAAACGAGATTCGCGGGTGTATTATCTATACGCTCTCGATTTCCGATACAGTGGCATCCGATAACCGCACCGCCTACTGTATCTCGAAAGCAGGATTAGAGATGAGCATGCGCGCCTACGCCGGACGGTTGGCACCGCACGGTATTAAGGTGAACGGTATTGCTGCAGGTGTCATCAATACCGATCTCTCGCGTGTCCGTATCCCGGATTATGAGGAGGCGGCGGAGAAGGGCTATATCTTCATGGTCCGCGCGGGTGCTCCTGAAGATGTCGCACACGCCACTATTTCTGCGATGAAACTTTACGATACTGGTGTTGTTATCCCCGCTGCCGGTGGCGTGATGACACCGCTGTTGAATCTCAGGTCTATGGCGGAATTGGATATGAATAAAGAGATATAATCATGGCTATACACCGAGACTTTCCTGAATCTCCACACGCAATCATTGACCCTTCAGTGCGTTGGCTTCCAGATCAGTCACTGCTGTTCGGTATGGAATATGCGATGCTGCTCCCGCCACTTGTGCAAAAGATCCGCGAGCGAGTCAAAGTATGGCGTGACGACAACTATAGTGGTGCTTCTGCAACGAGCAAAGCACTGCTCAATTGGTGGTTTAGGACACCACACCTACGAGAACAGGCTGATGGGACACTAAGCGAGTTTCAGTATTACTTCGCTCAACGCGAAGCACTTGAAACAATTATCTACCTATATGATGTCGTCAAAGTCAAGGACGAAGTTGATCTGATACGCTTTGACAGCACGGATGCTGTTCCAAAGGGACTGTTTGACGAAAATTGGCGACGCTTTGTGATAAAAATGGCGACCGGCACAGGCAAGACAAAGGTGATGAGTCTTGCGATCGCGTGGAGTTTCTTTCACAAATTGTATGAACAAGACTCTGAACTCTCGCGCAACTTCCTTGTCATTGCTCCCAATATCATTGTGCTTGATCGGCTCTACCATGATTTCCAAGGTTTACGTGTTTTCTCTGAGGATCCAGTGCTGCCCGATAACGGCTTTGAAGGAAACAATTGGCGCGATGATTTTCAACTCATCCTACATGTCCAAGACGAGGTGCGTACCATCCGCGCCACCGGCAATATCTTTCTCACCAATATCCATCGCGTCTATTCCAGTGATCAGTCCCCGCCGTCGCCCGATGACGACAATAGTATGGACTACTTCTTGGGCAAAAAACCGACGGGGGCCACAACAGACTCTAAGATTGACCTCGGAGACATCGTACGCGATATTAACGAACTGATGATCCTCAACGATGAGGCACACCATATTCATGACCCTCGGATGGCATGGTTCAAATCCATTGAAGATATTCACAACCGTCTCTTGCAGAAAGGAGGCGAGTTGGCGTTGCAAGTGGACGTAACGGCTACCCCGAAGCACAATAACGGTGCAATTTTTGTGCAGACGGTCTCGGATTATCCACTGGTAGAGGCGATTTCGCAAAATGTTGTCAAACATCCGATCCTCCCTGATGCTCAGAGCCGGGCGAAACTTATTGAGAAACAGAGTGTAAAGTCCACCGAGAAATATGCCGATTATCTTCACCTCGGTGTTATGGAGTGGCGCAAGGCTTATGAAGAACACGAGAAATTGGATAAGAAAGCCATTCTGTTTGTGATGACCGATGACACTAAAAACTGCGATGAAGTGGCGGAGTATCTCGAAAACCGTTATCCCGACCTAAAAGATGCCGTATTGGTAATTCACACAAAGAACAACGGCGAAATCTCTGAAGCAGCGTCTGGCAAGAAGCGGGAAGAACTTGAGAAACTTCGGAAGCAAGCGAATAAGATTGATTCACCAGAGAGTCCGTACAAAGCGATCGTTTCTGTGTTGATGCTCAAAGAGGGGTGGGATGTCAAGAATGTAACCACTATTGTCGGTCTCCGTGCCTATTCCGCAAAGAGCAACATTTTACCGGAGCAGACTTTAGGGCGTGGGCTGCGTCGGATGTACACCGATGCTGTGAATGAGTCCGTGAGTGTCGTCGGTACCGATGCCTTTATGGACTTCGTTGAACAGATCCAAAAAGAAGGGGTCGAATTAGAACGCAAGGAAATGGGTGAAGGCACTAAACCCAAAGCTCCTCTTGTGATTGAGGTGGATAAAGAAAATGTCAATAAGGACATTAACGCACTTGATATTGAAATTCCGGTACTAACGCGGCGCATCTACCGCGAGTACAAAAATCTGGTAGACTTAGACGTTACGCAACTTGACTTTGCGTCTATCGTGTATCGGAAGTATGGCAGCACTGAAAAGGTACGTGAGATTGTTTTTAAATACATGACAACGAGGGAAGAGGCACATACCACAGTGCTGGAGAGTCCGGGTACCGAAGATTATCGCAACGCAATCGGTTATTTTGTCCATACTATTATGAAGGAACTCCGACTCGTCAGCGATTATGATGTGCTATATGCAAAGGTAAAAGATTTTGTTCAGAACCAACTCTTCGGCGAGACGGTCGCGTTGGATGATCCCAATACCTTGCGAAATCTGTCGGAAATCCCCGCTACAAAGACCGTTATAGAAACTTTCAAACGCGCCATCAACGATCTCACGATACGCGATAAAGGTGACGCGCAGATGAGTGAAACTGCAAGGGTACAGGATACACGACCTTTTATGGTTAAAGAACAGGAATACTTGGTTCCGCAAAAGTCTGTGTTCAACAGAATCACCGGCGATAGCCATTTTGAATTAGAATTTGCCGCGTTTCTCGAAAACTGCCCCGATGTCATCTCTTACGCCAAAAACTATTACGGCGTACATTTCAAACTCGACTATATCAACGCCGATGGTGACATCTCGAACTACTACCCAGATTTCCTCGTCAAATTAACGGATGGACGGGTAATTGTTGTTGAGACTAAAGGCAGAGAAGATCTGGATGTCCCCCTCAAAATGCAACGCTTATCTCAATGGTGTGAAGATGTCAACAGAACCACGTCAGACGCTGATTATGACTTTGTCTATGTGGATCAAGAGAGTTTTGATGTGTATAGACCGCAAACATTCAAGCAACTGCTTGATAGCTTTACGGAATACAAAATCTGATGAAAGATGCGCAAAGTCCCCCTGATAAGGGGGATTTAGGGGGTTTTTTCAGACGAAAAACCTAAAACGAAATAGTTCTATAAAAAAGCGAAAACCACTTGACATACCATACCAATTTATATTAGAATATATGATGTCTTTTCACAAGTTTTCTGATTTTTGAGAGGGAGTTGCATTATGACAGCTTACGCATTCTGGAACAATAAAGGAGGGGTCGGCAAGAGTTTCTTAAGCTTTGTTGCAGCAACCGAGTATGCCCGCACTCACCCGAACACTGATGTCTATGTTATAGACCTTTGCCCACAGGCGAATATTTCTGAGATGTTGCTATTAGATTCCGAGCTCTTAATTGATACCGGCGACCAAATGTCGCTATTTAATTATGATGTGGTCCGAGAAAATTTTGATCCGATACATAAACTGATAGGAAAAACGCCGCGTGCTACGGTCGCGGGTTACCTTGAGGCACGGCTGAATTCCCCGTTCAAGCAGATCCAAGATGTGTCTCCTTATGTGTGCCGTCCTCGGGATTCCAATACAAAAATTCCGACGAATTTACTGTTAGTTTGCGGGGACTATTTGCTGGAAATTCTTTCGGAAGCGATTCGTCAAACCTCACAACTTGCTATTCCAGTGGATTCTTGGAAGCAGGTACTCAGTTGGATCAAAGATTTAACAGCTGCGTTGCGTAAGCGGAGCGGAAACCGAGACACACTTTTTATTCTTGACTGTAATCCGAGTTTCGCTATCTACACGCAATTAGCTCTCGCTGCAGCCGAGAACCTTGTTGTGCCTTTTACGCCTGATGACAGTTCGCGTCGGGCTGTAGAGAACGTTGTCGCACTGCTTTATGGCCACGGTGTTAGTGACCCCAAAATAGAAACCTATGCGAGAATCAACTTTGCTAATAGAGCGAAAGGAGAAGGCTTAGATGTTCCGAAACTCCACACTTTTGTCAGTAATCGCGTAACCCTCTATCGCCGTAAGGCAAGCAAGGCTTTTGAGGCAGTGAATGAGGCCATCAAAGTCACGTTGGATGAGCTTCACAAAGATCATCGCCAAATCTACGCAAACCCAAAAGAGTTACCGAGCGAGAGACTCATGGAGATACCTGACTATCATAGTGCTTGTGTGGTTATGACAGTTAAAGGCATACCTTTAGATAGTCTTCACCCCGGACGGAATATGGTTCACGGTGAACCGGTTCAACTCAATCCCCAACCCTTAGAGAAGTATCGAAAAGCACTCACCGAATTTGTAAATTGTCTTTAAAGGTTTCTTGTGTCATCACCAGCAGCATTGAAATACATAGCTACCGTGGAACGTATACAGACGCTTCGCAAAACCGTAACAGATAGACGACTGCGTCCTATGTCGCTTGATGAAATACAAGTTTACTATCATGCAGCACTGGCAGGTGACGTCGCGGCTTGGAACGCGTACATAAAAAATGTTGTGAACGACTTCTACGATGTAATACCGAATTCTTCGCCTATTTACGTAATTGCCCAACAAGCAGCGCAAAGATCAATGGAGAGATTCAATACGCCAAATTGGGAAAAGGCACAAAGATTTCTTGAAGAGTGCACAGGGTATGATCCTATCAATGACTGGGTCTGGGGTAGACGTGGAATGAGCGGTTTACAGGTTCGTGTGAGATTGAATGAAATATTACAGGTTCGCCATAGTTTCGCGCATGGATTTGATATACCTGCTTACAATTGGACAGAATTGCCAAGTGGCAGAATTCGTCTAACCAGCAAAGCCATTCAAGAGACTGAGGCTTTCTTCAAAAACCTTGTCAAAGTTACGGACAGAGGCATGAAAGCACATATTGAATCAACTTACGGGCTTTCTAACATCTGGTAATCAATGCCAGATTAGCAAGATTCATACAGTTTTTCCGAAGAAACACTACAGCAAACTATCTTACTCTGCTCTATCGCTCCAGCGGAGCGATATGTCTATAGCACATATGGGTTTTAGGTCTTCCGCTCCAGCGGAGCGGTATGTGATTGGTGAAATTAATTCGGATACAATAGGTGATTCATTATGGTAGACGCTACAAACAAACCAAAACAAATGACTGCTTATGATAAATTTGAGATTACAAGTGATGGGTGTATCCTACACGATGATGCCTATTGCAATGGTGAGGTAGAGGAAACTTTTTATGAGAATCCAATTCAAGACCTTGAAAGTTGCACTTACTGTTCAACTGAATTACTAAAGCTTGAGAATGAGAGTCTTCAAGAAGATATGCATCGCGACTATTGCCTATGGTATTGTGACAAATGCTGCTTCTGGCAAGCACGCATTTATTCTGCATTCCGTGCTTGTATGCCACCACCAGATAATTGGGCCTATGTCTCAAAGTTAAGGGAATTTGATGGAAATTTACCTGAAGGTTGTAATGACGAGTTGGCTTTGCACATAAGATCAAACCCAGATTTGCTGCACTCTTTTAACCCTAAACGTTTGGAGAAGTTCGTCGCGGACGTTTTCCGAGCCAATTACACGCATGCTGAAGTACTGCACGTTGGAAAACCCGGCGATGGTGGAGTTGATGTATTGTTAATAGATGCGGACAGGGAGCAATGGCTCATACAGGTTAAATGCCGTGGGTCCCAAAAGTCTTCTGAAGGAGTCAAAGCAATTCGGGATATACTTGGGGCCATGCACTTAAGGGAGGCACGTATAGGTATAGTTATTTCAACAGCTGAAAGGTTTTCACGACCGGCCCAGGAGGCTGCGTTTAAAGCTGGGAAAGTACGAAATCCGGTGACTATTCGCCTTGTTGATAAGGGCATCTTTAACAAAATGTTAGATCCTGTCTTACCAGATCGTCCGTGGTTACATCCCATCAGCGAAGTTGACGAAGAAATAGCCAATTACTTAGCAGACCAAATCCCATCGGACTCAGGCAATGATAACCAACTTTATTTATTCAACCCCCAGCTTTTTTAATTGTAGTGAGAACAGCCATGCCAAGACTCACCGAACAAGAACAACAAGAAATTATCCGCTTTATTGAGGCAGATAAACCGCTGCCTGATAAATACCGCTTTCTGCTGTTTGAAGACAAACGCGAGGTGGAACTCGTCTGGAATGGCAAGACCAACGAGGTCTGCAACATCGTCCTCCCCTTCCAGACGATTGAACAGGTAGACGAGCCTCGTGCCGAAAAACCTTCCGAAGACAATCTGCAATTTAGTTTATTTGACACACGCGGCCGCCAACGCAAAGGCTGGACAAACAAACTGATTTGGGGCGACAACAAACTGGTTTTGTCATCACTCAAGAACGGGCCGCTACGCGAGGAGATTGAGGCACAAGGCGGACTCAAGCTCATCTATATTGACCCGCCCTTTGACGTAGGCGCGGATTTTTCCATAGATATCGAAATTGGTGAGGAGACCTTCACCAAAGATCCCAATATTCTTGAAGAGATTGCTTACCGGGACACTTGGGGAAAAGGAACGGATTCGTTTATCGCGATGATCTACGAGCGGCTGATTCTGATGCGAGATTTATTGGCGGAGGATGGTAGTATCTATGTTCATTGTGATTGGCGGGTAAATGGCTATATGCGGTTGGTATTGAATGAGGTTTTTGGGAGAAACTTCTTTGTAAATGAGATAATATGGCAGAAGATTAGATCGTCGAAAGGACAAGCTAACGGGTTTGGTAATGTTCACGATACGATTTATTTTTTCTCTAAAAGTGCTAACTATCTACACAACAAACAATATACATCACACGATCCAAAACGGTTAGATTCTCACTACAATTTAATTGACGAAAAGACAGGTCAAAGGTATCAACTTGCGGATTTTACACAAAAAGGATCAGGTGAACCAAGATATTTTGGCGATAGGGGACTTATGTCCCCTCCTTCTGGCAAACATTGGATTTGGTCGCAAGAGCGGATTACTGAAGCATTAGAGAAAGATTTAATAGTTTTCACACAATCAGGAAAGCCAAGAGTAAAGAGATTCTTAGATGAATCCAAAGGACAACCTATAGAGGATATATGGACTGATATTTTTCCTATTAACTCTCAAGCTAATGAAAGCATAGGCTATCCTACCCAAAAACCCGAAGATTTACTTGAACGGATCATCAAAGCGTCCTCAAACGAAGGCGACCTCGTTGCCGACTTCTTCTGCGGTTCCGGCACGACTGCTGCTGTTGCCGAAAAGCTCGGACGAAAGTGGATTACAGCAGACCTTGGGAAGTTTGCCATCCACACTACTCGCAAACGTATGATCGGGGTCCAACGCCAACTCAAAGCAAATGGTAAAGACTATCACGCCTTTGAAATCCTTAACCTTGGTAAATATGAACGGCAGCACTACATCGGTGTCAATCCGAACCTACGTGAAGCTGAACAGCAAAAGCAATCAATAGAGAAGGAAGAAGCATTTATTGATCTCATCTTGCGCGCTTACGCTGCCGAGAAAACAGACAGTTTCACCAACTTTCAGGGTAAAAAAGCAGGTCGGCTTGTCGCAGTCGGTCCCGTCAATCTGCCGGTGACACGCTTGTTTGTGGAAGAAATTATCCTTGAATGCCGCAAACATCAGATTACGCGTGTGGACGTTCTCGGTTTTGAGTTTGAGATGGGACTATTCCCTAACGTGTTGGATGAGGCAAAAAGTAGGGGCATTGACCTTGCACCGAAATACATTCCTGCTGAAGTGTTCGACAAACGGGCGGTAGAGCAAGGTCAGGTTGTGTTCCACGATGTAGCATTCATTGAAGTCAAACCCCATATCAAGGCAGGTGAAAAAGGTAAACCCACTACCGTTGCAGTAGAATTGACCGATTTCTCTGTCTTTTATTCACAGGATTCCATTTCTCACGCTGAGCAGACGCTCAAAAACAGGAGCAATCGGATTGTGGTGGAGAAGGGGCAGGTCGTAAAAGTGAGCAAAGACGCTAACGGAAAGGTTAGCCGAGACGAGTTGACTAAACATTGGACAGACTGGATTGATTATTGGTCTGTTGATTTTGACTTTGAGAGCAAACGCGAAATTATCCGCGTACAAGATCCAGATACGGGTGAGTGGGGAGAACAGTGGACAGGCGATTATGTCTTTGAAAACGAGTGGCAAAGTTTTCGCACCAAACAAGACCGTTCCTTGGAATTGACCAGCGTCGCCCACGAATGCACACCCGGACCCCGAAAACTCGCTGTCAAGGTCGTTGACATCTTCGGCAATGATACAATGACGATTGTGGAGGTGTCGGTGTGAGATTGCCACCTAAACGCAGGAAATATTTTTTAAGGAGATAACCGTGTCAGAAAATACTAAGATATCCATGTTTGAAGTCGTGGGCAGTCCTTTTTGCGTCGCTTCCGATGATGGGCAGAAGGTTCATAAACACCTCGACGCTGCGCTGAGGGAGAATCAAGAGGTCGTCCTCTCATTTCACAATGTCACGGCGTTAACAACAGCTTTCCTCACTGCTGCGATTGGTGAATTGTACGAAACATTCAGTGAAGAAGAAATTCACTCTCTCCTGAAAGTGGAAGATATAGCACCAGACGACCTTGCCTTGCTGGAATGCGTCGTTCGCGATGTCAAATTATATTTTAAAGACCCCCAGAGATTCAATCAAATATTTCAAGAGGTCTTAGGGGATGACGACGATGAGGTATAAGGCAGGCGAGGTCCGTCACTATAACTTCACCGCACAAGACAAACTGTTTCTGGATGCTAATATCTGGTTGTATCTGTACGGTCCGCCGAAACCGAGATCTTATTGGAGGTCTATCTACGCAAGTGTCTTTAACCGTATATTGAGAGCAAAAAGCCGAATTTATATTGATGTACTTGTTGTTTCAGAATTTATTAATGCTTACGCTAGGTTGAAATGGAGAGATGCCTCGTCCTATCCGAACACCTTCAAAACTTTTCGCAGCAGTTCAGATTTCAAGACAGTCGCTCAAGAT
Organism: Candidatus Poribacteria bacterium; assembly: GCA_965246985.1. Taxonomy (GTDB): domain Bacteria; phylum Poribacteria; class WGA-4E; order WGA-4E; family WGA-3G; genus WGA-3G. The sequence goes on along the minus strand of OZ251998.1, from coordinate 5,616,383 downwards.
ATTGCCACTCATGTTCAGCAGATTATGAAACACTGTGCGCGAATAGAAAGCGGCTTTACAATGCTGCCAATGAACGACCTGCTCGGTGATTATATCAGTGGTGATTCCGACTTCAACGATCAAGTCATAACAGAAATCTGCAAAAGCAACGGATTCACCTTAATAACAAACGACAGCGATTTCAAAACTCAGGAAATCCCGATCCTGACAGCGAATTCTGATCTCCTTTAGTCGGAACGGAACAGGGACAGCAAAACAATAACCCCAATTGTTCTGTCAAATGCAACGCAGTTTTCGTTTGAACGCCAGTTCAGACACATTACATAATCCCAACCTCGCGTAGTATCGACTTTTTGATTTTGCAGACCATTGTGTATGCTGGATCGAACACGTTACCCATGTCGTACTCTACGGCTTGCCCTAATAAGATGTGTGCTGCGCGTTTCTCCAAACCGAGTTCACCCAACCACCGGAGGAGTTCCGTCGTTGCGTGTTGCACCGCCTGATCCAAAGGTCGTGCGTTGCCCGCGGCGAGGATATACTCACTGTTCTCGGCACGGGGCCAGTTGATACTCTTTCCTTTCAGCACTTCAACAGTAAACTGCACATCAAACGAAATTTCGATACCGGTACCGACGATTTCGCCGTCACCCTGCACTGCGTGTCCATCGCCGAGATGAAAGAGCGCGCCCGGAACAAAGACAGGGAAATAGACGGTGACACCCTCCTTAAAACCGCGATAGTCCATATTGCCACCGTGCGTAGAGGAGGTCGCTGTTGAGATCGCTTGACCACGCGGTGGCGCAACGCCGAAACATCCGACCATCGGTTCAAGTGGTAACGTCAGGTTACCCAACTGCGTTTCTGGGGTCATCAACGTCGCTGTCCACTTCTCCACATCCACATGCCACTCTGCAAGACCACCTTCAGGCATCTCGGACGCTACATAGTGTGGATCGAGAACATGGGGAGCAACGACCGTAGCCGTCCGTCCCATCGAACGATTCGGGACGATCCGATCAAAATGGATTGATAACGTATCTCCTGGCTCTGCTGATTCAATATAAAATGGACCTGTTTGTGGGTTACCTCTTTCGGTTACCTGTGTATCGGTAGCATCATACCCCGCGTTATCCACAGTCGTTGTAAAAACAGTGTCGCCACTCTCAATATGGAGCACCGGTTCATAAGCACCAATTGCTGTATGATAGACTGTCGGTTCAAAGTGATGGATCGCCATTTTAAAATTCCTCTCCTGCTTGGGACTTTTCGATGTAGTGTGTCATTTCTGAATCTTGCCATGCAAAAGTGTCAATAATATACCACGTTTGCGAGGCACCGTCAAGATAGGAACATTCGGTTTTGGCTTTCCAAAAAACATTTGACATCCTGAAGTCTCTATGGTAAACTCTTAAAAAATTAAGAGGGTATTGTCCACATAATGGTTTTGCCTTGTTCGTTTTAGAAGAAACCCCCTAAATTCCCCTTATCAGGGACTTTGCGTATATCCGTACTATTAGTTAGGCAACACCGTCAAAATTAAAATAATCCAAATGGAAAAGGATTCAGCATGAAACAAATCTTTAAACGCACAAGCAGTGTGGTTTTGGCGGTTTTCGCGCTTTTTATTTTGCTTGCAAACGCCAATGCCGCACACAACTGGACAGAACAGATTGCTGCCTTCAAACCGATGGTGGTGAATATAGAAACCTCCTCGGAGGTCGTCTTTGAGACGGAAGGGAAAGGCACGAGTTTTGCCACTGGTTTTGTTGTAGACGCGGAACGGGGTATAATTGCCACAAACAGCCATGTCACCGGCAGCAGCCCTTCTTACGTCAAAATCAACTTTCACGACGGTAGTTTTACGGAAGCGCAGATTCTTTACTACGATCCAACACACGATTTCGGGTTTTATCAAATTGATCCCGCCGAAGTTGATTTTGAACTCCAAGCCGTTGAACTCGGTGAATGGGGGAAACTCTCCCTCGGGGACGAACTCCTGCTCATCGGCAACAACGAAAAAGAGGAGTATTCAATCAAATTCGGGACGATCGCGAACCTCAACGTCAACAAAGGCGACCGGCACTCCAGTTATATTCACACCACTTTCGACCGGACAGGTGGCTCAAGCGGAAGTCCTGTGTGGAATACCGCAAGCCAAGTTATCGCTATTCATGCACGCGGCACCGATACCTCCAGTTTTGAACTGCCGATCGATTACCTTTTCGATACACTTGAGTTGATTCGGAACAAGATGTTGATCCAGCGCGGCGAAATCGGCGTGGATTTAGAACTCATCTCTATTGGCGAAGCCGTCAAACACTTTAATTTCCCCGAGGCTTTGCGAAAAGAGATAGGGCCTTCCAAAGCCGGAACGCCAAAGGTCATCCAAATTGAATCTATTGTACCGAGGACAACCGGTGAAACCATCCTTCGCGCATCCGATATTATCTATCGCATCAATGATCAACTCATCAAGGATGACCTCTATACCTTTGATGCCGTCCTGAATCAGAACGTTGGGAAAAGCGTTAATTTGGACATCTATCGGAACGGAGAAAACCTGAGTCTTGATGTCCCCGTGGAGGATTTGGAAGCGAAGAAGGTAAGTCGATTTGTCAGGTTTGGCGGTGCAATCTTTCACGATATTACGCCACGACTACGCGGCATGCTCTTCCTCGGTGCCGATGGTGTCTATTTACCCCATGCTGTTGCGGGTAGCAGTTTTTCGCGTGTCGGTGTCCAAGAACGAAATGGGAACTCTAAGGTCGTGATTCTTGATATTAACGGAAAACAGATTCGTAGCTTAGATGACTTCATTGAAGCGTGCAAAGCGATTACGGATGGACAGCATACATACGTTGTGGTCCGTGATTTCAATCTATTCGACAGTTCACCGACACCAAAGAGTCTGACGGTCAACCTCAAATTTGGTCCATTGCAACAGTTTGAGTGGAATCAAGAGGTATTGGACTGGAAAGAGATAGATGATGAATAGTTATCAGTTGTCGGTTGTCAGTTATCAGTTAAAGAAGGTTTGGCTTAACCCTAACATGTCTTAACTGACTGCTGATTACTGAAGGCTAATTGCTATTCCAATGAAATCCGATGCGGAAGGTTTCTCAAAAATTCGGGCATAGTCGATATGTATGCCTTTCCACGCAACCCCTATTCCGGCTGTAAATGCCCCGTTTGAAAAGCCGAGTCGGATAGGGACAACGGGAAACTGATCCCACTCGGCACCGATGTACAACTCTGGCGTTGCTCTGTCGGTAGGGAATGCAACATCCACCGAGAATTGGTACGCAGCGTAGCGATAGGCAGTGCCGAGCGTCAACCATTGAATACCATAACCTTCAAGATTCTGCACGAGGCATCCGAATTTGAGATTCGGGCGCGGTTTGAAAAGCAATCCGATGTCATACGCCGTCTGGTACCCGAAGAATTGATAGACATCGGATGGGTGTCTCCGCTTAAACTTGAGGCTCAGTCCTGCGGCGGCATAAGCACCGAGTTGACGCGCGATACCGTAATAGTTGAAATCAGGAACACCGCTGTCAACGCCGATAGCGATTTTGTTGCCCCAGAAAAGACTGTAACCGCGGTAGCTATAGCCGATACCTTTCGGGTCGAACCGATAATCCTCTCGGTTGTAAAACTTATTGACACCGAAAAGTTTCACACCTTGCCACTGGATGAGTCCAGCAGGATTCCAAAAACCGGCGGTGGCATCATCAGCGACAGCGGTGAAGGCATTTCCCATCGCTAATGCGCGCGCACCGACGTAGAGCGGACGCGCCGATTCAAATGGTCTTTTGTCAGGGGCTGTCTGCCCATATATGGGTGTTATCAACCACAGAAGACTTATGATAGCGTAGGTAGTTTTCATTGTCGGTAATTTAGCACGAAACGCCCAATATAGCAAGGGAATGGTTGACCGATAACTAACAAATGCAAGACACGCCAACTGGCACGCTTTACCTCGTTAGCACACCGATCGGGAATTTAGAGGACATCACCCTGCGTGCGCTCCGCATCCTCAAAGAGGTAGACCTCATCGCTGCTGAAGATACACGTCAGACACGTCGCCTGCTAACGCATTACGACATTCACACACCCCTCACAAGCTACTTTGAAGGAAACCAGCAAATGAAGTGCGGCAAACTGATTGATCGCATGAAAACAGGTGAGGCGATTGCCCTCGTTTCAGATGCTGGCACGCCTATCATTTCAGATCCAGGATATCCGCTCCTACGTGGATGTATTGCTGCAGATATTCCGATTGTCCCGATTCCGGGCGCGTCAGCAGTCATCACAGCAGCATCCGTCTCTGGACTACCGCTGCATAATTTTACTTTTGAAGGCTTCCTCTCCCCAAAATCGGGAAAAAGAAAGCGTCAATTAAGTGTACTCACTGATGAAGAAAGAACGTTAATTTTCTTTGAATCTCCGCACCGTCTTTGCCGCTTCCTTGAAGATGTCTTTGAGGTGATGGGTGAACGCGACATTGTCGTTACACGCGAGTTGACCAAACGATTTGAAGAGATATTCCGTGGGAGTGTCAGTGAAGCATTGGAGAAATTCCGAGAGACTGAGCCGCGCGGGGAGTTTACGATTCTTATTGCTGGGAAAGGGAGGAAAGATGACAGTTGATGGAATCTCACAAATTGCCGTTATCGGTGCAGGACTGATGGGACATGGCATCGCGCAGGAGTTCGCAAGCGCGGGCTACCACGTGCTTATGCACGATGTCACCGACGAATACCTTGAAACCGCACGCACTCAGATTGAGAGCAACCTCGGCGTGCTTGCTGAAAATGGGGTTATCGCAAAAGAGAATATCGCGCCGACATTACAGCGGATTCAGACTGCCACCGAACTGTCCGCAGTTGCCGAAAACGCCGATTTTGTCGTCGAAGCCGTCACCGAGAATTTGGCATTAAAACAGCAGATATTTGAGGAATTAGATGCAATCTGTCCATCCCATACAATTTTGGCGAGTAATACGACCGCATTGATGCCAAGCCAGATCGGTGTGAAGGCGAAGCGCAAGGATAAGATACTCAATACGCACTATTTTAATCCACCCTACCTGATTCCGTTGGTCGAACTCATTCGCAGTCCTGATACCTCTGATGAAACCGTTGCGGTGACGTTTGATCTCTTAACGGCTATCGGGAAAACGCCTGCAATTATTGAGAAAGAAGTACTCGGTTTCGTCGGACCAAGATTGCAAGCCGCCCTCATTCGGGAAGCGTTCGCAATCGTAGAACAGGGCATCGCCAGTGCAGAGACCGTTGATCTCGTTGTACGCAATAGTTTCGGACGAAGACTCAGCGTCGCTGGTCCTTTTGAGGTCTTTGAACTTGCAGGGTGGGACCTCGTGCTTGCCGCCTTTGAAGAACTTTATAAAGATCTCAACAGTTCTTCTGACATCAACCCACTCCTCCGACAGATGGTTGAATCCGGTAAACTCGGTGTAAAGTCTAAGGAAGGATTCTACAGTTGGACAGATGACAAAATACAGGAACTTCGAGACCGGATGAATCGGGCTTTGATACAGCAAGCAAAAGATATATAAAGTAGTAGGCAGACTCCGTTCGGTTTCCGTCCACATATCAAGGTAGTAGGCAGACTCCGTTCTGCCGTCCATACATGCAAGGTAAGATATTAGACAGGCTCCGTTCTGTCCTCCAGACTAAGCGTCACATTATATTACTACTTGCGATGCTAATGGGTTTGATCTTATTGGGAGTCTACCATAAACGGGTTTGGGAATATCTCCTTGAGCTTACTGCGGCTTTTCAGAGTATTGAAACAGCACGTGCTTACATAGCGGGTTATGGTGCGCTTGCGCCTGTGGTATCAGCGATTCTCATGATTTTCCAGAGCGTGATTGCGCCGCTGCCAGCGTTCCTGATTACCTTCGCAAACGGCACGCTTTTTGGATTCTGGTGGGGTTCGCTCCTGTCTTGGAGCAGTTCGATGGTTGGCGCGGCACTTTGCTTCTATATTGCCCGGAGCCTCGGTATTCAGCGCGTTACACAGTTGATTAGCCAGCCAGTAGTTGACAAAACGAATGATTTCTTTGAAAAATATGGCACTTATGCTATCCTTATTGCTCGCTTGATTCCGTTCATCTCTTTTGATATTGTCAGTTATTTTGCAGGGGTGACTCGGATGCGGTTTCTCGGTTTTTGGATTGCCACTGGTATCGGTCAAATACCAGCCACCTTGGTTTATTCTTACCTCGGTGAGAGCGCGTCGCCACACATCAAATGGATACTGTTCATTTTTGGTATCGTCATCGCAGTCTCAATAATAAAATGGCTAATGCGGAAATAGTTTTCAGTTATCAATTCTCGGTTTTCAGTTAAAAGAGGGTCTCTTAAACGCAAACGTCTTAACTGACGGCTGATAACTGAAAACTGACAACCATTACAAAAGGAGAATTCAAAATGGTTCGTATAGGTGTAGTTGGAGTCGGCGGCATGGGTAACGGCCATTGCAACGCGCTCCCTAACGTTGAAAATTGTGAATTTGTAGGCGTGGCGGATCTTCGCTTAGATGCAGCGCAAGCCGTCGCAGAACGACATAATATCCGCGCCTTCCAAGACTATCAAGAATTATTTGCTGTTGTAGATGCTGTCGTCGTAGCGACACCACCCATAGCCCATACACAGGTCATCGTTGATGCGGCGGAGGCGGGAGTGCATGCTTTTTGTGAAAAACCGCTCTCCTTGACGCTCGCTGAGGCAGATACGATGATTGAAGCATCGGATAGTGCCGGCACGCATCTGATGGTCGGACAGGTGCTACGCTTCTATCCTGTCCATGAACTCGGTAGACAAATGGTGGACAATGGCGACATCGGAGACATTACCTACATTGAAACCGACTACTCGGGTCCCTATAACGCCCCGCGCGGCCGACCTGAAAGTTGGTACGGCACTGTCGGCGGGCTGTTAGAGAATGGTATCCACAAATCCGACCTGATTAACTGGTTCGGTGGCACGGCGCTGACCGTCGCCGCTGAGGTAGGGAGTTTCTCCGGACACGACGATTGGGAGGATTATACTATCTCACTCATCCGTTACGATTCGGGCGCGGTCGGTATTTTACGGTGGGGCGGTTTCCTCGGCGCGCGCGGTACCAACGATACGATTATTGACGGGACCGAGGGGTCACTCCGTTTGAATATGTCAGCCGATCTCGCCTATCTCAAAAAGCGCGGCGGCGACTGGGAAGAAATCGTTCCAAACCGCGAGGGACCGCACGGGGTCGTCGGCGAATTAACCCATTTTGTTGATTGTGTCCGAGAAGATAGAACCCCCATGATTGACGGTAGAGGTGGAAAACACGCCGTGGAAATTGTTTTGGCAACTTACCAATCGGCGAAAGAGAAAACCAAGGTCGCACTGCCAATGGAATAATGGCTATCAGCTGTCGGCTATCAGCCATCGGTATTCTATTGTCGGAGGATCTTGTTTCTCAATAATAGTTATCGGTTATCAGTTGTTAGTTAAGAAGAGGGCTTAGCACGCTTTGAGACCTTTTTTAACCGATAACTGACAACTGGTGACTGACAACTATTTAAAAAATGCTCTTCCTTGTTCTCAACATTATCCTGTTGTCCGGATTCGGGCTCTTTCTCAAGCATGCCAAAAACAACCAACAGCGCCTAAACCCTATCGGCTTTGTCAACTATCTCACAGCGTTTTTTATCAGCGTCTGGGTCCTCTCACAAGAACAAGACTTTGAATTCTCAAAACTGACCTTCGCTTTAGGCATATCAAACGGCGTGACTTACGCCGTCGGGTTCGAGTTATTCACTATCGGTATCCGACTCAGTGGGATTGTTGTCACAGCTGCGCTCGTCAGGCTATCCATTGTGATACCGATTCTGGTATCAATATTGTTTTGGCAAGAGATTCCGAACCTTTGGCAAACCATCGGACTTCTCTTGACCTTTGTGGCGATTCCGTTCCTCAGTCAACGTGAAAAGGAACCGACTTACACATTTACACCCGGCAAACCCGAAGTGAGTCAAGGCTTAGGGTTTGCCGCTGTTATCACGATTCTGCTTGTCACCGGTATCTCACGGCTCACCATGAAAGCCTTCAATGAGATGTGTCCTGTTGACGAGAAATCGCTCTATATGACGCTGCTTTTCGGGGTCGCTACGATTGTGTATTTGGGGGTATGTCTCTATCAGAGAATATGGCCCAATTGGTGGGAAGTTGCCTACGGCGTGCTGATAGGTGTATGTAATGTCGGTGGGAGTTGGGCACTGCTTATCGCCTTGGATCAAGTCAGTGCCTTAGTCGCCTTTCCGATGTCAAGTTCTGGTGGTGTGTTGTTCACGATGTTCGTCGGCATGGTATTCCTCCATGAGCGGTTGAGCCGGACATCACTCATTGGTGCACTGCTGGCAATCGTCGCCTTAATCTTTGTCAATTTGAAAACATAATATGGTATGAGCGATCGCCTGATCGCTATACCCTTACGACCTCTGAATCCCGACCCTCTTCCGTCCGAGCGATCTCCTGATCGCTACAACTAGCACTTTAACTTACTTACGAAAACCCTTGAAACCCCTTCCACAATTTCAAGCAATTTTCCCAATTTTTTGATGAAAATTCAGATTTTTCATTTTTTTTTACCTCGTTTACGGACTGAAAGCCGAATCCTTTAGGTTTGGGATGAAATTCCGCTCTCATTAATTAGACCAAACGCCTGAAAAAAGATTTGACATTTGGTCTAAAATGTAGTCTAATATTATGACATCGTGAGCGGTGGATTCCACCTCCCGCTTGGGAGTGCCACCGCCCCGTTTGGAAGCGGTTATCACGGTGTAAAAGAAATTCACTACGTCAAAAAGTTGTCCAACTAAAGACGGTGTTTGCACGGTTAACCCATAGAGATAATGATTACCAAGGTAGCTCGCGCGTTTCTTACACGCGCGGGCTCCACTTGTGTTATTTCTTCTCGGTATGATGGTTGCTAAAGAACCTTGAGGACCCTTTTAGCATGCTACCCGAAGTTTTAGAGGGAAACCCTTTACCAGAACACGCTCTCTGTTTACCGCATGGAGCGTTTGCCCGGTTAGGAAGAGGTGGTATCGCCGATGCCGCGGTCTCTCCCGACGAAAGTCTGATTGCCGTGGCATCTCATATCGGTGTGTGGTTGTACGATACACATACTGGCAACTTTTCTTCATTGATTGCTGTGGCGGAAACAGGCATCGTCTCGGCAGTTGCCTTTTCTGCCGAGAATACCCGACTTGCTGTAGGAGATTGGGATGGAAAAATAACGCTGTGGGATATTAATGCCCAGGAGAAATTTGCGACTTTCAATGCTAAAGGCAACGTGGAGTCGATTGTATTCTCTCCAGATGGCGAATATATGGCAGCAAGTTTTCAGCGTGGAGGCGTGAGGCTGTGGAACCTTACCACAGGGAAAAGCCACTTAACCTTGCTTGCGGATATGACCGTGAGTGCGATAACATTCTCCACAGATAGCCAGATTCTCACAACTGTAAGTCGTGAAATTCCTACTTTATTTGATGGTGAAGATATTGCTGTAGTGATGGATAGGACACAGCACAGCGAAGTGATAGTCAAACTGTGGGACGTTGCCACCGGAGAACTTTGCCGGAGTTTTCCATCAAAACAGGTCCGCTCCATTATCTCTACACCAAGCGGGCAACTTTTGGGAGCAGACAGCCGGGGTAAAGAAGTCAGTATATGGCAACTTGATACTGGGAAAGATGTAACAAGTTTCTCACTTCCGGCACATGTACATTTGATTGGATATTCAGTTAACGGTTGGCTCCTTTGGATAAGTGGCGATGTATTCACGATTTGGAAAAATACCGAACGAAAGGATTTCCTTCTAAATCAGCCAAAGCACTCAGAGGGATGGCTTGTTACTTTTATCCCCGGGACAAAACACTTTGTAAGTTTGGACAGAAGCGGTACCCTAAGACGCTGGGATATTGGAAGCGATCAGAGGGTTCGGTTGCTTGAAAAGGTTACTAGGGATGGGACAGGTGATGTTTGGTTTCGAGGCCACACGCTCACTTGTTCTTCCGAAGAACGCTCCCTTGTAACGAGTATTTTAGCATATGGTGGCACGCGGGTCGTATTGCAAAATGAGGAGGTCCGCGTGACTTTCACCCCAGAAATAACCCCACCAGGATTGCCTGTGATTTCAGCCGCTGTGTCACCGGATCTCACGTTGTTAGCAACAGGAGGAGCTTTGGACAAAACCATAACACTCTGGAATGTGGAAACAGGGAAGCCGATTCGGGTTATGACGGGACACACGGGGGAAGTCTATGACCTCGCGTTTTCGCCTGATGGAAAGCATCTGGTAAGCGGCGGGGCGCGCGCGTGGGAGTATCATGAAAATGAAGATGGAAGCACAATCTGTCCTGATGCGACATATATGTTCATGATAGAAGATGGTAAGAGTTATTATTTTTACTTCGGTGAAGATGGCCACATGGATACGACTGCCAAAATCTGGGAAGTCGCGACAGGGAAATGTATAACGACACTTGAGAACCATGGATGGATGAACCGAATTGCGTTTTCCGGTGACGGAAACCGTCTCGTGACCTCGTCGGCGAAATACATAAATCTATGGTGTACACAGACCTGGGAAAAACTCGCGACATTTGACACAGTAAAGATTGAATCCTTAGCGTTATCACCTGATGGAACTCTTCTCGCTATCGGTGGAACCTGGCCTGAGCAGCGTATTCAAATCTGGAATGTAATCACTCATGCTCTTGTCGTTGAATTTTTGGGGCATAAAAGTGATGTGGAATCTGTCGCATTTTCGCCCGATGGCACAATCTTGGCGAGTGGCAGTTATGATGGCACCACCCTCTTATGGGATATGAGGCCTTATCTACAAAATGAAACGCCATGATGCTATTACTACAGGTATCTCACATCTCGCTCAAAATCGGTTGCGTGCCGCGTTGTCTGTTCTTGGCATCCTCATCGGCATTGCGAGCGTCCTTTGCATGATGGCTATCGGCGATGGTGCAAAACTTCTCGTCGCGGATCAAGTTGACAAACTCGGCGGTGCAAATCAGTTTCAATTCACGACCCGCTATTCAATCATTCGGCGAGGCCGACGCTTGCGAACAAAGGAGCGGTTCAATCTCGGCGATGCCCATGCCATTGAAGCGGTGTGTCCCGGAGTTCTCTACGTGCTACCGAAAAATGAAAGGTATCGGATGCTGGTTACAAGCCGTCAAGGAAGAGAGACCCGCGCATTTTTGGAAGGTGTCACCGCCGACTACGCGACCGGCATGCGGTGGCACATCCAAGAAGGCAGATTTCTCACCGAGAACGATGCGGACCACGCGCTACAAGTCTGTGTGTTAGGGAGTGAAGCGGCGACGGATCTGTTTGGCGCAGATTCGCCACTCGGGCAAGAGGTGAAGGTTCGATATTATTGGCGGCAAGTGGTCCGGTTTCGCGTCGTCGGTGTAATGATGCCGCGCGGGCTGAATCTTCGGTGGGGTTGGTCCTTGGATAATGCGATGGCAATCCCGTTGACGACCTATCAGGAACGCCTAACGGGGAACGACTACATTGAGCGTCTCACAGTTTTTACTGAACCAGACGCAGATATGGCACCGATTATCGCCTCGGCACGCGCAGTGCTTCTCAAGCGGCACCGGAACCAAGATGATTTTTTCCGATATTGGATTCCCACAGGGGTGCACAGTCAAGTTGCCCGTATTGAAAAAGTAATAAAAATCGCGCTGGGCAGCATTGCCGGTTTCTCTCTATTTGTCAGCGGTATCGGCATTATGAATATGTGCCTTGTTTCTGTCGGCGAGAAAACGCAGGAGATAGGGTTGCGGAAATCTGTCGGTGCGAAACGAATTGACATCTTCTGGCAATTCTTGACAGAGTCTATCTGTCTCTGTTTTTGTGGTACATTTCTTGGAATTGCGGGCGGATGGCTCGCAGCACACGGCATGGCACGCCTCGCTGTGCGTATTGTGCCAATTGTGCCGAAGTGGCCCGTTGTGCTCTCTTTACATTGGATACTGATTTCTGTTCTCTTTTCAGTTTTTATGGGCATTAGTTTCGGAGTCTACCCTGCGATGCAAGCGGCGCGACTTTCACCTATTGATGCTCTTAGAACGGAGATATAAGCGGGACAAGTTGCTTTCAAGCTGTGAAATTGGAAGGTTGGAAGATTAGAAAGGGAAAGTTTTTCAGTCGTTGAATTTCAGATACCCCTTTATCAAAACCTCACCGGCACACAACTGAAAACGACATGGAGACTCATCCTCGGTTGGCAATACGCCTTCCACTTGTAGGAACACAGTGAAACTTTTTGAAAAATTAATGTTGCTTTGGAAACCCGTACGCGGTTTCCTTCCGTGGGCACTCTTAGGTGCTGTTCTCCTCGTCGCCTTCTGGATTCGCATTCAGGGTGTTCCGAACATTCCGGAGGGACAATTTACTGGAAATGACCCCTATCTCCACTATTGGACGGCTTGTGTGCAAGAGTCTAAGACACCCGTAAGAAGCGCAAAGGCTGCGAAAACCCGATTTGGGTTTAAATGATTAGAAATTTTTTCTCAACCCCTAATATTATACTAAAGTTTGGACGATATTGTAAAATTTATGCTGCTTTGTCAAAAGGCAGGGTCGTATGAAGTTGAAAATCGGTCTGAATATTCTGCGAGTTTGTTTTTCGTATGCACTATGTCCCGCGAAAGAGAAGAATACGTCGGACTGTAGCGGTTGTAGTATTAATGACAAGTTGCTCATAATGTTTTCTATGAATAAAAATAATTTCACTGTTTGGGAACTGCCACAGGACGCAATTGCCCGTTATGGGCGGGGTTCCTTAAGTGATTTAGCAGTTTCCGCAGATGGGGTGTCCTTGGCAGCTGGTAGTTGTGCTGGCGTGTGGTGGTATGACCTCACGACACGCCAGCCCGTTACGTTGTTTGAAACGGGGCGAGGCATGGTCGACTGCATTGCCCTCTGTTCAGGGCAACCCTGGTTGGCGTTGAAAAACACTGACAAAAATGGAAATGAGGTTATTAAGATATGGGATTTGCAAAGACAGAAATGTATGGCTGTCATGGAATATCCTGTGAGGTTGAGGGACGATCCACCTCAAAATTATTCAGGCAGTCTCTGTTTTTCTCCATCAGGACAATGGCTTGCTGCAAGTCGCGATGGTAGCGTTATTGTTGACATCTATGAGTCGTTAACCGGTAGATTACATACAGAGCTGGAATTACCTTCTGAAGACATCGAGTTATGTAGCATAGATGACTGGCCTGACAATGGATTCTTTTGGGATTTTAGCGGTGCCTTGGCGTTTTCCCCGGACGATCGCCTCTTTGCGTCGTCACATTGGTCTGATTTTATCAGCGTATGGGATATAACTATCGGTGAACGCATCATCCGCCTCACGGGACATCCCGAAGGTGTGCACGCGCTCAGTTTTTCACCTTGCGGTCAGTTCCTTGCTGCTGGCGGGGTGAAGGGGACTGTTCAAGTATGGGAGACTGCCACTTGGCAGTTGCAGCAAACGTATCCATCGTCCGGTGACGATTGGATGGACATCTCCTACGCACCCGATGGCACTCTTCGGGCAGCAGGTATCTCTCATGATCAATGCACAGTCACTGTCTCGGATGTCGCACGGAAACCAAAGGAGGTCTATACTTTTCAGGAAAAAAATTATTGTGATGCAGAAATTTATCCTATTCACTTTTCCAATGGGACACATCTCGCGTTTCAAAGCGATTTTGAAGTCCAAGTTAAGACGGTGGGCGGGACAAAGCCCCTCGCGATACTGCCGTGGGAACTGGGCGATCTGCATTCGCTGGTATTCTCACCTGACGGCAAAACACTCTGTGCGGGGTACCGGCAATTTGGCGGTGTCGTGCTCTGGGATATTGCAACCCATCGCCCGCAACGTGTTGTTACAGAGCCGCGTTGTCATATCATTGCCGTTTATTCGGATACAGCAACTGGAAAATTTTATGCCACTGGGTATCCGCCCGGAGAATCTCTGTATTATGGCAACACCTTGAATCTGTGGGAAATTGGACGAAATGAACCGATAGCCGAACTCACAGTCCCTGGAGAACCGCCCGATCGACGATATGGGATGGCATACGCACCCGCCACGCAACTACTTGCTTGTGGGAACGGAACGGAAAAGGATAGTGAGAGCTGGGATGAAAATGACCCTGAAAACGGTGCTGTGTATGTATGGGATGTCGCACGCGGACAGATGCGACACATCTTCAGAGGTAAACATACAAATCGCATCAACTACATGAGATTTAGTCTGGATGGCACACGCCTGCTCAGCAAATGTACTGACTGGACAAATCGGGTGTGGGACGTGATGTGCGGTGAAGAGATCGGTGAGTTTCCAGAAGTTTTTGTGATGCCTCACGGCTATTTTGATGCTGCGTATATTAAATCACTTGGGGAGGACTTAAGAGTACTAACTCATTTTGTTCCCCTCGTTTTTTCTCCTTGTGGAAATCTAATTACGGGAGTTTCCGGTGCTAGTATACTTGTGTGGGATATTGAGCAGTGTGAAGCACGTATTATAATGCACACACCCCTCACAGTACCAGATGGAGAGTATCCATTGGTGGATCCGATAGTACTTTCACCTTGCGGGCGGTATGTGGCTTTCGGTGAAATTTGGCAACCTGGCTTAGAGAAAGTTCCTGTTCAGTTATGGGACATTAGCACCGGTGAAAACGTTGCTACTTTTCTGGGACACCCGACAGATATTCAGTGTCTTGCGTTTTCGCCAGATAGCACTATCTTGGCAAGTGGCAGTCATGATGGTACTATTCTGCTCTGGGATTTGAAACCTTATCTACAAAATGAACCCGCGTGAGGCGATCGCTGCAGGTATTGCACATCTTTCGCAAAACCGTCTCCGTGACGGGCTGTCTATCCTCGGTATCTTCATTGGGATTGCGAGTGTCCTCTGCATGATAGCGGTTGGTGATGGCGCGAAGTGGATCATCGCTAAAGACATCGAAAAACTCGGCGGGACAAACCAAATTCGTTTCTGGACACGCACCGTCATTTACCAAAAAGGACGAATCGTTCGGCGAACCACCGAGCGTTACACCCTTGAGGACGTTTTTGCTACCGAAGCGACATGTCCTGGAATTCTATTTGCATTGCCGAAAAATGATAGGTTCCAAGGCTACGCCACCAGTCATAACGGTGGGCAAGGGTGCCCGTATCTGAAAGGCGTGACAGCAGTCTATGCCCAAGGTATGAATTGGGAGGTGCAACAGGGTCGCTTTTTCACTGAAATAGATCGGAGACAAGTTCAATCTACCCCAAATCAAATTTGACTTTGAACGTGAAATGTAGTATCATTTATGAAAAATGGGAATTCTGGAGAAGAATGCGGGAAAGTGTAGAACTTTTCATCCGAAGCGTTCACTTGATAGCGGCAATAATCTGGTTCGGCGGCGTAATCTTTTCTACCTTCATCACAATGCCAATCCTGCGGCGAAACTTGTCACCGCAAGACCTGTTAGCAGTTCACAACCGTTTTCGGACTTGGATACGATTGATGATTCATGTTCTCCTGACAACGGGGGCGATGGTGTTCTTTATCGTTGCATGGAATAACGGTTTTTTTGCGCAGCAGAGTGGCAGCGATTTCAAAACCTACATGTTAACTTTCGTCGCAAAACTCGCGGCGTTTGGAGTAATGGCACTCTTTTGGGGGCTATATAGCTCTCTCTACCGGCGGTACCTTGAAGTTACTCCACCCGATAGCGATGCACATCTCAACCAGAGCCCCTATATCCATGTATGGAGAGGGTTAATGCTGGCTGCAGGCTTAATCGTTTTTGCCCTCACGTTGCTGTTGAAAAACTAATTTCAAAAATCATAAATCTTTGTGGAAGAAGTTAGATTGGAATGATGGAAGACTGGGGAAAACTGCACCCCAACTTTAGATGCTTCCAATCTTCCAGTTATGCCGTTTCCATTCCTTCTCACCTATCAAAAACATGACAGACACAAAAGTTCAGGCAGTCTCATGGAATATTACCCGATTATGTAATCTGAAATGTACGCACTGCTACCTCCCCGCAGGATTCGTAGACACAAGCGAGTTAGCAAACGGGAACTTCCAGCTGTCCGATATTCAAGCCTCACACGGACACGCGAGGGACGCAGAGCTAAGCCAATCGCAATGTTTTCGGGTCATTGATGAGATCGCCGAAATCAATCCGCACATCCTCCTTATTCTCACCGGTGGAGAACCGTTATTACGCCCGGATATCTTGGAGATATCGAAGTATGCCTCCGATACCGGGTTTCTTGTTGTCATGGGCACAAATGGCGTCCTGCTTAACGATGACGTGGTCGAGAAGATGCAACAGCACGGTGTCACTGGTGCAGGTGTGAGCCTCGACTCTATCCAACCTACAAACCACGACAAGTTTCGAGGCATGGAGGGCGCGTGGAAAGCGACGATGAACGGCGTTGAGGCACTCAAACGCGCACAAATGGACTTCCTCGTTCAGACCTCCGTGACGCAGTGGAATTACGAGGAAATTCCAAAAATCGTAGAGTTCGCCTATAAACTCGGTGCAAAGGTGCTAAACCTCTATTTTCTCGTCCGAACCGGCAGGGGCAAGACGGTGATGGACCTTACGCCTACGCAATATGAGAAGATGCTTGAGACGATGTTCGAGTTGCAAGCAGCCTATACAGGGAAGATGCTCATTGCTGCGAAGTGCGCTCCGCACTACAAGCGCGTTATCTATGGGCAACAGTCTGACTCCGACTTTCTTCAAGGGTATCCGAGCGGTACATGTCCGTGTGGCATCTACTACTGTCGCATCACACCTGAGGGTGAACTGACCCCTTGTCCCTATCTACCTGTTAGTGTTGGAAACCTCAAAGACGAAAGTTTCGTTAAACTCTGGAATGAATCGAAGACTTTTCAGGACTTACGGAACCGCAATTTGCTTGAAGGGAAGTGCGGCGCATGTGAATTCAGAGAAGTATGTGGCGGTTGTAGGGCACGTGCTTATGCTACGACCGGCAACTACCTTGCTGAAGATGCTTCGTGTGAGTATGAACCGGGGTCATCGTTTGTTACTGGGGATGGAGAGCAACACAGCACGTCACCTGTTCAAATTGAGAAAAAGATTGCTTTTGCAACAGAAACCGATTACGATCTACAGTGGACTGAAGCAGCAGAAAAAAGGTTGAAACGCGTGCCATCATTTGCACGGGGGATGGTCGTCAAAAGCGTTGAGAAGTACGCACGGGAACACGGTTATCGGGAGGTCACCCCCGAACTGATGCAAGCCGTTAAGAAACGATTTGATGAAACTGGCATCCCATCTTTCCGACCGAAACGCTAATGCAAGGTAGGAGGCACACGCCGTTGTGCCGTAGCAACAACCGTAGAGGTAACTTGTATGCTAACAACGGAACAGATCGCATTTTTTCAGGAACATGGATACCTTATCCTTGAAAATTTTATTGATTCGGAGATAATTGACGAATGGCGGGAGCAAGTCTGGAAGCATTTTGATTCCAACCTTGAAACGCCGGAAACGTGGCCCAACGACTATGAGATTCAGGGTTTCAGTTTCTCGCCGTTATTTGGGCATCTGCCTGTGATGCAAGAGATTACCGAGCAGCTGGGTGGTGGACAGTTTTTTACAGGCGGTGGCGGCTCACCAATTATCAAATGGCCCACTCCTGAAGAAGAGTGGGCAATACCCAAGGACGGACACATTGACGCGTATGGTGCCGCTGCTGGCTGGAGTCCTTTTATGATGGGAGCGACAATCTATCTCTATGATGTGGAACCCAAGGGGGGTGCTTTCATCTTTTGGCCCGGAAGTCACCAGTCAACGCACAAGTACTTCCTCCAATACCCAGAGCAGATCGACGGCAGTTTCTACGATATCAAGGATTGGGGATGGCACCTACTCTCGGATTTATCGCCAGAGGGACCCCGCGAGTTTATTGGTACTGCCGGTGATGTCGTCCTGTGGCACGCGTTTCTCTGCCATACAGGGTCAGCCAATGTGAGAGATGTTCCTCGTTTTGGTCTCTTTGCACGTTATTCGCATCAGGAACGGGAGGAGATTAAATACGAAATTCCAGAGGATCTCTGGAAATATTGGGCAATTTAAGAAATGGTTGTCAGTTATCAGCCATCAACCCTTTACCGATAGAGGGAACCCAGATGCTTACAGCAGATCAAATTGCATTTTTTCAGGAACACGGATATCTTATCCTTGAAAATTTTATTGATTCGGAGATAATTGATGGATGGCGGGAACAGATCTGGACGCATTTCGATTCCAGTTTAGAAACGCCGGAGACATGGTCCAGCGACTATGTTGTACAGAACTTCAGTTTTTCGCCACTGCTCGGGCAGCTGCCTGCAATGCAAGAGATTACCGAGCAACTCGGTGGTGGACAATTTACCGGTGGTGGCGGTTCGCCGCTTGTCAAATGGCCCAATCCTGAAGAAGAATGGGCAATGCCCGGTAGCGGACACATTGATGCCTATGGTCCCGGCGGTTGGAGCCCCTTTATGCTGGGCGCGACAACCTATCTCTACGATGTCGAACCCGGTGGTGGTGCCTTCGTCTTTTGGCCCGGAAGCCACCATTCGACGCACAAATACTTCCTTCAATATCCAGAGCAGATTGATGGCAGTTTCTACGATATCAAGGATTGGGGGTGGCATGTACTCTCAGATTTATCGCCGGAGGGGGCTCGCGAATTTACGGGTGGTGCTGGTGATGTTGTGCTGTGGCACGCGTTTCTCTGCCATACCGGCTCAGCGAATATAAGAGACATTCCCCGTTTTGGTATTTTTGCCCGCTATTCCCATAAAAAGCGGGAGGAGATTAAATACGAAATTCCAGAAGACCTCTGGAAATATTGGGTCATTTGAAAATACCAGAGCGTGTAAGCCCAAGCAACGCGCTGGGCTAGATATACAGAAAAGAAGATTTCATGCGCGAATTGTACAAATTTCTATTCTCTTACAAAGGAAGGTACAACAGAGCACGTTGGTGGTTTCATCAACTCTGTTTTTGGATATCGGGACCTATAGGAGCGGGTGTAGGTGAGATAAGTGAAACTTTACTGATAATTTTCGCCCCACCTTTATTGCTGATTATGTATTCTCTTATACCTGCCACTGTTAAAAGACTTCACGACACAAACAGATCAGGTTGGTGCTTTTTCTTTTTTATTATCCCATTGATAGGTGGGATATACGCAATTGTTGTCTGCGGTTGTTTACGGGGCACGGATGGCGAAAATCGATATGGAGAACCGCCTTTACCTTTTTTCAGGTAGGATAATGAAAACTTGTCAAGGAAAGCTAAAAAAAGGAGAAACATGAACGAACAAAACAGTGCGAACGAACGGCTTACGGATGTAGAAGAACGCTTGACGCGAGTCGAACACCTACTCGTCAGCATCAACGAAAAGTTAGACCAGCATTCCCCTGTTGGTGAGGCAGATATCGAGAAAACCGAAGCGTTTAAGCAGTGGGTGACCGGTTACGTCTCAATGCGGTTACAGCAACTCGTACCAGAGACATGCGACCATCCCGATCAAGCCGTGCTTCAGGACGGTCCCTATCTTGACAACACCACAGTGCCTTGTACAGAGGAAGTTGAGCATCGCGTTAAACGGATACCGATCCCGTTTGTCCGCGAGATGGTTGTCCAGCGTGTCGCTGAAAATGCGCGGGAAGCTGGGATTGAACGTGTAGATATTGACTTTTTTGAGAAAGCCGCTACATTTTGACAATGCAAAGCCACAGAGGAGTTCCCTCTGCCTAATTTTGATTGGAAGGACTTCTTGAAGGCACCGCTGTAATAGTTTCAGTCGTCAGTTAAGAGACCGGTTTGTAACGAATCACTACCACTGGACAGACTCCAAAAGAAGATGGCTTGTTACAAGTAGGACTTACGCATCAAAACGCTGTTCGGATGGATGGCTTCGGCTTTCGGGCGCGTCCGAACCTGACACACGCAGGGCACGGGGACCCTGCGGAACATAACGGACGAACGCTATTGCGTAAGTCCTGACAAGAAAACTATAGTGCGTCTCATAAATAGTTTGAGCGTATTGTCCAATAATGATTTCTCATGGAAGAAACCCCCTAAATCCCCCTTATCAGGGGGACTTGCCGTATATTTAAAACGACTTTCTTTAGGGATATGCGAACTGGTATTTATGAGATAGGCTCTAATAACCGCTCCTCTGAAAACTGAGGACTGAAAACTACTGATAACCGATAACTGACAACTATTACTATGGACTGGGTTTTCAACACCTTCTCAGAATATCTTGAGAACGACTTCAAAAAGCGAATCGGGACCCCGAATCCCACCGTTGCTGATCTTTGGCAAGCCTTTCAGGTCCTCTTCCCTGCGACTTCAGCGCAGCTTCTTGTGCAGGAGCCAGTGGGTAATACAGTGCGGTTTAAAGCCCTCGCGTTCTATCATGCAGACGAAATGGGTCCGTTGATTGACACCCCGTTGGAATATCTCAAGCAGCATTTCGGGGGCGGCAAATTCAAAATCAACTTCTATCACGGCATGCAGTTCATCGCTACGATTAATTTCAAGCCAGAGGGACCTGAAATCTGGCGCGAACTACCGGAAATGGAAGGAAATCCCACGATTGATGAAGTTACGACTTAAAGTAGTAGGCACACGCCGTGTGCCGTAACCAAGGACAATAGACAAAATCATGAGCCAACAACAGGAATTTTCGGAATGCCCCTCGTGTGGAAATACAAATCTCCGACGATTGGATGGAAATTCATGGTTCTGCTTGGATTGCGACTGGGATAACCTTCGCGTTATTCCCAAAGGCAATGACGAACTTATTACCTCCCTTCGGCACGGAGACATCCATTCGCGGCGGATCGCCGCGCAGGCGTTGATTAATATCGGTGATGCTGATCGTCACCTCGCTACTATGATAGATTCAAACGCGCTACTCGAAGCGTTAGATGACGAAGATGCCGATGTACGTTACTTCGTGGCTGTCGCCCTCGGCAAACTGGAAGCAAGCCTCAGTCTTGGTAAACTCAAGCAGCTTGCCCGAGACGATGCATCTGCGCTCGTACGAGAGGGTGCTAAATCGGCGGTTGAACAGATAGAATCACGCTAGCTGTCTTGAATAGTTATCAGTTATCGGTTATCATACCAAATTAACTTGATTAGAAGTCTTTTGATCAAGTCAGCATTGCGAGGCACAGGGACCTCGCGCTACAAATGGGGTTAATTTGGTATCAGTTGTTGGGAAAGAACAGTCTGCGACAATAAAAGTGTTTGTAAATGTCTGACGCTTAAACCGGCTACCGAAAGCAGGTTCTCGTTTGTTCATGGAAAACGGTGTAGTGAATGCTCCGACTGCTGGTCGTTATATTGTTCTTGACACAACCCGCCTAACTGGACCGCAAGGTAAATTAAAAATATGGAAAAAATTCGACTTGGTTATATCGGCTGTGGATTCATGGCACAGAAGGTCCATATTCCAAATTTTATGAGTATCCCGGACTGTGAACTCATCGGACTCGCGGAGATGCGTTCCGAACTCGGAAAAACAGTTCAAAATCGTTTCGGTATCCCTCAACTTTATAGCGATCACGGTGAACTTGCACAAAACGCCGACATTGAAGCAGTGGCAGTATCCGCTGATTTCGCCTTACAGGGTGAAATCGCCAAAGACCTCCTTTTGGCTGGTAAGCATGTCTTCATGGAAAAACCGATGGCTGTCTCCACTGAACAGGCTGAAGTTATCGTGGCGGCATCGCAGAAATCTGGCAAAAAGTTGATGGTAGGCTACATGAAACGCTACGATGCCGGAAACGAGATTGTCAAGGCAAAGGTAACACAATTCCGAGAAACCGGCGAGCTCGGACGTTTGACTTATGCCAGAAATCACGGCTTCGGCGGGGATTGGGTGTGCAATCTTGATACCCACATGGACGGCACCAATGAGCCAAAACCGAGCGCACCTGTTAAAACGCCAGAATGGATACCTGATCAGTACCGAGGCTCGTATTTGGGATACCTTCAGCAGTACACGCACAATATCAATCTGATGCGTTGGTTCCTTGATGCGGGTGACAAAGTGACTGTCAAAGCCGTCGATTTAGATGCGAACGGATATTCCGGTATTGTCATCTTCGATATGGACGGCATCCGTGCGACGCTGGAAACTGGACATGTTTCACACTATCGTTGGGACGAGCATAGCCAACTCTATTTTGAGAACGGATGGATTCATACCTGGGCACCGCCGTTGCTTTTGAAAAACACACCGGCAGAGGTTGAAATCTACCGCGCTGGGGAAGAACAAGAAATCACGCGCCCGATTCCGAGACCGAGTTGGACGTGGGCATATCATCGGGAGGCGGAATACTTTGTCGCGAACGTCCGCAATGATGAACCCTTCCGCTCTTCAGCCGAAGATACGCTCACGGATGTCAGACTTTTTGAGGACATTTACCGTATCTTTATTGAACAACAAGGATAGTTGTCGGTTATCAGTTATCAGTTGTCAGCAATCGGATACTATTCAGAATTTACGCAAACGCCTTGCATAAGTCCTGCTTTATTTTCATTTGAAATTGGGGATCGGATGTGCTATGCTATAAGTAAGGTAATTTATCTATTTGGGAGGAATATACATGCCGATTCATTGGAGAGATCACATCGTTAGCACACCGGATACATTACGCGGTAAACCGCGTATTAAAGGAACAAGAATTCCTGTAAGCCTTCTCCTTGGATACTTGGCAGCGGGTTATACCACAGATGAAACCATTGCTGAATTCCCAGATCTCAAAACGATACAGATTCAAGCCTGTCTTGATTACGCCCGTGAATTAGCGGAATTTGAGGAAGTCGCTTAATGGGATTGCGGTTTTTGGCAGATCAATGCGTTCCCTCTATTGTTATTGAGACCCTTCGTGATGCTGGCTATGAAATTTGGTATCTCAGAGATCATCTTCCAATTGAATCACCAGATAGGGTCGTCATTTCAAAGGCACAAGAGCTAAGATCAATTCTTATATCCATGAACGGTGATTTTGCCAATATATTCAACTATCCACCGGCTAACTATCAGGGCATTGTAGCACTTCAGGTGAGAAACCACCCTGAAGTTTTACCACAGATTGTATCGCGCTTGAAAGATTATCTTTCAGCTAACCCGGACGTGGAGCACTATAGGGGTAAGCTCTTTTTGGTAGAAGTCCATCGAATCCGAATTCGTCAATGAACAAGATTAAGACCAAACTGAGTTGATGTTCGGTTTAGTCTAATGAAGCACTGAATCTGTACCAGTAAATTTCCTGTACAACTGTTTACTTTCGCATCAGAATCTCCGTACCGTTGACATTTATTGCTGGTTCGTAGTTTTCCTGTAGGTATACCGCAATTAAAGCGTGTCGTTCCTCGACACGAATACCGTCAACGGCATCGAACCAACCCCCCGTTTTAAAGATTACCAAACGCGTTTTGTCCTGTTCAAGGGCTGTAATAACCTCTTGCTGCATTGCAGGTGTTGACGCATACGAGACCTGATGGAATCGGGTGACTCCCGGTCGATTTGCAAAGAAATAGTAAGCACCCTGACTCGTAAAGTCAAAGATATTTTCGTTCGGTGCGGTGTTTTCCTGAATATAGGCGACGACCTTTTGAATCTGCTGAACTTGGTCGTCCGGGATGTCCACGGCTCCTGCGCGTGCCAATTCCTCCGATACGACGCGCTGCTTGAACGGATTCTGACGCAACTGCTGCCATTTGGCACTGAAACCCGCCACCGGATGATGAACCTCTCCAACGTACCAGCAGAATATGAGTGTCGGAATGAGCACCCATGCTGCCTTCAATGCGGCGTGCCAAGGGATTTTACCTCTGAGGGACAATAAACCGACACGGAACATGCTGAAGATGCCACCTTCCAACGGAAGTAGGCAGAGCAGCCATAAGAAGGTTGCACCGAAAGTCAGATGTCCACCATCCGAACGGCCCAGTGCAGTCCTGAAGAATGCAACGCCGCCGAGGAGTAAGAGAAGAATCTTCATTGTGTTGGCTGAGTAAGTGCCGGATAACCTTCGATATGTCAAATAAGCCGCGACAATCAGGAAGATGCAAACCGGTAGATACCACCGAAATCCTACGCTGAAGATGAAGGCGCGCCATCCCTCTGACGACAATAAGGTAACTGTTTTTGATAGAGATGGAAAAGCCAGTCCCCACGTTGCAAGTTGATAGCGGCACTGGATATAAGAATTCCAGATTGCATCGTCCAAAGCACCATGCGACAAAAAGTAGATACCCACTGGGAGAAAGCCTAACATTACGCCACAACTATAACTGATTAAGGGTAATGGACGTTTCCGTAATGCTATGCCGCTTTGTAATCCATATATGAGTAGAAACAACCCCATAGCACCTAACGTGTAAAGCCCAATTTCAGTGCTGTACCAGAAGGCTAAACTCGTGAAGAGACCGGCGAGGAGCAGCTTCCACGAAAACGTGTAACCTTTTGGTGTGACTTGCGGACGGGTCAGGAAAGAGGCAGCGAAGGCGAAGCTAATTAAACCGAGACTATGCCGTGCGGATACCGAGAATGCTGTTCCAGAGGCAATGAGCATACAGATGAAAGCGGTCAAGAATCTGCCTCGAAAAACCTGTAAACCCAGCAAGTAGAGCGCGACATAACCGAGCGGATTTAGGACACGCTCCATTGTACGCAAGCCGAACAGGGTCGGTTCAAAGAGTTGACCGCCAAACCACGCCAAGTAAGCGTTTTGGAAGAGTCCATGCTGAACATAAACATCCCGAAACGGCACGCCACCGTGCAACATCTCGTTGAGGGGCGCGAGTCGCTCCCCCTCGTGGAACAGGTCTATATTGCCGTGAATATTCCCTGAGTAGGTCAGAAGATAGATAAAAATGGGGAGGATAACGTATTCAAGTCCAATACGCCCAAACTTTAGGAGTCTGTAGCCACTGTCTGCGCTGACGGTGCTTGCAACTTGCGCTTCTTCGCTGTCAAGGTTTGTAACCTCGCCCGCGTTAGAAGTCCATAGCCCCGGGAGGTACCGCGTGTACAAAAGTGCCAACTTCAGCAAAACCGACAAAACTATCGGCAAAACTACGCCTATCAGCACGCTTTGCCCGATGTGGTAAACCTGTAACCAACAGAGCCATAACGGTATGGATGCCAATGCGTTCGCTTTAAGCACACGCGCTATCGGTTGTGCAGTTAATTTGGCACACCAGCGTGAATAGACACACCACCCGAACCAATATAGACATATCGCTATCGGGATACCGAGCAGCGACAGCAGATAGAAAAAGTATTCCTGTTGTTTCGGATACTCGTTAGCACTGAGCCAGCCGACAACACCGGCACTTGAGTGGTATTCAAAAGTAATGTGTTTTTGGAGAGTTATCCCTAAGGCGATTGCCAGGGAAGCGGCGGAAAACGTGAGAATCCCAACGTAGGACTTAAGTACGGGGGCTTTGACAACGCGCATGTCCGGCATCAATTGCTGACATTTGTGGAGCAAGTTTTGGTTTGCAAGCTGCATCAAAAGGACTCGCAAGCGCTGCATGGTTCTTGCCTCAATCGGGAATCGATTCTGCTGTGTTAGGTTTTTCTAAGTGGTCTCTCAACGAAATCTTCCACCGTTTCATCCCACGCGAAAGCCTTCACGGCGCGTATCTCAGTGCCATAAACGGAGATCACCAGATAGGTAGTCCCCGGATAGGTAGGTTGATCCCACATCGTCGCATCTGCTTTGTCTTTTTCCGAGAAATATGCTTCGTGGTTCGGGTGTGAATGGTAGAACGCCTTAATATCTTGTGTCTCAGACGCTTTGTTAACCTTGAATAAATCATCAGGGTGTATCACGTATGCCGTGCGCGCATCGCGAGGATACGTGTCTGGATCTTCCTGATGCATCTCGTTCTGTATATTCTTGCATTCCCAGACAAATTCCTGCGTGCCATCACTCAAAATGGCACCACAGCATTCATACGGAAACTCTGATTTGGCGTGGTCAAAAATCTGGCTGAGGGTTTCTGGTTGTAAAGTTAGCATTGAATCGCAATTAGCCATCAGTTGTCAGGAAGAAACACCGATAATCCCGCTGACAACTGACAGCCAACAGCCAATAACCATTAAGACAAACTTCCACCAGCAATCGCTGGAATAATGGAGATTTCAGCACCATCTGCGACAGCGGTCTCTTTTCCTTCAAGGAAGCGAATGTCCTCATCATTAAGATAAATATTTACAAACCGACGGATATTTCCGACTTCATCACAGAGACGTTCTTTCATCCCCGGATAGTTCGCTTCAAGATTTTCAATAATGCCTTCAA
Source organism: Candidatus Poribacteria bacterium (assembly GCA_965246985.1). Lineage (GTDB taxonomy): Bacteria > Poribacteria > WGA-4E > WGA-4E > WGA-3G > WGA-3G. The sequence goes on along the minus strand of OZ251998.1, from coordinate 5,589,917 downwards.
TATTGGCACCTTCTGTTTCAACTTCCGCCATGTTTTGCGTCAAGCGTCTCAGCGGGGTTGGAATACGGACTATTACAGCCATGGAATATATTTCTCCTTTTTGAGTGGTAATCAGTTGTCAGTACGGTTTTTCTGCGAAAAACCTTTCAGTTATCAGAAAGAGACTTTAGGATTATCAAAAACCTCTTGTAACTGATAACTGATAACCGATAACTGATAACTATTAAATCGAATAGTGTAATCCACACTCTTTGTCGTTTTCTTCTGTTTCGGATTTTTCTAATGTAGAGGTTGCGTTTTGCCAGCGCCACCGTCCCGCGCGATTCGGTTCTCCTGGTTTTATTGGTGTCGTGCAGATGATACACCCGATTGATTCATAATAGTGACCATGCGCGTCCGCTTCAAGCAGCGGATTCACGGGAATTTCATTTTCACGGACAAACTGCCATACCTCATCGGTGCTCCACTGAATCAGTGGACTCACCTTTAGCACGGGGTGTGTCGTTGATGAGATGATTTCTGCTTTTCGGAGTTGTTTTCTGGCATCGGACTGATCGTGACGTAAACCGGTTATCCAGACATCTAATGTTTCGAGAAGTCGATGCATCGGATGGACCTTCCGGATGTTACAGCAGTATTCCTGCTTCGTTTTACTATCGAAAAACAGGTGTTCGCCGTGTTGCGCAACCATGTCTTGAACTTCTTGGGGATCAGGCTGAATCTGTTCGATTTGGATACCGTAACGCGATTCAACCCGCTCAAAGAAGTCGTACGTCTCTGGGAAAAGACGCAGCGTGTCAAGCGTGCAGACTCGGAACGGCAATTGATTCTCAGCGGCTAAGTGAATCATCACCATACCCGAAAGTTGTCCGCTCGTGACGATCGCGGCGCGTTCTTTGAACCGTTTAAAGAGAGAGAAAAGAATTTCTTGCGGACTCTCCGTCAACAGAACTTCTTGGCAGAGAGTCTGATCTACTGGATAGTTCAATTTTTTACAAGTATTTCCCTGCTCGTTTCTCCCTGTCGTTGAGAAACGGAAGACTGATGAAGCGTTACCGGTCTTGGCAACTGTGCAGTTAGTTATATAGTTGCAAGGTGCGGTATTGTCTAAAAGTGGATTCGGTTTTGGATAGCGGTCCCTATCCGTTAGTTAAAGCAACTTACGGAAGTGTATCCATGATGTCCGATTCGATTTCAAAATAACGACTTAAACTGAAATAACGTTCTCCAGTGTCGGGGAGAATGGTAACAACTGTTTTATCTGGTCCCTGCGCCTTTGCAACTTGTAATGCAGCATAGACATTCGCACCGGACGACATTCCGACCAACAATCCCTCGGCTGTTGAAATTGACTTCATCATTTCGTAAGCCTCTTTTTCGGAGACTGTGATGATCTCGTCAATGATATCTACGTTGAGCACCTCAGGAATCATCCCCGCGCCAATCCCATCAATACGGGTAGGCCCCGGTTTGCCGCCGGAAAGCACCGCTGACACACGCGGTTCCACGGCAACCACTTTCACATTCGGACACGCTGCCTTCAGAACTTCTCCGACACCTGTCAATGTGCCGCCTGTGCCGACCCCTGTAACGAAAAAGTCGATGTCAGTGCCGAGTGCTTTGAGGATTTCTACTGCTGTCGTACGGCGATGAATTTCGGGGTTCGCAGGGTTCGTGAACTGGTTCGGCATATAGTGCCGCGGGTTTTGTCTGACAATTGCTTCCGCTTTCCAGATAGCACTTGCCATACCGCCGTGTTCCGGCGTTAGCACAATTCTTGCACCGAAAGCGGAGAGGAGTTCATATTTTTCGCGACTCACGTTTTCTGGCATCGTCAAAATCACAGGATAGCCTCTCGCGATGCCAACGATAGAGAGCCCCACACCCGTATTGCCAGCGGTAGGTTCGACGATAGTATCCCCTTTTCTGAGGATGCCGCGTTCTTCAGCGTCAACTACCATTGCATAACTAATTCGGTCCTTGATACTGCCGCCGGGGTTGTAGGCTTCCAATTTCGCGAAGATAGTCGCATCGTCCTTACCGGGCAAGGCATTCAGGCGAATCGTCGGTGTATTCCCGATGAGATCTGTCAGGTTTTTGGCGATTTTCATTTTCGTTCAAATAGCAACAATTGCTAATCATATCTGCTTGAGCACTTTAGACAATTGCCATTTTAAAGTATATCATAAACACAGCGAAAAGTCAAATTTTTCAGATGAGCAATAGAGCGGGGAATCTCCTTCATCCATCATCTATATCTATTCTTGATTTGCTCGCCATTTTGCGAAATCTGCATCGATTTCCTCAGACCACTTGCGGTCTATCTCGCCCGGCGTGTAGACACCTTCGCGTAGCCGTTGATGCCCAAATCGGTCTCGGAGGGCGACCTCTTCGCCTTGTTCGACCACCTGCTGTGCGAACTGCGGCGGGATAAAGATAATACCGCCGCGTCTGCCTAAAACCACATCCCCCGGTAGAACAGTCGCCTCCGCAATGCGGATGGGGATGTTGATACCTGTGAGTGTGACATTTGCAATACCTGTCGGATCCACACCGCGCACGAACGTGGCGAAATCAGGCAATTCGTAGATGCCGTCCAGATCTCGGATGCCACCGTCAATTACCATGCCGGTCCCCGTTTTGGCATAGATGGAATTACCGAGGTTATCACCAGCAAAGGTGCCGTCCTTCACTTTGCCAAAGAGGTCTACGACGATGACATCATCGCGGACGAGCGTGTCAATCACCCACGAGTTTTGACCACCGACGCGTTCCTCTTTTTCACCTTGTGCAGAGATAGCATCGTTGAAATCGGGACGTATCGGTACAAATGCACACGTTACCGCTCTACCGACCAGAATCCGATCCGGATGGAGGTTCATCCAATCGCCAGCGAATTGGAACTTATAGTTGTTGCCGTTGAGAACACCCCACGCCTGCTCAATGCTGATAGCCTTCATTCGTCGAATAATATCATCGGGGACGCGGGGTCGTCCGTCAGGAAACCGCTCGCCTTCCCACAGATGCGTCATCGCGAGGATGCTCTCTTTATCAATAAGTCTCACGTTGAGTCATACTCCTGTATTTGCTAAAATCTGCCTTGTTGGTATTTATTTCGGGGGTTAGGTGTCGCTATTATTTGAATCGAGTGCCTGCTGGAAATCTTCTGGGTTTTCTGCCGAGAGCGCAGCACGCAATAAGCCTTTGAGGCGTTGTAGGTCGTCAATCGTGTAAAGGGCGGGCTTGAAACGTTGTGCCGCGTGCGCGTCTAAACGGAACGCTAGCACTTCAAGAATATCTTCAAGCGCACGGGTTTTTACACCTTGTTGGATTCCTTGTTGAATTCCTTGTTGGCGTGCTTCCGCTGTCGCTTTTTCCGCTATGTATTGAACGAGCGTCGATTCTTCTTGCATTGTTTCCTCCGAAATAATGGATAAAACCGTTACTCCCAGTATAGGAAACTGCACCTACAGACCTGCGTTTTCCCACACTTGATCAAGTGATTCAGCAGTGGCTTTCGCTGCAGCAGCAGGCTCCATGCTGCCCACTTTTTTGCTGAAGGGTTCGGGTGTCACGGGTCCTTCATAACCGATGTCTGTCAGAATCTGCATCAATTCGGTGAGTGGGATCACACCGGTTTCAGCCGGAAGACACCTGATGTTATCAATCTGGTCGTCTGGATCAATTCCGGCAGGGGCATCGTTGATGTGGACGTAAACAACATCCGATGCAGAAAGTTTGCGCACATCGTCAACTGTGGAACGACAGGTGTACCAGTGCCATGTATCAAAGAGCAACCCAACGTTTCCAGTACCGATAGCGGCGGAGAGTCCTAACATCGCATCCATTGAGTAGGCGAAGAGGTACTTGGAACCTTTGCGGCTCGTTGCGGGTCCAATGAACTCAAGTCCAATCGAGTGTCCGTGTGCATTGAGAATTTCGGCAACGGAACGGAGCCGTTTGACAGAAAAATCCCAATTCTCCTGATACGTCATATCGTTTGAGGCGGGACCGACAACGGTCGTTGTCCGAAAGCAACCGAGTTCTGCAGCGAGTGCCGCACGTTCCGGCAGCTGCGCCAAACCGGCGTAATAGTCGGCATCGGAACCGCGCCAATTGACACCGAAACCCCAGCCACCCATGGCAATCCCTGCTTCTGACCAGAGGTCTTTGACGTATTGGACAGAGTGTTCTTGTGCGAATTGACCCGCTTCATCGATGTTCAGATCGAGACCTTCAAAACCTGCGTTTTTGGCGAGGTCTAAGCCTTCTCTCATATTCGCCCGAATGCCGATTGCACCGGTACTCAGATTTTTAAACATATTTCTAATTTTCCTTGCGGTTAAACACGTGGGTCTGGGACCTCACGCGCATTTGTTAAGAGTCGCTTTCCATTCATTTCAAGCTTGGCATTTGGAACTATTGTTTTTGACTTCCAACGATATTTTTAATTTACCTTGCGGATAAGTGTCGTGGTCTGCAATTTGAAAGTTTTTTGATTTCGAGTCGCCCTCCATTTCATTACGGGCTAACGTTTTTGATCTTAAACTGTACAGGTCTTTATCTTATACCCAATTAGCTTGATTAGAAGTCTTTTGATCAAGTCAGCATTGCGAGGCACGGGGACCTCGCGCTACAAATGGGGTTAATTTGGTATTATTTCGGATTTACCGAAAACCTGCTCGTAATGAAATTATGCCTTAAATGGCATAATTTGTCTTTGCTTTACATTTGGAGAGCAGTCAAGGGCCCATAGTTAAAAACCTGATTCAGACACCTTTTGACCGCGCAAGACTTTCGCAGCGACAGCCCACGGATAGTCGGTGTCTTCAGCGTTTGCGTCGCGGTACGTCGGAATCCAAACCCAGCGTTCTTCGCCAGAACGGTTCGGGTGGCTGGAGTGAAGCGTCAAATCGTGAAAAAAGACAGCACCCCCCGCTTCCAATTCTGCTGTGACGGCAAGGCTTTCGTCAACTGCATCAGGACGCAGTCGATTCCCGAAGCCGTGTCCGTCACTGGCATCACCATCGTGGACAATAGCGGATTTGTGGGAACCCGGAAATAGCTTGAGGCATCCATTCTCAACAGTCACGTCGTCAAGAGCCACCCAGAGCGAGACTTTGTGCGCCCCGTGCCAGTAGTGCCAATCTTGGTGCCAAGGACTTGCGAAGGTCATCGCATCACTTTTGAAAACCACCTTGTCGCTTAGGAACTCGATATCTGGAGCGAGGATGCCTTCTAAGATATCCAGTATTCGCGCATCACCCACTGCGGTTTGAAAAACCGGACTTCGCGCGGCTAAGCCCACGTGAACGCCGTGTCCGGCGGCTGCACCTGTCTCTGCTTTAACGGCTTTTAGAATGTCGATGCATTCTGACTTAAGCCGTTGAACTTCGTTTCGCGTAAACAGGTTCCGTGCAACGGCAAAACCGTCTCTTGTGAAATCATCACGAAGTGTTGTCATGTCAAGGGTCATTTTTAATCCCCTTCAGCTGCTTCAATCTGAACTTCGCGTCCCGTCTCGGCACTTTTAAGCAAACCTTCCATCATCTGTTGGACAATCAGCCCATGCCGAAGCGGCGCCTTGCAGGTTACATCATCCAGGATACATTCAATGAAGTGATCAGCGATAGCATCCCATGCCTCTTTATATTGACTCGGTGACAGGTTCACGTTTATATCCTCAGATGTACCGGATTCGTCCGTTCGGTAAAGTCGCAAAGGGCTCATCGTCGCGCCTGCCTCTGTACCGAATAACTCGATCTGGAATTCGTCGGGTTGATGCGATGCCCAGAAACTTTCGACCTGTAAACCGACTCCGTTTTCAAACGTAATGAACCCGCCTGCATAGTCGTCTGATTCATATTGTTCGTAAGTCTCTTTCGGTGGCCGACTGCGGTTCCAATAGCCGCGACCCCGCGGTCCAAATTTCGCGCCGGCAGCACCGAGTACGGCGATCGGTTTCGGCAATCCGAGAATCCACCACGCTGAGTCGAGTACATGAACACCCATATCTCGGAAGGCTCCGCCACCCTTTTTGATGAAGCCGAGGTTCCATGCTGGAATCCCGTTACGACGGACGCTCCGTGCCCGTGCGTAATAAAGTTCACCAAAATAGTTATCGCGTGCAAGATCGCCAAGATATTGGCAACTATTCCCGAAGCGTGTAGAGAGCGACATCATATTGACAACACCCGCTGCCTCTGCTTCAGCGACCAATTTTTCCGCCGCTTCCTCAGAGTCGGCAAGCGGTTTCGTTACCATGACGTGTTTACCGTTCTGCACGGCTTCTAACGCGATCGGGACATGCCACTGATTCGGTGTGCCGACAAATACTGCGTCAATATCAGGGGCTTTGCACATCTTTTTGTAATCTGTGTAGAGTTTAACCTCACCCGGTAAATCGTTGGCGAAGGCTTTCATCTTGTCTTCAACAAGGTCGCAGAGCGCGACAACATTACCACGTGGGTTTCTGGCGAGTGCCGCTCCGTTGGGTCTGCCGATCCCCATACCGACGACACAGATACGGACAGGGTTTTTTGCTGATGCCATAAAAGGGTCTCCAAATTTTCCCGTAAATTCTATTTACGACACACGGTGTGTGCCTACTGTTTTAATTTTTTAATGCGGGCGGCCTCGTTGATTCAACGGCGGACTCACTTCGTTTTTGACGGGTTTAATTGTTCTGAGGTACGCCCAAATTGCCTTCAGATCTTCATCGTTCATCTGGGCATAATGCTTCGCTGGCATCGGCGGAAAGATCTTCCGGTTGCCTTCCACGCCTTGGTGGAGTCCAGTACGTATCGCGCCGATGAACATCTCCTCCGTCCAGTCGCCTAACCCAGTCTCTTTATCCGGTGTTAAGTTTGTGGCGAAACTCGTTCCGAACGGACCGGAGAATGCGGTCATTTGTGTTGAGGTAACGATGAAAATGCCTTGTTGCATCATACTTGGAAGCTTGTAACGGGGATAAGACTGTCCAGCCGGGTGTCCAGCGAGATACATATCCATATTATAGTCGGCACCGGCGCGCGGTGTATGACAATATCCGCACGCAGCGACTGCGTCCACGAGATATTTTCCACGCTGTGCCATGTCACTCTGGCTCTCGACAGAGCGGATGTTCAGCGCAATAATGGCACCCACAAAAAGTACCACCACACAAAAGATTAAGAGGTTTCGATGCATTCAATAGTCTCCTTTAGATTTGAATCTCAGTCTAAATTTAGCACATCGCTCAAATAGATGCAATAGAAATTACGCAAAAAACCAGGACCATTCAGTTTTCGGTTTTCTAAGTGCATTATCGGGAATAAGGCGCGCGGAAACTATCCGAAAGAATCGGGGTTACAAACCCCTCCTACAAGAGTGACTCGTGACAATTGAATGGCTCTGCGAAAAAAGGCGCGGTTTGAAACCGCGCCTACATTTACTACCCTATTGGGTTATACCATAAATCGTCGGAGGACTTTGTAAGCCCGATTTACATGCTAAAAACTATAGGATAACTTTGCATAGTAAAGTCCGCCGTTGAAACCGAAGGGTGCCGACCTTCTCGAATATGTGAAGACACCAGGGGAGTCAACAATGACATGACCTGTACCATCGGTTAAAGTTCCATAGCGTGACTGACCAATCTCGTTCAAGTCAGGCATCTGATCGAACAGATTGTTCGCACCGATAGTCAACGAAAGCCCTGGGTTCAGCTGATAATTGCTCTGGATATCCGTGAGCCATTTTCCGCCGTAAGTTTGTCGAGCAGGATCGTCACCACTCCCCTCTTGCACTGTGTAGCTGCCGAAGTAGCGCAAAGCACCTCCGATCGTGAGATCACCGATGATGTAATCCGCGCTGAGGTTAATCCGGGTGTTCGGCTGCCACTCTTCAATCATAGAGCGTTCCTGAGACGGGAAGAGTATATCCTCAAGCCCGACGAGGATTTCCGGAGCATCCACGTCACCGATAACTTCAGTGTCTGCCCATGTCAATGCAACTTTCAAATTAAGGAGAGATTCATTGTCAAAGGCATGTAGATAGCCTGCTGCGACATCAACACCTTGGGTGCGTGTCTGGGCAACATTTGTGAATACCTGTGCGCTGCTTGCACCTGCTGCGACTAAGCCTGCTACTTTATCAGCACTAAAACTACCACTCAGAACAATGCGATCATCGATTTGAATCAGAAATCCATCGACCGTGAGCCACATTTTCTCAAGTGGTTTCAACACGAAACCGCCGGAGACGTTGAATGCAGTCTCCTCTTTGAGTTCAGGGATACCGAGTGCACGTGCAGCATCGCTGTCATTCTTGAATGTGCCGACTTCAAGTGCTACCAGTTCATCTGTGTTGCCGTCGCTATCAATATCGTCAACATCTACCTTGAACTGTGTGCTAATGTTATTGAAGTAGAGTTGTTGTAGTGAAGGCGCACGGAAACCCGTGCTACCGGCAGCACGGACCGCAACCTGTTTCGTCAGGTCGTAGCGAGCCGTCGCTTTTCCTGTGACGGTGGCACCGAAATCACTATACTGCTCACCACGCACCGCTGCGCCGACGAGAAGTCCCGTTCCGGGCTGCCCACTCAAGTAGGATTCAAAGTCTACGTACCCCGCAATATTGGTTCGGCTTTCGTCCACTTCGTTGTCGGGTCGGAAACCGGGGAAAACTTGGATACCACCAACGGCACCGTCTGCACCAAGTCCGGCATCAATCCATGAGAGCGGTTCACCCGCCTGGATGCCATAACCTTCTCTGCGGAATTCAACACCCCCCGCAAGGTTAATGAGCGAGGACTGATAGTCGAGCGGATAGGCGACATCTAAATTGAACGCTGTTTGTGAGAGTTCAAAGCCACCAGCATCTGCGGAGGTTGGGCTGCTGGGACCATAAGAGGCGTTCAGGGAGTTGGAAATGAAAAAGTCAAAGGTGTTCAATCCGTGATTGACGCTGACATCAACATTCAGGTCAGTCGTCTCATGTGTCCACGCCATACCTAAGGCGAGAGAAGTATCGCCGATATCGGTGTTAATCTCTGGTAAGAATCCGTCGGGGTGAATTTCAGTGACGGTTCGTGATGCCTGATTCGCTCTGCGATAGAAACCGGCACTGTTGTTTTGGCGTGAGGTGTGCCCACCAAAAGAGTAGAGTTCTAAACCCTCAGCAAGCGGAAGTCCGAAGTTGTAAAATCCTGTTTTCTGCGATGAATCGGCATCTCCAATGCGGAAGTTCTGCCGTTCAAAGGTATATTCGCGCGGGTCAAACCAGACCGGTTTCTCTGTCACAGTACCATCATCATTTTCGATTTCAAGTATCTCATCTGCCGGTCTACCTTGGTCTACATCCACCCAGTCATATTGACGCTCGGCTGTGAGTCCGGCGCGGTTCGTACGGTATCTGTCACGCCATTCAGCGGTGAGATTGAGAAAACCGGATTCGCCGACTTTCATACCGTAGTTCGCATTGCCGTTCCATGTATCGCCATCACCTTCGTAGGTTTGACCCCAATAGATGTCGGCATCACCGGTATTGACATCATCTTTGAGCACAATGTTGATAACACCAGCGATAGCATCGGAGCCGTATTGCGCCGCCGCACCATCGCGTAGTACTTCAATCCGCTCAATCGCTGCTGACGGAATCGCGTTGAAGTCTGTTCCGGCAGTCCCACGACCTACCGATGTATTAACGTGCAGCAAGGCACTTTTGTGCCGACGTTTGCCGTTGACAAGCACAAGCGTTTGGTCGGGTCCCAAGCCTCGCAGCGTTGCGGGACGTAGGGCATCTGTGCCATCGCTAATCGTTGAGCTTGAGAAATTGAAGGACGGAACTAACATCTGAAGCACACGACCGGTTTCAGATTGACCGGTAAGGCTCAGCTGCTCTCTGCTGACGACTTCTATCGGCACGGGTGCCTGCAAGACTCTCCGGCCTATACTACGGGTACCCACCACCACCACCGCATCAACGGTTTGGATCGGGGCAAGCACCACTGTCACTTCGGTCTGTCCAGCAGTCGTATTAAGTCGTTTACTCGAAAATCCGATTGCTATTACAGTTAGCGACTGTGCACCTGTCACGTCGCTAAACATAGCGTTTCCAGAATCATCTGTTGTCTGTTCTTGGTTCCCTATTTGTACTTTCGTTTCTGGAATAGCATTCCCATTTTGATCTTGAACGACTACCTTAAGTGCATCAGCACTGGCAGTCATTGGCATCACTGACGCGATGGTTAATAAAATCGCTACAACGCACCAGAAATACCACCTATTATCTAAAATTGACATTTGATTTAATTTATCCTTCTATGTTAACTGAAAGGTGCTCGGTCTTTTACCGCTTCACCCAACCTACAGAGGCATTCAGTTCTCCTTAATTTCGATTTTCTGCTGGTAGGTTCTTCGCTGTAGGAGCGACCTCCGGGTCGCGACTCTTTCCGTAAAATCGGAAACCAAACATCGAAAACTGAATGACTCTGACCCAACCTACATGTACACTTGTATTTCTATTATCGACCTCACGTGTAATTATGCGTTATTTTTCTCGTAAAATGCAAATTAAAGTCGGAAATAACATCGGGAATCACTTTATTTTAACAATAAACTCGTTTTTTATGCTAAAATGGACAGGACTTACGCAAATTTGGACGCGATGGTAGATTTTGCTTTTTAAATCCCCTAAATCCCCCTTATCAGGGGACTTCTGAACGTGCTGTGTAAGTCCTAATGGATATAGGACGCAACAATTTATGACTCAGACAGAATTTTTGTATAGGCTTAATGATGAATCATCCGTTGACGCTCGCGCAGATTTTAGAGCATGCACACCGTATACATGGGGATAAACAGGTTACCACACTGCTGCCCGACGGGACGCTGCATCGTTATAACTATACTGCGTTATACGAGCGCGTGAAGCGACTGACAAGTGCTATCACCCAATTGGGGATTCAGCGCGGCGATAGAGTCGCAACGTATGCTTCCAATACCTATCAACATTTAGAACTCTACTACGCGATTCCGTGCATCGGTGCTGTACTGCATCCACTCAATGTTCGCCTCTCCGCTGTACAATTGGCGCAAATTGTACATGAGGCGGAAGACAAACTCATCTTTGTTGATAGCGAGTTTGCGGATCAATTTAAGGCGTTAGGGAGTAAGATTGAATGTAAACAGGTTATCTACTTTGATTCAACACCGACGGATACCAATGTTCCTTACGAGCGGTTACTCTCCGAAGCTGCACCGGCATATACATGGGATATCCAAGATGAAAACTGGGCAATGGGACTCTGCTACACCAGCGGAACGCAAGGCGAACCGAGAGGTGTTCTCTACACACACCGATCTATGTTTCTCCACACGCTGGCAGCGAACCAAGCCGATGTCTTCGGGTTGACGGAGGCAGATGTCGTCTTGCCAATCGTTCCAATGTTCCATGCGATGGCGTGGGGGCTGCCTTACGCAAGCATGTTTGCTGGCGCAGATATGGTGCTACCGGGTGCCAAACCTTCATGTATAGCCAAACTTATTGCCGAGACGGGTGTCACTGTCGCTGCAGGAGTCCCAACGGTCTGGGCAAAGGTGTATCCTGAATTATGCAAAAGGCGAAAGGATATCCGCGGATTGCGGCGATTGATCGTCGGCGGAGAAGCGATGCCACCAACCCTCATTGAAGCCTACGAAAAGGAACTCGGTGTTGAGATCTGCCACGCTTGGGGGATGACAGAGATGTCCCCGACCGGGACGTTATCAAAACTGCGTGGTTCGCATGAGAACTTGCCGGATGCTGAGAAATGGCGAATTAAGGCAAAGCAGGGGCGACCTGTACCGGGCGTTGAACTCCGTCTCGCAGCTGAAACATCTAACGGTTTCACAGAGCTCCCTTGGGACGGCGAAACAATCGGGGAACTACAAGTGCGAAGCCCTTGGACAGCTAATAGCTACTATAAAATTGAACCAACTGCAGAACACTTCACGACCGACAAATGGTTACGCACGGGTGATATGGCTACAATTGACAGGGAAGGCTATATGCAGATAGTTGACCGTGCGAAGGCACTCATCCGAAGTGGTGGAGAGTCTATTTCCAGTGTCGCCTTGGAGACTGGACTGCTGAAGCATCCATGCGTGTGTGAGGCAGCGGTTATCGGCATACCCGACGAGAAGTGGGGTGAACGTCCGCTCGCTATCGTTGTCCTTGCAGAACAAGCAGGTGAAAACACCTCGGATGTTCTCAAGCAGCAACTCGCATCTGAATTCCCGAAGTTCTGGATTCCGGACAAGTTCGTCTTTGTTGATGAAATCCCGAAAACAAGCGTTGGAAAAACCGATAAGCGCGCGATTCTTCAAATGTTCGCACCAGCAATAAGCGGGTAGCCTGAGGTCTCCACACCTCGTACCCGAAAGGAGATTCTCATGAAAATGAAAGCCGCTATCTATACAGGCATCGAACAAATCGCCATTCGTGAGGTTGAACGTAACGAACCGCCTCCGGGCTTTGTCCTCGTTGACACCAAACAGACCGGCATCTGTGGCAGCGATCTGCACAGTTATTTCGGGCATTGGGGCCAATCGCATGAAAACGCCGCGGGCCACGAAACATGTGGGATCGTCACGGCACTCGGTGATGGTGTGACAGATTTTGATATTGGGGACAGGGTCGCTGTGGAATGTTTTTCGCACTGTGGTACCTGCAAATATTGTGAGACGGGACAGTATAATCTCTGCTTTAGTAGAGCCTGGATCTCTCCAAACATGCACGGCGGGTTCTCAGAATATACGGCGACGCACCATTCCGGACTCTTTAAATTACCGAAACGGATGACATTTGAGCAGGGAGCACTCGTTGAACCGCTTGCTGTCTCGCACCGTGCCGTCGCGCGTTCGGGTGCCAATTTCCGAGATACAATCGCGATTATCGGCGGTGGCACCATCGGACAGTTCTGCTTAGCGGATGCGGTTGCTGCAGGTATTAAGGAGACCTTGATTACTGTTAAATACGAACAGCAGGCAGAGTTGGCAAAAGCACTCGGCGCAGATCACATCGTCAACGTTGGCGATACCGATGTTGGGGAATATGTCAAGGATGTTACAAACGGCATCGGTTTTGACGCAGTGATCGAAACGGTAGGCGGCGCGGAGAACTTTAACACTGCCACAACTATCGTTCGGAAGCAGGGTGCTGTCGTCCTCGTTGCTGGGTATTACAAACCGCTTGAGGTGAATCTCTCTACTATCGTCTGGTCGGAGGCATTTATTACAGGTTCTAACTGCTACGGTTATAGTGGAATGGAGACAGATTTTGAAGCAGCGATTGAGTTAATAGACTCTGGTAAGGTCGATGCCACGAAATTGGTGACCCACTACTATCCGCTTGACGAGATTAGTGAAGCCTTCCGTGTGTCTGCCGATAAGACCTCCGGTGCGATTAAGGTACATGTCTGTCAAGAGTAACGTTTGGTAATTGGCTGACGAGACTTCAGTTCCATCCGTCAAAATAATAATAGAGAGTATTGTCCACATAATGGTTTTACCTTGTTCGTCTTGGAAGAAACCCCCTAAATCCCCCTTATCAGGGGGACTTTGAGTATATCCGTACCATTAGTTAGGCAACACCTTCTAATAATAATATGAGGATTTTATACAATGCAAAACGGAAATCATACATTGCGGACTGAAGAAAGGGAGCAGTTTTGGCGGCAGGGCTACCTCGGTCCTTATACACTCTGTAGCTCTGAAGAGATGCTCAACATGCATCCAGGAATTGAGAAGGTGCTTGAAACCGCACCGCCAGATCATAACCAATTGGGGCATAACCGCCATCTCGATTCGGATTTAATTCATAAACTCGCTACGCATCCGACTATTGTGAATCGGATGGCATCTCTATATGGTCCAGATCTCTTGCTGTGGCGGACAAATTTTTTTATCAAGGAACCGGGGGCAAAGGAGATTCCGTGGCACCAAGATTTCAATTACTGGCCCCTTGAGCCACCGGTTATTATTTCGGCATGGATTGCTGTCGATTCGGCAACGTTGGAAAATAGCTGCCTCCAGATCGTACCCGGTTCACACCGCAAAGTTATACCGCACGTGAAAGCGACCTCCGACATGGCGTTCAATCAGATGGGCGACCTTGGCTTCGTCGATACAAGCAATGTCGCCAATTTGGAGATGCAGCCCGGCGAATTTGTGCTCTTTAATGAACGCACCTTGCATCACTCGGAGGCGAATCGCTCTGACAAACGGCGTATCGGCTTGGCTGTTCGCGTCATCCCGCCTATTGTTAAAGTTTTTGATTGGGACGCGCCTCAACACGAACTCATTGTCATCCATGGTGAAGATCCGGTTCAATTCAATAAGAGAAGTTAAATTATTAATAACTCAAGTTGCCACTTACTGGTATTCTTTGCTACGGGAGCTATTCTGATCTCCGTCAATTTTGATCTTCCGCTGGCAGGCACTTTGCTGTAGGAGCGACCTCCGAGTCGAGGCACTCACTGACCACTGACGCTAACTGCTGAAAACCGAACGCTGAAAACTGCATACCTCTGCTTTACTACAGATTTAATTTGTATTGTAACTCAAAGTAATGTATAATTCAGTCATATTGGTGCCTAATTAATAATTTACTTATAATAATCTTATACGATTGAATGCCTTATTTTCCTTAGGTAGCAATTTAGGTTATTAATTCGGAGAAGTCTTTATGAATCGTCAAATTACCCTCGCCTCTCGGCCCGTAGGGTACCCGAAAGCGTCAGATTTCAATGTGGAGGAAGTCCCGATTCCGAAACCAGAAGACGGGCAAGTCTTGGTAAAAACTATCTATCTTTCTGTCGACCCGTACATGCGTGGGCGGATTAATGCAGCAAAATCTTATGCCGCCAACGTCGAAATCGATGAAGTGATGGTGGGTGGTGGTATTGCTCAGGTTATTGAATCAAAGCATCCTAATTTTGAGGTGGGTGATATTGTCAACGCGAATATTGGGTGGCAGGAATATGGGATCGCTGCTGGCGATGGGTTGCGGAAAATTGATCCGACAATCGCGCCTATTTCAACAGGGGCAGGGATTCTGGGTATGCCTGGGTTAACAGCATATTTCGGTTTGCTTGAAGTTGGACAACTTCAAACGCGCGAGACCGTGTTTGTCTCCGGGGCCGCAGGGGCAGTCGGTTCTGTCGTCGGACAGATTGCGAAAATTAAAGGCTGCCGGGTTGTCGGTTCCGCCGGTACCGATGAGAAGGTTGATTATATCGTCAACGAACTCGGCTTCGATGCTGCTTTTAATTACAAAAGTGTTACCGATTATCACACGGAGCTTCAGACCCTTCTTCCTGATGGTATTGATGTCTATTTTGACAATGTTGGTGGGGAGATCACGGATGCCGTCTTTCCCAATTTAAGAATCAAAGGACGTGTCGTTATATGTGGACAAATTTCTCAGTATAATTTAGAAAAACCGGAAATGGGACAGCGTTTCCTCTGGCACATGATCACCAAACGTGCAAGAATCGAGGGCTTTCTCGTCTTTGAGTTCGCTGATCAGCATACAGAGGCACTTGTTGAGATGGCAGAATGGTTACGGCAGGGCAAACTGAAATATCGGGAAACGATCGAAGAAGGCGGAATTGAGAGCGCGCCTGCGGCATTCATTAACATGTTAAAAGGCGGCAATATCGGGAAACAACTCGTCAAGGTCGCTGATTTAGATTGAATACGACAGTCGATTCGGGTGTAGTTTCCGCACTATGTCCATTTTTTGTAGGCACGGTTTTTCTGCTGTCTGTCCATTATTCATTTGTGTTTCAGAAAGTTCGACGTTTAGTTTCGCTTCCAGAAGGACTCCCCATTTTGCTTCGCTGGGTTGGTAATTCGTTGCCAGTGTGACCGTCAAATAAGATGGCTGTGAGGTGGGGCGTAATTAAAAGTTCAGAGAACTAATCTGAGCAAGTTACGCCCGCGCATACCCCCCAAATTCGCTGCTAATATCCCTTTTCCTTATCAATTGTGCTGAGAAGCGGTTTACCAACAAGCAGTCGTTCTAAGTTATCGCAGAAAAGTCCAACCGCCCGATCCAAGCGAATTGGCGAGCCACCAGCGACGTGTGGTGTAATGATTACATTCGGCAGATCCCATAATGGGCTGTCGGCAGGTAGGGGTTCTTCAGGCGTGACATCCAATCCCGCGCCACCAATACTTCCGGAAGTCAGTGCCTGAAGCAGTGCTGGCCCGTCTACGATCTTGCCGCGTGTGACGTTGATGAGCAATGCGTGCGATTTCATCTGTTCAAATGCCGCGTCGTCAAACATACCGTGCGTCTCTGGTGTCAGCGGCGCACAGATAGAAACGACATCTGACGCTGCGAGGAGTTCATGGAACCGATCCATCTTCCAAACTTCGTGGACAAATGATGGGGCTTCGACCGTTTCCGGATCGACAGCGATAACGCGCATATCAAAGCCTTGTGCCCGGCGCGCAACGTCAATTCCGGTGCCGCCGAGACCAACAATACCGAGCGTGCATTCGCTCAATTCCCACGTCGCCAGACGGATAGACATCCGATTGTCCCACGTCCGTTCGCGCACCGAGCGTCCGATGCCTCGCAGGAGTCCAAGGAGTAATGCCCATGTCTGGTCTGCCAAATGGGGTCCAACAAAGCCTTTCGCGCTTGTCAGAATAACATCGCTCTTGGCAAATTCGGGAAATAGCAAGCCGTCAACGCCTGCTGAAAGCACTTGCACCCATTTCAACTGCTTCGCATTTTCAAAAAGTGAGCGGTTGAACCCACCGAACACGATATCGGTATCCGCAATTTCGCGCAATGCCTCTTCTGAATTCCGTGGTTTCACAAGCGAAAGCTCGTCAGAAACCGATTCGATCTGCTGTTGTTGTTCCGATGTAATATCGGTGTTAATCAAAATTTTCATCAAAGTTTACGGATTGGAAACCCCTGACTTTAGTCGGGGGAGGAAAATCCGCCCTCGTGTGTTAGGCTAAAGGGTTTTTTTGAAAAACACTTGACCCCCTCAGCAAATTGTGGTTTAATATTTGTATCACGTTGGCAGACAGTTGAAGCGTCACCGCAAGGTGACGTGTCTGCCTACCCACTTCGACGGGGTTAAAGGCGTGATATGTGAAAAACCATGAAAATAACATTCAAGTTCCGTGCGAAGCCTACGCAAACAGAGGAACATTGGCTTTTTTCGGAATTTCACCACCAAAAGCAGTTGCAAAACTACATGCTCCAGATGCGTTCGCAGATGTGGGACTATGGTCGCAAATCTGTGTCGATGTATGACCAGATCCACCATCTGAAGACACTCCGCGCCACGACCTCTCACTATTCCGAACATCCGCAGGATATGCAGGTGCAGACGATCAAACGCGTGAATGCGGCACACGAGCATTTTCAACGCCGTTGCAAAGAGGGAACGGAGAAAAAGGGGTATCCGAAGTTCAAGCGTTCTGTCCGTTCGTTGTCTTGGTCTTTGCGTAAACATCCGAAAGTTGTTCGTCGAAAGACGAAAGATGCTGATAAACAGACAATACGTGTTCGCGAGAACCCTATCCGAGAAACAGGTTCTCGGTACAATAGGCTGAAAGTGCCGAAACTTGGTGAAGTCAAAATCCGCCAGCACCGTCCGCTCATCGGAGACCCGAAAGAGATCACGTTGAAAAAGATGGCACGCGGCTGGTATTGCTTTATCGTTTGTGAAGTGCCTGATACGCTGAAATGTATTCCGCAGTCTGCTTGTGGTGTGGACGTTGGCACACATGATTTTCTGACGACTTCTGAGGGTGAGAAGATACCGAATCCTCGCTTTTATCGCCAAGCGGAACGTAAACTCGTCAAACTTCATCGCGACCTGTCTCGAAAGACGTATCGGAGCAAACGCTGGTATAAGGCGAAAGACGCATTGGCGAAGCAGGCAGATATTGTGGCGTGTCAACGCCTTGACTTTCTTGCGAAAACAACTTACTCCCTTTTCCATCACAAAGGTTTTGATGCCGTTGTTGCGGAGAAACTCAAACCCAGCAATATGGTAAAAAATAGACACCTCGCCAAGTCCATCTCTGACGCATCGTGGGGTATGTTCTTTGACTGGTGCCACTGGGTAGCAAAACGCGATGGTAAACATTTCCATCAAGTGCCACCGCAGCATACGAGTCAAACGTGTTCGGAGTGCTGTCAAAGATCCGTTATCAAACTGAAGTTGTCTGAACGTTTGTTCCATTGTCCATTTTGTGGCTTGAAACTCGACCGCGACCACAACGCGGCTCTAAATATCTTACACAGGGCGGCTTGCGCCCTTCGTGGAGAGGTATGGGATACCATCCTCTGTGAAACGAGAAATCAGTTATTGCAACTGGCTTGTTGGGGTTAGCCCCTACAAGCCCCCGACTTTAGTCGGGGGTACTTGACGTTGACATCTCCTGTATATCGTAGTATTCTTATATACAACAAAATAGCGAAATTCTTGCTAAAACACACATTCTCAGAAAGGGAGAATTTTATTGTGATAAATTCATGTTCTATGCGTTCGCGTGCCAGGCGCGCGAGGGCAGTTTCTATTCCTATTCTTACTATTAGCGTCTTTCTCGCCGCTATCTTCATTGCGAGCTGCGGCGACGAAGGCGACATCACTGAAGACACTACTGGTATGACGGATGTCCTACAACCTACGACAACAACTCCTGAAACGCAGATCCCTGCGCCTCCAGAAGAGCCAGTGGTCATTGAGGAACCTATTGTCGTTGAAGAACCGAAAGCCTCTTATCAAGATGACATTCAGTCTATCCTCGCCGAAAGATGTGCTGTCCCAGGATGCCATGTTGTTGGGCATTTCACGAATTTGGACCTCAGCCAATATGATACCTTCAAAAAAGGTGGAAACCGCGGACCCGCATTCGTAGCTGGCGATGGCAAAGGCAGCCTTGTGGTCGAGTTCATTGATGGCGGAGGCATGCCGCCTGGTGGACCACCGCTGGACGGAGACCAAATCCAACTCTTTATTGATTGGATTAATGAAGGTGCCGAAAATAACTAAAGTTTCGCATAGCATACCATTCCTGTCCTTCTGTGTCAAGCTGAAAAGGTTGTCAATCGTTGGCACTATCCATCTAAAAGGTGCATCTGTGATGCGTCTTCTTTCTTTACACGGTAAAGGCGATATGTTTATAGCCGTAATCAGACGCATTGCATTTTAGGCAACCTTTTGGGTTCACAGACGCGTTTTTAATATTATAAAGGTCCTATATCTTGACCTCTGTTTGAAAATTAGGTATATTTTTCTCATTGATTGCAAAGTGACGTGTTTAAGAGGGTTTCCACCTATCCCCGCAATAACATGAGTTGGTTAGAACCCTCCTTACTATATTTGCTGGAGGTAAATCATCATGAAAACACTCATGAATGTGCTGATGCTCTCTGTGGTTATCGTTGGGTTGTGTGGCATTACAGACGCGGAGAATATCGTAACCGATGGACTTGTGAGTTACTGGACCTTTGATCGTGATGACATTATTGGTCACACTGTCAAAGATGTTTGGGGCGAAAACAATGCAACGATTGTAGGAACCCCAATGATCGTCAACGGACACCTGAAAGATGCCCTTAAATTTGATGGTATCAAGGATTATGTGAATCTAACGACTCTCGGCGATTTTGGTGCTAAACTCGATTTTTCTACGGTTGAAGTGTGGATTAAAACGGATTACAAAGAAACATGGACAACAATTTTCAAAACTATAGGCCATGGCTGCGGTAATTCGGGAGTTATGGGTTGGGGAATAGATATTAACAGAACGTCGGAGGAACCTGACGACCGAAGGCAAGGGATTCAAATGGCACTTTTAGATGAAAATTTAAAACTTGATGACGAGGATATTAAGGATATTTTTGGTCATAAGCTTATTTTTGGAGAGGATGTCATTCTAATTTATTTAGCATCTTTTTGGAAAAATAAAAATGGGTGTTCACGTTCCTGGTCTATGTACAGATTTCCGATTTCAGATGGCGAATGGCATCACCTCGTCTATACTATTAAGCATGTAGATGAAAACGGTGCAGAATGGAGGGAAAGCGCGCTTTTTATAGATGCGACACTGAATCGGATTTCAAAGTTTAGTTCAATAGTTCCGAACACTCGGAGCAAATATGTGCCATTCTCTGAACCTGTGTATCTTGGCGCAGGAAATAATCGTGGTAGAGCCGAAGGCTTTTTCAACGGGATTATTGATGAAGTTCGCATTTACGATCGACCCCTAACTGAAGCAGAAATCATGCACAATTATCAATCTACTACGGGCCTCGCTGTTGACCGTACAGATAAGTTACCAACGGTTTGGGGTGCCCTGAAGAAAAAATAGGTATCCATCCTATTCTATGGCTGCAGATCACGCCGCTTCTTAATTTTAGATACAAGGTAGGTAGACTCCGATGCACCGAGGGTTTTCGGGAAAATAATGATGAGATAGAGATCCCTCATAACGCTCTTGTTCCATACTTGTCTAATTCTTACATCGGACGCATTGCATTTTATGCAACCTTTCGGTCACGCAGACGCGTTTATAAGTTACAAAAGTGTTATTTTTGGGGGAGATATATGAAAACCAGTGATTTCGCGCTGATCCGGCGCACTTTAGGCGGTGATCAGAACGCGTTCACGGTGCTCGTGACCAAATACCAGAAATGGGTCCACACGCTTGTCTGGCGGAAAATAGGTGATTTCCATATTGCCGAAGAAATCACGCAAGATGTTTTCCTGAAGGTTTACAAAAAGTTATTGATGTTGAAACCTTCGGATCATTTTACGGGATGGCTTTATGTGATTGCAACGCGACACTGTATAGCATGGTTCCGAAAGAAACGGCTCCCAACGACTTCGCTGGACGCAATGCCAATATCAGAGTTATCGGAAACAGACCCCACGGAAGTTGAGACCCGACGGTTTCAGACCTTACATATCCAGGCAGGCGCACACCTGCATACGCATACCGATGTAGATACATCACGCGGTTTGAGAACCACACGCACCCTAACAGCCAGCACATTGCTGACAGATTATAGCAACTGGCCCGGACTCGCACAGGTTTATCAATACCGATCCGAGCGAAACAATAGCCGCACAGGTGAGATGACCTCTTATACGTAGTATGGCATCACAAGCCTCAGCCCAGAAGTCGCATCCGCAGAAGACTTACTCAAACTCCGGCGTGGACATTGGACGATAGAGAACAAAGTTCATTGGGTTCGGGATACCGTCCTCGGAGAAGACGCTTCACAGACGCGATCCGGGGGGCTCCCGCAAGTCATGGCAGCCTTGCGCAACACTGCCTTATCTGTCTTACGCTTTGCTGGACATACAAAGATCGCTGAAACCATCCGATTTCTCGCATCACGACCTAAACTCGCAGTTAACCTCATCAACTGAAAAATCTTAAAACTAAATGGCCCTGAGACGAAAAGATTGTCAGACAGAGTCATTCAGTTTTCCATTCTTCGCTCTGGTTTTCACCCCAGACCCGGTAGGTGTGGTTTTGCGGCGTACTCGACCAAATGCGATCTGCATTCCTAACCGCACCGGATTGTTAAAAAAACACGCGAAACCCGATAATTTCTTAAAACTGAATGGCTCTGGCGTTCCCTCAGAGCCATTCAATTGTCGCGAATCACTCTTGTGGGAGGGGTTTGTAACCCCGATTCTTGCGGATAGCAGCGCGCACCTATTCCCGATAATGCGCTCAGAAAACCGAAAACTGAATGCCTCTGATTGTCAGCATCTGCACTATCTTTCCAAAAGGCGCATCTGTTATGCGACTTATCACTCTATCCTCCTAAAATCCCCTCAAAACTGCCCTGTTCCTGTTTCTCCTATTTGAATTGTACATTCCAGAAAAATGCCAATATTCCATGACGCAATTTTTGCAGGATACACACAAATTTTGCGTTTTACCCTACAAATTTTGCGCTTTCGGAGTAGAAAGCGGATTAAAAATTAATTTTCATCCCCCCCAATGAGACACATTTTTTTTATAAAGGTGAACCTTGAAATATTTTTTGTAAACTCAGTATGTGCTTACGTTTTAATCGGTTGAAATGGCAAAATATGATTGAAATTTCAAGATTTTTATCCAAATGTCGCACTTTTTTAGGCGAATTGGCACGAAATTTGCCACAGTCCGATGTAGATTAAGCGTTTTTTCAACATTTTATGCAACCTTTTCGTCTCGCACACGCGTTTATAAGTTATAGAGGTATTATTTTTTTGGGGGAGATATATGAAAACCAGTGATTTCGCGCTGATCCGGCGCACCTTAGATGGTGACCAGAACGCGTTTACGGTGCTTGTGAACAAATACCAGAAATGGGTCCACACGCTTGTCTGGCGGAAGACAGGTGATTTTCACATTGCAGAGGAGATCACGCAGGATGTCTTCCTGAAAGTTTACAAAAAATTATCGACGTTGAAACCGTCAGATCATTTTACGGGGTGGCTCTATGTAATTGCAACACGGCACTGTATAGCATGGTTCCGAAAGAAACGGCTCCCGATGACTTCGCTGGACGCAATGCCGGTTTCAGAGTTAGAGGAATTCTGCTATACGCAATATGAGACAGAACTCGGTGAACAGACCTCTCTCGAACGCCAGCGCGACATCGTCAAACGTCTCCTCCAAAAACTGCCGGAGAGCGAGCGCACTGTCGTAACGCTCCATTATCTGGCAGAAATGTCTTGTGAAAAGATTAGTGAATTCTTGGGCGTATCGCCGAACACGATTAAGAGTCGGCTTCACCGTGCCCGGAAGCGATTACAGCAACAAGAACACCTGCTCCATGATGTCTCCGGTATTTTCCAAGTACCCCCAACGCTAACCGAGAACATCATGCGCGAAATCGCGCAGATCAAACCCACTACCCCTTCTGTTGCCAAACCTTGGGTGCCGTGGGGAATTTCCTTTGCAGCGACTTTTTTGGTTATTCTGATGATCGGACAGGGCACGCGCCCGTTATCGCGCTTTCAACAACCTTACGACTTAGCAGCGACATCGGAGATGACAGTGGAATTGATTGACACACCTATCATCCGAGAGTTGAAACGCAAATCCGACGCGCTGACCCGATTCGGAAGAGCCGATACACTCGGCAAGAACAGTGAATCTGGATTCCAAACGGAATCACCCCTTACCACAACAGCGCAAGCAGGTGGCGAGGACCTTTCAACAAAACCGCAGTGGATTCAGACGAAGGGACCGGGAGACGTTTCAAAACCGGGACTCTTTCTCGCATCCGACCGAACTCTCTACGCTATTGCGAAAACAGGTCTCTATCAACTCAGCGAAAAAGAAGACACATGGACATTTGTCAGTTCCAGCGGTCCGAATCGAGAGTTTGATTCTGTGATGGCAGAACACGGCGATACCCTTTATCTCCTCACCTCTGATGAACTCTTAGCATCAACCGATGGCGGTAAGACGTTGGATGTACTCGGCGTGCGACCCAAAGGACGTGCGGTTGCCTTGGTCATCACTGATAGCGTTCAAGAGCGCGACTTAGAGGGTGCAGATATGACGATGTACCTCGTCCTCAGGACAGCGGTATTTCGCTCTGAAGATGCCGGTAAAGAGTGGGTACCCATAGCGGAGGTATTGCGAACCGATAGCGCACCGGATGTAGGCAGTCCCAGTTTTCGTATATGGGACGCAATTGCTATTGACAACAGTCTGTTTGTCGGCACAAGTCGAGGACTGTTCCGGTTTACCAACGCTTGGAAAAAATTGCCAGTACCGACTCCACAAGGCATCAATTCGTTGGCAGTTGCTGAGAATAGACTCTACGCCGGAACAATCATTGATTGGCAGGGTATGTCAAGTCAAAATCGTGCACCTGCAGTTTTTTATTCGACAGATTTTGGAGATTCATGGACAGATGTTACACCCAGTATCCATGAATATCCAAATAAGGTAATAACTACAACCCAAGTCGTTCCAGTTGAAAAAATGCTTATGGTGATGGGGCTCGGCGGGGTGCTACTCTCTTATGACGGTGGTAAAACGTGGACGGATCCTGGAGATAACTCACATGCGTCTGGGGTCAATGTTTTTCCTGTTGTAGCATTGGACAAAAATAATTTTTACAAATCCGATGTCTCCGGAGTCGCCCGTTCCACAGATGGCGGCATCACGTGGCAGCCCTTTACGACCGGACTGGTGAACTCCTATGTCCCAAGTCTGGTTACGCTCAAAAACGTTCTCTATGCGCTGACATCTACAGAAATGCTCAAATCTGTAGATGGTGGTGAGTCGTGGGAACCCATCGGCTTGGGTGCCGACGGAAGCGTTCCATTGGAAGGGGCAAAAACCGCAACAGCCAGTGGTGTGCTCTATGCAAGCAACAATGAAAGTGATGGCGTTACGCTCTTTCGTCTCTCCAATGCAGGTGATGTTTTCCTACCGATTGAAGATGTGCCAGATTTTGAAGCAGACACCTTGCACACGGAATGGTCGAAAAAGCGTAGAGAACCGTGGGAAAACAGTGGCAATGTTATGATAGCACGGGAGCAGGGGAGAGCCAACCAACACCGCATCACTGAAGAGGGCAGACCGAATGGAGTGTTTACGCTCACTGAGGATACCGTCTTCATGGAACATAAGCATAAACTCTTCAGATGGCGGCGCGGCGAAACGGCATGGCACGACACAGGCTTAGAAGATTCTGGTTCCCTCTCCTATCCTGATAACGCCGCGAGTGGATTAGCACTTGCCGTTTCTGGGAACACAGTCTATGCCGGTAAACGAGACGGAGATCTTTTCCAATCCATAGACAGCGGCGACACTTGGAAGAACATCACCGCGTCCCTCGCCTTTCCGTTTGGATATTTCAAGGACATACGATTCGGGGGGTCAACTGTCTACATCTCAACGGATATGGGAGTCATGCATTCGCGCGATGGTGAGACGTGGCACGTACTTACCGATGCTGACGGGAAGCGACTCGTTATGGACCGAATTGCAGTCGATGGCATAACGGCTTACGGGGTATGTGATAACGGTGTCTATCAGGTAGATCACTACACAAACACATGGGAACCGATTACACCAGAGCTGCCTTACACGGCAACTGCCTTTGCCGTTGCTGACGATACCTTCTACATCGGCACAACACAGAACGGCGTGATCCGGTTTCAGCGTGATAATCGGTAGGCTCCTATTTCGTGAGTGTACTTTGACTTATTTTCACTACAGATACGGCGTTTGTAGTCCCACATATCGGATTTCCCTCGGACATTGACGTATCAGTAAATCAACGCCGAATGTGCGTATGGCATTCGTTATGGTTGAATGGAATCTTCCTGAAAAGCATATAGAGCAGATGACTTTCAAGTTCATCAAGAAACCTAAAACCACCAAAACACGAGTCAAACCCAGCACATTCACATCCACCAGCGTTTAGGGTGTTGGGTTTTGCTATATCTATCTACACCAATCGGTTATCGCAAATCGGTATTCCCCATATAAACTGTAGGATTCTTGTTTGTTACCGCTCTACCTGGGGAAACACCCAAGCAAAAACACCTACGTTTATACTGAGTTTTATTGTCGAACTCACGTTCCTATACACCTTGCATAGTTTCGGTCTTTCCTCAAAATCCCGTCGCTGTAGGAATACCTCTTCCTCTAAAATGGACAAGAAACCTGAAGTTGAACGCCTCCGTGTTGTCTCTTCTCAATATTGCGCGACACTCCCTATACCTTATAGAATTATGCAAAATTTACAGATTTAGGTAGGCACAATTTGCCGAGTGCTCAGGATTTGCATAGTTATATTTTGTTAAAATCCGCTAACGGTATAGATTCTGCCTATTGGCACGATAATTGCAAATTAATTTTGTTAGGAGATCGCGTGGCTTAAACTGATTTAGGATGCTTGGACACAGATTGTTAAATGAGTGTGATTCATAGATCATTGAAACTGCAACGATAATAATCAACGCCTCGTGGCATAAGATGCCCGGTGCCCATCCGCTATAGGGAAAGAACGTTTACTATGTGTAAGATAACTGCGACGTTTTTGGGTATACACAGTTTGTGTCTCAGACCCGGTTCGGTTAGGAATGCAGATCGCAAATGTAAAGCAAAGACAAATTTTGCCGCGTATGGGCAAAATTTGGGCGTGTACGCCGCAAAACCGAACCTACCGGGGTTGGCTACCCAAAAAGGCAATAAAAATAGAAAACTAAATAGCCCAGAATTGAGATCCTAAACCTTGACGTAAACTGGTAAAAAACAGTTGGTAAATACAGACGACCTACATTTTCTGTTTTTTCGACAACGGCGGGCCTTGTTGATGACGTAAGCAGTTAGCGACATAAAACTATAACTCATTTTTAAGAAGAGGTAGAAAAATGAACGAATACTCGGCGTATGTAACGACCGTAATTGACGGTGACACCTTTAAAACCTCCAACCAAACAATCCGTATGGCGAATATAAACGCACCCGAAAGCGGCACCTTGGAGGCACAAATATCTACGGCGTATTTGAGATGGCTCATAGACGGAAAGCAAGTCAGAGTCAAATCAGTGGCTACCGATTTTTACCGTCGCGTAGTCGCGCATGTCTGGCGAGAATCGGACGGTTTGTATATCAATAAAGAGATGTTTGATCGGGGTTATGTTAATCTGATGTAGTTCACCGTCTTGTCCATGTTGAATTGTTATTGATGTGTTTGGAATATTGTGTGCTAAGTCTATGTGTCTTGGGGTCATGCAGAATATGCAGAGCAATATGTGCAGGATTTGCCAAGTATGCAGGATTTACATAGACGTATTTTCCGGCATCCTTATCGGTATGGGTTCTTCTAATTGGCACGATAATTGCTTTGATATATGTATGCGTATTTTGAATATATCGTAGAGAAAAACTCAAAATGCGATGACGAAGTTCTGTTATCTGTTTCATCTCCATCCGCAGTGCTTCTACTGCGTCTGCTCAACCGATACCGATGTGGACTTACATCGGCATACCTATAAAACATAGCGGACATAATGTGGAAATACTGGCAGTTCGCGAGAATGTTAGTTTGGATAGCAGAAGTTTGAAAACCCTTAGCCTCCACAGTCTCACTGCGAAGGAAATATACTAAGGACGGTCATATCTGATGCGTCTATGACCGATTATCATGAGAAAACATCAAAACTAAACTCAATTTTCCGCTTAGGTGATGTCAGTAAACTCCCGATTTCACCAAAGCGGACAGAACAGAAAGGAATAGAACAACCATGAAAAAATTTTGGATGAACAGCCTCCCACTCCTGGTGGTACTATTTGTGCTCACTATCGGCTTCACAATGTTCAACAACTTAGAGGCATCTCCATCGGACACGAACGATCCCTGTGCAGATTTGTTGGAAATCTGTAGGCAAGAAACGAATTATGCCATTGTCACATGTAAAAAGTATGGCAGCGACTCTAATTGGTGTAAAGATGCCTGGAAAGATGCAATAAAGGCTTGTAACGCCGCTATGAACGCTTGTTAGTCTTTCTGCGTTTAATCTATAGGAGTTTAGAGCAATGAAGATAAGACCTGTCTATAGCATTAGCATTCTTGCCATCGTTCTCGGACTCTGTGCGATTGGATGGATTGTGTTTCAACCGAGACAGATGGAGCCGGTGGTTACGTACAAGTCTGTCACACCTGAACCACGCACTACGGGAACCTCACAGTCTGCTGAGGAAAGGTATGAAGCAACCCTCAAAGAGAGGGCAGCGCGTGATATAGAATACATGCTTGAGAGCAGCACTGATGATCCAGATACGCAGCAAGCACTCAAGGAAGCCATGCAATCTCCCGAATATCTGGAATATAAGCGGAAGCAGGACGCGATCTTTCCTGGATTTAACCTTGTGCTTTGGTGGGACTTCCTTGAATCGCAAGGTATTAAATCTTCTGCTCGAGAACTACAGAAAAAAAACTTCCGCGAATATTTTCCGACCGGCGACTACGCCGATTATGAACCGATCATGCGCAAAAAACTCGCCGAACTCTTCTTGGAGTTGGACCTCCTTGTAGATGGAATGGATAAGCAAACCGTACGCGAGTATACGCTTGCTGTCTTAAACGAGTTTAGAAGCGATTGGCGTCATAAGATTTGGATGCGTGGATATTTTAACGGCTATGATGGTGATGTCGCTTGGGCAGACAATATCCGGCAGAACGCCGAAAGTATGGTCGCTGAATTAACACCGGTGTATGTTGAGACATCACCACTATTGACCGAATTCGTCTCCACGCCAAACACAACGCATGTTGTGGAAGAAACCGGTGATACCGCATTACCTCTTAACACAAACGCCGAAGAGTTCCCCGTATTTAAGGACTTAGCGCAGATGCCACAAACTATCCAGCGAACTGAGACAGAACTCGCGAAACAATTCATCCCAGATATATCGGAATTTCCAACTAAAACCCAGTTTCAAAACACACTGCGTCAGCACTTTTCACCGGAACGTTTAAACCGTACCCTGGAGACATTGAACCGATATGGATTCAAAGAAGGACTGCATCGGCTTAAAGCATCTGATCCCGAAGTCGCTGCACGCCTTGAACGCCTCATTCAACCCGACAAGGAGCGTGATTAATTATGAAAGATACGCATATCTTTTACGGTGTCTGCATCATCGCTGCCCTTGCAATCGCTGCGGTCGGTATTGGATACGCCACCGATATGCTCCCACTGCATAAGCAGAATACTATCACAATACCGACATCCGACACTACAAACACTACACAGCCGGACACAGTGGCCACACCGACATCCAAAAGCATCGCGGCACCAAAAGAGAAAAACTGTGGATGTTGCGCGGAACGCAGGGCAAAGTATGAAGAGATGATTAAAAAACGTCGTGAACGCCGAAAGGCTGCCGCTACAACACAGCAAATGGCATCAGAATAAAACACCCTACGTCTTTTCAATGGGTCTATAATACCCAATTAACTTGATTAGAAGTCTTTTGATCAAGTCAGCATTGCGAGGCACAGGGACCTCGCGCTACAAATGGGGTTAATTTGGTATAATACCAATTCTAATTGATGATTTCTCATAAAGAGTCTACTGTTTTTGGTTATGCCCGGTGCGGTTAGGAAACCGCACCTACCGGGTCTGGAGGATGGTTCAGTTAGGAAACCGCACCTACCGGGCCTGGAGGATGGTGCGGTTAATAATGCGATATAAACTTTTAGAAATGGTATAACTCCATTAATGTGAATAGTAGGCTGCGCAAAAGAGAATCCTATGGAGATACGAACACTCGGCACTGTTGCCCTCCTTATCGTCGTTCTGTTTGGTTCTTTTTTAATTCGTATTCAAAGCTCAGCGAATATCCCAGCAGGACAACTGACGGACCCCGATGGTTATTTTTACTACTGGCAGGCACAACTCATTTCAGAAAACGGGCAACTCCCGGCACGCGATATGCGCCGCTGGTTACCGCTCGGCAGAGATTTAGGACAAATCCTAAACTTCTATCCCTACGTCCTCGCCTACACTCACAAAGCACTCTCGCAAGTGTTTTCTAATATTTCGCTGTATCACGTCGTCTTCTACATGCCCGTGATCTGTTTTTGTATCGGACTCGGTGCGCTTTGCCTTTTTCTCGGGCACACTTTCGACCTCCGCGCTGCCGGGATCGTGGGGATTTTTTTAGCAACTCTCCCTGCCTGCATTGAACGCAGCTGCGCCGGCGTTGGAGATAGAGACAGCTGGTGCCTCATGCTCGGTCTACTTGCTGTTATAACCTACCTCTCATCCTTGAGTGTAGAACGTCCGGCTTCACGCATGCGGTGGACACTGGCAAGTGGCTTTATTACATTTCTCGGGGGTATCAGTTGGGAAGGCTTCGGCGTTTTCCTGAGTATTATCCTTTGTGTTGAAATATGGCGATTTATCACGTCAGAAACAGAGACAGACCTACGGTATTATCTAATATGGGTCTGTACCTTCGTTCCAACGCTTTACATTGCGTCTCCCGCCTATCGTAGCGGATACGGTTTCGCAAAACACCTCTTCGCATTTATGCTGATACCGCCACTTGCGTTTTTAGGCATTCGTGCACTCCGATACCTCCTGATAACAAAGACACCTTGGGCAGAGAAACTCAAGCCGCACAGTCGGAGCGTCGCACTCGGTTTAGTGCTTACCAGCATCGCACTCGCGCTCGGATATGTGTTGATACAACGCAACACTTTTGCCAGTACTACCGTCCCGATGAGCCAAAATGAATTGATGCAAACGGTAGCAGAGCTTAAGAACCCTTTTCTTGAATATTGGATGTTCCGCTACGGCAGCATTTTTGTTTTGGGGTACTGCGGTATTGTCATGGCAGTCATCCGTTTTTGGAAAACACGCGGTGTGCTATTGGCTGTACCACTGACACTGTTCACGATCACGACCTTTTATCGCAGCCGACTTGACAATTTATGGGGCGCGGCTACAGGTAACTTGCTTTTCGGTGCCGCAGTTGTTACCTGTATCGTCGGATTTATTGTGCTTGCTTGGCGACGGCAGCGTACACCTAAAAACGAACCTACCTATATCGCTTTCGTTCTGTGGTTTCTTTTCTGGTCCGCGCTCACCCGTGATGCGAAACGTTACGACTTCTTTATCGGGATGTCTGTTGCTTTCTTCGCCTCAGACCTCATCTGTTTCCTTGCCGATTTTTATGGCAATCAGATCAAAAAACGCGTCCCACAACGCCTCCTAAAGACCACTATTATCACAGTTATGCTTGGGATCATACTTTTCTGGACACCCGTCGGTGGGCACGCAACTCGTACGCTGCTCGCCGCCACCTATTTCCGACAGGCGATACCCGGAGATAGTGCAGAAGCCCGTGCCTTTGATTGGATAAAAAATAATATTCCAGACACCGCTGTCGTCGCCGCAAACTGGAGCTTCGGTAGTCTACTCAATGTCTTGTCCAATGTCAAAACCATCATTGACCAAGATCATTACATACAATATTGGATACACCTTTATAACGAGCATGTCTACTTTGCTGAATCCGAACGCGAGGCTTTAGAGTTCCTGAAGACACACAACGCCACGCACATCATGCTAACGACAGAAAGAGAACCCCCCGATACATTTCTGCACGGGCAGTTAAGCAATGCGTTTGTTCCCATCTACCCGACAGAAAATTTCGCAGAGGCAGCGGTTAAGGTATGGGAGATTCACTACGCGCCCGACATCCAGTCGAATTCCAAATATCTTGCTACAACGCCGGAAAAGTAAGCGGACATGATAGCTGCTGATGATAATGCCTGCCAAAATCTGAAATTTTCATATTTTTTTCTTGAATTTTAGATTTTATGCAACCTTGCGTCTTGACATACGCGTTATAGTAATATGAAGCCTCTATTCCTATTTTACGAGGCGTTATATCAAATTAACCCAATTTGTAGCGCGAGGTCCCTGTGCCTCGCAATGCTGACTTGATCAAAAGACTTCTAATCAAGTTAAGTTGGTATTACATGAAAAACAGCCCATTAGTGATTAAACGTAGTTGGTTTTTTCGTGGTGATTTCTAATGAACCAACGCGTTCCACCACAAACACGATAGCAAGATAACGACTAAAGGAGAGGGTGAAACTGATGATTCACAGCACAAGAAATGGCAAACCCTGTGATAAAGCGAACGTTTTTATTCTCGGTGATGTGTCTAATGACACCGTGAAAAATTTGGAAGATCTCCTTGAAAAAGACGGTTATGATCCTGCTATTGTGGCAAAGGACAGAGTTGCACAACTCGCGAATGTTGATTCCGAGGCAGTCCTATTGGTTTCTGAGAACGGAAATGGTCACCCGATACCACAGCAGATAGAAGATACACGCAGGATTAAAAAAGCAGGAACCGTGCAATTTAAAACTTCTCGGACGCTTTCAAGGAGTGAATTACAGGGAAACTACGCCGGTATTATTGGAAGAAGTCCACGGGTTATTGAAATTCTCAGACAAATTGATAAGGTTGCCAACACAGTGGCAAAAGTGCTTATTTGTGGTGAGACAGGGACCGGCAAAGAGTTGATAGCACAAGCGTTACACCAAAATAGCGACCGTTCGGCAAACGAAATGATTTCTCTCAATTGTTCAGCCATTCCAGGTCCACTTCTGGAAAGTGAACTGTTTGGACATGAACGAGGTTCCTTTACCGGTGCAAGAACACAACATATCGGCAAATTTGAAAGAGCACATAACAACACGCTATTCCTTGATGAAATTGGCGATATGCCCCTATCCCTGCAAGTAAAATTATTACGCGCAGTTGAGACAGGTAAGATTGAACGTGTCGGTGGCACAAAGCCAATTCCGGTGGACATCCGAATCGTAGCGGCTACACACTGTAACCTCGCACAAGCCGTTGAAGATGGCACTTTTCGCAAGGACCTCTATTATCGATTAAATGCCGTTTCTATTTCTCTCCCACCCTTGCGTGAACGGCAGGACGACATCCGTGTCTTGGCAGAACACTTTGTAGAGAAACATGGCAGAAGTTACGCGCGCGCCGTGCGTAAAATACTCCCCGAAACACTTATATGCCTCCAAAACTATCCGTGGCCCGGCAATGTGCGAGAGTTGGAAAATGTGTTGATCCATGCGCTCCTTTTTGCTGAAGGCAACGGCATCTTACCGACTGACCTCCCCGAAGAAATTCTGGCATTTCAAAAACCGCGTGTCAATGTGTCGGAAGAAGTTCACGTGCCTGAAAACCGACATACGGTGACTGTTCCGCTCGGTGCAAGCCTAAAAACGGTGGAAGAAGCCTTTATTCGTGATACTTTAGCATGGCAGGGCGGCAATCGAACGAAAACCGCGGAGATATTGGGTATAAGCATCCGAACCTTGCAAAATAGATTGAAAGACTATGACATATCAGAAAATGGTTCCTCTGCGGCGTAGGGCAAATTCCCCCTCTTGCCTCTTTTCTGCCCTATGTGTCTTTTGCTAACTAAATTTTCTGCCTCTCTTACCCCATTTAAATCCTAAATCTTCCGAAAAGTTGCACTTTATGCAACATTTCGACCCCTATACGCGTCTATAATATCATGAATCCCCTATTTTTTGAGAGGAGACATGATGAACATCAATGACGCTGACCTCATTCAACGTATATTAGATGGTGATCAAGGTGCATTCACCACGCTTGTGAACAAATATCAGAAGTCGGTGCACGCCCTCGTCTGGCGGAAGATTGGTGATTTCCATATCGCCGAAGAAATTACGCAGGATGTCTTTCTGAAGGTTTACAAAAGACTATCCACGCTGAAACGTCCTGATCATTTTCCGGGGTGGCTCTACGTGATTGCCACACGTCGCTGTATCGCATGGCTTCGAAAGAATCGACTGTCGACGAAATCTTTGGATGCTATGTCCGCAGCACAGTTAGAGGAGTTATACTATACACAATACGAGACGAACCGCGCCGAAGCAGCAGCGATCACACACCGGCGAGAACTCGTCAAACGTCTTCTGCAAAAGCTTCCTGAGAGCGAACGCACCGTTGTAACGCTGTATTATCTCGCAGAAATGACGGGTGAAGAGATTAGCGCATTTTTGGGCGTATCGCCGAACACAGTTAGGAGTCGACTCCATCGCGCCCGACAACGATTGGAAAAAGAAGAATCCATAATTCAAGAGGTGCTCGGGAACTTCCAAATTTCTGTGAATCTAACCGAGAACATCATGCGCGAAGTCGCACACATCAAACCCGCAACGCCTTCCGTGAGCAAGCCGTGGATACCGTGGGGTCTCTCTTTCTCTGCGACATTTTTGGTTATCCTGATGATGGGATTCGGCACGCGTGCGTTGTCCCGTTTTCAACAACCTTACAACTTGGACGCGACATCGGAGATGACAATAGAACTGGTTGATGCACCAGTTGTCCTTGAATTGGAACGCAAATCCGATGCTTTGACCCAATTTGGAAGAACCGATACACTTGGTAAAAACAGCGAATCTGGGTTTGAAGCGGAATCACTTCTTGTTGCAGCTGCACAAGCGGATGAAACTGATCTTCCAGTAGCAAAACCACAGTGGATTCAAACAAAGGGACCAGGAGGTGTTTCAAGTGCTGGGCTATTTCTGGCATCCGACCAGACCCTCTATGCTATTGCGAAAACAGGACTCTATCGACTCACAGAAGGAAGAGATGCGTGGACGTTTGTCAGTGCCAGTGGTCCAAATCGCGAGTTTGATCCGATCATGGCAGAACACGATGACACCCTCTATCTCCTCACACCCAATGAACTCTTAGCCTCAATCGATGAGGGGAAGACATGGAATACCCTCGGCGCACGACCCGAAGGATATGCAGTTGCGTTAGTTGCCACGGATACGGCGATGTATCTCGTTCACAAAACAGAGGTCTTTCGTTTTCGTTCTGAGGATGTCGGTAAGCCGTGGGAGCCTATAGGAGAAACCTTGCGAGCCTTAGCCTTGCGAGCCTTAGCCGATAACAAACTGGAAGAGGTCCGCCCCAGTAATCCTGCTGCTTGGGACTTCTTCGCCATGGACAACATGGTTTTCCGCATTTGGGACGCACTCGCCATTGACAATACCCTGTTTATTGGTACAAGTTGGGGACTTTTCCGATTTACCGATGCATGGGAAAAATTGCCGGTGCCGACATTAGACGGTATCAAATCGTTGGCAGCCACCGAAGATAGTCTCTACGTCGGAACAACCCGCGCGCCCGGGCCGCCGGGTCCCGGGGCACCCGGGATGCCGCCGAGATCAGCAGTTTTCTCTTCGACCGACCTCGGCGATTCCTGGACCGATATTACGCCGATTAGCCGCGGACATGTTATGGGCACTGTTGAGGTCGTTACAGCCGGAAACACACTGATATTGGCCGGTTACGGTTTACGCTCTCAAGATGGTGGCGAAACATGGGTGACGCTTGGAGGAGACGAAAACTCGTTTAGCGTGTTTTCTTCTACTATCGCGTTAGACGAAAATAATCTTTACACCGGTAGCATCGGAATAAGACGCTCCACCGATGGCGGTGTCACATGGCATCCATTTATGACCGGAACAGTAAATTCCAATGTTCCAAATCTGGTTGTATTCAAAAACGTTCTCTACGCACTAACACCTACAGAAATGCTCAAATCCGCGGATAGTGGCGAGTCGTGGGAATCCGCCGGCTTAATAAGTGCTAACGAAAAAGCTTCTCACCCTTCTTCTTTTATGGCTTCTCTTCGTAAAGGTGTTACAACGAAAATTGCCACAGCCAATGGTGTTCTTTATGTGAGCAATAGTGAACATAATGGTGTCACGCTCTTTCGCCTCTCCGATGCTGGCAATGCGTTTCTACCCGTTGAAGATGCCCCAGATTTTGAAGAAGATACCTTACACACGGAATGGCATAAAAAGCGTATGGAGGCGGTAAAGAACCGTTACCGTGTTGACGAAGTGATGAGGCAATTGAATGCCGCACAAGAGCGAATCTATGAAGAACAGGAGACGAATGGAACGTTTACGGTCGCTGACGATACCGTCTTCATGGAATACAGACATAAACTTTACAGATGGCAGTTCGACGAAACAGCGTGGCACGACACAGGTTTGGAAGATCATGCAGAAATCTCACCTATCGGCAGAAAAGGGCTCGCCCTCGCCGTTTCGGGGAACACAATCTATGCGGGGAACCGAGAGGGGGACCTCTTCCTGTCCGTCGACGATGGAGACACTTGGCGCAATGTCACCGAGAAACTCGACTTTCCGTTCGGATACTTCAAAGAGATACTGTTCGCAGGCTCAACCGTCTATGTCTCAACAGATATGGGAGTCGCGAGTTCACGTGATGGCGAAACATGGCACGTACTCACCGATGCTGATGGGAACAGGCTTATTATGGACAGGATTGCAGTTGATGGCACGACGGCTTACGGCGTGTATAATAGTGGTGTCTATCAGGTAGATAACCAGACAAACACATGGCAACAGATTATTCCAGAACTACCACATACCGCAACCGCCTTTGCCATTGATGGTGATACGTTCTACATCGGCACAAAGCAGAACGGCGTGCTCCGTTTTCAGCGTGACGGTCAATAAATATTTTCTCCGCTTTTCCATTCGTATGCCCTTGATTTTCCTTTTGCTGGCGAGGTTTGCAACCTCGCCTTTGCTTCATTAAACGCACAATCTTCCGAAAATTGAATTTTATGCACCATTTCGGTCTCTAAGATGCGTTACTATATCATGAGGCCTTATTTTTGGAGGATCAAGATGAAAGAGAGTGATGTTGCATTAATTCAACGGACTTTGGATGGAGACGAGGGGGCGTTTACAACGCTCGTCAAGAAATACCAGAGATGGGTTCATACCCTTGTCTGGCGGAAGATTGGTGATTTCCACACCGCTGAAGAACTCACGCAGGATATTTTCTTGAAGGTGTACAAAAAGTTATCAACACTGAAACCGCCAGATCGTTTTCCGGGGTGGCTCTACGTCATCACCACGCGGCACTGTATCACATGGCTCCGAAAGAAACGCGTATCAACGACATCCCTGAATGCGATGCCCACAACCGAGCTGGAGGCGTTATGTTATGCACGATATGAGGCAGCGCGTGGCGAAGAAGCATCTGTTGAACACCAGCGCGAACTCGTTAAACGCCTGCTCCAAAAGCTGCCGGAGAGCGAACGCACCGTTGTAACGCTGTATTATCTCGCAGAAATGACGAGTGAGGAGGTTAGCGCGTTTTTGGGTGTATCACCGAACACGGTTCGGAGTCGGCTCCGCCGCGCCCGCAAGCGATTGAAAGAGCAAGAACACTTGCTCCACGATGTTTCAGGTGTCTTCCAGTTGCCGCCGACCTTAACCGAGAACATCATGCGTGAAATTGCGCGCATCAAACCTGCTGCACCATCTGTGAGCAAACCGTGGATACCCTGGGGGCTCTCATTCGCGTCAACCTTTTTGGTTATCCTGATGATGGGGACGGGTCCACGCGTGCTATCTCGTTTTCAGCAGCCTTACAGTTTAGACGCAACATCGGAGATGACGATTGAATTGGTGGAGGACCCTGTTCTGATCGCTTTGGAACTAAAACGGGATTTGAGAAACCAGTATGGGATAACTGGTAACGTTGGAGGAGGCGCAGGTACAGACACTAAAACCGACGAGAGACTACTATCAGCTGCGCAAGCAGATACGGTAGCACCGTTGGAAACAAAACCAAAATGGATACCTGCAAAGGGACCGGCAGGCGGATACGTCAGCAACCTCTTTGTAACACCTCAAAAGGAGCTCTACGCTATTGGTGGGACCCGGCTTTACCGATTAACAGACGACAATAGCACTGAATGGATGCTCATCAACGCTGTGCTCCCTATATCCTATAGGACACTAATAGCAGAACGGAACAGTAGACTCTATATTGCCACCCAAAAACATCTGTTCGTCTCAACCGACCGCGGGGCAACGCTGATACCCGTCGGTCCCCTGCCAGAGGGACGCGCTGTCGCATTGCTGATCACTGATCCGAGTCAAGTTCGCCGGCCACAGGATGCACAGTATGAAATGTACCTCGTTCTCACCAAGGGGGTTTTCCGTTCGACGGATGCTGGTAAGACGTGGCACGCGTTTAATGAGGGTCTAACAGCAGCAGAGATACAAGCTGCTGCCGTCATTGACAACGCACTTTTTTTAGGAACGAATCCCCTTTTTTTGGGAACGAAACAGGGACTCTATCGGCTCAATACCGGTGTATGGGAGAAATTGCCCATCGCGCCGTCACAACCTATTGAATCGTTGGCAGTTGCTGACAAGAGAATCTATTTCAATAACAGAAGGGAGGATGGCGGATGGTCCGATTCGCTTTACGTCTCAAACGATTTCGGAGAGTCCTGGACAGACATAACACCACCGCAGCGACTGCCTCCATTTGTCAAACTTGCGGCGATGGGAGATACGATCTGGGTAATCGGTGA
This sequence comes from Candidatus Poribacteria bacterium, assembly GCA_965246985.1. Classification (GTDB taxonomy): domain Bacteria; phylum Poribacteria; class WGA-4E; order WGA-4E; family WGA-3G; genus WGA-3G. The sequence continues at coordinate 5,551,919 of OZ251998.1, read as the reverse complement.
CGGCATCTTAAGTTCAACGGATGCTGGCAATACATGGGTAGACCTTGGTGCCCATGGACATGGACATGGACATGGACATGCACTCTCTGTCAACGGCTCCGCAGTCGTTTTGGACGAAGATACCCTTTTTCTCGGCAGGCCAGCGGGCAGGCCAGCGGACCCGGGCGTTGTACGATCAGACGATGGAGGCAAGAGTTGGCATCCGTTCACAGCAGGTATCGCTGCAACCCGCATTCAAGATCTGGCACAGGTTAACAACGTCCTCTACACCGTAACCCATAAAGGTATCGCTACATCCACTGACGGGGGAGCACGGTGGACATATATCCAGCCAGCACTGCCATTTTCATTAACCTCGCTAACCGTGGTCGGAGATTCGCTCTATTTGAGAAAAAACAAAGGCGACAGCACAAACGGCCTGTTCCACCTACACCCCCATGCAGATACGCCGCAGCCTGTTGAAGGTATGCCCCTTTATGTAGCCACGAACCCCGACAAAACGTTGGAGTTATTGCCAACCACAGATCCTCGCGCGCTTGTCAAAACCGTAAATGTAGAAGCAGGGAAACAACGAAGCACCGGTGAATTCGCTATCAGCGGGGAGACCTTCTACATTGAATACGAACGCAAACTCTATCAATGGACCCGCGGTGAACACAAATGGCACGATACCGGCATGCAAGATGCCCCCGCATTCGGCGACTACTATCCGCCTATCAACGGTTTCCAATTCGCCGTTTCAGGGAAAGTTATCTACCTCGGAAAAAACGACGGTAGCCTCTTTCAGTCATTGGATGGCGGAGACACCTGGCGCGATATTACTGCAACCTTTCCATTTCCACTGGATAGATCAAAATTACCGTTAATCAAATTGTCGGAAGTCCAGGAGATGATGAGAAAATTGCCGCATTTCAAGGATATCGTCTATGTGGGGCACACGGTGTATATCATAACAAACGACGGGAGTGCCATGTCAAACGATGGCGAGAATTGGCAACCACTCACAAATGAAAAATCCGTACCGATCACCATCTCCCAGTTAGCCGTTAAAGGGACAACCCTCTATGGTGCCTCCGAGACAGGCACGTATCGCTTGAACAACGAGACAAACACTTGGATACAGATTGCTCCAGAAGTGCCCGGAGGCGTGACATCACTCGTGGTAGCAGACGATGTGCTCTATGTCGGCACAAATTACCGTGGCATCCTACGTTTACCCCTGCATGGACTCCAATAATCCGTAGTTTCACTGGCAGAATTTTATCAATCTTCCCGTATTAAATCCTAAATCTTCCGAAAATTGCATTTTATGCACCATTTTGATTTCTATATGCGTCACTATATCATGAAACCCCTATTTTCTGAGAGGAGACATGATGAACATCAATGACACTGATCTCATTCAACGTATATTAAATGGTGATCAAGGCGCATTTACCACGCTCGTCAACAAATATCAGAAGTCGGTGCACGCTCTCGTCTGGCGAAAGATTGGCGATTTCCATATCGCCGAAGAAATCACACAGGACGTTTTTCTGAAGGTTTACAAAAGGCTATCAACGCTGAAACGTCCAGAACTTTTTCCGGGATGGCTCTACGTGATTGCGACGCGGCACTGTGTTTCATGGCTGCGGAAAAAGGAGCTACCGACGAAATTTTTGGATGCGATGTCCACAGATGAACTCGAAGAAATCTGCTACGCGCAATATGAAGCGAACCGTGGTGAGGCAGCAGCGATTGAACATCAGCGCGAATTTATCAAACGCCTCCTCCAAAAGCTTCCAGAGAGTGAACGCACCGTTGTAACGCTGTATTATCTCGCAGAAATGAAGAGTGAAGAGATTAGCATGTTTTTGGGTGTATCGTCAAACACGATTAGAAGTCGGCTCCGCCGCGCCCGTGAACGCTTAGAAAATGAAGAATTCATGATTCAAGAGGTGATGAGTAACTTCCAAATATCTACGAATCTAACCGAGAACATCATGCATGAAATTGCTAAGATCAAACCGGTATCACCTTCCGTGAGTAAACCTTGGATACCGTGGGGGTTCTCTTTCGTATCAACCTTTTTGGTCATCTTGATGATGGGATTCGGTCCCCAATCTTTATCCCGTTTCCAGCAACCCTACAACTTAGACGCAACATCGGAGATGACGATAGAACTGGTTGACACGCCGGTTATCCAAATGTTAGCACGCAAGTCCGACGCAAGAACCCGATTTGGTAGAGCCAATACACCCAATAGGAACAATGGATCTGGATTCCAAGCGGAACCGCTACTCATCGCAGCCGCGCAGGCGGACAAGGTGGACCTTCCCGCAGCAAAACCACAGTGGATTCAGACGAAGGGACCGGGCGGTGTCTCAAGTGCTGGGCTATTTCTGGCACCCGACCAGACCCTCTATGCTATTACAAAAACAGAGCTTTATCAACTCACAGAAGAGGCAGACGCGTGGACGCTTGTCAGTGCCAGCGGTCCAAATCGAGAGTTCAATTCGGTCATGGCAGAACGCGACGATACCCTCTATCTCCTCACATCCAATGAACTCTTAGTCTCAATTGATGACGGTAAGACATGGAATAGCCTCGGCGCGAGACCTCAAGGACGTGCGGTTGCATTGGTTATCACAGACATGGCGATGTACCTTGTCCTCCAAACCGAGGTATTTCGTTCCGAGGATGTCGGTCACCGGTGGCAACCCATCGGGGAAGTCTTGCGAGCCGATAACGTCCCGAAAGCAGGCAACCCCAATTTCCGTATATCGGACGCGCTCGCTATTAACAACACCCTTTTTGTCGGAACAAATCGAGGGCTTTTCCGATTTACCGATGACTGGGAAAAATTGCCGGTCCCGACATTACATGGCATCAAATCATTGGCAGTTGCCGATGATAGACTCTACGTTGGAACAATCGCAAGTCCGCCGCATGGCCCGCATGCCGCAGTTTTCTATTCCACCAACTACGGCGATTTCTGGACCGATATTACACCGAACACCCACGAACATCCAGTCAAGATAATAGCCGCAGTCGAGGTTGTTCCGGTCGGAGATACGCTTATGTTGATGGGTTCCGGCGGTGTTCTACGCTCTTATGACGGTGGTGAAACATGGATTGATCCTGGGGGCGACCGGAGCGCGTATGGGCCGTTTCCTGTTGTCGCGTTGGTTTACCTTGTCGCGTTGGACGAAAGCAATCTTTACAGAGCCTATCACGCCGGGATAGCACGTTCAACAGATGGAGGTGTCACGTGGCACCCCTTTATGACCGGAATGGTGAATTCCCACGTTCCAAGTCTGGTTACAGTCAATAACGTTCTCTATGCGCTAACACCTAAAGAAACGCTCAAATCTGCAGATGGCGGTGAGACGTGGAAATCTGTCGGCTTGAATACTAACGAGAATGCTTCTCTTGAAGCAGTGACAGCGAAAGTCGCAACGACCAACGGTGTGCTCTATGCAAGCAACAGTGAACTTGATGGTGTCACGCTCTTTCGTCTCTCTGATGCTGATGACGTGTTTCTACCGGTTGAGGGTGTACCGGATTTTGAAGAAGATACCTTACACAAGGAATGGTGGAACAAGCGTATGGAGGCGAGAAAGAACGGTACCGATGTTGATAAAGTCCAAGAGCAGAGGAAAGCCGATCAGCACCGGATCGTTGAAGAATGGCAGACGAATGGAACGTTTACGGTCACTGACGATACCATCTTCATGGAATACAGACATAAACTCTACAGATGGCGGCGCGGCGAAACGGCGTGGCACGACACGGGTTTGGAAGATCACGAAGGCATCTCACCTATTGAAGGGAAAGGTCTCACCCTCGCTGTTTCAGGGAACACAGTCTATGCCGGTAAACGAGAGGGAGATCTTTTCTTGTCCATAGACGATGGCGACACTTGGGTTGACATCACCGCGAACCTTGTCTTTCCGTTTGGCTACTTCAAAGAGATATTGTTCGCGGGGTCAACCGTCTATGTCTCAACCGACATGGGAGTCATGCGTTCAAGCGATGGCGAAACATGGCACGTCCTCACCGATGCTGACGGGAATAGACGCATCATGGACGGGATTGCAGTTGATGGCACGACGGCTTACGGGGTGTATAATAATGGTGTCTATCAGGTAGATAACCAGACAAACACATGGCAACAGATTATTCCAGAACTACCACATACCGCAACCTCTTTTGCCGGTGATGGCGATACGTTCTACATCGGCACAAAGCAAAACGGCGTGCTCCGCTTCCAGCGTGACGATCAGTAAATCCGACCTTCACTTTTTGCTCGCGGACCTTCATTTATCCAAGCAAGGTAGGTGCGGTTTCCTAACCGCACTGGGACATCCGCGAAAACCCGCCGCTGCACGCCTGTGAGAAAAATGAGCATCATGAGGCAAACCGATGTGGCCCCCGCGATCCGCTTTAGCCTTGGATCTCACGTTAGCCGAAGAGGCACGCGTTTTGTCAGGTCAAGGGTCTCCGTTGCTCAAAAGCGTCTACCGTTTTTGGGTTATGCCCGGTTCGGTTAGGAAACCGAACCTACCGGGCCTGGAGGACCCCTAAATTGACACCTATGGTGCGGTTTTGCGGTGTACTCACCCAAATGCGATCTGCATTCCTAACCGCACCGAGAGATCTCGTGATGACATTATCCCACTTATCCTTTGTTCATGTAGCCCGCCATGTATCCCCTTAATTGTAGATTTTACGATAGTTCACTTAACAATACCTTCGCCAAAAAAAGTTTACTATAATAAGACAAGGGTTCAGTAGGGGTGTGTAAATATTTTGTCAAAAACTTGAGTTGGAGGTCTCCATCATCGGGGTTACAAACCCCTCCTACAAGCAAAGGATTCAAACAGTTTTCGGAGACCTCTAATACCAAATTAACCCCATTTGTAGCGCGAGGTCCCTGTGCCTCGCAATGCTGACTTGATCAAAAGACTTCTAATCAAGTTAATTTGGTATAATACCAAATTAACCCCATTTGTAGCGCGAGGTCCCTGTGCCTCGCAATGCTGACTTGATCAAAAGACTTCTAATCAAGTTAATTGGGTATAAGAGCAAAGTCAACAGATGTGGATTGTTTCCGCTCCAGCAGAGCGGTATTGCTTCGCAGTGAGAATAGCCCGTGTGGTGTTTAGAGTCTTCCGCTCCAGATGAAGATTAACAAATAAATTGGGTAATTAGGGCTCGAACCCCAAACCCGGTAGGTGCGGTTTTGCGGTGTACTCACCCAAATGCGATCTGCATTCCTAACCGCACCGGTCCCGACAAGGAAACCGAAAATTACCCGTTTAAATACTTAAACCTCATGCGGAGCGGTATGTGAATAATCAAGTTAATTCGGTATTATCCCAAAAACTTTACACACCCTTCAGTAGCAGGGCTATTTAGTTTTCGGTTCCGCTTTCGGTTTTAGTTTATAGATGTTAACGTTTTTATGAAATACAGTGTGAAAATCAAGCTCTATCTCGTAAAAATTGTTCACACATATAAAGTAAATCTGTAAAACTAAATGACCCTGCCTTCAGTAGAAGATTCTGTAGTAGAAAAAGGACTCCTTGTGGTATAATGAGGTAATTAAAACCTTTCTCAACCATTATGACTGTAATGCGAGGTCCGCGTGCCTTGCACCCTCATTATCACCCAAGGAGTTAATCTATGAAAGTCACAAACGTTGAGCGTGTGGTTGTAGATGTCCCTTTCACCCCGCGTCAACAACAGATTACTACCCAAAGCGTGTCAACTGTTTACAACTGGTCGCTTCTGGAATTGTGCAAGGTTACCACGGATACCGGACACGTCGGTTGGGGCGAGACCGTCATCCACTATACCTATTCCCGTGTCAGCGATGCGAGCGTTGAACGTGTGATCGGACAAAGTCCCGCCGAATTGATGAACGACGATTCACTCGGTGCTGGTCTACAGATGGCACTCTTTGATGTGGTCGGCAAGATTTTGGAGGTGCCGGTCTACCGACTTTTTAGCAACCAATGCCGAGACGTAGTCCCGATTTCGTGGTGGAATATCGATTCTTCACCGGAAAACTGGGCAGCGGAAGCCGCGGATGCCGTGGAAAACGGCTATACCAGTTTCAAAAATAAACCGCGTCCGTGGTGGGATATCGTCGCACAGGTGGAAGCGGTCGCAGAACTCGTACCAGCAGATTTCAAATTGGATCTTGATCCAAACGGTTCTTGGCGCGATGCGGAGACGGCTATCCCAATCTTGAAAAAACTCGCTGCGCACCCAAACGTAGCGATGTTTGAATCACCGATTCCACAAAGCGATGTCGAGGGAAATAAGCAGATTCGCCAAGATGTTGGTTGCCAAGTCGCGATGCACTTCGGTTCACCACCTTATACCACCTGTATACGTGAAGACGTATGTAATGGGTTTGTTATCGGTGGCGGTAAGTCTCAGGTAATGCGTGAAGGACAACTCAGTGCGGCAGCCGATATGCCGTTCTGGCTCCAAATTGTTGGAAACGGTTTGACAACGACCTGGGCAGGACATCTCGGAAGCGTACTCACGCATGCGACATGGCCCGCAATCACCTGTATTAATCTCTATAGTGAGCATCTACTTACACAACCAGTGCAAGTGACAGATGGATGTCATAAGATCTCTGATGCGCCTGGGTTAGGTGTTGACGTTGACGAAGATGCAGTTGAACGCTGCCGCGTGCCTGCTGAGAAGTTAGACGCTGACGGCTACACGATTCATCCAGCACCGCGCATTATCAAGACGGCTGTCTATCCTGATGGCAGCTGCATCCACATGGCGGGCGACGGATTGAGTTATTTCAACGCTGGCAATGGCGAGGCACAAGTGGAAGGTGCGCGTCTGGAATTAACCTTTGATGACGGTTCTGATGAATGGGCAGACCTCTTTGAGAAAGCGCGCGAGACCCCTGTGCATGGACAAGGGTAACCCTTTACCACCCGAAAATTCGGTAGGCGCGGTTGCAAATCGCGCCTACTGGGTCTGGGACTTATCGATTGTGCAATCCGCTTGCATCTGCACTGAATATCTGCTACAATCAACAAGATATCCTAAAAATTCAGCAGAGGCAAGACGACATTGACTTCTCCGCGGCACCAACGCGTCCTCACATGGCGTGTTTTGTGTATCTTCGCTATTACCGCACCGATTAACTGCTACTTCCTCATCCAGATGGAAGTGGTACGCTATACCTTTCCGACATGGGTCGTTCCGCTATCCAATGTCATCTTTATCCTCACCGCGGTGATGCTGATTAACGGGGTCATCCGTCTCCTAAAAATCGATTTTGCGCTCGGGCAGGGAGAGCTCTTATTTCTTTATGTGACGCTTAGCTTTGCCACAACCCTCGCTGGATGCGATGTCTTGCAAGCGATCCTCTCTGTGCTTGGACATAGTTTCTGGTTCGCGACGGAAGAAAACGAATGGCGCACCCTATTTTGGCACCATCTTCCGCAATGGCTCACAGTTTCAGATAGAGACGCGCTCCGCGGCTATTACCTTGGCGAGTCAAGTTTGTATCGTCCGCTGCATCTACAAGTCTGGCTACCGGTGGTCGGTGCATGGCTGTTGCTCTTTACAGTGATAGCGTTCATCTTCCTCTGTCTCAACACGATTCTCCGCCGGCAGTGGTCAGAGCGTGAACGCCTCACCTTCCCGATTATTCAGCTCCCCTTAGCAATGACGAATCCTGCTTCCGCGTTCTTCCGAAATAAACGGATGTGGATCGGCTTTGCAATCGCTGCGGGTATCAGTCTATTCAACGGATTAAGCCATCTCTATCCGGTAATTCCGCATATCCCTGTGACACGACGTTTCTTCAGATTCCACGAACCGCCTTTCAGTTACTACGGCACCATTATCACCGCCTTTTACCCGTTCGCTATCGGCATTATGTTTCTTATGCCGTTAGATGTTCTCTTCTCAACGACCTTTTTCTATTTCCTCTATCGGAACGAAGTCGCTTTAGCGCAAGCGGTCGGGTGGAATGCTATTCCGCGGTTCCCTTACCTTAACGAACAGACGATCGGTGCTTTTGTGGGACTCTGTTTCTTCTTCGGTTGGACCGGCAAACGGCATTTCAAAGCCGTTCTGAAAAGCGCGCTGTCCTCTCGCGGACGAGAACCACCAGCGCAACAACAGCACGACGAACCGATGCCGTATCGGGTGGCGGTATGGGGGTTTGTACTCGGTATTCTACTCTTCGCGTTTCTTCTCTACAAAGCCGGAATGGCACCTTGGCTCGCGCTGACCTTCGCAGTGCTATTCCTCATAACGCCGCTGGTAACAACACGCATCCGGGCAGAGTCGGGCATCTTTGTCCACGCCTATCACTGGCAGGCACCGCGATACATCTTAAACACGATTTTGGGGACACACCGCCTCGGTGCGCAGAACCTCACTGCGCTCTCGGTCTGCTTTTTCAACCGAGATTACCGTCCACAGCAGATGCCGCACCAATTAGAGGCGTTTAAAATCGCCGAGGTTGCCAATATTAACCAACGCCGGATGCTCCTGACTATCATCATCGCCACCATCTTCGGTGGTCTTGTCGCTTTCTGGGTACAACTCCATCTCTATTATCAGTTCGGTGCCGATTCCGGCTACTTTGGACCGTGGGCACTCGGCTACGGTAGAGAATACTTCGGACGGTTGACGAACTGGATTACCTATCCCCTTGACACAGACTGGCTCGGTGCGATATTCATCGGCATCGGTTTCTCTGTGATGATGGTGCTTACTTACCTGCGGGTGAAATTCTTCTGGCTACCGCTACATCCACTCGGCTATGTCATGGCGAGCAACCAAGAGATGTCGGATCTCTGGATTCCGTTGCTCATCGCGTTGACGTTAAAATGGCTTATTCTCCGGCACGGTGGGATTCAGAGTTACCGGCGTGTCATCCCGTTCTTTTTAGGGTTAGTCCTCGGCGATTATTTGATGGGGAGTACTTGGAGCCTTCTGAACGTCCTCCTGAACACCACAATGTATCAGTTTTACCCATAGGAACAGTGTATCAGAGAAGCGTAAGGGTTAATTTGAGAAACAGGATTACACAAATACCTTGCTGGCGAGATTTTGCGGCGTACGCTCCCAAATGCGATCTGCATTCCTAACCTCGCCCTATCCTGTGCTTCCCTAAGATCGGTAGGTGCTGTTTGAAACTGCGGTTTCCACCTGTTACTGACAACTGACAACTGACAACTGATAACTGCTGTATCAGAGATCAAAGATGACCTGGGCGAACCAACTGCCATCACCTTTTTGTACGACTTGTAATTGGTGATACGTGACACTCTTGATTTCCGTATAAACCTCGTGTTTATCAAAATTTACCGGTTCACCGTAAACCGTCGCCGACATCTCCGTCTCGCTACACTGCTGGATTTCTGCGCGTTTAAAGAAGACCTCCTCCGTCTCGTGCCGATAGATGAGTTCATCGAGCCATGCCACAAACAATTCTTCCACAGACTCAGCGGTGAGGTGGATCTCAATTGATACTGTCTCATCAACTGTATCTACGACCGCGATCGTCTCAAATAGCCCTTGCGCTGCATGCGTCAAGAGTTCAGACAGATTCTTGCCTCTAACCACCAACCCCATATCAGCGGTGTGTTCAAGGTATTCATAAGGTTTCATGTTATCTCCATCAACACCAGCATTTCTTTTCACCCACAACATAATACCCCGAAAACCTGATCCTGTCAATTCTCAAAACAGCACACCTCTTCTCCAATCCAGTAGGAGTGGTTTTGCAAAGTAGTAGACACACGCCGTGTGCCTTAACCCCAGACCCGGCTACCTTGTGGCAGTAATACTTTTGTCCTGATGAATTTTGATCTTAATATTTCCTTTTCAAAAGGAGATATTGAGCTCACCTAAAAACACAAGGGTTGTTGGAATTCACTACCCCTTGTATTGAATAAAATATCTAAAGATCAAAACAACCTGTGTCAAATGTAGATTACCTCGATAGTCAACAAAAAGACTTGAAAGTGATATTTCTCCACTTTTAGGTCTTTTTTTCTGCTTATAATACCAAATTAACTTGATTAGAAGTCTTTTGATCAAGTCAGCATTGCGAGGCACAGGGACCTCGCGCTACAAATGGGGTTAATTTGGTATAAGTCGTTATGATTTTGCGGAAAAGAGACTATCACCTTCCAACCCCGAGCATCGGGCTTGCAGAATTTTTGTACCGCAAACTTGCCTCGCAGTGAGAGTTTGCGGGAGATCCCACACAAGCTAACAGTTTGTGGTACAACACCCTCTCGCTGATGGAAGCTGACAACTGGCCGCTATTTTATACCTCACCCACCAAAAACCTACGATTCAGACGAAAGCCGGTCTTTATAATCCTGCAAATCCTGATTCAGACAATGGAAACTACACATTACTCAATTAGATCCTTAATTCTCATGAACCTGTACCTACTGACAACTGATAACTGATAACCATTTTTCTGACCACCGAAAACCGAATGCCTCTGGACCGCTCTACAAAAGACTTGACGAAACGCAGAAAAGAAGATATAATGTAGTAGTCATGCGGGCACAATTGCTGGGACCTTCAATCCAAGTTATCGTCGGATAGTACAATATTTTGCTTCGATTCTCTATATTTCTTGCCATCTTGTTATGCTTTTGACAATATCGACCACATATTCTCCCGCAACAGACCTCGGTTATCTGTTACATAAACACCCTGCGCGGATGCAATCCTTTAAGCTCACTTTTGGGCAAGCACACGTCTTTTACCCGGAGGCACGCACCGAAAAATGCACTGCAGCACTGCTGCTTGATGTTGATTCGGTTGCACTTGTTCGCCGCCCTCACGGGCAATTCGCAGAAAATTTCGCGCTGGCGCAATACGTTAGCGATCGTCCTTACGTTGCTTCGTCGTTCTTGAGTGTCGCAATCGCTCAGGTGTTTAGCAGTGCGTTGTCCGGCAAATGCAAAGATCGTCCACAACTCGTAGAGGCCGCGATCCCTCTAACGGCACAATTATCCATCTTACCCTGTCGCGGCGGCGAGAGATTGCTGCGACGACTTTTTGAGCCGCTTGGTTATACAGTAGAGGCAGAACAACACGGGTTAGACCCACAATTCCCTGATTGGGGACAGAGTCGTTATTTTACGGTAACGCTCGAAAACACCTGTCGCTTGAGCGAACTCCTCACGCACCTCTACGTTTTGATCCCTGTGCTTGATGATGAAAAGCATTACTGGGTCGGTGATGCAGAGATCGAAAAACTCTTAAAGCATGGTAACGATTGGCTTGCTGAGCATCCAGAACAAGAATCTATTGCCCGTCGCTACCTGAAACATCAACGGCGACTTACGCGTGAGGCGCTCGCCCAATTGCGCGAAGAGGATGTTCAAGAGACTGACGAAGCAACGCAAGCACAAGAAGAAATTCAGCTTGAAGGACAGATCAGTCTTAACGAACTCCGTTTGGCTACGGTGACTGAGATGCTCAAGCAGTCTGGAGCGAAACGCGTTCTTGATTTAGGGTGCGGCGAAGGAAAACTTCTCCGTAAATTGTTGGCTGAAAAGCAGTTTGAAGAGATCGTCGGTATGGATGTTTCACATCGCGCACTGAAAATCGCGCAAGAGCGTCTCCATCACGACCGGTTGCCGGAGAAGCAGAAAGAACGGATCCGCTTGTTTCAAGGGTCGCTCGGGTATCGGGATAAACGCTTGGCTGGATACGATGCTGCCGCGGTTATAGAAGTAATTGAACACTTAGATTTGCCACGACTCGCGGCTTTTGAGCGGATCCTTTTCGAGTTTACCTGTCCCCGGACCATCGTGTTGACAACGCCAAACATAGAATACAACGTGAAATTTGAGAATCTACAGGCGGGGAACTTTCGGCATAAAGACCATCGTTTCGAGTGGACACGGGACGAATTTCAATCTTGGGCAGCAGATGTTGCCAAACGCTTCGGCTACGCCGTTGTGTTTCACCTGATCGGACCGGAGGCTGAAGACGTTGGCTCCCCGACGCAGATGGCGGTCTTTACCCGAAGAATTGATGAAGAGCATAGTCTAACAATCCCACTGCTTTAGCTGTGGGTCCAACTTAGTAACGCTCGGGTTCTCCGAAGTTAAAAAAGATTTGACATTTTCCATATAACTTATACTCCGCACTTCTAATTTCGGATTTTTGGTATTTATTTTTTAAACCCACGTGGTTCCAACGTTCAACAAGCAATTTCAGGTGGATCAGAGAAGATATACGTGCGAAATGAAATCTTATTTACCATCTCTAAATTTTATTTATACTGTTTGGATCCTTTCGTGACGTGGGTTTGTCTAAAAATACCAAAATGTGTCAAAACAAGTGCGGAGTGTAGGATATAATGTAGTATAATGATAGTATCACGTTGACAGGCAGTTTCAGCGTAGTCGCAAGGAAACCACGTGCCTGTCTCCCACTGAAACGGGGATAAAAGCGTGATACGTGAGAGTTCCAATGGCAATCAAGTCACATAAAATAGCATTAGATACTACAGCCGAGCAGTGTCTATTCTTTTCTAAACAATCTGGTTATTCACGTTTTGCTTTCAATTACGCTTTGTCGGATTATACAGACGAACCCCGACACTGGAAAGAACTTAACAAGCGTTTTAACCTATACTCCGCACTTCTAATTTCGGATTTTTGGTATTTATTTTTTAAACCCACGTGGTTCCAACGTTCAACAAGCAATTTCAGGTGAATCAGAGAAGATATACGTGCGAAATGAAATCTTATTTACCATCTCTAAATTTTATTATACTGTTTGGATCCTTTCGTGACGTGGGTTTGTCTAAAAATACCAAAATGTGTCAAAACAAGTGCGGAGTGTAGGTTTTAATATAGCAAAAAAGGCAATAGATTGGACGAAAGAGTTAGACCAGCGTGCTGCGTTATTTGGTATAAAGCATTTTGGCGACGCTATATCAAGATATAAAAGTGGTCAAAATAGATTTCCAAAGAAAAAGAGACGGAGAAACCGACAATCTTATAGCACCGATCCCGCCACTACAAAGATAGAAGGCAAGCGTATCAAATTGCCTAAAATCGGGTGGGTGCGTATGTTTCAGAAGTTACGATTTAGAGGTGAAATTACAAAGGTTACTCTATCAAGGACAGCACACCGTTGGTTGGTTTCTATAACGGTAGATACAGGCAAACCTAATGCGCCACGAGACACACGTGGACTCCCTGTTATCGGTATAGACGTAGGTATCAACTCGCTTGCCACACTTGATACAAGTAAGCAGTATCCTAATCCGAGACCTCTTCAAAGGTTTCAACGAAAACTTAAGCGTGAACAACGTAAATTGAGCAAGAAAGAGTTTTTATCTAATAACTATTTCAAACAAAAACGAAAAGTGGAACGTATCCATTATCGGATGGCTTGTATCAGAAATGACGCTCACCATAAAGCAACTACAGAGATAGTAAATATAGCAAGCGTTATCGGCATAGAAACCCTAAAAATTACAAACATGCTTAAGAATAAAAAACTTGCTAAAGCATTATCGGATAGTGCATTAGGTGGGTTTCTTGAAAAACTTAAGTCTAAAGCAGAAGTGCTTGGCATACCGGTTGTAGAAGCCCCACAATTCTATGCCTCAAGTAAAACATGTAGTAGTTGTGGGCATAAGAAAGAGAAATTATCATTATCAGAACGACAATATGATTGCAGTAAATGTGGTGTTTCTATAGATAGAGACATAAACGCTGCGATAAATCTAAAGAACCTCGCCGTCGGGCTGGCGGAGAGTTAAAACGCTTGTGGAGTTTGTGTAAGTCCTCCGCAAGGGAGGCAATAAACTATGAAACAAGAACGGAGGAATCCCACTGCTTCAGCTGTGGGAGAAGTCAATAGGACGGAAGTCCACCTCAACGAAAGCCGCAAGCCCGTAATGAAATGGAGGGCGGCTCTACGGAAAAGTACGTCTTTGCCAAGTTGATCTGATCGAACCACAAGGAAAAATAAAAAGATGAAAATTCCTGAACCTTCACTTATACTCCTCATTGGACCTTCCGGTTCAGGCAAATCCACCTTTGCACATAAGCATTTTAAGCCAACCGAAATTCTTTCATCGGATTTCTGCCGAGGGCTTGTTTCAGACGATGAGACCGACCAGACAGCAACGAACGACGCATTTGAGGTGCTGCATTTCATCGCTTCAAAACGGCTCGCTGCCGGGAAATTGACGGTCATTGATGCAACAAACGTCCAAGTTGAAGCACGAAAGCCTTTGATCGCGCTGGCACGCGAATATCACTACTTAACCGTTGCTATTGTGTTTAACATGCCTGCGAAACTCTGTCAGGAAAGAAACGAGGCACGTCCTGACCGCAATTTTAAACCGCATGTCATCCGCCAGCAGAGTCAGCAACTCCGCCGTTCACTGCGCAATCTCAAGCGCGAAGGTTTTCGGAACTTCCTCTATGTGATGGCCACACCGGAAGCCGTTGAAACCGCCTGTGTGGAGCGACAACCCTTATGGACGAACCGCACAGATGAGCAGGGACCCTTTGACATCATTGGTGATATTCACGGCTGTTTTGATGAACTTGTTGAATTGCTAAAAGAACTCGGTTATACAATCTCAACACAGCCAGATGGTAATGCCGTCGTTGAACCGCCACAAGGCAGGAAAGCGGTCTTCGTCGGGGATTTTGTTGACCGCGGTCCAAAGGTCGCCGAAGTGTTACGCTTGGTCATGCAGATGCAAAAGACTGACGCAGCGATCTGTGTACCGGGGAATCATGACGTAAAACTGGTGCGTGCGCTTCGCGGCAAAAATGTAAATCCGACACACGGGTTGGCAGAATCGCTCGCGCAATTGGAGAAAGAATCAACCGAATTCAAGACGCAAATCGCAGAATTCTTAGATAGCTTGGTGAGCCACTACGTACTTGATAATGGAAAATTGGTCGTTGCACATGCTGGAATGAAGGCGGAATTACAAGGCAGGGCATCGGGGCGCGTGCGAGAATTTTCACTGTACGGAGAAACTACCGGAGAAACCGATGAATTTGGCTTACCGATTCGACTCAATTGGGCTGACGAGTATCGTGGTGCTGCCACGGTTGTTTATGGGCATACGCCAGTTGCCGAACCGCAATGGGTAAACCGCACAATCAACATTGATACCGGATGTGTTTTTGGCGGCAAACTGACAGCCTTACGATACCCTGAAAAAGAACTCGTATCTGTCCCCGCACACCAGACGTATTATCAACCCATCAAGCCGCTACTTGATAAAGCGGACGAACGATCTGCTGCCAAAACACACGAGTATGCCGATGTCCTAAACATTGATGATGTACTCGGAAAACGCGTTATCAGTACACGGTTACATCACAACGTGACAATCCGTGAAGAGAATACGATCACCGCACTTGAGACAATCAGCCGTTTCGCTGTAGACCCAAAATGGCTTATATATCTTCCGCCGACAATGTCTCCTACCGAAACAACAAGCATCCCCGGTTTGCTTGAACATCCAGCAGAAGGGTTCACTTATTATCGCAAACAGGGTGTATCCAATGTCGTCTGGGAAGAAAAACACATGGGGTCGCGTGCTGTCCTTATCGTTTGCCGAGATCCTGAAACCACAAAAAAGCGATTTGGCGTTACTGACGACACCCTCGGTATCTGTTATACACGGACCGGTAGACGCTTCTTTGACGATGCCGCAATTGAAACCGAACTCTTGGGACAGGTGAAAGCGGCAATGGACAAAGCCGATTATTGGGAAACGTTCAATACGGATTGGATCTGTCTCGACTGTGAACTGATGCCGTGGTCAGTTAAGGCACAGGAATTGTTACGGCAACAATATGCGCCAGTAGGTACTTCGGCGCGTGTCGCTTTGGAAGAAGCGGTTGCCTCTCTAAAAACCGCCGCCGAACACGGCGTTGATGTCGGGTCTATATTGGATGACTATCGTCAACGCGCAGCGGCAGTGACCGAATACGTCAAGGCTTATCAGCAATACTGTTGGCATGTTCAATCTATTGCAGACCTGAAATTGGCACCATTCCACCTACTCGCAACGGAAGGCGCGGTGTACTTCGACAAAGACCATCTATGGCACATGAAAGTCCTTACGGAACTCTGTCAAAATTCTGAGGATAATCTGTTATTCGCAACTTCCTGCGGGATAGTTGATGTAACGGATGACACAAGCCAAACTGAAGCAACCCATCAATGGGAAGAACTCACCGGACACGGTGGTGAAGGCATAGTCATCAAACCTCTGGATTTTATCGCTCAAAGCAAGCGCGGATTGGTACAACCCGCTGTAAAGTGCCGAGGTCGTGAATATCTACGGATAATCTATGGACCTGAATATACGTTGCCTCAAAACTTAGAACGTCTCCGGTCCCGTGGGCTTTCTCACAAACGTTCCCTCGCACTTCGAGAGTTTGCATTGGGTGTTGAGGCACTTGAGCGTTTCGTTCACCGTGAACCGTTGTCCCATGTTCATGAATGTGTTTTCGGAATTCTGGCACTCGAAAGTGAGGCAGTCGATCCAAGACTCTGAAGCCTTATTATAGTAAAATCGGAAAATATGTTGACACTTTACGAAACAACAACCCGTTCCTTCGTTGGCGGGGTTTCTAACCCCGCTTATTCACAATGTCCAAGTAATTGTGGATTTTACTATATTAAACATCCAAGTTTTTTGATGAAAATCTCCGAAAATTGCAACAAACCTCATAAAATACGGACTTCACTGGAACAGCACATACGAAAAATGGAAATTCGATTCATATATTGTCTGTTAATTTTTTGCCTTAGTTTAGCAGTAGGCACGGGTTGTACGACGCAAGAGACTTCCAATCCTGTCATACCGGGAGATAACTCCGAGGTTGTACTTGAAAACTATCAACTGACCGAAGATGAAACATGGCTACCTGAGAAAACTTACGTTGTAAATGGCATATTGGAGGTTCCAAAGGATATAACCCTCAATATTCCACCCGGTACCACCGTTAAATTTGGGCGAAATGCCCTCGTCACCGTAAAGGGTATCCTAAAGATTGGAACGCCTTTAGCGCAAGCGCAGGTAGTCCAACTCGTCCATCTTACATCTGACAATATCGGACCTGCACCCGGTGATTGGAACGGTATCTTCTTTGACCATACACACGATTTGGAGAGTTTTATCAGAGGGGCAGTTATAGAATATGCCATAGTTGCTTTGGATGTCAAAACAACATCGCCGACTATAGTAGAATGCGCGTTCCGCCTGAATGAAACCGCTATCGCTTTAGATGGTAGCGATGCGCACGTCCGGTATAACGATATTGTGGACAATAATATCGGGATTAGCACGATCGGGCGGCAAACACTTCCTCGTATTGAGAAGAACAATATTGCTAAAAATGAAACCGGTATTTTCTGTGAAAACGTCCAGTCTACCATTCAGCACAATAACCTGAATGCGAATATCTTCGCGCTCCGCTTGAATGTGAAGTTTGACCTTGTAGTCGCCAGTAATTGGTGGGGGAATTCAGACCCAACCGAAATAGCGAATGTTATTATAGATGCTGCCGATCCGGGGTTGATCGCTAAGCAGGTAGGCACAGTTCATTATGAACCGTTTGCGGATGACCGAATTGCCGATGCAGGGTTTCCATATCCGACACTCCTCACTGGATTGGAGAAATAATAAGGCTTGAGAAACACATTTTCAGAGCAGGCTAACGCTGTTGGATTCTACGCGCTACGGGGAAATCTAATAGATGCGTGATTTTCTTAAAAATATGGTGGGAACCCTAATCTGTTTATCAGGCATACACATTCTCATTCGGGAATGGATTTGTCGGAATCGGGTCGCTATCCTCATGTATCACGATGCGAAGGCTCCAGTCTTTGAAAAACATGTTGCTTATCTTTCACGCCATTACACGATTATCTCACTGGATACTTTAGTTTCTGCTATCCATCAGAAGGATTTCTCACGGATACCCGCAAAGAGCGTTGTAATTACAATTGACGATGGCCACGCGGGTAATATTGAACTTTTACCCCTTTTCAAGCGGTACCGTGTTCATCCAACGCTCTTTGTCTGCACGCAGATTATCAACACGCATCGGCATTTTTGGTTCAAAATAGAAGGGCAGTCTAAAACCGAAAGAGAAAGATTGAAGCGGCTGCCGAATGCAGAACGGTTGGCACATCTGAAGCGGACGGCTGACTTTGAACCTGAAAACGTTTATCCAGACAGGCAGGCACTGAATATCGCGGAAATGAAGGAGATGGTAGGGAGCGTTGACTTTCAACCGCATACGCAATCCCATCCAATCCTTCCGCACTGCACGGAAACCGAATGTCGGCAAGAAATTCTTGGGAGCAAAGCGGATTTAGAGAAACTGTTGAAGGTTGAATGTTCCCATTTCAGTTACCCGAACGGTGATTATACGGAACGCGAAATTGAAATTCTGAAAGCAGGTGGGTTCCGATCAGCGCGCACGACGGTTATAGGCTGGAATACGTTAAAGACTCAACCGTATCGACTGAAGACTGTTCCGGTAGCAGACGATGCTGGACTCGCTCTTTTCCGTGCCCAACTCACAACAATACCGCAGCGGCTTAATCAATGGGTGAATTCTTTATTGCGAAGATAAGAGTTGACCAATTCGCCTATGTTGTATTAAGAATGCTTACCGTGAAGTAAAACGTGCACAACTCAGAGGGCTTGATGTGCTGAATATCACCGTATTATACGGTGCTTCCGCAGTAACTTGTGGCTTGACAATTTATGTTGCGTGTGTTACAATATTGGCATCTTGGATGCGGGTTTCCTGATGATTTCTGTAGGTTTTGCTCCCGCATCATTATATTAGTTAAAAAATTTATACGCATTTTGTAGGGAGGTGGTTTGGATGGTTTTCCTCACAGGGAACAAAGGTTATATTGGCGGACACTTGCATCAAGCATACCCTTCAGCAAAGGTCCTTGATGAAAACAGATGTTTTCAACGTTGGGAGACATTATTCGCCGAAATACGTAATTCAATAGAGCAAGCAACAACAATGATTCATTGCGGTGCAATAG
Source organism: Candidatus Poribacteria bacterium (assembly GCA_965246985.1). Taxonomy (GTDB): domain Bacteria; phylum Poribacteria; class WGA-4E; order WGA-4E; family WGA-3G; genus WGA-3G. The sequence continues at coordinate 5,532,836 of OZ251998.1, read as the reverse complement.
CCGATTCACTCTATCAAGATCCTGAAATCTTTAAATGGAATTACGAAGCGACAAAGCAAATTGCTGATGTGGCACGTCAAGAAAATGCCTTTCTAATTTTTATATCCTCTTGCACCGCGATCTCTCCGAAATCGTTATATGGATGGTCCAAACGAGTGGCTGAGGACTACATCCGGGCAAACAATGAAAAGTATTGCATTTTGAGGCTCTACAATGTCTACGGGGCTGAAGACAATCGCCCACCTGAAAACCATTCTGTACCTGAAAAACTCACGCGGCGGACGCTTCGCTATGTGTTCTACCCGTTTCGCCGAGACTATATCCACGTCGAGGATGTGGTTCGAGCGGTCCGCTATGTTGAAGATTCAAATATCATCGGCACCTATGATGTTGGGACCGGGCAAGCTGTCGAGGTGAAAGAGTTGGCAAAGTTAACCGATGGCGGATTCTATACTGAGACGACAGCTGCGGATGTTTTGGGTGATAATCTTCCTCCCCTTGAACTGCAAGCACGTTCTGAGTATATGCTGCCTGGCTTTAAAACAGTTCGAGATGTGTTTTCTCAGTTTGTTGGAACTTAGGTGGAGCATGAAAAATAAATCCATAAAACACTTGTTGTTGTAATCTGTTTGTTACCTGAGTTTTAACCATTGACACGAACTGGACGACTAAAATACCGCTCACATTACTGCACGTAATATGAATATACCGCAGTCGCATTGGACACCAAAACGGCATCACCGATGATAGCAGAATGCACACTATTCTAAATATCTCGCATAATCATTATATCCGCGGCGGTTCTGACCGTTACTTTTTTGTACTTGCTGAGTTGTTGCAAAAACACGGACACCGAGTTATTCCGTTTACAGCAGCGGATGCTAAGAACGATCCATCTGAGTGGGAACGCTATTTCCCGCGCAGTGCGGATTTCGAGCACCCAGGGGTAGCAGACTTGCTGCGCTTTTTATATTCACGTGATGCCCTTAAATCAATGCGACGATTGCTAAATGACGCAAAAATTGACCTTGCGCATTTCCACATCTACTACGGCAAACTGACTGCCTCAATCTTGGGCGAACTCAAAAAGACGGGTATCCCGCTCATTCAGACATTACATGATTTTAAGTTGACGTGTCCAGTTCATAGTCATACCTCAAACGGTGAAATTTGTGAAGCCTGTGAAGGTAAACACTTTTGGCGCGCGCTCCCGAAACGATGCAATAGAGGTTCATTCACACGCACTGCTTTGAACGTTACCGAATCTTATGTCTCTCGGATACTCGGTTCACATGACAAGTTTGACCATTTCATTTCGGTATGCCACTTTAACCGGAAAAAGATGATCTCGTATGGTATCCCTGAAGATAAAATATCAACAGTACACAACTTTATTGATGTCTCCGACATCACGCCGAATTTTGATGTAGGGAAATATGTACTCTATTTCGGGCGGTTGTATCGGGGCAAAGGAATATTTACGTTAATAGAAGCAGCACTGCCACTCAAGCATGTACCGCTCTATATCGTCGGAGATGGTGAAGCAGTACCTGAAATCCAGCGCATGCTTGAGGAAAATAAGTGTGAGCATATTCATCTGCTCGGTTTTAAGCAAGGCGATGAACTCCGTGAACTGATTCAGAACAGCATTTGTTCGGTCTTACCGTCCGAGTTGTATGAAAACTGTCCGATGTCTATTTTAGAATCTTATGCCTACGGCAAACCCGCTATCGGTGCCGATATCGGTGGGATTCCAGAACTCATCGAAGACGGTGTTGATGGATTTCTTTTTCCGGCGGGTGCACCAGACGTACTGCGAGACCGGCTGCTGTGGATGTTTGAGCATAAAACCGAAGCTGTAGAGATGGGGCGCGCGGGCCGCCGCAAGGTGGAAACCGAGTTTAATGCCAACATTCACTATGAAAAGATTATGAATGTCTATCAACAGTTTTTGTAGGGTTTGTCTCACAAATACGGTTTTGTTCAACGTACTTCTCGTGCCAAAAAACTCTTCAACCTGTTTATGAGATGTGTGTAAGAACCCTTAATAGGTACTGATTTTTTTTGGAAAATTGAAATTCAATATGGTATAATTTATTGGTGGAATTGTCTACTGAAAAATGCTACCTATAGTAAAGGATTTTGCTTCTTCAAGGTCTTGCTAATAGATTGGCAGTTTTTCGTAACTTTACGACTTGTGCTAGATAATTTGTTTTTATAGCGTTTTGCTTATGCGCGAACGAGGTCTTTGAGTTTCATCAAGGAACGTTCCAAACATTGGTTCACGAAAGCACTGAGAAGACAACTAGCACAAGTCGTTAACTTTTTAATTTTCAATCCAAAATGAGGAGAATTAACATTGCTAAAATTTCAGATGACCCTAATTATTGTTTTAATCGGTTGTATTGCCTTTGTATCTTGTGAACGCGGACAACAAATAGTGGGACCGGTTCTGCTGGATGAAGACACGATGGAGTCTATGGACATGGGTATGGTGAAATCCATTGATATGGACATGGCGGAGCCCAGCGATATGATAGATATGGCAGATATGAGTGCCGCATCTATGACTGGACCGTCTGTCGTTATTAACGAACTGATGGCAGACAATGACAATACCATCGCTGACCCACAGGGAGACTATGACGATTGGCTTGAGTTGTATAACCTCACCGATAGTGCTGTGCTGCTCACTGGAATGTATCTTTCTGACAAAGAGGACGAACCCACGAAATGGGCATTTCCTGAAAATACCGAAATTCCAGCAAATGGGTACTTAATCGTCTGGTTAGATGAAGACGGTGAAGATGCACCAGCCGGGCTGCATGCCAATTTCAAACTCTCCAAAGGTGGTGAAATCGCCTTACTTGTAGATACCGATGCACAAGGCAATCAAGTGTTGGATAGCGTTACATTTGGAGAACAAGAGACGGACGTTGCTTTTGGACGCTTGCCGGATGGCACTGGCGAATTCCAGATTGTACAGGCGACACCCGGTGCACCAAACATGATGCAGTAATCCATCAAAGTAGCAGATAGCCGCATGGAATCTTGGGTGGGCAATTTATCGCACATCTCAATGTGGATAAACGTACTATTAGGATCCACGCGGCATCTGTAATTTATACAATAATTGAGAAACTATTGGTGCTTCAACTTTGACTTTGAGGGGAGGTTCGTAGTTGTGCGATTTATCGCACTGCTTGGCAGTGAGAACAACGGGCAATGAATTGCCCTACTACGAACAGGATCACCTATAAACTTAACATTGAAGCACTACTATGCATATTTAAGGTAAGTGTGTCTGTTGATCTAATAAAGGAGTGTAAATTTCTTGAGATTTTTCGCATATACTGAATCAACGCACGTTGAGTCTAAACGACAAAATCAGAGACTTGCCCAAGTCATCATCCTGATTTTTACCACAGGTGTGTTCTTTTTCGGACATCTCCAAATCGCAACTGCTCAGACCGTCCATATTCCTGACCCCAGTCTTCGCGCTGTTATTGAGGCAGCATTGGGCAAAGAGGCGGGTGAAGACATCACTCAGGCAGATATGGCGAGTCTGAAATCGCTTCAAGCCAGTAAATGTCGCTTTGTGAGACTACAGGATACACGAAATTGGTCAACACCAAACCGGTGGACATGTTTACCAATCTATGATATGTATGGAGCAGCCATTGAAAATCTGACAGGTCTTGAGTTTGCTATCAATCTGACAGAGCTGCATCTTGGTCGTAATCTAATATCGGATGTGTCCGCACTCGAAAATTTAACAAAATTGACATATCTGGATCTTGGTGCTAATTGGCGCATATCGGATGTCTCTCCTCTCAAAAACTTGACAAACTTAACATTCCTAAATCTTCGTGGGAACGGGATATCGGATGTGTCCTCTCTCAGTGGTTTAACAAAACTCCTTGATCTGGACCTTCACGTCAATCAACTTTCTGATATAACACCCCTCAAAAATTTGACAAATCTAATGTTTCTGGGTATGCGCGGCAATGAGTTATCGGATGTGTCCGCACTCAAAAACTTGACAAATCTGACACACCTAAGTCTTAGAGATAACCAAATATTGGATATATCCGCACTCGAAAATTTAACAAATCTGACAGCATTAGATATTCAATCCAATCGTATATCGGATGTGTCCGCACTCAAAAACTTGACAAAACTACAATTTCTGGACTTTGACAGCAATGAGGTATTGGATATATCCGCACTCGAAAACTTGACAAACCTGACGCGCTTAGATATTTCTGACAATCAGATATCGGATATAACACCGCTCAAAAACCTGATATTCCTGGGACGCTTGGATATTGACGACAACCCATTATCGGATGTGTCTCCACTCAGAAATTTGACTAACCTAACATTTCTGGATCTTGATGACAATGAGATATCAGATGTGTCGCCATTCACAGGTTTGATAAAATTGAAATGGCTGGATCTTGACGACAACGAAATATCGGATATATCCCCACTCGGAGTTTTGACAAATCTGACATATCTGGATCTTGATGGCAACGAGATATCGGATGTGTCTCCGCTGATCGCTTTGACGAGATTAACGGAACTGGATCTTGATGACAATCAGGTATCAGATGTGTCTCCGCTCAATACGTTGATAAATCTGATGCTCCTTGATCTTCACGACAACGAGATATCAGATGTTGCTCCACTCACGGACTTGATAAGACTGACAGTGTTAGATCTTGACGACAATCGGATATCGGATATTTCACCCCTCAAAAATTTAATAAGTCTGACGGAACTGGATCTTGATGGCAATCAGGTATCAGATGTGACACCCCTTAAAGATTTGATAAACTTGATGTTCTTAGATCTTCGCGATAATAAGATATCGGATGTGTCTGCGCTCAGTGGTTTGGTAAACCTGATGGTGTTAGATCTGAGCGACAACCAGATATCAGATTTCTCCCCGATCGCTGGGTTGGTAGAGAATCTGGTAGAATATGCTAATAGCAACCAAACAGGACCACCTCCGAAGGCAACAGATGTCAACCGCGATGGGGTCGTGAATATCTTAGACCTCGTCTCAGTCGCATCCAACTTTGACAACCCCGACTTGACGGCACTCGCACAGATGAACATTTATCCAGATGTCAATAGTGATGGCGTTGTTGATGTAAGGGACTTAGTCGCCATTGCTGCGGAGATAGGTTCAGCCGCTTCCCCAACGCTCAGCGGAACTCCCGTTGAAACAGCTAATCTCACTGTCGAAAATCTCAAGCAGTGGATCCATCTTGCTAACCAGCTTGATACCCGCGATCCGCAGACGCTAAGAGGGATTGCTGTCTTGGAGCAGCTTTTAGCACTTCTCAGTCTTGCAGAGGTGCTACCGAAAGAGACCGCACTATTGGCGAACTATCCAAATCCATTCAATCCTGAGACATGGATACCGTATCAGTTGGCAACACCTGCGGATGTTAATATCTCGATCCATTCTGCTGATGGGAAACTTGTTCGCGAGTTGGAGTTAGGACAATTGCCTGCTGGCATTTACGACACCAAAACCCGAGCTGCCTATTGGGATGGTCGGAATGAATTTGGTGAATCTGTAGCAAGTGGAATCTATTTCTATACGCTCACTGCCGATGATTTTAAGGCTACGGGTAAAATGCTCATCCGGAAGTAATACCAGATTACGCCTAAGCCCTTGAGATCTCTCAAAAATGAGGGTAGTGTTGATTCAACTTTCCATATTTGTTCGCATCGTGAAGAGCACGGGTTGACACAAACAAACAAGGCAAATCGCGAGTACATCGCCTTGTTTGAAGTCTGAGTAGTGATACTTTCCAGGATACTCGGTAATCTAAAATAAAGGAGTATATATCTCTTGTCCATTTTCACGTATACCGACACACAGCTCTCATGCCATAACTTGAGAGTTACATCCGTCGTCAGCCTGATTCTCACCGCGTGCGTGCTCTTTTTGGCACCGCACCGGATAGCAACTGCACAGACCGTCCACATTCCGGACCCCGGTCTTCGCGCGGTTCTTGAGTCGGCACTTGGCAAAGAGGCAGGTGCCAATATTACTCAGTCCGAAATGGAGAGTTTGGAATCCCTTGATGCGTTTGATTCTGGTATTCGCAGTCTAACAGGTCTTGAGTTTGCTACCAATTTGATAGAGCTGCGTCTCGGTAACAACAAAATATCAAACGTGTCACCGCTCAAAGACCTGACCAACCTGACATGGTTATCTATTAAAGGGAACAGAATGTCGGATGTATCCCCACTCAAAAATTTAACTAATCTCACATATCTGCATATCGGGTACAACCAGATATCGGATGTGTCTCCGCTCAAAGATTTAACAAATCTCACATTCCTGGAACTTGACGACAACGAGATATCGGATATATCTCCACTCAAAAATTTGACAAATCTGATAGAACTGTATCTTGACGACAACGAGATATCGGATATATCTCCGCTCGAAAATTTGACAAATCTCACATTCCTGAATCTAAACGATAACAAAATATCCGATATGTCAACACTTAAAGATTTCACGAATTTGATATTCCTAGATATTCACGGCAATCAAATATCAGATATGTCGCCCCTTAAAAATTTAAAGGAACTGAGTATCCTGAGATTCCACGAAAACCAGATATCGGATATGTCGCCCCTTAATGATTTGAAAAAACTGAAGGTCTTAAAGACTGACGACAACCAGATATCGGATGTTTCCCCCCTTGAAGATTTGGCAAATCTGACAGAGTTAGATCTTAGTGGCAACCGGATATCAGATGTGTCCGCGCTCAAAACTTTGACTAAACTGAGAAAGCTAGAACTTGACGACAACGCAATATCAGACCTGACACCACTCAAAAACTTGACAAATCTGACAGTGTTAGAACTTGATGGCAACGAGATATCAGACCTGACACCACTCAAAAACTTGACTAAACTGACAGTGCTGGATCTGAGCGACAACTACATCTCAGATTTCTTACCAATCACCGATTTAATAGATAATCTGATAGAATACGATTTTAGCAATCAAACAGAACCTCCTTTCAGTTTTGCAGATGTAAACCGAGATAACACTGTAAATCTTGCGGATCTCGTTGCAATTGCATCAAACTTTGCCGATCCTGATTTGGAGGCTCTGGCACGAATGAACATCTATCCAGATGTCAATGGCGATGGGCTTGTCAATTTGATAGATTTACTAATTGCTGCTTCGGAAATAGATGCTGCTGCCGCTGCGCCAACACTTAGCAAAAATCAGATTGAAAAATATAATCTCACTGCCAAAGACCTCGCTGCGTGGATTCGACTTGCAAAACAACTTAATTTGACAGAACCAAATCTACAACAAGGAATAGATGTTTTAGAGCAGCTCTTAGCAATTCTCAGTACTCAAGACAGACTCCCAAAAAACACGGCACTCTTACCAAACTACCCTAATCCATTCAACCCTGAGACGTGGATACCGTATCAGTTAGCAAAAACATCGGACGTTAGCATCTCAATTCATTCTGCAGATGGGAAACTTGTTCGATCATTAGAATTGGGACAATTGCCAGCAGGTGTATATAAACACAAATCCCGTGCGGCTTATTGGGATGGACGGAATGAGTTAGGTGAGTCCGTAGCAAGTGGAGTCTATTTCTATACGCTCACTGCAAATGATTTTAAGGCTACGGGCAAAATGTTCATACAAAAATAGTATCAAATGACCATAGGATAGCTGGAATGCTGATGTTTATTAGCTTCGCAGCCATCGTTGATGAGCGGGTTGAGTTGGGTTCGCTGGCATCTTCTTCGAGAAATGATGCGCTGAGCGATCAACATGTCTAAAGTATAGCAAAACCGGTAGCGGACTGTCAAGCGTATTTTCAAGGCACCTGCCCCGGTTTTGCGAAGTAAAGTTCGTCGGGAACAGGGGGTTATGGTATCATTGGGCTTCTCCTTGGTGCGTTGCTTTATCGTTTGCAGCTGCATTGGCGAGGTTTGCATCTATGGCTTGGAGGTGCTGCTTGGGAATAAGGTCGAGATATTGAGAGATGACGCGTTTAGAAAGTCGGGTGATCTGTGAGATTTCGTCAATATCTCGGGTTGCGGTGCGAACGACTTTGACGCTCTCATAATCGCGAATGTATCGGTCAACTGCCTCCTTAGAGTGTTTGGTTTTCGCGGCAATACTCGGGGTGAGATGTCCTTGAAGATAGAGGGTTATGATCTCTTTCTTGTGGGTAATGGCCCCCGATAAATCATGGATATTACCACGAGTGGGCAAAAGTTCTCCAGTGGTTTTTTGCCATTCATTGACATAATCACTGACGACAGCATCACAGACATTGAGCAAAACTGCCAAGTCGAGTTGGGTCAATAAGGCACCTTGGTCATAAGCTTGATGACACCAGCGGACCAAGCGATTGATCCGCAATTGCCGAGAGGTAAAGCCATTGCGAAACGATTCAATATCCTCTGCAGCGAGGTATGTCAGGATGACAGGTTTCATTCGGGTTTTGACGATGGACTTTCCTCTTTGTGGATGTTCCTCAATTGGGACAGCCATCCAAACGAGATGTCCATAACTGAGGAGCCGCTCCTCCGGGAGTGCGTCACCCGTGGCGAGTTTCTCCAAAGGAAGGGTAATCACGAAATAGTCTTCAACGGTCTTAAGAATATCATCAACAATAGCCGTCGCCGTGACTTCGCCTTTGTCATAACCGTAGTCATTGAGAAAGCGATGGATCAGCAACTGTCGTAGGGATTTATCGTTGATGCGTCTGAACTTCTTCTCGTTGATTTGCGTGCGCGTCAAAGGTTTGCTCATCAGAGATCCTCCTTTTTTTTCTCCACGGGCTCTGGGTGAAGGAGCTGGGTCATGCGATCGGTGTGTTGGTATTCCTTATACAGCGAGAGATACTCCCGTATGAGTCGGTCAGAGAGGTGAGTGATGAGCCGTATCTGTGCGTCAGGAAAGCCTTGATGATGGAGCGTGGCGACTTGTGTGAAGTCTCTCAAGTAGCGGTAGACAGCCCGTTCGGAGTGGTTCGTCTTTTGCTCAATCTCGGTGAAGGTGTATGCTTTGAAATACAACTCGAGAATCTGCGTCTTATGAGACAGCCCCGGGCCCATGTCGTGTTTCGCCCCGCGCGTCATCACGAAATAGCCGGACTGCTTCAACGCTCGGATGTCGCGTTTGACGGTAGCCGGACTGGTGGTTAATAACACCGCCAAATCCTCATAACTCAGCAAGGCATCTTGGTCATAAGCTTCTTGGGTCAATCGGAGGATCCGAGGTCCTCCGTCTGAGACCTGCGAGCCCATAAGTGCCTAAGACTTCAAGGTCGGCTTCGACATCGTTGAGCTTGAGTCGACAGGAAACTTTTTTCGCTAAAGCAATGTGTTTGCCTGCGGGTTCCTCGGCGGCGACTGCCTCATAGCAAATTTGCCCTGAGGACAGTTGAACATCGGCGTGCTGCTCAAAGTAGGTAGAAATCTGTTTATAGTAGGCTTCAGCCACGATAGGCATGAGATTAAAGTCTGAGGAAATCTTCTGAATAATAGCAGCCCTGGCATTCTTAGATTCGAGTCGTTTGATACCGTAGGCGGTATCCTTCTGGCGTGTCATATCGACCTCCATGAGTAGATTATCGGTGATGCAAATACATCTACTTGTTATGATAACTCATACTATTAGTTTAACTCATGGGGTCATTTGATACAAACTATAAGTAAACTAAATTGCCACCTAAACTGGAATACGGTTGTGGGGTTGTCCCTCAATTTCATTTATAAATGGATCAAATCCATTCTTGGTATAATATTGGTCTAAGATCGCGGAAAAGGTATATGCTATTTTGCCCAAAAATTGAAGAAATACAGGGAACCTCTACACAAATATAACTGATGAACGATTTTGAAACGTCTGTTGATGTCTACTAATGGCACCTTGGAAACGAAGTTCTATACCAATTGTCCAATTTTTTAAATACTGTGGCAAGCGGTGTCTATATTTACGAACTGGTGACTCCAAAAACCAAACAGACAAAACGACTCGTAATACTAAAGTAAAAAGGCAGGAATATGCAAAAAACCTCATTGGTCACTGGTGGAGCAGGGTTTATAGGTGCCCACCTCGTTAATGAGTTACTTCGCGACGACAATCATCAAGTTGTTGTACTTGATGACAGAAGCGGAGGATTTCTCGAAAATGTGAACCCAGGTGCGACCTTCATTGAAGGCAGCATCCTTGATGTTCAGCTGATAAATCAACTCTGTGAGCAATATCGATTCGACTATATCTACCACCTCGCCGCTTATGCAGCGGAAGGGCTTAGCCACTTCATCAAGCGATTTAACTATCAAAACAACCTCATCGGAAGTGTAAACCTCATTAATGCCGCAGTCAACTATGATGTTAAACGGTTTGTATTCACCTCTTCTATTGCTGTTTACGGTGCGAACCAACTGCCAATGCACGAAGCACTCACGCCGATGCCTGAAGATTCTTACGGCATCGCCAAATATGCCGTTGAGCAGGAGCTCGTTGCCGCCAAGCGACTCTTCGATTTGGACTACACCATTTTTCGTCCACACAATGTCTACGGCGAACTCCAGAATATCGGAGACAAGTACCGAAACGTCATCGGTATCTTTATGAATAAAATCATGCGCGATGAGCCTTTGTTCATCTTTGGAGATGGAGAGCAGACGCGAGCCTTCACACATATTGCGGATGTCGCTCCACATATTGCCCAATCCGTAGATATACCCGAAACCTCGTGTGAGATTTTTAATGTCGGGTCGGATAAACACGTCTCTGTGAACGAGTTAGCTGATTTAGTGATGACTGCGATGGAAAAGGAGGGGCAGGTAAGATATCTCCAAGAGAGAGAAGAGGTAAAGCACGCCTATTGCACGCACGAAAAATTCCACAAAGTCTTCCAAACGACATCACAGGTTGCACTTCCAGAAGGTTTGGGGAGAATGGCAGCGTGGGCGAAGTCTGTTGGGCCACGGGCATCTACATTATTCACTGACATTGAGATTCGCAAAAATCTGCCCGAAGGTTGGAAATAAGTTTGTCCAGCCGTAACTCGAAAATTGTCATGGTCAAAAAACTCCTACAGCACAAGACGTTTTCGGTTATGGTGATTACCTTTGCTGGAATGGGGTTGAGCCTCCTTGTCCGTGTCCTATTAATTCCAAAACGGTTTGGTTTTACCGCTACAGCTGATGAACTTACTACTGCGTTGACGATTGTGTTAGTCGTTGATACGGTTGTTCGAGAAGGTGCTAAATTTAGTCTTGTACCGCTTTTTGTCACACGCGAGAAGGAGATGACCCGCACAGCGTACCAACGCTTCATGAATAGTCTGCTGTTTTTTTTGATCTGTCTTGGCATCGCGGTTTTCGTTCTGGTTGAGGTCCTCGCACCATGGATAACAGGTGGATTGCTAAGGAAGTCTACGATTGATGTCCAAAAGGGGACGGTCCTGTTGCGATTATGTGCACCACTGATTGTCTTTGGATGTGGTAGCACTGTACTCGGAGCGTTCCTGAACAGTCGGCAGCATTTTAAAACAGTCGCACTCCGAAACGCATTACCTGCTGGTAGTGCAGCCGTTGTGTTTCTGTGCCTATGGAATACCCAAAATCTTGAAAACTGGATAGCGATAGCTTATACGGGAGGCTTTATCGCTTATTTCGGTTGGTTATGCATAGGGGTATATCGGACGGGACACCGGTATGCCTTTACCGGTATCTCTCTGGATACGCTGCGTTCTTTGAAAAATACTGTTACCTTACCGACACTCGGTTTCGCGGTCAGACAAGTCACGAACCGCTTGTTGGTCGAGATATATCTCGTCTCGCAACTTGGCGTGGGGATTGTTACACTCTATAAATCTGCCTTCCAGATCTTCTCGGCGTTACAGACACTCATCGGTATCAGTATTGCAACGACCAGCTTACCGGATATGGCAACGGACGACGCGGTAAATGATAAACAAAAATTAGCACAAACCCTCAAGCTAAACGCACGTACCGCTATACTCATCGGATTTCCGGTGGCATTGCTCTTGTTGATATTTCACGGAAAAATTAGTTGGCTGTTGTATGGGCGTGGTGACTTTGATGATGTGTCAATTGAACTGATAGGACAACTCCTCTTTTGGCTCAGCACTGGCATGTTATTCTCGTGTCTGATACCTGTGTTGAACGCAGGACTTTACGCACAAAAGGCTTACCGACTTGTTTTCGCAAATATGGTAACGATGGCTGTTCTTAATTTTCTGATGGCTTACGGTTTGATCGAAATATGGTGGATCCTCGGTGTCGCATTGTCCATATCAATCACCGCACTACTTGCAGTCGGAAACCTGACGTACCTGCTCCGAAAAACGAGCGTTTCTTGGCTTTAGAGGAGTTGTCAGTTAATACCTTGTGGCAGTCGTTTGGGCGGCTACCCCTACAACACACCTCTTTAACTGAAAACTGATGACCGATAACTGCAGGACTTACGCAAACGCCATTTGGGAAGAAAGCGTCCGCTTCGGATTCTGCGAGCGAAACCGTGAAAAAAGAGGTCGCCGAGGCACGGGGACCTCGGCGAACAGACGCTTGCTGCGTAAGTCCTAAACTGAAAACTATTATGAAAAATGTTGGGGATTACAATTATCTTATTGTGGGTGGTACTACGAAAGCCGCGACAACATCGCTGTTTGCTTACCTTGCCGACCATCCGGCTATTTGCGCCGCTACCTATAAAGAAACTCGATTTTTTCTCAGCAACGATTATCCCCTTCCCTCAAAATATCGATACAAAGGCGAACTTGAAGAATATGCTTCTCTGTTTCCTAACTGCGATGAAACGCAACTACGGATGGAATCAACACCCGATTACCTATATTGTGAAAAGGCGCGTGAGAGAATCGCTGAGTTTCTGCCACAGGCAAAGTTAGTCTTCAGTCTACGTGAACCGATTTCAAGGTTAATTTCGTGGTATCGGTTCGCAAAGCAGATTGACAAATTATCACAAAATGTGAGTTTTGATACGTATGTTGAATTACTATTCGCCTCTTTGGAACGCAACGGAGCGGTCGAAACCCAGCACTTGCAAACACTCCAGCAGGGATGTTATACTGTCTATCTGAAACCTTATTTTAATCAATTCGGTCCAGCGCGCATCCACACGCTCTTTTATGAGGAACTCGCGGCACAACCCGTGAGTGTCATGGCGAGTTTATGCAACTTCGCCGGTATAGATGCCGATTTTTATAGTGGCTACACTTTTAAAGTGACAAATCGCACCGAAAAGATGCGAAATTCCGAATTGCATCAGAAATATAGAGACTTCCGGTTTCGATTGCGACAGTGGACACATAATAAACCGATCATTCATAATCCATTGCGTACAATCAGGCGGACAATTGAACCGCTCTATCTCCGCTTGAACACGCAGCCTGATAAGGAAATTCAGTTGTCAAAAGAAACGCAACATCGCTTAGTCGATTATTACCAGCGCGATATTGACACCCTCACCGAATTGATTGGAAGACCATTACCATGGAAACCTCTACAAAAATCCGACTAATGATTGTTGGTGCCCAAAAAGCTGGAACCTCTTCACTCCTTCGCTACTTAGCGCAACACCCAGATATCTACACGCACGCACAGCCAGAGATGACCTTTTTCCTGCAAGACCGTGAGTACAGTCGTGGGTATGAATCGGCTTTCGCCAAGTACTTTGCTGGAAAATATGACCACGACGATATTGCGGATAAACGACTTATCGCTAAAAATGTGATGGTGATGCATTCGACGGAAGTCATGCAGCGGATTTATGAACACAACCCTGAGATGCATCTTGTGATCCTGCTGCGGGAACCGGTCGCACGTGCCTATTCCGCCTATTGGTGGGCTCGGCGGAGAGGTTGGGAGAATATCAGAACCTATGAAGAGGCACTTGCCGCTGAGGAAGCACGACTGAACGAAGACTGGTTTAAATGGCGGCAGTGCGCCTATCAGTACAACGGTATCTATTATCCGCATGTCAAAAATTTGATAACCCAATTCGGTTTGAATAATGTACACTGCATATTAACTGACGATTTGAAGGAGAACGCCCAGACTGTCTGTCAACAACTCTTTATGCATATCGGTGTCCACCCCGATTTTAAGCCCGTCATCGGCGAAAGGCATAACCAAGCCGCTATGCCGCGTTCCGAACGATTTAATTATCTGTTTACGCAATTTCTTGCGTCCCACAATCCGCTGAGAAGAGCCATTCGGAAACTCGTACCAGATGCCGCCGCTTACAAATTGAGGAAAGCCATTCTGGATTGGAACGACAAGCCTCAGAAAAACCTGAATTCAACCCCGCCACCGCTCAATCCAGAGACACGCGAACAGCAGATGGCATATTTTAAGCCGTTCAACGAACAATTGGCTGAATTATTAGGCAGGGACCTCTCCGCTTGGAATTAAACACTCGCGGAAGACTTTCAGCTATTAGCTATTAGTTGTCGGAAACCGACAACTGACAACCCATAAAAAATGATTTACTTTTTGACTGGATACGTTGCTTTTGAAGAGTTTGTACTGAAGTTTCTACCGGTTAGCGATATCGCCTACTCCTATTTAAGGTTCTTCGGAGAACTCCTCATCTATATCGCTTTTGGGAAACTTGTCATTCATAAACTCCATAAAGGCATCCCGTTCGTCAAAACGGCGATTGATTTGCCAATTATCGGGTTTTATACCATCGTTCTACTCTCAATATTCGTAAACAGGTCTCCCTTGATGGGAAGTCTTTATAACATCCGACCGTTTGCCCGATATATCGTGCTCTTCTATCTCGTCGCAAACTCTTCCCTATCGGAAAGAAGAATTACTACGTTTTTGCGAATAATCCTTGGTGTCGGTATCTTCCAACTCGCAGCAGGTCTCATTCAGTGGGTGGGAGGTCCCGACGCATTTGATTTTTTCCTACCGCGTGAGTCAACCCTCGGCATCGCTGGATTTACGAAAGAATACAGATTGCTTGAGATCGGCAGGGAAATTGGGAGTATCTATGGGACTTTAGGCGATACCGTCATTTACGGTATCTTTATGATTCTTGTGCTCATCGTTTATCTGTCTCGTATTCGACAACTCGAGTATCTGAATCTGCTGGGTGCAGCGATACTATTTTTCTTTATCGCTCGTTCGTATTCACGCGCTGCCACATTCTCTGCGCTCCTCGCTGCTGCCGCATGGTACTACTTCCATTACGGGTGGAAAAAGACCCTCCGTTTAGCAGGAGCAATGGCACTTATCTTCGGACTCCTGTTAGCAGTTGTGAATCCATTCAACCTTGAATACATAAATCCGCGCAAAGCAAGGGTTGGACTTGTCGGCAACGTAACAGGCGTGTTTTCTGGTTCCTATGTCCGTATCGCACAAAAACAACGACTTGGGGCATTAATCGGGAATGTACCAACAGTCCTTATAAATAAACCTATCTTAGGCTATGGCGCAGACCAGAATTCTACGATTGAGGGACTCAATATGAGCAAACGGTCATTCCTTCTGAAAATACTCAGTAAAAGTGGTTTCAAGGATGTATACTGGGTGGCGATCCTCTGTTTCTATGGCATATTGGGTCTCGGTTTCTTCGCTTTAATATTTTACCAACTCTTTCGCGCTGCCCTAAACCTTTATAAAAGATCCGTCAGTACATCATCTGTTATAGAGCGGGGTGCCCCTGTTTCGCGCGTGACACAGCAGGTCGCAATCATTATGCTCTGCCTTGTTGCTGTTACCGTATTCCTGCTTTTTTTTAATCGAACCCTTGAATATCGAGGATACGGTTTCTATTTCTGGCTCTGTGCAGGACTCATGTTCGCTAGCGATAGGACACTTCCTACATATAAACCTATAAGGATAACGTTATAAGCACTTTATTCCGCGCTGAGCAGGATGGGCAAATATGGTAAATAAAGGTTTTTTCTTAAGTACACATTTTCAGTTTGCAAATACTTATCGCATTTTTAACAAATTTTTTCAAACCTGCTGTATAGTACTGATTGGGTTGATAACGCTGCTGCTTAGTATCGGCTGCCAAGATCGAAAAGACCTGCAGGATACGCTGCGTTTAGAAGTTGACACCCGCAACGCCCAACCCCTCCGCCAGGCACTTTACGGTTTCAACACAAACATGATAAGTGGTGATTACGGCTACCTTGATCCCGATTTTGTTGAATTAACTAAGGCACTTGCTCCAAAAACATTGCGGTTTCCCGGTGGTACAGTCGGAAATTTTTATCATTGGGAACATGGCGGATTTTTTGAGAATGAAATGGCATCAACCCTCAACCCGAAACTGAATCAACGAAATAAAGGAAATTACGTCAAACTCCAAAAACGGCGGAACGGTAAAATCCTTTTCGACGATTTTATGCAGTTATGTAACACACTAAATATAACGCCTGTTGTCGTTGTAAATTTATGGACGGGCAGTCCAGAGGAAAGTGCTGCGTGGGTCAATTATGCCAAAGACAACGGATATGAAGTTAAACACTGGGAACTCGGCAACGAGTACTATCTACCGCACTATCTTAACAAATACCCTACCGTCGAAACCTACATCGCGGAAGCTAAGAAACATGCTGCAGCGATGAAAGCCGTTAACCCGGATATAAAAGTATCTGTCTGTGCCACTCCAATCGCATTCCACAAAGAGGGTTGGTTGGTAAAAACACAGCAACGGAAATGGGATGAAGGCCTCGCAGCGGATACTAGTTTTTTCGATGCTTATACCGTTCATGTCTATGCCTACAAAGCCGTTCGGAAAAAAGAGTTAGAGGAAATGCGAGGCTATCTCATAGGGTGGATTCACTTTGCTGTCCCTGAGGCACTTGAATACTATCAAAAATTATTCCCTAACAAGGAGATGTGGATAACCGAGTGGAACATCGCTAACCCTGCCAATCGTGTTGCAAACACACAACTCCATGCAATGTACGTCGGCGACTTTTTTCTAAAAATGTTAACACTGCCAAACATCACACAGGCGAACTTTCATGTTATCACCGGTCCTGGCAAGGGATTCCCTGTGTTTTCACCGATAACGCCTGCGACACCCGGCACCTTTTGGAAATATGGCGGTGAACCAGATTCGGATTTCGGGGACACCATTCGGCGTGCTGTCTATCCCGCTTTTCAACTTATCGGAGAAGCTTTTGCACATGCGGACACACAGTTCACCCTCTCGATCCAAAACCCACCTCTTCTTACGGGGGCTATGGAATATCAGGGGAAACAGATGCTCGGTATTCAGGCACAAGTGATCGGTAGAAAAGGGGCAGAGCACCTTGTTGTTCTCGTTAGCAATCGCACAGGTGAAGACCACACCCCAGAACTCTTTATTGATGGCAAACGCTACAAAGACAAAGGCACTTATCGTTATGTTGCCAGTGAAAAACTCAATGCAACGAACGGCGGCAATGCCGAAATGGAGGGGTCCGGTGAAATCGAAGTCCGTATCCAAGAATGGGCTGGAAAGGCAACAGAGCTCACTATCCCTAAAAACAGTTTTGGTATCCTTAAAGTAAGGAGATGACGTTAAACCGCTGACGGCTGACAACCGACGGCTGACGGCCATCTTTCTGAGAACTGATAACTACTAATGATATTTATTGTAGGCAATAGTCGCAGTGGCACAACGATGATGGGACGTATATTAGGGAAACACCCAAGTGTTTACACCTTTGGTGAACTACATTTCTTTGGCCAACTGTATGCCCCGTCCTTTTCGTCGGAAATGCCTAAAGAGGAGATAGAGGAACTCGCTGCACAGTTATATTGTATTCAACGCGAGGGCTATCGTACACATGGAGACTCACGTCGGTTCCTTGGCGAGGCACAGGCGTTTCTTGAGCGTTTAACTACATATCCCGAGACATCAGCATCTCTCTTTGAAGCCTTTCTCTACCATGAGGCCGCTGAAAACGATAGAACTATCCCTTGCGACCAAACGCCACGTAATGTCTTTTACATTGCGGATATCCTTGAACTTTACCCCGAGGCAAGGATTATTAACATGATTCGCGACCCGCGTGACGTACTATTATCCCAAAAAAAGAAGTGGAAACGCCGATTTCTCGGTGGAAGCGATATGCCGCTGAAAGAAACACTTCGTGATTGGGTGAACTATCATCCAATCACCATCAGTCATATATGGCGGACTGCTGTTAACGCCGCGGATCGGTTTGCGCAGCATGATCGAGTTATTTCTGTCTACTTTGAGGAACTCCTCACGCACGCTGAAACCACGGTTAAGTACCTTTGTGATTTTGTAGGTATTACTTACACCGATGAGATGCTCCAAGTGCCGCAAGTCGGCTCTTCCGTCGCGGAGGATCAACCTCAGCAACTCGGTATCAATTCGCATCGCGCACACAGTTGGCAAGACGGTGAACTCAGTTTCGCTGAAATTTACCTCAACCAGACTATAACTGCGGTACTGATGAAGAAACATAACTATACGCCTGCGTCAATAAAACCTAATATCGCAAGTTTAGGACTTCATCTGCTCACGTTTCCCGTGAAATTAGCGGGAGCATTTTTCTTTAATCTTGACCGGGTGAAGAACATCCGTGAAACTCTAAAAAGACGTTTATGATTTCTATGTTCGTTCGTCTTCTCTCCCAAGGAAAACATGATTGCCCAAATTAATCCAAGTTACATCAAAACGCGTCCCATGAAAGCACTGACACGTCTCATTAGTTATGCCTTCTTTGAAGGTCGCCCTGTAACCACAAAAGGTCGCTGGATCAATCCACTTGTCTTTTCTCTTTTAAAAACGGTTTCCACGAATAATCGTAAATATAAACCTATTAAAAAACCGATCTTTATCTTAGGCACCGGACGCAGTGGCACCACAATACTCGGCATCGTGCTTTCCATGCACAGAGAAGTCGGCTATCTCAACGAACCGAAAGCAGTATGGCATCTCATCCACCCACATGAAGATGTCATCGGAAACTACAGTCAATCCGACGCAAAGTATCGTCTCACCGCCGAAGATGCAACAAACGAAATGCGTCAACGCGCTGTTCAAATGTTCGGTGCTTATTTGACAACGACCCGTTCAGAACGTCTTGTTGATAAATATCCGGAGCTTATCTTCAGGGTGGATTTCGTGCGCGCACTATTTCCCGATGCCCGTTTTATCTTTCTCGTGCGGAACGGTTGGGATACGTGCCATTCAATTACGAACTGGTCAAAGCGGCTCGGTGGTGAGGTCAATAACGAAAAACACGACTGGTGGGGCGTAAATGATCGAAAGTGGCAACTCTTAGTCGAACAACTCGTTAAAACAGACCCACTTTTCTCTGAGATCGCTGATGAAGTTAAGCATTTTGAGCGGCATCTCGACAGAGCTGCCGTAGAATGGATACTCACCATGCAGGAGGGGCTACGTTTAATGCAAGCATCGTCTGATTGTATTCATCTCGTCCGTTTTGAGGATTTAACATTAGATCCAGACAAGACACTCGCCGCGTTATGCGACTTTTGCGAACTGCCAGCGGATAGTAAGTTCCGTGAGTATTCGCGACAGACTTTGCATCCAGTACCTCCCAGAAAACCGTTTGATGTTCATCCGAAAATCGCGCCTATTTTCCATGACATAATGCGAAAACTAAAGTATAATAACTAAGTAAACTTTTTAACAGGAGTAGACTGTCAAAATGAACCCATCCTGTAAATTCTCGGTTTACTTGAAAAGGAGTTAAAATGAGATTATTAATGTTGTTGATTGTGTTAATCCTATACTCCGCACTTCTAATTTCGGATTTTTGGTATTTATTTTCTAAACCCACGTGGTTCCAACGTTCAACAAGCGATTTCAGATGGATCAGAGAAGATATACGTGCGAAATGAAATCTTATTTACCATCTCTAAATTTTATTTATACTGTTTGGACCCTTTCGTGACGTGGGTTTGTCTAAAAATACCAAAATGTGTCAAAACAAGTGCGGAGTGTAGGGTTAATGCTTTGTGCATTCGTATCGCTCATCGGATGCGATCAAGGGATGCAACAGCCAATTATGGAAATTATCACCCCTCCGCAGAGCTCTTTAGAAAAAGCACGAGCGGCAATGGAAAAAGTCAATGAAAAACGCGAAGAAGTACATCAAAAAGGCGAAGAAACAGGCGATTTTTCTACTGTATTCACTGCTTCTGAAGACATCTTTAAAGAAGAACTCGGTTTTAAAAAAGGACTTTGGGTTGATTTGGTGGATATATATCGCCAAGAGAACCTTGAAAACGCTACACTGTTGGAAGGATTTGAGAACCTCCAAGATGCCTTTGCTGAAAAACTGAAAGAAGGTACGCTTGGGATGTTTTACTTTGCGTACATCGGTTCATTTGATGAAATAATCATTGAATACCTTCGTCTATCTTTTGAGTTCCCTGAAAAGGGTGAGGAAGAACTCCTTATGCTATTCAGAGAATCTATGAGAGATGGACAGACTTCTATTGTATTTCCGTAGGAATCATGAACATTATGTACAAAATGTCAACTGTACAAGTGCAAGAACAATCCTCAGCAAAACGTCCTTTTACGCGGCGGGACTTCCTTACAAGAAGTTTGAAAGCAGGCGCGGCCGCCTTCACAACAGGGCTTTTACCAAAACAAAAAACTAACGCCCAAGGTCAATATAACGTTTTATTCATCATTGTCGATGATTTGCGACCTCTATTAGGATGTTATGGACATCCAGAGATGCACACGCCTAACATTGATAAACTTGCGCAGAGAGGTACGCTCTTCGACCGTGCTTATTGTCAATTTCCAGTTTGCAATCCGTCCCGTGCTTCTATACTTACCGGATTGCGTCCGGAGACAAATGGTGTCCAAGATAATTACACCCACTTTCGGGAGACAGTGCCTGATGCGGTTACTTTCCCGCAACATTTCAAAGCATACGGTTATCACACGCGTTCTATCGGTAAAATAACACATGGCCCTGCGGCATTTGATGATGAACTTTCATGGAGTGCTCCAGGTTGGAGAATAAGACTGTCACAGTATAAAGATATCCCTTCTTGGCAGGCTCTTGACGTTGCCGATGATAAACTAAGGGACGGCCAAACTGCGAAGCACGCTGTAGAGGTTTTAGAGGAAATTCAAGATTTACAGTTTCTTCTTGCTGTTGGGTTCAACAAACCACATATGCCTTTCAACGCGCCAACAAAATATTACGAATTGTACGATTTTCCTATTACCGATAAGGTCCCACATGTCGTTCCTCATTCTAAACATGAAATACGAGGCTATTCTGATATTCCTTCAGGTGAAGAGCCTCTCTCTGAAGAAAAAACATTAGAGTTAATTCGGGGATATATGGCAGCAACAAGTTATATGGATGCCCAAGTCGGACGCGTTTTAGATCAACTTGACATGCTTGGGTTAACAGAGAAGACAATTGTCGTTCTTTGTGGGGACCATGGATTTCATCTTGGCGAGCATGAAACTTGGGGTAAGAGAACCTTGTTTGAAGTGGCACTTCGGTCACCTCTTATCGTTAGCATTCCTGGACAGGAACATATCGGTGTCAAAACGGACGCACTTGTTGAACTTGTTGATATCTATCCTACTTTATGTGAGGCGTGTCAACTTCCTATTCCTGAACAACTGGAAGGTCTGAGTATGGTTCCTGTAATCCGAGAACCTACCTCTCCTTGGAAATCCGCCGCCTTTAGCAAAGTTGGTAAAGAATATGGGAAACGATCTATACGTACGGAAAGGTATCGATACATTGAACATGCAAAGAATGTGTCACTCGGTAGAGAGCTTTATGATCACAACACCGATCCAGATGAGAAGGTGAACATCGCTAATCTGCCAGAAAATTCAACACTTGTTTCACACCTGAATGAACGACTGCGGGCTGGTTGGCAAGCCGCTTTACCTACTAACCAAGAACGAGATTTTGATTCTATGTTTCTTCCGTGGGATGTAAACAATGATGGTGTTGTTGATGTCCAAGATCTCCTTTTAGTCGCAAACAGTTTTGACACTGATACGCTTGAATATCCGAAAGTTGACATAAATGAGGATGGTAATGTTGATATAATTGATTTACTATTTGTTGCTTCGCATTTAGGTGAATCAAGCAACGCTGCAGCTCCAGAATCTATTTCTATGCCACTTCAACATGTTGACAGGATTGAACAATTGCTTAGAGAAGCACGTTTAGCCGATGACGGTTCTAACTTATTTCGTCAAGGAATTGCTAACTTAGAGCTGTTAATAGATTTGGCAGTTCCAATAGAAACGGTGCTTTTACCTAACTATCCGAATCCCTTTAACCCTGAGACGTGGATACCTTACGATTTGGCGGAGGAAGCCGATGTGCGTATCACTATATACAATCTAAAAGGTGAAACTGTTAATCAACTTAAAGTGGGTTTTCAAGCTGCTGGGACCTATAGGACACAATCGCGGGCAGCTTATTGGGATGGATGTAACTCTATTGGTGAACCTGTTGCAAGTGGTGTATATTTCTACACGCTTCAAGCTGGGCAAGTGAGAGTATCGCGTAAAATGGTAATTACAAAATAAGGGGAACAGTTAATGCAAAAATCGAAGCAACAGAAGACATTCTCACGACAGTTTACTCGGCGAGACTTCCTTTCAACCAGTTTGAAAGCAGGCGCAGCCACACTTTCAACAACTCTCTTACCTAAACTGCAAGTTAACGCTGAGGCACAATACAATGTATTGTTCATAGCTGTAGATGACTTGAGACCTTTGCTTGGATGCTATGGGCATTCAGAAATGCACACGCCAAATATTGACAGACTCGCCAAACAGGGCACACTGTTTAACCGTGCCTATTGTCAATTTCCAGTTTGCAATCCTTCCAGAGTTTCGGTACTGACTGGGTTGCGTCCGGATACAACTGGGATCTATGACAACCCCACAGATTTTCGTGAAGTACTCCCAGGAGTTGTGACGTTACCCCAACATTTCAAAGACCACGGCTACCATACTCGCTCCGTTGGAAAAATCGCTCACGGTGATGCTGCGTGGCAAGATAAACTCTCTTGGAGCGAACCAATTTGGCGGAGACCTTGGCAATACGTTAATAAAGCAAATTCTCCCTCTTGGCAGGTTCTTGATGTTGATGATGATGATGAACTTGAAGATGGAAAAATTGCGAACGCTGCTGTAGAAGTCCTAACTGAGATTAAAGACAAACAATTTTTCCTTGCGGTCGGTTTCAATAAACCCCACTTACCCTTCTATGCCCCGAGCAAATATTTTGATTTATATACAACGCAAGATTTCAGAGTACCTATTGATTCAACTCTCCCTATTAATGCTCCAGGTATAGCTTCTAATCCCAAAGGATTAAAAGCGTACCAAGATATTGCAAACTATCCTCCGTTCTCTGATGAGAAAACATTAGAATTAATTCGCGCTTATGCAGCGACAACAAGTTTTATAGATGCACAGGTCGGACGTGTCCTAAATCAGTTAGATACACTAAATCTTACGCAAAACACGATTGTCATTTTCTGGGGAGACCATGGGTTTCATATCGGGGAACATGGACTCTGGCGAAAAAACACTCTCTTTGAGGATTCTGTCCGTTCACCCTTAATAGTCAGCATACCAGGGCAAACTCATCGTAATGTAAATACTGATGCCTTAGTTGAACTTGTTGACATCTACCCGACATTATGTGATGCTTGTCAACTGCCAATTCCAACAGAAGTTGAAGGTATTAGTATGGTACCTGTCATAGAAGAACCGACACGAACATGGAAAGCAGCAGCCTTTAGCCAATTGACCAGAATATTGAATAGTGCTTCTGTGGATGGTTACTCCATGCGTACCGGACAATACCGATATACCGAGTGGGGAAACAATGGTCAACACGGGACGGAACTCTATGATTACCATGCTGACCCAAACGAGACAGTCAATATAGCGAATCTCCCAGAAAATGCTGAACTCGTTGCACATCTCAGCGAACGGCTTCACGCTGGATGGCAAGCGGCTTTGCCTGAGATGCAGGAACAAACCCCCGTTCCACAGACGTTACCCTGGGATATAAACAACGATGGCATCGTCAATATTCAAGACCTTATCTCGGTTTCAAACAGTTTTGATACTGATATCCCGGCAAACCCGAAAGTTGACGTGAACAAGGATGGTAGCGTTGACATCATAGATTTGCTTATAGTTGCCGCGCATTTTGGGGAATCTACCAACCCGGCGGCACCAGCAACACATACAGATATTTCCCCAAAATACCTTAGTCTCGTGGATAAATGGCTCGCTCAAGGACGCTTAGCGGACGATGGCTCTAATGTTTTCAAGCAGGGCATCGCTACCTTGGAAGGATTACTTAATAGTGTTATTCCTGGAAAAACGGTGCTTTTACCTAACTACCCTAATCCTTTTAATCCAGAGACTTGGATACCTTATGATTTGGCAAAAGACACGGATGTCCACATCTATATCTACAATCTGAAGGGCGAATTTATCCGTCAGTTATCACTTGGTTTCCAAACCGAAGGTACATATCGGACCCAGACACAAGCCGCATATTGGGATGGGCGGAATTCTGCAGGTGAATTTGTCGCAAGTGGGGTCTATTTTTATACGCTTCATGCGGGGCAGGTGAAAGCAACACGACGAATGGTAATTACAAAATAGAAGAAAACTCATGAAAAACGATAACCAACAGAAAGCTCTCTCTCAACCTTTTACCCGACGCGACTTCTTATCAACAAGCTTGAAGGTAGGTGCTGCCGCTTTCACAACAGGACTTTTGCCCAAACTTAAGGCAGACGCTGATTGTCAATACAATGTGTTGTTCATTCTTGTTGATGATCTTCGTCCTCTACTTGGATGCTATGGACATCCAGAGATACACACGCCTAACATTGATAAACTTGCTCAGAGAGGTACACTCTTCAACCGTGCTTATTGCCAATATCCTTTGTGCCATCCATCCCGGACATCAATGCTTACTGGATTAAGACCTGACACAACAAGGGTGTTTTCCAACTCAGCAGGATTTAGGGAAAGGTTACCAAACGCTGTGACGCTCCCACAGCACTTTAAAACGTCCGGCTATCATACCCAATCCGTTGGTAAAGTTGCACAAAACCTGGAAAGGCAAGATGATACCTACTCATGGAGTGTCCCTTCGTGGACACAGCCGAGTTCTTATGACAACCGATCATCGGTTCCTTCTTGGCAGGCACTTGATGTTGAAGATGACGAACTCAGAGATGGGAAAGCTGCAAAGCGCGCAATTGAGGTTTTGGATGAAATTCAAGACACTCGGTTTTTTCTCGCTGTTGGTTTCCGAAAACCCCATTTGCCTTTCTACGCTCCAAAAAGGTATTATGAATTATATAATGGTGAATCTTTTAATCTACCATCTTCCTCCAACCTTCCTAAGGACACGCCGTCTATTGCCAACGGCAATTTTGAGGGATTTAGAGACTTCCAAGATGTCCCCGATGAAGGCACTCTCTCGGATGCAAAAACGTTAGAATTGATTCGAGCGTATGCTGCATCAACAAGTTTTACAGATGCTCAAGTCGGACGTGTTCTGGACCACCTTGACGCGCTTAGACTAACCGAAAACACAGTCATCGTTTTTGCAGGTGATCACGGTTTTCATCTTGGGGAGCATGGACAATGGCTAAAAAACACTCTTTTTGAAGTTTCTCTCCGTTCACCACTGATTGTCAGCGTACCAGGGCAGACATATCAAGGTGTTAAAACCGATGCCCTTGCAGAACTCGTTGATATCTACCCGACACTATGTGATGCATACCAAATTCCGATACCGTCCCAGTTAGAAGGCATAAGCATGATACCCGTCATTGAACAACCGACACGTCCGTGGAAAACTGCTGCCTTTAGCCAAAAAGGACAGCGCACAGGAAACTCTATACGGACAGAACGTTACCGATACACAGAGTGGGGAAACAATGGGAGCCGCGGTGTGGAACTTTACGATTATGATGCTGATCCGGATGAAACCGTCAATATAGCGGATCTCCCTGAAAACGCAGAACTCGTCACTCATCTCAGTGAGCAGCTTCACGCCGGATGGCAAGCAGCGTTGCCCGAGGTGCAGCAACAAGTTCGTGTTCCACAAACGTTACTGTGGGATATAAACAACGATGGCGTTGTCGATATTCAAGATATAATCCTCGTTTCAAACAGTTTTGGTGAGGAACCTTCAGAATATCCTAAAACTGACATAAATAAGGATGGGCGTGTTGACATCATCGACCTGCTTCTGGTTGCCGCACATTTTGGTGAATCTTGCAATGCTGCAGCACCATTAATATCCGCTCCCCTTCCACCAGAACATGCTGCTCTTGCGAATGAATGGCTCACTGAGGCACGTTTAGCAGATGATGGTTCTGATGTTTTTCGACAAGGGGTTGCCACTTTAGAACACCTAATTAACACAATTTTACCCACAAAAACCCTGCTTTTGCCGAACTATCCGAATCCATTTAATCCTGAGACGTGGATGCCTTACGATTTGGCAGAAGACGCGGATGTCCATATTGATATTTATAACCTAAAAGGGGAGTCTGTCCGGCAGTTATCGGTTGGCTTCCAGACGGCTGGCACCTATCGCACACGACCTCGTGCTGCATATTGGGATGGTCAAAATACTGCTGGAGAACCCGTCGCGAGTGGTATCTATTTTTACACACTTCAGGCAGGACAATTCAAAGCCACGCGCCAAATGGTGATTCTCAAATAGACTGGACAAGAAAATATGATAGTTTTACGTAACCTGTTAATTACTTATCTTGCAATGTTGCTACTGGCTTCCCCGCTAACAGAAGCCTCCTCACTGATCAATGTGCCGCTTAACCCTGATCTTTCTGACTTTAATCGTGAAACCTATCGCTTTGTGCATCGTTTACTTAATAAGCGGGTTTTGCCCGGTATACGGCGTGGTTCCTTACCACTCACCCGAAAACAGGTAGTATCCTATCTACTGGAGGTGCAGCTGAAACAGGAGAACGGCGAAATCAAATTGAGTGCTATTGATCAGGAACGGTTAAACGCCTTATTAGCGTTTTACCGTGAAGTTCGCGAGTTTCCGAAAATTGCTACGGAAAACGGTGCCACGGCTACAACCCAAAGCCAGTCTAACGGGCGATTGCATGTGATGACAGTGGCAGGCGAAAAGGCAGGTGAAACCTATCGCTTCTCTTTTGATATGAGAGCCTCACAACGCGCGATCACTCACCTTGTCGATAATCTATCGGCGGAACAGCCCGTTGAAGGGAATATGTTTGTTACCACTATCTACCCGCAGGTTTATGGGCAGGTGGGGAACACGTTCGCCTTTACTACCGACGTAGCGCATAGGTTCGTATACGGTGAGATTTTTGAAGATCTGTTCCCTGATGAGACGAAAATTAGGCAATTGGAGGGCAACCTCAGAAATCGGACTGCTATTAACGGTTATATGAAGTTTGATTTACCTTGGTTTGAGCTGCAACTCGGACAAGAGACGCTCCAGTGGGGACCCGGCTATCATGACAGTCTATTAATCTCTAAAAATCCGCTCGCCATGGACATGATCAAATTGCAAGCCACCTACGACCCTGTTACCTTCACCGCATTCACCGGCATATTAGAAGATATGGCGGAGGACATCAATGATAAGTATATTTCGGGGCATAGGGTAGAGGGATATTTCTGGAATAGATTCGGCTTTGGTCTCTCTGAGGTCGTCGTCTATGGCAACCGTTTTGAGCCGGGCTATCTGAATCCGGTCAATATTTACTTGATTAACGAGCAACCAATTTCACGGGCAGATGGGCGCGTCCCTGGCAGTGGGGACAACGTTCTTATGAGTGTTGATATGCGCCTTCGTCCTATAGACAACTTTGAAATTTATGGCGAACTGATGGTTGACGATGGGAATCCCGCAGCGAATTTTAAACATTGGGATACCAAGTTCGGCATCTTAGGCGGCATATACCTAACAGACCCTTTTGGCATCGCAGATACTGATTTCCAAGCCGAATATGCTTTTATCAACCAATACGCATATACGCATGTAAACCCGGTAAATGTCTACAAACACTTTACCACACCTATTGGACATCAGATCGGCTCCGATGCTGATAACTTGTGGCTTGAACTGCGTCGTCGGTGGACAGATAGACTTGAAACGGTTTTCGGGTATGAATTGGAGCGCCACGGGACAGGCAATATTGATAAGTCGCACCCGACCGATGCGCCAAAAGATGACGTATGGACACCCTTATCAGGAATTACACAAAGCGAGCATCGTCTCTCAGTGGGGGCTAACTGGGTTGTTATAGGGCGTTATTCAATCTATGCAGAGTGGACACGGGTATGGCGGCGGAACTTAGGAAATCGACCAGATATACACGAAAATTCAAATGAAATCGAAGCCAAATTCCTCTCCCGAATTCCGTGGTAAAAATAACGAAGGTTTGCACGCTTTCAGTCATCAAAGGCTATAAAGTGGTGCTTGTAAGTTTTCGATAAAAAATGAAGATTTATAGCCTTCTTATCATCAAAGGTGGTATAGCATTGCTTCGAGATGTTTCATCGTCAAAAGAAATTGGACTTTCGCGCCTAAAATGGTTATAATATATACAGGACCCTTTGATTTGCAACGTGTATTGGGACGAGGTAAAAAAAAAGAATGAGAATTCGGGTATTAGGCATACGCGGGCTTCCCGCCACTTATAGTGGGTTGGAAACGATCATGGGGGAACTTGCCCCGCGCTGGGTGGATGCTGGGCATGAAGTCATCGTCTACTGTCGGAAAGCACTTTTCAAAGAGAGACCGGCGGAATGGAAGGGCATCAAGCTCATTTATTTACCAAGTGTTGAACATAAGATGCTCAGTACCCTCAGCCATAGTTTTCTCGCAACGGTACACGCTTCAGTTACTGCATCTGATGTCATTCTAACGTGGAATGCTGGTAATGGTCCATTTGGATGGTTCTTCCGCATCGCAGGCAAAACCGCTGTTATCAATGTTGATGGCATGGAGTGGCTCCGTCCAAAATGGAAGGGAATCGGGGCAATTTACTTCAAGTGGGCCGCAAAGATGGCGACAGCAGCGTTCCCAATCGTCATTACCGATGCATCTGAAATGAAGCGCCTCTATCTTGAGGAATTGGGCGCGGAAACCACCTATATCGCTTACGGCGCAAATATTGAGCCTTCGGAACATCCAGAAGTTCTGGAAGCTTATGGGCTTGAACCTCGGAATTATTACCTCATCGCCAGCCGGCTTGTTCCGGATAATAATGCAGATCTCATTTTGGAGGCGTTCGTTGCCTCGAACAGCCAAAAGCAACTCGCGATAGCAGGGGGTGCTGATTACAAAGGCAACAAACTCGAAAACGAATTTTTGACGAAGTTAAAAAACATTGCCAACAAAAACGTCAAATTTCTCGGGCATATTGACAGTTCTGAACACATTAAAGAACTTCACCATCACTGCTTTGCCTATATCCACGGGCATCAGTTTGGTGGTATTAACCCTTCTATTCTGAAGGCGTTAGGGTTTTCCAACTGCATTCTTGCACTGAATACCCCCTTCAACGATGAAGTTTTGGAGGGCGGGCGTTATGGCGTACTCTTTGACAAAAACGTCGCATCGCTCACAGAGAAAATTCAGATGTTGGAAAAACATCCAGAGCAGGTTGAAGATTTCCGGCGGCGTGCCCCAGACCAGATTCGGAACCAGTTCAATTGGGAAAATATCGCGCAGCAATATCTTGATGTTTTTGAGAAACTCCAGCAGAACTAATAACGTTTAATTATAACAATACCTTCGCCAATTATCTGGACTTGATTTCAGTGCTTGGGCAATGAATACAACCCATTGGCTTCAGATGTTTAGTGATATTAGCAATAAAAATCAGATCCGGTGTTTGCGGATGTGTTTTTTAATATCTCGTGTAAATACTTCACCATGAATAGTGTTCCTTGGGGGCAAGACACTAAACAAGGAGTATTCATCCTTGTATCCCTTGTCAAGGGGAACCAGGGGCGTTTATCCCTTGAGATGTGATAGAGATGCTTCTGTATTTTTCACAGAAATTGAGTTGACACTCATAAAACTCGCTATTTTTTTGGCGAAGGTATTGATTATAAATGCCCTGAGAATTTCGTCGAAACGGCGCATAGCCGTGTAAACCTACGCCTGAGATTAAACTGCAGTCAGAGGAATTAACCATGCCATTCCTATCAAGAAGCATAGACCAGATAGGAAAAGATGCGGACGAAACGAGCCTGCATCGCGATGAGAATTTAACAGCAAGTTTTAACTTGCAAGCTTCGCCAAAAATACCAAAAACAGGGATTCTAGTGGAACGACTCTCTTCTTTCTACGCAAAGCGTGGCAAACATTTGTTTGATGCGATCGCTGCATTTCTCCTTATCATTATTTTTGCTCCCCTGATGGGATTGGTTGCCGTTCTTATTAAGTTAACCTCGCGCGGCTCTGTCTTTTTCTCCCACAAGCGGGTTGGGTTAAACAACGAGTTGTTTGTCATTCACAAGTTTCGGAGTCTCCATGTTGATACACCGTCCTATTCAGAGAAACCTGGGAAAACGGACGACAAACGTATTACGCTGATTGGCAAATGGCTCCGTAAAACGAGTTTGGACGAGTTACCTCAGCTTTTCAATGTAATAAAGGGTGAAATGAGTCTCGTAGGCCCGCGTCCGGAGATGCCTTTCCTCGCTAAACATTATGAACCCTGGGAAAACCAACGCCACCTCGTCCGTCCAGGAATGACAGGACTTTGGCAACTCAGTCCTCACCGGCAAGGGACAATCCGAGACGGCATCTCTGTTGATCTGGAGTACATCGAAAAACTCTCTTTCTGGAACGATTTCAAAATACTCCTTCGCACCTTCAAAGTTTTTTGGGATAGTAACACCTACTAATCCGGTGAAAGTAACGTTTGAAAACCTCAGTAGAGCACTGCGATATGGTTTTCAATTGAAATGTCCACGATGTGGTGAGGGTGCACTCTTTCAAACCTTTTTCAGGATGTTTACCCACTGCACAGCATGTGATTTGAAGTTTGAACGCGAGTCGGGCTATTTTATCGGTGCCATGTACCTCAACTACGGTGCGACTGTCCTCATCGCTTTTCCGAGCTATTTCCTCCTTGAAACCTTTACCGCTATTCCTTTCTTTGTCAATTTAGCGGTTTGGGCACTCTTTTCCGCTGTTTTCCCTATCCTCTTCTACCGTTATTCAAAAAGTTTGTGGCTGAACTTCGATTACATCTTTTCGTCTTAGTGCCACTATGTAAAAGGGATCTCACCTCGTGAAGATCTGACCTCGCGTGTATGAACCCGCATCAGAGGCAAGGAAAGTTAGGACTCGCGCGACACCTGCCGGATCACCGAGCGAATTGCGGGCATTCGCAACAGCCGCATCTGGATCTTGTCCATCACGTTTTGCCGATTCTGCAATCTGTCCCAATTTAAGAGGCGTTGCGAGTCCACCCGGGCAAATAGTATGCATGCGGATATTCATTGACGCGACCTGGTTCTCTACCGTCATCACAAGTCCGTTGACCCCACCCTTACTGGAAGCATACGCAACCGAGGAGCTCCCGCCACGCACCCCTGCTCCTGAGGCAATACACAGGATAACACCGCCACCGCTTCTTTGCATTATCGGAACGGCGTGCTTAAGTGAAAAAAAAGTACCTTTGAGGTTAACATCAATAACAGCGTCAAAAGTCGCTGCTTCAAAGTCATCAATACGAACACTCGGTCCGCGCAGGACACCTGCCGAAGTTACCAATACATTAATCCCACCAAATGCTGTGTCAGCGGTTTCCATCAAATCCGCTACTTCAGTTTCTGCTGTGACATCCGTGCGTTGGAACTTCGCAACACCCCCGTTTTCAACAATCGCGCGAAGCGTTTTTTCAGCATCTTCCTCATTAATATCACCGAAGACAACCTTCGCACCTGCTTTAGCATATTCAATCGCTGTTGCTGCACCGATCCCCGTAGATCCACCGGTAATCACGGCTACTTTATTATTAAGTTGAACATCCATATTGCCTTTCTCCCTATTCCGCTGAAGGATAATTTCTATGTCGCGACAGCCTGTGAAATAATAGAAATGATTTCCGGGACACGACAAGTTTATAGGCTCAGTAGGAAAGATTATACGTGGAATGACGTGATAGAGCAAGCCTTTTTCTCTTACGCTAAAGGAAGACACGAGTAGGGCACAGTATTAGTCAGGGCTATTTAGTTTTCGGTTTTTAGCCCGATTTTGGACCCCCCAGGCCCAGTAGGCGCGGTTTGGAACCGCGCCGAGCTTGAAAAAGAGGATCCAAAAATTTAGACAATCCGAGAATTTGTTTAAAACTAAATGACCCTGGTATTAGTAGATGGGGGATTGCTTAACTTTTAAACTGGAAACGATAAGGAATACGGAGGCGTTGGCTGACAACGACTTTGCCTTGTTTCGCTGGCACGAATTGGGACGCTTTGAGTGCCGCAACAGCCGCTTCTTCACACCCTAACCCGCTAACTTCAACAACTTTGACGACTTTGATATTCCTCGCTACGCCATCCACGCCTATTGTCGCCTCAAGGACAACGAGACCCTGTTTATGGGAAAGACGGGCAGATTCCGGATATATCGGATCAACTTTGCGAAAGAACTTGGCGTTTTGTGTCGGTTCGTTTAAAAGTGCAGAGACTGCTGGGAGTTCCGCAGCTTGTGTGCTGGCAATAGCAGGTGGAGTGGATGACCACTCTGGGCGTGGCATCCGTTTAGGTGTGAAGCGCGTCGGTTGTGAACCACTGTCTGCTAAATGAGGAGGTAAACGGGACGGAAGTACTCTCTCATCTTCTATGCCGACTTCTGCCAAAGTTGTCTGATGAACAGCGGAAACAGGGAGCGTATCAACAACGAATTGCAGTTCACTTTGCTGAATGTGGGCAACCTCTATAAGTGACTTGATACGCGGAGGTTGTGAGCGCGTCATATCTGGTTGTGTTAATTCTGGAATCTTGAGTCGACGTGGTGTGTGCAAAGTTTTTTGGGTCTTCGGGAGCGAAACAAACTCCGCGATGATCGCATCGCCGTACTTGTCCGGTGTTCCAACGATGGACATTGAGGCAATCCCTACACCTATCAGGTGAAGGCAGATGGATAAAAATACAGATTTGTTCAGAAATTGAATAGCGTTGTTCATAATTTAAACACCTGCTTGCTAACTTCACATCGGTACATCGTGTCCAACACAGCGGTAATGTATACTTTGACTCTGTTTTACGGACAAGACCAGTATCTACACTAAATATAGTAGCAAGATTCGTGCCAATCTTCCGGAATATCTAAAAGACGCGAAAAAACTTGCAATTTCCCAATATTAATGGTAAAATTCTAAAATAAACGGTTGGATTTATTCAAAATCTAAATCAGGAGGAATGTTACCCTATGGAAGTGAGAATTGAATACTGCACCTCTTGAAACTACAAACCACGGGCAGCCAGTTTGGCAGATGCCTTGAAAGAAAAGTATGGTGCAGAAGTTAAGACAGTCGATCTGATTCCAGGCAGTGGTGGGGCTTTTGAAGTCTCGTTAAACGGCACGCTGCTCTACTCGAAGTTAGAGACTCGGCAGTTTCCAACGACGGAGCAGATAACAACTGCAATAGACGCGGTATAGTTTGAATCGCATCTTTGGAAGGGCGGAGGCTGCTATTGTATAGTCTCCGCTCTTTTTATTTTATAGTAAATCCCGAAAATACGTGGACACTTTAGAACACACAAAACACCATCCTCGCTGGCGGGGTTTCCCAACCCCGCCAGCGACGGTGAAGTATCAACCCCTATTGTATTCAGATGTTTTTGGGTTTTACTATAAAAAATTAATCGACAGCGACGATTGCAATTTTCCATCGATCTGCTTGCTCGGCAAGTGTTTCGGCATCCATAACGAAGGTTCGTCGTGCTTCTACTGCCAGTACGCCTGCTTTAACTTGATGTAACATTGCTAATGTTTGCATGCCTACCGTCGGTACATCGGTGCGGAAATCGTGATTCTCGGCGGATGCTTTCGCAACAACTACGCCTTTCCTTCCCAAGTTCCCTCCCCTTTTAATAGTCGCGTCTGTCCCTTCAATGGCTTCAATAGCAAGTACGATCTGATTTTTAACGACAACAGTTTGCCCAATATCCATATTTGCGATCTGGCGTGCTGTGGTGATACCGAGTTCAATGTCTGCCCATTGACTTGCAGTGGGTTGTCGCGTTGTTAAAACACCGGGTTGTGGGAGAAGATCGTGGAGGTACCGGTCTTGTGTGAGGATAGTGAGTCCGGCGGATTCAAGATAATTGAATGCTGCGTTGACAATTGCGGAGGGTTTCTCACGTCGGTTTTCTACTAAAATTTTAATGGTAGTTGTATCAATCTGGAATGGACGAAGCAGGATATTTTTTTCGACCTTACCGATAATCACTACCTCTTTTACACCTGAGTTGAGAAGTGTTCGGGCAATTTTTTGAATCTGTCCGACACCATAGGTATGAATTTCGTATGTAATCCCGGCAAATCGTTCTGTGTCGGACTTTGTAATTTGGATGACAACCGGTTCCCGATCATGAGCGACAGCGGCACGAGCCAATAGCACCGGCAGCTCACCTGCCCCTGCAATAATCCCTAATTTTTCCAACGCTTTCGCTCCGTATATTTCAAAGTGGCAAATCTTTAAACGCCAAATACCAACGGAGAAATTAGCCGTTCAGGATGCGATTAGGTTGGCTAAATCCGATGCCACGTTTGGAGGTTTCAATAAATTCAAGTAGGTATTCAACTTCTGGAGTCGCTTCGAGTTCTTCCTTGACTCTGGCAACCGCATGTTTGAGCGGTAGACCGGAACGGAACAAGATACGGAATGCTTTCTTTAACGCTGCAAGCGTTTCAGGTGTCAACTGGGACAACGGATTAATCCGAGATGTTCGGATGCCGATACGGTTGAGACTCCGAACCCGCGCCGGTTGTCCGGCAGACAACATGAAAGGTGGGATATCTTGTACAATCTTTGAGAACCCGCCTGCCATTGCCATCTTGCCGACACGGACGTATTGGTGTAGTGCAGCGTGCGCACCCAATCGAACGTCATCTTCAATCACAACATGCCCCGCAAGCGAGACAAAATTTGCCATGATCGTTCTATTGCCGACGATGGTGTCATGTGCAAGATTAACCCAATTCATCAACAGGTTGTTGTCGCCAACGATAGTTGACCCCTCTTCAAATGTTGACCTGGAGATAGAAACGTACTCGCGTAAAATATTGCGATTACCGATTTTTACATAACTCCGCCAACCATCATACTTCAAATCTTTAGATTCGTTCCCGATAGTAGCACCGAAGAAAATCTTGCATTCTTCACCAATTGTTGTCCATTTCTCAATCTGAACATGCGGACCTATCACGGTGCCACGCCCGATATGAACGTCTTCACCAATAAGGCTGTAGGGTCCGACTTTGACCCCCTCTTCCAACGTCGCTTCTGGAGAGATAATAGCCGTCGGGTGAATATCAGTTTCTAACATAGATGTTCCTCTCTAATCCTGCCATCTCGTACGAAAGGGCCTGCCAGTTAATGTTGAAAGGATCGCACTTCAGACAGATGCCAGGACGATTGATAGTTCAGCCTCAGTCGCAAGCTCGTCTCCTACATAAACACGACCTTTGATCCGTGCAAGTCTGCTGCGCAATTGTGCGACCTCTATTTCCAATCGAAGTTGATCTCCGGGGATGACGGCACGCCGGAATGTCGCCTTACTTATTGAACGAAAGTAACCGAGTTCACCCTCTTTACCGATGTCCCGAAGCACGAGCCATGCAGCGAGTTGCGCCAGTGCTTCAATCTGTAGTACACCCGGCATTACAGGCTGCATCGGGAAGTGTCCCTCAAAAATCGGTTCGTTGTAGGTCACATTCTTAATGCCAACTGCCCGTTTTTTACTCTCATATTCAATGACTCTATCAACCATACACATCGGATGCCGATGCGGTAACACCTCATAGATCTCCATTACCTCAATAGGTTCTTGAACAGGTGGCTGTTGAAGATGCCCTGCCTCAGCGAGGGCTTTCACGAATTCAGCATGGAATGTATGTCCAGTCCGCATTGCGATAATATGTGCCTTCGGGAGATGTCCAGCGAGATAAAGATCACCAATCAGATCCAGGGTTTTATGTCGGACAAACTCATCGTCAAAGCGGAGCGGCGTACTCGGTTCACCTGCCGCGTTGATAACAAGGACATTCTCATAACTCGCACCTTTCCCGATGCCGAGTGCCTGCAGTGCTTCAATTTCATGCTCAAAACAGAAACTTCGCGCGGGTGCTATATCACGGGCGTATGATTCTGGCGTTATTTTGAATGTTGCTATTTGCGGACTCGTTTGTGGATGGGCGTAAACGAATGTGACCTCTAACGCCTCAGCAGGCAATAAAACAAGTTGTCTGTCTCCAGAGGAAAGTGAAAACGGTTCTGCTACCTCGATAAAATTCCGTGGCGCGTCTTGCGAGACAAGTCCTACCTTTTGAATATTTTCAACATACGGCATCGCACTCCCATCAAGCCCAGGCGGTTCCGGGGCATCCAGTTCCACCATAGCGTTGTCAACACCGAGACCTCCTAAAGCAGAAAGGATGTGTTCAACGCTACTAACGGTTGTATCGCCACTGCGTAAACTGGTGCATCGCGGCAAAATGTCTGCCCAGTTTTCCTGACATACCTTCACTTCTGGAGTGTCTGCCATATCTACACGCCGAAAGACGATACCGGAATTCGCGGGTGCCGGTTTCAAGGTTAATGTCACAGGTTTCCCTAACATTAACCCTTTTCCTGTAATTGTTATCTCGTTTTGAATTGTTTGCTGTGAATCTGCCTTTTCCATTTTTTATGAGTTATCGGCTATCGGCTATCCTAAAATTTTTTTACTAAGCATCAGATTTCTCTTTCTGACTGTTGATTGCTGACAGCTATTAGACAACTATCCCTTCGATTTGTTGTAAAGCATGCCTAACGTTCACGAGAGGCACGTCGAATTTTTCGTATCATCCTGTTATGTTCTGAAAGCGTCTTTGAAAAGTGATGTTTTCCTTCGCCTATTGCCACGAAATAAAAATAATCTGTTTTTTCGGGGCGCAGTGTCGCTATGATTGAATCAATGCCCGGGTTGGCAATAGGCCCAGGTGGTAACCCTCTATATTTGTATGTATTATAAGGCGAGTCAACACTCAAATCTGCTCTCGTTAAGAGCCGTTTTGGATTCCCTAAAGCGTACAACACTGTTGGATCTGCCTGGAGCCGCCACTTTCGTGTAAGTCGGTTATGGAAAACACTCGCGATCCGAGGACGTTCCGATTTAGATTGCACCTCCTTTTCGATCACGGAGGCAAGCGTTACAATTTCGTGGCGTGTAAGCCCTAAGTTTCGCGCCTCTTCATCAAACGTTTCAGTCCACTGCTGTTTGAATTCGTTAAGCATCATCTCAACCGCCTTTTCAGCCGTTATCCCTTTCGCGAACTTGTATGTATTCGGGAAAAGGTAACCCTCTATGGTCTTGCCTTCAAGGCCATACTGCTTCAACAGACAAGACGATTCGGCGGCTTCCCGAAATGCCTCAGCTGTGCCGAACCCGGTCGTTTCCCAAAGTTCAGCAATGGCGGATGTTGTTAAACCCTCTGGAACTGTCCAACTTGCTAACGTAACCTGTCCTTTTTCAAATTCATCAACGATGTGCCACAACGCCATATTCCGCCGCAACGCATAAATGCCTGCACGTAAACGTCTACCAGTGCCCCTATGTCGGATGATTATACGAAAGGCATATTCGCTCCGAATTAACTTTTGTTCAACGAGTTGCTTTGCAATTGCCCGCGAACTGCTTCCAATTGGCACCTCGAAATTAACAATCTCTTCCGAAGAAGTGGGCGGTAACATCAGGAATACACCAATCAATAAGCTGATGAGGCAGAGCGTGCCGAGACCACAGAATGTCAATATGCTTATCTTAATTATTCGCTTTTTTTGTGTTGACCTCATACGTTTTAATCGTGATTGTTGAAGGTGCGCCAGTCGTGATATTCTCAAATTCTGACGGAAAATCAGGCATTATTAGTAGATGCTGTAGTTTTCAGATCACGCTCCTGATTCAAATAGTCAGTGAGAATGATCACCGCTGCGACCTCGTCAATGAGTTCTTTCTGTTCTTTTGTGTTTTTGTTAAGTTCTCGCAAAATTTCTTCAGCCTCAGCAGTTGTAAAGCGTTCATCCTGAAATTCGATCGGGATGTCAATGATTCCCTCCAAACGTTGCGCAAATTTCTGAACCTTTTCCGCTTGTGGACCAATCGAACCATCAAGTGAGATGGGTAACCCGATAATAACACGTTCTATCTTGTGGATGGAAATGAGGTCTGAGATGGCGATCAGATCGACCTTCCGATTTTTCCGGGTCAGCGTACACAGCGGATGTGCTGCAACACCGAGTTCATCGCTGAGCGCAACCCCAATGCGTATATCCCCAACGTCTAATCCGAGTAAAACTGCCATAACAGATTCCTTGTGTATTGTCTATTTATTCACTATTGATCGTCAGCTAATTGACTACTGAACACTGAATCAGAAGCGGCCCGAACGTAAGATAGAGACTACTAATCCGAATCCGAAGAACGTTGCAGTTAAATAACCCATAATACCGAGAAAAAACTTCCATTCCCAGAGCCCTACACCTTGTAGGATAATCGACGAGCCAATAATCAGCGAGGCGATAATCACGCTAAAGGCAATTCGATTGAGAACACGGTCAAACGCCTTAGTTACTGCTTCAAGACTCAAATGCTCTAACTCAAATTTGAGAGAGCCGCGCTGTAATTTTTGCAGGATACGATGCAATTGAAGTGGCATATCACGTGCCAGTTCCGCGAAATCTTCCACAGAATCCAGAATTTGTCGTTCCCAGCGTTCGGTTCCAAAATTTTGGACGAGGAATTGTGCGATATAGGGTTGGCTGAATTTCAAAATATCAAAATCAGGGTTTAGTTTCATCACAACCGATTCCACTGTCGCTACCGTTTTGCCAAGCATTAAGAATGCTGGCGGTGTATGAATTTGGTGACGTAGTGATGCATTAAATACCTCATAGATCAATTCACCGAGACGCAGCCGACTCGGCGGCATATTAAAGTAACGTTCTAAAAAGTCGTTCATTTCCAACTTCAAGGCCGCTATATCTGTCTCATCACCAAGAATCCCCATCCGAATGTAACTTCTGACGACAGCATCTGCATCTTTGGTTAGCACAGCACTGAGCCAATTGCAGATATGCCGCAACATATCGTCGCTTATTCTACTCACCATGCCAAAGTCTACTAACCCGATCCTGCCGTCGTCTAAAACGAAGACATTCCCCGGATGCGGATCCGCGTGGAAAAACCCATCGCTCAGCACTTGTGTGTAAAATAGTTCTACGAGCGTTTCAGCGATTTCCGCTCGGTTGAACCCCATCTCGTCCAATTGGGCAGTCGCGTCAATCGGCACACCATCAATCCGTTCCAACGTCAAGACACGACGATTTGTGAATTCCCAATAAACTTTCGGGATCTTCACTTTGGTCGATTCTGAAAACCTTTGATAAAAAGCATCAGTATTTGCCGCTTCGATCATAAAATCGATCTCTTTCCGGACGGAACGCGAGAATTCACGGACAAGTTCAGTCGGTTTGAACAGATGCATCTCTGGGTCCCGATTCTCAAGTTGTTCTGCTAACTCCATCAAGAGATTGAGATCAGTCTGAATAATCGTTGCGACGCGCGGACGTTGGACTTTAACAACTACTGGTTCGCCTGTCTTTAATATTGCCGCATGCACTTGGGCAATTGAAGCCGCCGCAAACGGGTGTTGTTCGTATGTCGGGAAAACCTCCTCAAGCGGTCGTTTAAATTCTGTCTCGATGGTGGTGCGAACCTCTGAGAAATCAAACGGTTGTGCCTGTCGCTGCAGTTTCTGAAACTCTGTAATCCAAGTCAATGCTTCCTCTTGCCCAACGAGTTCAGAGAGAATGTCCACCCGTGTACTAAGGATTTGTCCTAATTTAATAAATGTTGGTCCCAACTCTTCAAACGCAAGCCTTAACCGCTCTGGGACGGATAGCAGTGTCGCTGAAGGGCTTTGGTCTGAACCTTTTTTTTTGCTTCTAAGGTGCCACCATTTTGATTTCTTCTGGGAATGCGCGTCCTCTCTCACCTTCCGTGCAAGCACATTTTTGAACCTAAAACGGGTCGTCCGGCCCCGCTCAAAAATTTGAGAGATAATGTGTCCAAAGCCGTGTCTTGCGAAGACACTAACAATCTCAGGCAAGCGCTTCGCGCTTTTGAATTTACGGTTCAGATTTAGAATGCGCATGAGGTTTTGTCTCTTTATAGATTTTTCAATTCCACTTTAAAATTTTACACGAAAAGTTGTGTGTAGTCAAGGAAAATCTCGTGAAGCCAAAAATTCCGATAGAGGCTTGATAAATTGTCCTTAAGTATGCTATAATTTCGCAATAATAAACAAAGGAAAGTAGCAAGTTGTGCAATTGCCTATCGAGTTTAAAGAAGATAATCAAATGACTAACCATTATCTCTATTATGGCGATAACCTCTCGATTCTCCAGCAGTATGTTGCTGATGAGAGTATCAATCTAATTTACATTGATCCGCCGTTTAATACAGGAAAACACCAGCAACGCACAGAGATTGAGGTCGAACGAGATGCCCAAGGCGACCGCGTGGGTTTTCAAGGCAAGACATACCGAACCCGCAAAGGCAAAACCACACACTACGCTGATAAATTTGCGAGTTCGGATGCCTACTTGAAGTTTTTACGTCCCCGTTTTGAGGAAGCGTATCGGGTACTAGATCCGCACGGCAGCTTCTTCCTCCATATTGATTACAGAGAAGTGCATTATTGTAAGGTGATACTTGATGAGATTTTCGGACGAGCATCGTTTATGAATGAGATTATCTGGGCTTACGATTACGGAGGGCGCGCCAAATCATGGTGGTCCCCTAAACACGACAATATCTTATGGTACGCTAAAAGTCCTAAGCACTATACCTTCAATTTTGAAGAGATGGATAGGATTCCATATATGGCACCCGGTTTAGTTGGCAAAGAAAAAGCAGCGCGAGGCAAAACACCAACTGATGTCTGGTGGCATACTATCGTCAGCACCAATGGGAGTGAAAAGACTGGGTATCCGACACAAAAACCACTCGGGGTTCTTAATCGCATCGTTAAGGTACATTCATCACCGGATGACACGCTTTTGGACTTTTTTGCTGGTAGTGGCACATTCGGTGAAGCCGCTGCACTACACAATCGCTCCTCAATTTTAGTTGACAACAATGTTCCCGCAATCAAGTGTATCATGGATAGGTTAGGGACTTACGGTATTGAACTCGTTAACGCTGATTACAAGGCGCTCAGCACACACGCAATGGAATAGAGGTGTTTGGTTACGCATTCCATGTAGGAGTTTTAAAGACTGTTTTTTCGCTATCTTTTTCAAAACGGATGTTTCTAATAAGTGTTGGTACCGAATTGTATGCAGATAAAACCGTTCGCTTGATATTTATCAAGAAATGAGTATGATGGGCTTAGGGAGGTATACACAGTGAAAGGACTTAAGGAAATTTCGGAGCAGATTCGAGACGGTATAACCCAATTTATAGAGGCAGTAGACGGTAGCGAATCCCTTGTTGATAAAACTATCCTTGATATGAAAAAGCGGCTCGCTGAGGCAAAAGATCTCGTCGCTACAGCGATCGCAGAGGCGCAGAGACTCAGGCGCGC
This sequence comes from Candidatus Poribacteria bacterium, assembly GCA_965246985.1. Taxonomy (GTDB): domain Bacteria; phylum Poribacteria; class WGA-4E; order WGA-4E; family WGA-3G; genus WGA-3G. Next base: position 5,490,876 of record OZ251998.1, on the reverse strand, counting down.
CTATCAAGAGGCTATTGATACCGCAGAAATATGGGGTAAAAGGGCAGACGACGCTTTGCAGAAGGGTGACCACGTACGCGCAAGCGAAGCACAGCAACATAAGCAACAACATCTGCGCCTTGCAGACGGCTATAAACGCCAGATTGATGATCAAGAAGCAGTTGTTGTCCGTCTCAAGACTGCACTCCACGAATTTTATCACCAGTTCCAAGATGCAGTGAAACGCGCTGAAACCCTTTGCCAGCGTCAGAAACAGGCGGATACGCGTGCGAAGCTCTATAAATTGTTGTTTGATGAAATAGGGAACGATGTATCTAAAGTCTTCAAACAGGCGGAACGGAAGTTAAAAACGACAGAAACCGAAGCAGAGATAAGGGAGGGCAAGAGTCCTCTGACTCCAACCGAAGCGGAAGCGGCAGGAGACAACTTCAACCTGGACCAAGCACTCGCGGACCTCAAAGATGATGTCTTGGGCAGTCGTCGAAAATGATTAACCTCTTGGAGCTGACGAAATATTTCGGTAAGTTGTGCGCCGTTGATGCGCTGACATTACAGGTGGATGCCGGTGAGATTTTTGGGTTTCTCGGACCTAATGGCGCGGGGAAAACGACGACAATCAATATGCTCACAGGTTTACTCCGTCCGACATCTGGTAGTGCAACACTTGGCGGGTACGATATTCAGAAGCAGAGTCTGCAGGCAAAGGCGATTCTCGGACTGATGCCGGATACACCGCAGCTTTATGAGGCACTAACGGGCAGGCAGTTTATCCGTATGATCGCCGATTTATATGAGGTGCCGCCGCGGCAAGCCGAAAATGAAATGACGATCCTACTTGAGCAACTTGAACTCGCTGACGCTGCTGATGATCAGATTAAAGGGTATTCCTACGGTATGCAGAAGAAAATTCTGCTTATCTCGCTTCTCGTGCATCACCCGAAGATCCTCTTCCTTGATGAGCCCACCAGTGGTCTGGATCCGAGAAGCGCACGCACTGTCAGGGAAATTTTGCACGAACGCTGTGAACAAGGTTGTACTGTCTTTATGACAACACATATTCTCGAAATTGCTGAACGAATATGCGATCGGGTCGGCATTATCAGTAAAGGGCAGCTTATCGCTGTCGGAACGCTCTCGGAATTACAACAGAGACAGCGAGAACTTCACGCACAACCCACCAGTGCCAACCAACAGACAGAGACGTTAGAGGATATTTTTCTTGATCTAACGGCTGATGCCTAAAAATTTGGCGTAAGTAGGAAATAAAATAATCTGTGACAAAGCACCAGGCTGAAATGTTAAAAAGTATCAAGATTCTATTAAAAGCAGATTATCACGGATGGGTGAATAACCTTAAACACAGTGAAGAGACGTGGCGGAAAGGCGTTTTAAAGGGCATCGCTTATCTCGTTCTCATCGTCGCACTGTCTGTGTTAGGCAACTCCCTTTTCAGCCATTTGCGTCTCACTGGAGCTGATCCTGCGCTTCTGTTGGGCGTAATTAACGGTTTTATGGCATTCGGGATTATCGTCGTAGCGAAAGAGTTGATGGAGGGAGCACTGAAAATTCTATATGAGGTGCCGGACATCGCACTCTTGCACGCCACACCGATGCATCCGGTGGCGATTTTCGGATATAAGTTCGTCCACCTTACTATCACCTGCTTCCCGAGTATACTCTGTTTTTTGGGTCCACCGTGGGTAATGTTCGGGCTGATCTTTGAACTGCCGTGGCATTTTTATGTAGGACTGTTTCCGACGTGCTTGTGTCTGCTCATAATTATTGCGAGTTATATTACTATCAGTGTGATGTTCATCGCTCGCTTCTTTTCGTCGGGCGGACTCATCGCAACGCTCAAAGTGCTCGGTATAGCGGTCAGTGTGACGGTGGGTTTTCTTTTGCCATTGACACTGTTCACGACGTTTGATTCGATACCGGTGAAGCAATTTTTGCTTGATTGGGCATCTCCAGAAACGACAAGCGCAGCCCCTAAATGGTATCCACACGAATGGATTGGGAAACTCCTGCTGATCTGGACGACCGAATCTACAATACAAGACCGATTGGGATGGGTACTCGGGGGTATCGGTGGGAGTCTCGTTTCTGTGGGAGTGGCGATGCTCATCGCGCGACTGATTTATCAACGCGGTTGGGAAAATATCCGCCTCTTGAAAGCTAAGCGTAAACCTTTACGGCGCAACGGTGGTTCTAAACTATCACCGCTAAAAGGTATTGCCGTGGCGCTCGGGCGCGGTAAGATAAAAACCATGATGCTAAAAGACTTCCTGATCTTTGCCAGACATAGTGGACGGCTAATTGCGATTCTAATGCTTACGCTTTTTTTAGCAGTTCACATCGGTGTCTTGCTTATACAGGGGGATGGTACGAACGCCACCGAGAGTCTCACCGTGCAGATCGTACTTTACAGCATCTTCATTACTTTCGGTATCAGTTGCAACGGTGTTCGGGATGAAGCGAAAACGTGGTGGATGCTGAAATCTGCCCCTGTCACACCGAGATTGATATTTACAAGTAAATTCCTGACAGCACTCCTCTGCGCGTCGGTTTATGCTGAATTCTGGTCGTTGGTCGCCGTTTATCTACTTCCGATTCCAAGACACAATTGGATGCCGGTGCTGCTGACACCTGTTATAACGCTCCCCGCAGGATGCGCCTTGAACACAGCGATCGGCACGCTACCGTGGATGGCGGAATTAACACAGCAACCGAAATCGATTTTACGAGTTATGACCTTTACAGTAATACTCATTGTTGATGTCGGACTTATCATTGTGCCGGTGATAGCGTGGTATACCGAAAATTTCGTTCTCTTTACTGGGTTGATGCTCCTCCACGCAGTTGTGTTCGTGGTGTCTTATAAGTGGGGAATAGGAAATCTTCGCAAGTTGTTGGTCGCACAGCAGTAAATATTTATAATTAACACTCAATTTTGCTGGCGATGGTGGGGTCCCCACCTATTACTCGGAAGGGGCTGCAACCTCGCTTATTTTCATAGGAAAGAGGGAAAATGTTGATAGAATACGAGGGCATAATACCGGATGTACATTCCTCTGTCTTCGTCGCGCCAGGGGCGATGATTATTGGCGATGTAACAATCGGTGAAGAATCAAGCATTTGGTTTAACAGCGTACTCCGCGGAGATTTAGAACCGATCCGGATTGGATGTCGTACCAACGTTCAGGACGGTGCAGTGATACACATGGACAAAGAGATTCCGTGCCTTATCGGCGATGACGTTACGATCGGTCACGGTGCCATTCTCCACAGCTGCACTATCGGCAACGATGCCCTGATTGGGATGGGCGCGATTCTCTTGACAGGTTCAGTCATTGGAGAACGTGCTATTGTCGCTGCGGGCACGCTTGTCCGCGAAGGACAGGAGATTCCACCGGGAACCGTCGCAATGGGCGTTCCTGCAAAAGTGCGACGCGAGGCTACCGAAGCCGAACTTGAACGCGTCCGACATGGCAAGGACGATTACGTCTTACGCGGCAAACTGATGCAGAAATCTACACTAATATCCCAATAGGCGCGTCTTATCAGTGCAATGTTTTTATTGATACTCTAACCTAAAAATGTAGGAATTAGACAGGGCGCGTAAGCCGAAGCATCGCGCCGGGCTGGATATACGGAGCAGAACGTTCCTGAAAGACCAGCCTTATCGAACCGCAAGGAATATTAAAAATATGGCGAAACGAACATGTTTGATGATTGGTGGAAGTGGTATGGCAGGTGGCTGGATCCACAACTTCACTAATAATTTCAGCGATCGGATTGAAATCATCGGATTAGCAGACGTGAATACAGATGTTCTCGCAGCACAAGGCGAGGTGTTAGGACTCAGCACCTCACAACTTTTTACAGACTTTAACGAAGCGTGTGCAGAGGTCAAGGCAGACTTTTGTGGTGTTGCGACCCCACCGCAATTCCACAGTCCTGCCGCAATTGCCGCTATGGAAAACGGGATGCCCGTTATCTGTGAAAAACCCATCGCGGACACCTTGGACGCAGCAAAAGCGATGGTACGCACCGCGCAAAAAACCGGATTACCGTGTGCTATTATCCAGAACTATCGCTATGCGGATAATAAACAGGAATTAATTCGCATCCGTGATGAAGGTAGATTGGGGCGACTCCAGCACATTGTGGGCAGATACGCTTGTGATTACCGTCGCTATCTCTCATGGGGAAGAGATTGGCGGCACGATATGGATTTCGGGCTACTTTTTGAAGGTTCCGTACACCATCTTGATATGCTTCGATTCCTCTCTGGCGGCGATTGTGAAACGCTGATGGGATTCGGTTGGAATCCCGAATGGTCAAGTTTTAAACATTATTCAAGCGGCTTCTATATGATGCGTATGGGTAACGGGGTCCACACCTCTTATGAGGGGAACAGTTCCTCCGCAGGCATCATTAATTGTTGGAATTCTGAACACTACCGAGCAGAGTTTGAGCAGGGCGCGGTCGAAATCGCGGGCGGAAACCAGATGACCATCCACCGCGTCGGCGGCGGAACGGAAGTTTACGAGGCACCGTCAATCCCCTATCACGCACATCAACATCTGTTCGATGAGTTCCTGAATTGGCTTGATGATGGTGAACCTTCTGATACCCGGATTGAGGACAATATCAAAAGTTTTGTGCTTGTCATCGCCGCAATGGAGACGACCCTTGATGGACAACCGAAGCAGATTGCTGATTACCTCAGTGACTTAGATCTCTAAGATTTACGAGGTCGCACTCGCGAAGGTTGCGCGTCGGATAGGTGTTAACTATGCTTAATCCAAACAACGAACCAAACCCTGAAATACCGACGGTCCTTGAGGATATTCCAGAATCGGAACAACGCGCACTACTTGAGAAGGCAGCGACATGGATTGTGAGGCGCGGTCTGACCGCGCCGGCAATTATCGTTTTAGAGACCTGCAAACCACTGAACTTTTTGGGCAGTCAATTTTTGATTGCATTTAGCCCTTTTGTTCAGGCAATTTTCAAAGGCGACGAATACCACAAATTCGCGCTCGTCTTGGAAAAAGATGCAAATGTTGAGCTCCTGATTGAACTGATCGAGGCACATTCATGATCGCCTTACTGAAAAAATAGCCGTCGGTTCTCCACCAACCAGCGCGCGTAAGCCCAAGCATCGCGCCGGGCTGGATATACGGAGAAAATCGTCCACTTAAAACCAGTCTTATCGAACCGCAAGGAATATTAAAATATGGCAGTTGAATTGAAAATGCTTCAGATGGATCAGACGATGACCAAGGGGAAAATCGGGAAGTGGCTCGTTAAAGAAGGCGATACCGTCACCGAAGGACAACCCCTGCTGGAAATTGAGACCGATAAGGTCGTTCATGAACAGGAATCCCCTACCGATGGTGTTATTGCCCAGATCCTTGCTGAAGAAGGCACCAATGTTCCTGTCAACGCGCTACTCGCTGTTATCGGGTCACCCGGTGAGGAAGTCGAACGTGTCGAAGCGGATACAGAAGCTGCGCAACAAAAGCCGGTGGAGCCTGCACAACCGAAGGCGACCCCATCAGTTACGACTACTATCGCGCCAAAAGCCTCACCGGCAGCACGTCAGCTCGCTGAGAAACTCGCTATTGACTTGACCGAAGTCACTGCCTCCGGGCCTGGCGGACGGATCCTTGAGGGCGATGTCCAGCGGTATATCGACTTGAGGGTACCAGTTCCAACCGAAGCCGCGCGCCTTAAGGCATCTCCGCTTGCACGGCGATTGGCGAAGGAGCATGGTGTCAATCTCAGTTCAATTGCCGGTTCCGGTCCCGATGGCAGGGTCGTCCGGGACGATGTGTTACAAGCGGCTAGCGCGGCACCGGAAATTTCTGCTGTAGAGACTCCGGCACTTCAGCAGGCAACAGAAGTTATTGCTATGGAGGGCATCCGTGGAATTATCGCAGAACGGATGACCTTGAGCGTTCAGACAAATGCGAGCGTCACGCTCCATACTGAAGTTGATGCGACGGCATTTGTTGAATTACGCGGGATGCTCAACGATAAACTACAGGTAAGGGAAGTGAGTATCACCTACACCGATCTGCTTGTGAAAGTCGTGGCGAATGCTTTGCGGGAACATCCACGACTCAATGCAACACTCACGGATGAAGGGATACACCTATTATCAGAAATTAACATCGGGGTGGCAGTTGCACTGGAGGATGGGCTGGTGGTACCGGTCGTCCGGGATGCAGACAAGGAGAGGTTATCGGAAATCTCAACGCAGGTGAAAGATTTCGCTGAACGGGCACGGAGTAATCAACTAACACCCGGAGAACTTCAAGGTGGGACCTTTACGATTACGAATCTCGGAAATTTCGGGATTGATGCGTTCACGCCTATCATCAATCCGCCGGAGAGTGCTATTCTTGGGGTAGGACGAATTCTGAAGAAACCAGTCGTTCACGACGACGAAATTGTTATCCGAAGTATGCTGACACTGAGCTTGACATTTGACCATCGTGTTGTGGACGGCGCGCCTGCTGCACAGTTCCTACAAACGGTCTCTGGTTATATTCAAGATCCGTATCTGTTGTTGGTGTAGTATCTACCAATGTTCTGTCTGTAGAGATTCGACTTCATCAAAATGCGAATCTCGTGTGACAAGAATCAAATCATACTGCATAGCAATCGCTGCAATCCAGATGTCGTTGTTCGGGATGGGGCGGCCTTTCCTTCGCAGCTCGTCTTTGATGATTCCGTACCACTGTGCCGTTTCCAAATCACAAGAGATGAGTGGAAATCGCTGCGTAAGCCGGTTGACTTTTGTGAGATTTTCTGTAGGTCTGCCTGATTTTCGCGCACCATAGTAGAGCTCACCAATTGCCGGCGAAGGCAAAGACACTTTAGGAACATTTTACGTTTCGTCTTGGACGTGGACTATCATATCATCAGCCAATATAGCAATAAGAATGTTGGTGTCCAACAGATATTTACCACTCTGATTCATCTACTTGTCCACAGCCCTCCTCAATCGCCTGTTTTATTTCTTCCAAGTCCTCAGGCGGAAACATGCCTACAAATTCAAGCAGTTCTTGAAGGGGTATACCTTTTGGGGATTCTCCGGACAATTCTAAGGTGAAGTCTAATACCAAATTAACGTGATTTGTATTATTTTTCCATTTTGCAAATCCACAGAAAACCGACATGTGCCTGCACCTTCTTTGTGTTTTCAGAGAACCATTGACACCTTTTCACAACGGCTTCTTCAAGTGCTGAGAGCGTTGTAAAAACTTTATTCACAACCACCTCTCGCAACAAAGGCCAGAGCCGTTCGGCAGGTTGAAGTTCTGGTGTGTACGGGGGCAAATGAAATAACTCAATCCCTTCTGGGACTTCTAAATCCTTACCCGTGTGAAAACCGGCACGATCTAACAAAAGGATTATCTGTTTCTTGCCTTCCGGGTTCACATCACGCGCAAACTCTGCCAAGGCAAGGTTCATGACTTCAACACTCACACTCGGCATCAGCAGCCAATAGGTCTCACCTGTCTGTGGACGGACAAAACCGAAACCATAAAACCACTTATATGCCGGACACACGGGGGCTATCGGTCTTTCACCTCGCTTCGCCCAGACACGCCGATGAACCGGCAATAATCCCAAGCGCGTCTCGTCTTCTGCCCAGATCTCTACCGGTTTCTCTGGGTGCTGACTTTCAAGCGTAGCTACCCGCTCCTTGAGTTTTTTTTTAAATGTTTGCTGTGCCTCGGGTGTTGCGGCTGCCTGATGTTGCGGACGAGGTGTTTGTAAAGTATAACCGAGACGTTTGAGATATTTCCAACCTGACACGTCACTGACACGACGCTGGAGTGTCTCAGATATCCACGCAGCCACTTTCGGACCCGTCCAAAGACCCCCATCACCAGGAGGCGCAGAAAGGGCAGCTGCAAGGGCGGCTTGCTGTGTTTCATCCAAAAAACGCACACCTGTATTATTTTTGCGTTTATCTCGCAAAGCGGCTTCGCCTTCAGCATTATAGCGTTTGAGCAACTTGCGAACCCAGTCCGGCGTGCATCCTACAATCTCAGCGACTTGCCGGGGGGTGCGTGAATCTCTGGTATCCGCAAGGAGCCAAATAATATGCCAGTGCGTCCGTTCCCGAAGACATTCACATTCAAGATACCTTTGTTTAACAACTTCTACTGAAAAGTGGGGGAAAACCTCATGTTTTTGCTTTTTCATCTCTTCACAATAACATATCTAAAAAATATACACAAGAATAGTCGCGTTAATATGGTATAAGACCTGCCTCTGTTGTCCGGGGGAAAGGTTTTCTAATCGCTGTACAATCTCTTGGATCGTGGTTGAGTTTTCCATTGTGTTACGGAATTAGTCGTTTTGGACTTGAGAAGTTTTTAAATTTGACTTTAAATTTCCGAATCATTTTCCATGCTGTCGGTGAGAAACTTTACAAAGATGTCAGTTTCTCGGTAGTTGTATTTATAGCACGCCTCTGCGAGATACAAGGGGGTGTATGCTGTTGAATAGTGGTGATGCGATCCATACCACGCACGCTTCACAAAAGACCAAAAACCTTCCATTGTGTTCGTATGTATCCCATCAGGCTCCCATTTCTGACTCCGGTTCATCGTTTCATGCTTCATCTCTTTACCGATAGAGTTATAGCCTTTATATTGGTCGGTATAGAGTTCGGCATCGTCTATTTTCACAAACGTCTTGATAAACTCAGCGATTGTGTTACCCTTGACATTCTCAACAAGTTCAGCGACAACTTTCCCGCCTCTTGCGACGGCACCAAGCACGACATCTTTCGCTGTGCCGCGCCCGCGTTTACGGGGTTCGCCAACCTCTTTATCGTAGTCTTTCTTGCGTTTGCCACCGATATAGGTTTCATCTGCCTCAACAATTCCTTGTAGTAAGACGTTATCCTTCGCCATCTCTGCGCGTATACTCATCATTAGACGCCAACATGTTTTTTGTGGTAACCCCAAATCGCGTGAGAGTTGACAACTTGAGAGGCTTTTCTTCGCATTCGCCATCAACGAGATAGCGAGAAACCATTTCTGAAGCGGTATCTTCGTCCCTTGAAAGAGTGTTCCGTGTGTTGCCTTGAACGAGGATCGGCAATCGTGGCAATTCCAGCGTCCAATACGTCCTATAGCGTGTTCGGTCCGGCGTCTGACGTGTGTAGACTCACAATGTGGACATTCTGGGGATCCCTGCCATCTGAGACGTTCTAAATACGCAATACAAGCCTCTTGCGTTGGAAACATCTCCATAATCTTGATCACATCCATCAGAAAATGCTCCTCTATTATTTTAGGGGTTGCATTTCCTGAGTCAATTCTGATAAAATAATCAGATAAGGGGAATCAAGAAAAGCCACCCGCTTTTTTGGGTTCGATAGGGGACTCACAATCCCCTATTTTCTTATCTATATTGTATCACATAAACCCTTTATTTACAAGGGTTCATCGCGGTTTCTAACAACTTTTTGCAAGTCCAAAACGACTAATTCCGTTAATGTATGCGGCTCAAGCCTCGTCAGTAGAAGCTTGTGAGTTTCGTGGGATGCTGAAATTTAGATCCCGATCTCTGCCTAATAGATACAGATTATTATCGGGTTGAACCGCCTCCGATTCAGCAAAGGCTTCCGGTAGGTCAATTGTCTCGCAACGGACATCAACTCTATCCGGGTAGACCAAGACTTGTCGCCACATCATCGGGTAACAGATAATTCCAGAAGAGACAATACACAGTATGCTTTGTTCCCTGAAAACGCGATTGAGGTGCAGATGTCCACAAAAGAATGCCAAAATCTGTCTGTCAAAGGGTGAAGTGATTTCAAGCACTTCCGCGGAGTTGGCGATTCTTGAACCAATACCCTGAAATTCGACGTTCGGAAAAGGGAGTTGGTGGGAGAAAATGAAGACCTCTTCGTCGTAATCTCGCGCCCTTTTCAATTCACGTTCTACCCATGCCAACTGATTCGTACTAATATACCCGTGCGTCACATCTTCCAGTACCTCCTGTGAATCGAGGAGGATAAACCGAATATTTTCGTGAACAAAACTGAGGGACCCCATGCCGTTGATGCCGAAATGTGCTAAGTAGGCATCTTTGGAACCGGTCTCCGGATGCAGGTCGTGGTTGCCGGGGGTGTAATAGCAGGGTGCATTGATACGTTGCCCGAGTTTTTGTGCTGCATCAAGTGCCGCTTCGTATTCTTCCGCCGACATGTCGAAACTTTTGCCACCACACACGATGTCTCCACCGTGAATCACAAATGCTGGATCAAACGCGTTCAGTTGTTCGACCAAGTTTTCATAAAGCGCGAGGCTATTTTTTTGTTGCTGTAGTCCGCCCGCGAAATTTCTCGGTGCGTTTAGATAGAGATGTGTATCCGTGATAAAAGCAAATTTAAAAAGGGTCATAGTCGATCTCGTTTATGTGCAGGATTGGAACCTCTCGCCCATAGAAGCATATCCGCAATTTCAGTGAAGTGCACGTTTGGTTAGAATTGCAACATAAGTCGGTGTATCTGCTGGGTTGATGTAGTGTTCAACCTGCCACGGTGTCCCATTGAGGATGTCTTCTATTTCCGCTTGTGAAACAAACAGGTAGTCGAACCACGGGGTGGCGTATTTTTTGTACCGCACCCGCAATTTCAACTGCCCGCTCATCCGTCCCCTATCTCGGTTAAATTGGTGGTAGGTGAGGTGTCCCGGATCTGTCGTTTCATACGGATCCATTGTTTCGGCAATAATTTTTGCGGTCCCGCTTGTCATGGCAGCGAAGCGTCTCAATAGCCACTTTGCTCTCTTATAATTGCCAGCGAGTCCAAAATTGTGTCCCATCATGAGGATCGTGTCAAACGTCCCAATTTTGGAATCGAGTTGTGTAATAGACGTGACAACAGCATGTTTAAGTCCACGACGTTGACAGGTTTCGATCGCAAGTGGCGAATTATCGGTACCTAAGACATCGTGTCCGTGTTCCTGAAGGTAGAGAGAATGCCGTCCTGCACCGCAGCCGATGTCTAAGACTCGTCCTGTGGCGTATGCCATTGTGCCTTTTTGGTGCTCAGCCCAGTCCTCATATTCAGCGAAATAGTTATGAAGTGCAAGGTGGTTCGCGTTGATAAGACCATCTTCTCGTTCAACGATTTCAAAGTCCTCTACGCCGTTGTGATAATCAGAAATCAGATGTCCATAAGCATCTTGGATGTCGGTTAGCATTTTTTATTCCTTGACGTAGCCGGTTGTTCCGTTCGGATTGGCCCATTCGGTTTCCCAATGTGTTTCAATGCCTTCGCGCCATGTTTGTACGGCTTCTGTCAATTCAGCGGTAACTTCCGGGTGTGCATCTTTCAGGTTCTTTGTTTCACCCATATCTGTTTCGAGATTGGCGAGATGTACGTCGTCTTCTGGGGGCGCGCCCTCTACCAATTGTCCGTTGAGTACGAGTTTCCAATTGTCACGACGCACGGCAGTCTGTTTATCCATCTCCCAATAGATTTCACTATGTGGTGTAGATTCACCGTTTGCCACCGTGGGTAGGACATCGAGTCCGTCAAGTTCGTATTCGGAGGTATCGCCGCCTGCCGCCGCGAGGAATGTCGGAAACACATCCATAGCTGCGCCGACTTCACCGATTACTTGTCCTGCAGGGATTTGCTGGGGCCAGTTCATGATACCGGGTGAACGGATGCCGCCTTCGTAGAGACTGAATTTATGTCCTTTCAGTTTCCCAGCGGTGCCGCCGTAATACGGATCCTGCGTGCCGTCTAACCAGTTTCGTGTTTCACGCGAGGGACCGTTATCGCTCTGGAAATATGAGAACGTGTTCTCTGCGAGTCCGAGCCTCTCCAGTTCCGCGAAAATTTCGCCGACGCTATCGTCAACCGCACTGAGCATCGCCGCCATGATCTGTCTGTCCCACGGTAGATTTGAGAATCGATCGACGTATTTTTCTGGCGCATGCATCGGGTAATGTGGCGCGTTGTAAGGCACGTAGAGGAAAAAAGGCTTGCCGAGTTCAACAGACTTACGAATATATCTGATGGCATATTCGGTGATGAGTTCGGTGAAGTATTCGCCGTTTCGGTAAATCTCTTCGCCGTTTTCCCAAAGATCGTGTGTCTGGTCAATACCTCGCTGTCCCAGACCCCAGTAAAAGATGTGCGAAAAGAAGTCGATACAGCCCGCCATGAATCCGAACCAATCGTCGAACCCGTGGTGTTCAGGACGTGAGCCTTCCGCGAGTCCTAAATGCCATTTCCCGGACATTGCGGTGTAGTAGCCGTGTTCCTTAAGTGCCGTTGCGAGTGTCGGAACAGCAGGTGGCAATCCTGTAGCGGTGCGATGTCCGGATAAAATCGAGCGGACCCCGGCATGGCACGGGTAGCGTCCTGTCAACAAAGCTGCGCGTGAAGGCGAACAGACAGGTGAATTCGAGTACCAATCTGTGAAGCGTGCACCGTCGGCTGCCATTCTGTCGAGATGTGGCGTTTTGAAGTCAGTCGCGCCCATGCAAGAGAGGTCGCCGTACCCTTGGTCATCTGTTAAGAAGATAATAAAATTAGGTTGCATTTTTCCGTTTCTCCATAGCGTTACTTCTTCCAGAAGCTCCGGTCGAGGCTCCGATATTGTATGGCTTCAGAGACATGGATAGCTTCTATATTCGGGTTTCGATCAAGGTCTGCGATGGTGCGTGCTACCTTCAGAATCCGGTCATAGGCACGCGCACTCAACCCTAATTGGTTAATCGCAACCCGGAGCAAATCTTGTGCTTGATCGTCAACTTTACAGTATTCTCGTATCTGTTTCGATTGCATGCCTGCATTGGCGTGTATTGTTATACCTGCAAAACGTCCGTGTTGGATTTGGCGTGCCGCCTCAACCCGTTCTTGGACGCGTGCCGACGGTTCGCCGGTTGTTTCAGCGGAGAGTTCCGCGTATTTCACCGCTGGCACTTCAACTTGGATGTCGATTCTATCTAATAACGGACCGGAGATTCGGGAGACATAGTTCTGAATCTGGTTCGGCGTGCACTTACAATCTCGGCTTGGATCGCTGAAAAACCCACAAGGACAAGGGTTCATCGCTGCGACAAGCATGAAATTTGCTGGATAAGTGAGCGATGCCGCTGCACGGGAGATGGTTACCTGCAGGTCCTCAAGCGGTTGTCGCATGACCTCAAGGACGTTCCGTCGGAATTCGGGGAGTTCATCTAAAAAGAGTACACCGTTGTGAGCGAGGCTTACCTCACCAGGGCGCGGCACATTTCCGCCACCGATTAAGCCTGCATCTGAAATGGTGTGGTGTGGTGAACGATATGGACGTGTCACAACGAGAGGTGTATCGTTTGGTAGAATACCGATGATGCTCTGGATCTTTGTCGTCTCTAAGGATTCCTCTATTGAGAGCCTCGGCAGAATTGACGGAATTCGCTTCGCTATCATGGTCTTGCCGGAACCGGGGGGTCCGATCATAATAAGGTTGTGTCCGCCTGCGGCAGCAACCTCAATGGCGCGCTTAACGTGTTCTTGTCCCTTCACATCGAGTAAGTCGATTTGCATTTCTGGATGTGCGACGTGTGTGTCGGTGTCGAGCGTGTGTGGTTGTGGTGCTATCTCCTTTTCCGAATTCAGGAACGCCGTAGCCTCTGATAGGCTCGCGACCGGGTAGACGTTCACACCTTCCACGATTGCCGCTTCTTTAGCGTTTTCAGCGGGCAAGATGAGATCCTCTATGCCGTTCTCTTTTGCGGCGATGGCTATCGGGAGTCCGCCCTGTATGCCCCGGATGTTTCCGTCAAGTGCGAGTTCACCCAAAATCATGGCATTTTCGAGTCGTGCAAGATTTACCTGATTGGTAGCCGCCATAACACCGATGGCGATCGGGAGGTCAAACGCCGAGCCTGCTTTTCGGATGTCCGCAGGTGCTAAGTTTGCCGTGATTCGGGTCTGTGGGAAATAGAAACCGGAGTTCTTAATAGCTGCAGTAACTCGGTCTCTGCTTTCTTTGATCGCACTATCTGGTAAACCGACAGTGGTGAAGTAAGGGAGCCCTCCGGCGACATCTACTTCAACTTTTACAATATAAGCATCAATTCCCAGCAATGCACTGCTTAGGACTGTTGCAAGCATACAGATATTCCTTCCGATTGCGTTAATTTGAATAGTTCTACTGGTTCGTATTGTAGGCGCGCCATCTACGCCAGCGAACTTTGACACTATCATACCACAAATTAAATTAACGGGTCAACAGATTTCCGCTTAGAGGTTTTCAGCTTTTGGTTGACAGCCGTCAGTGATCAGCAGTTAGTTTCCATTAGCAAATAGCAATCGGTTCCATCAGTAGTCAGTGAGCATTGCGATTGGGAAGCTGCTCCTACAACGAAGAAATCTTGAGCAAAAAATCGAACTGTGGGAAACCGAATGGCTCTGCCTAACTTGAATCTCCTGTAAGTTTGTGTAATGTTTGTAACTGTTTCCGATTTGCTATTACTAATAAGGCCTCGCCGGCTACCATTTTTTTATCTCCGGGCGGATTATAGAGAAACGTGCCGTCGTTATCTCGGATTGCGATGACAACTAATCCAGTTTGATCTCGAATGCTTGCGGCTTTGAGTGAGATTCTGTCTAAGGGGGCATCTTTTTGAATAACGGATTCAGTAAATTGGGCACCGTCTTGATTTTGTGTGATATTGTCCAAAAACCCTACGAGTTGTGGTTGGAGTATGCCGGATGCGAGGCGGAGCCCACCAATATGATCAGGTAGGACGACCTCATCTGCGCCTGCGATGATAAGTTTTCCGGGGGAATTGTCTTCAACAGCTTTGGAAGCTATTCGTAGGTGTGGGTTCAGTTTCCTCGCGGAGATTACGACAAATAGGTTGTCTTGGTCGCGGCTGAGGCATGCGACAAGACCTCGTGCGCGCGCGATACCTGCACGGATGAGTAATTCATCATCGGTTGCATCACCGTGGAGATATGGAAAATTTCGTGTATCGGTGAGATGGATTAATCGTTCTTCCTCGAATTCGATGCCGACAAAATCTACTTCTGCCTTCAGCATTTCGTCGAGGACATGCACACCGGTATCGCCGAGCCCGCAAATGATATAGTGATCTGATAATTTATCGACTGTTCGACTCATTTTTTGTTGTCGGAAAAAACTTTGTAGTTGTCCTTCAATCAGAAATGCGGTAGCAATAGTGACACTATAGGTGAACACGACAATCCCGACGGCGAGGAGCAGGATCGTGAAAATGCGCCCGCTATCGCTCATTTCGAGGTCATCATGACCGGCAGTTGTCAAGGTAATGACAGTCATGTAGACTGCATCGAGGAGCTGCCACCCGTGCTGTGGATTATCCTTTTCAAGTACCAGGTAGCCGACGGTTCCGGTCACGAGCAAACCAAAGAGCATTATGAGAGCGAAAAGAATCTTGCGTTGATAATTCATTCTCCAGTTTTATGGCGGTATCCTTCACATTTCTGAAGTGCGTTTACTGAGAAATTCCTTTGACCCTGCTGAATCTAATGCCGCTATTTAGAGATGCGTTTGACAGTGGGGTTCGGATCGTGTCGAGCAAGGTCAAAAAGGGTCTGATACTTGACTCTATCGAGTGTAGGCAGAAGTTTTGCGACTTCCATGCGTACACACGCGGCTGGGTCTTTAAGTCCGCGTTCAAACCAACGTTCGGCATCATCTGAGGCATGTTTTGCGAGAGCTGCGAGTGCACCAGCGCGAATGCGTCTGTTTTTGGATTCGGCGTGCGGCAGAATGGGGGCAATATAGCCCGCATCGCAGCGGCACATAATTCGCAAAGCGTTGCATACCACATCTATTGATTCGTCATCAAGATGCAGCGCACACCAATCAAATAGTTCCTCAGTTCCGGTTTTTTCAAGAAATTGAAGGCCACGCATCCGCCGTTTCGGGTTTTCATCGGAAATGTCTACCATCGCCTTGGTATAGCGCGTATCCGCTTTCGATAGCTGACGTGGTTTTTCTTGCGTATCGGGGTACAGTACACGGACTGCAACCGCATCATTCTGAAGATGTTAAATTGGAAGTCCTTCAGGGCTGAACGGGATTTTGTCAAAGAATGCTGGTAGCCATTGCCTCCCTTTTGCAAAAAACTCTTGTCGGGCAATGTGGTTTCCGGTACCCGAGTCCATCCGGTTATTCATCCAATGCGCCAATCTTACAATGCCCCAATGGTTTTGACTCACGCCACTGTGAGAGTAGAGCCCTAATTGACGGTTAACCCACTGTGCGAGTGCAGCTGGACACGCTAACAATTCAAAGAAGTTAGATTGCAGGAGTTGAACAGACAGCCGTTCCCGAATTGCTACAATGTTACCGTGTGCGTGAATTTTGCCATTGCCGAGATACGTGCGAAGTTCTTCAATCTCCAACTCGGATTTAAGTACGATAGGTCTGCCATGTTTCCGTCGCGCTTTTTGTTCTGCGCGGTTTTTAGCATAGTTCCATTGCGTTGTGAACCAGACAGTTCCTCCGCGTGGGCGAAACCCATTTTCAATAATGCCTCTCGCGCTGCTTAACGTCGTGCCGTGATAGAAGTCCATAATTGGTTCCCCTGAAAGTTTAACAGAGTTAACTCAATTTGTGGTAAATAATTCATAAAAATCGGCGAGGTTCAGACTTGCGATGCGCGGTTGTTGTGTCTCGGCTCTTGCTGTAACACCGATTAGGAGGTTTCTTCAGTTTTGTCAGTGGGTGCCTCTGCTTCGGTTTTGTTATCTGATGGCTCTACTTCGGTTTCTTCAGCGATGGTCTCCTCCTGTGCCGTTGCTTCCTGTCTACTGACAGTACGGATGTAGTTCATTCTGAGTTCGTAGAGCGTATTTGACAGAAAGTTGGCTTCGGGTGCAGTAAGATTTCCCTTCGTCTTTTCTTCGAGCATCTCAATAGTATCAATAATATGTTTCACAAGCGGGAGGTTTATAACCACCTCCTCTGTTTCAGGGTTAGGGATCCCCTCTAAGTAGAGCCGTCCAGTTTCTACGAGGTTCGCAAGATAGCTAATAAAATCGACAGGCGGAAGTTGCTGTACTTCTTCCTGATCTATAGTTTCTTCCATATATCGTCTCCTGATTCACCTGAGGTATATACAGCGTATATTGTAAGAAGGTCTGTTATTCGTCGTCAAAGATAATGATTTGTGCGAGTAAACTCCCTGCTTGATTATTGTTGTGTGGACTTTCGTTCATCGCGAGAAAGATGACACCATCGGCGGGAGCCGGATTGTCGTAGCGTGAACCGACAGCGAAAACGACATTTCCGATCTTAGCGATGAGCGCGCCGATATTAGTACCGGGGAGTAGGTAATCGTTGGAGCCTGGTGTCTCGGGGATGCCGTCAGCACCGCACCATCCCGTCCGGTTCTGCAAATCTGGTGACCAAGCACCTTCTCCGTCAATAACGAGGCGTTGTCCTTTTTTCACGCGCACGTAGCTCTCCTGCCAAACCGGACTTGGGCGAGCCGTGCGGATAACTGTTAATGCCATCATATCTTCGGACAGGGGACTCCAGTCTTTAGACTGGAGGGGAATGTCCGCTCCTATAATTGAGGTTTAAACGAGTTAACACTCTAATATCTCGCTGTTTAGCTGTTCTACAAACACGCTTCCCTTCTAAAGAATATAGAGAGATACCTGTTTTTCCAAAACCGCTAATTCGCGCTAACCCGTATTTGACATGCTTAACGAGTGTATTCTTCACCAATCCATTAAAAGTTGTTCCACCATATCGTGGACGCTTATCACCTTTCTGTGGATTCTGCCTGTGAAGTTCCCGTCTCGCAATAGGAAGGGGTGAAACACACACCAAATCTGTATTATCGGGGACAGAAACACCGCCAACAGTGTGATACGCCAGACACCAACTATCTACACAATGTGCATCAAAGGTCTCTGGCAACTTCTTTGACGACTTTTTTAGTCCAAGCCTATCACGTATCTCTTTCGTTTCCCAACCTTGTAAAGTTAACAATTTCCATCGTTTTTCTATTTCAGTATAGAACCATTGTTTGCCAACTTCAAGAGGGCTGAAAGACTGATTCCACTTTTTCGCACGCTCAATAGACCGTGCTTTGATGTCCTCAACACACACATGGGTTATCGGATAAAGCTTAGATAACCCATCAAGGATACGAAGTTTCCAGTCCCATCTCGCACGTGTGCCAGCGGGAATGCGTTCCCTATTCGCAAGTCGGTTCATTCTGTTCTTTCGGTTCGGACACTTGCGTGACCGTCTACCTCTACGAAGTATCCTACGTTTCTCAACTTTCTTGCCGACATTGTTGTGAGCATCTGCTTGAACATTCAAGCAGGTATGAGACTCACTCTTAACAGTAAAGCCTTCTTTCTTACTGCCAGGGTCTACACCGACAGCAATCTCTTGGAACTCAGTATCTGATGGATCAACGTTTAGGCGGACGCAGAAAATACTGTCCTTCCAAAACGGAGTCGCCTTACCTGATTGTATCCAACGTCTCGCCCTTGAAGGTTTTGTTGGCATGAGTGGGTTTTGATTCTTATCGACGACTGGAACGAACATGCGTAAACCTCTTTCGAGTATGTATTGCCCCTTCCAGATCACAGTATCCAAGAGGAATCAGACTTGGGGAGCATCCGAAACATTGTTCGTGCTGCCACACACAGATACCGCGATATTTTACTGTAGTCAACTGTTTAACTCGTGGAGTGAACGTTTGGCATACGCTTCGCACAAGCCCCATGCTTTGGCATGGGGTTATTGACATATTCCTCCGTGTAAGATGATGATGTAACGGTTGACGTTGTGCAAACCGTTACATCGGCTTTACTATTCCTTAGTTCGGATGGTGATGTTCGTAATTACGTCGTCTACAACAATGCTGTCAACGACATCTATCCCACTGGTGACGTTTCCGAAGATGGTATACTCACTATCAAGAATCGTGTTATCTCGGCAGATAAAGAATTCAGATGCATACGAGACGCTTTTTCCTTCTTCCTTTGCCATAGCGACAACGCCGCGCGACATCTCTTTCGCGCCATTCTCAATCGGAAGTGTTTCGCCAGCGGCAAGTTTTGAACCTGCTTGGATAAGTAGTTCTTCTGCACGATTAAACTTTTCACCTTTGTAATACATCACCTGAGCGTTTTTGATAAAATTCTTGGAAGTCTCTGGTGCTTCGGTTGCGAGAAATTCAAATTCAATAGTGCCTTTTGCCGTTTCAATAACAGCTACGACTGTTGCGGGATCAATTTGCGGTTTTGCTGAGGTTACAGACGTACCTGTGCCAGCGCGGCGTGCGCGCGGGGCAGGTGCCTTCCTTTCCTCTTGTGCGCAACTCAGCACGAAGGTGGCAAACAGCGTTGCCAAGACTAAAAGTGCTGCAGATGCGAACTGCCGGTGTTGCTTATTCTGTTGTTGCCTTAACATATTTTGACTTTGCCTCCAATTGGATTTTTGTCATGACATCGCCTACCTGTAAGTGATCGACGACATCCATACCTTGAATTACACCGCCAAAGGAGGTGTAATTGCCGTCAAGATCGGGTTGGGGTTTGAAGCAAATGTAGAATTGGCTCCCGGATGAGTTTGGGGTGGGTGTCCGAGCCATCGCCACTGTGCCTCTAAGGTGTGGACGCTGGTTCGGATTCGTGTACTCGTCAGCAATATTCCAACCGGGACCGCCTGTTCCATCGCCGTTCGGACACCCGCCCTGAACGATGAATTCGTCAACTCTGCGATGAAATGTTAAGCCGTCGTAAAACTTCTGGTTGATCAATTTGATGAAATTGTCCACTGCCACCGGAGCGGCATCAGGATAGAACTCAATTACGAATATGCCTTTATCGGTTGTAACGACAGCGACCTGCTCTTCAGGTGTTAGATTTTGACTGAACGGAAGCGCGCAGCCGATTATGAGAGTTAGTAATAAAAGAAGGAACGTTGGACTTTTGTATAGCAAGTTTTGACTTGCCAGTTGGGCAAAAAGATAACGAGTTGTTCTCATCAACTCTCCTCTATTGTAGGGGTTAGTCAGTTTTGAGGCGTGCCCAAACGGTAGCCAATTTGTCGTGTGCATCAACGGACAACACGACAGGTTCCGCCATATCCTTGAGCAGCTCCTCCTTAGTTAAGGCGTAGTTGTACATTTTGATTTCATCAAGGGCACCGGTAAGGAACCGTTGACTTCCGCCGCGTGCACCGATATAAAGTGCCTCGTTGTTCGGTTTCAGTTTACCTTTACACGGCATCTCTGCTTCCAGTTCGCCATCAATGTAGAGCAGGATGTCATCACCATCCCACGTGCCAGCGAGAAAATGCCACTCGCCGTCCTGAATACTGGGACCAATATTATCGTCGTTACACGGCTCTGGAAGGTCAAAGAACTGAAGGATCGTACCACCGTTGTAAAGTGCTGCCAGATTATACAAACCAGAGACCCAAGCCGTTCCTTTCTCAATGCCGCTCTGGATTGCTTCTCCACCTTTGACAAGTGCCCAGAACTCGATGGTGAGTCCATCAACAATATCAAGACTTGCACTGTCAGTTATTTCGCCAGCGGTTTTGCCATCAAACTCCATCGCGTTTCCGAATACACCCTCAATCAATTTTGGGCTGCCCTTGAAGGTCGCGTCGTTACCAAATTCGGACAGATCTTTTGCGACTTTTCCTTCTAATTCGTCAAAGGAGAGGTGCAGGACCAGGTCTTGCGCGTCACAAATCGCCACGACGCTTATTAAAGTGAGGAAAAACAGTCCAAAGATGAGATTTCGTTTCAAAATTTTGTCTCCTGAAATAAATGTTTAATTGATGTATTAAGCCTACACTCCGCAGTTATTGATCTGGAATATAACATTTTTTGATGTCTCCACCAAAGAGGTCGAGAATTTGATAATGAATGGGTTTAAGATTTACCACCACTCGCTGGATGTCTTCGCCTTGTTGTGTGAGTAAAACATCAATACCCTCAAAGACTTGAAAAATACGCCGTAGGGTTGGACGTTGGGTCGGTTTGCCAACTTGGTTGACGAGGGTTTGGTTTTGCTTTATGAGTTCGGTGCGGAGCCACCGTTCTGCGAGCGCATAAACGAGTAAAGCCAGTCCCATCACCATTAGCAATGCCATGATGCGCTGCGGTTTTTCTAAAAATAGGCTTGATGCGAAGAATAAGGGGTCTTTGAGAAATCGGAATCCGCGTTCAACGGAGACGTTTTGTGCTTTGTAAGCTGAAAGTATGGTAGCTTCGTCAAGTAATGTGGCATCTAACTCATTAGTTGCGAGGACGAACTTGCCTTTACTTTTCTTGACGGCTTGAATCGCCTCAGCGTCTTGAAGAATCTCAGCAACGATGCGAAAACCGATGCGTGTGGGGTGTGCGTCTTTCTTTGGACGCCCTTGATGCGAGTAATGGGGCACACAGACGCGTTCAACCTTTGAAAACTTATGATATCGCCACGACGCAGAAATCAAACGCGCTGCTTCGTGGGCATCCATCTCGGAGCCAAACTCTTTACACCTCAAATGTTGGGTCGCTTTTTCAGCAGTTTTCCGTTCTTTGGCAATTTGTTTCTCCAAAGTCGCCACTTCGCGTTTATACGCCGCTTCAGAGTAGACGACTAACCATCTTTGATCCACACCTGCGTAGGTGTTTTCAACGCAGTGATAACGATACCCATTTTCAGAGGCAGGTCGCATATCTTCTATAGAGAGGCTTTCATAGAGGGCTTTGACAGCCGTAAGCGTCTCTGGCACTCGGGTGATGAACCGGACATTGGATAAGGTCGCAAGGTTCGCAGCCGTATACAACGCACTATCAGCAATAAAATAGGGGGCATCCCCCCGAAGTTCCTCAAGATACGCCGCTATCGTCTTCGGGAAACTCGTTTTGTCAGTCTGATTCCCATCAAGCACCTCTAACCAAACCGGGAGTTGAGACTGATAGGAACAAATTAGTTGCACAACAACCTGTTTCAAATCCGGGCGGTGATCGCGTGAATAGCCATGCGCCACTTGTATCACGTTTTCAGCATCGCTTTGCTGATCATAGCAGCCATGGAGACTAAACGTCGTGCTATCAAGGTGAACAAAGCGATGCTGAACGTCAAAGGCGGATAACGCCTGACTTGCCACCGTCGCGAAGACTTCCGTGACTCCCTTTTCATAAAGGCAGTCTAAGGCGCGACCGACTGTGTCGTCAGTGAAGTCCGACGCACACAAGCGTGGGTGAATCAAGAGATCCACAGGTTTATTGGAAAAAAACTCCGGCGTCAAATACAACGGACGCCCCACAAAGCCAAGCGCATTGAGTATCATCGCCATGACGGCTTCGCCCACGGAGACTTTACGCCGCGTTTGACCGACAAAGGTATCAATGGTTTGAATCAAGTCAATACGATCACAAATACCAGCAACTATCCCAAGATGATCTAAGCGCTGGGTAGCAAAGGTCGGTGGTGTCATTAGATTATAGCCTCACAAGCATTTTGTTTGCTACAAGCATACCATAAATCTCTTAAATCCGCATCCATAACTGCGGAGTATAGGATTAAGTATTATCCAAGTGGGGTTTTTGCACGGATTTAGGACAACTTGTTAGCTTGGAAGTTAATGGCATCTAACAGCTGTCGAATACTAAATCTACTTGTTTTAACGAAAAAGGTACAAGGCCTTTAACAATACCTTCGCCAAAAAGAGTTGAATAAATAGGGCGAATGTCCTAAAGTTATGTGTAATCAAAACAAATAACTGAGAAAGGACATTTACCCATGTATGACATTTTATCACTCTTTAGTGTTTTGTATCCACACTTATCAAGGACGACGGTGCGTCAGTTTTCTCGCGTGGTCATCGGATTGCTTGCGATGACGGGTTCGGTGAGTATGCTCAATATCTCACGTTGGACATCAGAAGGCGGTAGCTACCGGACGCTGCAACGCTTTTTCAACACGGTTATCCCTTGGGGGACTGTCTGCTGGTTGTTTTTCAGGACGTATCTGCTGGATCGTGAAAGCCTCTATATTCTCGCTGGCGACGCAACCACGGTGTCGAAATCGGGTCCATCCACTTATGGTTTATCGCGTTTTTTCTCGTCTACGCAGGGTAAAACGCTTCCGGGTTTAGCGTTCTTGAGTTTGTCGTTAGTGAGCGTCAAGGAGCGGCGTTCTTACCCGATGGTTATGGAGCAAATCGTGCGTGGCGACACCGGCAGCTCAAGTCCGGCCGCCTCCGAACCCCGTGATGAGACGCAACCGCCCTCCCCGCAACGCACCCCTGGGCGTCCCAAGGGCAGTCGGAACCGAAACAAGACGGATGTGCCGCTCAGCGATACATTGAAACACCTTCAAACGATGCTCAAGGCGTTGCTCGCACGTGTCGGCGATTTGATACCCGTGCGCTACCTGGTGCTTGATGGATATTTTGGACACAATCATGCGCTACAGATGACACAACAATGTGGGTTATCTTTGATCTCAAAGTTGCGCGTCAATACCGCCCTTTATTTTCCATCCACGCTGCCTTACGCCGGACGTGGACGCCCGCGTATCTACGGGCAACGTTTCAAGCCGCAGCAGATGGATACCAAATACCGAGTCTCTACCGAGACGCAAGGAAACATTACAACTGAAGTCTATCAGGTTTCAAAGATGCACCATAAAAAGTTCCCGGATCCGCTAAATGTGGTGTGTATTCTCAAGACGCATCTACCGACAGAGAAAAAATCACACGTCTTATTGTTCAGTTCTGACTTAGCATTGGACGCAGAAAAAATGATCGATTACTACTCGCTTCGTTTTCAAATCGAGTTCAACTTCCGAGAGGCCAAACAGTTTTGGGGGTTAGACGATTTTATGAATGTCAACAAAACACCCGTCAACAATGCCGCGAATCTGTCTATGTTCATGGTCAATGTCTCTGCGAAACTTTTAGCACCCTTGCGTTTAGAAAACACCGAGGCAAGCGTCTTAGATCTCAAAGCACACTACCGAGGGAGGAAGTATTTGCGCGAAACATTAAAAATACTACCGCAAAAACCGGATCCTGTTGTTATTGAGCAAATCGCTGAACGGCTTGGGTCCATCGGTGCTGTTCATCAGACACCCTCTCAAATCAATACATCATAATTTGGCGAAGGTATTGCTTTAACACACTTTATAATAATATAGCAAAAGTAAGGAAAAAAGTCAAAGGGAATATTTTTCGACATTTTTCGTGACAAATTCGCTGCGAATTGGTATAATGCTGGCGACAGACGTGAAGATAAAGGTACAGCCGAAGACATTATCCGAATAGGAAAGGAAACTATGCAGAATTTGGCGATTGAAGGACAGACACATACAAATTCACTCGGTATGCAATTTGTTAGAATTGAACCCGGCACTTTTATGATGGGTTCAGAGAATGCGTCGCTATCAGAAGAGTTGACAGCCGGCAAGGCATATCTCCGCGATGGCGATTCGGATGAACAGCCAGTGCATGAGGTGACTCTCAGCACACCGTTTTACATCGGTGTTTTTCAGGTTACCAATGCACAGTATGAAGAATTTCAGTCTACACACAGTGAGCACCGTGGAAAACTGGGCTTTTCGCGGGACGGTGATGAAGTGGTGGTGTTTGTTGATTGGCACGATGCGACGCGTTTCTGTGAATGGCTCTCTGAAAAAGAGGGGCTCCCGTATCGGTTACCGACCGAGGCAGAATGGGAATATGTATGCCGTGCAGGTACAACGACGCATTTTCATACCGGTGATACCTTGCCGCCTGAATTCCATAAAAATGTTGGAGAGAGTTGGTACCCAGATGCCGGACGGGGTCGCGGGGCAGAAGAAATAATGCCTTTACATATCGGACAAACGCCACCCAACGCGTGGGGTATGTACGATATGCATGGGAACGTGGAGGAGTGGTGTCAGGATTGGTACGGACCCTACGAACAGCACCCACAAGTTGATCCGGTGGGTAGAGAAGAGGGGTTGTATCGTGTTACACGGGGTGGCAGTCATTCGACGTTGCTCTGTTATCTGCGTTCTGCGAATCGGATGGGAGCGGTGCCTGAAGATAAACACTGGTACATCGGGTTTCGCGTCGTTTGTGGTGAAATGCCGGAGACATCGCCTACGCCTGCACCGAAAGTAGCGTTATGGGGACGTAATGTCAAACAGAAAACCGTAAGCGCTCCTGCGCCGGAAGCACCCTATTTTGCGGAACCGTTGACGTTCGTTAAAATTCCGGAGGGTTCAAATGGACCGCTTTTTTCGGCACATAACCACGTCCCTGCGATAACAGAATGCCCGAACGGAGATATGTTCGCTGCGTGGTATTCATGTGTTACGGAGCGTGGGCGCGAGTTGACGGTTGCCGCAAGTCGGTTGCGTTTTGGCGAAGCGGAATGGGAACCTGCTGAGCCCTTTTGGGGACCGCCGGATCGGAACAATCACGCGACCTCTCTCTGGCGGAATGAGAACGGACGGATTTATCATTTCAATGGACTTTCGGCTGCAGCGACGTGGGGACCCTTGGCGTTAGTGATGCGCTATTCTGACGATAACGGCGCGACTTGGTCGAAACCTCGATTTATTTCGCCGGAGCATCGCCTCCGGCACATGCCGATCGCCTCCGTTTTCCGAAGGCAGGACGGCTCTATACTCCTTGCCTGTGATGCAGTGAGCGGTGGCAACGGCGGCACCGCGATATGGCTCAGCGATGATGATGGAGAAACGTGGTCGGATCCGGGTGCTGGACAACCGATCCCCGAATTTGCCGATGGAAAACAGGGCGGTTGGGTCGCTGGTATTCACGCCGCTGTGGTCGAACTCACAGATGGTAGACTGATGGCGTATGGGCGCGGCGATACGATTGATGAGTGGATGCCGAGAAGTCTCTCTTCAGATGGTGGTAAGACGTGGTATTATAGTGCGAGTCAATTCCCACCTGTTGCCGGTGGGCAGCGGTGCCTACTGCTACGACTTCAAGAGGGACCAATTTTTTTCGCATCCTTCACAGGTGATCGGAGAGAACCGACCCCAATGCCGATGGTTGATGCATCGGGGAATGAACGCCTCGTTACCGGACTCTTTGGTGCGTTGTCATACAACGATGGCGAAACGTGGGAATATACCCGCCTGATTACAGATGATGGTGAGGACCGAGATGATATAGAGACAATGGATGGACGGCTCTTTACGATGGGACTGAATAGTGCTGAGCCGGGCGGTTATCTCGCTGTTTGCCAAGGACAGAACGGAATAATTCATCTGATTAGCAGCCGTCTACACTATCGATTTAATCTCGCATGGCTGCGAGAGCCACCACCACCAAGCAAGTTTCAATATTAAATTTATGTTTTTGATCCCGATATCAGTTGGAAGATTGGAAGTATGGAAGTTAGGAAGATAACGAACACAGCGTTTCTTCCAGTCTTCCTTTTTTCTACCCTTCCTTGAAACCTAAAATTTGTTTCTTAATATTGCTCAGAAGCAAAAAATTAAATTGGATTTACGTAGAAAGCACATGTTCGCCGAGGTCCCTGTGCCTCGGCGAACCTTCTTTCAAGGTGCTGCTCACAGAATTCCAAGTGCCTGTTTTCTTCTTGAATAACGTTTGCGTAAGTTTTGTTAACAACACATCTCATTTCTCCAGATTCGGTGGGTGCAGTTCTCAATCGGACCATAGGTGTCAATTTAGTGGTCCTCCAGGCCCGGTAGGTTCGGTTTCCTAACCGAACCGGGCTTAACCCAAGAACAGTAGGCTCCTTTGAGCAACGGAGACTCCTAACCTAAAAAACGCGTGCTTGTTCGGAAACCAACATGAGTGAAACCTCCAAGCCTGAAGCGTGGCAGCGTGGGGTCCATATCGGTCTGCATCACGATATTCATTTTCTCAGATACGCGCAGCGATGGGTTTTCGCGGATGTCCCAGTTCGGTTAGGAATGCAGATCGCATTTGGGTGAGTACACCGCAAAACCGAACCTACCGGGCCGGAGGGATTCAGCGCGTAACTTTTTCTTAAATTGACGCTTATGGTGCAGTTCTCAATCGGACCCACCCCGGGTCCCCGCCTGTTACTCGGAAAGGCAACGGTCACTTCTAAGCAATATTAAATATACATTTTACAGTTTTCCAAATTCACTTGCTGGAGTTGCTGTGAAACCTGAATCCCGATCAAGGATTGGGATCTCGAAAAAGGTAATCTCTGAAGCCACCCGATGACGGCTTCACAGAGTTCAGAGAAACTCTTGAAGAAATAACTCCTGTTGATTTGATCTCGCATGAGATGCCACAATCGCTCAATGAGATTCAAATGCGGGCTATAAGTCGGCATCGGGACTAAACGCAATCGGTCTTTGTGATGGATCAGGAAATCGTCTAACTTTGCCGTTGTATGACTCGAAGCGTTATCTCGGACGATAAATAACATCTCATCAGGGTACATTTCCATGAGATTTTGCCAATGCGTTTTCATCTGAAGATGTGTTTTGTTGGCATAGATCTCATACAAGCCATCACCCGAAGGATATTCTAAGGAGCCGATGAGATATTTCCGCTGGTTTTTGCCGGGTGTGTTGACCTTATATTCACTGCCTTGCTCTCGATAAATGCGTCCGGTCTTCGGACACCAAGACACATTGGCTTCATCAAAGAAAAACAGGCGCGCTGGCTTTTGGCTATTCTCGGGTGGCGGAAGCTCTAAACGCTGAAGTTGGGTATCAGGGACAATCAACTCAGTCGTCTTATGCGTCAATTGTCCCGTCTTGGCAAAGAGGCTAACTCCTTGAGCTGATGTCGTTTCGTCTGATATTCGGGATCCGGGCTGCCAACACGGAGTTTGCTCCGACCCGTTCGATAACCTGTCCGTCGTAAAGCGAAATAGATCGCCGGTGGTGTTACCGAAATCTCGTGATAGACCTTGAGATAAACTCTAATGAGTTCAAGCGTCCATTGCCGGGAGTCGGTCTGAAGTTTTTCGTATTGATTCGGTGTTTGCTCAAGCAGTCGATCCCAGTCGGATTTGCTAAAGTGCGTGATTTTACCACGACACCCCGGCGGACTCTTGGGCATCAACGCCTCTAAACCCGAGGTGTTATACTTATGAATATAGCTTCTAACGCTGGCATCCGAAAGATTGAACATCTTTGCGAGTTTCGACACCGACATACCCTCGGTGGCACTGAGTTTGATGATCAGTAAACGCCGATACCATTGCGGTTTCGTCGCTTCACAAAGCGCAGCATCAAGACCATCAAGTGCCGACGCATCGCCAATTTCTGCGTATATCATCACTCGAGACGCTCCTTGCGAAGTAGATTTACCCAGAGTATAACTTAAAACAATCTAAATTGATAATTTATTATTTAATATTGCTTACAAAATCACCCAATTTATTTTTCTCCATTCTCGCCTATTTACCCTAAAATCCTCAAATCCCATAAATCCTGATGCTGACATTTGGCGGATTACCAATTATTTATCACCCGATTGTAAACCATTCATGTACAACTCCCGTTAAGCAAAACACATAAATTAATCGTTTACGATTGATTCTAAAAAAACATAATATACAATCCAATACCTTCGCCAAAAATGGACGGTTCTTCATAAGTCAGCCAAATTGCTATGAACTCTGTGATGGGGCTGTTAATGTGTAGATGAATCAGAAAACTCACCCGTACCCGCATCCGCTTTAGAAGCCTCGAAGTTTCGCCGCTTAGTGCTCAAGGCAGTCTGATGTCGATTGAAGTCTTTAGCCGATTTAAAAATACTTCCGCAAAAACCTGAAGTTATTTTTATTCATGAAACCACTGAACATCATGGATCAATGGGTTGTATTCATTACATATCCATTCAACTCAAGTTCAGATAATTGGCGAAGGTATTGACAATCATCAAGGAGCTTAAAATGAAAAATTTTGTTTCCCGCCAAGCGATAAAGGTGGCGATAACCTTTTCCGTGTTAATCGTTGCTTTTGTCATGATGTGCAGTGTTTACGCACACGAAGACCATGACCAAACTTTTGGTGAGTTCACTGACGTGTATTTGACCGATTACCACAGCCACGACCTGAACGGAGAACGGCATAGACACGCTGTTCGTGCCATTGTCTCCAACCATCCACAAGGAACCGTTCACGATAAATTAGATCTGTGGCAAGAACACGAACACGAAACGCCGACAGAAGATGGTGAGACTTACCTGTTGTCCCTTCACTCGGTTAGCGGGAGTGCGCATATACACGATGGGCGTTCTCACACACATGTCGTGCTTTACGCAAGGTCGTCAGATGAGGATTTTGCCTCTGAGATTCTACAGAAATTAGATTCTCAGCAAGTAGATCACGATGTTGAAAGTGATGTTTATACATTACAATACATTGGACAACACATAGATGGTGCCAGTCCAATTGAGCATACGCACGAGTGGGAACACAAGCATGGTGACTTTGAATGGCACACCCATAATGTGGAACATTCACATGTCTATAGTGAAGGGGATCACCCGGATTGGTTCAGCAACGACCCTGGTGATGACAGCTATCCTGCTGGTACATTCCTGAACGGCCACGAAGTGCTACATCCATCAGACAAAGATCACAATGTAGCAAGCGCGCTTTCAAAGCGCAAAACTTTGGCTTTACGGTGGGCAGAATTGAAAAAGAAGTAAGCTTTTTTCACTTCCTTTCTGCGAACCCGAAATTTCTTGTGCGGATATACGACAGTATATCCGCACAACTATTTTAACGTTGCTATTTGCAGATGGATATAATAAAATGAAGGTACTAACAAAATGTAGACAGATACCACAATTTCCCTAAACGAACCGCAAGGAACATAAAAAAAATGAAGTTACCTTTTTTGCATCAGGAAGTAGAAGTTAGCACGGATTTACGGGATAGTAATGACATCCTTGACAATCCCGATGCTTTGAAAGAACGGATAGCAGCGGACGGGTATCTCCTGATTCGCGATCTACACGACAAAGAGGCTGTGCTCACGGCACGACAACAGATTCTGGAAAAACTCCAAGCGAAAGGCATACTCGCACCGGATACACCGTTAATGGACGGGATTTTCAACCCGGAGTATCCCGAACCCACATCAACAGGGTCAATGGGGAATAAGGCGTTGACGCAGCTGCCATCATTTAAAGCCGTCGTTGAGGGCACACCCGTGATGGACTTTTTCAAACGATTCCTCGGCGGCGATGCGCGAACGTTTGATTTCAAATGGCTTCGCACAGCAGGACCCGGGTCAGGCTCCCCGATTCATTACGATATCGTTTTTATGGGGAGAGGCACGCAAGATCTCTACTCCTGCTGGACACCCTTTGGCGATGTGTCGCTTGATATGGGATCTATTGTCTTCTGTCTCGGTTCCAACCGATTTGAGAAGGTTCGCACCACTTATGGACAATCAGATGTTGATCGGGACCAGATTGAAGGACATTTTAGCGATGATCCGCTTGAAATCGTTGAGAAATTTGGAGGACATTGGGCGACGACAACGTTTTCGGCGGGAGATATTATTATTTTCAGTATGTTCCTCATGCACGCCTCTCTGGTCAATACATCTGATAAAATTCGGATAACGGCGGATACACGCTATCAGCTCGCATCGGAGCCGATTGACGAACGCTGGGTTGGTGAGAAGCCGAAGGGACATTATGCGTGGAAGAAGCCAGATGCCAAAATTGAGTCGTTGGAGGAATCACGGCAAAGGTGGGGGGTCTGACGTTTTGTGCCGCTATTACGGAGATATAGAAAAATATGGATAGCGATTTGAGCACACCCAGCACTCGCGCAGCACCGCAGGTCAGTAAGCCGAAATTATTCGTACCCTTCCTTCTTATTTTGTTATGTGCTGTCGCGATCGGCTTCGGCATCAAATATTACAAGAGCAGACCCGGCGCAACGACTGAGGTCGCGTGGGAGGTCTACTTCAGTGAAGTCAATGCGATTGGTAGTCCGTATTCCTTAGAAAAACGACTTGTTGATAGAATAGGTGCTGCGACAGCGCGAGTTGATGCTGCACTCTATGATTTAGATGCCACGCCGGTAGCCGATGCTTTAATTGAGGCGCACAATCGTGGCGTGCAGGTGCGAGTTATCACCGAAACAGACAATATGGGTGACTCGGAAATTGGACGATTGCAGGAAGTTGGGATCCCTGTTTCCGACGATAAAGATCCTGGTAGTCTGATGCATCACAAGTTTATCGTGATTGATGAGCGATACGTCTGGACAGGTTCTTATAATACGACCTATAACGGGGCATACAAGAACAACAATAACGTCATACTCATCGATTCAGTGCCGTTGGCGTATAACTTCACACAGGAATTTCGGGAATTGTTTCTGGATGCGCAGGTTGGAAAACCTTCTGGCGCGTTTGTTGCGTATCCAAAGGTGATGCTGAATGATGGAACACAGATTTTTACCTATTTCTCACCGGAAAGTGATACTATTTCGCCACTTCTGAAGGAGATCAAGTCTGCGGAAAAATCAATTCATTTTATGGCGTTTTCGTTTACACATGATGCGATCGGCAATGCGATGCGCGACCGCTTTGCGTCCGGTATTGAAGTCCGGGGTGTGTTTGAAAAGCGGCAGACTGATAACCTATATTCCGAATATAAGGCGATGAAAAAGGCGGGTTTGTCTGTTATTCTGGATAAAAATAAAGGGACTATGCATCACAAGGTAATCGTTGTTGATGAGGATACGGTAATTACGGGGTCCTACAATTTCTCAAAAAATGCGGAAAAAAATAATAGCGAGAATTTGTTGATTATCAAGGGGAATCGTGAAATTGCGGCGGCATACCTTGCTGAGTTTGAGAAGATAACGCGTTAGAAGCTCTACTGTTTTTCGCCTAATATTACCGTCCGATGTTCTTCGGTTCCATTTCTGTCGATTTTGAGTTGAACTTTCGTGGTGGGTCGCTCACTCGCAACACATCTCAACAGCTCATCGTAGGAGCGTACAGGCACTTCGTTAAATTCGAGGATAAAATCTCTCGGTAAAAGACCACTTTTGTGCGCGGGGCTGCCTTCAATCACACCCGTAATGAAGACCCCAAGGTCAACTATCTCTACTTCAACACCAAGCCAGCCGCGCGCCACCTTTCCGTGTTCAATGATTTCTTCGGCAACAGCGCGAACCGTCTCCATCGGCATGGCAAAAGTAATTTCCTGCGTACGACTTTCCTGCGGGAACCCTTGAACAAGCAATTGTGCAATGTCGGGATTGACCTTTTTCTGGAGAAGCGCGTCAACCGCTGCGTTGGTGGTATTAGGTGGTTCTGTCAGCACAGCAAGTATCATTCCGACAATCTCGCCTGAGGTGTTTATGACGGCTCCGCCGCTGTTGCCGGGTGTAACCGCAGCGTTGATTTTAATCAATTCGCCACACAATTGATTTGGTAAGGTATCCCACCCTCCCACGATGCCGAAAGAGACGATTGGGCTATGTCCGTAAGAGCTCCCTATCGTTACGACCCAAGAACCGGTATTGATTTTTGAGGAGTCCCCCCACTTCACAGGTGCCGTGGTTTTAAATTCCTGCGTCATGAGTGCCTTACGCTGGAGCGGAGCGCGCGACTGCACAGTTGCTGCGGTTTTAGACTTCTGCGGATGTATGGTTGTTAGCTGGGCATCCGTGACCTGGAGTACCGCAATGTCCGTGAGTGTATCAATGCCAACGAGTTTGGCTGGAGAAACCGTTTGGTTATTAAAGATGATCTCAATTTTACTTGGCGTTTCCATCTCAAATGTCGTTGTCACGACGTGTCCAGCGGTGTCGATAACGATACCGGAACCGATGTTTTGGCGGGTAAGTACCAACTCGTCAGCGTCCGATGAGAGCGGTACCGACATCATCTGCGTCGCTACAACTGTCACAACGGCAGGGCGAGCGTCGGTGACCACCTTCTGAAATTCCTTTTCAAGAAGCTGCAAAACGTTTTCGTTTGCGACACTCGGGGTGACCATATAGAAAAGCAGACTGAGCATTCCGATTATCAATTGTTGGCGTTTTGATTTTATCGCGTACATGCTTTATTTTCCTTTATTGCATATTTGCAGAAAGGTCTGCTTATGCATTGTTCACTTAAAGTCCACCGCTGGTGGAGGCGTTGGTGTAACTTACCTGCTTTAACATATAACGCTGCTGCATCGGTTGCGCTGGCGTTGAGATAACACTGCGTCGCTGCAATTGGCGGTTGTCTCTTACAAAACGTGGCAGTTCTATCCGAAGTCTCTCAGGCGATGTCGTTATCTGTTCTGTCTGAGATGTAGATGCCACTGGCGTTAGGCGGAGGCCTTGATCGAAAGGGGAGATCTCTTGATAGAAATAGGCACCGGCTGCAGCGAGAATCAATGCCATGATGCCACTGAACGCCCACTTGGGACGACGAAGGGCATCTAACAGCTGTCTCCAACCTGTTGCCGCAATTTCCTTAACGCTACCCGGATCGCGTTGTTCTGTAGCGAGTCGTTGCTGTAACGTTGACATAAAGTCCGGCGAAGGTTCTATCTGCGGCAATTGTTGTACCGCCTTCACAGACTCCTGAAATCGGGCATATTCGTGTTGGCACGCCTCGCATTCTGCGAGGTGCCCTTCAAAACCCTGCAGCGTCTGATACTCGAGTGTGTCTTCAAGATGGGCAGAGAAGTGTTCCTCAGCCTGTAAACAGTTCATGGGTTACTCCTAAAACATCAAATAAAAGGTTTTAACTTTTCCTTAAGCATAAGTCGGGCGCGGTTGATACGAGATTTCGTTGTACCGCTTCGGAGTTCCAGTACCTCGCTGATTTCATCGTAACTCAGTCCTTGTAGATCACGGAGGACGAGCGGGAGTCTATACTGTTCTGGTAATTCTGCGATTGCTTTTTGAATAGCGTTCCGTAGTTCCTTACGTTCGAGTGCGACTTCCGGTTGGAAATCTGGGTTCGCAGGCGCGCTCGCAATTAAGTCAATCTGCTCTGTGTCGCCATCACTACCGCTTCCGGTGTTCACAATGTTATCGACTCTGTACCGGTCGCGTCGCCCTCGATTTCGCAGCTCATTTTTGCAGAGATTTGAGGCGATGTGATACATCCACGTCTTAAAATGCGCACCCTCTGATTTGTAGCGGTTCGCGGCTTTAAAAATGCGGATGAACGTCTCCTGAGCCAGATCTTCAGCGCTGTCCTTGTCATTGATAAACCGAGCAATGAAATTAACAAGTGGCTGCTGATGGCGGCGCACGAGAAGCGTAAACGCGTTTTCATCCCCTTTTTGGTAGCGTTCCATTAATTCATCGTCTAACTCAGGCATCAGGTCCCTCCGGAGGTGCTTATCTATAATACACACCAGGCAGGGGATTTGGTTGCAAATTTTTTTTGTTTATTAGAAAAAACCGAAAATTAGGTATATTTGGATGCGCGTCTTGACCTCAAAACGGGTTTTCGTGTATGATTATTCTCATAAGGCATTATACGCTACGATAAAAATTTACCATATCTGTTAGTAGATGTCAAATTCAGAGTGGGACAGCGGCGTTCCTATGGAGGCTTATATGTTTGATCAGGTTTTACAAGAGGTTGAGGCACAGTGTAAGGAAGAGAGAATCCCGATGTTGGGGGAAGAAAAGGCGAAATTTCTCGCTGCCTGCGTTGAGGAAGCAAAACCATCCGTCATTGTCGAGTGTGGCACGGCGATCGGTTATTCTGGACTTTGGATGCTACGCGTGTTGAGAGCTGCCGGTACTGGACGCTTGATAACAATCGAGATAGACGCTGACCGTGCCTCGCAAGCACGAACGAATTTTGAACGTGCTGGTATGGCGGACCTCGTTGACTCACGCATCGGTGATGCACAAGAGGTACTCAAAAGTATCCAAGATCCTATAGATTTTCTACTCCTTGATAACAATTTCAGCAACTATTTCCCGTGTTTTCAGGCGATTGAATTGCGGTTGACGAACCCCGCAACCGTTGTGGCGGACAACGTCGGTATCGGTGCAGATTCGATGGTGGATTATCTCGAACACGTCCGCGAACGTTATGAATCTGAAACACACTGGTTTGACATCGATCTGCCGTGGGTGAAACAGGACGCGATTGAAGTTAGTATCTATCGCCATTAGTTCTTCAAGCGAGGGTTCATGAAGATTAAGAATTTAATTCGGTAATGTGCAGTGTTCATTGTCAGAATCAGGATTCACAGGATTTTAGGATTTTCAGGATTAGAGACACATCGTAATTAAAAGTGAGTTCGATAATAAAAATTGAAGTGTACCCGTAGGTTGGGTAGAGCGGTGAAAAACCAAGGATCCTCCAGTGTATCAGGGGAATGCTGCTTTTCAATGACACGTTCATTGAAATAAGCATAGCGAAACCCAACAAGCAAACGCTATAGGTATGAAAATGTGTTGGATTACACCCTTGTTTTAGAGATTTCAGTTTTCTGCATGAACGATAAAAGTATCTTCTCTGTTAAGTTGAACTCACGGTAATTAACAATCGTCCTCTATAGCATTACCGAAATATTTTTTAAACTTCATCTAACCTTGCTATCAAATGCCGATATTGCCAAAGGAGTACGTTTATATGGATTATGATTTTACCACTGTCGCTCGGTTGCCATCGCCAGATGATAACGTTGCTATCGCCACGCAGACGTTGGAGGGTGGCACACGTATTCGCTATGACGGACAGCAATTTCAGTTATCGCATACCATCTTAGAAGGACACCGATTTGCCATACAACCAATTTCGGAGGCAGAGCCACTCTTGTCGTGGGGTTTACCCTTCGGTTTTGCTACACGTTCTATCTTCCCCGGCGATTACGTCTGCAATCAGAAGATGATCGATTCGTTGTCAATTCGGAACCTACCCTTCAAATTACCGGAAACCCCTAACTTCAACGACAAGATGGCACCGTATGCGTTGGACGAAGCAGAATTCCGTTCAGGGAAACAGGTGGCGCGTTATGCGGACGAACGTCCCTTCCTCGGTTATCAGCGTCCCGGCAACCGTGGCGTTGGCACGAGAAACTATATCGTGGTCATGGGAACAACTGCCCGTACTTCCGGATTTGCGAGAAGACTTGCCGAGATGTGTTCAGCAAGTGCCGAGGCTTATCCTAACGTAGACGGCATTGTCGCCGTGACGCATACGGAAGGCGGTGAAGGCAGGACACCGAATAACATTGACATGCTGCTCCGCACGCTCGCTGGTTTCACTGTCCATCCGAATATCGGTGCGATGCTGCTCGTTGACTACGGCACTGAAGCGGTTACAAACGATATGCTCAAGGCATATATGCTCCGCGAAGGTTACGCTTTGGATGATGTCGTCCACCATTTCTATCGGCTACAGGGGAGTTTTGACACAGATTTAGCGAACGGTGCGGAGATTATTGGCGGTTGGTTGGAAAGCGTAAACAGCGTGGCGCGCACCGAACAGTCTCTGGAACATCTAAAAATCGCTTTACAGTGTGGTGGCTCCGATGCGTTCTCTGGCGTATCGGGCAATCCACTTGCCGCTTACGTTGCCAAAGAGGTCATCCGATACGGTGGGTGCGCTAACCTCGCGGAGACCGATGAGTTGATCGGTTCGGAGGCGTATGTGCTTCAGAATGTTCGAGACCTGACCACCGCACGTACGTTCCTCAATACGATTGAACGTTTCAAGGAACGCGTCGCGTGGCATGGACACTCCGCAGAAGGAAATCCATCTGGTGGCAACAATTTCCGTGGACTCTATAACATCGCTATCAAGTCAATTGGCGCAGCGATGAAACGGCATCCCGATGTCTGTCTCGACTACGTTATCAATTACAGTCAACTGATGGAGGACCCGGGCTACTACTTCATGGATAGCCCCGGCAACGATTTGGAGAGCATCGCTGGACAGGTGGCATCTGGATCCAACATGATTTTCTTTGTCACAGGCAACGGATCCATCACAAATTTCCCGTTCGTACCCACGATTAAGATTGTCACGACGACGGGACGCTATGAGATGCTTTCCAAGGATATGGATGTGAACGCTGGTGCGTATCTTGACGGGACACCGATGGATGCACTCGGTGAATCAATGCTGGATTTGACGGTGGATGTCGCATCCGGTGAACGTTCAGTCGGTGAGAAAGCCGGACATTCCCAAGTCTCGCTGTGGCGCGATTGGAAGCAGACGGGTCCAGTAGATTTAGATCCATTCCTGACGGAATCCGAATTGAAGTCCGGCGATCCGATTCCGATTGATACCTCCGCGGTAGAAGCACTCTCCGAATCGCGACTCCCCCAAAATTTGCAATTCCGTGCCCTCCAAACAGAGGTGGGTTACCGCACGGATCAAGTTGGACTGATTTTGCCTACGAGTCTCTGTTCTGGACAAATTGCACAGATGATCGCGCACCGTTGCAATGAACAGAAAATCGGCGAAAAGCAGGGTATATCCCGTTTTGTTGCACTACCACATACGGAAGGGTGTGGCGTCTCCGGCGGACGTTCAGAGGAGATTTATACGCGCACGATGATTGGGCACCTCACGCATCAGGCAGTTGCCCTCGGTTTGCTCCTTGAGCACGGTTGTGAGAAAACCCACAACGATCACGTCCGACATGAGATCCAGAAACTCGGTATATCGCCAGAACGCTACGGTTGGGCGAGTGTGCAGTTGGATGGCGGCATTGATGCTGTTATTGACAAGGTGCAAGATTGGTTCTCAGAAACGCTTGCGGATAAGCCTGCTGTTCCGGTTGTAGATACCGGATTGGAACATCTCTGTATAGCCGTGACATCAACCGGTGAGGCAACCGAGGAAGTCTCTCAATCCCTAACGCAATTAACTTACAGAGTCATCGCTGCCGGTGGCACAACCATCGTGCCTGCAAACGCGACGTTTATCACATCGGAGTTATCCCCGACATTAGCGTATGGACAACGGGTCGAAAAAGCAGGTTTCCACATCATGGAGACACCGACAGACCAGCCGACGGAGACGTTAACAGGACTCGGCGCGACAGGCGTAGATTTGGCACTTGCACATATTGTCGGTGCACCCCTGCAATCGCATGTAATGGTGCCGTTAATTCAGGTCTCTACAGATGCCACAACGCAAGCTGCCTACGGTGTGGATTTGGATTTGGCGACTGCGGATGTTGATGATCTGTTAGCGTTGATTGTGGAAGTAGCTTCGCGGAAGTATACCCCGAAGCTGCACGGTAAAGGGAATACAGATTTCCAGTTGACGCGAGGGTTATTGGGAATTTCGATGTAGATACGTGTATTCGTAAGGCAAGGTTCTATGCCTCGCCTTATGGATGGAGAAGGGCTTACTTATAGTTTGTATCAAATGACCCCATGAGTTAAACTAATAGTATGAGTTATCATAACAAGTAGATGTATTTGCATCACCGATAATCTACTCATGGAGGTCGATATGACACGCCAGAAGGATACCGCCTACGGTATCAAACGACTCGAATCTAAGAATGCCAGAGCTGCTATTATTCAGAAGATTTCCTCAGACTTTAATCTCATGCCTATCGTGGCTGAAGCCTACTATAAACAGATTTCTACCTACTTTGAGCAGCACGCCGATGTTCAACTGTCCTCAGGGCAAATTTGCTATGAGGCAGTCGCCGCCGAGGAACCCGCAGGCAAACACATTGCTTTAGCGAAAAAAGTTTCCTGTCGACTCAAGCTCAACGATGTCGAAGCCGACCTTGAAGTCTTAGGCACTTATGGGCTCGCAGGTCTCAGACGGCATCGGATCCTCCGATTGACCCAAGAAGCTTATGACCAAGATGCCTTGCTGAGTTATGAGGATTTGGCGGTGTTATTAACCACCAGTCCGGCTACCGTCAAACGCGACATCCGAGCGTTGAAGCAGTCCGGCTATTTCGTGATGACGCGCGGGGCGAAACACGACATGGGCCCGGGGCTGTCTCATAAGACGCAGATTCTCGAGTTGTATTTCAAAGCATACACCTTCACCGAGATTGAGCAAAAGACGAACCACTCCGAACGGGCTGTCTACCGCTACTTGAGAGACTTCACACAAGTCGCCACGCTCCATCATCAAGGCTTTCCTGACGCACAGATACGGCTCATCACTCACCTCTCTGACCGACTCATACGGGAGTATCTCTCGCTGTATAAGGAATACCAACACACCGATCGCATGACCCAGCTCCTTCACCCAGAGCCCGTGGAGAAAAAAAAGGAGGATCTCTGATGAGCAAACCTTTGACGCGCACGCAAATCAACGAGAAGAAGTTCAGACGCATCAACGATAAATCCCTACGACAGTTGCTGATCCATCGCTTTCTCAATGACTACGGTTATGACAAAGGCGAAGTCACGGCGACGGCTATTGTTGATGATATTCTTAAGACCGTTGAAGACTATTTCGTGATTACCCTTCCTTTGGAGAAACTCGCCACGGGTGACGCACTCCCGGAGGAGCGGCTCCTCAGTTATGGACATCTCGTTTGGATGGCTGTCCCAATTGAGGAACATCCACAAAGAGGAAAGTCCATCGTCAAAACCCGAATGAAACCTGTCATCCTGACATACCTCGCTGCAGAGGATATTGAATCGTTTCGCAATGGCTTTACCTCTCGGCAATTGCGGATCAATCGCTTGGTCCGCTGGTGTCATCAAGCTTATGACCAAGGTGCCTTATTGACCCAACTCGACTTGGCAGTTTTGCTCAATGTCTGTGATGCTGTCGTCAGTGATTATGTCAATGAATGGCAAAAAACCACTGGAGAACTTTTGCCCACTCGTGGTAATATCCATGATTTATCGGGGGCCATTACCCACAAGAAAGAGATCATAACCCTCTATCTTCAAGGACATCTCACCCCGAGTATTGCCGCGAAAACCAAACACTCTAAGGAGGCAGTTGACCGATACATTCGCGATTATGAGAGCGTCAAAGTCGTTCGCACCGCAACCCGAGATATTGACGAAATCTCACAGATCACCCGACTTTCTAAACGCGTCATCTCTCAATATCTCGACCTTATTCCCAAGCAGCACCTCCAAGCCATAGATGCAAACCTCGCCAATGCAGCTGCAAACGATAAAGCAACGCACCAAGGAGAAGCCCAATGATACCATAACCCCCTGTTCCCGACGAACTTTACTTCGCAAAACCGGGGCAGGTGCCTTGAAAATACGCTTGACAGTCCGCTACCGGTTTTGCTATACTTTAGACATGTTGATCGCTCAGCGCATCATTTCTCGAAGAAGATGCCAGCGAACCCAACTCAACCCGCTCATCAACGATGGATGCGAAGCTAATAAACATCAGCATTCCAGCTATCCTATGGTCATTTGATACTATTTCCGTATCAACATCTTCCGTGTTGCAGTGAAATCGCCTGCTGTGAGTGTGTAAAAATAGACCCCACTCGCCACGGATTCACCGAACTCGTTTTTACCGTCCCAATGGGCTGCACGGCTGCGGGTCTGATACATACCTGCAGGTTGATGTCCGAGTGCCAATGTCCGAACCACTTGTCCATCCACTGCGTAGATGGTGATCGTGACCTCTGTGGGTTTAGCCAACTGATAAGGTATCCACGTCTCTGGGTTGAACGGATTCGGGAAGTTTGCCAATAGCGCGTTTTCTCTGATTGCTGTAACGGTTATTTGTACGGTGAGTGTGGAGCCGTTGTATCCCGCTATAGTGCCTGCACCGACGGTAAAAGTGAGCGTGCTATCGGTGTTGATGTTTCCGTTGAATGTCAGTTCAACGGTGACTTGTGTATCGCTGACGCGTCTGATTCCGAAGGTGCCAACAGTGACACCGGTAATACCCGATACCGTCACGGCATCTCTGATGTCAAAGATAGAGCGTGCGTATTTTCTACCGCTAAGCGTAAGCGTGACGACGCTTTCATCCAATGTAGCTTCTGTCAACGGTGTCTCCGTCGATGCGACCACCGATTCCTGTCCTCCAGTAACAGGTAGTTGTGTAACCAGTGCGGGACCACCGTGTCCTGCGATTGCATCTGCGCCGACGGTAAATGTGAGTGTTGCATCGGTGTCAAAGTTGCCGTTGAATGTCAGTTCAAGGGTAATCACCGTGTCGCTGACACGGTCTACGCCAAATGTCCCAATGGTAACACCCTCAATGCCAGATACCGCCACAGCATCTCTGATTCTGAAGATGGATCGTTCATAAGTCCGTCCGCGGAGCGTCAGTGTGACGACGCTTCCATCCAGCGTTGCTTCCGCCAAAGGTGCCTCTGTTGAAGCGATGACCGATTCCTGCCCACCGGTGACAGGCAGTTGTGCTGTGAGTGGGGTGCCTTTGTATCCGACTATGGCACCTGCGCCGACATTGAGTGTAAGCGTTGCATCGGTGTCAATGTCGCCATTGAACTCAAGCTCAACGGTCACCACTGTGTCACTGATGCGGTCTACATCGTCTACAGTCACCCCATCAATGCCGGTTATCGTCAAAGCACGCTCAATGTAATAAGAAGAGCTCACATAATTTCGTCCGCTGAGCGTCAGTGTGACCACGCTTCCGTTCAGCGTTGCTTCCGTCAACGGTGTCTCTGTTGAAGCGAGGATTGATTCGTGTCCACCGGTGACAGGCAGTTGTGCTGTGAGTGGGGTGCCTTTGTATCCGACTATGGCACCTGCGCCGACATTGAGTGTAAGCGTTGCATCGGTGTCAATGTCGCCGTTGAACTCAAGCTCAACGGTCACCACTGTGTCACTGATGCGGTCTACATCGTCTACAGTCACCCCATCAATGCCGGTTATCGTCAAAGCACGCTCAATGTAATAAGAAGAGCTCACATAATTTCGTCCGCTAAGCGTCAGTGTGACCACGCTTCCGTTCAGCGTTGCTTCCGTCAACGGTGTCTCTGTTGAAGCGAGGATTGATTCGTGTCCACCGGTGACAGGCAGTTGTGCTGTGAGTGCAGGTCCGCTATATCTCAACAGTGCCTCCGCCCCGACTGTTAGAATGAGTGCTGTATCGGCATCAAAATCGCCGTTGAATGCCAGTTCAACGCTAATTTCTGTGTCGCTGATGCGATCTACATCATCAACAGTCACACCATCAATGCCAGATACCTCCACAGCATCTCTGATTCTGAAGTAGGATCGCTCATAGGTACGTCCGCTAAGTGTGAGTGTGACGACGCTTCCATCCAATGTCGCTTCCGCCAACGGTGTTTCTGTTGCTGCGGCGACAGACTCCTTGCCTCCAGTGACGGTTAGTTGTGCAATCAACGCAGGACTGTCGTATTCGGCAATAGCGTCCGCGCCCACTGTAAAGGTGAGCGTGGCATCAGTGTCAATATTGCCTCTGAATGTCAACTCAACTGTCAACGCTGTATCACTGACGCGGTCCAAATCGAACCAATGAAAAGTGACACCGTCGATACCAGATACCTCCACAGCATCTCTGAGGTCAAAGGTAGATCGTTCGTAAATTGCACCGTTGAGTGTAAGCGTGACGATGCTTCCATTCAGCGTTGTTTCTGTCAAAGGGGTCTCAGTTGATGCAAGGACCGATTCCTGTCCCCCGTTAACAGTGATGTGTGCGATGAGTGTGGGACCGTCGTATTCGGCAATAGCATCCGCTTCCACTGTGAAAGTGAGCGTGGCGTTGGTGTCAAGGTTACCATTGAATTCAAGTTCAAAGGTAATTATTGTGTCGCTCACACGTTCTACCCCGAACAATCCAACGGTAACGCCTGCAATACCGGATACTGTCACAGCATTATCAATATCGAAGTTAGATCGTACGTAAGTGCTATTGTTGAGTGTTAATCGGATGATGCTTCCATTGAGGGTTGCCTCAGTCAAGGGTTGTGTCGCATAAGCCGTTATTGTGGGTCTTTCTTCGACCACAGCGGTGACAGGTATTGCCGTGATGAGTGCGGGACCGTTGTATTCGGCGATAGCATCCGCCCCGACTGTTAAAGTGAGCGTGGCATTCGTATCAAAGTCTGTACCGTCAAATGTCAGTTTAACAGTCACTTTTGTATCACTGACGCGCACCACATCGGACTGGAGGAACGTAACGCCTGCAATACCGGATACTTGCACTGCGCTGCTGATGTCGGAACTGGATTGTGTATACACACCAGTGGACAGTGTGAGTGTGACGATGCTCTCGTTAAGGATTGCCTCAGTCAAGGGTTGTGTCGCATAAGCCGTTATTGTTGGGCTTTCCTCTACTACTGCGCTGACGGGTAATTGTGCGATGAGTGCCGTGCCGTTATATCC
This sequence comes from Candidatus Poribacteria bacterium, assembly GCA_965246985.1. Classification (GTDB taxonomy): domain Bacteria; phylum Poribacteria; class WGA-4E; order WGA-4E; family WGA-3G; genus WGA-3G. Next base: position 5,447,594 of record OZ251998.1, on the reverse strand, counting down.
TGTTACGGCATCTGCACTGACCGTAAAGGTGAGTGTGGCATCGGTGTCAAAGTCCGTACCATCAAAGATGAGTTCAACATTCACCTGCGTATCGCTGAGACGTTCCACATTATATCTATTCACAGTGACACCGGTAATACCCGATACCGTCACGTTATTTCCGACAGTGTACTGAGATTCGTAGATACCGTCGTTTAACGTCAGTGTGACCACACTCCCATTCAGTGTCGCTTCCGTCAAGGGTGCTGTCGTTGATGCAACCACCGATTCCGAATTCGCGGTGACGTGTGCCGTTGCGGTGAGATCGGGTCCATCGTAGTTCGCGATTGCTTCCGCTTTTACTGTGAAGGTGAGTGTGGCATCAGTGTCGAGGTCTGTTCCGTAGAATGTCAGTTGGACTGACAACTCCGTATCGCTCAGACGGTTTACATCAAACGGTTTAATGGTTACACCAGGAATACCGGATACTGTTACAGGATCGCTGAGCCAGTTTTCATAGATTCGGTTGCTTAAACTCAGTATCACGATGCTTCCATTCAGCGATGTTTCCGTTAGAGGTTGTGAAGTTAACGTTAGCGTTGGACTTTTTTGATCGTCCAGATCGATGATAATGATAATGACAGTGATGGTGATAGTGAGGCTGCCATCGGAGACGGTAATCGTTACGGTGTAGCTGTTCTTTGTTTCATAGTCGAGGTCCGCGTTGGTTTTTAGTTGCCCAGTGGCTTTATCAATTTCAAACGCTGCTGCATCAAGACCGCTGAGCGTGTAGGTGAGAGCATCGTTGTCCGCATCTGTTGCCGCGACCGGTTTGCCAATGTTTACGCCTTTCGCGGTATTCTCTGCCACTGTACGATTGGTGTGACTGCCATCAGCGAAGCTTGGTGTGCTGTTTGTGGGTGTCTCAGTTTCTGTGCTGATGACATTGATGGCGACAGTGATTTCATCGATCAGACTCCCATCGGAAACAGTGACAGTTACCGTATAGGATGTTTTAGTATTGTAATTGTGTGATGTTTTGGTTTTCAACTGTCCAGATGTGCTATCAATTTCAAACGCTGCCGCGTCAGTGCCACTCAACTGATAGGTAAGCGTGTCATTGTTTGCATCGGTAGCCACCACAGGGCTACCGATACTTCCATCCACGGTTACTGTGCGGGTGGTACTGGAGCCGTCGGTGAACACCGGTGCTTTGTTGATTGTCCACCCCATATCCTCAAGCATGCCGAGTGTAATGGGGCCAGGGTCATGAATCGCTTCTTGGTCGTCAAGACTTGGCGTCATTAAGGAGTTCGCGTTGCCAGGCGAAAAAGTAATCTCATCCAAATGGGTATAACTTGAACCTTGATGCCATTCACTGGGGGCGTATAGCTGAGGAGATACACCGCTGTTTGCTTCAACGCCTTTTTTGCCGTTCCAGAAGAGGTCGTTACTCGTGTATAGTTTTGTAAGAGCATCAGACGGATCAGCGGAAGACATAATAGTCTTCCCGGATCCATTTTCTACAAAGAAATCGTAAATCTGAGCTAATTCGGGATTGCCGTCCCTAAGTTTACCGCGCCCAGAAGACGCAGAAAATATCCACAATGAACTATTTTCTACCGTAGCAAAACTGGTAAACCCCAGACCGTGAGCAATCTCATGAAGCACGGCACTAACGAAGTCTTTTTTCCCTGATGGTGTATTTCCATCTGTGCCGAAGTACCAATTTGCATCTTCGTGGCTGTTGAATCTTGTTATGATATCCGGTTCGTCATCTGCAAGGTCTCTACTGGCTCTCTTATCCGCGAGCGCTTCTGGGAACCACAAATCCAATGATCTGGGCGATTTCCAACCTGCTGGGCGTGCACCCCCTAAAATAATACGTCCATCCTCATATCCATCGAAGTCCGTAAAAGATGCGTCAATCCGGATCGGTACAGGTGACCGGATGAGCGAATCCCAAATATCAACCGCATATTGGAATGCCTCCTTCGCTTCGTCCGTAAAACCGGTGTACGTTACGATAAATTGTGATTGTTCCGTCGTAAGATAATTACCGTTTTGGGATAGCTTCTGCATGGGTGGTGGCGGGACACTTGTATTCGCGTTATTGTTGGTTCCATATAAAATGATCAGCCCTTCCAGTGCTTTGTCTCGGTTCGTTGGGTTTATTGTTGATGGATCAGATGTTCCTGAGCGTTGTCCCGGTACTTCGTCTCGACTCATAGCACGCGGTGTGAGCCCAAGCAGGATGTATATTGAAAAAAAGGCTGTCAGTAGTGCTTTTGCAAATTTCATAGCGATTGTAATCCTCTTGTCAGTGTGATTTGCAACATATCCTCTTGATAAGGACAACGACCAAGGCACCGCCCGTATAGGCGTGATTTTTTAATATAGGGCTTACACAATTTTTCCATAATACCCATAGGTGTCAATTTAAGAAAACTGATCATGGCACCGTAGGGAATCAACACCGAATGCGCGTATGGCATTCGGTGGGGTAGAACGGACAGTCCCCAAAGGCTAACAGACCCAAGAGGACTAACCTTCCAGTCCATACGCCAGTGATTGTGCGGATACTCAGTGAAACCCAACGCTTTTGTTGTGAAGTGCCGCAACTCTGAGGGTATGAAGTTGGGTTTCACTATGTTCTTGAGTAATACGGCAGATATTGAATTTGACGTGTGTTTGGAACACCAACATCTACCTTCTCAACACCGTTCTACCCAACCTACGGAAACTCAACCCATTCAGAAAGGATCGCTGGGAAGCTAATAAACATCAGCCTTCCAGCTATCCTATGGTCATTTGATACTATTTCAGTATAACCATCTTTCGCGTGGCAGAATAATCGCCAGCGGTTAGGGTGTAGAAGTAAATCCCACTCGCAACCCGATCGCCGACCGCATTCCTACCATCCCAGTAGATTGCTTTTGACCGACTCTCATAGACTGAGGCGGTCTGGTGTCCGACATTGAGTCTGCGGACAACACTCCCGCGCTGATTATAGATGGTCAACGTGACGAAAGCATCTTCTGCCAACCGATACGGTATCCATGTTTCAGGGTTGAACGGGTTGGGATAGTTATGCAACAATTCGGTCTCTTTCGGAACCAATACAGATAGAAGTTGCTCTAAAAAGCGGATGCCGCTTTGCAACTTCGGATCCGTAAGATCTAAGCCTTGTGCTTCTGCCAGCCACTCCTGAATATCGGTGACGGTAAACATTTCAAGTGATGCCGGATGCAGTGACGGTGCCGCTTGTGTTTGACCGAGTGCACTCGCCACGAGTATCAAATCCTGTATGTTGACCACGCCATCGCCGTTAACATCTGCGGCGTTGGGGCCGGATTGCCCGAGACGTCCCGCAACGAGCACCAGATCGGAGATGTTCACAACCCCGTCCTGATTAACATCATATTCAATGAACTGTGTGGAAATTTCGTTGATAACGATACCGATACCGGGGGTGCTAATGTCATCTCTATCCCCATAATAGGTACGTTGATCCGCTGTTAGATTCGCATCCGCGGCGGTGATCCAACTTCCTGCCTGGGTGCCGTCAAGTGGAAGGCTATTAGCATAGCGGCGAATCAACGAGGTCCGGTGGCCCGCTCTGGTCCTGCCTCTGTTCGCACTATAAGGTAAGTCCCATAGTAGGTTGCCATCATCACCATCAAGGTTTCCAGCCTCATCGACCAAGTTCCCTTCATCATCGATCAGTTGTATGTAGAAACCTTCTGCACTCAGCCATGTAGTCCAGAAACCGATCGGTAACGGTGTTCTCCAGTCAAGGTCATAAACCTGATCTTTAGCGAGGTTCCTTGAGTTTGAATCACTTGATCCTACCACCAGCACAATATCATTTGGCCAAATTCTCGGCGCATCACCCCAGAAATCATCTCTAAAGGTGATTGTTGCACTCACCGGTCCGGTCAATTCTGGTGAGTCTACATTCTGAATTATCAGTTTCCATCCTGCCAGATTGATGAGGTCCGGACCAGCATTGTGTAATTCTATCCATTGAACTGGCGTAAAACTCCTTTCCGAACCATACATGATTTCACTGATGCTGATGACGCTCTGTATCTGAGCGGGTCGAGGAGATTCGTCTGTGGTCGGTGAAGATTCGTCTACATCAATGATGGTGATAGCGACAGTGATGGAATCGGTGCGACTGCCATCGGAGACGGTGATGGTCACCGTGTAGGCGTTCTTCGTTTCAAAGTCGAGAGGTGCGCTGGTTTTCAACTGTCCGGTGGTGCTGACGATGCTAAAGGCTGTCGCGTCCGTGCCACCGAGGGTGTAGGTCAAAGTGTCTTCGTCATCATCAGTAGCAGACACAGGACTCCCGATATTTACGCCGGCATCTGTGTTCTCTTTCACTGAACGCGTCGTGCGATTCCCCGCAAAAGCTGGCGCATGGTTCTCATCTACGTCAGTGATAATGATAGTAACCTTGATGGTAGCAGTGAAAGCACCATCAGAGACCGTTATGACTACCGAGTAAGCATTCTTGATTTCGTAGTCGAGAGCCGCTTTTGTTTTCAGTTGCCCGGTGGTGCTGTCAATATCAAACGATGCGGCATCCGTACCACTGAGGGTATAGGTTAAGGTGTCATCGCTGTCAGCGTCTTTAGCAGTCACCGCCTCACCAATGCTTATGCCGGTAGGTGTGTTCTCCGGTATGGATCGCGTTGTGCTATCCTCCGCGAAAACCGGCGTACTGTTCTCCGCTACGTCAGTGACGTTGATAGCGACACTGATAGTGTCTGTGAGGGTGCCATCAGAGACGATGACAGTGACAGCATAAGCGTTCTTTTGTTCATAATCAAGAGGCGCGCTGGTCTTCAGCTGTCCGGTAGTGCTGACGATACCAAACGACGACGCATCGGTGCCATCAAGGCTGTAAGTCAAGATGTCTTCATCCTCATCCGTAGCGGAGACGGGGCTGCCAATGTTGCTTCCTGCGGGTGTATTCTCCGGTATAGATCGTTCGGTGCTGCGGCCCTCTATGAAGACCGGCGCATGTGCTGTGGGTGTTTCGTCTACGTCAGTGACGTTGATAGCGACACCAATGGAGTCTGTTCCGCCATTGCCATCAGAGACAATGACAGCCACCGAATAGGCGTTCTTTTGTTCATAATCGAGCGGTGCGCGAGTTCTCAACTGCCCGGTGGTGCTGACGATGCCAAAGGATGCCGCATCTGCACCGCTGAGTGTGTAGGTTAAGGTATCCTCATCTTCATCTGTAGCGGAGACGGCGCTGCCGATGTTTTTTCCAGGGGAAGTATTCTCCGGTATGGATCGTTCCGTGCCGCTGCCTTCTGTGAAGACCGGTGCATTGTTCTCGTTTACGTCAGTGACATTGATAGCAACCCCGATGGAGTCTGTTCCGCCATTGCCATCAGAGACGATGACAGCCACAGGGCTATTCAGTTTTCGGAATTTTTTGTAATATTTTTCACATCTGTTAATATTTTGAGATAGCACATATCGCGTGATTTTTCACGCGATATGTGCTATCCTTCACCGTAAAAAATGAACCTATTTTTTGAGGTGAATCATGACAAGCAGTTCCTCTTGCCACTTACTTGATATATTAGCAGAAGTGCCGGATCCACGCCATAAAAAAGGCAAACGCTATCCTTTGGTCTCTATCCTGGCTTTGATCATCATCGGTCTGATGACGGGACATAGAGGTTATACCTCTGTAGCGACGTGGGCACGGAGCCAACCCGAACTGATCCAAGCATTAGGTTTCAGGTCTAAGAAAACCCCGCGTGCGTCAACACTGCATAATCTCTTGAAGCGTCTTGACGTAGTGAGTCTCGAAGCATCCCTAACGAAATGGGTGTCTTCAAAACTTGAAGACTTTCAAGCTTTCAAAACACAGCGTCTACAAGGAGTCGCTATTGATGGTAAAGAGTTATGTGGCTCTGAAAACCCAGAGACGGGATACCGGACACATTTACTTTCCGCAGTCTGTCATGAGTTAGGGATTACCCTCGCACAACAGCCTGTCAGTGGGAAAACCAACGAGATTCCGATCTCAACACAACTCCTCAAAGCGTTTGATGTCGCAGAGAAAGTCGTGACGACAGATGCCCTTTTGACGCAGAGAACCTTTTGTAAAGAAGTTCTCGAACATCAGGCAGACTATGCGCTGCCTGTCAAAGAAAATCACAAACAGATGTATGACGACATTCAGCAACTCTTTGAACCCCTCTCGGAGACAGATGCCACAGAGGTTGAGACCCGACGCTTTGAAAACCTTCACACCCAAGAAGGCGCACACCTTCATACCTACACCCATGTTGAAACATCACACGGGTTGACCACCACACGCACCCTAACCGCAAGCACATTGCTCACAGATTACATCAAATGGCCCGGAATCGCTCAGGTTTATCAATACCAATCTCAGCGAGAAAACACAAAAACAGCCCAGATCTCCTCGCAGACGCAGTATGGCATCACGAGTCTCTCACCCGAAGTCGCATCCGCAGAAGACTTGCTCAAACTCCGACGCGAACATTGGACGATAGAAAACAAAGTCCATTGGGTCCGAGACACCGTTCTCGGGGAGGACGCTTCACAGGCGAGAACCGGGAGTATACCACAAGTCATCGCAGCATTACGCAACACTGCCATGTCTGTTTTACGCTTCGCAGGACACACAAAAATCTCTGAAACAATACGATTTCTCGCTTCAAAACCTTTACTCGCAGTTAAACTCATCCAATGAGAAATTGGAAAACTGAATAGCCCTGATGACAGCCACCGAGTAGGTATTCTTTTTTTCATAATCGAGAGGTGCGCGTGTTCTCAACTGCCCTGTGGTGCTGACGATGCCAAAGGATGCCGTATCTACACCACTCAGGGAGTAGGTTAAGGTATCCTCGTCTTCATCGGTAGCGGAGACGGGGCTGCCGATGTTTTTTCCAGGGGAAGTATTCTCCGGTATGGATCGTTCTGTGCCATTGCCTTCTATGAAGACCGGGTCGTTGTTCTCATTTACATCAGTGACATTGATAGCGACCCCGATGGAGTCTGTTCCACCATTGCCATCAGAGACGATGACAGCCACCGAGTAGGTATTCTTTTTTTCATAATCGAGAGGTGCGAGAGTTCTCAACTGTCCAGTGGTGCTGACGATGCCAAAGGACGCTGCATCTGCACCACTCAGGGAGTAGGTTAAGGTATCCTCGTCTTCATCGGTAGCGGAAACGGCGGTGCCAATGTTTCTTCCAGCAGGAGTGTTCTCCGGTATGGATCGTTCCGTGCCGCTGCCTTCTATGAAAACCGGCGCGTTGTTTTCTTCTACGTCAGTGACATCAATAGTGACACTGATGGAGTCGGTGGTACTGCCATCGGAGACGGTGACAGTGACGGCGTAGGTGTTCTTTTTTTCATAGTCGAGAGGGGCATGTGTTTGCAACTGTCCAGTGGTGCTGACGATGCCAAAGGAGGCTGCATCTGCACCACTAAGGGTATAGGTTAAAGTGTCCTCATCCTCATCCGTAGCGGAGACGGGGCTGCCAATATTTTCGCCAGCGGATGTGTTCTCCGATATGGATCGCGTCGTGCTACTGCCTTCTGTGAAAATTGGGGCATGGTTCACGTTCGGATCCCCGGTAGGGATAGGGATACCGATAGCAAAACTGAGGGCATTATCAGCACTGCTCGGTTTGACAAGACTATAGCCGTAATGACTTGTAGGCAACTCTGGCAGCGTTCCAATATCCACGGTGATGGCATCCGATGTGCCGGGGGCACGGGTCACGGTGAGGAGTTCACTTTCTACGCTGCCAGCGGGAATCGTGATGGTGGTTGCTGTACCATCAATGCTCCCATTCGTAACGGTAATCGGCAGCACGATATTGTAGGGTGCGCCGGTGGCTGTCGTTGCCTTGAACTGGTTCTCTCCAACCTTCTCCAGAGACACAGTGATGGATAAACCAACGGTGTTGTCACCCAGATAGAGCGAATTTAACGAAGACAGTCCGGAAAAGAGACCAGCGGGTAGACTGCTGAGCTGATTGGAAGACAGACTGAGCCAATTCATGGAGGAAAGTCCAGAAAAGATATCCGCTGGCAGACTGCTAAGTTTGTTGCTGCCTAAGTCAAGTCCAGTCAGCGCAGACAGTCCAGAGAAGGTATTCGCCGATAAACTATCCAGGCTGTTGTAAGACAAGTTGAGTCTACCCATGGAAGACAACCCTGAAAATACACCATCGGGCAGACTGCTTAGCGTATTGCTACCTAAGTCAAGACTGCTCATGGAAGACAACCCTGAAAAGATGCCGGCAGGCAGACTGCTCAGCGTATTTTTAGTTAAGGAGAGCGAACGCAACGAAGACAAACCATCAAAATCGCCTGCTTTCAGTGTCGTGATGCTCTGCTCGCTCAGATTAAGGTTAGTAATTAAAGCCAGATGTGCAGCGGTCACATCGTTGGCAGAATCTACGCCCGGCACCAATGCCACAATCGTATCACGGACCTGCGGGGTCCGGTCGCTGACGGGTGTCAATTCAGGCGCGTTTTCTTGTGCCTGTACGTAGTCTGTACCTTGTATACCATATATTAACAACATCACTGCGACAATTGACACTACGATTTTTCGATTCACGGTCAGCACTTTCATGATAAACTCCTTCGTTAATTTTTCTACTTCAATGTGCAATCGGATTTTTGGTTGGAAGGCTGGAAGCACTTTATCTTCCAACTTTCCAATCTTCCATGTTTTTTGATAAATATTATTTCTGTGTCAACATTTTCGCGTAGCGGTAAAATCACCTGCAGGAGACGAATAATACCCAATTAACGTGATTAGAAGTCTTTTGATCAAGTCAGCATTGCGAGGCACAGGGACCTCGCACTACAAATGGGGTTAATTTCGTATAATAATAAGTCTACTTGCTATAGGTTCACCGAATACGTTTTGCCATCTATCCCAATGGAAAGCATGGGACGGTGATATAAACACCGATAAGTTTTGTAATTGTAACCTTAAGGTTCCAACTTAAGCAACATAGATTGAATGAGTCTGTTGCAATTTAAGTGAAGTTGGCTCATTATTTGCAGAATTTTTGTGGTATAAACTGTCGGTTTGTGGGAAATCGTTAAACGCTACCTAACAGATTGTGCTACAAAGAGACTTCCATTGTGCAACACTTGTGAACCGAGGCATTGATTGCTGCTGTTGCAGTTTAATGGTTTATGAACTACACTCATTTCATTACTAAAGTTTGGACAATTTGTGTTGTTCAGGCAGGTTTCTCTAAGTTGTGTCAACTGCAATCGCATGTGATGGTGCCGCTGATTCAGGTTCCTACCGATGCCACAACGCAAGGCACCTACGGCATGGATTTGGATTTGGGGACTGCGGATGTTGACGACTTATTGGCATTAATTGTGGAGGTTGCCTCGCGTCGGTATACGCCGAAACTACACGGTAAAGGGAACACGGATTTCCAGTTGACGCGAGGGTTATTGGGGATTTCGATGTAAGGATTCTGATAGGGTATTAGCGGACCGACCCTATCAGACAGCTGGGCACACTATCTATCGTCTTGTGGTGGGGCATCATGCACCTGACGGGGATTTTTTTGGACCTGAGTCTTAACCCGATAGTGGTGCTTCGTGGTATACCTTGGTGAGATTGGCGTTATCAACCGATCAGGGTGCTGCACATAAACTCGGAAAAGTTCACCGGTTGGTGCGCGAGTGCTGGGCACTTCTGGCTCATTATCTTTCGGGACCGCAGTGTTCCATGGCGGTCCGGGTATACCCGCCTTCAAAAGCACCTCACGTGAGATAGGCGGTAGTGGTTCGCTACGGCGATTTGAATTTTCATCAAGATAGATGATTTGGTGTCCCTCTGGGATTATACCTTCAGAGAGCAACTCGAATTGCTGTTTTGGTGTAAGTTTCGCGCCCGAAAACACAAACTTTTTTCCAGCACTTTTGACGTAGACGCGTCCTTTTTTGTACGGGAAAAAAGTTCGGGCTTCAGGTCCCCCAAAGAATCCACCCATTAGATCTGGGTCGGCTAAAATCGCCGCTTGTCTCTGTTGGTGTTCCCAAATCATCCGATTCACAAATGCCACTTTATAGGTATCAAAATCATCTGTGGGTGAAATTCCATGCTTCCCGGATGCCCATTCTTCGGGCTTATTTTCAATGTTAACCAACCTTCCCCGCAATGATATATACGCCCAATAGTCATCGGCATTTTCGATAGGAACCTCTTTATCAAGGAACATCTGGATCCATTCATCGGGTAGGTACTTCGCATCTAATTCTTTGAGATGTGCCTCCCCATAGAGATACTTGGTCCCGTTACTATATTCCTCATGAAATGATTCCATAAGTGCCTCAACAGTTTGGGTACCAAAATGTTTCCGAGAACCTGTATTTTCTATCGTCACTTCGATTGCATATTCCTTCATATCGTGAGGTGAAGGAAACCTCTTTTTCATTTCAATAACTTGTGCTGTGAGCTGCCTGCGAACACTCGTGTAAACATCCGTAAATATGGCATCATCAAGTTCTGTCCTTAAATCTCTTTTTTCCCACGCTTCTAAAGCATCTACGACGATTGTTTCGGTGTATTGATCTACCCAGCCTTTCCATAAGTCGGTTGGAACATTCAAGGTGGGAGGGCGGTCCGCTGAAGGTTCAGTTTGAGATTGCTGGCTGAATGAAAGAAAGGTAGTACTATTGAAAATTACCAAAATTGAAAGCAGCACTAAAACTATTTTGCTATACATTTTTAGGTCTCCTAAGAATTATTTAAGTTTTGACAATTTCCACAAAATGTAACCGGTAGGATTAAAGTGGGAGACTATGCTTCTATATAGGGAAAGCGAGGTATAACATATAACACCTCGTTCCACAAGTGAAATGTGGGATTACAGCATCCCTACAATGGTAGCGAAATCGGTGCGCCGATTTGCGAGGAACGATACGTCGCCTCTGCCAACTCGATACCGTCTCTACCGATGCGTCCGTGGGTTGTCGGTTCCGCTTCACCAGCGATGCACTGGAGCCAATGGTCGATGCTCGCCCCTTTCGCAGCCATCCCCCAATACCGCTGTTCGCGCTGTGCATCTGGAACGTTACGATAGGTGTCGTCATCCGGTGCCGATGCAGTGAATTCTTCCGCTGATGCCATATCGTGTGTTTTCCAACGGAGTCCGTGCCGAATCAGTGTCGCAGAACCTCTGCTGGTAACGAGGCCGTTGCCGCTATTCCCGATTTCCGCTGCCCAACTTTTAATCATCATGCCGACACCGCCATTTTTGAAATGCACGGTTAGCACAGCATTGTTTTCAACGGCTTCGTCAGCGGGTGGGTAGGTACCACCAAGCGGAACATGACTCGTGAACCCGTAGACAGTGGAGGCGGGACCGTATAACCACAACCAAATATCGAGATTGTGGATGGCTTGTTCCACCAGCATACCGCCAGATTCTGCTTTGACAAAGAGCCACGGATGCCGTTCCGGTGAAAACCAACCCACTTGATTAGAATACGCCATCTGCAGTGTGCCGAGTGTGCCGTCGTTTAATAGCGATTTGAGTTTCATATATCCCGGATCGAACCGCATCATATAGGCGACCATCAGGAGGACACCCGCATTTTCAGCGGCGGCGACCATCTCGTCACCCTCGGCGACGTTGCAACACATCGGTTTTTCCATCAAGATGTGTTTGCCAGCATCAGTAGCGGCACGCGTGATTTCAAGGTGCGGACGCGGATGGACACACACATCAACTGCATCTATGTCCGATCTGTCGAGGAGTGCGCGGTAGTCTGTGTAGGCATCTGCACCGAAACGGTCTGCCTGTTCGTTTGCGGATGCTTCGTTGATGTCAGCAATTGCAACAATGTCAGCACGGCGCGTCGGTTCTTGGTAATAGGGAGCGTGGAGACCACGGAAGATGCCACCACATCCGATAATACCAACTCTGATTTTATTCATTGAATATCTCCTGTAGATTATGATGGAACACGGTTGGTGCAGGGATTTTAAGCATTTTGGGTATTCTCCGACAATGAGTGTCCTGATTCCTGATATAATTCAAGGACTGCAGCAAAAGCATCTTTGACGTTTTCTAATGCCTCAACAAGCGAATCCCCTTCGGTGACTAACTCGGGCAATAAGGGAGAAGTCACTGTATATCCACCCTCAGCTTGTGGGGTCAGGACAAGTGGTATTTTGTATTCCATCAGGAATCCTCCACTGATATGTATTGTAGCAAGAAAAATTTATCATTTATTTCGATAACTGTCAATAGTTGGAAATCAATCGTTCTCGGTTCTCATTTATCCATCCTATACTTGAAGTCTTACTCCAAACTCATGTTAATTGAAGTCGCCTTAAGGATAGGCGGTGGAGTTTCGTCCGCTAAAAGTGTGAGTGCTTCAGCAATAATAGCATGTTGCAATTCTGGGTTGTTCGGTTCACCGAGCGGATGTCCAAAAGGGTATGGAACCGCTAAGGCGCGCGGCGGTTTTACCTTCTTCGTCATACTTTCAACAAGCGTAATTGAAACCGTAGAAATTCCCGCTGCTTCAACAGCACGTTGTATCAATCCTACAGACTGATTGCACATCGGTCACACAGGGGTTAAGAAAGCAACGTCTACACCATCAGCTTTAAGCATCTGTCCAACCTCAGGTGCGGATTGCGTAATGAGAGTGTGCGGTTTTGTGATGGATCCCATGAAACTGAAGTGCCTACGGTTTAGTGATCCGATTTTACCTTCAGTCTCCAACTCCCTGAATCTATCAAGTGGAAACGCGAGGTTCGCATCAGTTTCGAGACCCCGTTCATCATAAGCCGCGCTTTTATATCCGTTTATGAGTGCTTGGGTCTGAATGGAATTTGGAATCTCGCGGTACGAACAATCTCCCTTCTCAAAGGGGGCCTGCCCATCGAGAAAAAAACCGGCGGTTGTAATGAGAGCAACTCTACACTCGTTCAACAGCAAGCGCAGCGGTGTGTTAGGAGATGTTTTATAGTGCTTACCGCGATAAAACTTCATAAAGAATCGAGAGAGAGGATCAAGTTTACGTCCAGATGCCATAGTTATTCTATTGACGTAGTTATGCTTTTTGATTATGCTTTGTTTTCAAGGGGCCAACCCCCATGTTCAGCAATGGTATCATCAATATCTTCCATGATTTTCACAGTTTTGTCAAGTGCACCACAGATACGCCGATAATGTTGAATTTCATCAAACGTTAAAATTCTTGATTTCCGGTCGGTAAGCCATTTTTGGGCTGGACAGTGTCCACCTACGCGAAACTCCCAAACTTCCCGCCGAATTGGTGCAAAATACTGAGTCGAGTTAATCGAAACGTGTTGGTCCGCCTCTATCCATTGAACTCTTTTAATTTGTGAATTGCCACTCACTGGGAAGGCTGGCAAATTCGTACCATCGCTTTGAAAGAGATGCAATCTTTTTAGTTCTTCTCCCAGCGATGCCAGTTTCTGAAATAATGTACAGTTGGTTGTCAACGGGATATGGGGAAAATCATTTCTGAGTTGATCCGCATATCGCTGTCGGTACGTCAGCGCATGCAAAATCGCATAGATATAGTGAAAAATATCTTCTGGTCCAATAGTTGTGTGCAAATCTCCTTTTCCATCAGGAATGAAACGCATTGCATCAGCAGGGTCAATTTCATAATTGAGATGCTGACATACTTCTTCCACAAATGGTTGTGACATGTTATGGAACCTATGCCTTCCCTGCTCTGCGTAGCGATAGAGAGGAAAGACAGGTGTTCCGCCGCGTCGGAAGACATTCAAATCAGCTATTGTCTTTGAAATAGAGACAAGATTCCATGTATCATCTCCTACCGCTTTGCCTGCCCTGGCTACACACATTGCTACATTCTCACCAGCAAGAAGATGTCTCATCACGTCTTTCCTAGGTCTAGCAACTAAGTTATCATGATAAAAAATGAATCGTCCATCAAACGGGAAATGTAAAATTGGCTGAATGTACTTTTCAATGTCCTGTTCTTCGCGAAGTGATTCTCGCGCTTTGCTAATATTCCATTCATCGATCATACTGATCGGCAATTGCTCGCATAGTATCTCATTGGGTTCTGTTGAATTTCGGAAGTGGTTTACCCGTTCAAGTATCGGTTTAGGCTCAAAGTCTATCACCATCTTGTCTCGTTTTGTGGATAAACCAGTCTGATTTAGTGGAAAAATATCGGTGATTTTCCAATAGCGTTTGTATTCTTTACTTTCGCTCTGTGGAGCAAAGAAGTAGTTGGGAGATTTTGGAGTCAATTTCTTCCACTGGGTTACGTCAATAGTGTCTGCTGCAAGCTGACTGTATTTATAACTGCGGTCTCCCCATAACTCCGCATGATAAACGCGTGTGGGATTTAGTTTTTCTGGAGCATGTTTGACAAAAATACCGATAGCAACTCCCTGTTGGATGTTAAAAACGTTTTCATCGGTCCCTCCATCCGGTGGCTGCTCATTCGTTCTCTTATTTCCATGCAAGTCGAGGACATAGATAGCGTCAAAGGTTTTCATGAGGCTTTGGCGCATGCCGCAAAATGTGAGGTTATCAAGGTAACCGTGGTTGGAAATGAAAGCGAGAATTCCGTATCCAGTACGGGCAACGCGCCATTGGGCAAAACGGATAAACTTGACATAATCGTCGTTTAACCATCTTTGGGTACTCTCTTCAAGTGGTTGTCCATCCACCTCAAAGTAGTCTTCTGTCGGGATGTTTCCATCAAGGCCTCGTAAGAGTGTTGTAATCCATTCGCCGTTGTTTTCCGACTCCCCTAAGTAGGGTGGATTTTTGACGATTACCATTACTGGTAGATCCCGTTTGACCGTAACAGCGGATTCGGCTTCTTTGGCGATCTCATCTATAAAGATAGGCAGCCCTTCTTGACGATCTCCTGCTTCAAGTGTGTCCGTAAGGTAAACATTGAGACGTTCTCCGACATTCAAATTGTATCCGAGTTCCTTAAGTTGGTGTGTGAGGGTCAGGTGGCACATCGTATAAGGAGCGACCATGCGTTCAAACCCGTGAAGTCGTGGTAGGAGATGCTGCGGCACGTATTCTTGCCATGCCCCCGCCATCCCACTGGTAATGATGGTGTGATGTATCTGTGAAATCACCGATCGAAGGAACGTTCCAGTACCCGCGGCGGGATCAAGGATTTGAACCTTCGGCAGCTGCTTTCCGTTAATATTAACCGTGCCTGTATGTGCAAGTCCGTCGGACAAGTTAAACTGGTCAGTTAATATTTTATCAACGCTTCGGATGATATAAGAAACAACCGGTTCGGGTGTATAATAAACGCCGCGCCGTCTGCGAATATTAGGATCGTAGTCACTGAGAAAGTCTTCATAAAAGTGAATAATTGGACCCGCTTGTCTCCCTTCTGTTCCAAAATCGGCAGTGATACTTTCCATATCGGCAAGGTCAAGCAGTTCAGCAATAGGGTCAATAATCCAATGCAGCTGCGTTAACTTTTGGATGGATACCCATAGGAGTTGTGACAGAAAAGGGTTCATTTCGTCAAGGATTTCTATCGCTTTGGTGCGGTTAAAGGTCTCGTGTGTGTGATAGCACCGAGCAGCGAAAAGACTATAGGTGATCGTCTGAGCCATCATATCGGCGAAGTCCGCTTCAGAGAGATCAGCGATGAGATGTTCACGGAATGCAGCCAACCGTTTTTGGAGTTCATCGTTTGATGTATTCTGAAGGAGATCAGCGATTGCAGCCTTGAGCAATTGGGCCTTGCCACTGAGCATTCGCGCAAGGTCTGACGCTTTGCCGATCCTAAGAGATTCTGCACCAAAAAACGCCGTTAAAAAGAGCGAAACTTCGGTGTCATCTGTGTTTTGATGTGTTAAACATTGCGTGGTATTATCCAAGTCCGCGATACGGACTGAGAGACAACTGTCGCCAGCACTATAGAGGCGAAATTCCAGATAATCGGTTAGGATGAGATTTGGAAATGCCTTGCGATACCGTTGAAGTTGTTCAGATTCTTCTTCGGCATCTAAATCTGTCCCTGGGGGTTTTGTCTCAATCCACCCTAAGGATACTGAGTCACGCCGAACAAGGAAGTCAGGAGCATTTCTCGCGTTCTGTTTGGGTTCATTAGTGATGTGGTGCTCCGTTGCAGGCGAGAAGTCCTGACTCCATTCGACTAAAAATTGCCGGAGCATAGGACGATAACTATGCTCCGTCGCGTCACCCGTTTGTAATTCTTTCTCAATCGCGTTAATATAGGTGGTTGTCATAGCATACCTATCCATTTGCGAAGATAAGCCGTTTCCTGTTCTGACAGGGGAGTTGTATCGTCTGTCCGGTGATGCCGCTCTCAATCGTAGCGAAGCCGATTTCGTTGACCGCGGTATAATCGTCGCGGGCGCAATCGGGCAATGGTCCGCCATCAAGGTAATCGGTAATCTGTTTATAGGCAACCTTGAACGGACTGGCGTTTTCAGGCAGATCAAGGGTTGCGTTATCGACCAATTTGCCCGCTCTCTGGACAGTCGCACCGCTATAAAATCCTGTCTGAACGCTTCCTTCGTTGCCGAGAATATCGACGGAGAATCCACCGCGTGTCCCGTGGTTTCCGACATGGAAGCCGATGACACCGCTTTCAAATTGGATGGTTGAACCGACAACCGCTGGCTCAGGTTCGTAAGACTCCGGCACATCCCCGCCACCAGAGACGAAACCGCTCACGGAAATCGGGTCGTAGCCAGCGAACTGGCAGATCATATCCGTTGTGTGGATAGCGAAGGAGAGAATCCCGCCACCGCAATAACCGATGACGGTCTGTACCTCGCCGATGAGTCCGTCTTTGATTAGCGATTGGAGTCGGATGAGGTGGGGGGCCCAGTGTCGTGTATAGTCCACAACGATAGGAATCCCTTTCAAGTCTGCCCCCGCGGTCATCGTGTCGACTTCATCGAGGGAACATCCGGCGGGTTTTTCGAGGAAGATGGCTTTAATGTCTGTTCTCAAGACATTCTGCATCACCTGAAAATGGTGCGGTCCGCGGACACAGACGGCGACGATGTCTAAGTTTTCACTCTCAAGCATCTGGACATCTGTTTCGTAGTAGTTGATAGAGTTGTCTGGGAAGCCAGGTCCCCACGTCTGCTGGAATTCTGCTTGACGTTCCGCCGACATGTCTGCGACTGCCACCAATTCGGTTGTCTCACAGAGACGGATACCACCTGCGTGGCAATACGGATAAGCGTCGTCAGGTGTTGAATAACGGGCGGCGATACTGCCTAACCCGATGATACCGACACGATACATTAGAGTTGCTCCTTTTTCGAGGGTTGCATAAGAGGATAGCATAAACGCGGGAAATTGGCAAGTTGAAGTTAGCGATGGGTGTGTAAAGTTTTTGGCGGCCTTTTATGCGGCCTCCTGTAGTTTTTGTGTATCCCAATATGCGTCAAGTGATTGATTCTTTAACAAACATCTCCAAAAGAGTATTGCATTTATCCCGGGTTTGCTCCATCGCATGCCTGCCTGTTTACAGCGTTCAGCGACAACATGTTTACAAGCACTCTCAATGACTCCACTGCCGATCTGATATCCTTTTTCGTTGAACGTGCGATACTGCATGCGATGGGCATGTTTTTGAAAATAACCGACTTCTCTTTTAAGGACATCTGCTATGGAAACTGGGTTTTGTGTCTCCAAAGCCCGGATACGTGCGACGACTTTAGAAGTCTCTCCATTGTAAAGAGGTGTTTCAGTGGTATCCACCCAAGTTTCGATGGCCTCCCGGTCCTCTTCTCCGAAGGCTTGCTTAGCGACATCATATAAATGCGTCTTGGCATGCATATAGTCAACGATTTCAGTGGCACCCGGAAAGTATTCATCCGCTAAGTTCCATATCCACGGTGCCCCATCACCTATCACAACGACTTCTTCGTCTGCGATCGTTTTTTCGTCTTGATAAATGCCGGTCTGCGTTGCTAAATCTGCGAGTTGGTGGCGAAAATCCGCCACACCGCTCCGGGAGGCGACATACCGCAGGCTCGGTGGGCGGATTTTCATCACCGATGTCGCGTTTTGATGCGGATAATCTTTACCGATGCTGCCGACTTTAACCTCCTGCCATCCAACAGGTGAGTTCGTCTGGCACCCATCACAACTGACATACCACCGCTCACCGACATCCAGAGATGCTTCGGCAATATAATCAGAGACCGACTCACCTGATGACCACGCCTGAACTTTCTGATGCAGCGTCGTATGGCTAACTTCAATGCCTTGATGTTTTAACTCCGCTGCGGCAGCGCGATAATTCAACTGTGCAGCGAGACGCATCATCGCTGCAGCAACTCTTTGCGTATACCTTCCCTTGAGGTGTTGCTTCGCCTCCCAAGGCACATGAATAGCCCCACATTGACACTTATACTCCCATCTCGGCAGACGCAAAACACCACACAGCGTTGTAAAACTCCGGCTTCTTTGCCGATACCGACGACTTCGCCCTTGACACTCTCGGCACACGACAGACTTTCGAGTCATATCCGGGGCGTTGGCGAGTTCAGAAAGGATACCCTCTGAAAGTCTTTGTCCCCACGAAGCAAGAGCCGCAGAGACTTGCTCCTCTACATCGGAAATCAGGACAGACGGATCGCCTGTCAGGTCTTCAAAAATCTTTTGGACTTCTTCGTTAATCTTTGCTACAATGGAAGGCATGGTATTCTCTCCTTGAAAAATATAATATCTTAGAGAGAATACCATTCTCTACTACAAACTTCAACCCCTAACTCACCAAAAAATCAGTGCCAAAAACTTTACACACCCTTAGCGATCAGCCAGAGTCATTCAGTTTTCGGTTTTTGAATACAGAATCGGGAATAGGCATGTGCTGTTATCCACATAAATCGGGCTTACAAGGTTTCCCTCCCACAATCTGTATTGACAAATACAGCATTATGTTATCCTATATTCAACTTTTAGTTAATAACTTCCCTTTAGATAGTGCCACCCTCTTACCTTTTTTACGGTAATCATTACCTACTATACATACTCTGAAATACACTACTTTTTCAGAGTAGCATTTTACTCTGAAACGTCGAAAAAGCACGTCTCACCTTGGCTCTTGCCTATTTTTTCGATACTCACTTTTCTCATTTTACTCTGAAATTCGCGCGTTTTTCCATAACTTCATATTAGTGGGTCTCCAGGCCCGGTAGGTTCGGTTTCCTAACCGAACCGGGCTTGCCCCAGACATGCTATTTTTTTTGTATCTGCTTCGTATCTCCGCGAGAAACGAGCACCCTTGGAGGTTCATTTCCATTGGCACCCACACCCGTGCGAAGCACCATATTATTTTTCTGAAATGTGCACAGATGGACAGTTTACGCGAACGATCCGGTGCGGTTAGAAACCGCACCATAGGTGTAAATTTAGGGGAAAGTCTGTGTATTGTTAGTCATTAAAAAAGTGTTGCGAAATAGAAACACCTCTCGCATAATGTAGAAAAACGATCCAAGTGATTCTACAAAAGAGGTGTTTCCAATGTCCATTTTACAACAAGTCAGTGATAAAATGCAAACGATTCTTAGACCGCTTGCTGACCAAGCCGCTGTAGAGACTGGCATGGTGAAAAGAAACCGCAAACTCACGGGGAGTGCCCTGACGCAAATCCTGGTTTTCGGGTGGTTAGAAAATCCCGAGGCAAGTTACCATGAACTTGCTGAAACGGCGAGTGTCTTGGGCATCGATGTCTCGCGCCAAGCCATTGCGCAACGTCTCACACGTGAAACCGCTGAGATGCTGAAGGCAACGCTTGACGCAGCCATCATAGAAACGCTGGAGCTTACCACTGCGCCGCAAGTCCTGCCTTTGCTTGAGTCGTTCAACGGTGTCTTTGTTCAAGACAGCACTTGGCTATCGCTGCCCGATTCGCTCCACGAGACTTGGCAGGGACCTCGAAAAAAGGATTATCCGAAGAAAGCGGCTTTGAAACTCCACCTGCGATTTGACGTGTTGACGGGTAGATTCACAGACTTTCACCTCACCGATGGTCTCGTCGCGGATAGCACGGCAGCAAAGCAGTTTCAGACGCTCCCCGCCGAGAGTCTTCAACTCGCAGATCTCGGCTATTTTTCACTCGATGAACTTCAAAGCCTCACTGAAAACGGTATCTATTGGATCAGACGTTTGAAAGCCGGTTGCCACCTTTTTCAGGAAACTGGAGAACCCTTCTGTTTAGAAAAGTGGCTCAACAGACACCCGGAAAACACCGTGATCCGCAAACGTATCCGTGTCGGCAAAACAAAGCAACTTGACGCATATCTTATCGCAGAAAGACTTTCTGAAGAAGAAACCAACAAACGCCGGCGATATATCAAACACCGCGCCAAACGTAAACATGAAAATCCTTCAAAGATACGTCTGCGCCTCGCAGCCTGGAACCTTTATATCACCAACATTGAAGAACACCGACTTACACCAAAACAGATCCGCAGCATCGCACGGATACGCTGGCAGATCGAGTTGATGTTCAAGGATACCATGAAAAGCGTTGGAAAACTTTCTCACTCGCGATACGAGAAACCCTATCGGATTTTGGCTGAAGTTTATGCCAAACTCATCGCAGCACTCCTCCGCCACGCCGTTATGTTAGCCGCAGGGTGGCGATGTATACAACACAGCCTCATCAAGACTTCAAGACTCATCACCTCCTATGGGCGCATGCTGATGCTGAGTTTTCGCAAGTCAACTGCGGCTGTCATTGAAACTCTAAACGACATAAAACGCATCTTTGAAAACGGCGGCTACCTTCAAGAAGGCACTGGAAAATACACAACCCTTAGAAGACTCTATGACGCTCTGGAAAATCCCTAAATTTACACCTATGGTGCGGTTAGAAACCGCACCTACCGGGCCTGGGGTGCTTGGCGAGCTGAGTTTTTCTTAAATTGACACCTATGGTGCGGTTAGGAATGCAGATCGCATTTGGGCGTGTACGCCGCAAAACCGCACCTACCAGGCCTGGGATGAAAACCTGACCCAAAAATGGGAGAACTAAATGGCTCTGTGTAGATTGTTGTATCGCTTGAATTTACACTACAATCGTTGTAAAATAGATATTGAACTTTATTAGACCTGAGCACTATATAACGCACATCCACTGGAGAGTAAGTAGATCCCATGCGACTTTTCATATCAATCCATCTTATTTTTAGTCTTGTTAGCAGCTTCGTATTCGCGGATCCGTGGCTGTGTGGGACACCGCTCCTGCATCAAGAACACTTCGTGCAACACCCTCCTGAAGAAGTTGCCGCTGCACCTGCCGCACCCGTTCAAATCGGACAGATAGAACGGTTTTTTATTCATATTCCAGAGACAGAAGTGACTGCCACCTGTATCGCCAAAAGTGAGCATCTCTATGTCTATATCGAAAATTCGGTGCGCGATATGCTCACCGATGCTGAGGCAGTCGCAATCGCAAGGGAATTTGACACACGCATCTACCCGAACGTCCGAAAGTGGATGGGAACGGAATGGAAACCCGGACTTGACAGAGACAATCATATAACGCTGTTGATGCACGATGTCGGTATGAACGACTCAGGACTCGAATACGGAGGCTACTTCTCGTCGACCGATCAGTTGCCTACAGCACCGAACAGCAATCGTCGTGAAATGCTCTATATGGATATTTTCCAGTTCAGAGAACGTTCCCGACACACCTTTTATAGCAGCCTCGCGCATGAATTCGCACATCTCATCAATTGGTTTCAAAACGGCGGGACAACCGATCAACGATGGTTAGAAGAAGGCACAGCATCTTTTATGGAATGGGCAGTTTACGGCAATGTGCACACTATTTTTGTTGACGGTTATCTCACAGACCCTGGTGTTTCGCTCGCTTATGCAAACACGAGGGATGTCTATTATGGCGGTGCTTTCATGCTCATGCTCTATCTCTATGAGCAGTATGGCGGACCCGAACTTATCCGCGGTATCATAGGAGCGGATGCCCTTGGTGAGCAAGGAATTGATGCTGCCTTAGCAGGTAGTGGGAGCAGTGAACGCTTTCCCGAAGTCTTTCTGAACTGGGGACTCGCGAATTGGGTGAACGCACAGGCGAGAGATCAAAAACTCGGTTATGCTTCCTTGCGCAACCGAAAGGTGACGGCTGCAGTGCCGCGCGTCTTCAGTTATCCGAACGAGGCGAATAATATCGGTATCGACCAGTGGAGTGCGCACTATATTCGCTTTGAAAATCTGCCTGAAACGCTTGATATATCTGTAACCGGTACGGGTTCGGGAAACCTCTACGCGACAACCCTTTACCTGCCAGTGAATGGACGCGCTGTTGTTACACCTATCTCGTTTGATACCCAAAATCGAGGGCACATTCGACGCGAAGGGCTTCAGCGAGATGGTGAGATCGTCTTGATGGTAACAACGGATGCGCTACAGAGATTCAGTTATGTCGCTGTGGATATGCATGACGATTTTGTAGCAGCCGCACCACGGGAGCGTACATCGGATACTATACCCGACTCTGTAACTGATGCCCTTGGCAATCGCGCCCAACCGAGTATGTTCCCCATAGATCTCACGCCGGGAACGCAGCTGGAACCGATGACGCAAATCCATCTCGCAAGCGACTATACCGATGTTGTAATTAGCGATACAGATGTTTCGTATCTTTATGCAGTGAGCAATTGGGGACTTGAGATCTTTTCGCTGGCTGAGCCGACGAAGCCTGTCCGTATCGGTGAGATCGCTACACTGGGGCAAGCGCAATCTGTGGTAATTGATGGCGATACGGCTTATATTGCTGATGGTGCTGCAGGTGTACACGTTATTGATGTGGCGGTACCGACCGCGCCAAAGGTTCTAAAGACACTTGGCGGATTCACAGACGCACGCAAAGTCCAGATTGCCGATGGAAATCTGTATGTGCTTGGCAGAGAACGAGGGATGCTTGTTTACAATCAAAACGATGTCCGCAACGCTCAAACACCTCGACCTCGACGTTTCTTTCGCACTGGTGGCACGCCAATCAATGTTGTTATCCATAACGATACTGTCTACTTGAGTGATGATAGGCATGGCGTGTATATCCTCGAACCGAGTCCATTCGGCAATTTCGACTTCCGAAGTGTTGTGCCTATTCTTGCCGCCGCTTATGAGATTGAGGAGACAGAAGATGCCGCGTATGCTTATGTCGCTTCAGGGAACCTCACCTTGGTTGATATTACGGATACCCAAAACCCCGAAACCAGTTTCCGCTTAAATACACCCGGGTTCGCAACCGGCATTCAACTTCGTAACGATACCGTCTATCTCACGGATCAGCAGGCAGGGCTGCATATCATTAATGTACATAACCCCCAGCAGCCACAGCGAATTTCCTCACAACCTACATTTGGCAATGCAACTGATGTTGTCATCAGGGAGACTTTGGCTTATATCGCTGACGGGAAAGGCGGTATCCAGACACTTGATGTTAGTGCATCGGAATCGCCGAAGTGGTTACATCACTATGCATTTGGTGGTACTCCTTACGGGCTTGATGTTGTGGAGACAACGGCTGGTGAACGGACTGTCTATGTTGCAAACGGTGTGGGTGGATTGCGTACCCTTGAATTCACGACCCCTTATCATGGTACTTTGACCCGAAATCTGTCATTGCCTGCGGATACCCTTACTTTTAATAACAAGCAGTTCGGGGTGACAAGCTGCACCAAAGTTCGCGTACAGGACGGATACGGTTTTGTTGCTGCCGAGACAGGTATGTTCGTTGTTGATCTCGCGCGGAATACGATTGTGACGCATATACCGACACCTGCGCCCGTTTCAGATATTGCGTTGCACGAAGGTTATGCCTATCTTTGTGCTGAATCCTTGATTGTTGTTGATAGTCGCGTCCCTCAACAGAGCAGAATCGTTTCCAAACGTGACATGGATGGGAGTGCTTATCGCGTTGCTATTGACCCATCTTCACCTTCCTATACTTATGTTGCTGCGCTTGAGGGTGGGATGCATGTTTTTGACATCACAGAGCCTTCAGTACCGCGTCCTATTGGGAGTTACGCTACACAGGGAAATGCAACCGGCGTTACACTTGCGGGAAAACGTGCTTATTTACTGGATAGCGGCGTTGGTGTTGCCGTGCTGGATGTGTCTGATCCGCGCGAACCGAGGCTGCATGGCGTATATGAAAATGATGCGCTCCCGATTGATGCCCAGGTCGGAGGGAACTATCTCTATCTACTGGATAGCGAAAGCGTTCAGTTGATTGATACACGCACGCTGACAGTTACCTCACGGTTTAGTGAACTCCGATTTCCATCTGAATTAAAATTAACAGACACCGCCCTCTATATCGCGGACCTATATCAACTCCGTATTTTTCGCGTGCATCCAGACGGTTACTCGCTTGCTGTTGAGGAGACGATGCCGTCTGATTGGATACCGGATGTGGTTAAATCTACCCCTGTCAACCGTTTAAGCCAAAATTTCCCAAACCCATTTAATCCAGAGACATGGATTCCGTATCAACTCGCTTCAGATGTGAATGTGTCGCTCTATATCTATGATACGCAAGGGAGACATATCTATGCCAAGACGCTTGGCTACCGCAAGGCGGGTTCGCACACTGCACATTGGAATGGACGTAATGCTGCTGGCGAACCTGTCGCAAGCGGTGTCTATTTTTATTCGATTCAAGCTGGAGATTTCCACGCGACCCGAAAAATGCTCATCCGACGGTAAACTTTCTATCTTTGCTCCGGGCGACCGATATTCATCAAAAATCGCTCCAAAAACGTGAGTTCGATAATAAAAAGGCAGTGTATACGTAGGTTGGGTAAAGCCGTAATGACCAAGTCCCCTACAACTTATATGGAAAATGCTGCTTCTCGATGACCGCTTCGTAGAGATGGATATAGCGAAACTCAACGAAGCAGCTAATGATTTCAAGTCTCTGGATATACCAGGACTTACGCAATTTACGTTCGTCTCGACTATGTTCCGCAGGGTCCCCGTGCCCTGCGTGCGTTCATGTCTGGATGGGCACGAAAGCCGAAGCCATCCATCCCAACAGCGTTTTGATGCGTAAGTCCTATATACTTGAAAGTCATCTGGTTTCTTCGGTTTTAGTGAGGGTCGGTTCAATCCACCGAATGCTGTACGGGCAGTCGGTGCTGATTACCTACGCGTTAAGTCGAACGGACGTTACTCTTACTATTTATCGAACTCACGTTCCAAAAGGTTAATCTGTAAATTTAGAAGCATGGGATAAACGGATAGCAAAAACTTTGTAACGCGAATTGACAAAAAGACGTTGAATAGAATTAGTCCGATAGAGTCTATCAAACTTATGTTCGCTCTTAATTACACATCTGGAGATATTTTCAAGGAGAAGGACAACATGGCTAGGAACAGCGTAACAGGGCGTTTCCGGGATATTGAAATACTGTTTAGTATTGATGGTGATGTCACCATTATGAGTGTACGGAATCTGGTTAACAACGAAAGACAGGTGCGTGTGATGTATCAGAAGCTTTCGATGAGTGGACTCGCCAATTGGGCGCAGTTTCAGTTAACCGACGCGCCCGTCTCGCTCCGCCTCTCTACAGAGATTCTTGAAGCATATCGCTTAACCTTTTTTGTTGATGCGGCTGAACCCGTTTCTGCCCGCATTGAAAAGATATTAGCTGAATTGGAGGCACTCAAACCTGAACAATCGGCGAAGGATGCTTTGGACACCCTCGCTGAATTGGACCCGCTCAAACCTGAATCGCTAACAGAGGTTCAGGATGAAGTTCACAAACCCCTCTTGGAGGATTCGCAAGACCTTGCGACTGTGGCTACTACGCCACCTTTAGAAACCGAGAGTAATGAGGATGAACGTTCCGTTCCTGAGGTAGAAGCAACGCAACAGGTAGAAGAAGCCGTAATGGATATTCCGATGGCGGAGACCCTGGAACCGATAGGAACAAGCATTGACGAGGATGAACGTGCTGTAACCGAGATCAAAACGATGCAACAGTTAAAGGAAAAAGTAGAGCTACCGGATCCATTGAGCGGACGCGCCCCGGAATCGGTGCTACCGGAGAGCGAACAGGAGCCGGAAAGAAAACCTGTTCCCGCACCTATCGCACTGAAATTACCTGTAACTCAGGATACCGTGTCTGTGTCGTCCATTGTAGATTCTAACTTGGAATTTAAGATCGCAGTGCCCTCCTTTCCACCCAGTGCACTCACAGAACAACGCAAGGCACAAGCATCCGCGCATCTTGATGCTACAGCTGCTAAAGCCGGTCCGACATCTTTAAAACGGAAAGAGAAAGGTGTTTTTGGACAGCTCGTCCAAGCGTTGGGGCTCACTGCTGATGGTAGACGTGGCAAGGCTTACTATCAGCAAAAAGGCAATGCTGTTCAGAATGCATTTCAAGACCAACTTGCTAAATTGGAGCGGGATTACAACGAGGGATATGGACTCAATCTTCTTGATTGGGATATGGGCGCGCTTTCCGAGGCGGAAATCGCAATTTTGCTCCTGAACCTCATGGTGAACGAGGTGATCGCATGGCGGAAGGAAACTGGACGTGCTACACCTGAAACCGAGCAGCTTGTCCAAACGCTTGATGAAGTAGATACACGTCTTAGGCAGACGCTCAAGCAGACGCGTGGCGTCTCTACACCTTCTCCGACGTTGTTTCCAGACCTTCTCGCCGAAAGCGAACGCGATTTGGAGAAAATTCAGAAGGAATGTGATGCTTATCTTCAACGCTTTGCCAGTAAGTTGATCGAACAGGAAAAAGAACACGCAGAGAAAATTGAGGTGCTGATCTTTAAAAAATTCCTCATTGAGTTTATCCGAGATTTTCTCTTCGTTGAGGTCGCAGAGAGTACGCGCGGGAATGAGTTACCCGAGCGTCTCAATTGGTTCTTGAATCTCGTTGATTCTGAAATCATCGCGATTGAAGTCGGAGAAACGAAGGTTTCACCGAACCATCACAAAGTCAAGGGTGCAAGTTCTTGCGAGTTTGAAGCAGGGACGATTGTTGAAGTTGTCACGGCTGGATTGCAGTCCAAGGATGGAAAACGCGTCAGTCAAATGGCTGTTGTCATTGAAGCGGAGTAGAACGGATGGAGACAAGAGAACGCTTAGTTCAAAAGATCGCGCAGATGCCACAGGTGGACCTCGGTCATTTCCCGACACCACTGGAGGAATGCCCGCGACTTTCCGAGGCACTCGGTGGACCGCGCATTTTTATGAAACGCGAAGACTGTTCAGGTTTGGCTTTTGGGGGCAACAAAGTACGGCAGCTTACCTTCACGATCGGTGATGCTGTCGCACAAGGTGCTGATACGATTATCCAAGGCGCGGCTTCTCAATCTAATCATTGTAGGCAAGCCGCCGCTGCCTGTGGTAAACTCGGTCTCAAATGTTATTTACGTCTCGCCCGGGACCACAAGAGTATCCTCCAAGGGAATCTGTTACTGGATAATTTAGCAGATGCGGATGTCGAGATTGTTGATGTCCCGTTCGGACCGGAGTTAGATGTGGTGAAGTACGAACTCGCTGAAAAACTCAAGGCAGAAGGGATGAAGCCTTATGTCCTCGCATCGCCGCTTTCAACTGCGCTTGCCGCCGTTGCTTTTACATGGTGCATCGCTGAAATTGCGCAACAGCAACAGCAATTGGGTATTGATGCGGATTGGATTTATACCGCTTCTGTAGGGGGCACACAGGCAGGACTCGTCCTCGGTACCAAAACGCTTGGGCTGAAGATGAAACCGTTTGGCATTGCTCCTATTGTTTGGGAAGGTAAATTGGATCGGCTACGCGGTGCTGCAAACAGTGCCGCCGAACTTTTGGAATTAGATACCCAAGTCACCGATGCAGATATTCAGAACACAGATGATTATATCGGACAGGCTTACGGTTACCTCACACCAGAATGTATTGATGCCCTCAAACTCGTTGTCAAAACGGAGGGGATCTTCCTTGATCCTGTCTATACCGCTAAGGCGATGGCGTGTCTTATTGACCATATTCAACAAGGCAAACTTGGACGCGACGACACCGTCATTTTCCTTCACACCGGTGGTACTCCGGCACTCTTTGCATATCAAGAAGAATTAGTTGCCGACTCGCAGTCCTAATCTCCTGATTGAGAGTCTGTATCTCGGTTGTGCTTGTGTTAATGCACTATTGATCCGAACACGGGAACATTTAAAGACTTCTGTTTTCCATCTTACTTTTTCCTTGCCTTTTTCCCCAAATATGCTATTATCTTGACCAATTGCGTAGAGGAATTTCTGATCGCGCCTGTATTGGGATTGACCCTAACGCCAATTGCTATCGCTAACCTTTTAACACTGGGATATATTGATGCTATTCCGCTTTTCGCTCTATGGATTCCTGAAGAATCAACGCTACTTCGATCCGTTTCTGATTCTGGTGTTTCGTGAGAAAGGCTTGTCATTCTTTCAAATTGGCATCTTGATCGGGTTTAGGGAGGTTTGTACCAACCTATTTGAGATCCCCTCCGGTGCGCTCGCTGACCTTTATGGCAGACGGCGTGCCATGATTTTTTCGTTCTGTGCGTATATCATCTCTTTCGCGATATTTGCTGAAGGTGAATCGCTATTTCTACTTTTCGGTGCTATGTTTTTCTTCGGCTTAGGCGATGCATTTCGTAGTGGCACCCACAAGGCGATGATCTTCGATTGGCTCCGCCTGCAGGGAAGGTCTGACGAGAAGACGAAGATATACGGTTACACCCGTTCTTGGTCGCAGATGGGTTCCGCTATTTCTGTTCTCATCGCGGGTGGTTTGGTTTTTTACCGCGGCAATTTTACAGATGTTTTCTGGTTCTCGATTATCCCATACGCTTTGAATATCATCAACTTCTTCGGTTATCCCGCGCAATTAGATGGCGATAGACAGAGTGAGTTTTCGCTCAAAGCGGTTACACGTCTGCTCAGTAGTGCGTTCAAACAGGCGGTACACTTCGCGCCACTCCGCCGCTTGGTTTTTGAGGGAATGGGTTTTGAAGGGATGTATAAAGCCAGTAAGGACTATCTCCAACCGATACTCAAACAGACAGCCATAGCACTCCCCTTACTTTTAGCATTAGATGATGAATTCAAGCGATCAGCGTTACTTGTGGCGGGTGTCTATTTTGTCCTCTACTTCCTGTCGTCTTTCGCCTCACGGAATTCGCATCATATCTCAAATTGGCGCGGCGGTGATGAAGGGGCTGCGCGGTTTATGTGGTGGATAGACTTAGCACTGTTCGCCTTGTTGATTCCGGCATTGTGGTTCAGTTGGTATCCAGCGATAATCGTCCTTTTTGTTGGATTAGCGATCCTTCAGAATTTCTGGCGACCCGGTTTGATTAGTCGTTTCAATGCACAGTCCACACCTGAGATGGGCGCGACGATTCTATCTATTGAGGCGCAATCGAAATCCCTTGCAACAATCATTCTTGCACCGTTGCTCGGATGGCTGGTGGATTCGGTTGGTAACTTCTCACCGGTGGGTATTGTCGGGTCATGCATTGCAATAGCGATTCTGGTGGCATACCGTGGTGAACTGGAAGCGAGTCCGGCCTCCATATCGGCGTAATTGAACATCTGGATAAAGATGAATCATTCGCTAAGTACCTCCCTCAAACTCCAAAATATGTCCTATATACGCTGCCCCTATGACAACTACTATAAACCCAGTGAAAGTCTAAAAAATCTGTTTGAAGAGTTAATCATACAACCATTTGAACACGATCTACCGGCACTATCGGAAGATGTTAAAAATAACAGAATATACTACTGGGAAGATATAGCGCGCATCCTGAAACAAGGACAGAGCAATTTTGATGAAGTATCATTTGATAAACCATCTAATGAATATTATTTTCCAAAAGACAAAGTATCTATCTATTGTGTCCATCATATGCCCAGGCACCTTTTTGGTTCTTATCACATTTTTACGAAGTGCCTCACACCGATAAGCGAAAAGAATAAAGCTGTATTCATTGACTTCGGTTGTGGTCCATTAACTTCAGGTATTGCTTTTCGAGCTTTTGCAGGACAGAGCGACATTACTTATTTAGGAATTGATAGTTCACGAACTATGCTTGATAAGGCGGCTACAATCAACAAATATGGCCCCAACAAGTATAAAGATCCTTTCTTTGATAAATTTGAGTTAATTCGCGACTACAGTTACGATTACTTGACGAAATTATTGGACAAATACATTGAAAACGGTGATAGGACACAGATTATATTTAATTTCTGTTATTTTTTCGCGAGTCCAACATTAGACATTAATAGCTTATCTGATGTACTCATTCAGATTATAAAGGAACACAACCAGCATAAAATGTGCTTAATATACCAAAATCCTGATCATCGATCATTATCCGGGGCCCGCCGTTTGAAATTCTATGGCAAGTGGGAAAAACTTAAAACTAACCTGTCGGTGTTTAGAAGTCAAGTAATTCAATCAAATATTGAAACTTTTTCTTATTGTAGACTCATAAATGGTTTACTGCACAATAGTGCTGTCTACTATGAGATACTTTGCTACGAGTGAATTTGATCTAATAGCGGACTGACAATGGAACAATTATCTCTATTTCCCTTATCAAATCAGCAATTTTTCCAACCGCTACCTCCGCCGAAAAACCAGCAAGCCATTGATAAAATCCGTGGGCTTCAGTATGTAGTTGAACGTGAGTTTGATAATAAAATGTGAGTTCGCTCTAAACACTGTTCATGGCTAAAAAAGCGGTATTATTGTAGCATAAACTGTGAGTTTGTGCCGTTTTTTGCTAAAACTGATACAGGGCACTACGGGTAAAAACTTTTTTCAAGCTCACGTTAGTTGACTATATCACAGAGTTCCAACATGATTGGTTGTTAAATCAAATTGATAAACAACAGTGGCACTACTTTTCTAAGCGGCGCTATCAGCATTACGGACCTAAGTATGACTACAATACGGGGAAGTTGGACCAGGATACGCATATTGATGAGTTGCCGGAATGGTTGAAAAGGCTCAGTCGCAAATTACACACGGATGGATATATATCGGAAGTTCCAAATCAGGTGCTTGTCAACGAATACCAACCCGGACAGGGCATTGGCGGTCATATTGATCGCGAACCCTGGTTTAAGGATACAATTATCGCTTTAAGTCTCGGATCAAGTTGTATTATGGATTTCACAAACCAACATGACAAAACTGAAAAGGTTCCAGTCTGGCTTGCCCGAAGAAGTATCGCTGTATTGACGGAGGCGGCGAGATATACGTGGTTGCACGGTATTCTCGCCAGAAAATCGGATGTGTGGGATGGACGTAAGTATACGCGGCAGCGGCGAATATCGCTAACCTTTAGAGGGGTGGTTATAGATTGATACTGAAAAATTTTTTAGGACTTACGCAATGGATTCATAAGTGCCTATCTTTCTGAGGAGGGATATGAAGCGGATAAAAATCAAAAATCGCGCAGCGTAGAAGTTATTTCAGAGCCATTCAATTGTCACGAATCACTCTTGTAGGAGGGGTTTCTAACCCCGATTCTTGCGGACAGCAGCGCGCACCTATTTCCGATAATGCTTTCAAAAAACCGAAAACTTAATGGCTCTGAAGTTATTTTGACAAGTCGAACATTCTTTGTTATACTATTGCTATGGCAGGTGATAAATTGCTGGCAAGAATGAAAAACAATCCACGCGGTGACTGGCAAATTTCTCACGTTGAGACACTTGCGAGGCGATACGGATTTTCGGTAAGCCGACCTAAGGGTGGCGGAAGTCATGTAACGCTACGCCATGCTTCAGGGGCAAGGTTAAGTGTTCCTGCCCGCCGTCCAATTAAGCCGGCATACATTCGGCAACTTGTGCAGTTAATTGAACATCTTGAGGAAGATGAATCATGAATGAATTGAAATATCCGTTTCTTATGAGCATATTGCCCCGCGATGAAGAAGATAGTTATTTGACCAAATTTCCTTCTTTACCAAAGTATCCGTTTCTTATGAGCATATTGCCCTCTGAAGAAGGTGGAGGCTATTTAATCGAATTCCCCGACCTACCGGGGTGTATGTCTGATGGCGATACAATTGAAGAAACGATAGAGAATGGAAAAGACGCTGTTTTTTGCTGGATAGAAACAGCAAAAGAGTTTGGCGATGAAATTCCGCAGCCCGCTTCTGCTAACGGATTCAGTGGACACCGGATTCAACATATCCCTGAGCATATTCATACGCAGCTTTTGCAGCAAGCAGAACAAGAAGGCATAAGTTTAAATACCTTAGTTACTGCAATGTTATCAGTAGGATTGGAATCCGGTGAAGCATCGTCACGGAAGCAGTAATTCTGCCTATAAGCCATCTTCTTTATAGGTGAGAAACCTGTGTTAACGTGAGTTTGATAATAAAATGTGAGTTCGCTCTAAACACTGTTCATGGCTAAAAAAGCGGTATTATTGTAGCATAAACTGTGAGTTTGTGCCGTTTTTTGCTAAAACTGATACAGGGCACTACGGGTAAAAACTTTTTTCAAGCTCACGTTGTGTTACAGACAAAACGCGGCTTTCTGAATAAAGACAGCAAAACATGTCTTACATACACTTAAAGCTATCTTTATTGGATCAGCAAACTACTCAACCACAACCCACCAGAAAAAAAGTGTTATTGTTTGATGCAATCCGCGGACTCCAGTATATTGAGGACTATATTGATGAAAGACAACATGATTGGTTGTTAGATCATATTGATAAACAGCCATGGCTTGATGACCTAAAACGGCGTGTTCAGCATTACGGTTTTAAGTATGACTACAAAGCGCGTAGGGTAGATATGGATATGCACATCGGAGAGTTGCCAGAGTGGTTGAAAAGATTTAGTCAAAAATTACAAGAAGATGAGCACATGCCCGAAGTAGCGGATCAGGTAATTGTCAATGAATACCAGCCGGGACAAGGAATCTCAAGTCACATTGATTGTCAGCCGTGTTTCAAGGATACAATTGTCTCTTTGAGTTTGGGATCGGGTTGTATTATGGATTTTACAAACAAATCTGATAAAACAAAAAAGATTCCGGTTTGGCTTGCCCCGAGAAGTTTGGTCGTGTTGAGTGGTGAAGCGAGACATGAGTGGTTACACGGGATAGCCGCAAGAAAATCAGATGAGTGGGACGGTCAAAAATATGAACGGCAGCGACGGGTATCGCTAACATTTAGAAAAGTAATTATAAAAAACGACAGAACATCACTCAAATAAAAATAGCGCGGTCATGAGACCGCGCCTCATAAAACCGAATGAACCTTGTTAGAACCGTTCCGTCTTAATCTCACCCCAGCGTGTTGCCAATTTTTCCTTGGCATCGACAGGGAACGGTGTCTCCCGATTCAGATCGTCTTCTGGATCACCTTCAAAGTATCGGAAGTTGTCAATCCAGAAATCAACATCCGATTGAGCAATTGACAAGCCTACCCACATGTCTCTTTCAACATCGGCACCCGAATTGAAAGTGATGTGGTACTCCATCCACTCCGGTCCTAATAAATTGATAGCGCCCCCTTGGTAGAAGGTCCAGGGATCGTGTTGCATCTGCACACTCAATGTCACCTCGCGTGGCTTTTCGGAGCGCGCCCAAAAGATCACCGTGTATGTTTCACCTGATTTCATCGAGACATCCAGCTGCTTAACCTTTGCATGCCATGCGGTCCCTGTTGATTTATGTCCGATTACCTTGAGTGACTGTTTTCCGTGTTGCGGATTTTTTTTATCTATTTCCATTGTATAAAGTCCGCCACGGTCACAACATGCACCGTCCTCTAAATCCCAACCGGCTAAATCTTCTTCAAAACTGTGGTTTTCGAGAAGAAGTTCACCTTCCTTCCATTTTCCCCAATCCAGTGGTGTTCCTGCAAAAGTGGTCAAGCATACAAGCAGCATGAGCAGGAACACGCTAAAAGTTATAAATTTCGTCACGTTAATTTTCTCCATTGTGTACTTAAAACATATCTATGAAATTAGGCATCACCGTGCATAAGGGATTCCACTTCAGGCAGAATTTGCGCGACCGCCGCCTGGTCAACTTTGTCAGCGACGCTGCTATAACCTGCTGTGTGAATCATCTCCACGAGGTTTTCTCCTAATTGTTCAATCGTCCATGCGACTGAATCCGGCACACTCGCTTTATCGAGATGCCGCTGATCATTCTTCCCGGAGGGATCGTAGTGATAATGTGGGTCCTTGCGAAAGCAGTCAAAACGGAGCAGTTGAATGTTTTCACCGTCCGTTTCGCCGTAAACACGTACAGAGGGACCGCCATCTGCTCCGATATCGCGGTTATCCACGCGGAGTTCAACGCCACCGATGTGGAACACTTTTTCGTTCATTAATTTTTCCCCCAATTTCCAAAATTTAGAAAAATTATACATTAAAGCCACAGATATGTCAAAGAAAAAGTCTTTTGCAGCGTGAAGTTACAATCTTTCCCGTTTACCCAAAATCTTTTTTATAGTTTTTACTATAAAAAAACTTGCAAACAGAATACTGATGTGATATACTATTAATAAATTTGAATCTGTCTATCTGAAGTTGAAGTAAGATGAAACAACAGATGCTTGACCGCTTTGGGCGGATCCATACGAATCTTAGAATCTCGGTTACGGATGTCTGCAACTTTCGATGCATTTACTGTATGCCGGAAGACATGACCTTCCTGCCGGATTCGGCACTCATGACTTATGATGAGATTCTGCATCTCGCGCGCATTTTCGTTGCGTTGGGTGTTAGCAAAGTACGCATTACAGGTGGTGAACCGCTTGTACGTCCCGGCGTGCCAGCACTCATAAAGCGATTAACGCAGTTAGAAGGACTCAAAGACATTAGTTTGACAACAAACGGCATAGGGCTCATTAGCCAAGCGCAAGCACTGTACGATGCTGGGCTCCGCCGGATTAATGTTAGTTTGGACACGCTTAACGAAGAGAAGTTCGAGCAGATGACCCGCCGGAAAGTACTTTCTCGCGTACTTGATGGTTTGAAAAAAGCACACGAATGCGGCTTTCATCCGATTAAAATCAACGCTGTTGCAATGCGAGGTTTTACCGACGACGAGATTGTCGATTTGGCGACCTTCGCACGGAAAAATAACTATCAGCTTCGGTTCATCGAATTTATGCCGCTTGATGCCGATGATGTCTGGGGACGCAATATGTACATTCCCGGAAAAGAGATTATCGAAAAAATTAACGCGCTCTATCCACTCACACCGGTAGCCGTAAGCGGGGCCGCAAAGAGTGACACTGCTCAACGTTATCGCTTCTCAGATGATGGCAACGAGGTCGGTGTTATACCCTCTGTGAGTGAACCGTTTTGTGAAAATTGCAACCGAGTCCGCCTTACTGCCGATGGGAAGTTTCGGACCTGCCTCTTCTCGTTAACGGAGATAGATCTGCTTACGCCATTACGTGAAGGCGTGGCAGATGAAGCAATTGTTGAGTTAATCCTCGATGCAGTTGATCAGAAAGAGGCGGGGCATAAAATCAATGCAGTAGATTTCGTTAAACCGGAGCGAAATATGTCGAGGATTGGCGGTTGAGGTGTCTTCTATAGCGACACGCGCGCGTATTTTATTGCGATGCAGATGTATTAAAAAAGAGCACGTTTGGAAATGTACCTATAAATAAATTAAGGAGTTCAAACCAACGGATGAGCAAAGACTTGGTGATTAAAGACTTGCACATCAGTGTGCAAGGCAAACCAATTATCAAAGGGCTAAATTTAACTGTAAAACAGGGTGAGATTCACGCACTTATGGGCCCAAACGGATCTGGCAAAAGCACCCTTGCCAACGGCTTGATGGGGCACCCTCTCTACGATATTGATTCCGGGGAAGTGATTTTTGATGGGGTTGATATTCTGGAGATGGAAGCGAATGAACGCGCCAAACTCGGACTTTTTCTTGCTTTTCAGTATCCGACAGCGATTCCTGGCGTCAGCTTAGCTAATTTTCTACGGCTCGCTGTCAGTGCAGTCCGTGGGGGTGAAGGGAATGGTTCAAGCAAAGACGGTCTCATTCCGATGCGGGAATTCCGGCGTGAACTTATCGAGAAAATGAAACAGCTCGGCGTTGACGATTCTTTCGCACGGCGATACCTCAACGATGGGTTCTCAGGTGGCGAAAAAAAGCGCGCAGAGATTTTACAACTCGCAATGCTTGAACCCAAAATTGCGATCCTTGATGAGACTGATTCCGGGCTTGACATTGATGCTGTCCGTATCGTCGGGGAAAGCGTCAATCGATTGATTGGACCGGAGTTGGGAGTACTAATTATCACCCACTATCCACGTTTGCTCGACTATATCCATCCGCAGTTCGTGCATATCCTGCTTGACGGTAGAATCGTTGAGTCAGGCGGATCGGAACTCACCCAAATGTTAGAAGCTGAAGGATATGATCCAATTCGCGAGAAATACGGTATTGCCGAAGCCGTCCAGTAATTTGTAGAGGCGGTGCTCTAAGGCTTTGTCAACCTAAAAATTATAGGTTAGTAGTAGCACAATTCTGCGGCGTACTCGCCCAAATGCGACGTGCATTATTCCGCTCTTGGGTGTACAAAGGATTGCTCGACTACAAGCGACTTCCACATTCAAACTTGACAACGCACTATTACCGCCCGCGTCTTCGAGTTGTAGGGATGGATATCTATATCCACCCCGCTAACGTAAAAGGAGAATTGAAAATGGGAACCCCAGAAACGAACACCGCTGAAGAACTCGGATTTAATACCGACTATCAATACGGATTTCACGACGATATCAAGCCAACGTTCAAAGCCCGCAAAGGATTGGACGAGGAAGTTATCAATCAGATGTGCGACATCAAAGAGGAACCCGACTGGATGCGCCAGTACCGGCTCGAGGCTTACAAGATTTTCAAGCAGAAGCCGATGACCAAATGGGGCGGCGACCTCTCACAACTCGATTTTGACGACATTTACTACTACGTCAAAGCCTCTGACCGGAGCGAACAAAGCTGGGACGATGTACCGGACGACATCAAGAAAACCTTTGACCGGCTCGGTATTCCCGAAGCCGAACGGAAGTTCCTCGCCGGAGTCGGCGCACAATACGACTCCGAGGTGGTTTACCATAACATCGTGGGCGAGTTGTCTAAACAGGGCGTAATTTTCCTTGATACGGATACTGCTATCAAAGAGCACCCTGACTTGGTGAAGAAATACTTCGGGACCATCATCCCTTCTGCGGATAATCAATTCGCCGCACTCAACAGTGCCGCTTGGAGTGGCGGGAGTTTTGTTTATGTCCCGCCGGGTGTAAAGGTTGAATACCCGTTGCAAGCCTATTTCCGAATCAACAGCGAAAACATGGGGCAGTTTGAACGGACGCTCATCATCGCTGACGAAGGCTCGCAGGTCCACTACGTTGAAGGTTGCACCGCTCCGACATTTAGCAGTCAATCCTTGCACAGTGCTGTGGTTGAAATTGTCTGCATGAAAGGGTCCCGGGTCCGCTACACCACTATCCAGAATTGGGCGAACAATGTATATAATCTCGTCACCAAGCGGGCACTTGCATACGAGGACGCACAGATGGAGTGGGTTGATGGCAACCTCGGTAGTAAGTTAACTATGAAGTACCCGAGTGTCTATATGATGGAGCCAGGCGCACGCGGGGAGATCCTCTCAATTGCGTTCGCGAGCAAGGGACAGCACCAGGACGCAGGCGCGAAAGTCTACCATTGCGCACCACATACCACCTCCCAGATTACCTCAAAGTCCATTAGCAAGGATGGCGGACGTTCGAGTTACCGCGGGTGGGTTGATGTCGCCAAAGGTGCCAAGGGATGCAAATCGCATGTCGTTTGCGATGCACTCATCCTTGACAAAGACTCACGTTCGGATACTTATCCGGTCATTGAAATTGGCGAGAACGATACGAACATTGAACACGAGGCGCGTGTCAGCAAAATCGGAGAAGAGCAGCTCTTCTACCTCATGAGCCGCGGGCTTTCGGAAGAGGAAGCCTCCACGATGATTGTGAACGGCTTTATTGAGCCTCTCGTCAAAGAGCTCCCTATGGAGTATGCTGTGGAAATGAACCGTCTCATCCAACTTCAGATGGAAGGTTCAGTCGGATAACGGAAGGTGTTGAATTGAAAATAGGCGATTTTTCAAAAGATTTTGTTGAGAAAATAGCGCGGGCAGAACCGAAGTGGATGCGTGACAAACGGTTAGAGGCTTATGCCTTTTACGAATCGCTGCCGATGCCGCATACTACCGAAGATGATGTGTGGCGGCGCACCGTAGATATACGCACCCAAGATTACTGGCGTCGGACTCGGCGACATCTCAGCGGCTTCGCGCTTGAAAAATATCACCCCAATGTCGCAACGAACGGTGATGCATTGCGGGAAGCACTGCCGCACGATTCAGAAGAAACTGCAGGCGTGCTTGTGCAAGCAGATGGACAGCTCCAACACGCCTCCCTATCCGCGGAACTTGAAAAAAAGGGTGTCTACTTCGCTGACCTCCACACGGCTTTGAAGGAACGGTCGGAACTGCTTCGCTCCTACTTCATGAGCAGGGCGGTCACACTGGAAACGGCGTTAAAAAGCGGAAATATCGCCCTTCATAACAAGTTTGACGCACTACACGGGGCATTTTGGCAAGGCGGCTACGTCTTGCATGTCCCTAAAGGGCTCAGCGTTGAAGTCCCATTGCGGGTTCGCATCAGTATGTCCGAAGCACAACAAGCTGACCTCTCGCATACACTCATCATTGCTGAAGAGGGCAGTCAGGTTGTGATTTTGGAGGACAATCTATCTACTGACGAAACTACAAGCGGCTTACATAGCGGGGCTGTTGAAATTTTCGCGGGACAGAATGCGAACGTGACTTATGTGCAGCTACAACGTTGGAATCGGCACGTCTGGGACTTCGCCTCTCACCGCGCGATGGTTGGTAGAGACGCGCAACTCTGCTGGGTAACCGCCGCTTTCGGTGGCAGGTTAAGCAAGGTAAACCAAGCTGTCGTCTTGGAAGGTGCTGGGTGTACCGCCCAAATGTTGGGCTTAGCTTTCCCTGATGCACGCCAACACTTAGATGTTAGCACCGCACAGGAGCACATTTCACCGCATACTTCCAGCGATCTGCTGTATCGGACTGTCCTCAAAGACAGGGCGCAGACTGCGTGGGGTGGAAACATCTACGTCTATCCGTCGGCGAACCATACCGATGCGTATCAGAAGAACGACAATCTGCTGCTCAGCGAACGTGCACATGCCGATACCTTGCCCGGGTTGGAGATTCAAGCACATGAGGTGCGCTGTACACATGGTGCAACCGCTGGGAAGATTGATGCCGAGCAGGTTTTTTACCTCATGAGCCGTGGTGTGCCTTACGCACAAGCAGAAAAACTGATTGTTGATGGATTTTTTGAACCTGTCATGGAACGTATCCCGTTGGAATCCGTGCGTGAAGAATTGCGTACATCCATTACGAATAAACTATTATAGCATTAAATAGGCGTGCCATCTAAGTATTGCCTAATTGTCTATTAGCGTGTTTTTTGAACACGCTCAACTAATACAAAGGAGCCACTCACAATGAGTCAACCTAAAATTATCGCTTACATGAAACCCGTCTGTGGATGGAGCAATGGTGTCCGTGCTATCTTCGCTAAATACAGTTTGGATTATGAAGATAGAGACATCATTAACAACGAAGACAACTATCGTGAAATGGTTCAAAAGACGCGACAGCCGTATCAACCGTGTGTTCAGATTGACGACATGATACTTGCTGATGTTAGCGGCGATGAAGTGGAACAGTATTTGGTTTCAGAAGGGATTGTCAACTCCGACGATGCTGAAACCGATGTTCCAACGGATCAGGCGTGCGAGGACCACGGACCATCTGCTGTCAATATTGGTTTTCCGAGTCAATAGTGTATTTAATGGGTCTCCGGTGGCGGGCACGCTCAAAAGAGTGTGCCCGCCCAGCATAGGGTGATAAACATAATGCATACTGCGCACTTTCGTCCGCTTGATGTGGAACGTATCCGTAAGGATTTTCCGATCTTCGCGACAGAACCACCGTTGGCTTTTCTTGATAATGCTGCGTCAACACAGACCCCACGTCCGGTTGTTGACGCAATGGATGCCTATTACGATACCTATCGTTCCAATATCCATCGCGGCATCTATCGCATCTCTGAAGAGGCAACTGAGCAGTACGAACGCGCACGCGAGAAGGTGGCACAACTGATTAAAGCACCGCGCTCGCGCCAGATCATCTTCACGCGGAATACAACGGAATCCATTAATCTCGTCGCTTATAGTTGGGGAAACGCGAATATTCGGGAAGGCGATGAAATTGTCCTGACCGTTATGGAGCACCATAGCAATCTCGTGCCTTGGCAGATGCTGGCACAGCGGACGGGTGCAGTGCTTCGATTCCTTGAGATAACCGATGAAGGGTTGCTTGACTTCGCACAACTCCGCGACTGCCTCACCGAGAAAACGAAACTTGTCGCTATGGGACACGTTTCTAATGTACTTGGGACCATCAATCCGATTCAGTCTGTCATTGAGGCTGCACACGCTGTTGGCGCGAAAGTAGTCGTTGATGCAGCGCAATCGGTGCCACATTTTCATGTTGATGTTCAACAACTTGACTGTGATTTTCTCGCATTCTCAGGACATAAGATGTGTGGACCGACTGGCATCGGTGTGTTATACGGTAAGTTGGAACTGCTTGAAGAGATGCCTCCGTTCCTCGGTGGTGGTTCGATGATTCGGAGTGTAGAGCGCGATGTATCAAGTTACGCGGAACTCCCTGCGAAATTTGAGGCGGGGACTCCAAGCATCGCTGAAGCGATCGGACTTGGGCACGCGGTGGACTACATCACACAAGCCAATTTAGCAGCAATTCATGTTCATGAACAAGAACTCTTAAAATATGCACATCAACGCTTAAAAGAAATCGAAGGTATTACCCTCTACGGACCGTCTGCTCCACATCAAAAAACGGGTGTAATCTCTTTTAATATGGAGGGCATCCATCCGCATGACGTGGCAGGAGTTTTGGATACACACGGTGTCGCTATCCGTGCAGGACATCACTGCGCACAACTACTCATGAAGCGGTTAGATGTTATTGCCACCGCCCGTGCCAGTTTTTACCTCTATAATACAGTTGAAGACGTAGACCGGTTGTATGAAGGGTTGTGTAGAACGCAAAAACTCATGACTCGGAGAAAATAATGAACATATATCAGGAAGAACTGCTTGACCATTACGAAAATCCGAGCAACTACGGGACGTTGCCGAATCCTGATATTTCACACGAAGAAGACAATCCGCTTTGTGGGGATCATATTCGCATGGACCTGATTGTTAAAGACGACATGATCGCAGAGGTACGTTTTTCTGGTCACGGTTGTACGATCAGCCAAGCCGCTGCCTCTATGTTGACTGAGAAAATTGAAGGCAAAAGCCTTGCCGAAATCAAGCAGCTCACAAAAGACGATATTTTGGAGATGATCGGTATCCCGTTAGGTCCCGTTCGCCTCAAATGCGCCTTATTGGCTCTCAAAGTCCTTAAAGCGGGTGCCTACGGCATCAAAGGCTGGCCCGGCGAAGAATAATAATAAGAGCATTTTCAGTGAACCGGCTTTAAAAGGGCTTTGGAAATTTTGTTCTTTTCCTATATCCGTTTCTGCCCTTCTGTTGAGTTCCGGCTTCACTAAAAAGAGGAGACTGACCGCAATGGACGACAATGTAACAGAAACGCAAGAAACTAAGGTCACGCTAAGTGTTCAGCAGTTGGAAAGCGTCATTCGTAAAGTAGTTCGTGAAGAACTGGTGGGATTTGCGGCACAAGAATTAGGAATTTTTCACCTTGATAAGGAATCTCCCCTTTATAAGGATATGGAGAATATCCTTGAGCGTAAAAAATCCGGCCAGTTAAAATTTCACACACACGAAAAGATTTGGAATGGATGAGTGTCAAGTAAGGACCTTTTCGTCCGTAATTATGCTCGCCAAAAACTAACAGATCGAAGAAGAGGAAGAAGAACGCTAATATGCCAGAATTCTATAAAGTTGCGAAGGTTAGTGAAGTGCCGCCCGGCACGAAACAGTTAGTTGAGGTTGATTTCGTTCCCGTGTTGCTCTTCAATATTAATGGTGAGTTCTATGCAATGGAGGACGTTTGTACACATGATGGCGGTCCTTTAGCTGAAGGTTGGCTCAATGGCGACGAGATAGAATGTCCACGGCACGGTGCACGCTTTTGCGTGAAAACGGGAGAGCCGCTTTGTATGCCTGCTGTCGAAGCCATTGAATGTTACGCCGTCAAAATTGAAGATGATGATATTTTGGTCAGCGTTGACTAATGAGTTACCTATTTATTTCTTGGTGAGGTTTGAAACCTTGCCACCTTATAGGAGGAACACCCAGTGGTAACAGAAGAAACTGTATTAGAGAGTATCAAACAAATTATTGACCCAGAAATTGGAATTAACATCGTTGACATGGGGCTCATCTACGGCGTTGACATCAATGACGCAACTGTGGATATTACGATGACCTTGACGAGCATGGGATGTCCCGCTGGTGGACAGATTATCAACGGTGCACAGCAGGTCACGCAGCAAATAGACGGGATTGACGAAGTCAACGTCAATGTCGTCTGGAGCCCGCCTTGGAACATGGAAATGATGAGCGACGACGCAAAGGATGAACTCGGCCTCTTTTAAAAGTAGTAGGCACACGCCGTGTGCCGTGACTTTTGAATGAACTGCGAGTCTCTATAACTTTTACGGTCATAAACACCGACTGCGGGTTTTGTTATCTCATGAACGCGACCGCCAAACAACCGAAACTCCTCAAGAAACATGACAACGCCTTTCAGGTGGAATGGAAGGATGGGCATGTGAGTTGGTATCCGTATGCCTATCTCCGGCGGATGTGTCCGTGTGCCGAATGTTCCATCGTCCGGCATAAAGGTAGGGATGTTCATTCCCTCTTTGCACCGCAAGGCGATGGAGATGTAACCCTTATTGAGGTCTCGGACGATATTCAACCCCTTGATGCCCAATTAGTCGGTCGCTACGCGCTCCAATTCAGTTGGGATGATGGACACGACACCGGTATCTACCCGTTTGAAGTCCTGCGTGAGACGTGTCCATGTCCAGAATGCGCGCCGTTAGCACCGATGCAACCGGAGAACGAAAACTGAGCAATGCAGACTGAAATCCCCGAAATTTCCCCACAAGAATTGAAACAGAAACTCGACGAAAATGAATCTGTGCTGTTATTGGATGTCCGGGAACCGAGCGAATACGACATCGTACATCTTGAAGATGCGCGATTAATCCCTCTCAACACCCTGCCGCACCATGTAGACAGTCTCCCGTCCGACCAAGAAATTGTTGTTTACTGCCACCACGGGACACGTAGCCTCTATGCCACTGCTTATCTACAGCAAAACGGGTTTAGTGACGCAAAGAACCTCATAGGCGGCATCGACCAGTGGACAACCGAGATTGATCCAACGCTACAGAGATATTAAATTGAAGTCAGTATCTGGCGAAGTAGAAGAGCGAGGTGTTTTTGCTTGGGTGTTTCCTCGCCAACTTTAGCAAAGAAAGTACTCTTAAAATTAGTATAGAAAACATAGCCTGAAACGAAGTGGAAGGCGGATTTATGAACGGGACTTTCAAAGCCCCAATCCACGTGCTTTAACCACAAGGAAAATTAGAAAACATGATTGTTGAATTTGAAAACCGCTCCGGTGAAC
The DNA here is from genome assembly GCA_965246985.1 of Candidatus Poribacteria bacterium. Classification (GTDB taxonomy): domain Bacteria; phylum Poribacteria; class WGA-4E; order WGA-4E; family WGA-3G; genus WGA-3G. The sequence goes on along the minus strand of OZ251998.1, from coordinate 5,403,737 downwards.
TGGAACAAGCCGAAATGGAAATTGACGAACCCTGTCCGATCTGTTGTGGGATGCTCTTCCCCGTTGTTGAATCGAAACCGGAAAGTGGATACCGCTGCAGCAGCTGCGGGCTCGTCTTTGCCCCTGTAGAAGAGGAATAGAACACGCCGTTTATGGATCTAACGCATCTCTACTGCCATTCTATTATTCAATCTCCCGAAAATTTGGGACATCTATTGGTTCACCGCCGTTCGCAATGGATTGCTCCGAAACCAAACCCGGTACCGTGAAATCCATCGTCGTGTAGACATCAAGAGGTGGATCTGTATCGGTGAGGATGCTATCGATAAAATCCCGTACCTTGAAATACTCGCCAAGGTCGCCGGCATTTTCTGACTCAGCAGGCGGATTTTTCCACCGTTCAGGTAGGCAGTCTTCAAATTGGGAGAGTGGTCTCCACTGTTCGCCTATTCCGAATTCGCTCAACCAAATCTTCGGTGCCGCGCCGAGCCCACGCGAACTCTCATAACACCCTTCTGTGCCTTGTAGGCTGAAATAGGAATTTGCCGGACGATTCGAGAGCATATCAATCCTGATTTTGATCAACCCGCCGGAATCTGTTTTACACAGCATCATTACTGTATCTTCCATCGCGTGCTCGGAGTCGGTATTAACACCGGTACCGAGACAACAGACACTCGCAACTCGCCCACCAAACCACTGAAGTACTGGACCGAGACTATGCGTCGCATAGTTGCACCGATTAATGCCGACCTGCCAGTAGTAACGCCACGTCGGATTGCCATCTGCATCGTGATGGAGCGACTTGATGTTATGGAGGTATTCCCCTTCGCCAAAATAGACATCCCCGAACATGCCTGCTTCTACCATGCTGCGGATCAACACATTTGACTTGGAGTAGCACGTGTTTTCAGCCATCGTGTATTTGGCAGATGCTTTCCGAACCGCCCGAACTAAGTCGTAGCATTCTTCTAAATTGACAGCGGCGGTTACTTCACTGATGACGTGTTTCCCGGCTTCCAATGCTTCGATTGATTGTGGCACGTGTAGGTTTTCTGGTGTGGCAAGGACAACAAGATCCACTGCGTCCAGCATTGCTTCATAATCCGTAAACTGCTGCGGGACATCAAACCGTTCAGCAACACTCTGGAGCGTCTCTTCATTGAGGTCACAAAACGCCGTCACTTCGGTTTCTGCGATCGCTTTAAAAGGCGCGATATAAGAACTGCCGCGGTGTGCCCCAACAATTCCCACTTTCAGTTGATTCGCCATTGTGTATCTCCTCTGATTTCGGCATAACTTGCAAGTTTCCGAAATTTACACTGCAAAAGTCTATAAAAATAGCATAACACGTTGTGCGTAATTTATCAGCAAACTTTCATGTTGCCTCGACCTTCAAGTAGTGCCCTATTTTAATTTGCAGACACAACTCAAATCTGTTATACTTTAACCCGTCTACTGGCATGCCACTGTTGCGGACTTGAACCAGTTTTCAGAGCCAATGTCCAATAAATACGAGAGGTAACTTGATGCAGCCCATGCCTCAACATGTGCTTGCAAGTTCCAGCCTATATTCAGTTGATGAACAAGAAAACGCTCGATCATTTGCTAATCGCGCTTACAGTTTTATTTGATCTCTGTTTCGTCGCCACTGCAATTGTTGTGGCGTATTGGGTTCGGTTTGAATCAGGTTGGCTTGATGCGCTCGCGTTACATAAAGGCGGCACCCCACCCCTTGACGACTATTTCCGACTCATCCCACTGATGGCGATTATCTGGGTGATGACGCTGAAGGCATTGAAACTCTATCGACCGGAAAGCAATGCCTCCCTTTCGGCGTTCTGGACGCTTTGCAAAGCCTCTGGTATCGCGCTCATTGCCACGTTAGCTGCCCTCTTTTTCATCTATCATCACGATGCTTACTCACGCTGGGTAATGCTCCTTGCTTCTGGTTTCAGTCTCGTCTGGTTGTTTTTGGGGCGACTCGTTCTTCACCGTTTCCGTCAGGCGATTCACGCCCAAGGTGTCGGTGTAAGTCGAGTCGCACTCATCGGAAACTATGATACCCGCTCCGAAAAGTTTATCAACGTCTTGAAAGCGAAACCGAATAGCGGATACGAACTGGTCGGTATAGTCGCCGAAAAGGTAGATGCCGATGATTCGGCGGTGCCGTCCCTTGGTGAAAGTCAAGATATACTGGCACTTGTGCAAAAATATCGACTTGACACGCTCTTCATTTCATCGCCAGCGGTGCCGAATGAAACTATCCTCCAAATTCTCCATGCGTGCGAAGGCGTACCTGTCCAAATCAATGTCCTCCCCGAACTCTCCGAATTTATCAAAGGTGGCACGGCTATTGCTTTTTTTGAGGGTATACCAGTGCTACAATTGCGGGAGACACCGATGCAGGGCGTGCGCGGGATCGTCAAACGTCTGATAGACATCGTCTTCAGCGTGTTCGCCTTGATAGTGTTAAGTCCGCTCATGTTAACGATCGCGGTCATTATACGCCTGACATCACCCGGCAAAGCACTTTTTCGGCAGGAACGGGTTGGCAGAGCAGGAAAGCCCTTCAACATCTACAAATTCCGCTCTATGCGCGCCGACGCTGAGGAAAGAGTTGGGCATGTCTGGGCAGAAGCCGATGATCCACGGCAGACCTCTCTCGGAAAATTTCTCAGACGTTGGAGTCTGGACGAATTGCCCCAATTTTTCAATGTCCTCAAAGGCGATATGAGTCTCGTTGGACCAAGACCAGAGATGTCAGGGCTTATTGACACATTCAGTGAATCGATTCCGCACTATCTGGCGCGGCAGCGCGTCAAATCTGGTATGACTGGCTGGGCACAGGTCAACGGCTTGCGGGGTAATACCTCCCTTGAAGAGCGGATCTCCTATGACCGGCACTATGTTGAAAACTGGTCCCTTGTTTTGGATATTAAAATTATTTTGAAAACGTTGTGGGCAATTAAAAAAGGCTCGCGGTAGTTTCGCCTATTTCTCAAAATACCGCCGCACAAAGGGCCACGCCCCCGCTTTGTAATAACGGTGTCCACCTTGTCCGATAAAAAGTTCACACCTATCCGCGACACCTGCCGCCGTATAGATCGCCTTCAAGCGTTCGTAAGCCAGTTTGACGTGGTCTATCGGAAAAATCCCGTCATCTCGTCCTGCAATCGCACAGAACGGACGCGGCGCGATTAAGCCTGCGACATCATACATCTCCCCAAGCCGCATCACTCCCGGCACATAGTTACATTCGCAATGCCGGATCATGCCGATGCTCCCTTCAAATGTACAGAAATAGCAGCTTGGCACCGCAACTGCGATACGGGTTTCACATGCCGCGGCGAAAAGTGAGACGGTGCCACCACCAGAATTACCGGTAATCGCAATACGTTCAGCATCTACGGGTAAGTTTCCTATCGCCCAATCGATAAGGCGCGACATATCCCACACCCGCTCACCGATCGGGGTACGCCCGACAAGTATACTATGAACCAACTGATGCCGACAAGAGTGCGTATTATTGGCTTGTTTATCCGCATCAGTACGCGTTTCGCCGAATGCCCGCGTCGTTGGTGCGATGGCGATATAACCTTCCTCCACGACTGCCTGCCGTGCAATGTCGCGCTCACCTTCCAGCATATGTTCTTCCTCTGTTTCCGTATGCGCAATGCCAGCGTAGAGATGTGGATGGTTATGTCCGTGCGGCGTGAGAATCAGCGGAAGTTTGCCTTCAATCGTTTTCGGACGAAGCAGGTAAAAGGGCAGCGGCACTGTCGGTTCTACCCACAGATACCAACTTTCGCGAAAGTGATCGTCCATATCTAAAACTTCCAGCTGCTCGGCTTTCGGAACATAGCCTGCCAAATCGGATTCCATGTTATCCAAGCCGAGGATTTCTCGCAGCTTCGGACGAAAATTGGCTTGCCATGCGAACAACCCTTCCCGTGTAGTCGCCGTAAATTCAAACTGTCTCGGAACAGTATCATATAAGGTTTTGAAATGTGTTTCAGCGTTGTACATTACGATTTTTCCTCCACAGATTCGCTTCACTTGACAAAATGTGCGGTGTTGCTATAATATACATAATCATAGACGACGCTTCCATACCTGTCAACTCAATTTTTGAAAGATTCAGAGCCATTCAGTTCTCAGACAATTTTGATTTTCCGATAGCCAGATCTTTCTTGTAGGTGCGACCTCCGGGTCGCGATTCCACACTGACTGTTGACGGCTAACCGCTGATGGCTATTTTGCTGACTGCTGATTACTGACAACTGAATGCTTCTGTGAAAGGTTTTTCCATGAAAGTATTGATAACTGGCGCGAGCGGTAGACTCGGTGCGTATGTAATCCGAGAATTGGCGGCAGAACACTCGCTGGTGCTGATGTCGCGCAGAACGCCGCCAGATGAATTCTCGCATTTACCCTTTATTCAGGGGAATCTCAACAATTTTGAGGACTGCCAGCGCGCTGTTGAAGGTGTGGATGCAATCCAACACCTCGGTGCACAACCGGGTCCCGTCGATCATCCAGATTTACGGGCGAGTGCTGAAGAGAGAGGGATTCCCTTTGACGCGACCTTCAAAACAAACATGCTCGGCACCTACTACCTCATGCAAGCCGCGATTGAAGCAGATGTCCAAACAGTCGTGATGTCCGGCAGCAATTGCGCTTTAGGACACGGTTTTCGGATCAGTAAAACCCACATTCCGGTAGATTACCTGCCCATAGATGAAGAACACCCGTGCTACCCTGAAGATTCTTATAGTTTCTCTAAACGCTGTGGCGAAGACCTGTTAGCGAGTTATACCCGTGCGTACGGCATCCGAACCTACATTACGCGTCCTGCTGGTATCAGCCCAGAAGAACGGCGAACGCAGATGGCAGAGAACGCCAAACCGACAACTGCTTGGACACCGTGGCTCTGGTGTTGGGTGGGCAGCGAGGATGTCGCCAGCGCGCACAGCCTGATTATGGAAAAGGCAGACACGCTGCCCTTGCACGATGTATATTTTCTGAACGCAGATGATACGTCCGCTTTAGAACCTTCTCAAGAACTCGTTGAGCGTTTTAAACCTGAATTCCTACCGAAGGTGAGAACGCTTCAAGAGCATCAATCGTTTATCAATTGTGACAAACTTAAAAATGCTGTCGGATGGCGACACGAAACATCGTGGCGGCAATAGAATAGCCATCAGCAATCGGTTTCCTTCAGCAGTCAGTAAGATGACGCTGGTTTATCAGAAAACCTTTTACTGATAGCCGAAAGCCGAAAGCCAAAATTGGAGGAAATAGCATGGCAACCAATGACAGAGTCAGGATCGGTGTCATCGGTGTAGGAAGTATCGCTGTACGTGGCATCCTTCCGCATCTCACACAGGACGATGTTCAAGATAGGTTACAGGTAACCGCTGTCTGTGACCCTGTTCCCGGCAGAGCACAAGCCGCCTCTGAAAAATTTAATGTTCCGCACGCATACCAGACCTACGAAGCACTCTTAGCAGACGGGCATGTAGATGCCGTTAGCATCGCATCGCCCATCGGTTTGCATTATGAACAGGGCAAACTCGCGATTGAACACGGTCTGCACGCACATTTCAACAAAACAATGACAACGACCGTCGATGAAGCAGACGATCTGATTGAATCAGCGGCACGCAAAGGCGTAAAATTGGTCGCTTCACCAGGGCAGATGCTCCGTCCGATTCACCAAGAGATCCGCAGACTTATCAATGACGGTGCTATTGGAACGTTGACGTGGGCAGCCACTGGCTCCTCTTTTGGACGTTACCACGAAAATGAGTCTGTTAGACAGGGCGACGATATGCTCTCTAATATCAACCCGGCGTGGTATTTCCGCAAACCCGGCGGCGGACCGCTCTACGACATGACCGTTTACGGTCTACACACGATGACCGGTATCCTCGGACCTGTGAAGCGCGTAACCGCTTTCTCCGGCGTGCGTGTCAAGGAACGTGAATTCCGCGGCGAGATGCTCCCTTGCGATATGGACGATAACACTTTCATTCTGCTTGACTTCGGTGATGCTTTCTTCGGCTTTATCTACGGTGCAGCGGCAGGACACGCAATCAAAGGCGGATTGGCAATTCACGGAACAGCTGGCGCAATTGAGGATAGCACCCTTAACGGCGAACCGATTGACGCACCAAAAAGGGAACTACCTCACGTCGTGGGACCGCATCGTAACATTCAGGAATCGCACGTCTATGAGGATATTATGCAGCTGGTAGATTGGATACGCGAGGATAAACCGACGATTGTCACCGCTGAGCATGCACGGCATGTCATAGAAATTTTTGATGCCGGATACCGATCCGCACAGACAGGACAGGCGCAAGACTTACGCACCACATTTTGAAGGAACAATCCTTATGCCAAAAGCTTTATGTATCGGTGAACTTCTCATCGACTTTGTTTCCACAACGCCTGATGTCACGCTCGCCGAAGCCCCAGGATTTGTTAAAGCCCCCGGTGGCGCACCTGCCAATGTTGCCGTAGGCTTAGCCAAACTCGGTGTAGATGCTGGATTTATCGGCAAAGTCGGCGCGGATGCGTTCGGCGATTTCCTTCGTGAAACGCTCCAACAAAACAGTGTTGACACTGCCTACCTCATCGCAGGCGAAACCTCTCGGACGACCTTAGCCTTTGTCGCCACGCGTTCTGACGGCATGAAAGACATCACCTTCTATCGCCACCCGGGTGCCGATATCCAACTCTCTCCCGACGAAATTGACCCCGACTATATTCAATCGGCGGAACTGTTCCACTACGGCTCTGTTAGTCTCAGTCATTCGCCGAGCCGAGAAGCGACGCTCTATGCGATTAAGTCTGCAAAAGCGGGCGGTGCCCGCCTCTCCTACGACCCGAATCTGCGCTTGATGCTCTGGGACGACGCTGACGATGCCAAACACTGGATCTGGGAGGTGATGCCCTACGCGGATGTCGTCAAAATTTCTGAGGAAGAATGGGAATTCGTCACAGGCAATGTAGACTTGGCGATGGGCATTGAACGCATCCTTGGACTCGGTGTGCAGCTGCTCGTTGTCACATTAGGGGAACGCGGGTGTTATTACACGAACGGTAACACTGAAGGTTTTGTTGACGGTTTTGTAGTTGACGTGGTAGATACGCTTGGCGCAGGCGATGCGTTCGTTGCTGCGATGCTCACCCAACTGATGCCGCATATCGACCTTACATCGCTTGAAAAAGTCCGACTTGATGCCATCATGCGATATGCAAACGCTGCGGGGGCATTGGCAACCCAAAAGGTCGGCGTGATCCCTTCACTACCGACTCCTGCTGAGATTGAAAGTTTCCTATAGAAAATAATAATTCGGATTACAGTTTAGGCTCGATTTGTATATGTTCCTTTGGATGTGTTATACTAAAGGATTATAGACGTTGTGTCTTTATGTTAATTGTTCAGCTTTACTATGCTGTCTATTATAGTAAAACCCACAATTAACTTTACATTGGCGAGGTTAGGAAACCTCGCCAGCGAGCGAGTGTATTCACGGAATTGTTGCTCTTTAAAGTGTAAACATATTTTCGGGTTTTACTATAAGGCGGTGACCAAACATTTCCAAATCAAGGAGATGTTACAATGAAATCATTGAGCCTACTTAGTATCTTATTCTTATTCTTATGGGTTCTTTTGGGGATCGCTGTGATGTCTGCGGAAGCTGCTACCTTGAACATCACGGTAACAGAAGCCCGAACTGGTAACAAACTGAACGCTATTTCCATTACCGTCACACCTGAAACTGGGGATGCCGCTACGGGCGTTAGTGATGCAAGCGGCGCGATCGCTGTTGCGGATTTAGCTGCAGGGGATTACACGATTACCGCGTCTTTGACGGGTTATGTGGATAAAGTTGTAGCAGATGTCGCGCTTGCTGCTGACGAAACTAAGTCTATAGAAATTACACTCTCTTCAGAAGTTATCCAACTTGAGCAGGTCTCCGTTACGGCATCGCGCCGTCGAGAAAAGGTGCTTGAGGCACCGGCATCGGTTGCGCTTGTGGGTGCTTCGGAAATCAAAGACCGCGTCGCGCCGAGTGTTACTGAGCACTTAAAATCGGTGCGTGCGGTGGATGTTGTCAGTGCTGGGCTCGGTGCATCGTATGTTGTCGTTCGCGGTTTCAATAATGTTTTTTCGGGTTCACTTCTGTCGCTCGTTGACAATCGGATCGCGAGTGTTCCTTCGCTGCGGGTCAATTCCTACAGTCTCATCCCTACCGCGAGCGAAGATATTGAACAGATTGAGATTGTCTCAGGTCCTGGTGCGGCACTCTACGGTCCAAATAGTGCCAACGGTGTGATGCATATTATCACCCGCTCGCCGTTTACCTCTCAAGGTACGACTGTGAGCATCGGCGGTGGCGAACGGCGGTTTTTCACCGGTTCGCTCCGACACGCAGGCGTTATCAATGAGACCATCGGCTATAAGGTGACGGGGAATTACAACCGCGGCGATGATTGGCAAGAGGGACGCGCCAAAGAGGATATTGAAGGCGTAGGTGAACCCGACTTCAATACGTACAGAGCAGGCGGCGAATTCCGTGTTGATTACAGTCCGAGGGATGATATGACAGCGATCCTTGCCAGCGGCTTCACACAAATGACGAACATCGAACTGACGGGTATCGGTGCCGGGCAGGCAAAGAACTGGTCTTACGGCTATCTTCAGGGACGTTTCATTTACAAAGACCTCTTTGTGCAGGCTTTTTGGAATCGGAGTGATGCCGGTGATACCTATCTCCTGCGGACAGGTCAGCCGACGATTGACAAATCTGACTTATATGTCGCGCAGATTCAACACGGCTACAGTTTCGGCACATGGCAACGCTTTACTTACGGGTTAGACGTGTTGCTCACACGCCCCGATACGGAAGGCTCCATCAATGGGAAAAATGAGGAACATGACAACATCACCGAGGTCGGTGTCTATTTGCAGTCAGAGACGAAAATCCTGCCACAGTTAAAATTGATTGCTGCGGTTCGGATGGATGAGCACCATCATCTCTACGATATTGCCGATATCGACGATATTGTGCTTTCCCCACGTCTCGCGCTTGCCTTCCAACCGAAAAACGATCATAACTTCAGAGTCACCTATAACCGCGCTTTTAATACGCCGGGCACTTCAAACTTGTTCCTTGATATTCTGTCAGCAGAAGACCCATTCGGGGTCGGCATTGACATACGGGCAGCAGGTGTCCCGTCCATCACAGGATTTGAGTTCGGAAGAAGTGTCAACGATCGCCCTCTATTTCGTTCACCTTTCTTACCGGCGGGTGCGAATTACATTTCATTTGATGATCCTGTGTCTACCTCGCCTGCTGTTAGTCGGACTACGTATGCAGTACCAGAGGAGATGTTCATTCCGCTGGACCATCCTGTGTTTACCAACGTTATGTGGAACGTCGGACGCGGTGCCGTCATGAGTGGTGTGAAGCCGGTTTTTGAAGCCGGTCTAACCGCACAAGGATTGCCGGAACCCATCATCTTGGCACTCTCCGATGGGTTTGAGAACCTGATTCCGAAGCAGGTAACGGGTGTGAAAAACATCTTACGCTCGCTCGATCCAAAGGCGGGTAAATTTGTCAATGTTGACGATGTAAAGGACGTGGATCCGCTGAAGCCGACGATTACACAGACCTACGAAGTTGGCTACAAAGGGATTCTTATGAACAGGTTGGCGTTTTCCGTCGATGTCTATCACTCCAGAATCAACGATTTTGTCGGTCCCTTGGTGGTTGAAACGCCAAATGTGTTCTTGGATGCGGAAACGTTAGGTGCGTCTCTCGGAGAGCAAATCACAGTGGCATTGGCAGACCCGCAAAACGCGCAACTCAAGCAGGCACTGCTTGCATTTGACGCACCTGCTCAAGGCGGTAACGGCAACGGTTCACCCGTTGATGAGTTGGTGAAGTTGTTCGTAGCAGGCACTGAAAATAACGGTGCTGCTTTCATACCTTATGGCACGGTGACACCTATACAGGCGGCAGATCCGTATGCAATCATGCTGACCTATCGGAACTACGGCGATATTTCGCTCAACGGGTTGGATCTGAGTTTTACCTATTACTTCAGTCCAAGTTTAAGTTTAGGTGCGAATTATTCGTTTGTCAATAAAAACCTTTTTGAAGATGTTGATGGACTCGGCGACATCGCGCTCAACGCACCTAAAAATAAGTTTGGTGCAAACGTTCAATACGTTAACACGGATCTCGGATTAGGTATAGGGTTACGGACGCGTTTTGTGGCAGGTTTCCCTGTGAGATCAGGGGTTTACGTCGGTGATATCGAATCGTATTATACAGTTGATTTAAACGCTGGCTATGAGATTCCAGTCGGTCCCAGACCGCGTCTTGCGTTCACTGTGCAAAATCTCCTGGACCGTAGACATCAGCAATTTATCGGATCCCCTGAAATCGGGCGTTTGTCGATGGTGCGTCTGACACAAACTTTCTAAACGCGATAGCGTAAAGGAGTTCGTTATTATGAAACTTTTCTGGTCTGTGCGTCTATAAGAAATACATCTCTTTGAGATAAGAACGCGTCAATGGTTCTTGATTCTCAATCACCACGGAAGAGAGATAGAGGTCGTTCCTACGAGCGTTTGTAGATTCCGTGTCGGATGCGCTGGATCTGTGCGTTATCAACAAGGTCTTTGAGTTTTTTGCGGATGGCGGTGGGGTGCCCGTCTACGGTTGCGAGGATTTCTTTTGTGCTTTTTTCGCCATCGGCGAGGCATGCAAGGATTTGGTCGCCGAGTGACGGGTGTAGCGGTTGACCGCCTCTAAGATTTTGGCGGAGGCGGTTGGCATGCCTTGAGGTACAGCCATAAATGCTTTCGATCTCTTGACGGGTGGATTCGGCGGTGAGTGCCTCGCGTTGACGTTCATAGTCCTCACGGATCGCAATGGTTTCCGGTAGTCTGTTGAGGCTCCCAGCGATCAGAAAATCTTGCCAATCAAAAAACTGGGTTTCGGGGAAGTTGGTGATCCCCGGGATCGTTAGTGCGGAGAGAATGATGAGTGTTTTGTTGATACGTTTGCTTAGCGCAAACTCGTTTATTTCGGTCAGGACCCTGTTGATGGCGTAGTCTTCGTAGATGGTTTGGACGCGCGCGTCTTTGTAGATGCCGGTTGCCTCGGAGTAGTCATAGTCCAGCGGACTCTCTTCACCCCCAAAAAGCCGCATGGATCGTATCCAGAGTTGACGCAGGTCCAACTGTGGTAGACCGAGGATCCAGAGAACATCTGCATCTTTCAGGGACAACTCGTCTACAAAATTGTGTGGGATAACGCCGCGGACAGCGTGAAAAAAATTGAGGTTACGTTTTTGTTCGGCTTTGATGTGTGTGGTAAAACTCCTTGCGAGTTTAGAGATGTAGAATTTTCTGTCCACACTATAGTCATACATTTTCGGTGGCGGGTAGATCCCCGAACGGAGCTGGAATATCTTGGTGTTGCGTGGCAACGGTTTCGGGGCGATGTCGGTTGTAGCAACGCTTTGCGTAGGGAATATCTTTTTCAGGATTGGGTATGAGACGCTTGGCGCGAAGAGTCGGAGTTGTTTGATGTCAGGATGGATTTTTGGCGGTGGCAACCAAAATTCAAGGGTTTGGTTTTCTTCATCATAATGAATGGGCGCGTCGGCGTTACGATTATAGCACGCAAAGAACCGTTTGAGTTGGAACCAGTTTTTGGCATCGGGTTTCATCTGTTCGGCAATATCAGCCTCTTTCCAAAGAAAAGTTTGCATAGCAGTGCGAAGGCGTTGGACGGAAGCAGCGTGTTGGGTGGATTGGGTCGTGAGCGCGTTGAGCAGCATTCTTGCGAAGTTGCCTAATGGCTCGGATTCGTGGTTGTGATACCACTCTTGGATTTGTTTTACCTTGACTTCACATCTAACAAATTTCGTGAGTTCTGACATTGTAGACACAGTGATACCATCTTCAACATATTCGGCTTTATTGACCGTATTTATGCCGGTGGAGATACCGAGAACGCGAACCCCTTTTTTGATGGTGTGCCTATACTCAGATAGTGTGTCTTCTTGATTTTCGTTTTCCGGGGTATTCCCATTGGCAGCATTGAGATACGGATGCACGAGGATTGGCTTTGGGCGTTTGATGGCAAGCGGAGAGAGCCGACCTTCCCTTATTGCGAGAATCATTTCAGGATCGGGTTCTACGATTCTGGCGGGCGTTGTTCGGTTTGGGGCAGTGAATTTCGGTTTAGGGGGTGCGTCTTTTTGGAGCCTTGCTATGAAGGCATCAACTGCCGCGAAGATGAGTGATTTGTCAAGCGTCGGTGGACTCAGGAGATTTCCTGTGACAATTTCGTGTCGTGCGTTCCACGGGGAATATCCGTTTTCGCCGAGGATGCCCAGATACGGTCTCTCGTTGTAATTATAAACGCGTTCTGATCTCGGATGGAGGTAGCCGGTAATTCGGCAAGAAAACCGGAGTCCGCCGTCCGCCGTCATTGTCAAAAGAGGGTTGGTTGCGAGGCTCAAGAGTGCTTCGAGGCAATCCATAACAGCATCAGGGGCGGAGTCAACAGCCTCACGTGTTAACTCGATGTCGTGCCAGTAAGCACCGTTGCATTCTGAAGGAGTGCCGGTGTAAATGTAGATTCCAAACGAAGTATACCAGTTGAAGATCCCCCATGAGCGAGCAGAGCGGTGGCGATAGGTTTCGTCTCGGTGAAAACTTCGTATTTTCTGTTGGCATGTGTCAAAGTCTGTCGGGATACACGCGATCTCTGTGAGACCAAGATCGTCAATTGAGACTGGATAGCTGTGTGCGCAATAGACGGTAGCGTGGTAAAAACCTTTCTTGAAAGCTGGAGTTATAGATGTCCGGCGCGGAAGGAGGAACTTTCCGTGTTTTTCACGACAACGCTGCAGAACATTTTTTAATGATTCCATAAGGACCTTCTGGGTATAACTTCAAAGTGAAGCGGAATCTACATAGGGTTCAAGCGAAAATCGAGCCTGAACCTCCGATAATCTTTTATAGTAAAACCCGAAAATATGTTTACACTTTAAAGAGCAACAATTCCGCGAATACACTCGCTCGCTGGCGAGGTTTTGCGGTGTACTCACCCAAATTTTGCCCACACGCGGCAAAATTTGTCTTTGCTTTACATTTGCGATCTGCATTCCTAACCTCGGACTTTGTAAAGTTAATTGTGGGTTTTACTATAAGTGGCAACTTGGGTTAAAATATAAAAAATATTTACTTTTTCTGCGTTCTTATGTATTAGACATTATGTTGGTCAGCCGATACCTAAGACAATCAAATCACGGATTAACGATCTTTTGACAATCCTGCTAATAATTTTACATTAATATTGCGTTTTAAACAAGCAAAAAATATGTCCTGATGTTGCGTTTTCAAAGAACATATTTTTTCTGGCATTTTTAGTGTAGTGAGAAATTGTATAATAGCGTGGGTTCGATAATAAAATCCAAGTCTAAACGTAGGTTGGGTTGATTGGTAAGAATTCCAGATCCATCTTGTTTATGCCGAAGATTTCACTTTGCGCTGCCCAATTTGTGTAAGTAGATATAGCGAAACCCAACAAACCAACCGTTCTGGCACGAAAAAGCGTTGGGTTTCAATCGTTTTTTGGTCATTTCAGGTTTTCGGATGAGTTGAAAGTCCCTTATAGTAAAATCTGCAATTACTTAGACATTGTGGATGGGCGGGGTTAATGAAGTTTAAGAAAATATTTCGGTAATTCTATATCTTCCCCAGGCCCGGTAGGCGCGGTTTCCTAACCGCACCGGGCTTCACCAAGAAATTACCGAATTAAAAAATTAATCTTCATCAAACCCCGCCAGCGAAGGAGAGACTTTTGTTCGCCGAAGTGTCTACAGTGCGCCTCATAAATAGTTTGAACAGACTATCGGATAAGAATTTCTCAGGAAAAGACTCCCTAAATCTCCCTGATCAGGGGAATTTGCAATATATCTCCTAAAAAGTTTTCTTTAGGGATATGTGAATTGGTATTTATGAGATAGGTGAGAAGTTAAGGCGTTACTGGTTTCACACACCGAAAACCGGTGGTGCGGCTGCTGTCTCCTGGAGACTGTTTCCAACGATTGGAAACTCTCACATTATTAGGTCCAAAGACCCATCCGCCACCACGCAACACACGAGGACTTTTTATATCTTTATAGTTTTTTACGATATCCGTAATGTTATCCGCACCTGCAATCGGATTTCGCTTGGGTGAATCTTTATAAAAATCGGCTTGATATTCATCAAGACACCACTCCTCAACATTCCCCGCCATATCATACAAGCCATAATTGTTAGGAAAGTATGACCCAACAGGTACTGTGGAAGAGTTAATCTCGTAATTTGCCATACTCGGATTAATGGAATTGCCCCACGGATAGTCTTGATTTTTCAAACCACCACGTGCACTCTTCTCCCATTCGGCTTCAGTTGGCAAACGCTTTCCTACCCATTTTGCATAAGCCATTGCTGCATACCAGTTTACGTTAACAGGGTGATTACCTTGTCCTTCTGGATAGGCATTTCCATTCCAATAGCCCAGGTAAGTTTTGTCATCTTGAAATTTAACATTGCCCTTTTGCCACTCTGGATTCGCATCAAGGAACTTTTTAAAGTCAGCATTTGTTACTTCGTATATGTCCATATAGAAAGCGTCTACATAGACGGTATGTATCGGGGTTTCGTCTTCCTGAGGACCATGATGTTCAACGGGTCCATTGTTTCCCATCTCAAACTCGCCTGCAGAAATAAGAACCATGTTCGATTCACTGGTGGCAGTTCTACAACCGGTAAGCAATGCAAGCACCATGCAAGGAATTGAGATGAATTTTATCATTTTCCAGACATTGTTAAGTGTAATTACTGCGGTGCCAGCGGCAATTCTTTTTTCCGACATGTTTTTATGAAACATTGTTTTTCTCCTGAAGGATTAATACCGTTAGTATCTGTGTATATTTTGAGATTTTGCTGCAAAGCTGAATCGCGTTATTATGTGAGCAAGTTTCGTGCCAATGCCTCTAAGCAGGGAGCATATTTTCGTCGAAACCGTTGAGGTTCCGAGTATATATTTAATTATTATCTGTTCAAAAAGCAGACTTATACCATATTAACGCGACTATTCTTGTGTATATTTTTTAGATATGTTATTGTGAAGAGATGAAAAAGCAAAAACATGAGGTTTTCCCCCACTTTTCAGTAGAAGTTGTTAAACAAAGGTATCTTGAATGTGAATGTCTTCGGGAACGGACGCACTGGCATATTATTTGGCTCCTTGCGGATACCAGAGATTCACGCACCCCCCGGCAAGTCGCTGAGATTGTAGGATGCACGCCGGACTGGGTTCGCAAGTTGCTCAAACGCTATAATGCTGAAGGCGAAGCCGCTTTGCGAGATAAACGCAAAAATAATACAGGTGTGCGTTTTTTGGATGAAACACAGCAAGCCGCCCTTGCAGCTGCCCTTTCTGCGCCTCCTGGTGATGGGGGTCTTTGGACGGGTCCGAAAGTGGCTGCGTGGATATCTGAGACACTCCAGCGTCGTGTCAGTGACGTGTCAGGTTGGAAATATCTCAAACGTCTCGGTTATACTTTACAAACACCTCGTCCGCAACATCAGGCAGCCGCAACACCCGAGGCACAGCAAACATTTAAAAAAAAACTCAAGGAGCGGGTAGCTACGCTTGAAAGTCAGCACCCAGAGAAACCGGTAGAGATCTGGGCAGAAGACGAGACGCGCTTGGGATTATTGCCGGTTCATCGGCGTGTCTGGGCGAAGCGAGGTGAAAGACCGATAGCCCCCGTGTGTCCGGCATATAAGTGGTTTTATGGTTTCGGTTTTGTCCGTCCACAGACAGGTGAGACCTATTGGCTGCTGATGCCGAGTGTGAGTGTTGAAGTCATGAACCTTGCCTTGGCAGAGTTTGCGCGTGATGTGAACCCGGAAGGCAAGAAACAGATAATCCTTTTGTTAGATCGTGCCGGTTTTCACACGGGTAAGGATTTAGAAGTCCCAGAAGGGATTGAGTTATTTCATTTGCCCCCGTACACACCAGAACTTCAACCTGCCGAACGGCTCTGGCCTTTGTTGCGAGAGGTGGTTGTGAATAAAGTTTTTACAACGCTCTCAGCACTTGAAGAAGCCGTTGTGAAAAGGTGTCAATGGTTCTCTGAAAACACAAAGAAGGTGCAGGCACATGTCGGTTTTCTGTGGATTTGCAAAATGGAAAAATAATACAAATCACGTTAATTTGGTATTACACTGGGTTTATCAAGGTAAGTGAGTACCTTTATTTTTCCGAAAAAGTTACAACGGTATCCGTTTGCAGACCCTACCTATTGTGAGTACGCAAAAGTTGTAGTAGAGTGACGCAAAAATTGCTGCATTAGGCAGTTTTAGAAATCGGTATTTTGGAGGGAATTTATCACTAATAATAAGAAGCGGCAGCGTAGCAGGTGAATACTACTTGAGTGTGGAACGTTTCATGTATAGTAGTGTGATCTTGTGTCAAAGTGAATTAACAATCCTTATATCGAACTCAGGTTATGTAACACTCTACCGTCGCCTTGCTTTAACGGCGTACATGGGCCAGGAGAAATAGAAATCATCATCCACCGGTTGGACTGTGTAATATTGCTTTGCTTCATCAGGGGAGAGTTGGGCGAACGCATCACGGATTTCTTGTACCACTTCTGGTGGGTTTTTCTGCGGACGCACCCACCACAAAAACGACATCTGTGCGTTTCGGACATGCGCTGTCTGTTCAAGTGAGAATCCGGCATCTGTAATCATCGCATCCCATTGCGATGGTGGATAGCCGTAGACGTGTGAGTTATCCCGAAGTGTCTCCACACCGTTCTGCCACGCTATTAACTTTTCTGATTCAGGAGAAACGGAGTCTACGAGGCAAAAAAGTCCATCTGTTCGTAGAACCCGATGGACCTCGCGCAAGAATTTTGGGACATCTTGAAAATGGTGAGGGGCAAGCCGACACGTCACTAAATCTAACGAAGCAGTAGCAAACGGTAAGGACTCCGCAGCGGCAAGGGAAAATGTAATGTTGTCTATTGCTTGTTCCTCTGCCAATTCAGCTGCTTTTGCCACCATTTCTGAGGTCAGATCCGTGGCGACTACGTATGCAACCTTCGGTGCAAGCGCAAACGCTGTAAAGCCTGTACCTGTCGCAATATCCAACGTCCGTTCTGTACCTTTCGGTGCCGCAAAGTCGAGGATTACGTCTAACGTATCCCCTTTGGCGTGCGCACTACTCTGTGCGTAATAGTCTGCGTGCTGGCTGAACTGTTCTTGGACCGACGTGTGTATGGACTTCATATATTAGTTCTCGGTTTTCAGTTATCAGTTGTCGGTTAAAGAGACTTCCTTTAATTGAAAACAATAACCCCACGCGCATTTTCACCCGCTTCCATATCAGCGAATGCTTCGTTGATCTGTTCAAGCCGATAGTGCTGTGTAATCAGTTCATCTAACTTCAACTTGCCTTCCGTATATAACCTAAGAAGTTTCGGCATATCCACCCGTGGGTGGCACGAACCGTAGAACGAACCGATCAGTTGTCTCTCCGTTGAGACAAGATGTTGCGCCGGAATGCTAACATCCATCTCGTGGTGTGCCATGCCGACGATAACAGCAGTGCCAGCCGCTCGCACCATTCTATAAGCTTGCACAATAGTTTTCGGATTTCCGATCACCTCGAAGGCGTAGTCTACCCCGAGACCGTCAGTCAATTCGAGAACCGCTTCGACCGGATCACACGTCGCCGCGTTGACGACATCCGTTGCCCCAAAACTTTTCGCAAAGTCGAGCTTCTTCTCAGCAATATCGACGGCGATAATCTGTTCCGCTTGCGCGAGCACCGCACCTTGGATAGCATTCAGACCCACGCCACCTGTCCCGATAACCGCTACCGAGCTGCCGGGTTCTACCTTTGCAGTATTGAGCACTGCACCAACACCGGTTGTCACGCCGCATCCGACGAGTGCTGCTTTTTCTAACGCGTAATCCTTGTCAATTTTCACGAGATTTTGTTGTGGGACAACCATGTATTCCGACATCGTCGCAATGCGTGCCATCTGGAGGATAGCGTCCCCCGAGCTGTTATGCAGACGATACGTGCCGTCCAATTGAAACCCGCGCGGTATATCGTAACTTTCGCACAGACAGACTTTTTCCATCTGGCACATGCGACAACCACCACAATAGCTGACGAAAGATAAGATTACATGATCGCCCGGATGAAAGTCGGTTACATCCGCGCCAACCCGTTCAATAATTCCTGCACCTTCATGACCAAGTACGACAGCAGCATCGTAATAGATAGCCCCAGTGACTACTGATAAGTCAGAGTGGCAAACACCGCTCGCAGCAGTACGGACGAGGACTTCGTTTGCCTTCGGTTCATCTAACTCAAGTTCCTCAACGACGACCGGTTGGTTATGTTCATACATAACAGCAGCAAGCGTTTTCATGCGTTTCTTTCCTCCATAGCCTTTCCTCAACGATGAGCGTGGCACCGATGTTTGATTCGGTAAATTTCAATAAGGTGACGCGAGTCGTCTATTGGATAGAGAATTCGGTACTCCCCGACCCGGATCCGCCAATGAGAATCTGCTTCCCCTGAAAGTTTAACGACTCCAAGCGGCCTCGGATTATTCGCTAGCTGTTCTAACCGGACATCAACGCGCGTCCTAATGTTTTGCGGCAAATTCCGCAATTCTCGTTCAGCACGACGTTTTAAATAATCATTATAAATTGCCGGAGTGTTCAAAGTTTCCCTTCTTTTTTTAACTCGGCTCGAATTTCCTGATACGGGCGAGACTCGGTTTCGGTTTTAACCGCGGCATCCATCTCTAAAATGTCCTCTAAATCTTCAAGGTGTTCTATGAGAAGGCGATATTCCTTCATTGACAAAACTACTGCGGTTTTCCGACCCTTGTCATTGACAAGATATTTCGGTTTAATGTTGAGCATAAAAATGTTCTCCAAACGGGCAGCACAGGCGTGGTTTCGCCTACAGTAAAGATTCCATATAACTTCTTGCCTTCCCCATTGATTCGATTGGATCAGACTTCCCTTCATATACAACTGAGAGACAACCGTTATAGCCAACACCACGCAGGATGTCCAAGACGCGCGGGTAGTCCAACCATTCCTCAACACCGCTATCTATTTCATAAAACTTGGTTCGGACATAAACAGCATGCGGTGCCGTCTGCTCAATACTTGCATAACAGTCGTAGCCCGGATGTGAAGACCCGCGATGTCCACTCGCGCCAGGAGAGCCTGCGTACTGCCCCGTATCCAAAATGTGTGTGAAATAGGGGTGATCCGTTCCGTTCAAAGCGCGCAGAACGGCATCTCCGTCGCGTGTGACGTTGTTGTGGTTGTGATTCTGAAGCCCAACAAGGATCCCCGATTCATAGCCGTACTCAGCAACTTCCTTAAAGGCTTCAATCATGGGTGGCCACAACGTTTCTTCGTCTTCACAATCTTCAGGAACGTAAGCGGCAAATACACGGACAATCGGGCAGCTCATAAAAGCCGCAACGTCGATCCATTGCTTGATAAGCGCAATTTGTTCAGGATGCTCAGCAACAGGTTTGCCGAAGTTATTGCTGACACCGATGTAACCCAACGGCAACCCTTTCCGCATGAGATCCATCTTTAGGTTGCGTAGGTAGTCAGCGTCAGTGGATTCAAACGCGCTGGAATGCAATTCTATAACGTCAAAACCGAGATCATAGACTATTTGCGCGAAAGCAGTGGCAGTCGTATTTCTCACATTCAGAGACATGGTCCCCAATTTCATCATAAAAGTATTCTCCTTTTCGCCGAGTGGCGGACGAAATCGTCTGGTGGTGTTTTTAGTTTGCCTATTTACTCAATTGAAGTCTGATCGTCATGTTCTTGAAGCAGGGTCTTGGTCTGTTGATTCAACGCTACGAGGAATTTTTGCAAGAGTTGTTGAAGATTGTGGAGTTGATGTTGGTCTGCTTCAAGGTTCTGGATACGCGAATCGAATCTTTCTAACTGGGTGAGCCGGTCAAGTACCTCTTGAACAAGGTCTTGCATTTGGTGGAAGTTTTGCCACTCGCTCTCGAGTTGTTCAATCTTATCTACCATTACCGCGAGATCTCTTTTGGTCTGTTTCAATTCTTGTTGTAGGTTTTGGGTGAAAGTGATGAGTTTCTCTAAGGTATTGGTCGTTTTATAAACCTGCTGCTCTGAACGGTTATCGGGACTTATTTGTTCTTGGGGCTGCGTATTTTGGTCGGGGATGTGTGGCGTGTCAATTTTAGCTACCGCGTGATTAGCGGGCTCGGCATTTGAGTTCGGAACGGTACCGATTAATTTAATATGGTACGAAAACGACCGATACGGTTCTTTCCGCTCACTGTATGTAATTTGCACTTGGAGTTCTTCATCAACCCGCAGGGCGCGTATACGGCTGTGTATATTCCGAATCACGACCTCGTTGTAGCCGAATGCATCACTTTTTTTCGGGTTTAACTGCCGAAGGTATCGGTAGAGTTCCAATCCATCGGTACTCTCTCGCTCTAATCCCGCCGCTGTCAACACACCGACGATTTCGGGGTTATCGGGATCTGGAAGTATCTGTTCGTCAGGTATCACTATGTCCAGTGGCACTTCTCCCTGAATAGCTTTCATCCCGATGATCCAATTTGTCGGTGATGTTCTAATGCAGTATGCTATGAAGTCGTAGTTAATTGCCATAATTTTCTTTTCCCACGAATATGTTTTTTAGTAGGAGCGACCCTCTCTGATTTTCACGAACTATGTTTGTAATCTTGACATAACTTGTGCGAACTTTGGAATACGAGAGGTGCCGGGGCCTTCTACGGCGAAGGATGCGACACAGTGTGCAAAGTTAAGTGCCGCTTCTACCGAACGGTTTTGATAATAGTTGATTAAAAAAGCGGCGGCGAAAACATCACCCGCCCCCGTCGGGTCCACCTCCGTAACGGGGTAGGCATCGGATCTGAACTGTGTGCCGTTTTGAAAAAGAATTGCCCCTCGCGCGCCCTGCGTTAGCACAACAATAGGTGCTAATCCAATATATTTCTCTAATTCGTCCGGATAGGTTCGGAGGTCTTCATCACTGAGGATTAGCACATCAATATAAGGTAAAATCTCTTTCGCTGTTTCCCACCGCTTTGCTGCAACTCTACCGTTGGTATCCCATTGCCGAAGCCAGCCTTGCGGTGTCGCACCTATTAATGTGTCCTCGCTGAAACAGTGAACGACTTCAGCAGAAACTTCATCAGCAATCGGACACAAGTACGCGATATTGCTCCTACGCCATTCAGCAGGGACATCGTTCCCTTTGAGTTGTTGCGCAATCCCTAAGATAAATTGTTGTCTATGTCCCTTTTCATCGTATTGATTATCAAAAATCGTTGTGTCAGAAGATTCATGATAAACCGTTTCTATGCCTTCTAACAGCGAATTTTGTCGATCAAAGTTCGCACCGACTGCTGTAACCGCGCGGGCGTAGTGTCCAAGGTTCCGCGCAGTCAATGTTGAGTATGAGGCTGATCCACCAAGAATGTAACCATTTGGCGAGACATCGTAACAGAAGTGACCAATTGACAGAAAAGTTGTGGTCATTGGGGAAGCTGTATTCATTTTTCGTTATAGTTCAAAAACGGGTTCCATACGTGCCCACCATTCGTCTGGCTGTGCTTCTGTCACCGGTTCCTGGAAAGTTCGCATCAATTCATCCCAAGCTTTACACTTTGGGTTTTCTTCAAGATAGCGTGGAAAGTCGCGTTCCATATCAAATGTATCAACTGTCTCCATCGCCATAAACAGACGGTACCCCAGCAGATAAATGTTCATCTTTGTTATCCCGACGGATTTCAGGGCAGCGACTACCTCAGGCCAGGCATCTCGGTGATACGCTTTGTATTTTTCTATAACGGATGGATCGTTTTTTAGGTTCAGTGTTAAACCGTAGTGTCTCATTTTAATTTTTTCAGAAAAGTAGTAGGCATGCTCCGTCATGCCGTTCACATAGTGTTAAACCGTAGTGCTTCATTTTAATAGGACTTACGCAAAGCGCAATTTATTGCGCTACTACGAACCATACCCCTTTTGAGAAACACACGTATTTCCAAAGTATATCTGTTTGTAGTAAGGTGATTTATCGCCTGTCTGCGTACGTCCTATTTAATTTTTTCAGAAAAGTAGTAGGCATGCTCCGTCATGCCGTTCACATAGTGTTTCATTTTAATTTTTCCAGTGCCTTTTGGATAATTTCACTGTGATCAAACGCGAGTTTCGGCAGATCCATATTTGAGAACCATGCGACTTCTGATGCATCAGAACCGGCTTCAATGTTTAATGTAGACTTTTCAACGACCGTAGCGTAGGCGATGGTAATCACCCGTCCACGTGGATCGCGGGACGGTGCCCCGAAAACACCCACCTCAGTTAATGCTACATCGGTAACCCCTGTTTCCTCTTCTAACTCGCGTAGTGCCGATGCCTCAAGGGGCTCCTCCATCTCAATAAAGCCACCTGGCAGTGCCCAGTGTCCTTCAAACGGTGGATGCTTACGTTGAATCAATAGCACATCCAAGGCATCGCCACTGAAAACAACGATGTCAACAGTAACGGCAGGACGTGGGTAATCATAACAAAACATTATGCGTTTTCCGTGTAGCGCGAAATTCTTTTTACTTAACTCCCGCCTATCCTGATTCTATATGATACCAAATTTTAACATTTTCGTCAACTTTTTCTTTCCTTGAAATAAACGTATAGATGATGGTATAATAATTCTCACTACGGACCTACGAGTGGTATGTTAGCGCATTATCGAGTTGGGGAATATATCGAAATGAAAATCCTCTTTAAGAAAAATATCCCAAATGCTCTAATTATTTCCATTGGACTTCATATCCTTCTACTTCTCGTGCTTGGGACCTTGTATCGACAAAGATATGACTGGCACGTTAAGCCGGTTACTGCGATTGAGGTCTTCAAGATCCGCTCGCGAAAGTCCTTGCATATAGACAGAAGACTCCCCCGTTTTTCCTTTCAACCCTCGGCATCTGCGGAGAATATGCAGCAGATGAAAACTGTTAAGGTTGAGCCCCCATCGCTTGAGACATCTGCAGCACTTGTATCTTATCCAGATGCGACAGTCGAATTACAGACACCGGAACTCTCCTCACCTGTTCGTTCAGAAGAAGGGACCTATGAGAAAGGTTTACAGGCTAAACCGGTCGGCGGATCAGGTACAGGTGGCACTGGGAGGGGATTAAGTTCACACATCTCAGGAAATGGGAAGCTCGGAGGTGTTGGGCGCGGTTTCTTAGATGGAACAGGTGGTGAGTCTTCGTCCGACCTTGAAGGACTTACGCTCCCTGACTTAGCGTTGAGCAAGGTGGGGAAACATATTGTCGCAAATCGTAGCACCGATCTCGTTGATATCGTCTTTGTTGTTGATGGTAGTGGCAGTATGAAAAACGACATTGATGCTGTGCGAGAACATCTCAATAATATGACGGATCTCTTTGATAGTGCCGGGATGGATTTCACTATCGGTATCGTTGCCTTTCGCGCCGGGACTGGGTATGGTCTCCTCGGATTGGACTTTGAGGTAATTCCACAGACGCGTTCTATTTCTCAGGTTAAAAAAGTCTTGTCGCAATTGAAATTCCGAGGCGATGAGAATGGGTTGGACGCGCTGATTCGCGCCGCTGATGAAGTGACATTCCGACGCGCCGCTGAAGTCCACTTTATTTTCGTCACAGATGAGTATGTAAGCGGCGCATATTCCTCTATGGATGTGGTGATGAAGATGAAGACTTCCAGAATCAAGGTAGATGTTATCGGTCGTGATGAACCCTTCCAGAAATTCATAGCGAAGAGTACCGGTGGTTTATGGCTGCCGATTTCAAGCCTTACGATCCAGTAACCCAATAGAGAGCCTTGATTGAAAGGTCACAGTGTAAACAATGGACAAAAAGGATAAACACTACGCTCTCGGTTTGATGTTCCTTTTTCTTGCAGTCGGCGCGTTTACTGCGAGCCATCATGAGATGTGGCGAGATGAAATTCAGGCATGGCTTCTGGCGCGGGACAGCACCTCGGTCTTTAATCTCTTTGCAAATCTCAAATATGAGGGACATCCGGGTTTATGGCATCTCTGCCTAATGCCGCTTAGTCGTATCACACATTCCCCTGTCATGATGCAGATGTTCCATCTCCTGATTACCGGTGTTACCGTCTACCTGTTCGTTCGATACGCGCCTTTCAATTGGTTCCAAAAACTGCTCTTCTGTTTCGGCTACTTCGTGCTCTATGAATACACTATTGTTGCCCGAAACTACGCGCTTGGACTCCTGCTGATAACCGTTTTTTGTGTGCTTTTCAAGGAACGTTACAAACGTTTTATCTGGGTCGGTTGTGTGCTGTTTCTTCTTGCGCATACCAGTGTCCATGCGTTGATCGTCACCATAGCGATAGGCATCGTACTCTGTTGCGAATATGTTTTTGGCGGTCGGTTTCTTAAGCCTCTAAACGAAGAGATTGAGGCTATAGAGAATAAAAGATCCATCTGGATTGGGTTTACACTTATCGGTATCGGTATTACTACTGCCGTTCTGCAACTCAATCCACCGCCAGATACAGGTTTTGCCGTTGCATGGAATTTTAACTATGATGCGAAACGTGTGAACGATATTGTCAAACTGATTTCCCGTGCGTATCTCCCAGTCACGAGACCTGTATCCGGCTTTTGGGGTTCAAATCTACTCACAACTTACCCGCTCTTCCAAACCATCCAAATCCCTCTCTGCTATTTCCTGATGCTTTTGAGTGCGATGTTATTTTTCAAACGACCGACTGCGCTGCTTACCTATCTCGTCTCAACATTGGGACTCTTGGCGTTTTTCTATGTCAAATATCACGGCAGTATCCGACATCACGGTTTCCTGTTCCTTACGTTTCTGATGTGCTGTTGGATTTACCGAGACTGTCCAGCGATCAATCTCGGTAAGGCTGAGCGACAGGATACGGATTCTACAATAGATCGGGTTTTAAATGTGGCAGGGACTGTGCTTGTAACGTTGCTACTTATCTGCCATGCGATCGGCGGCGTTATAGCCATCAGAATGGAACATCGCTATGTTTTCTCTTACGGTAAATTGACAGCCGAATATATCAAGTCGCAAGGCATGCAGGACCATCCAATAGTTGCTGAGAAGGATTCCGCTACCAGTACTGTCGTAGGCTATCTACCGAAACGACAGGTTTACTATCCACGCGGGAGCCGACTCGGCTCTTTTGTCAGATGGGACAAGACACGCAACCATTCGGTATCCAAGAAGCGCGTCATTGAAGAAGCACTGAAGTTGAGCAGTCAGAATACTCAAGACGTGCTAATTATCTTGAATCGCGCTTTAAGTCCCAAATTGTGTGAGCAGCACAATCTCACTTCCTTAGTCAAATTTACCGGTTCAACCGTTCGAGACGAAGGTTTCCATCTCTATCTGATGCCCACCCCGTGACACAGCCTTCTTCTGTAGAAGTGGCTGCAACTAAGGAAAGGTTGATATGCAATAAACAAAACCAGTATAATTCCAAAGATTTTGGGATTGTTTTGTGGTATACTATTACCGTGAAATACTATAGGGCAAAGCGAGCAGCGGAGATATTCGGAAACCATAATCCTGATTATCTGCGCGAACTCGCCAAGCAAGGCAAAATTGAATTTATCCGCTAAACGTGCGGCGTATAATGAAACCCTGAAGTTTCTACAACGCTTCGCGGTAAAGGTCCGCATTGGAAGACGCTGAAGTCGATATGGATGTGGTGATGAAGATGAAGACCGCCAGAATCAAAGTAGATGTTATCGGTCGTGATGAACCCTTCCAGAAATTCATAGCAAAGAGTACCGGTGGTTTATGGCTGCCGATTTCAAGCCTCACGATCCAGTAACCCGATAGAGAGCCTTGATTGAAAGGTCACAGTGTAAACAATGGGCAAAAAGGATAAACACTACGCTCTCGGTTTGATGTTCCTTTTTCTCGCAGTCGGCGCGTTTACTGCGAGCCATCATGAGATGTGGCGAGATGAAATTCAGGCATGGCTTCTGGCACGAGACAGCACCTCGGTCTTTAATCTCTTCGCAAATCTCAAATATGAGGGACATCCGGGTTTATGGCATCTCTGCCTAATGCCACTCAGCCGTATCACACATTCCCCAGTCATGATGCAGATGTTCCATCTCCTAATTACGGGTGTGACCGTCTACCTTTTCGTTCGCTACGCGCCTTTCAACTGGTTCCAAAAACTGCTCTTCTGTTTCGGCTACTTCGTGCTCTATGAATACACTATTGTTGCCCGAAACTACGCGCTTGGGCTTCTGCTGATAACCGTTTTTTGTGTGCTTTTCAAGGAACGTTACAAACGTTTTATCTGGGTCGGTTGTGTGCTGTTTCTCCTTGCGCATACCAGTGTCCATGCGTTGATCGTCACCATAGCGATAGGCATCGCGCTTTGTTGCGAATATGTTTTTGGCGGTTGGTTTCTTAAGCCTCTAAACGAAGATATTGAGGCTATAGAAAATAAAAGATCCATCTGGATTGGGTTTACACTTATCGGTATCGGTATTACTACTGCCGTTCTGCAACTCAATCCACCGCCAGATACAGGTTTTGCCGTTGCATGGCACTTTAACTATGATGTGAAACGTGTGAACGATATTGTCAAACTGATTTCCCGTGCGTATCTCCCAGTCACGAGACCTGTATTCGGCTTTTGGGGTTCAAATCTACTCACAACTTACCCGCTCTTCCAAACCATCCAAATCCCTCTCTGCTATTTCCTGATGCTTTTGAGTGTGCTGTTATTTCTCAAACGACCAACTGCGCTGCTTACCTATCTCATCTCAACATTGGGACTCTTGGCGTTTTTCTATGTCAAATATCACGGCGGTATCCGACATCACGGTTTCCTGTTCCTTACGTTTCTGATGTGCTGTTGGATTTACCGAGACTGCTCAGTGCTCAATCTCGGTAAGGCTGAGCGACAGGATACGGATTCTACAATAGATCGGGTTTTAAATGTGGCAGGGACTGTGCTTGTAACGTTGCTACTTATCTGCCATGCGATCGGTGGGGTTATAGCCATCAGAATGGAGCACCGTCATATTTTCTCTTACGGTAAATTGACAGCCGAATATATCAAGTCGCAAGGCATGCAAGACCTTCCGATGGTTGGCGATGTTGATTTCGCTGCCAGTACGGTTGTCGGGTACTTAGAGAAACCTCAACAAATTTACTATCCACGGGGAAGTCGACTCGGATCTTTTGTCAGATGGGACAATGCGCGCACCCACGAGGCTCCCAATGCACTCGTCATTGAAGAAGCGAAAATGCTGAGTACCCAGACGAATAAGGAAGTACTAATTATCTTAAATCGCGCTTTAGGTGCTAAACTGCGTGAGCAACACAATCTCTCCTTTTTAGTCAAATTTACCGGTTCAGTCGTTGGTAGCGAAGGTTTCCATCTCTATCTGATGCCTGCCCCGTGACACAACCTCTTCTGTAGGAACGACCTCTTGATCACGATTCTTCCCTCTTCTATGGGAGCTACCTCCTTGTAGCGATTCCTCTTTAGACTGTTGGAAAGCCGAATATTCCTTGACTTTTCACCTGACAAATGGTAAACTTAAAGCAAGTTATATTAGTCGGAAACTTCTCCTCCGAGCCACTGCTATCCTAAATAAAATGAAGGTTACTGCTCTTTATGTCAAAAGAAAACTTCAATGAAAAACTTATCCGATTACTCAAAGACAACCCAGACTTCCTTGACGATGCAGGTGAACTTATCCCCGCTGCAGTCAAAGACCACGCATGGCGACTCAACCACGACCTAATCAAGTTACTACTTTCCGATCCAGAGATAAAATCAACCTTCTTTGACGAAATTAACGGACATTGGGTTTTCAACCACAACACCTTCATCAGCTACATCAATCAAAAAAACTTCCTTGCCAATTCCTACACCCAGTTCCGCAACAAAATCGGTTTGAACATTGATGGCAAATTTCTGCGCGAACGCGGCGAAGTTTCACTCGTCTGGCCCTACAAAGATTGCGTGCTTGAAGGCGGACAAACAAAGGAGAAGAAAAAGCGTAAAGAGATTTTCTTCAACGAAATCCTTGCACAAGACGAAATTAATCGGATGTTCGATCCGAAAGTCCTTAGCAACTGGAAACGACACACCGCCGAAGGTGAACAGGACGTAACGGATATCCAACGCGACGACAACGGCACAATACGCGAAAACCTTATCATCAAAGGCAACAATCTCATCGCACTCCATACCCTCAAACAGCAATTCCGCGGACAGGTCAAACTCATTTACATTGATCCGCCGTATAATCCAGACAGTCCATCAAATACTTTTATGTACAACAATAATTTCAAGCGTTCATCGTGGCTAACTTTTATGAGAAACAGATTAGAGGTTGCTAAAGAGTTATTAAGCAAAGATGGAAGTATGATTGTTGCAATTGATGAAAACGAACAGAATTATCTTGGAGTTTTATTAGATGAAGTATTTCCAGAACGCGAAAAACATTGTATCACTATAGTTCATAACCCACGTGGTGTACAAGGGACAAATTTTTCATATATTCACGAGTATGCATTTTTTGTCATTCCGAAAGGTAAAAGAGTAATTGGTGATAGAGAGATTCCCACTGAAGAAATTACTTGGAATAACTTTAGAAATTGGGGTGGTGAATCAAGACGAGAAGATGCAAAGAATTGTTTCTATCCAGTGATCGTAGAAGATGATAAAGTTGTTGGATTCGGGGATGTACTTGATAACAATGAACACCCTTCTGAACAAACAGTAACATGCGAAAAAAAAGATTTTGTGTACCCGATTGACCAGAATAAGGTTGAGCGAAAATGGAGATATGCAAGGCAAAGTGTAGATGAAATCAAACACTTACTCCGTGCAAAGAAAACTGAAACAGGTTATGAAATTGAACTAGGGAAGGACTTCGGAATGTATCGCACCGTCTGGGAAGATAAAAGGTACGATTCTAATATTTACGGAACACAAATAGTTAAATCGCTTGTTCCCGAATGTAACTTTGATTTCCCAAAATCACTCTGGAATGTCTATGATTGCTTGCTTTCTGTAGTAGAGAATGATAAAGACGCAATTATTCTTGATTTCTTCGGTGGAAGTGGGACTACTGCTCACGCTGTATTGGAACTAAATAAAGACGGTGGTAATCGAAGATTCATCATTTGCGAGCAAATGCACTATGTTGAAACTGTCACACGGAAGCGCGTCAAGAAAGTTATTGAACAAAATAATTGCGATGACTTTATCTATTGCGAACTGATGCAATACAACCAAGCATATATGGACAAAATTCAAACCGCACAATCCTCTGAAGAACTTGTTGCACTCTGGCAAGACATCGCTGAAAACTCGTTCCTAAACTGGTATGTCAACGAACAAATGCCACAAGACGCAGTAAAAGACTTCATCGCCATTGACGACATAGAGAAACAAAAACACTTGTTAGCAGAACTGCTGGATAAGAACCAACTCTATGTCAATCTTTCTGAAATACAGGATGCGGATTTTGCAGTGAGTGCAGAAGATAGATTGCTTAATCAGATATTTTACTCAAAGTCCGCATGATAAAACATGTGAATTACATATTAATTTAGATAGGAGTTCAAGAAAATACCATGCGATTTCACTTAGAGAAAGTTCCAGATATCACTGGTTTTGCAGTATGCAATGTACCTGAGGATCACTATGGTTGGGTATTGAGTTCGTCTCGTCTAACTTCCGATGATTCAATATTTTACAAATACATTGAGGAAATATCGAAAACCTATTTGTATGCTACGTACTACAAAATAGGTGTCAATTCGGTATGCAGTTTTCTGATACTCATACACCAGAACTTAAGTGCCGATATTTACATCAATGATTTTCCTATTGAAATAAAATGTCGATCCAAGCGGACTCTAAAAGAAAATGAGCTGATCTCATATAATGATATTGCAGATATTATCGAATTAAGGTTTCTGGGCATAGATATACAAGAATCTGATAAGGTTATCTGTTGCCTAAAAGTAGGTTGGAAATTCGGACTCTATTTTAACTTCGTGCGTAATCCTACATTAGTTGAAACGGAGGTTGGTTCATTAGAATTTAAAGAGGAAGAACTTGAGGGGTCTAATCTCGTCCGAATGCAAACTCAATTAGGGCAACTCTATAGATATTTAGCATTTCAATATATCTATCAAAGTTTGGAATCAGAACCTATTTTTGAGAAAATGGTGGCAGATGGATGGTTTCCTTTTGTAGAAATTCTAGGTGACGAGTATAAAACACTATTTGAAAATTATCAAAATGATAAATTTACTTACGATGATAAGGTAAAGATGCTGCTTGAAAGTTTCAATAAAACGCGCTTACAAAAAATAACTGATAAATGGTGGGAAAACTCTATTTTCCTGGAAAAGCGGGAACTAATACAAGCTGGCATTGATGCTTTCCGTAGAAGTACCAAAAGCGATTACATAAATTGCATAAAGACTCTTTATTCAGAAATTGAAGGAATTATGCGTTCCTTATATTATCGGGATAGCGGAGAAAGGACACGTAACATACAGAAACTTATTGATCGCCTTATAGAAGTTGGTGAGCGTAAAACTGAGGACGACCAATCGTTACTTTTACCTCAGTATTTTTTAAATTATCTTACGGAGAGTATTTTCAAGGAGTTTGACCCCACAACCGGAGAAGTTGACTTATCACGACACTCTGCTCTTCATGGTGTTGCTTTAGGAGAAGACTACAAACCAGAAAGAGCGTTGCAGGCACTCTTAACACTTGATCAGATTTACTTTTATCTCTCTACACCACCTAACGAAAATCAAAAGAATAATTCAGAAATAGAGGATGCGGGTTCTGATGTTAGTGAGAAGGAAGGTGTTGAATAAGGCATTTTATACGGAATAGAAAAGCCAGGGATATAGGATTGTTCTGGGCCGTAGCCTTCCAATCACACGGGTGAACCCGAATTTTGTCCACTGGCGATTATATTATACCACTGAAATCGGTAAATATCAAATATACAGAAAAACATGATGAATTAAAAACGTTGGTTTACCAGCAAATGAAAGAAATTTTTCATGCCAGGTGAGAAACGGAGACAGAGACAATGGATGATATAACTCAAGCGAGACATAATTTTGTTTTAGCATTCCAATACTGCTGGAATGGTGAGGAATTTCCGATATTTAGAGAAATTAGCGTAAGCGAGCTTGGTGATATACATACAGGATACTTTGCTATTGGTTTACTTGACGAGGCACTTGACCTAAAACCTGATTTTCAAGAAGCTCGTGATCTAAGAGGCGACATTTGGCGTGCTATTCTTACGAATAATTGTGAAGATCATTACGAAAAGTATCTAAATTCAAAAGCGTGGTCTGAAATACGTGAAAAGTGCTTTGATCATTTTGGCCGCCAATGTCTTTTTTGTAGTAATCCGGCTACGCAAGTACATCACAGGAATTATGCTAATATCGGTAAAGAAAACCTTCTAATACCAAATTAACTTGATTAGAAGTCTTTTGATCAAGTCAGCATTGCGAGGCACAGGGACCTCGCGCTACAAATTGGGTTAATTTGGTATAACTGATCTATCGGTTTTATGTGATGATTGCCATCAGAGATTCCATGAACCGGGAAATCCTAGTAATGCCAACGATCCTGGGGGGAAAGCGTATTGGGATAAATTCAAAACTTACGTGGAAGAAAAGGGGAACCAACTACAGCTGTTTCCTGAACCCGATTTACCTTCGATTTACGGTATTCAGATTGATCGGAGAACCAGCACATCTGAGGACATATATGAAGACGGTGCCTTTTGGCTTGTAGCATATAGAAGTGTTGATGAACTACAAGCAAACCTCTGCATGCAATCATCTGCACATTACAGTGGTTTGAAAAAACAGAAGGATATTATTGAGGGACAATTTGAGGTCGATCTTGGTGAATTAAAATGGGAGGATGATAAAAAGCGGATTGGATTCTCCAATAACAATGTGCGGAATGTGAAAACGGCTAACACAGACCAAGAGTTTTCATGGATGCACGATAGACTCATAAGGTTACACGAAGTATTCCAACCTCGCGTCTTGGGATTACAGGAAGGAGACACAAATGCTACATAGAGGTAACTCAGCATGTCAGAATCAGAAAATAAGGAATTCGTTAACCGAAATTATTATGGAGTAGATAGCAATGCTTAACCAATTTCTTCATGAACAACTCACTATCGCTTTCGAGTACGGGGTTACCAAACCTGAAATGCCCGGTAGCATTACGCAAAATCTGAATCCTACATTTGAACTTCGTGACTACCAAAAAGATGCGTTTGCAAGTTTTATCCACTACTTTAACAACGATCTACCGAGTAAAGAAAAACCCGTCCATCTGCTATTCAACATGGCGACCGGCAGCGGCAAAACCCTCATTATGGCAGGTTTGATCCTCTATCTCTATGAGAAAGGCTACCGCAACTTCCTCTTTTTCGTCAACTCTACCAATATCATCGAAAAGACAAAGGATAACTTCCTCAACCCGCGCGCTGCAAAATACCTTTTCAGTCAAGATGTCCGTTTTGAAGGTAAGCCGGTCACCGTGGCGCAGGTGGACAATTTTAATGGGGTCAACGAAAACGACATCAATATCTGCTTTACGACGATTCAGCAGCTGCACACTGATATGACATCAGAAAAGGAGAACGCCTTAACTTATGAGAATTTCGCTGAGCAGCAAATTGTGCTGTTAGCAGACGAAGCGCATCATATAAATGTCAGCACAAAGTCCCAACAAGGCATGGAACTGTTTGAGAGTTGGGAAAACACGGTAGAACGTATTTTTAATTCTAATGAAGCCAACCTACTCTTGGAATTTACCGCCACGCACGATTATGCAACACCCGCAATGGTAGAGAAGTATCGGAACAAGATTATCAATCGGTATGATCTGATAAACTTTCGGAATGATAAGTTTTCAAAAGAGGTTGTACTTGTCCATTCCGATTTAGATCAGGACTCACGTATCTTGCAGGCACTCATTCTCAATCAGTACAAACAAGAGGTCGCGGCGAAAAACAACATTAACCTGAAACCTGTCATTTTGTTCAAGGCGCAGAAGACAATCGCACAATCGCAAGAAAACAAGGGAAACTTTCACAAATTGATTGATGGATTAACCGCGAGCCAGGTTGAGAACATTCGCAGATCGGGACTTGAGATTGTTCAACGTGCGTTTCGCTTCTTTGATGAAAATGAAATCAGTGCCAATCAGTTGGTTGAACGTCTGAAATCCGAATTTCAGGAAGCATATTGCCTCTCGGTTAATGATGAAGACGAAAAGAAGAACTACCAAGTGCAGGTAAACACGCTTGAAAACAAAGATAATCCGATCCGTGCTATCTTCGCAGTGCAAAAACTCAACGAAGGATGGGATGTGCTGAATTTATTTGACATTGTCCGTTGCTACGAAGCACGTGATTCAGGCAAAAACAGAATCGGAAAAACCACAATCTCTGAAGCACAACTTATCGGGCGCGGTGCCCGCTATTTTCCCTTTGTATTGCCAGATCACCCAGACCGGTTCCGCCGAAAGTTTGATGAGGAGCTCAACCATGAACTTCGTGTCTTGGAGGAACTCCATTACCATAGTATTCACGACTCGCGCTACATCTCGGAAATCCGCACCGCATTAATTGAGCAAGGTATGATGGACGAGCGCATGGTGACTCGCGAACTAAAATTGAAAGAGGAGTTCAAGAGAACCCAATTTTACAAATACGGCGTTATCTGGCTTAATGATCAGGTCCCGAAAGATTACCAACATGTCCAATCTTTTGATGACTTAGCAAATCTAAGCGTGAAGCAGAAAAACTATGAGCATATCATCCCTACAGGTTCCGCAGGTGCGACGGCCGCCATGGTGGATGACACAACACAAGTGCAACAAAACGACGATGCACAAGACATACCCGTCATTGATATTGAACAGAATATCGTTAGAACCGCGATTGCGCGCAATCCGTTTTTTACCTTTGCATCACTCAAAAGGTATTGTCCACACTTGACCTCTGTTAGTGAATTTATGACATCAGAGAACTACTTGGGTGGCTTAGCAATTACTTTCAAGGGGAACCTATTACATTTGGAAGAAAATCGTTTAGCAAAACTGTCCGCATGTCAAGGGTTGTTAAGTCAAATTGAAACTGAAATCCGAGAACAAATTACTGAATACCAAGGAACAAAACATTTTCAACCTAAACAGGTGCATGATGTTTTCAAAAATAAACTTCTGAAATTTGATGCCCGAAACCCGCGGGCTACTATTGATCGGCAGTTTGAGGATGAAGATTGGTTCCCTTTCAACACACTCTACGGCACGAGTGAAGAAAAAGCATTCGTGGATTTGCTCATCAGGAAAATTAAGACTTTAGCCATCCATTACAACGAAATCTATCTACTGCGCAACGAAATTCATTTTGCTATCTACAACTTTTCTGATGGGCAAGCGTTCTATCCTGATTTCGCCTTGTTCCTTCAAGAGAAAAAAGGGAAATTAGTCTGTTTTCAATTTTTCGTTGAACCTAAAGGTAAATTCCTCCAAGCGCATGACCAATGGAAAGAAGACTTCATGCGTGATATTACCACCGAATTTAAAGATAAACTTCTAACGTTCGATAGCAAAGAATTCCGTTTGATAGGTTTGCCATTCTATAATGAAGAAAATGAAAATCCATTCTGGGATGCCCTCAATGCTGCGTTAACAACCAAGTAGAAATTGACCGCACCATTTTTGACGAGCAAATTGGTGATTTCCGCGCACAGATTGATTGTGTCCTGATTGATACAGACTACACGGGCGAGCATTTCAATATAGTTGAAAGCGATGTTCCAGAGAGAAAGGAAGATTTTGTTGACAAAGAATACACTGTATCACTGCCGCGTCCCGATGCCCGCGTCGCCGTAAAAATCATCGACATGCTCGGCGAAGAAACGGTTGTCACAGAATAATACCAAGTCTCTTGAAATGAAAACTTTTATTTCAAAACTTCACTGTAACTCGGAAATGTTAATTAGATACAGTTTCATTAAGTCCAAAGCAATACTATAGGAAAATACTGCCAATGCTC
This sequence comes from Candidatus Poribacteria bacterium, assembly GCA_965246985.1. GTDB lineage: Bacteria > Poribacteria > WGA-4E > WGA-4E > WGA-3G > WGA-3G. Next base: position 5,368,398 of record OZ251998.1, on the reverse strand, counting down.
CCAGAAATACTTACTGCTTTAGCCCTAATTCCAGACCGCTATAAGGAAAGAGCATTTAGATATATGGGAAAATTACTGCCGTCGTCGCTGTCTAAGCCTCAATATCTGGAAATGCTTAAGGCACAAGCCGAACAAAGATTATCGTCTATCAACGAAAGTAGACTGCTAAATGTTTGTAAGGTATGTCAACGTTCTGGAGAGATTTTAGGACAAAAAGCCCTTAAGATTCCCGATGCTACTGATAACCCTTATGAAGATGACTGGCTCAATACTTTTGAAAGTGAAGCGTGCCAGAAAAGTTCCGAAGAGATGCAAGAACGCTTTGCACGGATACTTGCAGGCGAAATTAAGAGACCCGGAACTTTTTCAATACGTACCATCAAACTATTAGGCGAAATAGATTCAGATATCGCATCAATATTTAGAACTTTTTGTTCAGGATGTATCTCATTCGATGATCCAGTCGGTTCTGGTTCTATTTATAAATCAATTTTTCCGAAATTTAAAGTCGGTAGGTATGTCTCTTTTCTCGAAAAGTATGGACTAAATGGAGTAATGTTATCCTATTTAAAAGAGTTTTCGCTGCTACAAATCGAAACTCCACCAAGTATGCTGAGTGAATATACATTACCCATCCAAAAATGCTTTGTCAGTGGTCTTGAAAAACCGCCAACCCCTTTTTTATATGCGGGTAAATATTTTCTACTTAAACATCATAATGATAAAAAGGAGCTTGACTGGAATTTCATGATGCCTGGGTTTTTTCTATCTTCAATTGGAACAATACCTTCGCCAAAAATGGACGGTTCTTCATAAGTCAGCCAAATTGCTATGAACTCTGTGATGGGGCTGTTAATGTGTAGATGAATCAGAAAACTCACCCGTACCCGCATCCGCTTTAGAAGCCTCGAAGTTTCGCCGCTTAGTGCTCAAGGCAGTCTGATGTCGATTGAAGTCTTTAGCCGATTTAAAAATACTTCCGCAAAAACCTGAAGTTATTTTTATTCATGAAACCACTGAACATCATGGATCAATGGGTTGTATTCATTACATATCCATTCAACTCAAGTTCAGATAATTGGTGAAGGTATTGTTGGAACAGAATTGATTAATATAGTTGAACCAGAGCCTATAGAACAACTTACCGAAGACTTGAGAGAGTTCTTTGCAGAAAAACAGTTGGAATTAGTTGAAGTTCAATTAACTGGTGACAATCATTGGAAACCTAAACACTAACGATCTTTATCGAAATGAGTTCCAGTGTTGATCCTACGACGCAGACAGATAGAAGAAATTTACATTCTCATAAAAACGTGAGTTTGATAATAAAGATTGAAGGGGCCCGTAGGTTGGGTAGAGCGATGAATGACAGAGCGATGAATGACTAAGAACCTTTCAGTTTACCAAGAAAAGCCTGATTTTCAATGATACATTCATGGAAATAGACTCAGCAAAACCCAACAATTCAACGCCGCCCGTATGAAAATGTGTCCGGTTTCCAACTATAAGCTTATGTCAAACTCACGTTCATAAAAAGAAGTGTGGAAGCATCAATTTTCCACACTTCAGGTTTTTCGATCCTTGTTAATTTTACCCTGCTTCTCCGCGTAATCCGTTTAATCCGCGAAAATCCGCGATTCAGACAGCGAACATGACATTCGCACCGAATCGCAGAGGATAGAAAGCACCGTGCCGAAACCCTAACGAGCGTATCTGTGTCTCCGCTGAGTGCAAGCTGCTCAGGCGCGTCCAACGCAAGCGTCAACCGTTCCAAAACCGCTACAAGTTGAGGCGCAGACAAATTAGCAGGTGCCTGCTGTTCAACCGCTGACAACTTCTGCAGACTCTCCAGCGTCTTCGTCAACGAATTCGTCAGCATTTGCAAATTTTCACATTATGATTTTCACTATATAACATATAGTTAATACGATCAGCATGTTTCGCCAACAGTGCAACCTGCTCTACCGGAGATGTTAGTGCAATATCACTTATCGTATGTTTATGTTGATCTCGTGCCTCACGCCATAATGCACCGTACTTCTTCTCAGGCCACCGAGCTGTCCCAGGTTTCAAATACGACAACCGATGAATTAGTATCTCACCAAGTTTTCTCCTGCCCAATGCGTCCTTCTGCCCAAGCCGTGCTATTGCCGTGTTTTTCTTAAGTAATTCCAAAACCGCATGAGTAGTGGATACCCCCTTTGCATGACAGCGAACTATAAATTCCCGATGACTATCCCTTATAAAGCGCGAAATATATTCAAGCAACTTTTCTTCAACTATTTCTTGTATCAACTCTATCTCAGACTCAGCTGCGTCCCTAAAATCGTCATCAGCAGATCGATCTGCTCTTTCTGCAGCGTAACGTTGGATACGCACTATAATTGCATCCGCGAGTTCATAACCATTTAGCGTATCAAACAAGGCATTTAGATCCGAGTCTAATTCCGCGCCCAATTCTGCTGGTTCCTTTTCCCATTCGTCATACCGCTCCTGCAGTACATCTTGAAGTGAGATTGTAACTTTTTTCCTTGCCACTATTTTTCTCCTTTTGCTGAGTACTCTGAAATTTTCAGAGTAAGCTCTGAATGCTTACATCGAAAATCGCCCACAACATCAGTCACAGTATGGGTTTCTAACGTTTTTCACAGTCCTATTATTTCCCGATTTACTCTGAATACTCTGAAATTTTTAAACATGTTTCTAAAGAATATTCCGAATTTGTCCCAAATAAGAATTAACAATACCTTCGCCAATTATCTGGACTTGATTTCAGGACTTAGGCAATGAATACAACCCATTGGCATCAGATGTTTAGTGATATTCGCAATAAAAATCAGATCCGGTGTTTGCAGAAGTATTTTTTAATAGTTCGTGTAAAGATTTCACCCTGAACAGTGGTCCTTGAGGGGCGAGACACGAAACGAGGTGTATTCATCCTTGTATCCGTTGTCAAAGGCAACCCGGGGCGTTTATCCCTTGAAATGTGATAAAGATGCCTCTGTATTTTTCACAGAAAACGAGTTGACATTTATAAAACTCGCCATTTTTTTGGCGAAGGTATTACCGCGCCGGACTTGAAAAAGAGAATCCAAAAATTTAGACAATCCGAGAATTTGTTTAAAACTAAATGCCCCTGCGCGCTTGGAAAATTACAGGGTAAAGTAGTAGGCATGCTCCGCCGGGTTCTCCGTCCACCAATACGCACTCAGGTGATCAATGCCGAGACTTACGCGTCGCGTGTTTTGGTCATGAAATTGCGTAAGTCCTGATCAAAATACATTTCATTTCAGGTGGAGTCATTCAGTTCTTCGGTAGGAACGATCTCCAAATCGCAACTTCTGGCAAGGACCAGGGCTATTTAGTTTTCGGTTTTTAGCCCGATTTTGGACACCCCAGGCCCGGTAGGCGCGGTTTGATGAAGATTAAAATATTAATTCGGTAATATTGTTATTCGTGTTATCCTATTGCCAAAGGAGGTATTCTCTGATGGCAAAACACCATAAGTTGGAGTTAACTGAAGGCGAAATACAAACCCTCGTTGATCTTCGGGATAAAGGCGAACCGGCTTATCTTCGAGAGCGTGCGACAGCGTTGTTGAAAATCCATGAAGGCTTTTCTCCACATGAAGTCGCCCGCAGAGGTTTGTTGAAAAAACGCGACCCCGATACCGTTTATGCTTGGCTGCGTCGGTATCGCGAACACGGTATTAGCGGGTTGTCTAATAAACCCGGTCGAGGTCGCAAACCTGCTTTTTCACCTAAGTCGCCCGAAGAAGCCGGGTCGGAACTCTTAGTGGCAATCGGTCAGGATCCGGGAAGCGTCAATGAGCATCAAACGCGCTGGACGCTCCGCAGTCTCGGTCAGGTCGTGCCGTGGCTTGAGGGTCTATCGCTCCCCGGCATTCATCAGATCTTCTCACGCTTGGGTCTCAGCTATAAGCGTGCCAGAGAATATCTGCGGAGTCCTGATACCGATTATGCTGAAAAACTTTCTCGCATCAAGCAAGCGTTAGAAGAAGCCCGTGAAAACCCAGAAACTTGCGTTGTCGTTTACCAAGACGAGTTTAGTTTCAATCTACAACCGAGAGTCGCAAAAGACTCGGCGGAGACAGGGACGAAATGTCCTTTGGCACGCCAGAGTTATCTCCCAGAGGAGACCTGCTATGGCATCGGGGCGCTCAACCCACACACCGGAGATGTTGTTTATCAGCAAGTCAAAAGCTGCACGGTTGTCGCACTCCATACATTTTACACCCAGATTTGCCAACGCTATCCAAACGCTGAACGCATCTATTTGATCCAGGACAATCGGGCGATCCACTTTCACGCGAATCTTAGGGCAGCGCTTCTGCCACAGACGACGAGGTTTGTTAGACCGACCCCACCGAATTGGAGCGAGAAACCGTCAAAGAAAATAGGCAAACTTGAGAAACTCCCTATTGAGATATTGCAGCTCCCAACGTATGCCTGTTGGACGAATCCGATTGAGAAGTTGTGGCGCTGGGCGCGTCAAGCCGTCATACATCTGCATCGTCTCAGCAATGACTGGACAGCCCTTCAGGAGAAAGTCAGCGACTTCATGGAACAGTTCAAAGGCGGGTCACAGGAGTTGCTACACTATGTCGGATTATTACCGAATTAATTATTTAATCTTCATCAAACCGCGCCGGACTTGAAAAAGAGGATCCAAAAATTTAGACAATCCGAGAATTTGTTTAAAACTAAATGCCCCTGCGGCAAGGACACTTTTTGCTTGACAGAATTTGCAATAAGTGTTACCCTATTAAAAGTTATCTTTGTCAGAAATCGGAGAAATTCCTGATACATGCCAAATCGGAAAAGAAAGCCCAAGAACACACCTGCCTCGGACGTGAGCGGCGAAGATGATGTCGTGCTGCGCGAAACCGCGCCTTTGCAGCTGCGCTATTACGGTGACCCGGTCCTCCGCAAAAGAGCCGGACCGGTCGTAGACATCACGGAGGCAGAACGCCAAATCGCTGTACAGATGTTAGAGACGCTATACGCGACAGGCAACGGTATCGGACTCGCGGCAACGCAAGTCGGTGTTTTGAAGCGGCTTATCATTGTTGATATAGGCGAAGATGACGATGAAACGTACGAACCCTTAGTGCTATTCAACCCAGAAATTCTGAGTGCCGAGGGAGAAGCGTTCGCTGACGAAGGATGTCTCAGCATCCCAGATGTGACGGCGGAAGTGAAACGTCCAGAGAAGATTGTCGTTGAAGGAATTGATGTCCAAAGCGAATCTGTGCGCATTGAAACCGATGGTTTGTTGGCACGTGTGCTCCTACACGAGATAGATCATCTCAACGGTGTGCTTTTTATTGACCGGATTAGCGGGTTAAAGCGGCAATTACTGAAAGACGAATTGCTGAGAATACAGCAAGCTGAGCGACCCGCTTGACACTTGAAACCTGCGCGCTATATGCGGAGGCAATGTATGCTAAAACAGAAACTTGAACCTACCCTACAGACGAAGCTTGACCGGCTCTATACGTGCTTGCGCGCTTATGAAAAGGTTATCGTCGCTTTTTCCGGCGGCGTTGACAGTACATTTCTCGCTGAGGCGGCACAACATGCATTAGGCGATAATGCGCTTGCTGTGACTGCTATCTCTGATTCTTATCCGATCCGGGAAATGAAGGCTGCACAAGAGATTGCCAAACAGATCGGAATCCGCCTTGAGACCGTCAATACGCAGGAATTAGACCTTGAAGGGTATGCAAGCAACCCGACCAATAGATGCTTTTTCTGTAAGACGGAACTGTTTGATAAACTGCGTCCTATCGCTGAAAAATACGACGTAGGAACGATCGTCTACGGCGCAATTCCAGACGATGTCGGCGACCACCGTCCCGGAATGGATGCCGCAAAGCGGATGGGTATCCAAGCACCTTTGATTGATGTGGACTTGACGAAGGCGGAGATTCGCGAGATTTCAAAGGTGTGGGAACTCCCGACATGGGATAAACCGGCGTTCGCCTGTCTCTCCTCTCGCTTTCCTTACGGTATGCGTATCACCCGTGAATTGCTACGACAGGTGGATGCAGCCGAGCAATTTCTCTACGATTTGGGGATTCGGCAATTCCGTGTCCGGCACCACGGCGACCTCGCTCGAATTGAGTTGGAAGCACAGGAGATTTCGAGATTGCTTTCAAAAACCGTGCGAGGCGACATCAGCACACACTTTAAAACACTCGGATATGCGCATGTCACGCTTGACTTACTGGGATATCGTTCCGGGAGCCTGAATGAGGGGGTTACAACTACTTAACATCAGCAACCCGCTACAAATGCCACATCCACATCAAGAAGAACCTCACAAGGTTGTTTTTAAGGTTGGGTCATCAACCTTTGGGTTAGAAGGGGTCAGACTTGCTATCACAAGCAACCGTCGCAGACTTCATCAGAAGTCGGAACCCCACAATCCACACAGAAAAGCACAGGATTCCCCAAGAATCTCACTGCTTTAGCTGTCGGAGTATGTCAAAACAATTAGGACTTACGCGCTGCTTCTTAAAGTCCCCCTGATAAGGGGGATTTAGGGGGTTAAAAATATGGAAAACACCGCTTTTTTGTGTCCAAATGTCCGATATTTGCTCAGTTTGCGTAAGTCCTGAACAATATTAAGAGGGCGAAGATAATGTACAAACTCAAAGGTATTAGCCTTAAGACATACCGATCCACCAAAAAAATACAAGGGCAGAAGAGGCGTTCGGTTTCAACGGAACTCCCCGTTAAAAAAAAGACACTCACACAAACTGAAAAGGAATTATTAGCAGGAAAAATTCGGGACGGTCGCGACGAAAATATTAACAAAAGTTTTGTGGGAAGATCAAATCCGGTCTACTTAACTATAACCGTGATCGTATTGACTGCGCTGTTTTTTGCTTTCATTGCTTGGGTCCTTATCCATTCATCATAAATCGTAAAAAATTTAACATGTCCAACCAACACACACAACAACTTATCGGTGTAGACTCCTTCAATTGGAAGAAGTGGGACGCTTGCACGCACTGCGGACTTTGTCTACCCACCTGTCCAACCTATCGAGAATTAGGTTTAGAAACGGATTCACCACGGGGTAGACTCTACCTCATGGGGAGTGCCTTCAAAGATGAGGATGCCATTCCACTCAGCGAAGAATGGTCAGAATACATCTACCGGTGTTTAGATTGCCGCGCATGTGAAACTGCCTGTCCTTCAGGTGTCCATTTCGGGGAACTACTGGAACAGGCGCGTGCCATCTATGAACAGAATGCACCGCGCTCTGCAGCTTATCGATTTTGGACGAACCTCGTCTTCAAACAACTTCTACCCAATAAAGAACGGTTGGACCTAATGTTTGAGTTGATGTGGCTCTATCAGCGGCTCGGTATCCGATGGCTTGTCCAGAAAACGGGTATCCTGAAACTGATGGGACAACTTGGACAAATGGAATCGTTACTGCCGAAGATCCCACCGCCGCAACTGAAATATACAATACGCGACATTACACCCGCCGAAGGCGAAACCCGGTATCGTGTCGGATTCATACCCGGGTGTATTATGAATCAGGTTTTCACGGAGACGAATGTCGCAACGATCCGAGTTTTAGCACAGAACGGTTGCGAAGTCGTTACCCCACGAAATCAGACCTGTTGTGGCGCGCTACACCTTCATAACGGTGTACGAGATGTCGCTTCAGCTCTTGCCAAACAGAATATTGATGCGTTTGAAGCGGAGAATTTAGATGCTGTTATCATCAACTCTGCTGGTTGCGGCGCGACGCTTAAAGAGTACGAGGCACTTTTAGAGAACGATACCGCCTACGCAGCGAAAGCGGAACAATTCAGTCATAAAATGCGCGATATCAGCGAATTTTTAGCCGAAATTGAGATGATACCGCCGACAGGGGAAATCGCAAAGCGTGTTACCTATGATGAACCGTGTCATCTCCTTCACGGACAAAGCGTAAAGGAACAGCCTCGCAAAGTCCTTCAGTCAATACCCGGACTTGAGTTGATTGAACTAACCGAATCCGAATGGTGCTGTGGGAGTGCAGGAATCTATAACATCACACAGCCGGAACTTTCGCAAGAGATTCTGGAACGTAAGATGGCACACATCGCCGAAACCGATGCGGACATCGTCGCAACAGGAAACCCCGGATGCCTGCTCCAAATTCAACTCGGTATTCAGAAACATGGATTGCCTATGAAAGCGATGCATCCTGTGAATCTTTTAGACTACGCCTATCGTGGTATCGCCCCGGAGGATTTTTTGCCTGAGCAGTAGCGAGGGCTATAGCGTAAATAATGTTTTTATCAGATAGAGATATTATCAAGTATATGGATAAGGGGAAAATCAAAATCTCCCCCGCGCCCGACTTGGAAACACAACTCGGTAGTTGCTCCATTGATTTCAGGTTGAGCAACACTTTCCGTGTGTTCGAGCATAGCAAGTACCCGTATATTGATCTCGGTGCAGAAATTGATACCGACGATTTGATGCGGAGGGTTGATGTGCCTGATGGTGATGCTTTCACAATGCAACCGGGTGAGTTTGTCTTGGCGGCAACGCAGGAGAAACTTGAGTTGGCAGATGATGTGTTGGCACGGCTTGAAGGCAGGAGCAGTTTGGGAAGGCTCGGTATTATTGTCCATAGTACTGCCGGTCTCTTTGACCCGGGCTGGATCGGTATTCCCACTTTGGAGTTAGGGAATTTGGGTCGCATGCCGGTCAAATTATACCCCGGTATGCGGATTTGTGCATTTACCTTTGCGCAACTTTCTTCACCCGCACGTGTGCCGTATCAACTCAAACCGGCGAACAAGTATGCTGGACAGGACGGTCCCGAAACGAGTCGATACGCCAAAGATGTTGAATTCTCGGAGGAATAACCTCAAAGTCGCGGTTTTGATAGATGTGCGGTGCTATGCGCAAAAAACGTGCAATCCTATGCCTAATAATTTGGCACGGTTTCGGAGTTTTTGATATGCGGCGTGACAAAAAATCGTAGCAGCAGACCGTTTCACGCCAACTTTCCGTCTTAGGTCGCTGTAATTCGTGGTTTTACACGGAAATTTACCTGTTTTCGTCAAATTAATGCCTACTCTGCTCAATCAACGTTGATTGGCATAAATTTTGCTTACCTATTCAGTAAGACACTCGTCAAGTGGTATGAGTTGCGCATTCAATTGACGAATCAAGGACATTTTTCTGAGTTATTGGAACGGGATTTTAGGGAAACCGCTGGACTTTTATGCCTCGTTTCTCTGCGCCGTTTCATCAGATTGTAGTCTCGATCTCTGGATCGAGGGTGTTTTGAGTTTTGATAGCAAGTTTCGGCATGCAAGTTACGCCGAAATAGGAGGATATGTGAATGACACCAAGTGAGGTGGTTGCACTTGCAAAAGAACATGATATAAAGATAGTTGACCTCAAATTCATGGATCTGCCGGGCATGTGGCAACACTTTTCCCTTATGGCAAGCGAGTTGTCCGAAGACCTGTTTGAAGAAGGTTGCGGTTTTGACGGTTCCAGTATCCGTGGTTTCCAGGCGATCAACGAGAGCGATATGTTGCTCTTTCCGGACCCAACGACGGCTCTCATTGACCCGGTCTGCAAGGTGCCAACGCTGAGCATTACGTGTAACATCAAAGACCCAATCACGTTGGAGAGTTACACACGCGATGTACGATATATCGCACAGAAGGCAGAAGCCTATCTACAGTCCACTGGCATTGCTGATGAGAGCTTCTGGGGACCTGAAGCAGAATTCTATCTCCTGAACGATATCCGCTACGGACAGAGCCCGAATTCCGGGTTCTATCATGTTGATTCCGTTGAAGGTAGTTGGAATTCGGGGCGCGAAGAGAATCCGAACCTCGGTTACAAACCGCGCTATAAAGAAGGGTACTTCCCGGTCCCGCCTTCAGATACACTTCAAGACCTCCGTTCCGAGATCTGTCTGAAGCTGATGGAAGCTGGCATTGATGTGGAAGTTCACCACCACGAAGTGGGAACCGCAGGTCAAGGTGAGATTGATATTCGTTATGGTCCCCTCACGGACATAGGCGATAAGATTGCCCTGTATAAGTACATCATCAAAAATATGGCGCGTGAGAACAACTTGGTCGCCACCTTTATGCCGAAACCGCTCTTCCAAGACAACGGTTCCGGGATGCACGTCCACCAGAGTCTCTGGAAAGATGGCAAAAACATCTTCTACGATCCACAGGGATATTCGCTTCTCAGTGAGGACGCACTCTATTACATCGGTGGCTTGCTCGCGCATGCTCGCTCGCTCTGTGCAATCATCGCTCCGACAACCAACTCCTACAAACGGTTGGTCCCAGGATATGAAGCACCCGTGAACATCGCCTACTCGCAACGGAACCGTAGTGCGTGTGTCCGTATTCCTGTCTACTCGAAGAGTGAGAAGGCAAAACGGATCGAATTCCGGACACCGGATCCATCCTGTAATCCTTATCTCGCCTTCAGCGCACTGCTTATGGCAGGGCTCGACGGTATACAGAACCGCATCCATCCCGGTGACCCGCTCGACAAAGACCTTTATGACCTCGAGCCGGAAGAACTTGCAGACATTGAGTCCACACCAGTCTCCCTTGGAGACGCCCTTGATGCCTTAGAGGAAGATCACGAATATCTCCTCAAGGGCGATGTGTTCACTCAAGATGTTTTAGATGTCTGGATTGATTACAAGCGTGAGAATGAGGTCGATGCAGTAAATATACGGCCCCATCCCTATGAATTCTTCCTCTACCACGATATTTAGATCGTGTGAATGAGGCTTTGAAAACGCTCTGTAGGGCGGATCCTTGCATCCGCCCACTCTATTTGTATTATTAAACCTTGAGGGCAAAGATTGTAAGCCCTGATTGAAAGGCAAAGCTGCCATACAACCTTATTTACTTTGAGCAAGGAGTATCACATGAAAAAGCTAGAATGTATTATCCGCCCCTTCAAGTTGGAGGAGGTAAAAGAGGCACTCAGCAGTGTCGGTGTTCGGGGCATGACAGTCAGTGAAGTTCGTGGATTCGGGCGCAGCCGTGGGCATACCGAATTGTACCGCGGTAGCGAATACACGATCGAATTTGTCCCGAAATTAAAAATCGAGATCGTTGTAGCGGAAGAAAATGTTGACAAGGTCGTCGAAGCCGTGCAACAGGCTGCTGCCACTGGCAAAATCGGCGATGGCAAAATTTTCGTGCTGCCCATTGATGAAACCATCCGTATCCGTACAGGTGAAAGAGGTCCTGCCGCTGTTTAACTTTCTATTCTCTATTCTATTTTCTCCCAGAGGTGGGTTCTACACCCGCCTCTTTATTTTTTTAGGACTTACGCATTTCCTCTTAAAGTCCCCCTGATAAGGGAATTTAGGGGGTTAAATACAACGAGATACTCTCACTGCGAGGCATTTTCAGCAAAATATACCTTTTCTCTGTTCAATTTGCGTAAGGCCTGTTAAATTTGACACCTATGTCTTTTAATTTTTTTAACCCAACATTGAGGCAACAAGTGTCTCCATCGCTGGTACTGTCCCAACAGCCGGTAATGAGGATTTCGCTGCCCATGTCTCGTATCCGCCCTCCTGTGTCAACGCCTTGTCCGTGCAGATGTAACCGATATACCCATTCGCCAAACTGACGAGAAACGTTGGCTTCGCATCGGATTTCGACTTGATATTCATCCCCGTTTCAACGAACACCTCTCCGGGTAGTGCCACGATCGCTGCTTCACCGAGACGGATCGCTTGAATTGGCGCGGTCATCTGTGCCGGTAACTTCGCTAATCGCTGGCATTCGAGGGCGTAGACATCAACCAGTGCCTGCGGTATCGGCTGCCCGACGACCCAACTAAACGGACCAGTTTCATAGCCATTGTAAGTTCCTTGCGGCACAGATAGTACCTGCTCGGCAACTTTGAGATCTTCATCGGTAATCTGTTTACGTTGGAACGTCAGCGTGGCAAGATCTCCGCTGAGGTCGAGTGTTTCGTGCATCTCCATGAACTGCATCTCGGTGATAAAATGTCCCGCGAGAACGTTCGCCATTTTCACCGCCTGTTGATGTCCGCTCGCTGTCCATTTCGTCTGTCCACTGAAGTCGGTATTGTTAATCTGTCCCGATGCGGCGTTCCAGAGAAGCGAGATGCATGTATCCCCCAGATAGTGTCGCATAAGTCGATCGAAGTGCCCAAAATAGTCTGCAGAAAGTGCATTTCCATTGTTCGTGCCGATGTAGTGGAGCGAAAAGTTCGCAACAGCGGAGATAGGTGTACCATCATCCGCTTCAACGAACATCATTGCCAACTCTGGATCAATTGTACCGGTCGGCTTCACAAGATCTGGGTTTTCGATACCGGGATTAAAACGGACAGTGCCATCTTTCATGTGCCACCGGCGATTGAAGGTAATGCGTTCTTCATCAACACTGGCGAACCCTACCCGTGCAGGTTTGAGTCGCCACACGGCGAGTTCAACCGCATCGGCAATTTTCAACGGCACCCACTCGGTGTAATCAGTATCCTCATCAACACCAAGCAGATCAGCAACAGCGACGGCGGTATGTGTGTGTGTCGCGTTCACCATGACGTGTGCTGCGGGGATACCACACCTATCAGCAATGCGGGCTTTGGCAGCGTTTGCGACTTTCTCTGGTATAGCGATGAGATCACACGTAACTATTGCGATCCGCGTTGTGCCATTATCAATGACAAGGGCTTTGGCAAAGAGTTCATCGTCAATATTTTCAGCGTATCTCGGTCGAAAACCTCCCGGCATCCTTGTGCCAAGCGGTGGCGTTATATTCGTTGTCGCACTTCCGGCTTTGAGGGGTGTTTGCATTGTCTTGACTCCTTAGTGTGAAACTTGTGAAGAATTGAGACTTATCTCAGTCAACCGGAACCGCACCAACTATTATTTTCGTCTGTTTCGTCATGATTGTAGCCTTGGGATACCGGTTGAGATTTCTGGTTTCCGGTCAATCCGAAATGGATGGATGTCAAAATCGGTTTCGCCATTCAGTGTGAGTTCACTCATGATGCATCCAACAAGGGAGCAAAACTTGAAGCCATGTCCTGAGAAACCTGCAGCAATTAGTAAGTCTGGGCAGCGTGGGTGTACGCCAATAATAAAATCTTCGTCCGGAGTTTCGGTGTAGAGGCAAACCTCGGCATGTGTGGTTTTCCCAAGTTCGGGGATGCGTTCTTGTACGTATGCATCTATATGGGCAATGTAATCTGCGTCGGGAGTGCGTTTGCCTGTATCCGGGGAAACGATTTGCCCCCTTCCGTGACGTGCCATCTTTACACCAGAGCCGAATGCGGGAATACCGTAGAGGAATTCGCCATCTGCTGTCGCTTCTGTGAAAACAGGGAACCGATCAGGTTGGAAAAGGTTAGTATCTGTCGGTTGGTAGTAGCATACCTGCTGTTTTGTAACGGTGAGCGGAAGATCCAATTCCGCGAGGAGTTTCCCTGTCCATGCACCTGCGGTTACAACGACTTTTCTGCCGTGAAATAGGTCGTTTTCAGTGCGGACAGTGGGGACATCTGCTTGCCAATCAATGTCGGTTACGGGGGTTTCCTCTCGGACTGTTGCACCGTGCTGTTCAGCTAATTGCAAGTGCGTAGTGACACACTCGGAAGCATAAAGGAAACCGGTGTCTTTCTGCCAGAGGATGTCCATATCGTTCGACACCCGGAACTGTGGGAAACGTTCTGCCAATTGCGTCGCACTCCACCACTCGGATTCAACACCGGCGGCATCTAAGTTCTGCCGCGCAGTGCGTCCGTAGGGATTCCCGCTTGCACCGAGACACACGCTCCCTGTGATGAAAAGCAGAGACTTCCCCGATGCAGATTCGAGGTCGCGCCATTCGGCGTATGCGGTTTTCATCAATTCAGTATAGAAGGCTTTATCGTAGAAGAAACGGATGATACGGCTTGGACCGTGCGAACTGCCGAAGGTGTGTCCACGCTGAAACTGTTCTAAAACAAGCACGTCAGCACCCGATTTAGCGAGGTGATATGCAGTCGCACTACCCATCCCGCCAGCACCGATGATGATTGCATCGTAGATATGAGTGTCCATTTTTTGTCCTTATCTGCTTCTTGCTTCGGGGACCCGTAAAGTTTCCGTAGGTTGGGTTGAACGCAGTTGAGAGGTCCGATGCCTATTTCCCAAACATGCCCGAATCCAATATACCCTCATCTCCACCCGAGAACGGAGTGAAACCCAACTTCATGATACGAAATACTTGGAACCTTCAAAGAAGATGTTGGGTTTCACTCCGTTTCTCTTTGATATGGCGTGTATGGACGCGGATTCATTCATTTCGATTTGTCAAAGTTTTGATAGAATCGTTCAACCCAACCTACGATGCCACAGTACGACCTTTTATAGTAAAGCCCAAAAACATCTGAACACAATGCGGTTTGGCACTTCACTGCCGCTGACGAGGTTTCCTAACCTCGCCAATTTCTTAGTGTCCATTTAATTGTAGGCTTTACTATAAATTGACACCTATGGTGCGCTTACAAAGTACATCTACAGTAGATGAAGACTACCCGTGAACTGGGAACGGGTTCGGCACGGTGGTGAAATTCTGGTGCCGATCTTCGCCGCACAGCAGAATCGGTTTCCATGGACGTTTCAATGAATTCTCGTCTGCCTGTTTTACAGATGGGGCTATGTAGCGAACTGTTAAGCCACACCGACGGCGGGTCGAGTGATTCGGTAGACTGCCGTGTATCATTTGCCCGTGGTGGATGGACATTTCACCCGCTTTTAACACCAGATCAAAAACGGTCTCTGCTTCCGCATCGGTGACGGGTACTTCCTGATTGATGCTCAACAGATTGCCTTCCTGTTCCGATTTTCCGTGCTCTTGTATGCCACGCTGATGACTTCCGGGGATCACCTGCATGCAGCCGTTGCCTGTGTCGCTGTCATCTATGGCATACCAAGCGGTAATCGCATTTGGCGGTTCGAGTCCCCAGTACGTTACGTCTTGATGCCATGCGACGAACTTCTCACGAGGTCCGTATTTACAGAAAAAGTGCGTCGCTAACAACATGATGTCAGGACCGATAAGTGCCTCAATAACATCCACAATTTTCGGATGTGTGGCGAGTTCCCAGATAAATTGGTAGTCAAAATGCCAGTCAATGAGGCCGATTTCGCATTTTTCTTTGCCGACTTCTGCTTCTAAGGCATTGTAAGCGTGCTGGTAGCGTGTTGCTTCAGTTTCATCGGCAATGTGGATACTAGTCAAGAATCCGTTTTTTTGGTAGTCTTCGGCGAGTTGTGCGTTTGTGGTTTCCATGTGATGTCCTCTCTTAGGGGAGTTCCGGAAGTTTGCACTGGCGGAACCATTGTGAATCTTCCGGTGGCGATTCGTCTGGATTTTTCATCGTTTCAAAGGTTTTCAAGGCGGGTGATACTGTCTCTGTCCATATCTGTTCGACTTCTTGGAAAGTTACAGGACAGCGTTCAGAAATATCCAGTTTTGCGTAATCTTCCAATAATTCCTTCATTTTTGTGCCGAGCCATTCAACTTCATCGTTCACCATACGTTCACCGATGCGCCGATCGGAATCGGAGGCGTTTGCGCCCATCGCGAAGTGTGGTCCTTGTGCGTCCGCTGCGGGCATCCGCGACATATCGACGCAGTCTGGCTCTATTGCCCAGAGGAGTGAGGTTTCAACTCTACCGGCGTGGTCTCCACCGTTGCCCTGATGGTCAAACCCCGGCGTATTCGCCTCAAAGTCAGGAAGTCCGTAGAGTTGCATGGAGAAGTGTGGCTGAATTAGCGTCAGGAGTGTCTTGAGGTCTTGCCAATTCGGACCGTAGTGTCCTGTCAAAAAGATGGCTGCGTGGAATCCGAGCGCATCGGCGGCGCGGACATGGTAACACACATTTTTGAAGTGTTGCCATGCCGGCATAGCGGTGAGCCAGCTGCGCACTTCACCGACATTCCGGTATGCCCAATTCGCATACATGCTGTGTTCATGGATGTGCCAATAGTCAGGCGGAGCGACGATACCGCCGTGCGTGTGTGCTGCACGACAAGCGATTCCGTGTGCTTTGAGTGCATCCAACCCCACCGTATTTTGGGGTCCATGCGGTTCGCAGAGTCCGTAGGTGAAATAGACAGCCGGACATTCGTTGAACGCGGCTTCCAATTCGTCGGGGAACATCCGTTCCCAGCGTACCTCTTTTCGCATTAGGATTTCCTTTTGAGTGGTTGTCAGTTATCGGTTATCAGTTATCGGTTATCAGTTATCAGTTATCAGTTATCAGTAGGAAAAGTACGCCTGTTTTGTTGACAGCCGATAGTTAATATCATCGCATGTTCAATCTTTGGCAGATTTTTTTGGCACCGGTGAGATGCGGTTGCAGTTCAAACGCCATTTTCAGAACAGTTCGTGCTTCTGGGAACTGATCAATCTCAACATAGAATTCGGCGATTTTTTTGTACATCCAAGCGGTCTCACGTTTCGGGAGCTTTAAGGCACGAATCTTCGTCAACGGAATGTGGCACGTTTGGTCGTAACCTTCAACGCTGAAGTGGTAGAGGTAGATAAATTTAAGGCGTTCTTTGACTTCTGGAATAAAGTGTTTGAAGCAGGGGCGTTTTACCTCAGCGGACAACAGGGACTCGTACATCAGCATCGCCTGTTCAATCTTTCGGTGCCGTTCAAAGGCGGAAGACGGATTTCCATTAGAAAATCCAAGCTGCTGATAGGCTTCAGCGATAAGAAACTCGCAGTCACGGCTCTCTTCGTAACTCAGGAAGTCGTCAATACGCCACTCCTTCCCGATTTCTTGGAAGTGGTGATGTAGCTGCTCATACATAGAAATGCCGGTCTCGTAGTTTTGATGGAGCAGCGCATGCAACAGCAATTCTAACTTGGCGTAGTTCTGGTTGAGTCTACTTAGTCTGTCGAAATATCCTTCGCGTGATTTCTGCTGCCGTTCAATCGTCTGTAGCGTCCGATCATAGTCGGATTTCTGCTGCGCGTCGTGCAGCGTATTATAAGCGTTACAGACTTCTCGGAACATCTGTTCTGCAAAGGCGGCCCGCTCCGGATTTTTGTCAGGATGGTAGCGTTTTGCGAGTTTCCAATAGGCTCTCTTTATTTCCCGAGCGGTGGCATCCCGCCCGATCTCTAAGATTTGATAGTAGTCTGGAATTTGCATTATGGATACGAAGTTCTTTATAGATACAGTAATATAATTCCATATATTCCAGAATTTGTCAAGCAGAAATTCGGAGGGTTACAGTTTGGAGTGTAGAAGGCAGCCGGAGGGTTGTGATAGCAGCGATTTGGCGTAAAGGTAGAATTTAGCAATCTTGTTCTTGCGTTTGAGGAACGGTTTTCAATGCGTTATCAAGATCCTCTCTAAATTGATTTTCCCTTTCCTCGTTATAGAACGAAGGTACGCCAATGATACGATATTTGCTATTCTCTGTCAGGACTTTACTTTGGTATTCGACGCATATCTCTTTCAGAAATTCCTCTTTCCATCGGTCACCATCCGCAAGATGCTCACCTTTCGGTTCAATGAAAAGTTGGTAGGACAGCGCGTCCCCGTTTTTCTCACGTAGGAACAGTACAAAGTCGGGTTGAAACCCTTGTCCGTCAGAGAAGTTATAGAGTGAAAAATGCCCCTCGTTGCGAAGCAGGTAGATGGTTTCATATTTTTTTCTGTATCCTGAATCCATCTGTCTAACAATCGCACAAACGCTTTTTCTTCGCTTGTGCCGTAGAGGGTATCAAAAGCAAACCAATCTCTGACCGAGACGAAATGTCTGAACTGTGGGTCTTCTTCAGAATTTCGGTTGTCAGTACTGGGTGCCAAGCGTTTGTCCGTGAAAATTGCGTGTACATATTCTTCCTGAAACTGTGTTGTGCCTTCGCATTCTGTGATCTGTTCGCGGATTTCGGATTCAATTTGGTTTAACAGTCCACGACACGCAGCGAATTTTTCGGCGCGATTCACACCTAACCCGTTGACGTTACCTTGAAGGTTGATTGTCAGACCACCGAGATAGTCTTTGGAGGTGATAAATTCTTTTATGGATGTCAACTGCGGGAAATACTTTTTAAGTGTAACGTGAGTTTGATAAATAATTGAAAGTTTTTGCCTAAAGAGAACACCTTTGGTATAATGAACGTGAGTTTGATAAATATTTAGGGCAAACGCGTTTTCTCTTAAAGTCCCCCTGATAAGGGGGATTTAGGGGGTTAGATCCCTAAAAACCGCCTCTTTTGGGGTGAATATATTGCTTTTTTGTGCAATTTGCGTCCGTTTTGGCTTCTAATATTTTTTTTCAAGCTGGCGTTATCGTTATATTGAAAAGAATCATCGTCTGTATTATACGGTGGGTCAATATAAATGAGTTTGACCTGTCCTCGGAACTGTTGTTTAAGGGAGTGCAGTGCAATGAGGTTATTGCCCTTGACGATGAGGTTTTCGCGAATAATCTCGTTCTTGTCCCGCTGGATGTCTGTTACCGCTTGTTCACCTTCAGCAGTGTGGCGTTTCCAGTTTGTAAGCACTTTCGGATCGGACATCCGATTGATTTCGTCTTGGGCGAGGATTTCGTTGAAGAAAATCTCTGTCGGTTTCTCATCTTCCTTTTCTTTTGTTTGTCCACCTTCAAGGACGCAATCTTTGAAGGGCCAAACAAGTGATACCTCCCCGCGTTCACGGAGAAACTTCTCATCAATGTTCAAGCCGATTTTGTTGCGAAATTGAGTGTAGGAGTTGGCGAGGAAGTTTTTGGCGGTGATGTAGTCAATGAAGGTGTTGTGATTGAAAATCCAATGTCCTTCAATCTCGTCAAAAAAAGTTGCCTTTATATCTTCGTCGGTAAGCAACAATTTGATGAGATTATGGTCAAGTTGCCATGCATGGTTTTTGACAGCGGCGAGGAGGAGTTCATCTGATTCGTCAACAAAGTTGGGATCGGTTTTGAGGAGTGCGATCAGTTTTTCGTTAAAGTTGACCTTTGGCATATTTAGCCCTTCTACATAGAATGTCATCCGTTAGGTTCTTCATTATTTTCTGGTATCTTGGGTTGCGTCTTTGGTTCCGCTGGAATCTGGGTATCAGTAACCTGTCCGTTTATCCTACTTCTGATGACTGATACTACTTCCTTAAGTGATGTTCGTGTTCGCCACCAACTAAGCATAAGGTAACTGCCAACAACAAGACCTACTACCGTGGTGAAAACAAATATTGATTTCACAATTTCCCATTTAAAATCAGCGGTTGCTAAAGCAGCTATACATGTCAACGCAATAGAAAATAGAAAAATCGCAAAGTTAAATTGTAGTGTTCCTGCTGCTCCGTTTTCCAATAACTCTAATTCTTGTTCTTTGACTTCATATATATTAAGAGAATCAACTCTACCACGTTTGATAAGAGGCTTTTCGTCCCTATAAGGAGAATTAGGATCAACCATTCTATAATCTCTCCTTTAGCCATTCACTATTATTAGGACTATACGGATTTGTCCAGGCAGCCTCTATTCCAGACCGAATAACGAATATTCGCTCTGATGTCGGAAGATCTTTACTCAAAAAATCTCGAATCTGAGATGCGCTTTGATCAGAAATAACAGCCCAACAATTGTCGTGAATAGGACAATAACCACTATATTGCTTAAGTTTCTTTTTAAGCTGATCCTTTTTAGAGTCATCGGGCATTTCAAAGGTAACAATATAAGTTGTCATGATATTTTCCTGAATTCCGAATATAACCTCACAGCGAGCCATATTCGTCATGACCGCCAATTCAAATTGAGATAAGTCTTCGCGATCTTCTTATTTAGGTGAGTAGCAAGTTCAAGGAGAGGACTCCTCCTGTTAGTGGCACGTGTTTTAAGTTTATCATACGTCATGTAAAAAATCAAGGGAGTATTCAGGTTTTAGCAGGGCTATTTAGTTGTACATATTTACTTTATATATGTGTGTATTTTTTCCTCTGTAGGAGCGAGCTGTGCTCGCGATATTGCGGAAAAACGTCAACATCTGTAAACGAAAACCAAAATTAAAACCGAAAACTAAATAGCCCTGCAGGTTTTAGTGGGAAGAAGTCAAGATTGGGAGATCGCGTCTACAGAACCTCACGTAAGAAGCGAGCAGTATGGGATTCTTGGACAGCAGCGACCTGTTCTGGGGTTCCCATCGCGACGACTTCACCGCCGTTTTTGCTGCCTTCTGGTCCCAAATCAATGATCCAATCAGCGGATTTG
This sequence comes from Candidatus Poribacteria bacterium, assembly GCA_965246985.1. Classification (GTDB taxonomy): domain Bacteria; phylum Poribacteria; class WGA-4E; order WGA-4E; family WGA-3G; genus WGA-3G. The sequence continues at coordinate 5,348,102 of OZ251998.1, read as the reverse complement.
ATGATGTCAAGGTTGTGTTCAACAGTGATAATTGTGTTGCCTGCATCGACGAGTTTGTTCAGCACCTTGAGGAGTTTTTGGATGTCGTCAAAGTGGAGCCCTGTCGTCGGTTCGTCCATAATATAGAGCGTTGAACCGGTTGTGCGTCGTGCCAACTCTTTCGCAAGTTTGACACGCTGTGCCTCACCACCGGAGAGGGTCGTCGCCGATTGTCCGAGTTGGATATAGCCCAACCCGACATCCGCTAACATCTGCAGCGTCCGGCAGATACGTGAACTCTCGCTAAAGAATGTGAGTGCCTCATCTACCGTCATATCCAAGACTTCGGCGATATTTTTGCCTTGATAACGGATCTCAAGCGTTTCATCGCTATAACCTGTACTATTACACGCCTCACACGGCATCCATACGTCCGGCAGAAAATGCATCTCAATACGGTTGAAACGGTGCCCTTCACAGACATGACACTGTCCATAAGTTAGGTTGAAACTGAAGTTGCCAATATTAAATCCGCGCATTTTCGCATCGTGTTGTTCGGCAAAGAGTTCTCGGATCTTCGTGAACAAGTCGGTATAAGTTGCCGGATTAGAACGCGGCGTTTCACCGATCGCTTTCTGATCCACGTTGATGAGCCGCTTGATCTGCGTAACACCACGGATGCTTCGATACTCCGGTTGTCCATAATCGTTATATATGGGTTCCTGCTCTCTATTGTTGATATATTTCATGTGATCGTCGATATCGTGGATAGAAAGGATATCTTCATCGGCATCGCTGGTTTTGTTGATAGAGCTGCGACTCTCAAGTGCCGGCTTTAGCGTGCCTTCAACGAGTGAACTCTTTCCACACCCTGAAACACCGGTTACACAGGTGAGGGTGCCAAGGGGTATCTTAACATCAATGTCTTTGAGGTTATTCGTTTTCGCACCGAATATTGCCAACTCTTTGCCGGTACCTTTGCGTCGATCCTTTGGAACCGGGATTTCTACTTCATTGGAGAGATAGGCCTGCGTCAAGGATTTAGTGGACGATTTCTGTTTGGGATTAGTGCCGTTGGTGAAGGTGTCCGGTGTACCGATAGCGACAATTTCGCCGCCTGCTTTGCCTGCTTTAGGACCGAAGTCGATAACATGGTCAGCGGCTAATATAGTATCGCGGTCGTGTTCAACGACAAGGACGCTATTGCCGATATCGCGGAGTTCCTTGAGTGCATTGATGAGACACTCTTGGTCACGCGGGTGTAACCCGATGCTCGGTTCATCGAGAATGTAGGTTACCCCGGTGAGACCGCTACCGAGTTGACTTGCGAGTCGGATTCTGCGCATCTCGCCGCCGGAGAGCGTCGGTGCCATACGGTCGAGTGAGAGATAGCCGAGCCCAATGTCTTCCAAGAACTGAAGGCGTATCCGAATTTGGCGGAGGACTTCGGCTTCAAACTCAGGTGAGGTATGTACGTGAAGGACAGGATGCGTGGCTCTGGAGGTCAACACGCCTTTCGCGACGGAGAGATCATTCTTATCGTTTTGTGCATCATTACCAACTTGATCTTCAATCTGTTTCAGCCGTGCGTTGAAGAATTCAATGATTTCAGTAATTGAGAATGCCATCAATTCCGAAATGGTTGTATCCTCAAATATGACGCAGCTGGGGAAAGGTTTCAGGCGTGTGCCGTGGCATTGGCTACATACGTCGTGTGGAGAGTGTGGATTCTTCCCGCGTCCATCACAGAAGTCGCACGCCCCCATTTTGTTGTTAAAGGAGAAGTGACGTGGTGTCAGTTGCGCGAAATTACTTCCGCAAGAAGCACACATCGCGTGTTCGCTGAAGAATTTTTTAACTGTGGTCTCCTGCTTTGGGCTTTTCTTTGTTTTCCGTTTAGATCGGTTGGTGCTTGTAGATGCACGAGCACTGGATTGGCTCTCTTGAATCAGGACGAACCCCCCACTTTGGAGGAGTGCCAACTCAACCGCTTCCGTAAACCGGCTCTTTTCTTCGTCAACAAGTTCGACGCGATCGATAACGATGAAGATTTCATGGTGAATGGTTTTACTCAGTTTCGGAGCTTCATCGAGTCGGTGAATTTCGTCGTCAATTTGGACGCGTGCGAAACCTGCGCGTTGCAATCGACTGAATACATCCGCATAATCCTCATTTCCTTTCAGCCCATAAGCGGATTCACTGGCGTTGATGTCAATGATCTTACCCCTTGTTATGCCTTCGCCTGTTTCCGGGGAAAGCATAAAGTTTGTGAGAGGTGCGAGAACATCCACTCTTTGTCCGCCGAGTAGTGCAAAAACCTTCTCTGTTATCTCCTCTGCACTCTGGGGTTGGACCTCCTCAAGGCAATCCGGGCAGTAGGGTGTACCCCATCTGGCATAAAGCGTGCGGAGTCCATCGTGTATCTCAGTGATCGTTGCGACCGTGGAGCGTGGGTTTTGACCTGCGTTCGCGTGCGAAATTGCGATGGCGGGTGAAAGTCCTTCAATTTTTGAGACTTTAGGTTTCTCCATCTGCCCTATAAACTGGCGTGCATAAGTGCTGAGTGTTTCGATATAGCGACGCTGCCCTTCGGCGTAGATGGTATCAAGTGCAAGGGATGTCTTTCCAGAACCGCTGACCCCTGTCAACGCCGTCATTTTTCGATGTGGGATATCGATGTCCACATTTTTGAGGTTATTTTCGGTAGCACCTTGCACCGAGATGGCTGTCCGTTTTTCTTGTGCTTGTTCAAATACGTCAGCAAGTTCCGGTTCCATGAGCCGTTGCTTCGCATCACGCCAGATATTGAAATCACCGCGGAGTGCTTGTCCGGTGTAAGATTCAGACATCTCAGTAATCTGTTCGGGGGTGCCTTCGGCAACGATAGAACCACCGCCAACACCACCCTCTGGTCCTAAGTCGATAAGATAGTCCGCGGAATTGATGACCTCAAGGTTGTGCTCTACAACGACGACGGTGTTGCCATCATCTACGAGTCGATGCAGAATCGTCAGAAGTTTGTTTACATCGTCAAAATGTAACCCTGTTGTAGGTTCATCAAGGATATAGAGGGTTTTGCCGGTGCCGCGTTTAGAAAGTTCCCTTGATAGTTTAATGCGTTGTGCCTCACCACCTGAAAGCGTCGGTGCCGGTTGTCCGAGTTTAATGTAATCCAAACCGACATCGTGGAGTAGTTTTAAGCCTCTTGCGATCCTTGGAATATCGGCGAAGTGGACGAGTGCAGTATCAATATCCATTTCGAGGACTTCAGAGATGTCTTTCCCTTTATATTTAATCGCGAGGGTTTCAGTGTTAAACCGTTTCCCATTGCATACCTCGCACTCCACCCAGACATCAGAGAGGAGTCCCATATCGACCTTTTTTGCGCCGTTGCCGCTGCAGGCTTCACATCTACCGGCGGCAACATTGAAACTGAACCGTCCCGGTTTATAGCCGCGTAATTTCGCATCGGGCAAACTGGCGTAGAGCGCGCGAATCCCATCAAACACCTTTGTATAAGTTGCCGCATTGGAACGCGGTGTTCGTCCGATAGGTGCCATGTTGATATTGATAATCTTGTCAATAACATCGGAGATCGGCACGTCTTTTTTTTCGAGGATACCCCGAATATCGTCGTAATCACCCGGTACCGTCTTTGCCTTCATAAGGTCGCGGGCGAGTGCGTTGTAGAGAATATCGTGAATTAAAGAACTCTTTCCAGAACCACTCACACCTGTTACACAGCAGAGTGTGCCGATCGGGATTTTGGGGCTGATCTCTTTAAGATTGTTTTGACGCGCGTTGCGGATCTGTATCCACTTGTCTCCTGTTGGGCGGCGGGATTCTGGCTGGATAATCACCTTATCGCCGCGGAGGTATTGGGCAGTGAGCGTATTGCTCTCTTTGATGAATTGCGCCGGTGTCCCGATGTCCGTTATCTTTCCACCTTTGATGCCCGCGCCAGGACCGAAATCGACGATCCAGTCGGCGACCAACATTGTTGCTTCATCGTGTTCAACAACGATAACGGTATTCCCTTGGTTCCGTAAGTTTAGGAGGGTTGTGAGCAGTCCGGCATGGTCGCGTGGGTGTAAACCGATGCTCGGTTCATCAAGCACGTATGTAACATCGCGCAGCCCTGCGCCTACCTGACTGGCGAGACGGATGCGTTGTGCTTCACCGCCGGAAAGTGTCGGCGCGGGACGCGCGAGTTCCAGATATCCTAAGCCCACGCCCATAAGGAATCCGAGCCGTCCGCGAATTTCCTTTAGGAGTTCCTGCGCGATGAACGCCTCACGTTCTGGAAGTTCCAACTCGGTGAAAAATTGCGTCGCATCTTGAATAGACATTTCAAGGATAGCGGTTATCGGCGTATCACCTATCGTTATGGCTTTGATCCACGAGTTAAGTCGGGTTCCCTCACATACTCTACACGGCATTTTGACGAAGTAATCAGGAAAGTCGTCATCATCGGCTTCGTCATCATCTTCAAAATAGTGCTTCTGTTCCTCAGCGGGGATAATACCATGAAAGTGGACACGGTATCGCCGACGTTGTTTTCGTTTTTTGTGTGTGCTTTTCCCTGGGGTAGTGATCGTGAGGACAGTGTCACCGGTGCCGTAGAGGATAGCGTGCTGCTGCTCTGGCGTGAGTTCCTTCCAAGGTGTCTTGATGTCAAATCCGAGGTTTTTCGCGAGTGCTTCGGCGATGGCTCTCTCTGTCGCTCGCTTTTGCGTGGTGAGAGGTCCCCATAGGCTTATAGCACCTCGCATGATAGAGAGGGTATCATCAAGGATGATCAACTGCGGTAAGATGCCCATTTGCACGCCCAAGCCCCTGCAGTTTTCGCACATACCGTTGGGATTGTTGAAAGAGAAGTGGCGCGGTTCCGGTTTCACAAAACTAATCCGACAGTGCGAACAGGTATAGTCTCTACTAAAGAGCAGGTCGTCCTCTTCTGACAGAAATGGGGATGCCTCGCCTTCAGTCGAAATCACTTGGACAAGCACGTTCCCATCTCCACGATCGAGCGCGGTGTTGACGGCTTGGGTGACGCGTGGTTCAATGTCGTCTTTGATGATGATCCGGTCGATGACGAGATCGATATCGTGGCGTTGATTGCGGCTGAGGGCAAAGCCAGGGCGGAGTTCGTGTATTTCGCCATCAACGCGTAATCGCGCAAAACCCGCGTTCCGTAGGTCCTCGATCTCTTTTTCATGCGCGCCGCGGGAACCTTTGGCAATCGGTGCTAAGATGATAAGCCTTGTACGTTCTGGATAGTTAAGCAGCGTGTTAACAATGTCTGCAGCGGTTTGGGATCCAACTTCTCGTCCGCAGTCGGGACAGTGGAATTGTCCGACACGCGCATAAAGGACGCGCAGGTAGTCGTAAATCTCGGTTACGGTGGCGACCGTGGAGCGCGGGTTATGCCCTGTTGAACCCTGACTGATAGCGATAGAAGGGGATAGTCCGACGATTTCGTCTACATCGGGTTTTCCAAGCTGCCCTAAAAATTGACGTGCATACGCCGATAGAGATTCGATGTATCGACGCTGCCCTTCAGCATAAACGGTATCAATCGCCAGTGAGGATTTACCGGAACCGCTAACGCCGGTGAAGACGATGAGTTTGTCTTTTGGCAGCTTGATATCAATATTTCTTAAGTTGTGTTCTCGCGCACCTTGTACGTGGATTGATTCTTCTGTCATGGTTGTCTGATTTCCTGTTCGTTGTGCTTGCGAAGCAGCTGTGGATGCTCGGTCTTATACCAAATTAACCCCATTTGTAGCGCGAGGTCCCTGTGCCTCGCAATGCTGACTTGATCAAAAGACTTCTCTAATCAAGTTAATTTGGTATTAGAATAATTGGTGTATTACATATCTATAAAACCGCCCAGTTCCATGAGTTTCCGTCCGTCTCTGCGCCAGTCGGCTTTGACCGTTACGTACAGTTCTAAAAAAACGCGTGCATCTAAAAATTTTTCAATATCGGCGCGTGCGAGTTCGCCGACGCGTTTGATGAGCTTGCCACCTTTACCAATAATGATTTGTTTCTGCGTCTGCCGTTCTGCGTAGACGATAGCACGGATATAGATGATTTCGGCTGACTTACTCGTCTGGCGTTTTTCAAATTCTTCGATGACAACAGCGGATGCGTAAGGGATCTCGCGTTGCGTCTTGAGCATGATTTTCTCACGGACGGTTTCGGCGATGAAAAACCGTTCGGGGAGGTCGCTGAGTTGATCCTCTGGAAAATATTGCGGTCCCAGCGGTAGATAATCTTTAATCTGCTCAAGAAGGACTGGGACACCATCGGTAGTTAATGCAGAGATCGGGATTATATGCGCAAATTCAAATTTTTGGCTGGAGTTCTCAAGAATGGGGAGTAGAGTGCTTTTTTCGACGAGATCTACTTTATTGAGAACGAGAATTGTTGTCGATTTAACACGTTTGAGGCGTTTTAGGATTGTATCTTCAATATCCGGGTTTCGGCGCGTGACATCGACCACGAAAAGTACGACATCCGCATCCCCTAAGGCACCATACGCTGTTTTGACCATTTCGCTCTGTAGGCGATATTTAGGGTTCATCAGCCCGGGAGTATCAACAAGAATGATTTGATGCGTGTCCGTGGTGAGAATCCCACGAATCTGGTTCCGGGTTGTCTGCGGTTTCGGCGTGACGATCGCTAATTTCTGCCCCAAGACTGCATTGAGCAGGGTGGATTTTCCGACGTTAGGTGCGCCGATAATGCTAACGTAACCGGATTTGAAGTTTTGGTTTTCGTTCATAATTATTGAAAATAAATTTGTATTGTGGTATGCCTATGTAGTTGGATGTACTGATATAGAAGCCCAATGTACGTGAATAGAAATTCGATCTTTTGTGTTCGCAAAATCTGCATCTATTATACCAGATTAGGTCGCAAAAATCAAGGAAAAGTTTTGAGAGTGTTAGCACTATTTAGTTTTCCATCCGGTGAGTCCAATTTTGGTGGCCAGACCCGGTAGGTGCGGTTTTGCGGCGTAAAGTTTCCCCACGGACTCTCACTGCGAGGCAACACGCGCATTCCGTGTTGATTCATGCGATCTGCATTCTAACCGCACCGGATATAGGAAAAGAACGTTCAAAATCCGAATAATTCAATAAATTTGATAAAACTAAATGCCCCTATTGAGAGTGTACTTAGGACTTACGCAGACAGGCGATAAATTGCCGGACTACCAACGGATAGACCTTGGAAATACGTGTGTTTCTCAAAAGCAATGTGGTTCGTAGTAGCGCAATTCTGCGGCGTACTCGCCCAAATGCGACGTGCATTATTGCGCTTTGCGTAAGTCCTATGTACTTATGAATTCTGTTCCTCAATCTGATGCAATGCTTCGCTGATGTAGCGGCGGATCCATTCACTGTTGGTGGTTTCAGCGAGTGCGTTGAGCGCAGAGATGGCTTGTATGTTGCCGATTCTGCCTAAGGCGACGACCGCTGCGGAACAGACGGCTCTATCACTATCTGTTATCGTGCTTATCAGTGCTTCTATTACTTGGACAGGTGGTATTGAAAACCGCTCCTCGCTGAGACCTAATTCTCCGAGGGCGACAACAGCGGCACAGCGCATGTCGGCTTCTTCATCTTGTAGGATTGGGATAAGGACATCAATGGCGCGTGCATCGCGGATCTTACCGAGTGAGGAGATGGCGAAGCGGCGGACGGTCGAGTTGTTGTCGGTTAAGGCATCAATGAGCGGCGCGACCGCATGAACATCGCCAACACCCCCTAACCCTTCTGCAGCGTAAGCGCGCATCTCGGCGGATTCCGATCTCAGTTTTCGCATCAATACATGGGTCGGGATGTACCGCCAATTCCGAACCGGACCGTCTCGGTGTGAAAACCATCTGATGAATTTACTGGCTCTTTGTTGTAGGGATAGGCTTGAACCAGAATCTGCGGTCTCGCGGGTCATGATACCACCTCGCTTGTCATATAGGCTTTACGCTGTTCTGACTAAAAATTCGATGCAGGATTCATTTCGTGATAGCGGATTAGGACTTAATCAGTCTTTCGTATTCGTCGTGTCTACCGATCCAAACCCAAGTGAAATCACTGCCATCTTTAACAGGACTTACGCAATTTACGTTCGTCTCGACTATGTTCCGCAGGGTCCCCGTGCCCTGCGTGCGTTCATGTCTGGATGGGCACGAAAGCCGAAGCCATCCACCCCAATAGCGTTTTGATGCGTAAGTCCTATTTAATTGCGAGTGCTCTATGATCTTGCCCTACGCGCGCTGACTAATACTTGCCAACTTTCTTAAAATGGAGAGATAAGTGTCTTGGATTTGTTAAGAGCAGACCAAAATTCTGCCTTGCAACTCTTTGCACAGGTTCAGGAAGTTGCTCAAAATATCTCCAGAAGCGCGGGGTCGTTTTGTGCACCTAAAGATCCTCAAGATTCTTAAGTGTCCCTTTTTCCTCCGCTTCAAGGGCCTCAACAATTAAAAAATCCAATTTTCCAGCATTTGAATCCGCTGCGATCTGCCGATCCCATTCGTCCCTATCTAATGCGTTGAACCATTGTCTCAATTGTAGGTAATCGGTTTCAGACAGAGCCAGAATATCTTCTTGAATTTTTGCAATGCTTGTCATTGTGTTTTTCCTCTGTCATAATGCTGCTTCGCGGATATAAATTAAAAGTTGAGTGAAGTGATTGTACCATAAAGTGCATCTAAATAGCAATTTTTTTCTCAATCAAACGCACTTCAGGAGTACTGTTAAGAATCGCGCCAGCAGCGCGCCAGATGGATTCAAAGAAAACTAAAGGCTGATACCTAATTCTTTTGCGATGGTGTAGACATCTTTATCGCCGCGCCCCGAAAGACAGACGACGATGACTTTCTCTTTACCGAGTTTAGGCGCGAGTTCGCGTAGATAGGCGATGGCGTGCGCCGATTCTAATGCCGGTATGATACCCTCTGTTTCTGATAACAACTGGAACCCCTCTACTGCTTCCACATCGGTGATTGGAACGTATTCCGCTCTACCCGTTTCACGGTAATAACTATGTTCCGGTCCGACACCGGGGTAATCTAACCCCGCAGAGATTGAGTGTGCGGGGGTTATCTGTCCGTCTTCTTCTTGCAATAGATAGCACTTGGCACCGTGGAAGACACCGACACTGCCTGCAGTGAGCGGCGCAGCATGTCGTCCACTACGGATGCTCTCACCAGCGGCTTCTACGCCGATCATTCGGACGGATTCATCAGTATAAAAGGGGTGGAACATACCGAGCGAATTGCTCCCGCCACCGACACAAGCGACGACACAATCCGGTAATGCCCCTTCTTCCGCTAAAATCTGTGCCCTCGCCTCGTCACCGATGACGGCTTGGAAGTCTCGGACGATCATTGGATACGGATGTGCACCGACGACCGAACCGAGAAGCATGTAAGTGGTGCGGACGTTTGTGACCCAGTCGCGGAAACAGGCGTTGATCGCATCTTTGAGGGTCCGGGAACCGGAGTTGACAGGCACAACCTTTGTGCCCATCAGCTGCATCCGGAAGACGTTGAGTGCCTGCCGTTCTATATCTTCCTCCCCCATATAGACTTCACATTCCATATCAAACTTTGCAGCGACGGTGGCTGTTGCAACGCCGTGTTGTCCCGCACCGGTCTCGGCGATGATGCGTTTTTTGCCCATCCATCGTGCGAGGAGGATTTGACCGATCGCGCTGTTAATTTTATGTGCACCGGTATGGTTAAGGTCTTCCCGTTTGAGGTATATTTTTGCGCCGCCGAGGGTTTCCGTCAGACGTTCGGCATAATAGAGTGGGTTGGGCCGCCCGACGTATTCGCGGAGGTAATACCGGAATTCTTCATTGAAATCGGCGTTATCTTTAAGTGCGTTGTATGCGTCTTCGAGTTCTAAAAGCGCAGGCATTAGGGTTTCGGGGACGTATCGACCTCCAAATTGTCCGAAATGCCCTGTCGCGTCAGGGAGTTGTTGCATCTGAGTTCTCCAATATGTGTCGGTAATCTGGGTTTTCCCCAGGTCCGGTAAGGGCAGTGTCTAACCGCACCACAAGCGTCAATTTAAGAAAAAATAACCGTCGCTGCCCCCAGAAACGGTAGGCACTGTTTTCAACTGCGCCGGATTCTAACTACAAACCTTGAATACTTCAAAACTGCTCTTTAGTCCCGTAGGGACGATATGTTTATAGCAGCGTGTGTAAAAAAAGAAGTACAGCCCTGTAAGGGCGGAAACATGTTTATATGTGTAGTTGCTAAAACGCTGTTAAAAATTCCTAAATTGACACGTATGGAGCGGTTTTGCGGCGTACTCGCCCAAATGCGATCTGCATTCTAACCACACCAAACATCGCTAGGAAATTACCGAATTATTTTTTTTATGGTGAAGCCTATAAATAAGTGGACATCTTTGTAGCATAAACTGTTAGTTTGTGCCAGTGTGAATGCTCGTTAGCAGCATTCACACTGTTTGAGAATGTCTAATTAATTCTGAAATCTACTATAATTCTAGGACTTACGCAAATTGAACAAATATCGGACATTTAGACGCAAAAAGCGGTAAGTTCCGTATTTTAAACCCCCTAAATCCCCCTTATCAGGGGGACTTTAAGAGGGAATGCGTAAGTCCTAAATTCTTCAAAAGTGCGTTATAATTTTTCCTTCTTGAACAATTTTGCACGGAGGTTTGGTTGTTCCAAAACCGATGGGTTAACAACGGATTCCGGTAGCTGTCCTGTTAGCACTTGCGCCACACACGCGGCAGCGGTGACCTCCAGTTCAAGGATAGCGTCTTCTGAGACGAATGCGGCGTGTGGTGTAACGACGACATTGTCTAACGTGAGCAGTTCTTCATTTTGGTCCGGTGGCTCCGTTTCCAAGACATCCAAACCCGCACCAGCGATGTCTCCGTTTCGGAGCACAGTGGTGAGTGCAGCGGTGTCTACGATGCCACCGCGTGCGGTATTAATCAGGAACGCCGTCGGTTTCATCGCACGGAATTCGGCATCGCTGAACAGGTGTTGCGTCTCCGCTGTCAACGGTGCATGGATCGTGATAAAATCGGACATTGCGAGAAGTTCTGAAAATGAGACCTTTTGTGCATCGTGTTGCTGAATGCGTTTGGGATCCGTGCGCGGGGAGCAGACGTTGATTGTAAGTCCGAACGCTTTCGCTTTTGGGATGATCGCTTGTCCGATCCGTCCGAATCCGACGATGCCGAGTGTTTTGCCTCGGATTCTCCGCATCTCTGGTCCGATGTTCTGGTCCCATACGTCACTTCTGATAGCCCGATCGAAACGTGGAATTTTTCTGGCACACGCCAATAGGAGTCCCATTGCATGGTCAGAAACTTCGTCGATGCAGTAGGCAGGGACGTTGGTGACAACGATGCCTCGCTCGGTGGCGGCTTCCACATCAATATTGTCGAGTCCGATGCCGTAGCGTGCGATAACCTGACATTGCTTAGCAGCGGCGATGACTGGCTCGCGAACCGGATTCCAACAGGTAAGGATACCGTCCATCATCGGTGCAAGCGTTAGAAGTTCTGCTGCGTCGCCAGTTTCCGCTGCGATCAGTTCTGCCCCGATTTCAGCAAGCACCTGTCGTTCAGGTTCAATAGATGCCCAAACATAATCAGTGATGAGGATTTTCCAGTTGTTTTGCATGTTTCTGATTTAGCGGTGTGGTTGGAAACGCGCCTACAAAAAGACTTTGCCCGGGTTCATTAGGTTTTGTGGATCCAAGGCGTGTTTGATAGCACGCATCAGGTCTACTGCTTCTCCATGTTCCTTCTCTAATGCCTTCCGTTTCCCGATACCGACACCGTGTTCACCGGTGCAGGTGCCGTCCATCTCTAAGGCGATGTCTACAATCTGTTGGCTGAGTCCCTGTGCTTCTGCTAATTCATCCGTGTTATCGGGTTCAAGTGGGAAGACGACGTGAAAATTGCCATCGCCGACGTGCCCGAGGATTGATGGGACAAGGTCCGAAGTAGCGAGAAGTGCTTTCGTTCTCGCGATACACTCTGCGAGTCGGGAAATCGGGACACAGACATCAGTGACATAACCGACAGAACCCGGACGGCGGTTGAGTGCAGCGTAGTAGCTATCGTATCGCGCTTGCCAGAGGCGTTTGCGTTCGTTTTCGTCTGTTGCCCATCGGAAATCACCGCTGCCGTGTGCCGCTGCAATTTTACCAGCAATCTCAGAACTCTCTGCGACAGTATGTTCAGACCCGTGGAATTCAAAGAAAAGCGTCGGTGCGACTTCGTAGGCTAATCCTGCGTATTTGTTGACTGCATCCATCTGAAGTTCATCAAGTAGTTCAATACGGGCGATGCTGATACCCGTGTCCATCATTTTGATAACGGTGTCTACCGCGGCGGCGACAGTTGGAAAGGCACAGACAGCAGCGGCGACGGCTTCCGGCAACCGTGTTAATTTCAGCGTGATTTCGGTGATAATTCCGAGCGTGCCTTCAGAGCCAATAAAGAGACGTGTAAGGTCATAGCCTGCAGCGGATTTTCTGGCTCTGCCTCCAGTATGAACGATAGAACCGTCCGCAGTGACGACGGTCAAACCGAGGACGTTATCGAGCATTGTGCCGTATCGGACAGCACTCGTGCCGGATGCGCGGGTCGCGACCATCCCACCTAATGAGGCATCTGCTCCCGGATCGACAGGGAAATGGAGGTATGTGCCGATGTCAGCGAGATGCGTGTTCAATTGGAGACGGGTTACACCCGCTTGGACGGTGGTATCTCTATCATCTTGGCTGACGCGGAGGATGCGGTTCATTTCATTGAGTGCGATGCAGAGCGTGCCTTCGGTTGCGACGACTGCACCTTCAACGCCGGTGCCAGTGCCATAAGGAACGATCGGTATATTATATTTTGCACAGATTTTAACGATGTCGGCAACTTCGGCGTTAGTTTCTGGGAATACGACGGCATCTGGGAGCGCACCGCGATGGTATGAGGCATCACGTGCGTGCGCGTCTCGGATAGCATTGTCTGTACTGAAACGTTTTCCGAGCAGGGTGCTGAGTTCTTTATGCGGGTGTTTTAAGTCGTGTCGGTTCATGCTATCGGTATTTTAGCATAATTTGTGGGTGATGACAAGGGAAAAGTAGTTGCTATAAATCTGACATACTAACGAGGACAATGCCGTAAATGCCCTCGAAAATAGGCAAAGGCATTCAGTTTTCGGTTTTCGGTCCGGTTTTCACCCCAGACCCGGTAGGTGCGGTTTCCTAACCGCACCGGATCCGCGAAAGAAGACGAAAAGATCCCATAATTTCTTAAAACTGAATGGCTCTGAAAATAGGCTTGATACGTTGTGTGAAGTGTGTTATTTTATAAGTGGAAGTCCCACTATTTTACGGAGGTATTACCGGATGCTACATATTGAAATCCACTCTCCCGATCTTGAAAAAGAGGTTAACGCACTGATTGATTCAGGGCTTTATGCAGATTCCCACGCAGTGATGATTGATGCGCTGGAAAATCTTGTCCAGATCAAAAAAGCTTCACGACTTGATGCTGCAATTCAGTCTTATCGTGCTGGTGAAGTGACGCTCGGTAGGGCTGCTGAGTTAGCAGGGATACACCGCTATGAATTTGAAGAGGTTTTGAGAACGCAAGGTATCGTGAAAGAGGTCGAAGTTGATTCAGTAAAGGAATTAGAAACAGGTATTTCAAACATCAAAAGCCTCCATACATCAAATGAGAGACCTGAGAGGGTGTAATTTTAGTTTTTGTTGATACTGATATTCTTTTGGTCTTTGTAAAGATTCAGTGTTTACCATTGTACGAGAAATCGGATTGTATAGCGGAAAGTATGACTTTGCCTCGCTTCCTTGAATACACAAAAACGCCTATTTCATTGAAATTTAGACGAGTCCCCCCGATAATAATAAGAATACATTCTGGACAGTCTGTTTTCGTGTCCTTTGCAATTTTCAACTGATTCCGTTCATCCGTGCTGCTAGGAATAGGGGCAGCACCGGGATGGCTGTGCCACTCGCCTACATAATACCGTTTATCGGAAAAAGTTTCTCGCAGTTTTGCAAAGAATTGACGCAAACCAACCGTGCCCCTATAAAATGAAGTGCGCCAACCTTTCGAGTCCGAACTTAAGGGAGCTAAGTCAAGAACAGTAGCCTCAAAACCATCATTAGAGTAACATCCAATCAGCGATGTTCCTACTTCGTTCGGATAATGTGTCTGTGCCATTTCTGTCATCTTAAGAAGACAAGATTTTGAGATAAGAACTGTATATTGTTGGCAATCAGACTGCCATTTTGGTGAAGATTTATTCATCAATATTCTTTCTTCCATGCTATCTTAACAAGTGGTCTCAGTTGGACATCACTTTGCAGCACTGACTGTCTTTCGACAATTGCTGCAAGTCCTCTTTTGGATTTGGAGCTAATAGAATGGTTGATAATATCTACAGCGTGCGCCGCTAGAATTTGGATGTGTGTATTTTGGGCGGGAAAAGTTGAGTGCCAACACCCGGCTCCCTCCATAATTTCCTCTTCTTCTGAGAGTTCATGAAAATAGACCCTTGGGTCAATCCGGGTCCGATTCTTTTGAACAGAGCGATTTAAATCCAAAAAAATGTCTCCACATGATATAGAATCACCTGATATACAGATCGTGAGTAATTCAGCACGGAGATTGAAGGACAACGAAATCAGTCGTTTGCCGATTTCTACAGTCTTTTTATTTAACCAATCAAAGGCTGTTTCATTCGCGGTACAATCAACGAATACATCGGCATCCACAAGCACTTTATGAATTGTCTCATCCGATCGTGAGTTTAGAGGTATTCTTACATCATGTCCCTTAATTGTTGAAAGAGGATTTGCTCTTGAAAGTCTCTCTGCCAGCTCTTCGGCTTTGTTTAAACCTATAGATGAACCATCAAGGGTGTGGCGACAGAGATTTCCGAACGCTATTGAGTCCGAGTCGAACAGGTTGAGTCGTTTCACGCCACCTCGGGCGAGTAATTCAGCAACGGAGCTTCCTAATGCACCACAACCGAAAAGAGCGATAGATGCTGACTGAACCTCTGACGGATGAGCCCCTCTTACATACAATCGCTCGCGGGCAATATTTTCTACGTTTCCCCATGGCAACGGTTGAGATGGTGAGAAACCTCCACTGCCTGTTAATTTCTCCCAGATATGATTTTGTCTACTAGATTGTGATTTAGTACGACGCTTTGTAGGTCGTTTTTTTGACCCATTATAATTCTCAAAAAAGAGAGGTTGCCAATGGATTTCAGTCGGATCCTGTCCAACAATTTTGGGAATTGGGAAACCAATGAGGAGAATGCCAAATTTAAATGGATTTTCAAGATTCCATGCTGTCCTAAGATTTCGGTAAAAGTCCACACCGTTTGCTGAGCATAATTTAACTATTTCCTCATAGGTATGAGGTGGACGGTGTCTTTCATAACGAATATCCTGAACAGTAATCCATCTCCCCTTAATTTTACTATCTTTTTTCAGGATATTCTGAGTATAATCTGATTTTCTAATCACTGAACCGTCTTTATCACAAAATTTGACAGCAAAAATCGCAGAAATTCCTTCGCCCAGAAAGCATTCAACATTCCCCGATGAGCTAATATAAGACTTCCAACTTTTGTAGGAATTAAGTGATTCCTCAAAAATCAAAGGGGATTTTGTTGGCAGAGACAGATCCAGTAGTGTATGCCTGAAGTCGGGCAACTCATATGGATCGCCTGATTTAAGAAGTATTCCGTTTGCCGCGTCTTTGAACCATTTGATTGCCCATTTGACGTAGCAAACAAGCCGGGAAGGATCCCGAGGTGCCAGACGTTCTTCGTGCAAACATAATCTTCTTAATCCAATAGCATCTTGGTGTGGAAAGCCCCGGACATCTTCGCAAAGAGGGTAGATATCTATCGGGGCATATGGGAAAACTTCAGGAATTGAGACGCGTAAAAGTACTTCACTGGGAAGATTCTCTTGATTCGGGTAGGGCACTTGAACTATACACTTAAATGCCCAGTCCGTTGTTCCGTCTCTCGGATTTCGCTGAATCGGTTCGGTAATTTCAACAATCCGGTGTTGGAGCAATAATTCGTATGCCTGCGCTATAACGTCGGGGATTTCTTTCTGGTTTGACATTTTATCCATATCTGCGAGGACTTAAATCACCTGTCTGTTTTTGGGAAGTTGTAGCGACAAAGGGTCCCTTGGAACTATTTCCTCTGTTCCCGTTATCATCAGAATCACCAGAATTCGGGAACTTGCTACCGAACAATTCTTGCCATTTTTCAATGGACTTTTCTTTCTCCTCAGCATCAAGAGCATCACGTGCGATTTCAGCAGCATCCTTCGCGTGTTCGTAGAATTCTGCAAAATCTTCGCCATCTACCCTATCGAAAACGTTGTGATGAGGAACACCATGGTCCGGAAGAAAGGGGGTTTGTTTTCGTAGAGCGTATGCACCGTAATTTGCAACAATAGCTTCCAAGGTCAAAGTAATCCCTTTGGCGACAGAGGTGATACTGTCGGGACAGCAAACTCCCACAAGATGTTCTAGTGGATAACCTTTCGGTCGGTCATCCTCATGATGAACTCTCTGCCACCATTTTATCGCCTTGACGATATTAACGTAATGCTTATTACAGTTCGCGTTCTTTTTCGATGTCCATTTGATCTGTTCTACCGGATGTGTCTCTTCCCAATCACCTGCATCGCGATTCGGGATCCATAACGGTTCGGTTTGCCATTCTTTCCCACGGATACTTTCTAGGAAAGCAGTTTGATTTATCCGTTCACTGGGCGGAATCCATGACTTTATCAGGAGCCAGTCATTCACATCCTCAAGCGTCAAATCTGTTCTGACTGCTTTGCTTTCATAAACCTCCACTTCAGCCTCAGATGGTGCAGAAGTGATGACAAGGTCAAGATTTACATACGAAAGTTCAATGCCGAAGGAACGTCCTTGACGTTGATATTTGCCTTTGTAATGTTTTTTTAAAAAAGGCACGAATTTATCCATGGCTTTGTCTGGATCAGGGTAATCATAACGATTCAATCTAGTTACAGCGATAATGTCTACATCTAGTTTCCTTGTTTTTGTCCAATGAAAGCATGATTTGATTACTTGCTTTAGGGTGTGTGAAAGTAGAAATAACGTGCCATTGAAGTTCTAAAAAGGTTATGATATAAGTGTTAGAACCTAAACCTTTTTGGAGGTCTTCAATGGCAAAAAGAAGTATAGCAAAAAAACGGAAAAAGCACAATGGTAAAAAATGGGTGGTAACGCCTCAGGCGCCGTTGTGTGCTCTGGGTGAAGTGTTGCGGGTTCGTGAGGTATTTCAGCCCCTCCATGACACGGTGAATATCGGGCAGAAAACAGTTGTGTATCGTCCGACAGACAAGTTAGTTTTTGTGGTGTTAGGGATGCTATCGGGTGCGGAGACGGTGTCTGAAATCCAAACCAAAGTTCGCTCGGATCGTGGCTTGTTAGGTGGCTTTGGCTACCAAAGATGTGCGGATGCGTCGGTGATCCAGCAGACGTTAGATGCCTCAACGGAGGCGACTGTTGCTTCACTTGAATCTGCTTTAGCGGAGGTGCGTCTCAAACAAGGTCAGGGGCGTCAGGTGTCTTTGGGGGCTGAAGATGAGATAGGTGTGGATATAGACCTCTCTTCCTTGCCGATTGGCAAGCATGCCGAGGGTTCAGAGAAAGGATATGTCGCGAAAAAGCCGAATACTTATACGCGTCAGTTGGCACGGTGTGTCTGCGGAGACACCCAAGAGATATTTACGCAGGCGTTATACCCCGGTAAAACCAACAGCGATGCTGTTTTCAAGCCGATGCTCGGCAAACTTGAGACTGTTTTGACGCTTGATAGCGTTGAGAAACGGAGCCGAGTTCGGCTTCGCTTTGATGCCGGATTTGGCACGGATGCCAATATCAATTATGCCTTATGGCGGGGGTATCGCCTCATCGGGAAGATGTATAACTCCCGCCGGATCCAAAAGTTAGCGGCCCCCATGGAGGAGTGGGTGTCTGTGCCAACGTCGAAAGGCGTCAAGGGTAGAGAAGCAGGGTGGGTTCAACAACCGCATCGGTATGCGAGACGGATGGTTCAAGTCGCTGTGAGAACACCGAAAAAAGATGGCACTTGGAGTTATGCCGTGTTGGTTTCAACCGACACGACCGCAACGCTTGAAGAACTGCTGCTTGAATATGACAAACGCAGTGGGGCCCCGGAGAACTCTTTCGCCCAAGATTATCAAGCCCTCTCTTTGCGAAAATACAGAAAGACAGGATTTATCGCACAGCAAGTTTTGCTTTTACTCGCAGAACTCGCCCATAACCTGATGATTTGGATGAAAGCGTGGTTCATAGAGGCGGTTAAGATACCTGAAGGGGCCTCGGAGCCAACCGAAAACGCACACCGAAAGGCAACGGAGATGCTTCAAAGCCGAGGACTGAAACGGTTGAGGCGAGACATCTTGGCGATCCCAGGAAAAATCTGCTTCGACGGTAAGAAGGTCGTTGGCATACGGATCAACCCTTTATATCCCTTCATACAGCACGTCTCCACTGCTACCAAGGCACTTTTCCAACAGTATGACATACTTGTGTTAATGGACAAAATGTAGGTAGTTTGGCTTCCCCCTTCGGTCGAACGGCAGTGGCGCGTCGGTAACTCCCTTGTAGAAATGTACTTACGAGAATCGGTTTTAAATTCGTATCCTCATCTAATCTATCGCGGAGTGTTTGATGCCCTGTTTTGCACTTCTCTCTTTGCTTTTCTGTTGGACGGATCTCTTTAAGAAATCTTGTAAAGTAGGTTGGTAATTCCATAATGTATTTCTCCTTATGGTTAAGGTTGATAAGGGGCTAGTAAGCTTGGAAAATATCTGTATTGATGACGATGCCCCTCGAAATCGTGTTCATACAGTTGAATGACTTGTGTAATATGACGAAGTGTATGCCCAAGAATATATGCTAAAGCCACTGGGACTGCAAAAAAGAGGTGTATCTTACGGCACGTATTAGGGAGCATCTCACGGAGTTGTTTGGCAAGTTGATATCCGAGCTGCCAAGCATAATCTCCATCAGATACTGCTTTGGGCCCGATCCCTCCGATCGGGCAAACTAAAATTCGAGGCAATTCGCTAAGATCTTGAACCTTTAAGTAAAGTTCCGTCTCTTTCTGTACTTGATGTGTCACCGAAATCCCCAAGACTAATTCTTCGCCTATTTCACCGCTTGTTTCAAATTTCCAGAGTGGAGTATCAGTCTGGGTTGTATTCGGTTCCCAAAGAGTGAAGTTGCTTCCGTTCTTTTGTGTTGGTATAAGGGAAATTCCATGTTTGGGGCTAATCATGGAACCTGCTAAAAATGCAATACTCAGATGACAGTCAAAGAAGAAATGAATGGGTTGAGGTAAATCGATCAGTTCTTCGTTCAGCATGAAGGCTGATATCTGTTCAGGAATCTCCTTTTTCCAATATGAATCATCTTTCGGAAAACGCCCATCAAAAAACCTGCGCAAATCGAGGTGTGCCGCTTGAAGATCGCGGGGTCGCCGTGCGAACTGTGAGAAGTTTTGAATGGACATTTCGCTATGTTCTGTGGACAGTGGAGCGATTAATTTTTCTTCAATGACCATTTGGTTCAAAGTGGCTTTGTTGAACGAATTCCATCCCTGTGCAAAAAGATCCCAAGCAAGCTGGTCATAAACAATATGAGTTACTGTTGGGTCAATCGGTTGTAGTCCAGCCAATTCTAGAAGTGGTTCCATATCCTTTTCTAAATCTGTGAGATTCTTTCCAAGTGTAAATCGGATGGTGTTTAGAAAAGCTTGTAGATATTCTTCTGATATTTCTAGGTGAGATGCTAGTTTTGCTCGCGCTTTACCTCTTTCGGACCTTGGTCCCTTTTCATAAAAGGTTGGACGAATCACACCTTCATGTAAATGCTCAGCGAGCGCGTTTTGGTGATCCCAATGCCAATTAGAGAAAATGTATAATCGGAATGCTTCTGGACCTAGTTCATCTGAAAGACGCACGTATGCGTCGTACAAGCGTTTCAGCATTGAATCCTTGCAGTTGATAAAACTCGGATCAATAAGGTTTTCATGAGTGAATGCGCCGTGTTGTGTCATATGGTACTTGCACTGAAAGAAGTCTTGAACCACTTGCTTACCTGTCAGTCGGTCTTTTATTGGTTTACCGTAGGAAACAACAACGTCATCAACAAAGGAGACTTCGTCACTTTCAAAAGTAACAGATTCAATATGATCATCGGTTCTCAATTCAAGCAATTTCAGCCAGAAGAATCTAGCTTGGTATTCATCTCCTTTTCTTCGCGGGATGTTGGCTTTTGCCATAAAAAAGTGCCCTCCTACTCGTAAACGTTATGTAAGATTGTTACTATCCGGTATATCCCAAAAATGTCAAAAAGGCAGACTGACCTGTGCCAAATTGGCACGAAATTCCGATAATAGACTTTATAACCTATACTCCGCACTTCTAATTTCGGATTTTTGGTATTTATTTTTTAAACCCACGTGGTTCCAACGTTCAACAAGCAATTTCAGGTGGATCAGAGAAGATATACGTGCGAAATGAATCTTATTTACCATCTCTAAATTTTATTTATACTGTTTGGATCCTTTCGTGACGTGGGTTTGTCTAAAAATACCAAAATGTGTCAAAACAAGTGCGGAGTGTAGGTTATAACTTACTATCCTCACTATTAGCAAGTTTCAATATTAAATTTATGTTTTTGATCACGATATCAGTTGGAAGATTGGAAGTATGGAAGCCGGGAAGATAACGAACACAGCGTTTCTTGTAGTCTTCCTGTTTTCCACCCTGCCTCAAAACCTAAAATCTATTTCTTAATATTGCTTTATAAACAATATTAAATAATAAATTATCAATTTAGAGAGTTTTAAGTTATACTATGGGTAAATCTACTTCACAAGGAGCGTCTCGAGTGATGATATACGCAGAAATTGGCGATGCGTCGGCACTTGATCGTCTTGATGCTGCGCTTTCTGAAGCGACGAAACCGCAATGGTATCGGCGTTTACTGATCATCAAACTCAGTGCCACCGAGGGTATGTCGGTGTCGAAACTCGCAAAGATGTTCAATCTTTCAGATGCCAGCGTTCGTAGCTATATTCATAAGTATAACATCTCGGGTTTAGAGGCGTTGATACCCAAGAGTCCACCGGGGTGTCGTGGTAAAATCACGCACTTTAGCAAATCCGACTGGGACCGACTTCTTGAGCAAACGCCGAATCAATACGAAAAACTTCAGACGGACTCTCGGCAATGGACGCTTGAACTCATTAGAGTTTATCTCAAGGCATATCACGAGATTTCGGTAACACCGCCAGCGATCTATCTGGCTTTACGACGGACGGGCTACCGAACGGGTCGGAGCAAACTCCGTGTGGGGAGTCCGGATCCCGAGTATCAAGCCAAACGGCATCAACTCACGGAGTTGTCGTGTTTGCCAAGACGGGAGAGTTGACGAGTGAGGCGACTCGGTTGATTCTCCCAGATACCCAACTTCAGCGTTTAGGTCTCCCGCCACCCGAAAATAGCCAAAAGGCATCTCGCCTGTTTTTCTTTGACGAAGCCAATGTGTCCTGGTGTCCCAAGACTGGACGCGTCTATCGCCAGCAAGGCACTGAATATAAGGTGGATACACCTGGCAAAAATCAGCGGAAATACCTCATCGGCTCTTTAGAATACCCTTCGGGTGATGGCTTGTATGAGATCTATGCCAACAAAACGCATCTTCAGATGAAAACTCATTGGCAAACCCTCATGGAAATGTATCCCGATGAGTTGCTATTTATCGTCCGAGACAATGCCTCAAGTCATACGACGGCAAAGTTGGACGATTTCCTCATCCACCACAAAGACCGATTGCGTTTAGTCCCGATGCCGACTTATAGCCCGCATCTGAATCTCATTGAGCGATTGTGGCATCTCATGCGAGATCAAATCAACAGGAGTTATTTCTTCAAGAGTTTCCCTGAACTCTGTGAAGCCGTCATCGGGTGGCTTCACAGATTACCTTTTTCGAGATTCCAATCTTTGATGGGCATTCATGTGCCACAGCAAGGGAATTTGGAAAACTGTGAAATGTATATTTAATATTGCTTACTTTAAGCAATATTAAGAAAAAAATTTTAGGTTTTGCGGACGAGTAGAAAAAAGGAAACAGGAAGAAACACTGTATTCGCTATCTTCCATACTTCCAATTTTCCAACAGATATAGGAATCAAAAACATAAATTTAATATTGAAACTTGCTTAGCAATTTTCGTGCCAACTGCTACGTAACCTCTTTGCGTAGATCGGTTAAAGTTTGTGTGGTATAGGCAGTAACTTTTAGTCTTTCGGTGTGATGCCTACTACCTCCTCCATTGCGTTGATAGCGTTGCAGGTGACGAGGGTTTTAAGGTGGTTCGCTAACTTCTAAAGAGGTTCAGGTATTTCTCCAAGACGAAGAGACGGTTACGGGAGTGGCCTGTAGTCTCTTTCAATAGACCGAGTGCTGTCAAGGATTTTAGGAGCCGGTTTGCACTTGAAAAACTGATGTCTAATTCCTTTTCAACCGATCTCGCGTTAACAATCGGGGTGGCATACATCAATACCTTCGCCAAAAAGAGTTGAATAAATAGGGCGAATGTCCTAAAGTTATGTGTAACAAAAACAAATAACTGAGAAAGGACATTTACCCATGTATGACATTCTATCACTCTTTAGTGTTTTGTATCCACACTTATCAAGGACGGCGGTGCGTCAGTTTTCTCGCGTGGTCATCGGATTGCTTGCGATGACGGGTTCGGTGAGTATGCGAAATATCTCACGTTGGACGTCAGAAGGGGGTAGCTACCGGACGCTGCAACGCTTTTTCAACACGGTTATCCCTTGGGGGACTGTCTGCTGGTTGTTTTTCAGGACGTATCTGCTGGATCGTGAAAGCCTCTATATTCTCGCTGGCGACGCAACCACGGTGTCGAAATCGGGTCCATCCACTTATGGTTTATCGCGTTTCTTCTCGTCTACGGATGGTAAAACGCTTCCGGGTTTAGCGTTCTTGAGTTTGTCGTTAGTGAGCGTCAAGGAGCGGCGTTCTTACCCGATGGTTATGGAGCAAATCGTGCGTGGCGACACCGGCAGCTCAAGTCCGGCCGCCTCCGAACCCCGTGGTGAGACGCAACCGCCCTCACCGAGACGCACCCCTGGGCGTCCCAAGGGGAGTCGGAACCGAAACAAGACGCAGGTGCCGCTCAACGATACATTGAAACACCTTCAAACGATGGTTAAGGCGTTGCTCACACGTGTTGGTGATTTGATACCCGTGCGCTACCTGGTGCTTGATGGATACTTTGGACACAATAATGCGCTACAGATGACGAAACAATGTCGGTTGCATCTGATCTCAAAGTTGCGCGTCAATACTGTCCTTTATTTTCCATCCACGGAGCCCTACGCCGGACGTGGACGCCCACGTATATACGGGCAACGTTTCAAGCCGCAGCAGATGGATACCAAATACCGGGTCTCTACCGAGACGCAAGGAAACATTACAACTGAAGTCTATCAGGTTTCAAAGATGCGCCATAAAAAGTTCCCTGAACCCCTAAATGTCGTCTGTATTCTCAAGACGCATCTACCGACAGAGAAAAAATCACACATCTTATTGTTCAGTTCTGACTTAGCAGTGGACGCAGAAAAAATGATCGATTACTACTCGCTTCGCTTTCAAATCGAGTTCAACTTCCGAGATGCCAAACAGTATTGGGGGTTAGAAGATTTTATGAATGTCAACAAAACACCCGTCAACAATGCGGCGAATCTGTCAATGTTCATGGTCAATGTGTCTGCGAAACTTTTAGCACCCTTGCGTTTAGAAAACACCGAGTCAAGCGTCTTAGATCTCAAAGCACACTACCGAGGGATGAAGTATTTGCGCGAAACATTAAAAATACTACCGCAAAAACCTGATGCTATTGTTATTGAGCAAATCGCTGAACGGCTCGGTTCAATCGGTGCTATTCATCAGACACCCGCTCAAATCAATACATCATAATTTGGCGAAGGTATTGATACATGCGTTGCAGCAATTTTTGTGCGTTTTTCGCTCGGGAGCCGAGCGTTAGGATTTTGGTATCATATTCTTGACGCAGTGCAATAATCGCTTTGAATGTTTTGAGTCCGTGCTGAGCGGTCTCAACGATTCCGATTAAGAAAAATACGATCCACTGTTCCAAGTCGTTTGCAGCGCGGACGCGAGTGAGCGCATTGTAGTATGAAACCTTGTTTTTCTGAAAGAAGGTAGATGCATAAAGTGCAGGCTTGTTAAGTAATTGTGCCTCAATGAGTTGCAGGACAATTAACAACCTTCCACACCTACCGTTTCCATCAAGAAAAGGATGGATAGTTTCAAACTGATAATGCGTGGTAGCGATTTTGATAAGATAGGGAATTTGTAGTGATTGGTTGTGTCAAAATTTTTCTAAATCGCTGAGAAGATCTGGAAGTTCCTCTGGTGAAGGTGGAACGAAAAGCGCATCGGCAAGTGACGAACCACCGACCCAGTTCTGACTTCTACGGATTTCGCCGGGTGCCTTATGTCTTCCACGAACACCGGACATTAATATTTTATGGACATCCTTAAGAAGTCGCATTGAAAGCGGAATTCGTGGGAGTTCGGCTATCGCGAAATTCATCGCTTCAATATAATGTTGGACCTCCTCCCAATCATCCCATCTGATTGGCGGAATCTCCGTTTGTGGCAGGACAACCTCATCAATCTCAGTTTTTATGCCTTCAATCAGATTAGAGACTATCGCTTCTTTTGCGATGCTCATCGGAATCGAAAAATCGACATCTGGCACGATTTCCGTGTAGGCGTTGAGTGCTCCCAAAAGATTTGCAGCTTGTTCGACCAACTGATCTATTTGACGGTTTTCCCAAGCAAAATGACAATTTATGAAGGAGGGACTAAAACTCTTGTGTTCTCGTTGCTGTCGGTACATGCCTGCTATGAAGTTTTGCATATTATCGTTTTCGCCTTTTTTTGAGAACGGCAAATCCGCGTTGTCATTTTTTTTGATTTTTGATAATCCCAGATTCTATATTATAGCGTCCGTTCAAGGAGGTGTCAAGTGATTAATTTATGGGACGAGGTTGGAAACCTCGCCAGCGAAAGAGAGGCGAGCAGGATAAGGTTGGGAGTTTAGCCAGCGAAGGGAAAATTACGGTGTTGGGGTTATCGTATTTCGGACTTCGGTGACGATAGTGGCAGGTTGAACACCTTCACCTTGTCCCTCGAAATTGAGGAGGATACGGTGGCGGAGTGCGGGGAGCAGCACGGCATCAATGTCCGAAAAGGCGACATTGTAACGTTCGTCAAGGAGGGCACTAATTTTAGCAGTGAGGGCTATCGCTTGGACGCTCCGAATACCCGCACCGAGGTGGACATAACGCTTCACAATATCCGGTGCGTTCTCGGAATCCGGGTGCGTCGCACGGACGAGTCGGATAATGTGGCGTTCGACATGCTCAGCGATCGGGACTTGCGGGACAAGTCGGCGCATCTCATTGAGTGTCTCGGCATCCGTAACTTTGTCAATAGTGATGTCAGTACCGGACGTGGTACGGCGCAAGATTTCGACGATCTCATCTTCGCTCGGAAAGTCGATAAGGAGTTTGAATAGAAACCGATCGAGTTGTGCCTCTGGGAGCGGATAGGTGCCTTCCATTTCCAGCGGATTTTGTGTTGCCAAGACGCAGAACGGTTCTTCTAACTTATGGCTGGTACGTCCGACGGTGACGGTGCGCTCTTGCATCGCCTCCAGGAGTGCGGATTGTGTTCGTGGTGTGGCGCGATTGATTTCATCGGCGAGGATCAGTTGCGCGAAAATGGGACCCTGTTGGAATTCAAGATGCCTTCCGCCGCGATCGTCTTCAACGAGGAGCGTTGTGCCTGTGATATCCGAAGGCATCATGTCCGGCGTGAATTGGATGCGTTTGAATTGGAGGTCGAGTGCTTCGCTGAGTGTATAGATAAGTTGCGTTTTACCTAAACCCGGGATACCTTCAAGGAGTGCATGCCCGTTGGCGAGTAGACAGAAAAGCACACCTTCAATGATCGCGTCTTGACCGACAATCCGTTTTTGGACTTCGGCTTTGACGTTGTAAAAGGTTTCACGGAATTGCTGGATTTGGGTGTCTAAGTTCATGTTTTTTAGGCGAGGTTAGAAACCTCGCCAGCAGGTAATTTGGCACTCACAAGTTTACCAGTTGTCTCTGGTGACGTAGAGGGAACGGTTTTCCATGGGAAGTGAGACGTGTTTGCCGCCGAGTCGATGCGATTCGATCATACCCATGAGCGTTTCTTGACTGCGGCGTGCGAGGTGGACGGGTCCCTTTGTCTCGCGGTCTTCGTCGAGTGCTTCGGCAATGTCTGTGATACCCATCACAGTGCCTGTCGCACGGGATGTCTCTGGAAACGGGACCTCTTCAAAGAAGGTGCCGTCCTTCTTTCGGAATTGGATTTCTCGGCTATTGTTTTGCACACGGATCTTGCCACGGGTGCCGCAGATCTCGTATTCGGGGCCGGTGCCTGCAGTGTTATAGCCGTGGACCCCGTTGGAAAAACGAATGTAGCCAGCGGCGATGCCAGGGTCAACATTGAGGCGATTGCCATCCCAATCTGAATCATTGCATATAATCGTGCCTTGCACGAAATCTACCTCTGGATCACCGGCGAGGAAGAGGAGCATGTCGGCGGCGTGGGTTAATCCCCAGAGCGCGGAACTGGCTCCATATTGTGCGATAGTGCATTGCACGTCACCGATTTCGCCCGCATCGACGAGTTCCCGGATTTGGCGGTAGATCGGCATATAACGGCGTTGCGTGCCGTAGTTGAATTTGACACCGTGCTTTTCAACGATGTCTACCATGACATCGGCTTCTTCCATAGCGCAGCAGAGCGGTTTTTCGCAGTAGATACCTTTGACATTGTTCTCAGCAGCAAAAACAGTGATATCAGCGTGTGGACCCGGACGCGTGGCGATACAGACGATGTCGGGTTTCTCTTTTTCGATCATCTCTTGGTAATCTGTATAGGCACGCTCGGCTCCGTAGCGTTGTCTGATGGTTTCAGCTTTCTCCTCAAAGACATCGGAAACAGCGACGAGGTCAGTCCGCTCACATGCGACTGCTGCTGCTGCGTGCGAGAAGGGTTGCCATATAAAACTATCGGGTCGTCCTGCGACTTCGTCGTCGATGGTTGCGCCCATCCGTCCGCATCCGATGAGACAGGCTTTGTATGTACGTGGCATGATTTTCTCCTATGGTGCTGAATTAAGGGTTATATGATTTTCCACGCGCGGAAATACTCATGACAATGCATCTTTGATTTTGAGTGTCCACTTCGTAGATAATCCGATAACTTCCAACGCGATAGCGGTATTGCCCGGTGTAAGATCCCTTAAGTTTGACAATATTGGGTCCGAAAAAAGGATTCTGGATTAGCCGCTCAAGTGCTTCGTTGACTCGGCGTGTCATATTGGTATCAAGACTGTTGTAATGTGTCTGTGCTCTATCAGTGAATTGTACTTCAAACGTCCCGCTTAACATCGGCCCAACTTTTAAGTCTACCAGCTTTCACATCGGCTTTAGCGTCTTCTAAGTCTTTGGCGATTTCAGGATCGCTAGCCAATTCGTGCGTTGCCTCCCATGCTTCTTTGTCATACAGATAGTTCAGATAATCGATAGCAGCTCTGAGTTTTTCGGTAGGGAGTTGCTCGATTAACATTACTGCTTGCTGCTGAAGATTTGATTTCCTCATTTAGGGACCTCCTTAAAAAGCGGAACTTTTCGTAGTTTGTACCCTCGTTTTTTGTTACTATGCTATCAGAATTCCAAGCCCTTGTCAAATTTATTGAAAATTGTCCTGTTCTGAGAATATTGAGGATACAATCCGTTCCCACAAAATCTGAGGTTTCTTCAAGAAGGCGAGGTTAGAAACCTCGCCTGCAGAAATTGGCTTTTTTGTCGTAGGAGATTACTCGCCGGTATAGAGTTTCCCGAAATAAGGTCGGAAACCTGCTGGTCCGGGGAAGCCGTCCCAGTAATTGGCTTCGGCAGGGAATGCATCTTCGCCACCGCTTCGGAGCCATACCATCAGCGCAGGATCCGTGCCGCGGCGTTCAATCTCATCAATAGCGGCAGCGTGAAGTTTTGCTACGACATCCTGATGCTGGTCTTGAACGTATTCTAACTCACCAAGCCCGACGAGTTTTGAATTTTCAGGTTTCGCGGCAACCTCTAAACTCCAGTCTTGGTCGAAAGCGGTAAAGAGGATACCATTTTCGTTCTGAGATGCCTGCTGCCACCGCTCAATGCTGCCACCTGAGAGTGCAAGTTCCCTTTCGCCGGATTTTCCTTCACGTGCGGGTGTTAAGATGTCGTGTCCGTGAATGCTGTCAGGACGCGTCTCACCCAAGATATTGAGAATCGTCGGGAAGAAATCCTGCGGTTGGACGATGACGTTGCTCCGTCCCGTGTCGCCTGCGGGGAGACGGATGAAGAGGGGGACGTGCCCTTCCTGCTCACGTACAGGTTGTCCTTTGCCGAAAGAACCGCGATCACCGACGTTAGTGCCGTGATCGCCCGTTAAAATGACGGCGGTGTTCTTGTCGAGTCCAGTAGATTCAAGTGCGTCAAGGAATTGACCGAAGCAGTGGTCCATCCATGTTAACTTCGCTGAATATAAACCCTTGATATGCTGTTTCGCTTCACCAGAGAGCTTTGGGTTGTTCATACCGCCGAGGCTGCGCGGATCGACGCGCCCATCATAGCCGGGACGGGTATCGTATTTTTTAATGAATTCAGGCGGTGAATCCCACGGTTCGTGCGGATCGAAGCAGTCTACCCAGAGGAAGAAGTTATCGCGTTTGGCGTTATCTTTGAGGAATTGGGCAGCAGTATTGAAAAGTTTTGCACAGTTCCAGTCTTCCGATTTTTTACGATTTCGATTTGCGCGTGCGTAGCTGCGGAGCATTCCTGATAGTGCTGCCTTGTCGTCGAGACAATCAAACAGCGGCTGGCGGGCCCAGTTATCGGGCAAGGGGTCGGTATCCATGATCCAGTCCCTGTCAACCTCTGCGCCACGGACGAAAGTCCAAGCGTGGAAGGGCCAATCAAAGTTATGTCCGCCGTTGACGAGGTGCGGTGTGTCGTGGATGAGTTGCGTTGCGTAGCCGTTTTGTGCGAGCGTCCACGGTAAGGTTTGGCGTTCGTGGCGGAGCGGTTTCCACGGGTGGAACGGACCGCCGTACTGTCCGGTGATGACATCGGTACGGTAGGGTATAGTTGGGAAACTGGCGCAGAAGGCGCGATCATAAGCCCAGGATTTGGAAGCAAACCGATCAATATTCGGCGTCTCTATCCAGTCATTACCGTTTGCGCCGATATGATCGTAGCGTAGGGTGTCAATGACGATGTAAGCTATATTCATATAGATTTCTCCGTTGGTTTACGGCACGATAGAGCGTGCCTACTACTTCACCATTTTGGGATTGCGCCGAGCAAGAGTTGCTGTTGGGGTGTGCCTTCTTCTCGGAGTTTGGTGACGCGCGGTCCATCAAAGGGTTCTCTGGATTTCATCCAGGCGTTTTGGTAACACATCAGGCAGACGCGGCGGCGTTCTGAGGAATTGTTAGCGGCACCGCGATGCCATGTCCATCCGTCGAACATAACCGCTTGCCCAGGGGAGACGAGTACCCGTTTTTCGTCAGGCAGTTCGACAGGGGTAGGTGGCGGACGGAAGGGTGCTCTGTGGCTGCCGGGTTGGATAACCGTGGGACCGTTCTCGTCGGTGACTTCGTCGAGATAGTAGCCGCAGTTGATCTGTGCGGGGAGACTCCCGTAAGGTGTGCCGTTCGGTGCCACGGGCCAGGGACCGTCGCGGTGCCAGTGCTGGTCAGGCGTTCCGGGTTCGCTGATGCGTGCTGTGGCACTGTGGAGTTGGACACAGGTGCCTAATATCGCTTCCATCCGTCGCATGACGGGTGGGTTGTCTAACAAAAATGCGAACCGATCGTCCTCCTCAAGCAGTTCACCAATGAATTGACTTTTGTCTTTGCGGTCGTAGCTTTCATCGAGTGCCTCTCGTAATGATTCAATCTGTTCCGGTGTTGCGGCGTTGTCAACGATGAGATAGCCCCAGTTGAGGAAGAAGTTGACTTCCTGTTGCAATACGTGATCGAGCTCAACATTGAGTGTTGGTGGCACTACGCTTGGATTTGCCATTTAATTATTCCTCCATTTTATTGAAGAACCTTTCCGGCAAGTGTTCCCATATCCTTTAAATAAATTAAAATGCTTAATCGTTTCCGGGGACGTACCGACCTCGTCAAAAACCCGATTGGTCTGTAAGGTCAATCGGAGCGAAAACCGAATTGTTAAAAAACCTTAATTGCGTCGCGGTCGGCGGTTGTCCATTCTGCCCAGCGTTTTTCGTCGGAACTGAGGAAACCAGAGTTGCATCGCGGTTGCAGTTGCTCATCTACACCGAGAAGCCGCATGTGTTGATGGTTATTCACGGTTCTTGCGGTTTCCAACAACTTTTGGGTGTGCGGACCCGTGTGGTGATCAGTATGCTTCAGCCATGTCAGATTATAATAGATGCTGAAGAAGTAGCGTAACTTGTCAGCAGTATTCGGAGTACCGGAGTGAATGAGCCCGTTGTGTGTGATGACGACATCGCCGGCTCCCATGTGAATCAACTTTTCGTCTGGATGCGGTATCCCACGCTGTGAATCTTCCAGCGTAATCGGCTTCCGATGCGAACCGACAATAACACGGAGGGGACCGAATTCGTCTGTCAAGTCTTGCAGATAGGAAATAGCGTTGATGGCGTTCGGACGGTGATACGTGTCGGTATAGGGGACGTGTGCCCACCGGTCACGGTGCCAACCGGAGACCTTACCTTCCGCTTTCTCTTTTTCCATCGGTTGAAACGCGGCGAGCGTGAGATTATCTAATTGCACAAAGGGACCCATGACCTTTTCCAAAAATTCAAGGATTGTCGGATGTGAGACAGTGGGCCACATCAGTTCGGGTGCCAATTCGAGGGTATTTCCGAACCATGTCTGTCCGTCGTTGGCGGCGGAGAGTTCTGCGTGTTTCTCTCGCCAACTTTGCATTTGCGGTTCGTCAAAGACCTTCTCAAAGATTGTAAAGCCGTCGGTTTTATAGGCTTCAAAGCGTTCATCAAGGGTTGGCATCGTAGTGTTCCTTTTGAAAGGCGAGGTTGCAAACCTCGCCAGCGAAATTTTGAAATTGATTAGCGCAGTCCGTTTAGAATATCTTCAGCAAGTTGCATCGTCTTAACCGCTTCATCCAAGTTAGCCGCTGGCAGCGAAACGGGTGTATCGGATTTGACACAATCTAAGAAATACCGATCTTGTTCAACGGTGCCACCGGTGCCTGCTTCGGTCAGTTTATGTTGCGTTCCATCGCAGAAAACCGTGCCGTGGGAGACACCTTCGAGGTAGGCGGAGATGTTTCTGCCGTGAATCTCGTAGCGTTCAAGGCGTGCATCTGTGGTGTAATTGGCGATGTGTTGGGCAACGCAGCCGTTGTCAAATAGGATGAGCGCAGCGTGAACGTCCTTATAATCTGAGATTGTCCGTTGGACGACGCTATGCACCTCTTGGACATCGGCTTCGGCAATGGCGCGGATTGCATCAAGCGCATGGATCGGTGTCTCCAGAAACATATTGTCCATCAGGTGTTCAGGAAATTTCCCGGATTGTGCCAATCGGGTGATGCTCTTGTGGAATTCCCCTACGATTTGTGTGACAGGACCGCGTGCGGCAACTTGCCGTTTTGCTTCAAGGATGATCGGGTGGAAGCGACGGTTCCAACCTACCATCCCTTTCGCACCCATCTGTTTTGCGGTGTCTCGCAACGCGGTTGTCTCTGCGACACTCATACCGGGCGGTTTCTCTAAAAGCGTGTGGACACCGCGTTCAAAGCACGGGAGTGCTGCCTCGCCATTAAGGTGCGCCGGTGTAGCGACAAAGATAGCGTCTAAGGTTTCGCTATCCAATAGTTCCTGAATGCTCTCGTAACGTGCCGAGACGTTGAACCTGTCCGCGGCATCGTTTCGTGCGGCTTCAATCGGATCGCAGACAGCGACGAGACTGGTATCGTCAAATTGTGAGAGGATTTCCATGTGGCCGCGGCCTCTGCTGCCGCAGCCGATGACAGCAACGCTTAGTTTTGACACGGTTTTCTCCTTCAACGGGTTTTCTCCGATACGGTTTAGTGCCGGATGTGGGGTGCCTCCATCACTTCTCGCTGTTCTGGGGACATGTCCTCAATGTAATCAGGATATGCGATTTGGTGCGCACCTGCGCTGTACGCTTGAAATCCGGGGCTGAACTTGTAAAGCAAAGCACGACGTTGATGCTCACCTGTCCACGGGAGCGTGCCGTGTGTCAAGGTTTCGGTGAAAATCACCGCATCGCCGGCTTTGGCGTTGACTTCAAGTACCAGATTCTGATATTGCTCGTACCGCTTCATATTGCTTGGACACGGGAGATTCGCCTTGTGGCTTCCGGGGATGATCGCTAAGCCGCCGTCACCAGGGCCTTCATCAGCGAGCATGTATTCAATGACAGTCAAGCCTGTATAGATTCTTCCGTATTTGAAGAAATAGGCTTCAGAGAAATTAGGACGCTCAATCCCGCCGCCGTGTAAAGTCCCGCCTTCTGTCCCTTTTTCCATGGCGATTAATCCCGGACCGTGATCGAGTCGATATTTTTTGCCTAAGACCTCTTCAAGGTACGGTTTAACACTGGGATGCACGAGGAGATCGCGAAACGGTTCGCACCACGGTTTCTCCCATGCGAGCATCCCTCCCATGTCCATTCGGTTTGCTGTGCCGACGAGTGTGGGTGAACCACCTGCCAATGAGTTCTCGCGTTCTCTGAGTCCGGCGATGTGGTGGTCGATAGCGGCGTTGCATTGTGCAACTTCTTCAGGGGTCAAAGCGTTTTCGACGATGAGGAATCCGGTCAAATCGAATAGATATTTCTGATCTTCGTTCATCGTTAGTTCTCCTGTTACGGCACACGGCGTGCGCCTACTACTTTCTGCACACGACGTGCGCTATGACTTTGCTTCTTTAATACTTTGAGGTCTACCGGTTGCGTCGCCTCCGAGCCATCGGTAGGGACGTGGATAGAGTGCTAAGGATCTGTCTTCTAACGGTAATTTAACGGGCACACTGTTTCGGGTTGCGGAGCGTTTTGCAGCGATTGCCACCTCTAATGCTTGTCGGAGATCCGCGCCAGTGATCCACGGGTGTCCGTTGCCATCAACCGCTGCCAAAAAGGAGCGGATTGAGCCTGTCAGATAACTGAATTCGCGCCACGGGTACGGGCTGTAATTGGGTTCAAGTCGGATACGATTGCCGTGTTGGTCATAGCCTTTGAAAATCTCAGGCGGATTCCAGTCCCAACGGACGAGGCATTCGTCTGTCCAGACATCTACACCGCGGCACGGTGTCGGTGTTCCGAAGACACTACATGCCAACCCGTTTGTGAGTTGAAAATGTCCGTTGATAATTAAGCCTTCATCGGTTTCTGCACTTAATGCTTCAGGCGGTGATCCCCATGCGATTACTTCTTCGACTTCAGCGTTCATGAAAAGCCTCAGGATTGAGATGTGTTGACAGCCACCACCAGAAATCTCGCCGCCGAAGCCGTGAACACTCGCACCTCTGATGTCCCCAAATTCACCATTACGGAGGCGAGATGCGGCTTCTTGAACCTCGTTCATTGCGCGTTGAAGGTTACCCCCGGCAAATACCACACCGCGTTCGGCACACGCATCGACCATTGCATCGGCATCTTGGAGACGCGCGGCGATCGGTTTTTCCGTAGAGATCCCTTTGACACCGGCTTCGGCGCATGCAATCACAGCATCTTTCATATACTTGGTAGGCGTGACAACAACAGCGATATCTGGCACAATGTCGCGCAATAAGGCTTCTACATCTGAGTAAAGTGCATCAACACCGAAGCGCGCACCGAGGATATCTCGTCGTTGTGCGTTGGCATCAACGATCGCGACAATCTCTGTGTCCGGATAGGTGGTATATGCCTCAGCATAGTTCTGCCCCATCCGACCACAACCGATAATGGCTACCTGATATTTGATGTCGCTCATCTTCAGATTCCCCTGATTTTGTATGTTAGCAAGGTGGCAAAAGTGTGTCAAGAAAAAAGTGGTGTTGTTTAGTTTTGATTGATGTTTCAGGAAGGTAAGTCGTAAGTGGGCGTGTTTAGAAAGAGCGGCGTGTCAGTTCACTTAAAGTTCCTTGCAGACCGAAAAAGGGTAGAGAGCATTTTGATCGTGTGCTGCCGTAAAAATAGACTCAATTTATCATTTAAGGAAATTCTCAAACCGGTTGAGCAGCTCGGCGTGTTTCGCGATGCCGAGACCGATGAGAATCACAAAAATGACGGAAATCCAAATTAATAAACGGGTCGCGTGCTTAATAATGCCAATTACGAGAAATATAGCGAATACCGCTACAATTATCAAAAATGGTGGGGAACTGATTAATTCAGGTATGGCAAATTCCATGTCTTATGTTGCGATGCGCTGAGGCACAGCGAATATGTTTTCTCCGTGCGGGTTTTGGTTTAATACGGATATAAAAGATGTTAGTGGAAGTGTTCTTAACCTTGCACCACTATAATCAATAATATACCAGATGTGCTAAAAAAGTCAAAAAGATATTTGTAAAGGACCAGGGTCATTTAGTTTTCCGCTAAGAGCGAACGTCAAATCCACATATATCCTTGTAGGAGCGAGCTGTGCTCGCGATCTTCCGATCAAAATGGTAAAAAAACGAAAACTAAATAGCCCTGTGTATAAGGACAGTTTCAGTTATTGGTTCTCGGTGATCAGTTGTCAGCAGTCAGTAGGGAAAGTCGTGTGTCAATCCCATAGTGTCTCTCATCCTTACAATCCTTGAATCCTACAAATCCCGAATCTGACAACTGATAACCGACAACTGACAACCAGGGCCATTCAATTGTAGGTTTTTGGTGTCATATTTTTCACAGGTGTTAATATTTCAGATAAGCAGAAGTCGCGTGACTTTTCACGCGACTTCTGCTATACTTCACCCTAAAATTAACAAGTTTTTCAGGTGAATCATGACAAAAACTTCCTCTTGCCACTTACTTAATATGTTAGCAGAAGTGCCAGACCCACGCAAGAAAAAAGGACGCCGCCACCCCTTAGTCGCAATGCTCGCACTCACGGTTGTCGGGCTCCTGTGTGGACAACGCAGCTATACACAGATTGCCAAATGGGCACGCCTCCACCCAGACCTCCGACAGGCTTTGGGGTTCACGGCGAAGCAAACCCCCGCAGCATCAACGTTTCATTATCTCTATCGGCGTCTTGACATCGACACTGTAGAAAAGACCCTTACGCAGTGGACAACACAGACTTTAGCAAGTTCGCACATTTCCACGTCTGACTTGAAGGGACTTGCGATAGATGGAAACCAAACCTTAGGCAACAGTCATACCCAAGACGCACGCAGGACACATCTGCTCGCAGCCGTCTTTCATGAGTTAGGTATCCCTGTCGCAGAATGTGCCGTCAGTGAAAAGACCAATGAAATCCCTGTTTCCATTGAACTCTTGAAGGTTTCCTTTGATATCACAGGGCTCGTCATCACCACGGACGCACTTTTGACCCAACGCAAGTTCTGTCAAGAAATCCTTGAGCATCAAGCAGATTACTGCCTCCCCGTCAAAGCGAATCAGAAACAGTTGTATGAAGATATTCGAGACCTCTTTGAACCCTTTGATGAAACAGACCCACCCGAAGTGGAGCACCGCCGGTTTGAAAATCTTCACGCAGAGGTTGCCGGCGCACATCTGCAAACCTATACGGACACAGAAGACGCAAAAGGCAGGATTACCACACGCACCCTCACCGCAAGTACGCTCTTGACGGAACACACCGACTGGCCGGGGCTACAGCAAGTTTATCAATACACCACACACCAGATGTGTAAAAAGACAGCACACGTCAAGTGCAACGTGCAGTATGGTATCACAAGTCTGACACCCGAACGTGCCTCGGCAGCTGACTTGCTCAAACTCCGGCGAGAGCATTGGACCATTGAGAACAAACTCCATTGGATCCGAGATACTGTCTTTCAAGAAGATGCATCATGCGTCCGAACCGGTGTTATGCCTCAAGTCATGGCAGCTCTGCGAAACACAGCCATCTCTGTTTTACGATGCACTGGACATACAAAAATTACCGACGCACTCCAACTTTTCGCAGCCAAACCTAAACTCGCAGTTAACCTCATAAAATGAGGAATCGTACAATTGAATGACCCTGACTGACAACCAGGGCTATTCAGTTTTCGGAATTTTTTGTAATATTTTTCACATCTGTTAATATTTTGAGATAGCACATATCGCGTGATTTTTCACGCGATATGTGCTATCCTTCACCGTAAAAAATGAACCTATTTTTTGAGGTGAATCATGACAAGCAGTTCCTCTTGCCACTTACTTGATATATTAGCAGAAGTGCCGGATCCACGCCATAAAAAAGGCAAACGCTATCCTTTGGTCTCTATCCTGGCTTTGATCATCATCGGTCTGATGACGGGACATAGAGGTTATACCTCTGTAGCGACGTGGGCACGGAGCCAACCCGAACTGATCCAAGCATTAGGTTTCAGGTCTAAGAAAACCCCGCGTGCGTCAACACTGCATAATCTCTTGAAGCGTCTTGACGTAGTGAGTCTCGAAGCATCCCTAACGAAATGGGTGTCTTCAAAACTTGAAGACTTTCAAGCTTTCAAAACACAGCGTCTACAAGGAGTCGCTATTGATGGTAAAGAGTTACGGAATTAGTCGTTTTGGACTTGCAAAAAGTTGTTAAAAAAGTGTAATAACCCCTTGTAAATAAAGGGGTTATGTGATACAACACAGATAAGAAAATAGGGGGTTAAAGCCCCCTATTGAAACCCGAAAGTAGAGTTGCTTTTTTCGGATTCCACGCTTATCTGATTATTGTATCAGAACCTATCAGAAAAAAGCAACTCCTTTTCACAAATAGGAGTATTTTCTGATGGATTTGATCAGGATAATGGAGACGTTCCCGACGCAAGAACATTGCATCGAGTATTTAGAGCATCTGAGATGGCAGGGATCGCCAGAATGTCCACATTGTGAGTCTACACACATCAGACGACGCAACGAACATGATATAGGGCGTATCGGACGCTACAACTGCCACGATTGCCGATCCACCTTCAAGGCAACACACGGAACAATTTTTCAAGGGACGAAGATACCGCTTCAGAAGTGGTTTTTGGCGATCGCGTTGATGGCGAATGCGAAGAAAAGCCTCTCAAGTTGCCAACTTTCACGCGATTTAGGATTGCCACAGAAAACATGTTGGCGTATAATGATGGCTATCCGTGCCGAGATGGGTAAGGATAACGTCTTACTACAAGGGATTGTTGAAGCGGACGAAACCTATATCGGTGGCAAACGCAAGAAAGACTACGATAAAGAGATTGGCGAACCCCGTAAACGCGGACGTGGAACAGCGAAAGATGTAGTGCTTGGCGTAGTCGCAAGAGGCGGGAAAGTCGTCGCTGAACTTGTTGGGAATGTCAAGGGTAGCACAATCGCTGAGTTTATCAAGACGTTTGTCAAAACAGACGACTCCGAACTCTATACCGACCAGTATAAAGGCTACAACGAGATCGGTAAACAGATGAAGCATGAAACGATGAACCGGAGTCAGAAATGGGAGCCGGGTGGGATACATACCAACACAATGGAAGGTTTTTGGTCTTTCGTCAAACGGGCGTGGTATGGATCACATCACCACTATTCAACAGCATACACCCCCTTGTATCTCGCAGAGGCGTGCTATAAATACAACTACCGAGAAACTGACATCTTTGTAAAGTTTCTCACCGACAGCATGGAAAATGATTCGGAAATTTAAAGTCAAATTTAAAAACTTCTCAAGTCCAAAACGACTAATTCCGAAGAGTTATGTGGCTCTGAAAACCCAGAGACGGGATACCGGACACATTTACTTTCCGCAGTCTGTCATGAGTTAGGGATTACCCTCGCACAACAGCCTGTCAGTGGGAAAACCAACGAGATTCCGATCTCAACACAACTCCTCAAAGCGTTTGATGTCGCAGAGAAAGTCGTGACGACAGATGCCCTTTTGACGCAGAGAACCTTTTGTAAAGAAGTTCTCGAACATCAGGCAGACTATGCGCTGCCTGTCAAAGAAAATCACAAACAGATGTATGACGACATTCAGCAACTCTTTGAACCCCTCTCGGAGACAGATGCCACAGAGGTTGAGACCCGACGCTTTGAAAACCTTCACACCCAAGAAGGCGCACACCTTCATACCTACACCCATGTTGAAACATCACACGGGTTGACCACCACACGCACCCTAACCGCAAGCACATTGCTCACAGATTACATCAAATGGCCCGGAATCGCTCAGGTTTATCAATACCAATCTCAGCGAGAAAACACAAAAACAGCCCAGATCTCCTCGCAGACGCAGTATGGCATCACGAGTCTCTCACCCGAAGTCGCATCCGCAGAAGACTTGCTCAAACTCCGACGCGAACATTGGACGATAGAAAACAAAGTCCATTGGGTCCGAGACACCGTTCTCGGGGAGGACGCTTCACAGGCGAGAACCGGGAGTATACCACAAGTCATCGCAGCATTACGCAACACTGCCATGTCTGTTTTACGCTTCGCAGGACACACAAAAATCTCTGAAACAATACGATTTCTCGCTTCAAAACCTTTACTCGCAGTTAAACTCATCCAATGAGAAATTGGAAAACTGAATAGCCCTGACTGACAACTAATTCCGCTTGTGTTTTTTCGGTATTTGATGTATAATGCGCTTAAGTGAACCCATAGTCATTTTGTTATTCGGAGGTAACTACACGACAATTGGACTAAGCTAATATATTAGGGGTGAGTAGAAATGGATAACACACAGATCGAAAAACGACTCAATGACTATGTGCCTGACTTGGATGTGCCTTTTGATGAATTGCAAAAACAACTCGCTGCTTTCATCCAATCCGAGCGGGAGCAGCTAAAAGCCGGCATCTTGAAAGGGGAAAGCGGATTCGGTGCTTGTAAGATCCACACGCAAGTGTGGGATGTCGTGATTCAGA
The DNA here is from genome assembly GCA_965246985.1 of Candidatus Poribacteria bacterium. GTDB lineage: Bacteria > Poribacteria > WGA-4E > WGA-4E > WGA-3G > WGA-3G. Next base: position 5,308,753 of record OZ251998.1, on the reverse strand, counting down.
AAGTTTATGAGGTTGCCGCCTTTCAGATTCGGGATGAATACCAGAAACAAATTGATGTGCTGAAGGAACTTCCAGACGTTGACACTGCCGACTTAGAGACGGAATTGGAGGAGTGGGTGCCGGATGTCGCGCTCTATGGTGTCGGCAGTTACGGCAGAAATGAGCTTTGTTATTTTTCGGATGTGGACGTTGTTTATACCTCCTCCGTGGATTTAGAAGATATTTATGATGAGAGCACGCTCGAACTAATCCGATGGTTCTACGATTTTTTTGACAGCCTCCACTCGGTGATTCCGGGATTTGAGTTCAGTTTGATCTATCGTCCGCTGGCGGATATAGCGCAGTGGAACTACCAAGATATGACCGCACTCATTGATATGCGATTTATTGCGGGTGAGGCAACGCTGACGGAACGTTTCCGAAAAGCCGTGCACTCTGAAAAATCGGATATCTCGCTCGTGCTGGATCTCCTGAAATCCAAGGCGGATGCTTTCAAGGCTTCTGAGGATACCATCTATCTCAACCAACCGAATGTGAAAACGGGACGAGGCGGGCTCCGGACGCTTCAATACGCTCTCTGGATGTGCGGGCTGCCAGATTTTACATCAATACCTGAACTCTACGAACGCTATGACGATGAGCAGCTAATGCCGTCCCTTGATTTTATGTTTAAGGTGCGTAACCTGCTCCATGTGCTTGCCGATGCGCCATACGATGATCTCACCTATCATCCTGAGAAGGAGGATATGCTGCAGGCACAGATCGCTCGCGTCCTTGGATTAACAGATGAAACCGACGAAGGGCGTTACGAATTCATGGCGGAATATTATGCGAAGGCAAAATATCTGCATTTCAAAGCGGAGTTGTTAATTCGGAAAATGTTGGCGAACGGAATCCCGATTTCCGATGTGCTTGCGGTCAGGACAGATATACTCTATTGCATGGATAATAACTTCGGTGAACTTGATGCAGATGAGCTTTTTACGTTGTTCACCTACTTCCAGCAATACGATTTTGAAATCGATGCATCACTTTCCACATTCATCTCCCACTACGTTCACGCTTTTGATTGGCGTTCTTTCCAAAGACGGATGGCAGAGTTGATAAACATGCCGGGTGATGTAGCGAAGACTCTTACACGCTTGCACAGACTCGATATCCTGTCGCATCTCGGAGAAGGAGGCGCGCTTTTTGAAAGGGCAATGATGACACGGAGTGAACGAAGTCTCGATCCGTATACGGTCGGGAAACATACGCTCGTTGCGATTGGCTATCTTGATGAGATCCGACAGATGGAGTCGAGTAGCCCGTTTGGTGGGGCAGGCGGTTTGGGTTCGCCGGTGTCGCCGTCCCCGACTTCCGAATTAGAGGAACTCAACACCGCATTTCGCGCACTTTCGGATCCGGGTCCGCTCTATATGGCACTCTTTCTTCACGATATAGATAAGCCGGATCCGAGCCATCCGATGACCGGTGCCGAAAAAGCGGAACGCATCGCACCCGAATTTGGGTTCAACTCACAACAGACAGATGATATCTGCTTTCTCATCTGGGAACACCTTGCAATGATAGATTTGGCGCGCTATCATCATTGGGATGAAAGCACGATTGCCGAATTCTGTAAGAAGGTTAACTCGTTGGAGCGTCTGACTGCGCTGTATCTGCTCACCTATTGCGATTCCAAAGCCAACGGTTCACAGAACTTCAGCCATGTCGTTAAGCATAATCTGAAGAGTTTGTACGAGGTGGCGCGCACTCGCTTCGTTGGTCAAGAGGAGACGCAGTGGGGTGCCTTTGCCCCCGTTGAAGAATTTCAGCAATTCCTTCACCACATGCCGGTCCCCTACCGTATTAGTGTTTCTCCTGAGGAGATCGCTATGCATATAAAGATGACAACACAAGCAGAAGCAGCATCTGCACAGACAGATGCAACGCCCAGCACTGGAATCGTCCAATTTGTTGACCGCCCCGGATTTACCGAACTACATCTCTGTAGTCCGAGCCGACTCGGAAAATTGCACAGGGTGAGTGGTCTCTTTTACGCGAACGGCATAGATGTCCGGGATGCGCGTGTCTATACAAAACAGGATACGAATATTGAGCTTGAAATCTATCGACTTGTCCATCAACCGACCCATCACCGCGGAGAACCGATGCCACTTGACGAGGATCTCAAACGGGACCTCGATTTTGACATCCGAAGTCTCCTCGCAGAGGAGGTTACGCTTGACCAGATTTTTGAGAGGCACTATGTGAATCTGAATGAGACATGGCAGGTTGATGATGTCACTGTTGAGACAGCACGGAGTTATTCAGAGATTGTCGTTGTCGGTGAGGAAAAGATGGGATTCCTCCACTACTTCAGCGGTATCTTGGCGAAACTCGGATTGAACGTTGAGATGTGTAAGTGCTCAGGTTTAGGCGGACAGGCGATCGACAGGTTCTATGTCCAGTCGGTGGCTGATCCGAAGGCGGTGCATACTGATATAATGGCGGCGTTGGATGCTGAAAACGGACAATAGTGCTGTGTCCCCATACATCGGGTAGGCGCAGTTTGGAACCGCACCGGACCCACCGGTTACTCGGAAAGGCGGAACGGGTGTTTACGGAAACGCTACTTTTACCTACAATTTCAGATATGACAAGACAATAGTCTTGGTTTGAGGGAGAGAGATGAAGCAACGTGTACTCATTACAGGCGCGGCAGGCACGGTCGGCACCGCGCTCTGGCAGGCATGGGAAAAAGAGGATGCCTACACATTGACGTTGATGGATATTAACCCGATTGTAGACGCGAGTTCTCGCATAGCGCAAGCAGATATTCGCGACTACGCTGCGATGCAGGAGTTGTGCCGCGAGCAAGATGTGTTGGTCCATCTGGCGTATGTGCGCCAAGATTCGCTTGGGAGGGCACCGGGCGAAGTCAGCGACATCGGTGCGTCTATGACCCTCTTTGAAGCGGCACGAGAAGGCGGCGTTAAAAAGATTGTATACGCCAGCACGAATCATGTTTCAGGCTGGAATGAGAGGTTGAACTCTCCACCCCGATTCTCAACGGGCGACCAGTTTCGTCCGGACGGTTGGTACGGTGCAATGAAGGGGATGGCAGAGATCGCGGGACGGTATCTCGTGGATGCACACGATATGCGGTTCATTAGTATCCGTATCGGGAGTTTCAATGGGACGTACGAACCGAGTGGGATTCGGCACTGTAGCACACTCCTGACCCCGCGAGATTGCGTCCAACTCTTCGGTTTGGCTGTTGATTACGATGGACCCGTTAAATATCTGATTACATACGGACGTTCTGCGAACTCTGACGGGTATCAACAGAGTTATCTTGATATAAGTGGCGCAGTTGAAGTGTTGGGGTATCAACCGCAGGACAATTTGGTTAAAACGCATCTCCACAAATATTTGTCGGAATCGTGATCGGCTTATGCGCGAAAATCCCAACTACACTGACCTCTACTATCAGAATACAACTTCCCACTCCCAGATCATTGACATTGTAACAGAACGCGCTGTTTCACTCAGCGAGGTGGCTGCGCCGATTGATTGGGAAGCACTTTTCGGAAATGCGCAACCCGTGGAAATAGAAATCGGGTTCGGTAAGGGACGTTTCCTGCTTGAAGCGTCGAAACGGCATCCGAAGGTCAACTATATCGGGGTGGAACGTGCACAGAAGTACGTCGAATTGACACGGGAGCGGTTTGAGAAGTACATGCGGCATTTCGGTGTCAATAGGGCCTCTGGGGCGTTCTCAAATGTTCGGATTGTGTGGACGGATGCTAACTACTTTTTGACCCGGTATGTCGCTGCAGCATCCGTGCAGGCGTATCATATCTATTTCCCGGATCCGTGGCCCAGAAAGCGGCAGCAAAAACGACGGATTTTTCGGAATCAAGACTTTCTGGAAGCCTTGACGCGCACACTCAATTCCGATGGTGGTAGGTTGTATATTGTGACAGATTATGCGGCATATTTCCAAGAGATTCAGGAACGGCTCGCAGATTTGTCGGTACTTCAGCCTGTTGACGCAGATCTCAAACCCGATCGTGATATCGCCACGAACTTTGAAATCAAATATGTCTTGGAAGGCAGACCTATCTATCGAGCGGTATATGAGAAAGTTTTGTCTTAGGACCTAATGCATTTTCTTGTAGGAGCGAGCTGTGTTCACGATCGTTGCGTTATTTTCATTTTCTTGTAGGAGCGAGCTGTGCTCGCGATACCTGCATCACAAGATTTAGGTTGACTGGTAAAAACAGAAAAAATTATGGAAACAATGGAAACGGCTGCGGCACAAGCCCTACTGACCACTGAAGAATACCTCGCTAAGGAACGGAAAGCACTTACCAAAAGCGAATATCGCGATGGACAGATACATGCAATGCCAGGGGCAAGCCGCAAGCATAATCTCATCGCAGGAAATACATTCGCCGAACTTCATGTCCAGTTACGCAATCGGGTATGTGAAGTGTATCCAAGTGATATGCGGGTAAAGGTTGGTTCGGCGGGGACATATACCTATCCAGATGTTGTCGTTGTCTGTGAGGAACCGCGCTTTGAAGATACACACTTTGATACGCTCCTGAATCCGACTGTTTTAATAGAAGTGCTTTCTCCGTCAACGGCAGCTTATGATCGGGGCAGAGCCATTCAATTGTCAGATTCTGTTTTTTGCATAATTTTTAGTGCTTCTGTAGGGTGTGCGGCGAAAAATCGGAACGTCTTTGCGATGCGTGTATATCCACAGATGCGCAGGAGTGTTAGCACGGTATTGCGCAAGGCTGCCATGACTTGGGGAATGTTGCCACAACGCACCTGTGAGGCATCCTCACCCATCAGCACGTCGCGTGTGCGATGGGAGAGATTTTCTATTGCCCAATGTCCCCGCCGGAGTTCCAATAAGCGTTTGGCAGATGCTCGCTGTGGCGATAAACTTGTAATGCCATACTGGGTGTGGTGAGTTATCTTCTGGGTGCGTATATGCTTCCGCTGTGATCGATATTCATAGACTTGCGCAAGTCCCGGCCAAGTCAAGTGTTCATTGAGCAAAGTGGAAGTCGTCAAGGTTCGGGTTGTAATGTATCCATGTGCCTTTTCTACAGCGGAAAACGTGTCGGTGTGTGCCTTGTTTTCCTGATGCAGTGTTTCAAATGTGCGTGCTTGATAGACTTGGGGGTCAACGTCAGTTTTCGGTGGTATTTCGGGTGTGAAGAGACGTTTTATATCTTCATAGGTCTGTTTCTGATTGGCTTTGACAGGTAAGACATAATCGGCTTTTTTTTCACACAGCGTTTGGCAAAATGCCTTCTGTGTCAGGAGGGCATCTGTTGTGATGATCTTTCCGGAGACATCGAAAGTCTGAAGGATCTGTGTTGCGATAGGTATCTCATACCAAATTAACCCCATTTGTAGCGCGAGGTCCCTGTGCCTCGCAATGCTGACTTGATCAAAAGACTTCTAATCACGTTAATTGGGTATCATTTGTTTTGGCATCGACAGGTTGCTGTGTGAGGGTGATGCCGAGTTGATGAGAAACGACGGACAACAGATGTGTAATCTTGGCATCCTGTTTATCACTCCCGCATAAGGTTTTGCCATCTATGGCGAGAGCTTGTGTATCGGTTTCCGGGGGTAAGTCTTCAAAGACAGTTATTGCCCACTGCGTGAGTTTGTTTTCCAAAGCGGTGGCATCAAGGTCTTTGAAAACATAATGGAGTGTTGAGGCACACGGTGTCTTTCTGCGTCTGAATCCGAGTGCTTTTGGGAGATCTGCGTGATAAGTGCGTCCCCATTGGGCAATGGCAGCATAACTTCGAGAGCCACACATCATAGCGATCACGGCGAGTCCGAGGATGGCAGAGAGTGGGTGTCGTTTGCCTTGATTGTTGCGAGAATCGGGGACTTCTGCTAATATGTCAAGTAAGTGGCGGGACGTTGTTTTCGTCATGGTTCACCTCAAAATATGTGGTTGTATAATGAGGTGTATGCTATCAGAAATAGCGTGAAAAGTCACGCTATTTCTGATAGCATAATTTACCTTTACCTCTGTGAAGCCACACCGACAATTGAATGGCTCTGATGATCGGGGCGATAAATTCGCGTCTTATCAGAAACTTGATTCCTTGTGTGAGTATGTACTTATTTCACAAGATAGCGTTTGCGTTGAACATTATTTGCGACAGGAGCAGGATTGGAATTTAACAGAGTTTCGCTCGCTTGATGACGTGTTTTCTCTCGTTTCGATAGGGTGTGAATTATCTTTGCGGGCAATTTATGCTAAGGTTCAGTTCTCTCAGGAGTAGACGCAACCACCGGAACGTGCCACAAACCGACACAGGAGCATGGAAATGAAGGCAGAACAACTTGATAACGCTACACCTGAATTGTGGCAATCTCTTCCGAATGTGCCGGGCGTTTATCTGATGAAAGCCTCCGATGGTACTGTCATCTATGTCGGAAAAGCGATCCGTTTGCGGTCACGGGTCAGATCCTATTTTCGTGATAAATCTACATCTGGCTTGACATCACAGATGGTGCGGTATATTACCGAGGTTGATTACATCGTTACAGAGACTGAGGTAGAGGCACTGATTTTAGAAAATAATCTGATTAAAGCGCATCAACCCCGATACAACGTGAAACTCAAAGACGATAAACGCTATCCGTATCTACGCGTGACCACGGATGAACCTTTTCCCCGCATCCATATCACGCGTAAAGCCGAGAACGACGGAACGCGATATTTCGGTCCTTTTGTTCACGTCCGTTCAACACGGCAGGTCGTTAAACAGTTGACGAAGTTCTTTCCTATCCGTACCTGTACCCTACCCCTCACTGAGATAGAGAATAAATATCGGGTCTGTTTGGATTATCATATCGGTCGGTGTCCGGGTCCCTGTGCAGATAAGATTAGTGTCACAGATTACGACGAGATCGTTCAGAAGGTGTGTCAGTTCCTAAGTGGGAATACGGACGCTGTTGTTAAAGAATTGACGGAGCAGATGGAAGCCGCCGCGGAGGCACTCGATTTTGAGACTGCCGCAAAGTATCGAGACACGCTTAGGGACGTTCAACAGGCGATTACAACACAGAATATGGATAGTGTGTCCGCAGCGGATGAGGATGTCATCGGCATTGCAGCGCGGACTGATATAGCCTGCGTGCAGCTGCTGCGGGTGCGAGATGGCAAGCTGCTTGAACGTGAGCATTACTACCTCAATGATGCGGATCCAGAATCGCTCGCGACGGCGTTAAGTGCGTTCATTTCGCAGTATTATCAAAACGCTGTCTTCGTGCCAAAGACGGTTGTCTTGCCAATGCCGATTGAGTCCGTAGAACTGATAGAAAATTGGCTGAGCGAGAAGCGTGGGAGTCGTGTCGGGTTGCTTATGCCAAGAGCAGGTAGGCTCAGGAAACTACAAACTTTGGCATCGAAAAACGCCGAGATTCTACTGACGCAGCGGGAACAAAACGTAGTTTATAGTAGTGGTGTGGAACCCGCACTCGTTGAACTGCAGGAACTACTTGATTTAAAACATCCGCTCAGACGGATTGAGGCGTACGATATTTCCAATCTCGGTGATCGGTTTGCCGTTGGGTCAATGGTGGTCTTGGAAGATGGGAAACCGGCTTCAAGTGAGTACCGCCGGTTCAAGATCCAATCGGTTGAAGGGCAGAACGATTTCGCGATGATGCAAGAGGTTATCACGCGCCGTTTCCGTCGCGCTCTCGCAGACGATGAAAAATTTAATAAACTGCCGGATTTGATGCTAATTGATGGTGGAAAGGGACAACTGAGTGCGGCGCAGGCAGCTATGAAAGTTTTCGCTACGTCCGATCTTCCCGATATTCCAATGATCGCCCTTGCGAAGCGGATCGAAGAAATTTTCGTTCCCAGTAAATCGGAACCGATTGTGTTGCGGGAGGATAACCCGACCTTACACATGATCCAACGGTTGCGCGATGAGGCGCATCGGTTTGCGATTACCTATCATCGACGGATCCGGCAAAAGTCGCTGAGTGCGTCTGTACTTGATGAGATCCCGAACGTCGGGCCGAGACGGAAGCAGGCACTGCTCCAACATTTCGGTTCAATTGAAGCGATTCGGGAGGCGAGTTTAGACGGATTGTTGTCTGTGAAAGGAATCCCACGCAGCGTCGCCGAAAATATCCGGAAGCATCTCTAACGCCAGACTCGGTAGGCGCGGTTTGAAACCGCGCCGGATTTTAGAAGAACCATCGCGACGCACCATAGATGTTAACTTAAAAAAATTGTATCATAGCATCGTAGGTTGGGTTGAACGGACTCCATCAAATCCGTAAAAAGTCATAGAAAAATGAAGTCTCTCCATACGTGCTACATCAAACAGATACCAAGTGAAACCCAACGCTTTTGTTTTCAAGTTTCCGAGACTATGATGGTGTGAAGTTGGGTTTCACTTTGGCTTGAGTGTATATGGCAGCATATTGGATTTGACGTGTGTTTGAAAGACAATATTCGACTTCTCAATGCCGTTCAACCCCGCCGATTCTCACTGTGAGGCAACACGCGAATTCGGCGTTGATTCTCTATGGCACCGCTAAAAATGCGTGCTGTAGGCAATGTGCACCGCTCTGCACGCATTTGGGCAATGCCCTGCTGGTGTTGCACCGATTTGTGCAGTTTTAACGTCCGGAGCGTTGGACTGTAGCGTAAATGTGGCGTTTCTGATTGGCATGTTATTTGCAACAAATAACTATTTGCAGTCTTGATATTTAGTGCTGGAGCGTTTGCAGCAGAAGGATTGTTGGTTATTGGTTAATCGGTCATTGGTTAAGAGGTAACTTGCGTAAATCACAAACCTCTTACCGACAACTGATAACTGACAACTGACAGCGTAATAAAAAATATGCGAGAAAAAAATATCAAAATCGTTGCTATCTTGCTCATCCTGTTGAGCGTCGCGGTGTTACACGTGAAACTCTATCGGTTTGCCGAGGTGACGCACGACGGCGCGTTACAGGTGCTTGTCTGTTTGGGACGCGTTATTGGGATAGACACAAGTGACGAAGCCGACCAAGTGTTGTCCTTCCGTATCCTTTCTGGACAATTTCGCGGGGAGATCGTCAAGGTCAACAATATCTGGACAGGACGTTCCTTTGGGGACCGCGTGTTACACAAAGGCGATGTGCTGTTCCTTGATATTCCGCTCCGGGACCCGATGCACCCGAAAATTGAGCGAGTGTCGATGCGGGAGTACTTCCGTACGCCGTTCCTGCTGTATCTGGCAGGTATGTTGGGTGTTCTGATGATACTTGTCGCTGGGATGAAAGGTGTCCGCGCGATTCTGACGCTGTTTGTCACTGCCTTCGCGGTGCTTTATCTGCTTGTTCCATTGACGATCGCTGGGTACAATCCAATTGGCGTTGCCCTTCTCATCGCTGTCCTGCTCACATTAGCGACCTTCCTCCTCATTACAGGGTTTAGTTTCAAGGTTATCTCTGGCGTACTTGGCACCCTCGGTGGTTTAGCCGCTGTTGGTGTTTTATCAGTGATCAGCCAGCATGCGATGGCACTGACGGGCTTAGCACAAGAGTTTGGTTTCCTTGAGCTCGGAATTGCACTGTGGCGGACCCCCGCCTCACATCACTGGAATTTCACCGGTATCCTGTCCGCTGGTATTATCTTGGGTGCTGTCGGTGCAATGATGGATGTGAGTATGTCCATCTCCTCAAGTGTCCATGAAGTCAAGCAGGTGAATCCAAACATCACCGTGCGACAAGCCATCCGCGCCGGGCTGAATGTCGGACGCGACATCATGGGGACGATGGCGGACACGCTCATTTTTGCCTACCTCGGTGCTCACATGATGACGATGCTACTCCCGCGCATTGAATTCCCAGAGGTCGGTTACCTCTATCCATTTCTCCGTCTCGTTAATGATGAAGCGACAGCCGTTGCGATTATTCAAGCCGCGGTCGGTACCATCGGATTGGTGCTGACCGTCCCGATTGCGGCATCCGTTGCCGGGTTCCTGACGCAATACGCGAAGGTAGACAAATCCGAGATTCATGAGGACTTGCCTTCGGAAGAAGAGTTAGAGGAGTTATTCCGTGCCGACCCGCCGCACAGCAAAGCACGTATTGCTGTGCCTATTGCGATGGTTATCGTTTTGATCGGCACCATCTTTGTATACCACTGGACACATGGACTCTCCGCTCCGATCTCAGAGCAATCGGAGTACGCGAAAGGTAGAGTGATCCGACTGATTGAGTCGAACGCGAATCTCCTTTTTGAGATTGACAGTAGTGCTATAAGTGATCTGGACAATCATATCGTTCCTGTTGCTTTACGTGAAGCGTTCAGCGATCAGAATATCCCATTCTCTGACGAAGTCACCGTCTCAGTGAAACCGTGGAAGGACAGCCGCTGGCTGCTTTCGGATGAGAAGTATGAGCAGACCTATAGTATTCGTGAAATGGAGCAAGGAGAGAAGACTGTCCTCAACGTCTATGAATCGAAAAGCGAGCATCATATCCTTGAAGTAGAGATGTTGAGCGGGATGTATAAAGGCAAACGCTTGGTGTTACGGAATATCGTAAACCACAATATGCCGTTGCTGAGCATTCCTGCGGAGCCGGGTGATGTTATTCTGTGCCGTGTCGCCGGGGATCCTGAGCAGATCAGCCTCGTTAACATCGTCCAAGATTATGGTAGAGACCGTTTCCTAATTTGGATGGTCGGGGGGATGCTGCTCATGATTATTCTTGTCGGTCGGATTGAAGGCATCCGTACAGCGTGTGCGATGCTTATGTCTGCTGCCGTCATCTATTTCTTCATGCTGCCGTTGATTTCGCAAGGTGCGAATGCGGTCTTCATCGTAACCCTAACTTCGGGCGCAGTGGCGTTTGTGTCGCTGGTATTCGTCATCGGTCCGAGTCGGAAGACGTTTTCAGCCGTGCTGGGAACGATGGGCGGCATCTTGGTCGCCGGTTTGATTGTTTTATTCGCACAGCAACATCTCCATTTTTCTGGGTTAGAAAATGCGATTTCGGCGGACATTATAGAGGCGACGCGCACACCGCCGTTCGATTTCGTTCAGATCCTCTTGGCAGGGATGTTGATGGGTGTGTTAGGGGTCGCAGTTGACGGCGCGATTGAGGTGGCATCAAGTATGGAAGAAATTCGCAAAGCGAACCCGAACATGCCGACATGGCGGCTCATCGCCTCCGGTCTCAACGTCGGGACGGACATCCTCGGGACGATGGTGAACACGTTGGTCTTTGCCTATCTCGGTGTGGAGTTGCTGCTTGTCATCACGATTGCAGCACCAAATCTGGACTTCTTCAAATCACCACCGGCGCAGCTGCTGAGCATCGGTGTTGTCTCAGCAGAGATTGTGCGGTTGCTGGCTGGCACACTCGGCTTAGTCCTCGCGATTCCGATCACAGCGGTAATTTGCGCCTTCTGGAATCCGAAGCAGAAGGCGTAGTGTGCTGGATCTCCTAACGCGGTAGGTGCGGTTTATCAATCGCACCATGTGTGTCAATTTAAGAAAAAATAACCGTCGCGGTCCCCAGAAACGGTAGGCGTTGTTTGAAACAGCGCCGGATTTTACCAAAGATCTTGTATGTGCTAAAACCCCTCTTGAGTCCCGGAGGGACGGCATGTTTATAGCAGCATGTGTAAAAAAAAACCACAGCCTTGTAAGGGCGGCATGTTTATATCTACAGTTGCTAAAACGCTGTCAAAAATCGCTAAATTGACGCTTATGGTGCGGTTTATCAATCGCACCGGATCCTCCCGAACAGAATTCCCTACTCAAATTCCTAAACTTCATAAGCACAATTTGTATGTGCTTTACGCTCCTTCCTCTCAAAAAACCGTTGACATTCTCCAAATGTTAAGGTATCCTTAACTTATAATACGGGGAATTACACTGCTAACAAATGTAGATCAATTGTGAACTGCTCTTTGTGATTGGGACACGCCAGCAGTAGAATAGGAGATAAAATTGAATGGGACTAACTAAGAAAAAATACATTTTTGTTTATGCACTCACCTTCTGTACCGTACTGTTCATTATGTTTCCGTTGGCGACACATGCACAGACTGTTAACATTCCGGACGTAAATCTACGGGCGGCAATTACAGCAGCTTTAGATAAAACATCGGGTGCCACGATTACAGCGGCGGATATGGCGACATTGACGAACCTTGAGGCGCATGATGCTGACATACGTAATTTGACAGGACTTGAATTTGCAACAAATATGGAAGAGATAAGATGTAATAACAATTTGATATCCGATCTATTACCCCTTACTGAATTGGTCAATCTACGTGTTATAGAGTTAAGGGACAACGTGATAAGTAATTTATCACCGATTACAGGATTAATCAACTTAGAATGGTTAATTTTTTCACGTAACTCAATATCTGATCTCTCTCCAATTGAAGATTTAATCAATTTGATCGGTTTAGCTCTTGAGGATAATTTGATATCCGACCTATCTCCGCTTTCTGGTTTGATAAAGCTTGAAAGGGTATGGCTGCACGAAAACCTGCCACTTGATCTCTCCCCTCTCACAGGATTAATCAGCCTGATAAGTTTCAACTCTTGGGGGACCCCTATCATATCAGATCTTACACCTTTGGCAGACTTACCAAAAATCCGGGAAATAGATATCTGTGGTGGCGAGATATCCGACCTTTCCCCTTTGGCAAACGCGACAGGATTGAAAGAATTGTTCTTTGCTGGCAACGAGATATGGGATCTGTCACCTTTGAAGGATTTAACAGGTTTGACACGTCTGAATCTGGAAAATAACGAGATAGCGGATGTATCACCACTCGCGGAATTAACCAACTTGACATTGTTAAACCTTCAAGACAATGAGATATCGGACTTTTCGCCTTTAGATGGATTGCCTGCAAGTGTAAGTATCAATCGACGTAACAACCCCGGATTCACACCCGATGCGCCGAAAATCGAGGGACCGTGGCTGTGGGTTATAGCACCGACAGATGGTATGTCCGGTTCAAAAGCGGCTACTTCTGGAAGAGATTTTCTATCAGAAGTAAGCGGCGGTGAAGTGACAGAATTGACAATCGCTACGGAAGGGGCAGTGGCGGGAGAATCGGTTGGGAATAAAGTCTGGACAGTTGGTAAACTTTCCCGGAGAGGTGGCAATAACATAAATGATATGGTGAATGCTACGGCTTTGGGATTGGGTGATATAAATCATCATGTAGCGTACGGGTCAATTGCTTTGGAATCGCTGAGTCAACAGCGCACAAAGATGTTTGTCGGAAGCGGCGATGCTGTTAAGGTCTGGCTCAACGGTGTTTTGGTTTATGACGAACCTATAGATCGGGATGCTGATGATTACCAAGAGGATTTCCCTGTAATATTAGAAGAGGGAACGAACTTTTTATTAGTTGCTGTCTATGAGGGTAATGGCTGGTGGAGCGGTTTTTTTGGGTTTGATGCCGGTGCCGAATTTACAGTGAACCTACTGGGTCCCTCAGTTCTGGTGCAAAGACCGCGTGTTGCCGATATAAATGAAGATGGAAAGGTGAGCATCCTGGACCTGATCTTGGTCGCACGCGACTTCGGAAGAATAAAACCTATTAACCCTCGGACGGATATAAACGGCGATGGAACAGTCAACATTTTAGATTTAACTCTTGTAGCGAAAAGTATGGACGCAGAGGCAGAGATCTCCGCTGCACCGTCTGGTGTTGCGATGAACGATGGGATTACTCCGGCGGTGATACGAGCGTGGATAGCGCAGGCACAAGCAGAAAATAATGGATCGCTCGCTTTCCAACAGGGGATCGCGAATCTTCAACGGCTTTTGGTCTTGCTAATTCCCAAAAAGACGGCGTTACTGGCGAACTATCCGAACCCGTTTAACCCGGAGACATGGATACCTTACCAGCTCGCGCAAGCAAGCGACGTGCAGATTCACATCTATGCTGCGAGCGGTGTTTTGGTGCGGACATTGGATTTAGGACATCAGGCTGCTGGTATCTATAGAGACAGAAGCCGTGCGGTATATTGGGACGGTAAAAATGGTTTGGGTGAACCTGTTGCGAGTGGTGTCTATTTTTATACGCTGACTGCGGGTGATTTCACAGCAACGCGCAAAATGTTAATAAGGAAGTAAACTACCATCCTTTTTGTTGGCGCGGTTTAGAACCTCGCCAACTGACAGCATACGGAGATTGATAATGAAAATTGTTAAATACATATCTTTAGTTATCTTAACACTCACGACACTCGAATTTGGCACGGCGCAGGCACAAGAAAACCTTGCCCAAGATGCGTACACTATCTTTCAACAAAACTGCTTACTATGCCATGGAGAACATGGTGCCCATACGGAGCAACTCGTCATTCAAAGTCGCCAGGGGTTAATTGATACTGGAACAGTTATTCCGGGAAATCCTGATGGATCTGAGTTCTACAAACGATTGACTGAAGATACGCCAGAAAAACCGCGAATGCCGTGGGGCCAACCCGCGCTGTCAGATGCGGCGATTGAGACGATTCGCCGCTGGATTCAAGCCGGTGCACCGAATTGGGAGGTGCAGTATGACATCAACTTCATTACAACCGATGCGATGCTGAATACCATCCAAGGACATCTTGAGACGCTCTCGGCATTTGATCGTCCATCCGCCCGTTATTTTACACTCACACATCTCTATAACGCTGGCGAAAGTCCGGAAGCACTTGATGCCTATCAGATCGCGCTCTCGAAACTCGTCAACAGTCTTTCCTGGGGGTTTGATGTCATCAACCCAACGCCGATTGACCTCCAAGAGACCATCTTTTACATTGATCTGCGCCACTACGAGTGGGATGTCAGAAACGAGGCGTGGACGCAGATTGAACGGGAATATCCCTACAGCATTGATTTTGATCCTGAAACGCAAGCAGGTCTGCACGAAAAACTGACGAATTTGCGTACAGAAATGGACTGCGAAGTGCCGTTTGTACATGTTGACTGGTTCCTTGCGAATGCGTCGTTGCCGCCGCTCTACCACGATATTCTTGACCTCCCCGAGACAGATCGGGAGTTAGAACAACAACTGGAAGTCAATGTTACGAGAAATATTAACAGTGCGCCGGGGATTCGCGTCTGGCGTGCGGGTTTCAACGATTCCGGCGTTTCAAATAACAATCGTGTTGTGGAACGACATACCTCCCGATATGGTGCGTATTGGAAAAGCTACGACTTTGCGGGGAGTGTCGGCGCACAGAATATCTTTACGCATCCGCTGTCTTTCAGCGAAGACGGCGGTGAGGTGGTGTTCAATCTGCCGAACGGTTTACAGGCATACTATATCTCCAATGCGTCTGGTAATCGGATAGATGAGGCACCGACGACCATCGTTTCCAACCCTGCGGCGAGCAACCCTGCTGTGCGCAACGGTCTCTCGTGTATGGGTTGCCACACAGAAGGGATGAAGACGTTTGAAGATGAGGTGCGTGCGGTTATCCTGAAGGCACCTGATGGACTGGCGAAAGATCAGGGGTTGCGTCTGTATGTGGAGCAATCGGTGATGGATGATCATGTGGAGGAGGATACAGAACGTTACAGGGTGGCACTCGAAAAGACCGGTGGTATATTTGGTGGTATTGAACCGGTGCATCGCTTCCACGAGGCATTTCAAGGTCCAGTAGATGCGGCACACGCTGCCGCTGCTGTCGGCTTAGAAATCGAGATGTTTCTTGAAAAGATTCGTGAGAAACCGAGTTTGCAACGTTTAGGCTTGTCAGCACTGGAGAGCGAGAATGGGGATGTGAAACGAGATGCGTGGACCTCTAACTTTTCCGCAGTGATTTCAGCACTGAATTCACCGGACGACACCGTAACGCGACCCGTTGAACCGGTGATTGACCTTCGCCCTGGAGATTTGGTTTCTATTCCTGACCCGAGTCTCCGTGCTGCTGTTGCAGAGATACTCGGCAAAGCCGTCGGATCTCAGATTACAGCGGTGAATATGTCAAGGTTGACGCGTATTGTTGCCGATGAGGCTGGTATTCGCGATTTAACGGGTCTTGAGGCTGCAACGAGACTGGAACGGATAGAATTTCGACACAATTCTATCTCCGACCTGTCTCCGTTAGCGGGCTTAATCCGACTCAATAACATCAAGCTGCGAGGTAACAGAATAACCGACGTATCGCCGCTTGCTGGATTAACCAACGTAGACTGGTTGGGACTTGAGGAGAATGAAATATCAGATTTATCACCGCTGGAGGGCTTAATAAAATTAAATGGGATAGGGATTTCAGGCAATCCGATATCGGATGTGTCGCCGCTTGCAAGCTTACTCAGTTTAGAACGCATAAATGCTTGGAATACTCCAATATCTGACTTCTCTACTTTGGCGAGTGCGCGGAGATTGCGATGGATAGAATTTGGAAATAACAACTTTGTATCGGCACTTCCATCTTTGAAGGGGTTACGGAGTCTGAGACGGTTGGAAATTAACGACTGCAATATCTCGGATCTCACTCCGTTGGCAGAGTTAACCCAATTGGAATGGTTAGAATTAGTGAATAACTTGATCTCCGATATAACACCGTTACAGAATCTAAGGGGTTTAGAACATCTAAATCTTGATGCTAACGTTATCGAAAATGTATCGCCGCTGGCGCAGTTAACTCGATTGGAGTTGCTGTACCTTGAAAACAACAATATCTCGGATGTGTCGCCACTTGCGGGGTTGACTAAATTAGAGCGGTTAGACCTTCGGAATAACTCCGTGTCCGACTTTTCGTCTTTAGAGAGGTTACCAGATGAAACCTTTGTTCGGATGGTGGGTAATCCCGGTTTCCCTTCGGGCGGTACGAAAATAGCGGGACCGTGGTTATGGGCGATAGTTCCAGGAACACGCCTTGACGACAAAACGGATTTTCTGGCGCGAGCAACTGGTGGTGCAGCGACAGAACTGAAGGTGGCTACCAACGGTGCGAAGGAAGGAAAAGCTGTTGGAGATAGTGTCTGGACACTTCACAGGCTTGCCACTACCGGTGGGAATAATATCAACCGAATGACCGAATCCCTCGGTTGGGGTACAGGCGAGGAGATATATGACCATATCGTCTACGGTTCAGTGGTCTTGGATGCTCCAGAGGAGCAAGAGACAACGATGCTTGTCGGCAGCAGTGATGCTGTCAAGGTTTGGCTCAACGGGGAATTGGTGCACCAAGCACTTATTAACCGCGGAGCTGGCGATTACCAGGATTTTTTACCTGTCACGCTGAAACAGGGACCAAATATTTTGTTAGTTGCTCTTGACAACCACGGACATGGGAGTTTTAGCGGGTTCTTTGGGTTGGCACCTGACGCGAAATATACCGTGTCCGAGCCGGGTATCAACTTCTTCTTTTCCACAGATACAACAGTCTATGAGGTAGGAGAGGCGTTCACACTCCATCTGAATGTAGAAAACGTTTCCGATTTAGGCGGATGGCAAGCGGATATTATATTTGATCCCGATGTGCTAAGAGCAGATCAAGTGAGCGAGGGCAATTTTCTGAAGGACGATGATGAACAGCCTTTCTTTGATGCTGGGACGATTAATAACAAAACTGGTAGAATCACCGGTTTAAAGGCAGTACGCATCTCCCAAGATAGGATCGGTCGACAAGGCAGACTGCTCTCAGTAGAATTCACTATCATTGGTAGCGGAGAAAGTGGCTTAACAGTGAATAATTTTCAGGTGGGGTCTCGCAGAGGAGAGACTATCCCGATTATTACGCCAGAAATTGTCATTGTTGTGGAGGGAGACGGGCCCACTAAACCCGCTTGGGATGTAAATCAGGATGGTCAAGTGAACGTTCTGGATCTGGTTCTGGTGGCACAATACTTGGGAGAAGATGTGTCCGCTAACCCGCAATTTGACGTTAACGGTGATGGAACTATTAATGTTTTAGACCTGATCATTGTAGCACAATATTTGGGTGAATCAACAGCGGCTGCGCCTTCCAGTGTTGCTGCTATAGACAGTTTAGAATTAGACCCAGCAATGGTCCAAGTATGGATAACGCAGGCGCGGACTGAAGATGACGGTTCTATAGCATTCCGACAAGGAATAGCGAATCTCCAACGGCTATTAGCATCCCTGCTTCCAGAGAAGACGGCGTTGCTGCCGAACTATCCGAATCCGTTTAATCCAGAGACGTGGATACCGTACGACCTTGCTAAGCCTGCGGATGCCACAGTGCATATCTATGCTGCCGGTGGTACTTTAGTTCGGACGTTGGCGTTAGGGCATCAGGTTGCTGGCATCTATCAGAGTCGTGCCCGTGCGGCGTATTGGGATGGCAAAAACGAGGTGGGTGAGTCTGTTGCGAGTGGTGTCTATTTTTATACCCTCACTGCGGGTGATTTCATAGGGACGGGTAAGATGTTGGTGGTAAAATAAATGCTCCATCCAAAACTTCATGTGGTGATTACGGGAGCGTCCATTTTATGTGCGGCAAACTGGAGGCAGGCAAGAATATCTTCGGCTTCCAGATCCGGCATTTCTTCAAGGATCTCTTTAAAAGAAAGTCCGCTTGCAAGTAAACCCAAGACATCAGTGACTCGAATTCGCATGCCTCGGATACAGGGACGTCCACCGCATTTGCCTGGATCGAGAGTAATTCGACGTAATTGAAGTTTTTGTTCAATGGTGACTGTGAGACTGGTATCGCCAGCTTGTTTTGCAAGTTTTCCTGCGATTTCGATATCTGACGTTGCTTCCGGTATTTGACCGAGTTTATCCTTTGTCTCTCCGCGGTTGTAGTAGGCACGGGCGAAATCTGGCTTTAGTCGAATTGCCGCTGTGTAGTCGGCGATAGCACCTTTATAGTCACCTGACTTGCTCTTCTCATTGCCCGCTATGAAGTAAGCCTCGGCAGATAACGGTTTGTATTCAGGTTTCATTTGAATGTTTTTCCTTATATAATCGTGACTTCAATGCGGCTATCCGCATCGGAAAGGTCAAGACATTGATCACTGAAGTAGGAGATATCCGACTAATTACGGCGAGCATTCTCTGATGATCTCAGAATCCCAATGCTTTAGCTTTGGTAATATGTCAAGTTTAACACAAGCCGCGACAGATGTCAATTACTATTGCGGGCACCACGCCATCACGGTTCCGAAACTGGCGAATATGCTGTTTTCACCACTCGTTAGGATGCGTGAACCTTGGACGACAACCCGTGCATCACGACTCGTGATTTTATAACTGACGGGGGCATCTTTAGCAATCAACGGTTCACCGTTTTCGTCCTTGAGTTTATCGAGCCGATAATGCACCGACCGATGCGCTGGCACCTCAAATTCGCAGGAGACATTCTTCAGCGTAATATCCTCGTAAAGTACCTCTAAGAGACAGCAGGTATCCCTATCGGCGGTGTTGGAAATACATATAGATTCATGCGAGAAATAGCCACCACCGTGCTGTTTCCACTCCTGTTCTGCTGGTGTCAACGCCGCCATGTAACCGTCCGGAATAACCCAAACATAAGCCCCATCGCCATCTGAAGTGTAGGATTTGAGCGCATCCGCTATTGCCTCTGGGTTCTCTGCCACTTCGTCCAGTGAAATCACGAGAAATCGGGAGTATGCTTCAATCCCTTCCGTGGGAATGCTGTATTTTAACTCTCCTCTCACATTTAGGCATAATGTGTTATCTCCCAACATCATGAGGTGGCTAACCCCTTGTGATGCGAGCCAATCGCCGAATGCATCGTTGAGGAGTGTTGTTAGGGGTTCAAGGTGTGGGATACCTGCCCCTTTGTAGTCTTGAATCGTTGCCAGTAGCGTTCCAAATGTCATAGTGTTCCTTCTTGTTACGGCACAGCGGCGTGTGCATACTACCCTATACCATCCATCGTTCACCGATGCCGAGCAGTGCCATCAACGCCTGCAAAAGCACGCTCTCGGCATCAGGTCCGATAAACTGTCGATGTGTATCAATATAAGTGCCGTAATCGGCAGCCCATTCCCGAAAATACGTTTGATATTCCCAACCGTCTGCGGTGCGTTGAAAAACTGACCGATCCGGGTACGGGAGTTTCTGCGTTAGGAGTTGCTGTAGTTGTTCGGATGTCGGTATCCATGCGTCTTCGGTATCTTCTGTTTCCAGACGGAGTGCTTGAATTTGTGGGTGTTGACATCTCTCTAAGTATTCTTGCGGATACTTCTGTTTTTCAGATGGATCCATAGGTTGTAATTGGACAATTGGTCTCTCGTTTTTCAGGGATTGCACTATCTCCGACGTGCTTACGCTTCTTCAGTTTCGGTGGAGGCCATAGGGATATCAGGATTTAGGCGCGAGTGATGCATTGCCCAATAGATAGCCGCTGTAATCACGCCACCAAGGAGGGTTGCTATACACCATATTCCAGGACCTACGATAATCAAGGCGCGTGTGCGATCTAACCGGGTTGCGTCTCGGTAGACTGCTATCGCAAAGATGATGTGTATGAGCACCGTTAAGATCGAAAACCCAATTGTCCAGAGCCCAACTACTTGCGCCCATGCGGTCCAAAGACCAATATCCATGTCTGTGATATTAAATTTCATTCTCACGTCCTCCGTGTTGATTTCATAGGGTATTATACCAAATTAACGTGATTTGTATTATTTTTCCATTTTGCAAATCCACAGAAAACCGACATGTGCCTGCACCTTCTTTGTGTTTTCAGAGAACCATTGACACCTTTTCACAACGGCTTCTTCAAGTGCTGAGAGCGTTGTAAAAACTTTATTCACAACCACCTCTCGCAACAAAGGCCAGAGCCGTTCGGCAGGTTGAAGTTCTGGTGTGTACGGGGGCAAATGAAATAACTCAATCCCTTCTGGGACTTCTAAATCCTTACCCGTGTGAAAACCGGCACGATCTAACAAAAGGATTATCTGTTTCTTGCCTTCCGGGTTCACATCACGCGCAAACTCTGCCAAGGCAAGGTTCATGACTTCAACACTCACACTCGGCATCAGCAGCCAATAGGTCTCACCTGTCTGTGGACGGACAAAACCGAAACCATAAAACCACTTATATGCCGGACACACGGGGGCTATCGGTCTTTCACCTCGCTTCGCCCAGACACGCCGATGAACCGGCAATAATCCCAAGCGCGTCTCGTCTTCTGCCCAGATCTCTACCGGTTTCTCTGGGTGCTGACTTTCAAGCGTAGCTACCCGCTCCTTGAGTTTTTTTTTAAATGTTTGCTGTGCCTCGGGTGTTGCGGCTGCCTGATGTTGCGGACGAGGTGTTTGTAAAGTATAACCGAGACGTTTGAGATATTTCCAACCTGACACGTCACTGACACGACGCTGGAGTGTCTCAGATATCCACGCAGCCACTTTCGGACCCGTCCAAAGACCCCCATCACCAGGAGGCGCAGAAAGGGCAGCTGCAAGGGCGGCTTGCTGTGTTTCATCCAAAAAACGCACACCTGTATTATTTTTGCGTTTATCTCGCAAAGCGGCTTCGCCTTCAGCATTATAGCGTTTGAGCAACTTGCGAACCCAGTCCGGCGTGCATCCTACAATCTCAGCGACTTGCCGGGGGGTGCGTGAATCTCTGGTATCCGCAAGGAGCCAAATAATATGCCAGTGCGTCCGTTCCCGAAGACATTCACATTCAAGATACCTTTGTTTAACAACTTCTACTGAAAAGTGGGGGAAAACCTCATGTTTTTGCTTTTTCATCTCTTCACAATAACATATCTAAAAAATATACACAAGAATAGTCGCGTTAATATGGTATTATACGGTGTGAACACTTAATTGTCAACGTTTCTTGGCACGGATTCAGAGCCATTCAGTTCTCTATTTTTAGCCCGATTTTGGACCCCCCAGGCCCGGTAGGCGCGGTTTGATGAAGATTAAATAATTAATTCGGTAATAATCCGACATAGTGTAGCAACTCCTGTGACCCGCCTTTGAACTGTTCCATGAAGTCGCTGACTTTCTCCTGAAGGGCTGTCCAGTCATTGCTGAGACGATGCAGATGTATGACAGCTTGACGCGCCCAGCGCCACAACTTCTCAATCGGATTCGTCCAACAGGCATACGTTGGGAGCTGCAATATCTCAATAGGGAGTTTCTCAAGTTTGCCTATTTTCTTTGACGGTTTCTCGCTCCAATTCGGTGGGGTCGGTCTAACAAACCTCGTCGTCTGTGGCAGAAGTGCTGCCATAAGATTCGCGTGAAAGTGGATCGCCCGATTGTCCTGGATCAAATAGATGCGTTCAGCGTTTGGGTAGCGTTGGCAAATCTGGGTGTAAAATGTATGGAGTGCGACAACCGTGCAGCTTTTGACTTGCTGATAAACAACATCTCCGGTGTGTGGGTTGAGCGCCCCGATGCCATAGCAGGTCTCCTCTGGGAGATAACTCTGGCGTGCCAAAGGACATTTCGTCCCTGTCTCCGCCCAGTCTTTTGCGACTCTCGGTTGTAGATTGAAACTAAACTCGTCTTGGTAAACGACAACGCAAGTTTCTGGGTTTTCACGGGCTTCTTCTAACGCTTGCTTGATGCGAGAAAGTTTTTCAGCATAATCGGTATCAGGACTCCGCAGATATTCTCTGGCACGCTTATAGCTGAGACCCAAGCGTGAGAAGATCTGATGAATGCCGGGGAGCGATAGACCCTCAAGCCACGGCACGACCTGACCGAGACTGCGGAGCGTCCAGCGCGTTTGATGCTCATTGACGCTTCCCGGATCCTGACCGATTGCCACTAAGAGTTCCGACCCGGCTTCTTCGGGCGACTTAGGTGAAAAAGCAGGTTTGCGACCTCGACCAGGTTTATTAGACAACCCGCTAATACCGTGTTCGCGATACCGACGCAGCCAAGCATAAACGGTATCGGGGTCGCGTTTTTTCAACAAACCTCTGCGGGCGACTTCATGTGGAGAAAAGCCTTCATGGATTTTCAACAACGCTGTCGCACGCTCTCGAAGATAAGCCGGTTCGCCTTTATCCCGAAGATCAACGAGGGCTTGTATTTCGCCTTCAGTTAACTCCAACTTATGGTGTTTTGCCATCAGAGAATACCTCCTTTGGCAATAGGATAACACGAATAACAATATTACCGAATTAATATTTTAATCTTCATGGAACCGCGCCGAGCTTGAAAAAGAGGATCCAAAAATTTAGACAATCCGAGAATTTGTTTAAAACTAAATAGCCCTGGCACGGATTCAGAGCCATTCAGTTCTCTATTCTTCGCTCTAGTTTTCACCCGCAGGCCCGGTAGGTTCGGTTTTGCGGTGTACTCACCCAAATTTGGTTTCCCACACGCGGAAACCAAATTTTGCTTCGCAGTGAGAATGCTTTACATTTGCGATCTGCATTCCTAACTGAACTATAAGCGTCAATTTAGCGGTACTCCAGGCCCGGTAGGTTCGGTTTCCTAACCGAACCGGACTTATCCCAACCGAGTCTTCGGTTTCTTCTTTAGCGGAAACCCTGTTTAGCAAACGCTGCATCTGAAGGTTTTCGCGGAGGATCCGATGCGGTTAGGAAACCACATCTACCGGCCTGGGATATTCAGCGCATTACTCTTCTCTTAAATTGACACCTATGGTTCGGTTTTGCGGTGTACTCACCCAAATTTGGTTTCCCACACGCGGAAACCCAATTTTGCTTCGCAGTGAGAATGCTTTACATTTGCGATCTGCATTCCTAACCGCACCGGATTGTCAAAAAAAGACGCGAAATCTGATAATTTCTTAAAACTGAATGGCTCTGCCATAAACGAAATACGCTTTGACAGCAGTGGTGTTTTGTGTTACGATGGTAGTAAATCATTTTCTGGTTATGAGGGAAGCATGAAAATAACTGAAATCCAGCAAGAATTGGCAGCATTAGAATTAGATGCATGGCTCCTGTACGATTTTCGTGGGATAAACCCGATCTCACAGAACGTCGCAGGCTTAGCGGGAGCACACATCACACGCCGATGGTTCTGCCTTATCCCTAAACACGGCGAGCCGCGATGGTTGGTACATAAAATAGAGACATCGAACTTCACCCGTGTGCAAGGACAGGTCGCGCTTTATGCAGGATGGGAAGAACTTAACGAGGCAATGCGTACCCTACTTGGCGGAGTCAAAACGGTTGCGATGGAGTATTCACCGAACGCCGAGATCCCCTATATTTCACGGGTAGATGCCGGCACGCTGGAGTGGATTCGTTCGTTCGGGATTGAGGTGCAAACATCTGCGGAACTCGCACAGCGGATAGAGGCTCGTCTGAGCGATACGCAAGCAGCAGGACATCAGACATCCGCACACTTGGTATTGCAAGCGAAAGATTACGCTTTCGCGTGGATCGGTTCGCAGCTGCGTGATGGGAAAACAGTTACGGAATACGACGTGCAGCAGGAGATTCTCGGACAATTTGATGCGATGGACTTGGTCACAGATCACCCACCGATTGTCGCTGTGAATGCAAAAAGCAGCGACCCGCACTATGCACCTACTGCAACGGATACCCAAGAGATTAAAGCAGGCGATTTCATTCTGATTGATTTATGGGCAAAGCAGAAAGATCCGGATGCAGTTTTTGCGGACACGACGTGGGTGGCTTATGCCGGGAAAATTGTCCCTACGCGGTACGTTGAAATTTTCGATATCGTCAAGGAAGCGCGGGATAGAGCAATACGGTTCATCCGAGAAAAATGGGCAGTTGATGAACCCATTCACGGTTATGAGGTGGATGATTGTGTCCGCGGATATATTACTGAAAAAGGATACGGACAATTCTTTATTCACCGTACTGGACACAATATCGGCACTGTTATCCACGGAAACGGCGTGAATTTAGACAACTTAGAGACGCGTGATGCACGTGCCTTGATCTCTGGTATCTGTTTTTCAATTGAGCCGGGTATCTACCTCACCGATTTCGGCGTTCGGACAGAAGTTGACGTTTTCTTAGCCGGTCCAGGGAGATACGGCGTAAAAGTGACAACCGCTCCCGTTCAAAATCAGGTATTACCACTGCTGTAACCTGATAATTCCGCTTTTTCAGATCTGTGAGGATGTGTAACAGGTAGAGGCGTGCGTTGAGGATCCACTGGTCGGCATACGCTGCGGCGAGCAGCGGGAGTGCTATTGTCAAACGTGGTGAGTCGAGCAGCCATTGCGCCGCGTATTCGGTAAAGTCTGTGTCCACAAGTCCATTACTTCCGAGTGAATAGATCGCATAACGTTTGTCGTCCCGCGTCTCCATTCTCGGATTGAGCTGCGTGTCGAGTGTGAGGCGTTTTGTGCCGTCGATCTCAAGAACCCAAAAGAAGTAATCTTCATTGTGTCCGAGATAACCGATTTCTACGTCAAGCCGGTGTGCGGTTCCAGTGGTGATTGGGATTACCACCATGTCGCGTTTGAGTAAGACCGGATAGATAGCTGCAAAGAAAATTTGTTCAAATCCGAGCGGTTGGTGTGCGTGTGTCAGAGTATCCAAGAGAATCTGTTCTTGTTCCGGACGTTTCAATTCTAAGCAGCTTTTTGCGAAGACTTCATCTCTGAGCGCACGCATCTCAGCAGGGGCGTTTGGGTGAAGCGGTTGGAGTTCTTGTATGAGTCTAAGAATGCGGCGACGTTTAGGTATGGTGCGCCAAAGAACCCAATGCCATAAGGTCTGCCACATCTCCTTTTCGCGTAGTTGGCTAAGAAATGCTATCACGCTCGTAAAAAAGCGTTGGAATATGCTTTCAGATGCAAGATTTCGTTGTTGATTCGCCATGATTTTTTAAAGGAGTTTATTCAATTTTTCGCTGTAGGAATGACCGGGGTCCCCACCCATTACTGGGAAGGGGCGATCGCGACATTCACAAGCATTGCTATTTACTGACCGCTGACAGCCAATTGGAAAATTTGACTTGTCGCTGAGAGTGTGCTATAATATATGTTGCTGAGCAGAGCCGGAGTGGTGAAATTGGTAGACGCACGGGACTCAAAATCCCGCGGGCCCTAGGTCCATGTCGGTTCGAGTCCGACCTCCGGCATCAGGCGATGGTTTCTCGTAAAGCCATCGCCTTCTCTTTTTCCGGTTACTTCCGGTTACATCGAAACGATTTTACGCATCCGTTTCGCAAGGTCAATCTGGGCTGCCCTGTCACCACCGACTTCGTGAATGACGTAGCCATCGTAACTGATCGACCGGAACGCTTCCATGACTGCTTCCCAATCCGTATCTCCATCTAAGAGGTTGACGAACTGGTGCGCGCCGCGGGCGAAATCTTTGAAATGTACCCGTTTGATGCGGTGTGCAAGTTCAAGGATCCAATGTTCGGGATAGCCGTAAGCCATCATGTTTGCGGTATCAAGATAAGTGCCTACCCACTCGCTATCTATCTCATCTACAATATCGCGCATCTCTTTAGGGCTGAGCAGGAATTTGTTCCAAACGTTTTCGAGCCCGATTGCAACCTTGTGTGTTTTTGCGGAAGGTGCTAAGTCTTTCAGGATACCGACGAGGTTATCCCAAACTTCTTGATATGTCCCCTCAGCAGTGAGTTGACCGGGGTGCAATAGAATCCCTCCGACACCGAGTGCGCCCGCGACTTCCAAACCACGAGCGAGAGAGACCGCTCCTTTTTCGCGCTGCGTCGCATCCAAACTGAGAAGGTTACCACGGTCGGCGTAACCTGCTGTAATACTGCCAATTTCGATACCTGCCGCCTCACACTTCGCTGCAATGTCTCGGAGCTCCGCATCGCTCATATTGATGTCGGTATCTTTTCCTTCACCGAAAGTAAGCTCAACGGCATCGTATCCGGCATCTTGGCAGAGGGAGAGCGTATCGTCTAACGACATGCCTCCAAGTATAATTTGGGTAACACCTATCTTCATCTGTTTTCCTCTTTTTCCTTTTCGCTATGAAACTGTGTAGCAGTTAGAGATTGCATACAGAGGTACCGGGTTTCGAGGCATTGCGGACACCGAATAGCCACATAATACGCATCGTTGAACACGGCATCAATCCAGTTGTGTGATTGTTCTTCCAACGGACTGCCCAAAAACTGGTCAAGTACCTCATATTCTCTGTCACAATCCGGACAGATTTGCAAGTCGTGTCCGATGTCAGTCTGGTCAAGCCATCGCATCTTATCTTCTATCCTTAAGAAGAAACCAAAAATTCGGAAACCGATTTGAGGTAGCGGTTCGGCAGGCGTGCCTCGACCTGAATGGCTTCCTCGGTGTATTCTGTGTTAAGCACAGTGCCGTGTTTATAGAGTAAATCGAGAGTTTTTCCTTCTATGTATGGTATACTGAATGAGAGGCTCGTACCGAGTTCGGCAAAACGCTTTGCCAATGTATCCATTAATGTCTCAACGCCATCGCCGCGTTGCGCTGAAATTGGAAACGCATCTGGGTACTGGCACCGCAGGATGTGTAGGTCGTCCTCCGTTTTAAGGCGATCAATTTTATTGAAAACCATAAACGTCGGAATCTCCGTAGCATCCAATTCGTTGAGGACTTCGTTTACGGCAGCTATCTGTGCTTCTGCTTCTGGATGACTCACATCAACGACGTGAAGCAGCAGGTCGGCTTCCGTGACTTCTTCGAGCGTTGCTTTGAATGCCGCCACTAACTGGTGCGGCAGTTTCTTGATGAATCCGACGGTATCGCTCAGGAGAATCTGCTGCTTTTGTGGCAAATTCACCTTCCGCGTGGTTGAATCTAAAGTTGCGAACAGTTTATCTTCAACCAAGACACTCTCACCTGTCAAAAAGTTGAAGAGTGTCGATTTCCCGGCATTGGTATATCCGACGAGAGACACTTTGACTTTTTCAGAGCGGTTTCTCCGCTGGACAGTGCGTTGCTTTTCAACCGCTTGAAGTGCCTTTCTGACCTGTCCAATGTTCCTACGTACCCAGCGTCTATCCATTTCGAGTTGTGTTTCGCCGGGACCCCGGAGGTGTCTGCCGCCTCCGCCACCTGTCGCGAGTCGTGAGAGATGTGTCCACATCCGTGTGAGGCGTGGGAGCGCATATTCGAGTTGTGCCAGTGCTACCTGTAACCGTGCTTCTTTAGTCAGTGCCCGTTGCGCGAAAACCTGAAGGATAAGCCCCGTCCGGTCAATTGTGGCGATATCAAGTGTATTCTCAATGTTGCGTGTCTGTGCCGGTGACAGTTCTTCGTCAAAGATGATTGCGTCCGCGTTGAGTTCTTCGATAAGCGGTTTGAGTTCTTCAATCTTTCCTTCGCCGACGAAGTAGGTCGGGTTTGGCATGTTACGGGATTGAATCGTTTCACAGACAACTTTAATGCCGGCAGTCTCTGTGAGTTGCTGGAGTTCTTGTAGCGATTCTTCTGTTTCGTGCATCGAAGTATTTCGTAGTTTTACGCCTACTAAGATCGCACGTGAAGGCGGGTTCGGTGCACGCGTATCGTAAAGTTCTGACATCAAGAGACCCCTTTCTCAATTTTGAAGCGCAATCGAAGCACCCTGCTTTGGCACTTCTAACAACGCGGTATCTGTAGTATATAGTTTATCAGATCTACTTTCAGTTTTCAACTAAAATCCCGTTTTAAGAAAAAACTTCAAATTTTCGGCGGGTACATTACTTAGGTCAACCTCATTGGATTGATTGTCGTTAGTTAAAAAGGACTTACGCAATAGCGTTCGTCCGTTATGTTCCGCAGGGTCCCCGTGCCCTGCGTGTGTCAGGTTCGGACGGGCACGAAAGCCGAAGCCATCCATCCGAACAGCGTCAGGACTTACGCAATAGCGTTCGTCCGTTATGTTCCGCAGGGTCCCCGTGCCCTGCGTGTGTCAGGTTCGGACGGGCACGAAAGCCGAAGCCATCCATCCGAACAGCGTTTTGATGCGTAAGTCCTATTAAAAAGAACGCGAATCCAGGTTCAAACATCAATGTGTTTAGAATACCGCGTCTACTGACTGCTGACTACTAATGGCTGACTGCTGAAATCTGAATACCTCTGTGCCGTTTTTTCTTGCATATACGTTAATTCTATGGTATACTTAAAATCATTATGAAAGGTGCCAAAGATTCTACAAATCCAACAATTACCATCAATCGGAAAGCACGGTATGACTATCACTTACGCGACCGGTATGAAGCGGGTGTCGTTTTGCAAGGCACTGAAGTGAAAGCGATTCGCGCAGGACGATTGAACCTAACAGATAGTCACGCACAAGTAGCAGGCGGTGAAGTGTTCCTGATTGATGCGCACATCGGTCCGTATGAACACGGAAATATCGCCAACCACGAACCGAAACGCAAACGCAAACTGCTGCTAAATCGTCGAGAGATCACGAAACTTGAACGTTCAATCCGTTCAAAAGGGATGACGATTGTTCCGACGCGCGCGTATTTCAGCAACGGCAGGGTGAAGTTGGAGCTGGCTGTCGCAATGGGTAAACAGCTTCACGATAAACGCGATAAGATTGAACGTGAAGCAACTGCAAATGAGATACGAGCGTATAACTAACAGCAGTCTGTAATCGTACACCTTACAATGTGGGGGTGTCAAGGTTTCGACGAAGGTAAATGAGATATAGGTTGCATGCCGAGGTCTCCGCAGGCCTCGTTAAATAGGCGGAAACACTTATAATTGCTGATGAAGAATTAGCACTAGCTGCCTAAATGCGGCTACGCTTGACCGACCTGCTGCCCGTCAGGGAAGTTAAAGCGCCATAATACGGGCTAGCCGCTCGCTCATTCTCAAGGGGCGTGCCGCGAATTTTTTTGAGATAGCCTATTATGAATCCTGCACAGGGGAGCCTTATAGGCGAATCTTAAAACCTGTGATAAGCATGTAGTAGCCTCTATTGAAATGCCTTTGGACGCGGGTTCGATTCCCGCCACCTCCATTTCCACAACTGATACTATTCTGGCCCACGATAGATTTGGTCGCGAAATAAAATGGCTGAATTTACCAACATGCCACCTCGTTTTCAAAAGATTGTGCGAGCGCATATAGGCGAGGATGAAGATGTCTGTTTGTGCATCCTCGGGCGTTCAGATTTGCTGCGTCCGGATTTCGTTTTTATCACGACGCGGCGGGTGCTGGTTTTAGATGAGCGGTATATAGGCAGCCTCGCCGTTTCTTATGCGAATATACGGTGTAACCTATTATTCACGGAGATTCGTGATGTGAAATTG
The DNA here is from genome assembly GCA_965246985.1 of Candidatus Poribacteria bacterium. GTDB lineage: Bacteria > Poribacteria > WGA-4E > WGA-4E > WGA-3G > WGA-3G. The sequence continues at coordinate 5,278,594 of OZ251998.1, read as the reverse complement.
GTCCGCCAGTTCAGACATCGGCTGCTCAGCCAAGCGAGGCTCGAAATTAGCGTCCTGCGTAATGTCCATTGGATCGATAATATCAACTTCCGTTCAGCACGACGTGCCTATATCTACATTACGGATCAGATTGTAAAGTAGAAGAGAGCCATGAGAGCAGTCCTGACATCCCTCGTAGTTTCCTATAATGTCTGGTTTATGGTACCCTTAGCGATTGTGTGTTTACTCCTATGCTTTCGCCTTGCTAAAGGTATAATGAGATTCAAGGACGAAAAAGCGAATGTAGGTGCGGATACCAAAACGCAGCGTCTATCTTTCGACAGCGTATTTAAGTTTCTTAATGCTGGCAGAGTAACATTGATAGTTGTCCTCATGTTGCTATTTGCGACATGGGGGATTACGGGTCTTCTTTTCAATGTACTGCTTAATGTACCAGAGAAACCAGAGCGAGTTTGGATATCGGGTGCCATTGCGCTTTGCTGTTGTTTCTTCGGGACGCGTTATATCTCTATCGCGCTTTTGAAACTGTTTCCGCGGCGCGAGAAAACCATCAGCGATGTCCAGCTGCTCGGTTTAAGTGGGCGAGTCATTAGTGGACAAATTACAACGACTTTTGGTACCGCTCGTGTGCAAGTTCCGGATGGCCCGGAATTAACCGTCAGCTGCCGAGCCAAATCTGATGAAGCCACTCCCGTCAAGGGAGATACTGTGATTCTTATAGACTATGACGACGCTAAGCGGATCTTTGATGTGAGAAAAGCGGAGTTGAAGGATGCCGATTAATTGACATTTCTTGTGAATGTAAGACACGGCTACATGCCACGTCTATTTTCACTCTTAAACAACGCCAGCGCGAGGATAACCAACGGACGGTGCCTTAAACGCCGGGGCGTATTAAAGGATGCACAAATGGACACTGAGAAACAGACGAAGACTGAAGTTAAAGTTCACTTTCTCTCAATTGACCGCGGGACAGGCGCACCGATAGTGGTCCTGAAAGAGAAAGAGGACGATCTAAATCGGATACTACTGATTTGGATCGGTGAATCAGAGGCGGCAGCTATTCAGATGCATTTGGAAAATGTAGAACTCCCGCGCCCGATGACACACGATTTGGTCAAAAATATGATTGAGACGCTCGCGGCAAAGGTAATGGATGTGTGTGTACACTCGGTTGAACAGCTGAATGATCGCTGGACATTCTATGCACACATCACTTTGGAAGTGAACGGCAACATAATTGAGGTGGATTGCCGCCCCAGTGACGCTATCGCACTTGCGCTGCGCTGCGAAGTGCCTATCTATATTGCTGAAGACGTGATTGCAGACCACGGATTCTCTGAACAAGAATTGGAGAAGGGAGAGCAGCACGACCCGAAAGATGTTTTAGAGAATTTAGATGACGACACGCTAAAGCAGTATACCGTCTAATGTGAAATCGCAAATGCCCAGACTGGACCTCCACCCTGCAATCGAGGAAAATAGTACAGGATCCCATTATTCATGGATGCCCAGTTCATGTGGGATCCACGCGGCACATCTGCATGCTGGCACGGCATAACCACGCTTGTCCTCGCGGATTATTGTGAGAACACGTAAAAATTATGGGCAATTCATCTAAAAAAAACTACCGCGTCCTCCATGAAAATTGTACGACTACTTTGGATGGCAGCGACTTTCCCGCAAGAGTAGACCTCTCCTTTCTCGATCCGCCCTTTAATCAGGATAAGGCTTACAATGCCTGGGATGATAACATGCCGCCAGAGAAGTATTGGGAATGGATGCGCCAGATCTGTGCAAAGGTGTATACCTTGACTTCCGATGGTGGTGCGATTTATTTCATGCAACGTGAGAAGAACACAGAATTTGTTCTGCAGTGCCTACGCGATGCCGGATGGACTTTCCAAAATCTGATTATCTGGAAAAAGAAAACCTCGGCAGTGCCTGGGGTAAAGCGTTTCGGCAAGCATTATCAGGTTATTGCGTTTGCAACGAAACGCAAAACACCACGCGTTTTCCATCGCTTGCGCATTGATCCACCACTGCCAGCAGATTATAAGCACGCCCGTGAAAACGGTATGTTTGTAACCGATGTCTGGGACGATATCCGCGAATTGACCTCCGGCTATTTCGCAGGCGATGAAGCGTTGCGCGATGCGGATGGGAATCGCTTGCACAAGCAGCAGACACCTATCCAACTCCTCCTTCGGATTATTCTCTCTTCTACAAATCCTGATGATGTTGTTTTGGATCCATTCGCAGGCTCAGGGACAACACTGGTTGTGGCAGAGCAATTAGGACGAAAGTCAATAGGCGTTGAACTGGATTCGCACAATGTTACGCTCATTGAAAACAGACTTGCTGAGCGGAGAGAATCAGACGATGTCTCACGCTTTTTCAAGGATTACGCATGCACCCCGGACTTAGAAGCAGTTTGGGGAGAACATGGGCTAAGCGGAAAATTTGCTTCCTCCGATGAACCTACTGCCGAACAGCTAGCTCTTCTTGAGTCAAATCAATAAATGGCTTATTCAATTTATCACTTTTTCGCTGACATGTGCCAGAAAAAAAGGGAATTCTTCTCAGAAAAGAAACTTGAGAATTTTCCGTTTGATGAGCGAATGCTTTCTTGTGTCAACAAGGGTAAGTTTCCTGATTTATACCAAATTAACCCCATTTGTAGCGCGAGGTCCCTGTGCCTCGCAAGGCTGACTTGATCAAAAGACTTCTAATCACGTTAAGTTGGTATTAGCCGTTAAACTCAATAACGATAATGAACAGTTTGCCGGTGGGGAATTGATTGAACTCAAGGATAGCAAAACCTATTCGGTCGCTTCTTTTAATTCAACAATTCCGACAGGCGAAAAGGATGTTAAGAAGTTAACCGAAGGTAAGACAAACACTATCCGAACACAGATGCAAAAGGCTGGTAACAATATACTTTCTTTACCTATTCGCCAAGTTTTTTATCTGGTTCGTGGTAGAATGCAATCAAATGTGAAGGTCTGCTTGACTCACGGAAAGTTTTTTGAGACGGTTCCCGTGTCGACCTTGATTTCAGAGTCATTCGCTCAAGCTCTGGAGGAGCGGTTAAACGAACTTGGAGAAACTCTGTCGATATCGATGAGACAGAAATTACTAGATCTGTTCAGTGAACAGCAAACCTTCAGTAGAGTGAGAGACGTAGATGATGCCTCAGTAAAGTTACGCTTCCGTATTATGACAGAAGTTAAGGCTGGCGCGGATATTTTGAAGCCAAATCAATATCCTCGAATCGGCGACAATACATTAAATTTCGCTGTCCCATGTCATGATGATACCGAGCAAAGCCAACAGTACAGTAAGATGAAAGTTGCTTTTGAACAGATCGGATGCTCTGATTTATTCGCACAGATGGAGGTTTTTATTCTCCAACATCATTTTAATGGAAAATTTCTTATCTTCCAGACGAATCTATCATAGGAGGGTTTGCATTTTGAAGAAGTGCCAGTGCCTGATGCAGCTTTTTATCTTCTGCATCGTAGTATGTTTTATTGTAAGTATTGACGGATTTGCTAAAGACATATCGTTTGATGAAGTCCCTGAGGCTATCCAGAAAATCGCCCTCAGCGAAATTGGAGATGTGCCAATTCGGGATGTTGACCGCGAAAAAGAGGATGGCGAAACTGTCTACGACATAGAGGCGAAGGACGACAGAATCGACATTGAATTGGAGATTACAGCTGATGGTACATTCAGGGAGAAGGATGTTACAGAGAAGATCGCTTTCTCGGAACTACCGATACCCGTCCAAGATACAGTTCGTCAGCAGGTCGGTGCCCTGAAAATTAACGACGTTGAGCGGAAAACCCAACTCGGCATGAGTATTGTAGGCAATAGTTTACAAACCGAGACGATTTATTACGATGTCGAAGCTGAAGAGTTCGGCATAGAAATTGACTTGGAAATCGCGCCAGATGGTAGATTATTAGATATAGACATAAGCGATCCTATCCGACTCAAGGTGAAACTCCTCGCGAAATCCAAAATCCCGATGCTTGCCGATATTGCACCCTATCGAGACGCACTCGTGTTTTACGAGTACAGGGTCCAGAAGCGTCTTGAGGGCAAATTCAAAGGCAAAAAACTCCGCGTCGCGCATTGGGCAATCTACGATAACCAACCGCAGGCAATCGGAAAGGCGAAAATAGGAAGTTCACACACGCTCCACCTCTATCCGTATCAGCAGTTTAGCGAATTGGAGAGCCTCTACACAAGTGATACACTTGCATTGGACCTTGATACTCCGATCTATCACGATGTCGGTCAGAAGATTCTCGAAAACCGATCGGTTGAGGAACGCTACGACTACGACAGCATTTTTTCAGAGAAGATGCCCGTTTTCTGGCGGATAAAAGATCAACTCAAGCTTGTGTCATTAGGGGACTCGCGAGGCGAGGCAGGTGCTCGAGCGGAGATATTTTATGGTGCGGAAAACCAAAAGACTCCGGTGGCGTATAATCTCGCAATTTCAGGAGGTCCCTTGGAGTTCCAAGAGATTGTTGTTGACAAATATCTCTTGAAAATGCCCAACTTAGAGTGGGTCGTTTATCAGATGTCCCCCCGCGCGGTAAACCGGCACTTTGAACATTCAGCCGACCGGCGATTGTTAAAAAGTCGTGGTTTTGCCTTTGATCGGAAGCATGCCGAAACCCTCTGGCAGGGATCCAATGGAGATGGAAATGAGAAGACAGCTGCTGAAATCGCTGCGATACCATACGTCTCGGAGTACTGGAATGAGCGTCCGTGGGGTTGGAAGTTCAACGCTGAGGTATGGGATAGACCGAAGACAGAAAAAATCAGGCAGAGATGGGAAATTTCTGAAAAACGATGGAATCGTCTTACATCAATGATCGACGCATTGAACGAGCGTGATGTAAAGGTTATGCTGTATCTGTCACCTCTCCATCCAGTGATGCGGGACCAGCCCGTCGTGGACGATGACGGAACAACCCAGGAAGGGTATCGGGAATTGGTAGATCAATTGAAACAGTTAGAAGCACAGTTCCCGAACTTCGTTTTCGTTGATCTCCTTCAGGGCGGAAATCACGACTTCCTTCCAGAGATGTTCAAAGACCTTGACCATCTGAATGCACTTGGGGCAGCGAAGTTGACGCAGAAGTTAGAAGAAGTTCGGCAACGCTATGACGGTCAGCATCCCTGAACCCCCTGTTATACCAAATTAACGTGATTAGAAGTCTTTGGATCAAGTCAGCATTGCGAGGCACAGGGACCTCGCGCTACAAATGGGGTTAATTTGGTATTAGAGAGCGTACTTCCTTCCGGTAACGCCCCGATTTCGTCGAAAACCTATGGTCAACCCAACGGGGTTGACCATGGCAAGGACCATAATTAAAAAAATGGTTTTCAGTTCGCACATCTTCGTGTATTATTTTCTCCCTATTGCGTTAATAAGTTACTATCTGCTCCCGCGCCGGGCAAAACACTTCGGGTTGACGCTCTTTAGTTATATCTTTTACGGTTGGGCAAACCCGCTGTTTGTTCTACTGATGTTTGCCTCAACGCTGATTGATTATACGTGTGGCCGTGTTATCTCTGGGAGTGAACGTCAACGCAACCGCAAATTGGCATTGACGGTTTCGATCTGCTCCAATCTATCCCTTTTAGGTTTTTTCAAATACTTCAACTTCGGCATCGCGAACATAAACGCTGTTATAGACTGGCTCGGTCTACCGATATCGGAGGGTGTTCTTCACATAACACTTCCGCTTGGCATCAGTTTCTACACCTTCCAGTCGATGAGTTATACGATAGATATCTATCGCGGCGATGCGAAAGCGATTCGGAATTTTGTTGACTTCGCTTGTTATGTGTCAATGTTTCCGCAACTCGTCGCGGGTCCAATCGTCCGGTTTTCAGAGATTGCCGATCAGTTACAAAATCGCACGCACACGTTGCAGAAGTTCGCTCGCGGTATCGCGTTCTTTTCGCTCGGAATGGCGAAGAAGATTTTGATAGCAAATCCTTGCGGCAAGTGTGCTGACACAGTTTTTGATGTCGGTGTCGTTGGTACACTTGAGGCGTGGTATGGCGTAATTGCTTATGCGTTTCAGATCTATTTCGATTTTAGCGGTTATTCCGACATGGCGATCGGTCTCGGGTTGATGCTCGGATTTACTTTTGCCAAAAACTTTGATTCCCCCTACCGCGCTGAATCTATTACGGAGTTCTGGCGGCGATGGCATATCTCGCTTTCCAGTTGGTTGCGCGATTACCTCTACATTCCACTCGGTGGAAACCGCCGAGGTGCTGCTCGCACCTACGTCAATTTGGCTCTTGTGATGCTACTCGGGGGCTTATGGCACGGCGCGTCTTGGAATTTTGTTATCTGGGGTGGAATTCATGGCGGCATGCTCGCGCTTGAGAGAAGACGCGGAAAGGCGAGTTTTTACGGATCAATACCGAAACCCTTACGGGTCATAGCGACGTTCCTACTTGTACTGATAGCGTGGGTTTTCTTTAGAATTAATGAACTCCCGCACGCCATCACCTATCTGCAATGCATGTTCAGCAAGGTCCAGGTTCAATCCAGCACTGATTTAATTGCAGGCATCCTCTATCAACCTTACTATCTGTTGGTTATGGGCATAGCAGGCGTTGTCATCTGGCGTTTTCCACAGACGTGGGACTGGACGCAACAGTTGACACCCCTCAGAATATGTCTATGCCTATGCCTATTCTGGTTAGCACTCACTGTATTGGCAACGCAGACGTACAATCCGTTCATTTATTTTATTTTTCGGAATTAGTCGTTTTGGACTTGCAAAAAGTTGTTAAAAAAGTGTAATAACCCCTTGTAAATAAAGGGGTTATGTGATACAACACAGATAAGAAAATAGGGGGTTAAAGCCCCCTATTGAAACCCGAAAGTAGAGTTGCTTTTTTCGGATTCCACGCTTATCTGATTATTGTATCAGAACCTATCAGAAAAAAGCAACTCCTTTTCACAAATAGGAGTATTTTCTGATGGATTTGATCAGGATAATGGAGACGTTCCCGACGCAAGAACATTGCATCGAGTATTTAGAGCATCTGAGATGGCAGGGATCGCCAGAATGTCCACATTGTGAGTCTACACACATCAGACGACGCAACGAACATGATATAGGGCGTATCGGACGCTACAACTGCCACGATTGCCGATCCACCTTCAAGGCAACACACGGAACAATTTTTCAAGGGACGAAGATACCGCTTCAGAAGTGGTTTTTGGCGATCGCGTTGATGGCGAATGCGAAGAAAAGCCTCTCAAGTTGCCAACTTTCACGCGATTTAGGATTGCCACAGAAAACATGTTGGCGTATAATGATGGCTATCCGTGCCGAGATGGGTAAGGATAACGTCTTACTACAAGGGATTGTTGAAGCGGACGAAACCTATATCGGTGGCAAACGCAAGAAAGACTACGATAAAGAGATTGGCGAACCCCGTAAACGCGGACGTGGAACAGCGAAAGATGTAGTGCTTGGCGTAGTCGCAAGAGGCGGGAAAGTCGTCGCTGAACTTGTTGGGAATGTCAAGGGTAGCACAATCGCTGAGTTTATCAAGACGTTTGTCAAAACAGACGACTCCGAACTCTATACCGACCAGTATAAAGGCTACAACGAGATCGGTAAACAGATGAAGCATGAAACGATGAACCGGAGTCAGAAATGGGAGCCGGGTGGGATACATACCAACACAATGGAAGGTTTTTGGTCTTTCGTCAAACGGGCGTGGTATGGATCACATCACCACTATTCAACAGCATACACCCCCTTGTATCTCGCAGAGGCGTGCTATAAATACAACTACCGAGAAACTGACATCTTTGTAAAGTTTCTCACCGACAGCATGGAAAATGATTCGGAAATTTAAAGTCAAATTTAAAAACTTCTCAAGTCCAAAACGACTAATTCCGTTATTTTTTGATGGCTGAAGGCTGATAACCTATTATGCAAAACTTAGCTGAACATCGCCGGGAAACGGCTCTAAAAGAACTCGGCTCCACACAAGTCAAACGAAGTGTGAGCATCGTCAGTCTTGTCATCTTCAGTGTGACGCTTCTGTCCGTGCCGATCTGCCAGCTGATCTCCGATGGTCTGCGTGGTGAGTCGCCCCACATCTTTCGGGCAGTTAGTTTGTTACCGGTACCTAATCTCAAAGAGATTGAGCAGTACGAGGACACGCTGGAGGAAGAATCTGTACTGACCCATTGGCTGTTGCCGAGCGTTCAGACGATTCTGACGCGGGTGTTCCTTATCGGCAATGAACAAGCCTATCTCGGACGCGACGGGTGGTTGTTTTACCGTGCCGACATAGATTCGCTAATTGGTGCTGACTCCCAGAAAACAGCAAGCATAGCACTCGCAGCCATTATCGATTTCAATCGTCAGTTGGATGCACGCGACATCACGCTTATCATTGTACCGACACCTGTTAAACCGACGATTCACCCTGAGAAATTCTCAACGCGTTACCGAACCCGTAACACACCAATACACAATCCCACTTACACAGCGTTTGTTGAGGCACTTGCATCGGAAGGTGTGCTTGTATACGATCCGTCCCCACTGCTCTTTGAAGCTGCCCACCGAGAGACACAATATCTCAAAACGGATACACACTGGAAACCAGAAGCGATGGAAAGCGTCGCGAAACAATTGGCAGCATATATTGAGGAAAAGGTTCGACTGTCCTCAGATCCATCGTTTACCTACTTCAAAACACCGGCGGATACTACTAATATCGGGGATATCGCGAAGATGCTAAAACTGCCGGAAGATCAGTCGCTGTTTCCCTCAGAACACGTCACACGCCATGTTGTTCAGACACCTTCAGGGAACCTATGGCAACCCGTGCAGGCATCAGAGATCCTATTTTTGGGAGACAGTTTCAGCAACATCTATTCGCTTGTTGGCATGGGGTGGGGCGATTCCGCTGGCTTTGTTGAACACCTCAGTGCGGCACTCGCGCGACCGATGGATAAGATTGTCATCAACGCTGGTGGTGCCGATGCGACGCGTCAGGCACTTGTGCAAGAACTCAACCGTGGACACGATCGCCTCGCCGGGAAACGCGTGCTTGTCTATCAGTTCGCAACGCGGGAACTCTTCTCTGGTGACTGGAAACTGCTATCAATACCACAGGTTCAAACCGCTGAGCAGTTACAAACGACACCTATTGATCAAAACGAAAACATAATTGTCACGGCAACTATCAAGGCAAAGACAGAGCCGCCGATGCCGCGAACCGTTCCGTATTCCGAATGCATCATCGCGCTACATCTTGAAAATCTCGAAACAGCTAATCTGCCAGAGGAGTTCGTTGTATTTTTGTGGGGCATGCGTGAGAATCGATGGACAGATGCTGCTACTTTCAAAGTGGGACAGAAAGTTAAGTTGCGGCTCCGTCCGTGGACAGCAGTTGAAACTGAATACGGCAGCTACAATCGTAAGGAGTTGGAAAGTGAAGAAGCGTGGTTACTGGAACGTGAGTTTGATAAATAATTGAAAGTTTTTGCCTAAAGAGAACACCTTTGGTATAATGAGGTTATCACATCTCTATAACCCAAAGGAGTTCTCTGATGAAAATCATAACACTTTTCTGTAAAATAGACGACTTTTTTCTGGCTTACGAGAAATGGCAGACGAGGCATTGTCTGCCAGAGACGACACCCCCGGAAACACGCGGACGTCCACGGCAACTGCATCCGAGCGAAGTGATGACGCTCCTGATTGCGTTCCATCAAAGTGGGTATCGGACGTTCAAGCATTTTTACGAAAGACACGTCTGCGTCTATTGGTGCGCCGAGTTTCCACATCTGGTGAGTTATTCTCGGTTCGTTCAACTCAAGAAAGAGGTGCTGACGCTTCTGACGATTTATCTTCATGCCCACCTCGGTGAATGTAGCGGTATCTCCTTCGTTGACTCGACACGGTTGCGAGTTTGCGACAATAAGCGCATTTCATCACATCGCGTCTTCGCAGAACGTGCCGGACGCTCAAAGACCTCAATGGGATGGTTCTACGGTTTTAAACTCCACCTAATGATCAGTGAGAAAGGGGATCTCTTAGGTGTTGAGTTGACCCCGGGGAATACCGATGACCGTCAACCGCTATGGGAGTTGTCGTCGGAACGTCTGTTCGGAAATCTTTATGGCGATAAGGGGTATATCTCCAAAGACCTGCGCGAGTTTCTCAATGAGCAAGGTATCAACTTCTGCTATAAAGTCCGTAAAAACATGAAACCGCTGCCGTTGTCTATTGCCGATGAGGTGCTGCTGAAAAAACGGACGATTATTGAATCGGTGATCAAGGAACTGAAAACACAGACGCAAGTGGAACACAGTCGGCATAGAAGTTTCGTTAACTTCCAAGTGAATGTTATTTCTGCGTTGATTGCGTATCAGCTTTTGGAGAGAAAACCTTCGGTGAACCTCTCGGAACTTCAAGCAAGCAACGATTTACCCGTGCTTTTCTAACTTATAAACTTTTTTCAAACTCACGTTACTGGATGTTTATTGGGGAGAGATGCCGTAATGACCTTGCGAAATCTAAGCCTTTTGAAGATGCGCTTGCATGCTAAGTTCTACATGCTATTATCTGTCCTAATACTGGTGGGGTTTTCTAACTTCACCGCTGCTGAAACGGAACTTTTCATTCAGTCCTTGGCTGAAAAGGCTGCCGAAGCAGAGGCACAACAGACAACAGTCGTTTCTGGGAAAGAGGGGTGGCTATTCTTTGCTCCCGAACTGCGTTCTATGAGCGTTGGACAATTTTGGGGAGATGCAGCGCAGCGCGTCAGTCGGGCATCAAACCCTGAATTCGCCGATCCACTTCCTGCTATCCTCGACTTCAAGTCGCAATTAGACAAGGCAGGGATTTCGCTGATTTTTGTGCCGATACCAGCAAAAGCCACGATTTATCCTGAGATGCTTTCCGAACATGAAGACGCAACAGCACGGACTGATGAATACCATCTAAAATTCTACGACATTTTACGAAAGCAAGGTGTGAATGTGCTTGACTTAACACCACTTTTCCTCAAAAACAGGTTCACCGATGCTGGTCCCGTTTATTGTAAGCAAGATACGCACTGGTCTGGACAGGGGTGTGTATTGGCAGCGGCAGCGATTGCCAAAGCCATCGGTACGCCTGCGTGGGCAGCAGAGATACCTAAAAATGATATAAAGACAGAAACTCGCACTATTGCAATTACTGGTGATCTCTGGAAGGAGCTCGGTGATGAGAATCTACAGAAGGAGCAATTACGACTCACTTACGTCAAAGAAGGTGTCAGCGCGTCATGGCGAGCGAGTCCTGTCGTTTTATTGGGGGATAGCCACAACCTTGTTTTTCACACGGGTGGCGATATGCATGCACAAGGTGCGGGGTTGCCAGATCATCTCGCCTATCAGCTCGGGTTTCCTGTGGATGTGGTAGCGGTTCGTGGTTCCGGTGCAACGCCATCACGCTTGAACCTTTATCGGCGACGCGATAACATGAAAGGGAAACGGGTTGTTGTCTGGTGCCTAAGCGTCCGAGAATTCACAGAGGGGCAGGGGTGGCGGAAGGTGCCTGTGATTCGATGAGATTATTTGCTTGGATGGTCTCACTATAGAATTTGAATGTCTGGCATACCGAACCGTGGGAATCAGTTCGGGTAATATGATTTGGCTCCTAAGACACTACTTCCGTCTTTTTCCAAGATTGCCATGTGAGTTTTACGCCAGAGTGAGTGATTTGGTTGAATGGCATGCCACTTTCCATATGACAAATCGATGACAACAAAGAGGTTTTTTCGTCCATGAAGCGGGTGGTGAAAGGCTGCATAAGGGGTCCAGTTTGTATAAGTAAGGGGTTCACCGTTGTCCCACTGCAGTTCGCTTGCTTTATCCCTTCCTCTGAGCCCGACCCAAAAAAGATGATTTCCAAAGATATCTGCCAACCATTTCTGTTCTGATTCATTGTTAATTGCAACAAGATAGGCCTTTTCTGAGACAGCTTGATTGCGGGCATCTTCTACATTTTTACACCCGATCCTTTTGTAAGCGTGCCCGTTTTCGGGGTTAATCACCCAAACTGTGGTTGCATTAGGTGGTGGTTCTATGGTGAGTGGTTTCGCCCGGATTGGGAATGACTTACTGCTAAATCTCAGGATCGGACCCTCATAATATTTCTGCCCCGCTGTTAACTGAAACTGGGTCGGTATCACACGCTTGTCTTTATAGTGGATGGATACAGTGTAAACGCCTGGTCCATCTCCATATTTGACAAAATAACCCGCAGCATCTGTCTGAACTTCCCACTGTGTCGGTCCGGGGAGGATTGCACCATTTGGTGGCAATTGCTTTACGACTTTAACTTGAACCTGTGCGTTAGCAAGCGGTGTTTCATCCGCGAAAACGATTCTTCCGCGGAAACGCGACCGATATCGCGCTTTCACCTTAATATTTTTCACAGGAATCCTTGGCTTGATAGCGAAGGTAACTTTACCTAATCCTGTTAAGGTTTGTTGCTGGTGGAATGTCATCATGCCGACTTTAACAGAGATAATCTCAAACGGCGGCTCAAAATTGGGAGTTGGTTCAAAGCGAGGGGCTGGTCTTGAATCCGCTAGTTGTGCTTCAGTAAGTGGTTCCACAGGCAGCTCAAGGAATTGCACAGGCCCCGGAGGGATTTTCGTGAGCGTGAAACGCCCCTCTGAATCAGTTCGCGATTTTGGAAAGGACAGCCAATAGACTTCATCATCCATCCCTGCTGGGTGTTGCCCAGCGGGGGTGGACAGTGGCACCGCAAAGTTCCCTTTAATGACAACAGGCTGAACTGCTATAGTTATCCCAGAAATCGGCTTCCCTTGGACATCAACAACATTTCCAGATAAAGTTGTTGTCGTACGCTCCTGAGCGATGCTGTTAGAAACGAATAACAGCAAAATAACCACAACGTTTTGTAGAACACATCCTAAAACCTGTTTAGCAGAACTATTTTTCTGTCTTTGGTGTTTCATGGTGCACGCTCTCTTTTTCGAGGATGGCATATTGGACAGTTTTCCAGAATGGGCTCTCAGCACCGATGTCTAGCCATCTCTTTGAAGAAGAGTCCATAATAGCATAATCTCCCTCGCCGATAGTGCCTTGTTCATCTGGTTCATGGGATACCCAATTTGTATAAGTGAGGGGCTCGCCATTATCCCACTGCCAGGCCCCCTCTTTTTCTACATCGCTGAGCCCGATCCAAAAAAATTGTTTTTCAACGAAAAGACCCTCCAGCCATTTCTGTTCTGCAGCGTTGTTAATGGTGACAAGGTGTGCCTTTTCAATAGCAGCTTGGGCGATGGCATCATCTCGGCTTTTGCAGTAAATTCTTTTGTAAGCATTCCCATTTGCAGGATTTATGCCCCACACTCTCATGGATTTGGCATGCAATTTACCGCGCTCCGCAGGCGGTTTAAAGTCAATAGGTTGAGGACTCAGGGTTAAGACGAGTCCATCGTACCGTTCGCCAGTTTTGAGGAGGAACGGATCCGAAAGGGCGTTCATTCCCCTATACCTCACGAGTATAGTATAAATAGCAGGATGCCTTACATATTTTGTAAAGTATCCCTCAGTATCTGTTTGTACTGATCCACCTGAAGTTCCAAACCTACTTGTATCCAACATTTGCCGGATGACTTGTAGATCCAGATGCTCATTGCTAAGCGGTTCCCCATCTTCAAACACAACTCGTCCGCGAATCCGCATCCGAGACTGCGTGGTGATGACAATATTTTTAACGTGCACCCCCGGATCAAGTTCAAACCTAAACGACGCAAAAGGTAACACGTTATTTGGATAGAAGGTGAGTCCTCCGGTTTCAACGGTGAGTATCTCTGTGTCTGGATTAAATGTGGGAAGCAGTTCCAGTCTGATTGCCCCTGGAATGATATCGGTGATTGAGAAATGCCCCGCTGAATCTGTTTGCGAATGTCCGTTTGCATCGTTCCCACTTTGAATACCGATTTTGAGATCGGAAGCTGGGCTGCCATCTGTATTAACAACGCGTCCCGAAAGGGTTGACATGGCCCCCTGCGCGAAACCACACAGAGGGATAACAACGGTAATGGTCACAATTCCAATGAAAACGACGAGAAAGTATCTTCGCAGATGTAAGCGGGGCATAATCCAATCTCCTATCAGAAGTATCGTTAAACCTATTGTCAACGCTGATTTCCGTAGCATCCACCTTAGTTTGTATCGCTGCGAGGGACTTGCTTAAACTCACCGGTTATAATATGGTGCCCCCCTACATAGGCATTCGCGGTGCCTGAACTGCTAACCGGCCCGTAATCAATCCTACCTGTGATAACAATATTGTTACCAAAGGACCCCGCATCAGATCGTCCGGGTGGATCAACTTCAGCGAATACGTTATAAGTCCCGTTTATAAGACCTGGAGTCCCTATTGAGGCAGTGGCAGTATTGTAGATGACGAATCGTTGGCAAATCGCCAGGGCCCCATAAGCATAGACGCTAACTGTCACTGTGAATGTCAACAACAAGGCGAGTACAATCGCTAATACGCGTTTTTCAACTTTCATGTTTTCCTCCTAAGTTAAGAAAATGTTCACTTTCTTTTCTATCCTTAGATGGTAAAATCTACTTACTTTTCATCGTCACTCAGAAAGGTTTCCGGATCATATCCTGCTGTCGCAAAATCAACAAATTCGCCCCCAGGATATTTCGTCGCATAAACGCCGGTAATCACCTCCTCGGGCGTGAAAAATTTGTCGGTACTAAGCCAATGAGTCAGGAGCTTCTGTTTAATGGGACCATCAGGTGTTTCCACAGTTATCTCGTCCCATTCAGCATATATCACGTCGTAATAGAGCGGGTAAACTTTGTTGTTGTTGTGACTATAGACACCATTCACAAAACTGTGGTCCCCCTGATTCCAAAGTTTTATCAAGACGCGGTACATCATCTCGTGATTATACATATCGCCCTTCTGATAATTGGGAAATTGCACCCACACCGGGCGCAGGTTTTCGGGAAAACCTTCTGGGACTTCAGGGAAATCGCTGGCTACACCCTCTTCGATGTCATGCTGAAGCAGATCTGGCTCGCCAGTGATCTCCACATCAAAATCCTCAGAAACATCATCAACAAGAAAAACATGTGGAGTATCGTTTTCAAAAAATGAGGTATCCTCATGTACCGGTTGTTTCGGTTCTCCGGTATCTATTGGGACCCCGATATCTTGTGTGGCGCGCGTCTCATTCTTGTTTTGGAGCTGCTGTATCCTTTGCTCTGTCCGTGCTAGCTCCGCTTGGGTTGTACGGCGGATATGCCGACTATAGAGTTGCGTACCTATAATGACCACAACAAAGAAAACGAGCCCAGCGATGAGACCTCGACTTGAAAGGATGTCGCGGAACATGTTTGATCTCCAGGTTCTTATTTATGCACGGTTGAGGGTTTTAACCAACTAATGATGTTGCAACAGTAGGTTGCTCCCATCTTCATTACATATCACGCTAATCAACACTAAAAATATACCAAATTTACCAAAAAATGTCAAGAAAAAGATTTTTCATCTTTCTTCTTCACTTCTCTTATCGGTGGGCACAAGGACCCGCCAGGAAAAATATGTAACGTTCTTTTTCAGATAGGACTTACGCAAAGCTCAATAATGCACGTCGCATTTGGGCGGGTACACCGCAGAATTGCTCTACTACGAACCGAACTGCTTTTGAGAAACACATGTCCTTCCACAGTACGTTTGTTTGTAGTCAGACGATTTATTGCTTGTCTGCGTGAGTCCTATCTGAAATGGTATTGGTTAATACCCTCTCGTGTTTTGCTCAGTCAACCGCTCCCGTTCAATTCAACCTATGTACTTAACGTGAGTTTGATAAATATTTAGGGAAACCGACGCATTTCCTATTATAGTAAAGTCAAAAAATAAGTTTACATTTTCTGAGATTTATGTTAGGCTTTATGCTTATGAGATATTCATCAGATTTACGCAAAAGCGTGCTTGATTTCGTCAATACAGGTGGCAGTAAAGCCGAAGCTGAACGCACCTTTGGTGTCTCAAGGCGGGCAATCTATAACTGGTTAGAAGCCAAAGACCCTTTTGCCCATGAGAAACCGGGTCCCAAAGGTCCCCGCGACATTGATTATGATGTCCTTCGGGAACATGTCGCTGATTTTCCTGATAAGACCCTCACAGAACGCGCCAAACATTTCGGGGTTTCCAAGGGATGTATCTCCTATGCCTTTGAGAAACTCAACATTACTCGAAAAAAAAGACGCTAACCTATAAACAACAATGTCCGAAAAAACGTCAAGACTATCTTGATGCCTTAGCCCTTGAAGTTCAAGTGGCAGGTAAAACACCTGTTTATGTTGATGAGAGCGGTTTTTCAAACGCAGATATCCGGCGGTATGCTTACGCCCCGAAGGGTATCGGTGTCAGTGATAAAATATCAGGTTCACATCGGTATGCTTCCACGTCTTTGATCGCGGCACGTATAGGAGATAGTTTTACGGCACCCCTGCTTTTTCAAGGTGCTTCTGATGCGCTTGCCTTCAATGCCTGGTTAGAGCATCAGTTATGTCCATTGCTTCATGAGACGCACGTTGTGATTATGGATAATGCGTCGTTTCACAAGGGTTCAGAGACAGCAAGGCTCATCGCAGAAACGGGGGCGAGTTTGCTGTTTTTACCGCCGTATGCTCCCGAGCTGAACCCGATTGAGAAGGATTTCGCCAACATTAAGCGAAGCCGTCAATACAACCCTGAAGCTTCTATTGACCAAATCATAAAAATGTATAAGTAATTATTGATTCTACTATAAAGTCCCCCTGATAAGGGGGATTTAGGGGGTTAAATCAGTAGAAAAATTGCTTCTTTTACCACTTGTGCTAGTTAATTTTGTTTTTGTAGAGTTTGCTTATGCGCGAACGAGGTCTTTGAGTTTTATCAGAAAACGTTCCAAACACTGATCCACGAAAGCATCGAGAAGACAACTAGCACAAGTCGTTTCTTTTGGATAAATATACTGCATTTTTCCTCAATTGGCATATGTCTTGGTTTCTAATATTCTTTTTCAAACTGACGTTATGTCCTACACTCCGCACTTGTTTTGACACATTTTGGTATTTTTAGACAAACCCACGTCACGAAAGGGTCCAAACAGTATAAATAAAATTTAGAGATGGTAAATAACATTTCATTTTGCACGTATATCTTCTCTGATCCATCTGAAATTGCTTGTTGAACGTTGGAACCACGTGGGTTTAGAAAACAAATACCAAAAATCCGAAATTAGAAGTGCGGAGTATAGGTTATGTACTTAGGTTGATCTAATTTTACTCAATTTCGTAAACGAGGGTGACGTTTATGGTGACGGTGAGTTCTCCGGCTTGGATAGGTGTTGAGCTGCGAGCCCCATCATCGGCAGCAAACTCAGCAGCCTCAGCAAAGGCGATGGGGGGACCCGCAGCACGCGATGTTTCTGTGATCGTGATAGGTTTTCCGAGTGTAACACCGCTCGCTTCTGCTAAAGTTTGTGCCTTCGCTTCGGCATTCTTTACTGCTAAGACACGCGCCTGCGCTTGTAACGGGGTAGGATCCTCAATCATGAATTCGATGGAGTTTACAACGACAATATCTCCGCCGGCTGCAGTGGCATCGTCAATTATGTCGCTGAGACTTTCTAATTCTTCGACCTTCGCGCGAACGGTGTTGTTGACCCTGTAACCACGCAGCACGCGTCCCTCATCCGTATAGTCGTATTGTGGATAGATGCTGAAATTTTCCGTTTGAATGTCGTTTTCAGCGATGTCATTGGCTTTCAGAGAATCTATCACCGCTGTCATCGCGCTTGCAGCTAATTCTCGTGCTTCCTCGACTGTCTCTTTTTCAACAGATACGCCTAAATTAAGCGTTGCGATATCTGGTTCACCAATGATCGAACCGCTTCCAGTGACGTGGATGCTCCTACTCTCCGGTGATGATAACAACGGTCCCACGATTTGAGGCTCGCATCCTGTAAGCGTTATAATGAGCAATGCCCCGATCCATAAACAGAAAAAATTAAATCTCTTCACAATAAATCTCCTTCGGTGCGGCAGCTGCGCAGCGATATTTTGTACCTCAGCGAATTCGTCTACTCTGTTACAACTTCTGGTGGTGGTGGTGGTCCCTCCGCCTTGAGTGTATCGGACTTCTTTATTAACCTATCTACATTCGATTTGAAGAGTCTGAAGACAGTATCCTTGTCATCGCGTTTGACATAAAGTTTCCCCTCTGCCTCGTTTCCGATGTACAGCGTTGCCGTTGCACCATCATTCAGCGCGGCGGATATAACGGATTGCGGGGTATCTAAACCGTATTCAGCAAGGTCGTTCTGTGCTTCAGCGAAGTCGTCTGTATTCAATTCGCTGAAAGTCGTAAGGAGCGCGTCAACTTCGGTTGTTTTAACAGCCGAGACTTCAGGCTTCAGCATCTGCCATCTCCCGTCCGCATCGAGACGCAGTTCAACCGTTTCCTCTGGTGAAGAGATGTTAAGTTCAGTGACAATACCCTTGTTAAAATCGAAGATGGTCCGATCTTTCCAAGTGCGTGTGCCTTTGTTAAAAACAGATTGGAGATTGCCTTGTGCCACATAAACATCATTGGAATCCGCTGCACGCACGTAACTACTCAGAAAGCCGGGGGTTATTTTTCCAACAAACAGGTGTGCTAACACTTTATCGTTTGCATCCATCAGTTTCGCTTCGACACCGGTGCTGTCAACCTCAAATTCTGCCTGCTTTTCAGGGTTATTAGAGACGCGCTGTGTATTCTTGAATTCTCCCACTTTGGTTAACAACTCTGTAAGGCCTTCACTATCCGCGGGGTAGTTGTCCATTGAGGCAACGCCCCATTCGTCATTCTGTTTTAAGAGTGTTGTCGTTTCTCCAGTGGCGGTGATTTCTATTTTTGAAACCTGTTCTTTATCGAAGTCTGGAAACAACGGTGTTGCTGTCTCAACCTTCTTTTCATACTCGTTTTGTCCAAATGGGTTCTCAAAAATTAGGACGACGAGTAGCAAGAAAACAAAAACGCCACCTAAAATCAGAAGTTGTTTTGTTTTCATTTTTAACTATTGGATCTCCGTGCAGATTGACCTTACAGAGCAATCTGGTTTTATTGTTTTGTATGTTCTGTGGACAATTACGGTTTTAAACCCATAAACGAGAGATAACTGGTATACCTTATATTTCTTCTTAGTCCGAAGTCATGTGTCGGGTGCTGAAGGCTTCTACCATCCTTTTTGCTCGGTTTTTTAAGAAATACCGAACAAGTCCGAAAATAACGACTAACAGCGGGATACCTACGATACAGAGGTATTTAATTAGGTTCTTCTCGATTTCAGAAACATCTCGGAGCGGTCGATTTGTGATCGCCTGTGAACGGATACCGATGAGTGCATCGCCAAAAGTCAACCAGTCCACGGTGTTTAAGAAAAAATTGATCCCATCAGGACGCATCTGTGTTAGAAATTGTGCCGTGCCTATCACAATGATTTGCGTCTGTGCACTTTCGGTTATAGTGGTTCGTGCCTCGGTATCTGCTGTCGGTACAGGTGCCGCGTCGTCTGCTCCGCTCGTAGTGTCGTCGGTTGCTACCGACGGAATCTCTTTATCGGCATAGAAACTTTTGAATTTTCCTTCCAAGGCGACAGCGACAGGATAGGCTTGTGTTTCTGCATCAGGGATTGGAAAGTCCGGTGAAAGATTGTAATAACCTTGGACGATCTGCCCAGATTCACTCGTCGTTGCTAACGTCGTTGCAGTAATGCCTTCCTTTGTTATGACCTCTAAGGAACTCGTCCAGGGTAACGTCAATGTTTCCAACTGATTCGTGATCGTATGTTCTGTTGAGAAATTCGGTTTGACAATTTTGACAAAATATCGATACGGTTGGAAAACGGTCATGAACCCGCGTTGAAACCGAGCATTATCGTGGAATCTGCGATCAACGAGCAAGTTATTGCCGAGTTTAGCGCCGTAATGTTCCAGTAGGTTATTCAACCCTGTGCTCAGGGGTGTCCCTTGCAATGTACCGGGTTGTAGTTGAATAGGATCAACTAAGAAGACCGCTCTACCGCCACGCATAATAAACTGGTCGAGTTCGTATTTCTCGCGTTCTGTTAGTGCTTGCTTTACCCCAGCGATAACCAACGTTGTCACAGTGTTATCAACAGCTTTTCCATCTTGTAGGCTGACAGGAGTGATATTATATTGCCCTTGTCCGTTTTTATCCAAGAGTTGGCGGAACTGCTGGTAGTTTTGATCGTTGATATCAAACTCACCGTGACCTGTCAAGAACCCAACTGTTTTTGCCTCTTTCGCGGTAACTTTGAGGATAGTAGAAGTGAGTTCATATTCGAGATTCGCTGTTGATTGCACGACCGGCAGGGCCTCTTCCTTGCCACTGTAGCCGATTGAGAGACCCATATAGACGTTTGCTATTTCCATTTTGTCTTTTTTAGGTACATTGATTTGCACTTCAGGAATCCTCTTGAAACGGAGTTCCTGTTTCTGCGCGTCGTCGAAGTTTGCCGGATTCACAAAATCGATCTGAAGATTCTTTGAGAATGCCTTGTATTCATCAAGTACGTCTCTCACATCGCGGCGTATCCGAGCGACTTCCGCTGGGTCTGTGGAAAAGTAAGCAGTAATTGTAACAATATCATCTAATGCACCTAACACATCTTTCGTGGCATTTGAGATGGTATAGCGTTGGTCCTCGGTGAGATCTGCACGGATGAAACGGCGCGCGGACAGAAAATTAATCAGCGCGAGGATACCGAAGATAATTACGACAAGAGCGAAGGTGTTACCACCGTGTTTGATTCGTTTATTAGCCAAGACAGTTTGCCTCCTTTCCTAACTTCGTTTGCGACTTTCAACTGCCAATGTGCTTAAGTAGAGAAAGAAACCGATCAGCGACAGATAGTAGATAATGTCGCGAGAGTCAAGCACGCCGCGTAAAATGCTACTGTAATGTGCCCCGAGACCAAGATAACTGAAAATCGGGAACAACCAGTTTGGGGCATTGAAAAGCACAAAGTCTTCACCGATAATGAGCAACACAAAACAGGTGGTAATCCCCAAAATAAAGGCGATGATCTGATTTTCGGTCAGCGTTGAGGTGAAAAGTCCGATCGCGAGATATGCCCCGCCCATTAGGAGGAGTCCGATGTAACCTCCAATGAGCGTACCGCCGTCAGGATCCCCGAGGTACATGACTGAAAAGGTCAGGACAAGAGAGAGGAGTACGCTCAAGGCAAGGAGCGCGAAACTCGCCAAGAATTTCCCGACGACGACCTCGTAATCTCGAATCGGCAGTGTCATCAGAATTTCTACTGTTCCGAGTTTCTTCTCTTCAGCCCAGAGTTTCATAGTGACAGCGGGAATGAAAAATAAGAAAATCCACGGCATTAACCCGAAGAACGCGCGCATTTCCGCTTGATTGTTTAAAAAGAATCCTCGGAAGAAGAGCCATGAAGAGATACCGAGGAAAAATGTAATGAAAATATACGCGATAGGTGAATTGAAATAACTTTTGAATTCCTTTTTGAAAATGGCTGTGATATTCGTCATAATCTTCCAAAATGAACAGTCTCGATAATCTACCTGTTAGGTAGAGCACCGGACTTGGTGGTATCTTTTTTATCTTTGTTCTTTGTCTGTTAAATTGAGGAAGACATCCTCTAAATCTACGGATTCTTGACGGAGTTCTGTGAGACTCCACCCGTTCTTAACAACGACGTGAAAGAGTGCCTCCGCAGCATCACTACCCTGAGCAGCGTTGATCTGGTAACTGACGATATCGTCAGTCGTTTCGACTTCCGTCCACTGTGAGACGAATTCCAGTTCGTTAAGTTGTGCTTCAATGGCTTCTTGTGAACCTCGGATAGCAATATGGACAATTTCTTCGCCCGCTGCTTGGCTGGTGAGTTCCTCTGGTGTGCCGTTTGCGACAATCTTTCCATCATTGATGATCAGGACTCGGCTACAGGTGGCGGAAACTTCAGACAAAATGTGCGTGCTGAAGAGCACCAATTTCTCTTGTCCGATGTTTTTAATCAGATTACGAATCTCAATGATCTGGCTCGGGTCTAACCCAGAGGTAGGTTCATCTAAAATCAGGATAGGCGGATCGTGAATGAGGCTTTGTGCCAGACCCACACGTTGGCGGTAACCTTTTGAAAGTTCGCCAATGTCTTTTTGGATAACATCCTCAAGTCCGCAGATGTCGATAACCGCTCGAATCCGCGCTTTCCGCTCGCTTTTTGGGATATGCCGCACCTGTGTCATGAAATTCAGATATTCAATGACCCCCATATCGGTATAAAGCGGTGCGCTTTCAGGTAGGTAACCGATCCGTTTCCGGACTTCTATTGATTCCTCGAATATATCGTACCCTGCGACAGTAGCACCCCCCGCATCCGCGGAGAGATAGCAGGTGAGAATACGCATCGTAGTCGTTTTTCCTGCACCATTGGGACCAAGAAAACCTAATACTTCGCCTGCGTGTGCGTCAAACGAGACTTTATTGACAGCAACCGTCGGACCATAGGATTTTGTGAGTTCTCTGACTTCAATCATTTTTTTAATTACGGACCCGTTGTTCGTTTTTCTCCGTTGTCGAAAAACGGTTTCCTTTAAAATTAGTTTCCGTCTTTTTCCAAAAGAGAGTTAAGAGTAGGACTTGCGCAGTTGCTCTGTAAGTCCCCTGGTAAGGGGGATTTAGGGGGTTAAAAATCAAAAAATCCCGTCCAATGTGCTAATTTTGCGTAAGTCCCAAAGAGGATAAACCTCCCGACGTGTCTTAAAAAATGGGATATATATTTAAAATAATAGCATAGAATTCACCGAATGTCAAGAAAAAGTTGATACGGATGCAGAGCCATTCAGTTCTCCGACAATTTTAATTTTCCGATAGCCAGATCTTTCTTGTAGGAGCGACCTCCGGGGCGCGATGCCACACTAACTGCTGACTGCTATTTTGCTGACTGCTGATTATTGACAACTAAATGCTTCTGGATACGGCTGTAATGTTTTCTTCCACTATAGAGGCAGATCTCTGTATTCGCCCTTACGATTTAAGAACGTGGTATTAGATGCTCACGCGGACAACCTGTCCATTTTTGAGTGTTTTCAACACAACATTCACCTGAGAGACCAATGGGGCAAGGTCTTCGTATCGGTTGCTCTGAGCTTCTAACAACACGACACCTATCTGAATATTCTCTAAGTTTTGCTGATATGTTATGCCTTTATCCATTGTGACAAAGGCATCAAACTCTGTTGCAGCTGTTCGCAGGAGCTCCCCATTCCGTTTCCCTTTCCAGCCCCGATACCCAACTGTGACAACTTCAATAGGACTTACGCAGCAAGCGTCTGTTCGCCGAGGTCCCCGTGCCTCGGCGACCTCTCTTTTCACGGTTGCGCTCGAAGAATTCAAAGCGGACGCTTTCTTCCCAAATGGCGTTTGCGTAAGTCCTGTTCAATTGAGTTTTCAAAAAGTTGTCGCAGCCTATAGGGCAGGTTTTCATCAAGCAACACGTGCATGCGTGAACTCCAACATCATCTTCAAATAAGCAACTGCTTGTTCACGTGACACAGTCGGGAAATCAGCAAGGAACACATCAAGCGAATCGCCCGCGACGAGGTGCTGAATCAAGATTTCAACTGGTACGCGGGTACCTGCAAAAACCAAGGCACCGCTCATGACGTGTGGATCCTGAGAGACAATTTGTTCCTTTTTCATGACGAGGGTCTTCCTCTAATGATTTTAGTTTACTGTTTAGGACTTACGCAAATTCCCCATATTTGCTGGCGAGGTTTGAAACCTTATCAGCGGTTTATCGGTGCGCGAACCAATTTTGCGCAAGTCCTGCTGTTCTTATAGAATAACACACTCGCTGTTTGCATACAAGCGAATAGAGGTAACTTTTTAGGGCTATTTAGTTTTCGGTTTTTCGTCCGATTTTGGACCCCCCAGGCCCGGTAGGCGCGGTTTGATGAAGATTAAATAATTAATTCGGTAATAATCCGACATAGTGTAGCAACTCCTGTGACCCGCCTTTGAACTGTTCCATGAAGTCGCTGACTTTCTCCTGAAGGGCTGTCCAGTCATTGCTGAGACGATGCAGATGTATGACGGCTTGACGCGCCCAGCGCCACAACTTCTCAATCGGATTCGTCCAACAGGCATACGTTGGGAGCTGCAATATCTCAATAGGGAGTTTCTCAAGTTTGCCTATTTTCTTTGACGGTTTCTCGCTCCAATTCGGTGGGGTCGGTCTAACAAACCTCGTCGTCTGTGGCAGAAGTGCTGCCCTAAGATTCGCGTGAAAGTGGATCGCCCGATTGTCCTGGATCAAATAGATGCGTTCAGCGTTTGGATAGCGTTGGCAAATCTGGGTGTAAAATGTATGGAGTGCGACAACCGTGCAGCTTTTGACTTGCTGATAAACAACATCTCCGGTGTGTGGGTTGAGTGCCCCGATGCCATAGCAGGTCTCCTCTGGGAGATAACTCTGGCGTGCCAAAGGACATTTCGTCCCCGTCTCCGCCCAGTCTTTTGCGACTCTCGGTTGTAGATTGAAACCAAACTCGTCTTGGTAAACGACAACGCAAGTTTCTGGGTTTTCACGGGCTTCTTCTAACGCTTGCTTGATGCGAGAAAGTTTTTCAGCATAATCGGTATCAGGACTCCGCAGATATTCTCTGGCACGCTTATAGCTGAGACCCAAGCGTGAGAAGATCTGATGAATGCCGGGGAGCGATAGACCCTCAAGCCACGGCACGACCTGACCGAGACTGCGGAGCGTCCAGCGCGTTTGATGCTCATTGACGCTTCCCGGATCCTGACCGATTGCCACTAAGAGTTCCGACCCGGCTTCTTCGGGCGACTTATACCCAATTAACGTGATTAGAAGTCTTTTGATCAAGTCAGCATTGCGAGGCACAGGGACCTCGCGCTACAAATTGGGTTAATTTGGTATTAGGTGAAAAAGCAGGTTTGCGACCTCGACCGGGTTTATTAGACAACCCGCTAATACCGTGTTCGCGATACCGACGCAGCCAAGCATAAACGGTATCGGGGTCGCGTTTTTTCAACAAACCTCTGTGGGCGACTTCATGTGGAGAAAAGCCTTCATGGATTTTCAACAACGCTGTCGCACGCTCTCGAAGATAAGCCGGTTCGCCTTTATCCCGAAGATCAACGAGGGTTTGTATTTCGTCTTCAGTTAACTCCAACTTATGGTGTTTTGCCATCAGAGAATACCTCCTTTGGCAATAGGATAACACGAATAACAATATTACCGAATTAATATTTTAATCTTCATGGAACCGCGCCGAGCTTGAAAAAGAGGATCCAAAAATTTAGACAATCCGAGAATTTGTTTAAAACTAAATGCCCCTGGGTAACTTTTAGGGGCATTTAGTTCTCCGAAATTTTAGATTTTCGGTTTCAGATTCTCCGCTGTAGGAGCGACCTCCCGGTCGCGACTTTTCGCCTCAAGTGGACAAAAGGTTTCCTAAAACTAAACTTGTTTGGACAAAAATTAGGTAGTTAGTGGTTAGCCATCAGCAATTTGGTAGGCGGGTTTACTACCCTCGCTGCCGGAAACGAGAAAAGAGAATCAAAAATGGAAAACTGAATGGCTCTGGATAACTTTCATGTTTGTTGGCATACGCAAGTCGCCAGTTAAATCCAACTATATACCGCCGACCTCAGCACAAGGCTCAACAGGGGCCAGAAACACCCCATCAACGCCTCACCTAACACCAGACCGATGAAAAATGGCACCGCTTTCCGATATGCATTAATACCGCCATGCTTTAGGATAAGCCATTTTGTAACCATCGCAAGGAGCAGCGGAAACCAGATGACATCTGTTGTGCCTGGCGCAACGCCGATAACGTATCCTGCTGGGTGCAACGGACACCACACAAAACGCGAGCGTAGAAACATGAGGCCCAAATTTGCCGCAAACGTTAAGCCTAACACCGAGGTCGCGAGCCAATCTGTCGGTTTCGGATTCACTAACCATGATGAGAGGAAGTTATATGTATCAGCACCACCGGCATGAATCTGCTCCGAACCTGCAGCCACGCCTTCGCTATAAATCGCATACGGATAGAGAATCAGGCTTGATAGGATACCGACGAGACTCGCGATGACTAAGACAGTGAACATTGTTCGGTTTCGGATGCCGGTACGCTCGCCGAGTTTAAACGCCTCTAATTGCTCCGGCATCGGGTGTGTTCGGAAAGAGGCGTAACTCGCACCGCTGAGCCAATTCATGAGCGAAAGCATCGTTAGGTTGCCCGGACGCAAACGCCGTGTACCGAGTAGCGAGATCATCATATATTGTGGCGTGAGATAGCCGATAGCGTGTATCGGCGGTCCCAATTCCGCGCGCATCCGCGTTAATCCGACGACGATCATTAGGTAGATACCGATGTAAATCGCGAATGCCCACAGCGACATCCCCCCACGGATACAGAAAACCGCGAGGAGGAGTAGACAGACCCCGAGCGTTATCACCGCACTCCGATATGAGAGTGCCTCGGTTCGTGCCTCGGCACGATTTGGACGAACTACTTGTCTCAGCACAGACGCAAAGTGCTTTCGCGCATGCCAGCACGCAATCGCAAGGAGTGCCAGTAACGCACCTGCCCCCTGCTCGCCGAGAAATGGGTAACCTGGGAACGTTGCAATACCGACGGCACTCCCGAATAGCAGTTGGACCTTCTTCATTAGATAGAAAAACGAACACGAAAACGCTAAATCCAATGGCAGAATGAACGAGAAACCGATCAGATACGGATGGAACCGGAGGGGCGTACTGCCCATGGCGTTCCACGGTTTCTGTGTGAAATAGATATTAAGATCGTACTTTCGGACCGGAATCTCTGGGAGGACAGGAAAAAAGAACTGCAGCCCGTTGAGCAGATTGATGCCCATTGCTATCCCGAAACCGATCCAGAGTAATTTATTTCTGAAGATGCTCTGATTGGTGGTAATCTCTAACGGAATCTGGATAATCGGATACGCGAGTTTTTCATTTTCGATCCACTGCTTACGAAGTAGCGCGGTCAAGCAGAGAAAGATGAGCATCAGCAGGAAGATCACCGCCGACCAAGAGAGGATCGGTATAATCCAATGCTGCAGATAACCGTCCGTAAAAAAGTTTACCTTACCTTCGTAGAAGTCGGTAACTGTTTTCGGGTGTTTCACCACAAGCCATTCGGGGAGATGGTGAAAAAGGAGCGCCTCCCAATCGTTTTCCGGTGTCGCGAAACGGAAGGCATACGGGATGAGTCCCATCAGGCGTGGAATACAGTCGTGTCCTGAAAACGCACTACCGACAGCGAGCATACTATATATCACAAGAAGGTCGCGCGGCTCCAAGGCGATCCGTGGAAAGATACGCCGTACGCCGATGTTCAACAGCGTCATCGCCAAGATGCCGAACATGACATTCACGGACATGGCGACTGTTGTCAGATGCGCAGTGTGCCAAATCATCTCGACGTAAGCAATCCAGTAACTATTGCCAATGATAAGGATGGTGCCAATCAGCACTGCGCGTTTCGCAATTGCCTGTGAGGCGCGTGGGTCTGTAGTATGCATATTTCATGGAGAAGAATGATACCCGTTAGTTCTTTTGTCGCTTCGGTTGTGCCCAATAAAAACTAAGGGTTCTGGTGTATATCTTGGTTAGGCACTTGAGTTGTAAAGTAGACGCTGTGTTGTAAAACTTGTCTTGCAAACTTATTGAAATTGCTAAAATTTTTCTTTACTGTATTCGCTGAATATGTTATACTAAATAGAGACGCTTGTCAAGACTTTTGTCCAAATTCGTAGGGGCATTTAGTTTTCCGAAATTTTAGATTTTCGGTTCTACATTTTAGCAATAGACAAAAATCAGCATAAGTTCTATTAGCAATTCTTGATATGGAGATTTTGGGATGGAATTAACTTTTGAAAAAGATGACCTTTTATACGCCTTACAGGTACTGCAAGGGGTCGCAGGTGGACGGAATGCCTTACCTATTCTCTCTAATGTTCTCATCCGGGCGGAGGATAGCACGATTGAGTGTATGGCGACAGATTTAGAAGTCGGCATCAAGATGAAGGTCGATGGCGAAGTCAAAGAAGGAGGGGCAATCACTGTCTCTGCCAAGAAGTTGGTGGATATTGTCAAAGAGTTGCCCGCAGATAAACCGATAAACTTGGTAACGACAGCAAACGACCGCGTTGAAATTACGTGCGGCGATGGTGTTTACAAAATTATCGGGATGCCCGATGAAGAATTCCCGCAGCTGCCTTCTGTTGAAGGCGAAGCGTTGTCGATCGGTGGAGAGACGTTGGTTGATGTCATCCAGAAAACGGAATTTGCTGCTTCTACAGAGGAGGTTCGCTATTTTCTAAACGGGCTCTACTTTAACCTCCTTGCGGACAAGACCGAAGTCGTTGCGACCGATGGGAAACGCCTCGCGCTCACACACTGTGAGCCTCTCAACGCATCGGGCGAAGCCAGCGGGTTCATCGTCCCGCTCAAGGCGGTTCGAGAGATCGAGAAAACCTTCGCCGATGCTGGCGAAGTAGCGGTCTCTGTTTTTGAAAACCAAATCCTCTTTACCGATGGGAATGCTACCTTGACGACACGGCTCGTGGAGGGAGAGTATCCAAAATATGAGAAGATCATTCCCGAATCGACTGAGGGGCGAATGGTCGTTTCAAGAGACCAGATTTTAAGTGCAACACGGCGCGTGGCACTGCTGTCAAACCCAAAGAACTATTCAATCTGTTTAGAGATTAATACGGAACAGGTTCGGGTTTACGCAAGGACACCTGAATTGGGGGAAGCTTATGAGACAGTACCTGTGGAGTCTAGCACTGGGAATGTAAGAATTGGTTTTGATGCTCGCTTGTTGATAGAGGCGTTGTCGCACATTAAAAGCGAGTCTTTGGCGATTGAGTTTACAGGTGAGTTGAACCCTGTTCTTATTAAGCCGGTAAGCGATGACCATTATATCTCGCTCATCATGCCGATGCGTCTGGAAGCCCCTTCGGAATAAGAGGTGTGATTCTTATAGCATACATGCCGTTGACGCGGAAAATAAGCCTTTATTTGCTGGCGAGGTTTCAAACCTCGCCAGTTTTTGGTTATATACCTTCCATTGTGCTATCAGAGGATACCCGACCAAAACCACGATGGCAACGAACCTGTCTGTTGACGTGTGTCAGTTCAGGCGCATCTATTTGCTTGGAGCCCCTTCGCGTCAACCTCAAACGAGACCTTTCCGCTTTTCAGGTCCCGACGGAGTGTTGATTCAGAGACAGGTATGACTTTCACCGCTTCGGTGAGTGTGAGTTTGGACATGTTTTGTTTCCTTCCTTCTGATAGGTTTTGACAACAGGAAACGAAAGAAAGTGGGCGGGCTTCAAAAACGGATCGACAGGCGGAGCGTGCGAGGCTGCCCGTTTGTGGAAAGCGTCACCTGTTTGGCTGCTATCGAGACAACTTCGGTCGATGCGTCCAGTGTTTCACCTAATGAAACGATATATGTCGTGTTTCCTGCGGTCGTTTGGAGGATTGCCTATGGGGGTGTGTTGGCATCTGTCGCAAGTTTCGTTCCAATGAGACGATAGGGTTCAACAGGACGGGGCGGGGTCCAACCGAGCGGTCGGAAGATGTTGTTGTCGATAATCGTCCGGTAGTAAGCAAAGGAATCAAAAGCAACAGGCGGGAGGGCTCTCGCACGACTTGATGCCTCTACAGGAACAACCTTGACTTCCACAACCCGCTCCGCGCTCGCACCTAAAGAACGATAGATAAAGAAAATACCGATCAATAAGGACGCGCCAGCTATCAAGAGATAACCGGCGCGTCTCAAGAAAGGGTAAAAATGGGATAGGAAATTATTCACAAGCGGAATATCCTACGCCATTGTACCCATTAATCATCAATGATCTCAAGATCGCGGGCGGTGCTCGGTGTTGGTGACGCGGCGGATGTGTTGTGTTGGTCACCATTTGACGGATTCTTACCGCTTGCTGACGCACTCCCGCTTGCGCCGCCCCTGGTATACAACATGCCATTGCCCTCCCCAGATCGGGTTACCGAATCAGAGAAAGAACCTTCTATTGGTAGTGTCTGTGGGTTTCGTTCATGCGGGTCTTGTAACCCCGATGGCACTTTCGCATACAGGCTATACGTTGTTTCGTAGTTCTCGTTATCTGTAGAGCAAGAAACATACCCGTAACCACTGGCAGCACACTTTAAGTCTCCGTTATCGTTACGATAATAGCCAAACCAGGAAGACGCTGTGCTATAGAGAGGACCCTCACCATCAGTACCTGTATTGTCTTCATCTGAATACTCGCCGGGGAAATCATCATCAGGCCCCTCGAGGACTAAAAAGGAATAGGACGCATAGCGGTTTTGGTTAGACGCAAAGGCGACAAAGGTTGCGATACAAACGAGTAGTGCAATCGTAAAGAACGCTGTCATTTTTTTCATGATAAACTCCTTTAGTTAGAAAGCCCTAAGTATTCATAGGGGTCAAACGCTATATCATCAGGTGTGACAATTTTCAGCTGTGAAGGAATCTCGCGAAAGCGCGTGTACATCCCTTGCGATAGATCATCGGGATGTGCAAGTGTGCGATATATACTTTTCTCGCCATTCTCATCAATTTCGTATTCAACAAGGACACTGCCTCTTTCGAGAGCTGTAATCAGTCCAGTGCGAGGATTAATACCAACACTACCGTATTTGGAACGTATGCCCTCGTTATGCATCTTGATGGTTACACGCCTGAGCAATTCCCTTTCTATGCTATCGACGGTTTCCCAATAATTGGGTAGAAAGTTCCACTCCTTTGGTATTTCAGGGTAGGGCCCGAGTCCGAAGCGTGACATCTTTGAAGGATCGAGTGCGTCCGCTGAAACAGCATCCGTTTCAATCGTCTCAGTGCTGTCAATCGTCTCGGCGGCCGTCTCACTCGTTGAGGGGGCCGCCGTGTCATCGGACACAGTAGGCGTGTCATCAGCGTCAAGCTCAGGGGCAGCCTGTTCAAAGTCCCCCGAGCGAATTCCCCCAGTGTCCCGTGCTGCCTCCCGATGGTTCACCTGAACGGCATCGGGGCGCGGGAACTCGGCATCCGTCGTGCGGTGGACGTGCCAACTATACAACAGGCTGCCCCCCACAACCAGCACAAAGAAAACGAGACCGGCTTGGATCATTCGACTGGAAAGTAAATCACCAAACATATTATCACCTCTCTCATAAGGGTTGATGGAAAAATGCCTGTAAAGAAAATCGGTCGGAGAGACGGCAATCCTTCCATTATATTCAAAGCACTGATTTCCTTTGGACCGATATTACTGGACGATAGAAAACCAATGCTGTCAATCGGTCTTCACGATGTACGGTTATTGCGATGACGACTTCTGCTTTTTCAGTGGGGGGCGGCATTATCTAAGTAAGCCTGCACCCGCTCCCGAATTTTCCGAAGCCGGGATTTCACTGTAGCAACAATATGGTAGCAAATTTCGTGCCAATTCATCTAAAAGGACACAATATTTGTTCATCTAAAAGGATACAATATTTGTGTCAAATCCGTTGGAATTCTAAGCATGTTTTGTGCTGGCATGCCTTAAAATATAGGCATCTATTGGGTTTTCAAAAGATGAGTGAGTGTTAACTTTTTCTAAAATAAACGTCTTGCTAAGGAGATAGAAATCTGTTTGTAATCTTCTTTCTGTTGGCAATATGCAAACTTTGCCGAATTACCAGGGGAATTTATGTACACCATGCAATAATTTCGTTAATTGTCAGAGTTCTTTTTCCGTTTCCGCGGCGGGGCAGTATCTGGTGAAAACGAGAATATGGGGAGCCGGAAGGTTTGACGTGTTCCTTGATGGTGCTTTCCAATTTCCGAGACGACTGTGTTCTAATACCAAATTAACCCAATTTGTAGCGCGAGGTCCCTGTGCCTCGCAATGCTGACTTGATCAAAAGACTTCTAATCACGTTAATTGGGTATAATAGACAGATA
Source organism: Candidatus Poribacteria bacterium (assembly GCA_965246985.1). Classification (GTDB taxonomy): domain Bacteria; phylum Poribacteria; class WGA-4E; order WGA-4E; family WGA-3G; genus WGA-3G. The sequence continues at coordinate 5,246,427 of OZ251998.1, read as the reverse complement.
TTCTTGAGTTGATCAATTACATTTTCAATCAACATCCGTTTTTTCAAGAGAAGTTTGTGTAATGCCGATATTTGTATGTTTTCCATGTTTTCCGAATCAACGTCACTAATTGATACACCGGAAGATAGGCGGGGTCCCATTGAAGTGTAAAGAAATATTTCAGCAATGTGAGATTAGATACTTTTCCTGTAAGAAAAGTCGGGGTTGGAAACCCGTCCCACATAATTGACCTCGGATTACCGAATTAAATTCTTAATCTTCATCAAACCCCGTCAGCATAGAAGTAGGAGTACTCTCTGAGTCAGAAGGCAGTAATTATCATTAATCCATTTCCACGCCGGACATCTGTTCCAACGCCAACATCAGAGCTTGCGTGCCTAACCTACCATGTCCTTGTGCCTGCACCGCCGTGTAAAGCTGATGCACTAACGCCAACCCCGGCAGACTCAAGTTCATCTTACGCGCCTCATCCAAAGCGATGCTCATGTCTTTGATAAAATGCTCTACGAAAAAACCGGGATCGAAGTTCCGCTGGAGAACCCGCGGTGCTAAGTTATCCAAGGACCAGCAGGCAGCCGCGCCGCCACTAATTGAGGACAGCATCGTCTCCAAATCCAGACCGGCTTTGTGACCATAGATTAACCCCTCACAGACTCCGATCATTGTGCCGGAAATCGTGATCTGATTACACATTTTGGTGTGTTGCCCTGCACCTGCGCCGCCTTGGTGAACGATATTCTTTCCCATCGCTTCAAAGAGCGGCATCACCGCTTGCACTGCATCTTCATCGCCCCCTACCATGATAGAGAGGCGTGCCTCTTTTGCACCGACATCGCCACCTGAGACAGGCGCGTCTACCGAGGAGACATCTTGTGCTTGTGCGGCGGCGTAAATCTCTTGTGCGAGGGAGGGTTCCGTTGTTGTCATATCAACGATGATGCTTCCGGGTTTCGCGCCTTTTAAAATACCGTTATCGCCGAGGTAGACCTCACGGACATCGGGTGGAAATCCGACGATCGTAAAAACAATATCGGAAGCCGCTGCGACATCGCTTGATGAGTCTGCCCATTCTGCGCCTGCCTCTAAAAGTGGATCCGCTTTCGCTTTTGTCCGGTTATAGACCGTCATCCCATATCCCAAATCCATCAGATGTTGGCACATCCAGCGTCCCATCACGCCGGTGCCAATCCAACCGAGTTTCGTCGTTGTAGGTTCGATTTTCATAATATTCCTTTCTTATACCCTTTTTTTATCCATTAAGTTTCGGATAAAACGGGACAGATCTTACGATATAGCGTCTTTAGCTACATCTTTTTATTTTTTCTAAGATCTTTAGCCACTTGTAAACTGATAACAATACCGCCCACAAGGACGGCACAATAGATACTAAAGAATCGTGTCAGCAATACGAAAAGGGGTATCAATTCTTTGGAGATCAAATTCTCCATCAGTCCGGCCGTTACAACCTCTGCGACTCCACTTGCACCGGGACTCGGTGCGAACAGCACGACGAAGTTTAACACCAATCCAGTAACACAGAGTTCCCAGAGCGTTGTGTCTCCGTTAAGTGCTTGGGCAACTATGTAGCTGCCGACGATTCGTGCGCCGATGAAACCGTAGGTCAAAGGTATACTCAGCAGGCAAGTCCATTTATGATCACGGAGGAACAGGGTCGCGAACGTTTTGTGTTCAGTCGTCAGTTGTTCCACTTTTAATGTGGCGCGTTCTAAGACAGGCGCGAGGCGTGCGAACCTTCGCTGTGCAGCGTCACAAAGCCAATGAAAAAAACGGAAGACGATTTCTGGCTTGAAAAGCAGCAAGACAAATAGTGCGAATACCAAGCCGAACGTCAAAAAACTAAATAGACTTACCCATGTAGCCCCTTTTGGTAGAAAAGGTGGATCCAACCAGATGATCGCACCAGCACAGAGGATGAGGCTGACGAGTGTTGAGAGAAAACAGATGATGCCTGATGTTATCGCACCTGATAGCGGGACACCTGTCCGTGCGTAGATGTAGAGGTGACCGACCCCACCTGTCTGGAATGGCGTAATAGCAGAGACACAGAGCGTTGCTAAATTCGCACGGATGCTGTCACGGAATCGGATCGTTGGTGTCAATTTCCGGATGAAAATATGGAAACGAAGTGCTCCGAACAGCCAATCTACAAACATACACAGGCAAGCACCGAGAAGCATCTCAGTCTGCATCTCGCGAAAAACTCGCTTTATATCTTGACCACCGCTCCACAAAAAACTGATAAATAACCCAGCGAATGTACACACCACAAAAAGAAGCGTCCCGCGAACCACATTTTCTCGGTTCAGGGAGCGGCTCAAGAATTCCTGCATTGAGAATTAAATTTCCTTTGTTAACGTGAGTTCGATAATAAAAATTGCAGAGGTCCCGTAGGTTGGGTAAAGCCGTGAATGACCAAGAACCCTTCAGTTTACCAACAAAAGCCTGCTTTTCAATGGCACATTCATCGAAACAGACTCAGCGAAACCCAACAATCCAACACCACCCGTATGAGAATGTGTCGGGTTTCTAACTATACGCTTATGTCGAACTCACGTTTTGTTAGACAAGTTTGCCCGAGCAGTTTTCAGCAGCACACAATGTCTATCCTACTTGGCAACGAGTGTCAGGTTTAGGCTGATATCCATCGGCATTGCCGAGTGCGTCAATGCACCGACGGAGATGAAGTCTACACCGGTCGCCGCTACTGCTTTTACACTGTCAAGTGTAATCCCACCAGAGGCTTCCGTTAGGACTCGATTGTTCACCTCTTGGACAACGCACTGCATGATACCCGGAAGCATATTGTCAAGGAGTAATATGTCCGCTCCTGCTTCGAGTGCTTCGTCAACTTGTTCGACGGTTTCGACCTCAACCTCAATCTTTGCTGTGTGTGGGACGATTTGCCGTGCCCGTTGCACAGCGTTGCCGATACCGCCCGCGGCGACGATGTGATTGTCCTTGATCAAGACCCCGTCGTAGAGCCCAAATCTATGATTTTGTGCACCGCCGACGCGCACGGCGTATTTCTGAGCTGCTCGCCACCCCGCTGCAGTTTTCCGAGTGTCCACAATTTTGGTATCATAACCAGCAACGGCTTCCACAAATTGTGCGGTGAGCGTGGCGATCCCGGAGAGTCGTTGCAGAAAGTTGAGTGCCGTCCGTTCGCCAATCAGAATGGTTTTGGCACTGCCCTGTACCTCCGCAATCGGTGTTCCTGCGATTACTGCATCGCCATCGTTGACAAGTGCTCGAAATATCAGCGTCTCGTCTAACTTTGCGAAGACTCGCTCGGCTACCGGTAGTCCTGCGACAACACCCTCGCTCTTAGCAAGTAGGGTACCTATTCCCTTTTGTATAGGTGGCACCGTGGCTTCTGTTGTTACATCACCGATACCGATGTCCTCTTGAAAGGCAAGTTCTATTAATGGGTCTAATGAACGCAGATTCAACATATTTTTTATCGTTTTGAAATCGCTTCTAATAGTTGACCCTCTCTCCGTTGATATTTCCTGCTTCATCAATTGTAACCAACGCAAGTCCGAGCGCATTTGCCAAATCAAAACTCGCTCGCCAAAATGCTTCTGAAACTCCCCATTCTATGAGATCACTAAGAGGTTCCGATTCGTAAGTCCCTGTATCAAGATAAAGATAGTCTTCCAGCGTTGCATCTTCGTAGTCAGCGATGGTCTCCAAACCAAGTTTCCACTCGTACTCTAAATCCTTCTGCTCTTCTGCCGAAAGTGGATACCGTTCAAGGACGCTTTCATAGCATTCCCGAGTTTCCTCTTCAAGTTCCTTAAGCCGATGCTTCTTACGCTCGAGTTCTTGCGCAAAAAGTTCGTTGGCTCGTATCCGTGCACGAACCGCCGGACCTCGCTTCCGTTTTCTCGACTTCTTTCCGCGTTTCACTGGTTACAACCTTATTTAAGTAGGCGCGGTTTGAGACCGCGCCATTTCTGCTATGAAAAATCCTTAATATCTTTCCAGATAGGGCGTTAGGAACTTCTTAGCGTCTTCCGTGACATCCCACGCGTTGGGCCAGAAACAGAGATCGATAGAGAACCAATCGCCATCGTATCCGGTTTCGTCCATGATGACTGGGATAATCGCATCGAAGTCCAGCACGCCGTCTCCGAAGGGGGCATGTGTGCTTGTTTCATCGCCGTGGAGCGTATTATCGGAATCAATGAGGTGGAAGTGTCCAATTTGCCCCTTAAGTTGCCGTGCGAGGTCGATGACCCCATTATCGCCGAGTGTCTCTTGTTCGCCAACCTGTCGGGAACCGACGACAGCACACATCTGTGCATGACATGTATCGAACATCACTTTGAAATTCGGATGATCAACAGCCTTTGGCATGTTGATAATATCGCTGGGTTTGTTGAACATGAATCCGGGTTCAAATTCCCAGAGCATTAGCACACCATGGTCTTCCGCGACTTGTGCGCAGCGTTTCCAAACGGAGACAATCCGATCCCATGCTTCCTCTCGCTCAACGCCCGGAATTTCTGTTTCAGCATCGGTAACCGTATCCACTCGTATCGCAGGTGAACCGAGGTCGAGAGCGAGTTGAAGATTCTCTTTGAACAGCTTGAAGTATTTATCGTCCTCTTGTGCTTCATCTGTAGCCGGACCCGGGTGTGACCAGAAGTCGGCGGCTAATCCAGAGACTTCCAAGCCGTAATAAGAGATTAAGCCTTTAACGGCATCCCGATCGCTTTTCATCGGATAATCGTTAATGTCAATATGCGGTTTAAACGCCCCGATTTCAACGCCGTCAAATTCCAGTTCGCTGAGACGTTTGACGACATCGTCAAACGGGACAGGATTATCTTCGTAGGGACCAAATGCGTAAGCCCAACTTCCAATCGACAATTTTTTTGCCATGTTTTCTCCAAATTTTAAGCGCGGTTTTGATTAAAAACTTACAGCGCGTCTCGGTAGAATATTCCTATGATACGTCCGTCACCAGCGTCTGAACCGCTGTTTCGAGCTCAAGGGTTATCTGCTCTACCGTTTTTCTTTTCTCTGTTTTATAGGTATCATAGCATTCTCGGAGATTTTTGGGTTCACCGACACGGAGTGATGCAACCCGCGGTCCCCGCATTTTTGCTGTACCAAACACTTCTCTTTCCAGACGGGTAATCACTTCAAGAAACCGTTCTGCTGAACGTTCTGCGGCGACATACCCGTCCGAAATTGTTATAAAATTAATTAACCGCTCCAGGTCTGGATAGAATTGTTGGAATTTCTGGAGCAATTCTTCATGTATTTTCCGTTCGTACTCGGTCATCTGTTCAATGTCTTTGTAGATTTCGGCATCGACCAGATTTTTCAATGCGCGTACCCTTGTGAGCACATCGGCTGCAGCGTGGATGCCCATGATTTGTTCAGCATGGGATAGGATCTGCTCTTTCAGCTGTTGGATATGCACATCAAGGGGAACGGTATCGTCCACCTTATATTGGTATTCTGCCGCAAGCGTTTTGAATATCGCGATGCCGATACGTCGCAACCGTTCGTAGCGTTCGATCGGTGTTCGTTCGGCTGGTGGAAGAATGTTCTCCTCTAATTCCGTGAGGGCGGTATCAATGTCGTCCCACATGTCCTTTGGATAATAGTATTTGATCCCGATGGGGACGATATAGAGCGGTTTGTTGATTCCCGCTTTTTGCATATCATCCAAAGCCCAGAAGCAGAGTTGTGTAACGCCTCTCTCAAAGCGCATGACGGTATCGTTCTGCCGTGAAATTTCCCCTTCAGCGAAGGTAACAAGGGGCCAGTTGCCTTCAGATAGGAGTTCCCGCGTTGTGCGAAAGGCGTTTCGGTCCGCCGTGCCACGCACAACTGAATAGGCACCGAACCGTTGCAGCAGAAAACTCCGTAAGCCGCCGAATTTCCCTTTGTCAAAGCTCTCCCGCGCAGCCATGTAGTAGTACTGCTGAGAGCATCGTTTGGACAGGAGGAACATAACGGATGGGTCCGCGCGTGCCGCGTGATTCGGAGCTAACACGGTAGGATGTCCATCCGTCGTTTTCAAACGGGCAATGGATTCTGTATCGATATCAAGCGTTAACCCCTTCAAATACAAACGATTGATAAGCGGCATAATGACTTTGGCAACTCGAATCGCAGTTGTATTCGGTTTAGGCGGTTTAAAGTCTAACATTGTGTACTACTGTTAGGGAACCCACAGCGCGTGTGTGCTGTTGTTACAGCACGCGGCGTGTCGTTACTACTTTAGGACTTATACCAAATTAACCCCATTTGTAGCGCGAGGTCCCTGTGCCTCGCAATGCTGACTTGATCAAAAGACTTCTAATCAAGTTAATTGGGTATTACGTATTTCCTCTCAAAGTCCCCCTGATAAGGGGGATTTAGGGGTTAAATAACGGAAATAACGACGCTTTTGGTGAAATACCTTGCTTTTTTACGCAATTTGCGTAAGTCCTGTACTTTTTTGTTACGGCACGCGGAGCGTGCCTACTTTGTCAAAGGCTTGGCGGATAGCAACAGATGATTTCCATCGGGGTATCGCTGGTGCTAACGATGACGTAACTGGACAAGCAGCGTGGGATGAAAACAGATTTGCCGCGTTTGAGCGGAACATCTTCAAAATCGCCGCGCAGTACGCCTTCGCCACCCAATGTCACGAGGGCATAGAAGCCTTTATCTGCAGGCATACTCAGCGTTGAATCTACTGTCAAACGTGAGCATCCGAAGAATTTCGAGGCTTCCGCTGGCACGATTCGGTTTTCGCTGTTATCCCCTTCTGCTCGGACGAGTTCTGGGGTGCGTCGGATGTAGTTATTGAGGTAATCCAATTCGAGTTTATCGAACTCAGCGGCATCTACTGCGAGGTCCCATCCGAGACCGAGGTGTCCATCTTCTCTTTCAAACGGAAAACCTTCCCATTCAGCGAGGATATTCCAATCGGTAGGCTCCTGCGGTTCGAGGACGCATAGTCCTGTACCGAGTGAGTGGACGATCGGCGTGCGTAAGAAATAAACCTCTCCGACCTTCGGTTCAACGACGTGCATGAGACTCCGCAGCGTTTGCACATCTTGTGCCTCCATCAGGCGGCGGAACTCTGCTTTATCCATGTCTTCTTTCCATCCGATCCACGCCTTCGCACCCGGACGTGTACCGATTAAGATCCATGCCTCATTTTTGCCGAAGGGTGAGTTGAGATGTTCTTGTGCGAAATCCGGATTCGGGTGCCAATGGATAGGGATATGCGCGCCTTCACCGACATCGAAAATCTTAAGGAGCACGCCTAATTCAGTGCCATATTTAGCGACATGTGCGTTACCGAGTGTCTCTTCGGGGAACGCGTCCAGCAGTGCTTTCAGTAACACAACCTCACCGCTCGGGAGTTCGATACGGCTAAGCCCTTTGTCGGGCGGATTATCTCTGCCGGGAGTGATTGCGCGGTTTGTCGAGAATATCCATTCTTCGGAGTAATAGTCATCTTTCGGATCGGGGTCACCCATAAACTCAGCACGGAGTTTCCCGCCGTTATAGAAGTGCAGGTAGGTATTCGGTGCTAAGCCGATGGGTGCATTTAGCATTGACTGTAATTCATTTTGTGATGCCATATTGCTTTCCTTTCTTTATCTTTAAGTCTTTATCTTTAAGAACTAAGGGCAGAACTTTCAGGTTTCCCTTGTTTAAAACTAAGTTTATCATTTTAGACAGAATTTTGTCAAGTCAATTTTGGAGTGTCGTCAGGCATTCATGGTCACACCTACTGATAGGCGCGCTCCCTATACCAGTAGACGCGGTTTGCAACCGCGCCGGACATTGTTAGGAGTGCTGGGTGTCTTATGAAATTACTGAAGGCGGTTTGGTGGGATAGGTTTGGATTACAGGGCTATTTAGTTTTCGGTTTTTAGCCCGATTTTGGACCCCCCAGGCCCGGTAGGCGCGGTTTGATGAAGATTAAATAATTAATTCGGTAATAATCCGACATAGTGTAGCAACTCCTGTGACCCGCCTTTGAACTGTTCCATGAAGTCGCTGACTTTCTCCTGAAGGGCTGTCCAGTCATTGCTGAGACGATGCAGATGTATGACGGCTTGACGCGCCCAGCGCCACAACTTCTCAATCGGATTCGTCCAACAGGCATACGTTGGGAGCTGCAATATCTCAATAGGGAGTTTCTCAAGTTTGCCTATTTTCTTTGACGGTTTCTCGCTCCAATTCGGTGGGGTCGGTCTAACAAACCTCGTCGTCTGTGGCAGAAGTGCTGCCCTAAGATTCGCGTGAAAGTGGATCGCCCGATTGTCCTGGATCAAATAGATGCGTTCAGCGTTTGGATAGCGTTGGCAAATCTGGGTGTAAAATGTATGGAGTGCGACAACCGTGCAGCTTTTGACTTGCTGATAAACAACATCTCCGGTGTGTGGGTTGAGTGCCCCGATGCCATAGCAGGTCTCCTCTGGGAGATAACTCTGGCGTGCCAAAGGACATTTCGTCCCCGTCTCCGCCCAGTCTTTTGCGACTCTCGGTTGTAGATTGAAACCAAACTCGTCTTGGTAAACGACAACGCAAGTTTCTGGGTTTTCACGGGCTTCTTCTAACGCTTGCTTGATGCGAGAAAGTTTTTCAGCATAATCGGTATCAGGACTCCGCAGATATTCTCTGGCACGCTTATAGCTGAGACCCAAGCGTGAGAAGATCTGATGAATGCCGGGGAGCGATAGACCCTCAAGCCACGGCACGACCTGACCGAGACTGCGGAGCGTCCAGCGCGTTTGATGCTCATTGACGCTTCCCGGATCCTGACCGATTGCCACTAAGAGTTCCGACCCGGCTTCTTCGGGCGACTTAGGTGAAAAAGCAGGTTTGCGACCTCGACCAGGTTTATTAGACAACCCGCTAATACCGTGTTCGCGATACCGACGCAGCCAAGCATAAACGGTATCGGGGTCGCGTTTTTTCAACAAACCTCTGCGGGCGACTTCATGTGGAGAAAAGCCTTCATGGATTTTCAACAACGCTGTCGCACGCTCTCGAAGATAAGCCGGTTCGCCTTTATCCCGAAGATCAACGAGGACTTGTATTTCGCCTTCAGTTAACTCCAACTTATGGTGTTTTGCCATCAGAGAATACCTCCTTTGGCAATAGGATAACACGAATAACAATATTACCGAATTAATATTTTAATCTTCATGGAACCGCGCCGGACTTGAAAAAGAGGATCCAAAAATTTAGACAATCCGAGAATTTGTTTAAAACTAAATGCCCCTGGTTTGGATTAGGTCAGTAGGTTAGCAAAAACTGCGTTGTAACACCGTAGGTTGGGTTGAACGAGTCCTATCAAAACCGTGAAAATTATAGAAAAATGAAGCCTTCTCCATACACGCCACATCAAACAGAGACCGAGTGAAACCCAACTCTTTTTCTGTAAGCGATCAGCAATCATCTGTTACCGAGAGTCTTCCATGCACGATCGTAATCTCGTAGTATCTTATCTAAGGCGGTGATGTCGTCGTTCCCCTCTGATTTGGCTTTTTCCCGTTCCCCGAAGCGTAACCACGCTCCACCGCGATTGTTATGTGCCTCGGCATAATCAGGCTTGAGTTCTATCGCTTTGGTATAGTTTTCAATAGCAAGTTCAACCTCACCTTTTTGCTATGAGCCACCCTCGATTGTAATCTGAAGTTTTTAATCTCAATATTAGTTATTTTCAAATTTTACCCTCAATAATACGAACGGCTTTTACACTATCCAGATAGTAAAGGTTGCGCCGGACAAGATGTGTCCTTTCATATAGCAGCTCAAAGATGTCTCGTAACACGGTCATTTTATCACCCTCAATTTCCTCATACGAAGGCAACTGTTCGTCCAACAACGGTTGGAAAAAGTGCTTGTCCCCTTTATGCAGATCCTCAGGCAGGTAAGCCTCATAAACCAAGCCGTCAATGACCCGCTCAAAATATCCGAGCATCACGCGGTCGCGGGCGTGTTTCAAATCCTTGCTATTTATCGTTGGTTGCTGCTGAAGATAGATCAGGTAATCAACGATTTTGCTGATTAGTGCTTTCTGCTCTGACGTAAGATTCGGAATTGGAATTTGTTGAAGATACCCGCTACGTGCTCGAAGCTCGGCACCCGTTAATTGATCCGATACCTGCGAATAAAACCACTCCACAGTCCGAGAATTGAGAAGACCGCAGAGCCACTTTTCCTCAGTTGGGATAAGATAGGACGTATTTCCGTAATAATAACCGGCAGTATCAACTGCGAAAGTCTGATGGTTATATGAATTTGGACAGACCAGTTTCGGTTGCGCAAAACGCTCCGCATCGTCGAGAGATGCTGGCAGTTCATACCACTCCTGTTTGCCCTTTCTCTTGCTCAGAGACTCTCGGTATTTTTCCAAGTGCTTCAGGATTGCCGGATAATCGTTTATCGCGATACCGCGGTGGGCAAAGATTAACCACTGGTGCGGTGTGTCAACATGCCAACGCCTTAGATCCTCTCCATGCAAAAACGGCTTTAGAATATCAGCGGATGAAGGATGTGCCTCAATGAGTTTATCTCGCGTCGCTTTATCTACGACGAACGCTTCAGTGGATGCAGTGTTGATACCAAAAGCGGATTTCGCCTTGATGTACTCACTCAATGGCATGCCAGCGTTGCGAAGCTGCGAGCGTAAATTCACCACATTCGGCGATTCAATCGGGTTGCCATTAGCATCCAATACTCTTCGCTTCTTGGGAAAACGGTCTCGACGACGTTGCGTCAGCAGAAGTGTGAGGTCTTCCGGCAATCTAAAACCTTTTCTCTGTTCAAACGTTTCAACATCTCTGTAGGAGTTATGAAACGCGGCAATGATATCAGCTCCTATCCGCTTGGCAGTTGTCAGGTCGGTTTTGGCTTTTTCCCATTCTTGCAGGTGTAACCACACCTCGCCACGGTTGTAATAAGCCGGTGCAAGTTGAGGGTCCAATTCTGTTGCTGTAGTATAGTCTTTGATAGCAAGGTCTAACTCGCCTTTCTGGTAATAAACATTACCGCGAGAACAATAGGAAGGGGCATCATCAGGATCCAGTTTTATTGACATATCATAGTTTTTAATGGCCTGATCAAAATCGCCTTTGAGAAGGTAAGCATTGCCGCTATTGTAGTAAGCTTCGGCATAGGATCGCTTTAGATTTATCGCCCTAATAAAATCATCAATTGCCTTGTCAATCTGACCTATGATGCCATAAGTAACACCGCGATTATTATAGGCTTCGGCGAAATCACGGTTGAGTTCAATCGCCATGTTATAGTCGTCAAATGCTTTGGGCAAATTATCCATGTTACGGTAAGCGTTGCCGCGATTGTTATAGGCTTCGGTGAAATCTGATTTGAGTTCAAGTGCTTTATCAAAATCTTTGATAGCCCGATCCAGTTCGCCCTTTTCCTTGTAGGCGATACCGCGATTGTTATACCCTTCCGCAGAATCAGGTTCGATCTTAATCGCTGTGTTATAATCATCAATCGCCTTATTAATCTTGCCTTTTCTGTTATAAGCGTTGCCACGATTGTTATAAGCTGTGAAATAATTTGGATTCAGTTCAATAGCTGTGTTATAGTTTTTGATGGCTGTGTCAACCTCGTCTTTTTTGTCGTAAGCGTTGCCACGATTGTTGTAGGCTGTGAAATAATTTGGATTCAGTTCAATAGCTTTTGTATAGTCTTTGATTGCACGGTCATACTCACCTTTGTTGCAATAAGTAATGCCGCGATTGTTATACGCCTCAGCAAAATCGGGGTTCAGTTCTATTGACGTTTTATAGTCTTTCATGGCTTTATCGAACTTGCCTTTTTTGTCGTAGGCAACACCGCGATTGATATATGCCCTTGCATCGCGCGGGTTGAGTTTAATGGCATCCGAGAAGGTTTTTATTGCCAGGTCTAATTGTCTGAGCAGCATCAGAGCATTTCCATGTTGGAACATCAATTCAGCACGTAGTTCTTTTTCAGATGTCTTAGACGATGGTGCCTTCTGAGATTGCATTTTGTCAACGACTTCCCGAATGCCTTCCAGTACACTTTCCCAACCTTTGCTTCTGGGTCGCCATTCATTAAGAGGCTTTCCTTTAGCAGGAAGAGCTTGAATCTCCCCAAGTATCTGGGATTCTGATTCGTTAAGATATAAACCTTTGGCAGACAGATTCTGAGAATTTTCTAACTTATGACTTTTCCAATCACAATGTTCAAGGATAATAGGGATAACTTTCTTTTCTGCTGTTAATGCTGCTGCCAATTCTTTGTTACAGTTTTCAGATTCAAGGCTATCAGCGGAGGTGAGGTAGAACAGAAGGTCTGAATTAGCAAGATTGCTGAAAATAGCATCGCGCCACTTATCACCCGGCAGAATTTCGTTGTCATGCCAAATGTCTATGATGCCCTCGCGTTTCAAGAGTCCAAGGCGTGTTATCAATTGGTCCTTTGCTTTCGTGTTTTTATGCGAGTATGTAATGAATACCTTTAGCGGTTTCCTCACGGCTTTCTCCCCTCCGCAATGTGATTTACTTGAGGGTAATGATAACACGCAAGATGAACAAATGTCAATCGAATATTAGTAGAAATTAGAGGCATTCAGTTTTCGTTCTTTTGTCGGTTTTGGAAGGGAGTCGCGACCGGGAGGTCGCTCCTATAACGAAGAGACCTTGATTAATCCAGAACGGTTGAAAACCACTCCTACCAGAAATGTCCTCCTGAAAAACTTTCGCTTTAAATAGCATTTTATGTTATCATAAAAATAGAGTGTATAACTTGCGTTTTCCCCAAATTACATAGTCCAAAAAGTGGAAGGATAACCGAAGAAATGACGAAACCTCAAAATAAGACGCAAACAGCAGCACGGAACTTGATGATATATTCTTTTCTTCTCCTGACGCTCCCCTTTTGCTTACTTGCACCAGCCGATGAACACACCCTTGATGTCGAAACCATCGTCAAAAAAATTGATCAACTCTATCGTAGCCAGACGAGTCATGCCGACATGGAGATGCATATTGTTACTCCGCACTGGGAACGCACCTTGGCGATGACGGTCTGGTCAAAAGGGATGAGCAAAACCTTTATCCGGATTACCGCGCCAAAGAAAGAACAAGGTGTCGCTACACTGCGCATCGGAAACGAGATGTGGAACTATCTGCCGAAGACGAACAAGGTAATGAAAATCCCGCCATCAATGATGATGGGGTCATGGATGGGTTCCGACTTCACGAATGACGATTTAGTCAGGGAGTCGTCGATGCTCAACGATTATACCTATCAGTTTGTTACACCAGAAGACGCAGCCCCGGACCATCTCTACGTTCAACTCACGCCGAAAGAAGATTCTCCAATCGTTTGGGGAAAGATTGTTGCAGCCGTGCAGTCCAACGATTATATACCGGTGTGGCAGCGGTTCTATGACGAAAAGGGAAATTTGATGCGGGTGATGAATTTCAAAGAGATTAAGACCTTTGGTGACAAAATCGCGCCTTCCGTAATGGAGATAGTTCCGCAAAACAAAGAGGGACACAAAACGGTTGTCCGATGGTTGAATGCTACGTTCGATTCGGACATCGACGATAAAATCTTCTCACGCCGAAACCTTCAGAAAAGGCAATAGGTTACGGCACGCGGCGCGTGCCTACTACTATGATACTTAAAATTGCGTTTCGTAATATCTTCCGCCAAAAGCGGCGGACAATCCTGACCGCTCTCGCAATGATTGTCGGGTTTACGCTCTCATCGGTATTCATCGGCTGGTCCGACGGCGCGTATGGGAATATTATTGAGATGTTCACGCGGAACCGTATCGGGCACATTCAGATACATCGAGTCGGGTATCTTGATAAGCCGTCTCTCTACAAAACGATTGACAACGCTTCTGCTGTCGGTGAGGTCATTCGGAGTACTGCAGGCGTGGAAGCGTGGACACCACGCGTGTACGCGGCAGGTCTCGGTTCTGTTGGTGAAAAGAGTACCGGTGTGCAAGTCATCGGGATTGATGTGGCACGAGAGACCGAGGCGACGCAATTTGATAAGAAAGTGGTTGAAGGCAGCGTGTTAGCGGAGACGGCTTCGCATGAAGCTGTTATTGGGAAAGGCTTGGCGAAGATTATTTCGGGGACGATTGGTAGCGAAATTGTGATTTTTTCGCAGGGTGCCGACGGTTCGCTTGCGAATGATATCTATAAGATTGTTGGTATTGCAGAGAGCAGCGACGACGTAACAGATCGGACAGCGTGTTATCTGCACATTGAAGATGCTCAGGAATTATTTGTGCTTGACGGACGCGTGCACGAAATTGTTGTGATTGTTTCAAACATCAATCAGGCCGGCAAGATTACGAACGCAATCGAGGCGCGTCTTAATGACTCGACGCTTGATGTCGCGCCGTGGCAGGTGGTCGCCAAAGCCTTCTATCGCGCCATGCAAACGGATCAACAAGGAGATGCGATTGGTCGCTTGGTGATTATGCTGATTGTCGCTATCGGTGTGCTCAATACGGTGCTGATGTCGGTGCTGGAACGGACACGTGAATATGGCGTGCTGAGAGCGGTCGGGACCAAACCAACGCAAATTTTCTGGTTGGTCATCTGCGAAGTGGTCGTCATCGCTATCGGTAGTATCTGTGTTGGCGCACTCCTCGGGACTTTGATTAATTACCTGCTATCCATATATGGCATCACATATCCTGAAGAATTTACCTATGGTGGTATCAAATTTAGTACAATGTACGCCGAAGTCAATGCCCGAAGCCTCATGATTCCCGCTATCACCGTCATGCTATCAGCAACGATAGTGAGTCTGTTTCCAGCGATAAAAGCGGCTCGAATTCTGCCCGCGAAGGCGATGCGGACACATTAATATGGCTATCAGCTGTCAGCAAAGAAGCATTAGGTATATCACAACCCTTTTTTCAAAAAAGCGCGCAGCTTGGAACGAAGTGGAAAGCGGATCTACGGGAGGGCACTCTCAACCTTCAACCTACCTAACCGAACCGCAAGGAAAATTAGAAAAATGTGGTTGATTTTAACTAAACTCGCTTGGCGAAATATCTTTCGGAATAAACGTCGTACGATCATTGCCGCAACAGCAATTGGTATTGGACTGACTGCCCTGATTTTTGTTGATGCGTTAATGATAGGGATGAAGGAGAATATGATTCGGACAGCGACTGGATCCTTCCTTGGCGACGCGCAGATTCATCGGGAAGGCTTTCGAGACGAACAAGAAGTTTCATTAACCATTGAGGCACTTGACGAGGTAACCGAGAATTTAGAGAAGGAAGATAGCGTTGAGCATTGGACACAAAGAACGCTCGCTTCCGGCATGATAACGTCACCAGCGAATGTCAGCGCAATTAGCCTCGTGGGGATCCATCCGCCGTCAGAGAAATTCTTGTCCCAGATCGATGATGCGATAACGGAAGGTGTCTATTTTGAAGGAGATAATAGCCGCGATCTTGTTATCGGTGCGAAACTCGCCGAAATATTAGAAATTGGGCTTGAGGACCGGGTGGTCGTGACGGTGGCACAATCCGAAAGCGGAGATCTCTCTCAAGAGATGTTTCGAGTTTCCGGTATTTATAACTTCGCTGACGAAGGGATAAACAGCGGGATGGCATTCGTTCGGATTGAGAAAGCGCAAGAGATGCTTGCTATCGGTAATAATGTCCATGAAATTGCTGTTAAATTTACTACTATCGCGTACACTCAGGATCCAACACTGCCGTTTTGGGAGGCATATTCTCAGCACGGTAACGAAGCGTTAAGTTGGACAGAACTGATGACACAATTGTCAGCGATGTTAGGCATGATGCAGTACAGCAAGTATATCATGGGAGTTGTGTTGTTTGGAGTGGTTATCTTTGGTATTATCAACACGCTTTTCATGTCGTTGTATGAACGGATGTTTGAGTTTGGTGTGTTACGCGCCGTTGGGACGCGTCCTTTCGGGATGGCGCGCGTTATCTTATTTGAGGCGGGTGCCTTAGCAGTTGTGAGTATTGGACTCGGCGCGTTACTCGGTTTCCTTGTGACAGCACTCTTGGCACATACGGGGATCGATTATACCGGCATTGAAATGATGGGGGTGACAATGCAAGAGTTCATCTATCCGGTCATGACGATTGAACAGTTCATTATTTATCCAGTATGGCTCTTTATTTTCACGATCATTGCCGGGCTCTATCCTGCGCGCTACGCAGCCAAGATGTCTCCGGCAGCCGCGATGCGGCGGAGTTTTTAGGGACTTAAAATGAGACAGAATGAGAATACAAATGTCATTGTCACAGAAGGTGTGACAAAGGTTTATGCGGCAGATGGAATCCCCGTCAACGCGCTTAACGGGATTGATTTGACCATCCAATCCGGAGAATTTACGGCTCTCGTGGGTCCCTCTGGTTCAGGCAAAACAACCTTTCTCAACATTATTTCTGGGTTGGACAACCCTACAGAAGGGAAAGTATGGCTTGCTGGCAAGGTGCTGTCGGAGATGAGCGGCAATGAACTCTCTGACTTTCGACGCGATAACATCGGGTTCGTTTTTCAGGCTTACAATCTGATTCCGGTGCTGACTGTTGAGGAAAATGTTGAATACATCATGCTGTTAGCAGGTATACCGAAGATGGAACGGCACGAACGGGTTATCGCAATGCTCGAAGCAGTTGGGTTAAAGGGGGTTGCTGACCGGACACCGACGCAGCTTTCCGGTGGACAGCAGCAGCGCGTGGCTATCGCGCGTGCGATGGTTTCTGAACCGGCGATTATTCTTGCCGATGAACCGACCGCGAACCTCGACTCGAAAACAGGTGCCGACCTGCTTGAGATGATGCGTCACCTCAACGTGGAAACCGGCATGACGTTCATTTTCTCGACCCATGATCCAATGGTGATGGAAGGTGCGAGACGACTGGTTACGCTTCGTGACGGGCGGATAGACACTGATGAGACGAGATAATAGTTTTCAGTTTTCGGTTATCAGTTGTCAGTTAAGAGAGATAAGAATTTCTGATGAGAAAAACCCTGGTACTTGTCATCTATTTGGTGACAACGCTGCTTGTAGGAATCGCCAATGCTGAGTTTCGAGTCGGTGGTTACTACAAAAACTTTTCCACTGTATTCAATTCACCGCTCCCAGATGCACCGATGACGGGGATCGTGGTCAACCGACTACGGCTCAACCTCTCCTACGCACCCGCGGACACACTT
This sequence comes from Candidatus Poribacteria bacterium, assembly GCA_965246985.1. Taxonomy (GTDB): domain Bacteria; phylum Poribacteria; class WGA-4E; order WGA-4E; family WGA-3G; genus WGA-3G. Next base: position 5,229,196 of record OZ251998.1, on the reverse strand, counting down.
TCCTTTGCTTTTGCCTACGATTTTACCCCGCGCGTTCAAGACCCTTTACTCTTTTCTCAGTCTCCGATTGCAGTCGGTGCTGCTTCATCCCGTTACCGCGTCGCGGATTTCGACTCGCCGATTTACCCGGGTGCAGATGAACCGGTCGGCAGTGTCGGCATCTATCATAATCTCGATCGAGCTTCGATTCAGTTCAGCACAGATTTCGCGGACTTCTCCATCGGTCGAGACGCAATTGCGTGGGGCAGTGCCCGGATCATAAACCCGACCGATGTTATTGCACCCTATACCTACGATCAACTTGACACAGAAGACCGCGTTGGCGTAGACGCAGTTCGGGTGCGTATTCCGGTAGGTGTGATGGGAGAAGTGGATACCGGCTACATCTTCGGTCCCGATTTCGATTTTGATAAGAGTGCTGTTTTTCTCAGAACTCAACTAAATGCCGCAGAGACGGATTTTTCAATTTTACTGTTGGAATTTCAGAGAGATCTGCTTATCGGCTTGGATGTGGCACGTGGTATCGGTGGCGCGGGGTTCTGGTTAGAAACTGCTTATGTCCTTGTTGAACCGTTTGATGATGAACCCGACGCATCAGATAATTATCTGCGGACCTCTGTCGGTTTGGACTATAGTTTCGGTGGTGAGACTTACGCTTTTGTTGAGTATCATTTCAACGGGGTAGGTGCGCGGAAACCGAAAAATTACCTCACCAATTTAGACACACCGGCGTACACCCGTGGCGGTGTTTATCTGCTGGGTAGGCACTATCTTGCCCCCGGATTTACCCGTCAACTGACACCGCTGATAAGTTTCAGTGGTCAGATGCTGTTTAATCTATCTGACCCCTCAACTTGGGTTGCACCGCAGATTGCCTATAACGTCGCGGAGGATATTCACCTCTCTGTCGGTGGTTTCGTCAGTATCGGCAAGCGATCTAAAGATGGCGACGCTGCTCAATTTCAGTCAGAATTTGGTAGTTATCCCAACCTACTCTTTTCCTCATTTCGCGTTTATTTCTGATTACGTTTTCTTTCTGTAACGATCCACAATCCGTTCTCAAATGTGGCAGTGATGTCGGCATTTTGCTTAGGCAGATCACATAGTATGTGGTAATCCTGCGCTGGGAGGCACCTATTTTCGTAAATATCTTGCACGGCACTTTTGCTACCGAAATATTGCTTATCACGTCTAAGTGCGCGGTTCATAATCACGGAGGTATCTACCTCTATCCAGATTATGAGATCCCACCAATGATAAAGTTCCTTTCGTAGCAGGAAGACCCCTTCAACGAGTACTATGTCGCACGAGTTTGAGTTGGCTGAAGACGCACCGTTTTTAGCAGTTTCAAGCGTCTGCACAAGTGCTGCGTAGTTAAAGGTGTTTTCAAAGTACTCAATAAATTCAGGTGTGTTCAGTATCCTCAGATGACGGGGAATTAGGAAGGCATCTATTGAAAGCATAGTTGTAGTCAAACCGAGGCGATTCAACTGTTCTTGTACATCAATACCGAGCGTCGATTTCCCCGCACAATCCCGTCCACTCACAGCAACCAATTGTGGTGCATGAGATTGTGAAGGGAGCGTCTTGATTTGCTGAGCGATATACGCCGCGAATTCATTCTGGGACATCTGCTGATTTTTCATATACGTTAGTGTCGCAACCGAAAGTTGCTCTTATAGGTTTACAATACACGGTGTGTCTACTATTTTAGGATAAGCAACTTACGCAGTGAAGAAAAATTATCTGCTTGGAGTTGGTAGAAATAGATACCACTTGCGACACGCTCGCCGAAGGCATTGCTACTATCCCAATGTGCCGCACGGCTTCTGGTCGTGTAATAGCCGTCCGGTTGATGTCCGAAGTCTAACCGCCGCACGACCGTGCCGTGTGTGTCATAGATGATAATCTGCACATTGCTGGCACTTGCTAACTGATAGGGTATCCACGTTTCTGGGTTGAACGGATTCGGGTAGTTTGCAAGAAGTTGGGTCTGCTGTGGACGTATTGTTGCTAAAAATCCTTCCAGCATAGCGATTGCTTGCTGGTACTTCAGAGACCCGTCGCTTTCAGCGCGCAAGGTGTTCAGGTATGTTTCCAACACCTCCCGATCCAGCGTCTCAAGTATCTCTCGATCTAACAATGTAAACAACGCAACGATTGACGGTGCCCCGCCGTCGGTGCCGATATTATCCGTTACGAGTATTAGGTCGTCCTGATCCACCGTCCCGTCACCATTGACATCGGTGCGTGGATCCGTTATAGCCGCTCCCGTTTGTCCTAAGGCAGCAGTGACGAGTGCTGAGTCTGTCGCATCTACACTCCCATCTTCGTTGACATCCCACGACGGATACTGAGATACCGTTATATCTACATCCTTCAACGCACCCTGTGTGAGTGAATACAGCGGGGATGTATCCAGAATAGGATTATTTGCAAGCCCCAACTTTTTCAGTTTTTTCAGATTCGAGAGCGAAGATACATCACTGATGTTATCACTCTTCCCGTCAAGACCCCATGCTTTAGCTTGCGGGATGTAGGCGGGCGTTACGTTTGAAAGCCCAAAAAAGATTTGACATTTAGTCAAAAATATAGTATAATTATAGTAACTTGCTGGACAACGCTTTCACCCTGCACATACCTTTGTGCAGGAGTTGTCCGCCATTGTGAAAGGTGGTATAAACAAGTTGCAAGTGATACCTTGCTAAAAACATATATCGGTAGCGGCGCGTAATACTTCGGAGCGGAGGTGAAATCCCGCACGTTGCGTTTGCTACCCACTTTTCAACTTTTCGGTCTAACAGACCGAGGCAGGCGGGGATAGTTTCCAAGATTTTGCCTTGATATGCCCGAAGCGATTTTTCACGCAACGGGGAATCGCCTGCTGGTGGAGACAACGTAAGACGGTTGACCTTCAGGAAAACCGCTATTGTCTATGAAGCCGAAGCCCCATGCTTTAGCTTGTGGGTGCTATCACTGTCTGCCATCCATAACTCTGTTAGTTTCGTCAAGCTCCCCAACGCAGTAATATCACTAATCTCATTATATCTGAGATTTAAATACGTTAGTTTCGTCAAGTTTCCCAACGCAGTAACATTACTAACCTCGTTATCCTTGAGATTTAAATACGTTAGTTTCGTTAAGTTCTCAAGAACTGTGATGTCGCTGATGTTATTCTCCAACATCCATAACTCTGTTAGATTCGTCAAGTTTCCCAATGCAGTAATCTCAGTAATCTTGTTATCTGACAACCCTAAAGTTGTTAACTTCGTCAAGTTCGCCAGAGCAGTGATGTCGCCGATGTTGTTCTCGCCTACCGCCAACTCCCTTAGCTCGGTGAGTCCTGTGAGCGGTCTAACATCGCTGATCTGATTATTTCGGATATCCAACTTCCTAAGATTCGTCGCATATTCCAAACCTGTAATGTCGTTTATCCGTGCCTTGACTGCCGTGAGTTTGGTGAGTGCTGCCAATTGTTCTTGCGTGAAGTCTTGATCAGTCGCGATACCGATTGCTTTTCGGACAGCCTTTCTGAGATTCGCGTCCGGCATCCACGCTGACAATTCTTGTGATGCTTGCTGAGAGGCCTTAAGCGTATTCTGATTGATAGGGGCATGCCTCAGAGAGTTGCCAGGAGGAATATTACTCTGGACGAGATTCTCGTCTTCCACGGTAACATATCCATCGCCATTAACATCGGTACGCGGGTCTTCTATAGTGCTTACGTATGCCCAACCTTTATCCACAAGTCCTTGCCCGATCGCATTAGTAACGAGTTTGACATCGGCTTCATCCACATCTCCATCGTCTTCGACATCCCACGGTGGGTTTGTCAGGTTGACATCTACAGTCACTACCGCTGAGGCAATGTTCGGCAGGTGGGTACCGACTTCCTTGATAGCATTGGCTTCCATCCAAATCTGCACTGTCTGAGCTCCAGTTTCCGTCGGATTGATTACGGCGTAGAATAGTTGACCGCCATCAGCTTCCCAGAGTGGGGCTGTGACGAATGCACCAGCACCGCTGACCTTTATTTCATCTGATGCGAAACCGTAAACACCGCGGTGAAATCGGATGGAGGCATCAGCGTTTATGGGCTGCTCAATATAATTCTCGGATTCAAAGTGAATCTGGATTTCAAAGGGTCCTTGTTTTACCCCATCTCGCACCGTAATAATCGGTGTCGGACCTGTCCCTGTATTACGAGCGTTAACGTGGTCCCTTGACTCAGCAATGGTAAACGTTAGTGGATCTGGGTTCGAGAGTGTTAACGCTGTGTCGTCTGAATCGAAGATTTCCGCTGCAGTGATTTCAACACTTCCTTCTCCATCAGTGGTCGGTGTAAAAAACAACGTTGCCACGATAGTATAGTAGTCCGCATGGTTAGCATTTTCGACTATCGCGCTGAGCGTTATCGGATCGCCAGCATTCTGGTGGGTAACAGCAGTACCGATGTCATCAGCTTTGTATGAGACCGTCAATAGCCCAAGATTCTCACTCGGATCAACCGTTATCTCATAGTGATGGACTCCCGCTCGATTGTTTAGTTCTATATCAATGAATGATGCTTCATTGACGCGTTCAGTTCCTATGGTTGGAACGATATCGAAGGTACCTTCGAGAAGTGAACCGACGGTGATATCAAGCGTCGGAAAATCGTCATTATCGAGTGTAGTCTGTTGTGAACTATTATCTAGGAGTATTGTCGCGATGATTTTAACCTGATAGTTCCCAGCTGTTGGAGTTTGAAATTTAACGCTGAAAATCGGTGCTTCAGCAGAGAAACTCGTTGATTCGTATGCACTTGCAAAAATTCTTGATACCTGACTAGTGCCATGTCAACTTTATATTGACAGTGAGTTTTAAAAATGGTATCCTTAGATTCAAGTTCATAAGTCCGATAACTTGGAGTCTATTATGGCATCGAAAAAAAATCACGTCGTGCTGGATCAGGATCAGCACGTTTATCTGAAAAAGATGATCACTTCCGGCACCGAATCTGCGAGGAAACTCACGCATGCCCGGATACTGCTGAAAGCCGACACAGGTGAGTTTGGCCCCGCTTATACCGATAAACAGATCCAAGAAGCTGTTGAAGTCTGAATATCTACGATTGAAAGAACTCGTGAAACCTTTGCTCTTGAAGGGCTTGAAGCCGCACTGACTGCTAAAAAACGTTCAGAACCCTCAAAACCGCGAAAGTTTGATGGTGAAAAAGAAGCACATCTCATCGCTTTAGCGTGTTCCGAACCCCCCGAAGGATACGCCAGTTGGAGCCTTCGTCTCTTAGTGGTTCACTCGCTAAGTATTTAATGCGTGTTGTCTGTGATAGAACCCTAGATACCTACTTATTCTTTACTATCTCTATTGGGTGTAGAGAAGAAGTATACCATATAATCTTGCCGAGCGAACCACTTAGACCTTGGGTGAAGAAGCAATGGTGTATTCCACCCGAAGCCTCAGAAGATTTCGTCTCTGCGATGGAAGACGTTTTAGAAGTCTATCAACGCCCCGAAGACCCAAACCATCCGGTCGTTTGTGTTGATGAGAAGAGCCAACAACACATCAGAGAAATACGGACCCCTTTGCCGATGGCACCGGGAATGCCGGTGCGATACGACTCTCATTACACCCGAAATGGCGTCAGTAACTTGTTCATGATCTTCGCACCTTTTCAAGGATTTCGGCATGTTCAAGTCACTGACCAACGGACAAGTATTGACTTCGCTTATATCTGTCGAGACTTAGTGGATGTGCATTTTTCAGACGCAGAAAAGATTATCCTCGTCTGCGACAATCTCAATACGCACAAGACTGCTTCGTTGTATAAAGCCTTTCAGACACAGGAAGCCGATCGGATTGCTGAAAAACTTCAGTTCTGCTATACGCCTAAACATGGAAGTTGGCTAAATATCGCTGAGATAGGACTTTCTGTGCTAAGTCGACAATGTCTTTCAAGGCGTATCGCAGACCAAGAGACCCTAAAGCATGAAGTTCAGGCGTGGCAAGACCGCAGAAATCAACAACGCGCCACTATAAAATGGCAGTTTACCACTGAAGACGCACGCATCAAACTAAAAAGACTTTGGCTCATGTAAAGACTGTGTGCTAATGAAGATGTAAAACCCGCGTGGTGACTGCCTTCGTTAGGAACAATCGCACATACTTTTTACATGAGCGACAACTTTATTAGTGTTCTTTAAAATTAACTAAGCTTCGGACAATTTTCAGAAGTTAAAGTTTTGCTACACACCTTAAGTTTAGATATCCATAAGAATCTAAACTTTCTAAATCGGAAGCAAGAACCTTAACAGCCGGATGAACGCTTAAATCTAAACATTCATCCAACGCTATCTTATATCCTATACTCCGCAGTTATGGATGCGGATTTAAGAGATTTATGGTATGCTTGTAGCAAACAAAAATCCTTGTGAGGTTATACTCTAATGACACCACCAACCTTTGCTACACAGCGCTTAGATCATCTTGGGATAGTTGCTGGTATTTGTCATCGTATTGACTTGATTCAAACCATTGATACCTTTGTAGGTCAAACGCGGCGTAAAGTCTCCGTGGGCGAAGCCGTCATGGCGATGATACTCAATGCACTTGGCTTTGTGGGACGTCCGTTGTATTTGACGCCGGAGTTTTTTTCCAATAAACCTGTGGATGTCTTGATTCATCCACGGTTGAGTGCGTCGGACTTCACTGACGACACCCTCGGTCGCGCCTTAGACTGCCTTTATGAAAAGGGCATCACAGAAGTCTTCGCGACGGTGGCAAGTCAGGCGTTATCCGCCTTTGACGTTCAGCATCGCTTTGTTCACCTCGATAGCACGACGTTTAGTCTCCATGGCTGCTATGATCGGCAAAGCGATGCTGAAAATGTGATACAAGTGACGCATGGTTATTCACGCGATCACCGCCCGGATTTGAAACAGGTTGTTGTGCAACTGATTTGTTCCTATCAGTCTCAGCTCCCAGTTTGGTTAGAGGTGCTTGATGGGAATCAGGCTGACAAAACGAGTTTCCCGAAGACGATAGCGGCATATCTTGAGGAACTTCGGGGCGATGCGCCTTATTTTATTGCGGATAGTGCCTTGTATACGGCTGCGAACCTTGCGACCTTATCCAATGTCCGGTTCATCACCCGAGTGCCAGAGACGCTTACGGCTGTCAAGGCCCTCTATGAAAGCCTCTCCATAGAAGATATGCGACCTGCCTCTGAAAATGGGTATCGTTATCACTGCGTTGAAAACACCTACACAGGTGTTGATCAAAGATGGTTAGTCGTCTACTCTCAAGCGGCGTATAAGCGCGAAGTGACGACTTTGGAGAAACAGATTGCCAAAGAACGGAAAACTGCTGAAAAAGCGACCCAACATTTGAGGTGTAAAGAGTTTGACACCGAGATGGATGCCCACGAAGCAGCGCGTCTGCTGGCTGCAGCGTGGCGCTATCATAAGTTTCCAAAGGTTGAACGCGTCTGTGTGCCCCATTACCCGCATCAAGGACGTCCAAAGAAAGATGCACACCCCACACGCATCACTTTTCGCATCGTTGCTGAGATTCTTCAAGACGCTGAGGCGATTCAAGCTGTCAAGAAGCAGAAAGGCAAGTTCGTCCTCGCAACTAATGAGTTAGATGCCACATTACTTGACCAAGCTACCATACTTTCAGCTTACAAAGCACAAAACGTCTCCGTTGAACGTGGATTTCGTTTTCTCAAAGACCCCTTATTCTTCGCATCAAGCCTTTTTTTAGAAAAACCCCAGCGCATCATGGCACTGCTAATGGTGATGGGACTGGCTTTACTCGTTTATGCGCTCGCAGAACGGTGGCTCCGCACCGAACTCATAAAGCAAAACCAAACCCTCGTCAACCAAATCGGCAAACCCACCCAACGCCCAACCCTACGGCGCATTTTTCAAGTCTTTGAGGGTATTGATGTTTTACTCACACAACAAGGCGAGGACATCCAGCGACGGGTGGTAAATCTTAAACCCATTCATTATCAAATTCTCAATCTCTTTGGTGGAGACATCAAAAAATGTTCGCTCATGTAAAGACTGTGTGCTAATGAAGATGTAAAACCCGCGTGGTGACTGCCTTCGTTAGGAACAATCGCACATACTTTTTACATGAGCGAAAATGTTATATTCCAGATCAATAACTGCGGAGTGTAGGTAATACCATTTCTGATATCAATACCTTCGCCAAAAAAATGGCGAGTTTTATAAATGTCAACTCGTTTTCTGTGAAAAATACAGAGGCATCTTTATCACATTTCAAGGGATAAACGCCCCGGGTTGCCTTTGACAACGGATACAAGGATGAATACACCTCGTTTCGTGTCTCGCCCCTCAAGGACCACTGTTCAGGGTGAAATCTTTACACGAACTATTAAAAAATACTTCTGCAAACACCGGATCTGATTTTTATTGCGAATATCACTAAACATCTGATGCCAATGGGTTGTATTCATTGCCTAAGTCCTGAAATCAAGTCCAGATAATTGGCGAAGGTATTGTGATATATTATGTTTCATTTACGGAAGATATTTCCTAAATAAGGTGCTATCGGTGTAAGAAACCCCTAAATCCCCCTACCCCCCTTATCCCCCCTTATCAGGGGGGTAGGGGACTTCTGGAGACTACCTGTTTATGAAAACCATAGAAATAAAAATGGTATAACTCAAGGAAATAATGAAAATATGAATACAGCGAACGAATGCTGTTATATGCCTACCGAATCTCGATTTTCAATGAGAACGGTTTCTAACTATTGTTCTTTAGTGTTTAGGACTTACGCATTTCCTCTCAAAGTCCCCCTGATAAGGGGGATTGGCTCATGTAAAGACTGTGTGCTAATGAAGATGTAAAACCCGCGTGGTGACTGCCTTCGTTAGGAACAATCGCACATACTTTTTACATGAGCGGGGGGATTTAGGGGGTTAAATAACCGAAATAACGACGCTTTTGGTGAAATACCTTGCTTTTTTACGCAATTTGCGTAAGTCCTAAGTGTTTTTAGTACTCGTCCTTGTGGCGGGCAATTGCTTTATTCAGCACGCATCTGCTCAGACAGCAAGTGCGACTATGGCACTCGTTGGACCGGATACAAATCCTAACATAGGGAACGAATTTGAGATAAGTGTCCAACTCGTAAATCCCCAAAACGTTTATTTTTATGGCGTGCAGCTTCAATACCCGACGGTTTTCGAGTATAAGGGTGTCAGCATCGGCAATGGAAATATGGCTGGCATCAACAATACAACTTTAGATATTAGGGACATTACCCAAATTGGGACTAGTGCCATGTCAATCATTTTTTGATGGATAAAGTCTTCGCTCATGTAAAAAGTATGTGCGATTGTTCCTAACGAAGGCAGTCACCACGCGGGTTTTACATCTTCATTAGCACACAGTCTTTACATGAGCCAAAGTTGTTAGTTACCGCGACATGTCAAAAGATGTTCATATCCAGCGGAGGAAAGCAGAGATCATGGCATTACAGACCGAACTTGAGACGAGCCATTCATTTGGCGAAATCATCGGCAAAAGCGAAAAAATGCAGCACCTATTCACCCAAATTCAAACGGCAGCAGCAGGGGATATTACCGTCCTGATTCAAGGTGAAAGCGGGACCGGCAAAGAATTGGTCGCAAAATCAATACACGATAACAGCCAGCGAAAAGCAGGCCCCTTCGTTGCCATCAATTGTGCTGCAATACCAGCCGAATTGATTGAAAACGAGCTTTTTGGGCATGAACGCGGGGCTTTCACCGGGGCAAACGAGCAGCAAATCGGAAAGTTTGAACACACACATACCGGGACCCTGTTTCTGGATGAAATTGGGGATATGCCACCCACTTTGCAAGCGAAGTTGCTGCATGTATTAGAAGAACGGGAATTTCAGAGGGTCGGTGGCACACGCACTATCTCCGTTGACATCCGTGTACTAACAGCCACAAATCGGGATTTAGCGGATGCCATCGAAAAGGGCGACTTCCGATCGGACTTGTACCATCGACTTGCGGCGTTTCCTATCGTGGTTCCACCGCTGAGAGAACGGCGCGAAGATATTCCTATCTTGGCATATCATTTCCTGAAAAAATATCCCGAAGCCGCCGAAAAGTCCATTCGCACCATTTCTGATGATGCCTTACACGTGTTGACACAGCATGACTTCCCCGGCAACGTGCGCGAACTGAAAAACGCCATTGAAAGTGCTGTTTTGCGTGAGACAACAGACCTGCTGCAACCACAAAGCCTCCGTTTGCATCTGACACAAGAGGGTTCACAAGCCGCTACAGGAGGTTCAACGGATACCACCGCTATTCTTCCGCTTGACGAAGTTGAACGGAGAGCCATCGTCAATGCCCTCAAAGTGACGGGCGGTAATATCTCCGAGGCAGCACGGGCGTTGGGCATCGGTAGAAACACACTTTATCGGAAAATGGAGGAACATAACCTGCAGCCGTAAAAATGTTGTTCCAATATGGAACAGTGTTCCATATTGGAACACAATACGCTGGAACCTACTTTATCAAAGGCTCCGCAACTTACACTCTTCCAAATGTGTTCCATTTTGGAACACTTTACAAAAAACAACTTAAAACGGTCCCATCACACCGAGTATAGCCCGGATCCCGCGTACCACCTTGACAGACAAAGTTATAACAGGGATAGATATCACGTTTTCACCGATTGGCACGGTTCTTGCCTAAGGCTTAAGTATCACGGTTCTTGCTTAAGTATGAAGTGTAAACCAAATCCGTTAATATTAGTTGCGTTTTACACAAGGTATTGAGGGATTTTGGCGTTGCATCGCAGACGGCTCTAATAAACATGGTCTTTCGCGATGTGACTTTTTTCGTTTGACAATAACGGTGGAACGTGCTATTCTCATGCACGTCTTCTGTTGTTTTCATAAAAGTTTTTCGTGAATAGCAGCCTCGAAAGTTTTTGAGGGTGCGCCGAGGGTAGTGTTAGCACCCATCGACGCGGCACTGCCATAACCGGATTATGGTCAGTGCTAACCTAATTGTAGCATAGAATTACCTGATTTTGTGAGGCTTTTAGGTTAGCACCTTATATCAGAATACAGAGGATTGCCACTGAACGCAAAACAACTTACCATTTCTGTTTGCCTTCAGACCGCAATCCATTGAAAATACAGGAGAAACACTGATGAAAATTTCTTTGTGTCAAGTGTTCGCTATTGTTTGCATCCTTGCTGTCGGTTTCATGACAGCTGCACCCTTAGTTCAGACCGCAGATGCAGATGAGTATGAAGTAACAGTCCACTTCGTAGTCGTTGTCGTCTGTCAGTCGTGTGGACACGGTATATCAGCGATAAAGATTGCTGAGGGCACTTTGACGGTAGATCACGAAGAGGGAACCTCACATTCGGAAAATGATTTAGTCGTTTGGATACTGATACCAGGCCCAGAAACCTGCGACGAATGTAGCGGTACTACGAGTTAGTATGGACGAATCACATTTCTACCAACGCCCCAGGCATTCTGTTTCAAAAAGGGATGTTTGGGGTTAGAATCAGGAGAATTTCATGAGAAAAGTCATTTTCACAGCGATACTTTTATTGGTTTTGGGCACGGCTTGGACACTCTACCTTGCGTATGATAATAAACGCCTTATGGAGGTCCTTCCACAACCGCCGTCTGCTGTCAAGCCAATGGATGAGATGCCTATTGACAGTACCGAGAATTCCCCCGGTCCATCGATAGAAGTTGAGAACACTCAACCATTGCCCCCACCAGCTGAAGAACAGGCTGAAGTAAAGCCGACAACGCCCGAATCCGCCGAAGTACTCACAGTAGAAGCACGCTCTGAAACCACAGCACCGTCATACACAGAGAACTCTGAGGCTGTCGCAGCATCCGATGCCTCAGACGATATGACAGAAGAAAAATCACAGGGACTCAGAGAAGCGCGAAATGAAGAACGGGACAGAGCACTGGCGGTGATCAACCGGCTGATGAAAACCCTCCCAGATGCGAAGATCCCCCTTGAGGCACTCCAGAATCCAGAGCATCTTAGGACGCGTGATCCTCAAGTTTTGGATGCGCTCCAAGGAAAATCTAAGGGACAGGTGATTATTACACAAATCTCCCGCAGTCAATCAGATGAACTCTTCGATGCACTTGACACCTTGAAAAAGGAATAAAAATCTGGGAGTTTGCCGCAATTGTAACTGTGGCGGATAGTGCCCGTGTGAGACTTCTTCTCAGTATGTGCCTCTTTATCATTCTGCTCCTGCCGAGAGTGTTATCGTTAGATGCCCACTGGTCCAGTGACGAGGGGCGGTGGCTCTATCGAAGTGCGCGTTTCATGTCCGCTGTCAAAAAAGCGGAGTTCTCTGATACCCTCGTCGCCTATCACCCCGGTGTCACCGCGATGTGGCTTGCAGGACTCCGCACCTTTTTCGTAGACCCCAAGGCTGATGTTGAAAACCTCGCCCGCGCCCGGTGGTTTATCAGCATTGTGGTATCAGTAGGTATCGGTGTCGCTTGTCTCTTACTTTATCAACTCTTTGGGCAGTGGGTGGCACTCACTGGCTTCGCGTGCCTCGCCTACTCACCACTCTTTTTGGCGCAGACGCGGCGTGTCCACACAGATGCACTCGCCGCTACTTTTATTCTGCTCACAGTGCTACTATTTCTGCGCTATTGTCAAAATCGGCACCGACACCGTTATCTCGTCTTTTCAGGCATCATCTACGGGCTCGCCCTACTTTCTAAAAGCTACGCCCTAATCCTATTGCCCTGGATACCCCTCTGTCTGTTTCTGTTTCAGGAAAAGCAGCAACTGCGTTTTTGGACATACGTTGCAGAAGGTATCTGTTTTCTCTGTTGTGCTGCCCTCACTGTCCTCACCCTTTGGCCCGTTTTCTGGACACCCCTTTTCGGACTCATGGCACTCTGTCTTGGGGGACTAACCTTTCTGCTTTTCCGAGAATTGAAAGCAGAACGATGCCCGTTTGGGCTCGTGGGTGCGGCACTTGCAGGACTGGTTCTCGTCTGTGTGTCTGCAGCACAAACCGTGTGGCGTGTCTTCGACAGAGTCAACTGGGCAGTTACAACACCACACGAGGTCGAACACTTCTTTTTAGGGCAGGTTGTCAACGACCCAGGCTGGCTCTTTTATCCTTTCGTGCTTACCATCAAAAGCACACCTTTGATGCTGCCCCTCGCTCTTCTGGGATGCATCCTGCTTTGGAAACAGCGGAAACAGAGCGAGAAAATCGCCCAGACGTTTCGGATGGTACTGGCTTTGGTTGCCGGTGTCGTGCTCTTCACGCTCTGCCTCTCGGCGACAAGCAAAAAATTCAGTCGGTACCTGTTACCTGCTTTCCTGATGTTGGAGATACTCGCTGCCATTGGGTTTGTAGAAGGACTTAAGTGGAGTTACGCCGCGCTCCGTTCACGTTTTGGAACAGCGGAAACCGCAAAATACAAAATAGCACTTGCTATTATTGCATGCACAGGTTTCTTTGTCATTCAGGTTGTCCCTGTGTTAGCACGCCATCCCTATTACGGCACTTACTATAACCTCTGTTGGAAAGTAACAGACATCACAAAGATCATCACGGTAGGCGAAGCCTCTGGCTTAGATATCGCAGCAAAATATCTCAATCACAAAAACGAGGCACATCTCCGACATGTACAAGTCTCTCCACTCGCGACAGAGTTTGTCAGGTACTACCTCCGGGGGTACGCGTATCGCGCAGATAGAAGAATAGGACGCGCCCCGGATTACGAAGTCGTCTATATCCGAGACTCACAGATAGGCAGAGTCCCACAAACCGGCACGCTCAACGGTGAATTAGAAGCAGTTATCACCCTCAACGGCATTGACCACGTCTGGATCTACCGAGTGCAACCTAAGGAAAATTAGATGAAAATCTGTCTGCTAACACATTCATATCCATGCTTTCCCAATGATATAACCGCACCTTTCGTCGAATCTACAGCGGAGACGCTTCAGAAACACGGGGTCGATGTCACCGTGCTAACACCCGATACGCCAAAGTTCGCACGCACCCCAGCAGACCACACCGTCAACCTACAGACATATCGCTACTTTTTTCCACGGCGGCTGCAACAACTCGGCTATTCCAACACGCTTGTCAACGATTGCGAACTCAAAAAATACGTCTATCTGCTTGCACCTTTCATGGTTCTCTCCGGTATTTTTCATCTGTTCCGGTTGCATCGTAAGCACCACTTTGACGTGATTCATGCGTTTTGGCTTTTGCCCAATGGGTTTACTGGGACAGTCGTGAGTAGGTTATGTCAGGTGCCCTTAATGATTGCGCTGCGCGGCTCGGACATTTTCATCTCAAAACAGAATTCGGTTTTCCGTGCTATGGCACGCTGGACGCTTAAGCAGGCAACGATGGTGACGAGTGTGACACCTACATTCTTCCCGGATCTTGAAGCCTTTGGGGTGCCCAAGGAAAAGAGACGTTTGATACCGAACGGGAGTCACCCCAGTCTATTCCCCGCACCTCCGCACTCACAACTCGGTGCACTGCGCCAGCAGCTGTCAATTCCAGAAGCAGATTTAGTCGTTTTTGCATTAGGACGTATTGTTTTAAAAAAAGGGTTTGACATCCTGATCCAGGCACTCCCCTTAGTAAAAGAAAAGATCCCGAATGTCACCCTTATCATTGGCGGTGACGGCACCGACCTTAGCAGATTAAAAATAATGGCGAAAGACCTCGGCGTTTCCGATAGCGTCAGATTCCCCGGCACCATCAGCCGCGCCGACGTGCCAACTTATTTCCACCTCTGCGACATCTTTACACTCCCCGCAGTCTTTGACCCCAAGGGCAATGTAGATGGCTGTCCAAATGTGATTCTGGAGGCGATGGCGTGTGGAAAACCTGTCGTCGCCTCTGGAATTTCCGGTATTCCCATCGTCGTCAAAGACGGAGAAACAGGGATTTTGGTAGAAGAGAAGGACATCACACAGTTAGCAGCGGCACTCGTCGCATTGCTAACGGACAAACCAAAGCGCGAACAACTCGGTGCCGCAGGACAACAACGAATTCTTAACGAACTCACCTGGGACAAGGTGATTGAACAGATAAAGGACGTTTACCAACACAGTGTCAAAAACAACACCTGATTCCCCATTGTTCTCCATGGTAATTCCAGCATACAACGAGGCAGAATCGATCCCTGTTTTGCTGGAGCAGATTCAAGTTGTTTTGAAAACGCACGCCTATCGCGCCGAAGTTATCTTTGTCAACGATGGCAGCACGGATGGAACAGCGGAAATCTTGGACGCGCTGTCAGAAACCCAGACATATCTTACGATTCATGTCATCCATTTTAAACAGAATCAGGGCAAGGCAGAAGCACTCATGGCAGGATTCGCCACAGCGAAAGGCGATATCATCATTACGATGGATGCTGACTTGCAAGACGATCCGGCGGAGATACCCAAGTTGGTTGAAGCACTTAACGCCAAAGACTACGATATTGTTTCCGGTTGGAAATACCCACGCAAGGACCCACTCGAGAAGCGGGTATTTTCTTTCTTTTTCAACCGCATCACGGCATTTTTCACCGGTGTCAAACTCCACGACATGAATTGTGGATTCAAGGCATACCGCGCCGAAGTCGTTAAGGAGCTGCATCTCTACGGCGACCTACATCGGTATATCCCGATATTAGCACATCAGGCAGGCTATAAAATCGGCGAAGTAAAGGTCCAACATCATCCGCGGCAGTTTGGAGTCTCTAAGTACGGGTTCAAACGGATACCGAAAGGGTTCTTTGACTTATTCACCGTCCTATTCTTAACGAAATACCTCAAACGTCCACTCCACATTTTCGGCACCATTGGCGCAGCTATCGCCTTTACCGGCATTCTCATTGGGATTTATCTCGCTGTTTTATGGGTAGTGCAAGGTGGGATCGGCTTCCGTCCACTATTGATGTTGTCTGTTTTGATGGTAATTTTAGGCGGACAGTTTTTCTCTATCGGGTTACTGGGTGAACTCGTGATTGGCCTGATCTCCCGACTGGAACGGCGCATGTTGGCTCAGAAAACCGACACCGAATACACCCGCGGCGCGGGAGATACGGTTCCCAACCGTACTGCATCAGAGAAACCTAAAACATGATCCGCTCGCGGTTGCTGCGATGGGGAAGAATACTCATCGCATTAGCGATTATCTTCTTCCTCGTCAAGCGATTGTACAACCTCCTCGCGGCACTTGAAGGGGAAGCGATAGCGTTCAAACCTTTCTGGTTATTAGCATCTCTAACGTTGCTGCTCGTCTATTTTAGTGTACTTGGCATTCCGTGGTTCTTCTCTTACCGAGCGGGGGGCGGAAAGGCAGTCTCCTTTGTATCGGGCTGGACATTTTTTCAACTCTCACAACTCGGCCGGTACCTACCCGGAAAAGTCGGGCAGTTTGTATGGATGCTTTCCCTTTCGCGCAGGTTCGGTATAGAGAAGACTGGAGCAGTGCTCGCGACTTGCCTCCAACTCGCTTTTCAGTGCAGTTTAGGATGCATCCTCGGGTCCCTCGTTTTATGGCGTACAGAAGTTACTCCGATTTTAGACAATTTGCTTACGAGCGTTGAAATGTCCCCGAAAACAGGTCTGATATGCATCGGCATTGTGACGCTTGGCGGCGGGGTTGTTTTCTTGTATAGACACCGCATTCAAGAGATACTCCCGCGTCTAATAAAGCAAGGAGCCGCGATGTTTTCGATGTCAAAACTCCTTCGTTCTCTGGGTGTTTATCTTTTGCTGTGGGGGCTTTTAGGTGCCGCTTTTTTTCTCTTCATCAAGAGCTTTTACCCTGTGACCGCCTCACAACTTTTTTCAGTAACAGGCATCTATGCCGTAGCGTGGAGCATCGGATTTCTCAGTGTTGTCACACCGAGTGGCTTGGGCGTTCGCGAAGGTGTTCTAAGTCTACTCCTGACAAGCGTCTTGCCACCTGCAACAGCGATGCTTGTTGCCCTCCTCTCACGGCTGTGGACGTTGAGTGCCGAACTTGCAGTGACAGGCGTGGCTTTTGGACTTTATTGGAGACAACAAACTAAAGGTGTATAAGGAGTTGCTTCATGGCAGAAAGAACAGACCCAACTCAAAAAGTGAATCACCCCTTTTATTGTCAGTATCGTGCTGTTTATGAATATGCAACGCAATTTTTAAAAGCACAACGGGTATTGGATGTCGGATGCGGTGCAGGATACGGTGCCCACTTATTGGCACAACACGCAAAGGAAGTTGTCGCTATTGACAGGGACAAAAAGACAATCCAACAAGCAAAGCGAAGATACGCCCTGCCTAATCTCAATTACTACATTCAAGATGTCTCAGAAATATCGGAGTATTCCGCCTATCCGTTTGATGTCGTCTGCTGTTTTCATGTCATTGAACACCTGAAAGTGCCGGGGCAATTCTTGACAGAAGTAGGTAAACACCTGTCGGACCCCTCAGGAGTCCTTTTGATTTCCACACCAAACCGACAGTCTCCGTTTCGGCGTTCCACCGGTTTTCAGTGGCCCTACCATGAACGCGAATATACCGCCGACGAATTCCGAGCACTCCTTTTGATGAGTTTTGAGGATGTAAGGATCTATACGCTGCAAGGGAATTCAAAAGTGCATCAATTTCAGGACATTCGGGCACGGCATACCCGACAGATTTTCAGGTGGGATGTCCTAAAACTGCGTCAGTGGCTCCCCAAGCGATTTCTACAATTTAGTTTTGACATCGGCGGCAAATTGTTAAAGTCGTTCATGAGTGCGACTCGTCGGGATTTGATGTACGGTATCACCACCTCTGATTTCCACGTCACAGAGCGGCAACTCGACGAAGGGTTGGATTTGATCGGTATCTGTCAAACCCCTCTAAATACCTTTGAATAGAAGTCGCTGTCCCTAATCCATAAATAGCGGGAAGCACGCAATTTTGAAGGACAAATGGGTGTGTAAAGTTTTTGGCATAATACCCAATTAACTTGATTATTCACATACCGCTCCGCATGAGGTTTAACAAATAAATCGCGGAATTGTGGCGACGCGACGTGCGATTCTGCGGCGTACTCTCCCAAATGCGAAGGGCATTATCGCACGACTACGAACCCATTTGCTTGTTATCACACGTCTTAGCATTACCCGATTAAATTCTTAATCTTCACCTGGAGCGGAAAACAATCCGCATCTGTTTACTTTGCTCTTAGAGGTTTCCGAAAACTGTTTGAATCCATTCCTTGTGGGAGGGGTTTGTAACCCCGATGATGGAGACCTCCAACGCAAGTTTTTGACAAAATATTTACACATCCCACCCATTTTGAAAATTAATTTGACATTCCTATAAAAATAGACTACAATTATAATAAGTATAGTGGCTGTGATTCTCAGACCTTTCCACTTCCCAAGATTCACAGCCCACCACAGCGAAACAGAAAATCGAAGCCAAAAAGCGCAACCTTGATAAAAACACTACAATGGAGGGGATCACAAGAAATGAATAATATATCTCGTCCCAAACGCAAAAAAACGCAAAATGCAATCAAAAGAACCGCGGAACCACACGCTTTACAATGCATCGATTTTGCGTTCAGGGTCGAAAAAGAGGTCAAAACGCAACCCTAAACGCAATCCATTTTCTGGTTGCCCTATAAGTGCGGAAACCACCTGCTTATAGCAACTATCTGCCTTTTGACAAAATATTTACACACCCAGCACTGCGCAATACTTAGGATCTGATAGAAAAATTGATAGAAAAATGCGTAAGTCCTAAAAGAATCAATCACTTGACGCATATTGGGATACACAAAAACTACAGCAGGCCGCATAAAAGGCCGCCAAAAACTTTACACACCCCAGCACTGCGGGGGTGTAAATATTTTGGCAGCGGGTTGTCAGAATCAGGATTTTCAGGATTCAAGGATTTTTCAGGATTGCGGAGCCACAAAACTAAAAGTGAGTGCTAAATCTCAACAGAGTTTCCCTGTAGAAGCACTCTCCGAATCGCGACTTCCCCCAGAGGCATTCATTTCTCCGCTAAGGGCGGTCTTTAGATTTCCATATACCGCTTGTAGAAGCACTCTCCGAATCACGACTTTCCAATCATAAATAGTTTGAGAGTATTATCCAATAAGAATATACTTCGTAAAAGGTTCTCTTTAGGTAGAGGTACACCAATATTTATGAGATAGGTTCTAATATTTTATGAGATACTCTACTTTTTTTGTCATTTTTCGATAATTTTTCATTTTTTGTCATATTATGCACGAAAAGGTCTTAAAAAAACTGTCTATATAACAATACCTTCGCCAAAAAAATAGCGAGTTTTATGAGTGTCAACTCAATTTCTGTGAAAAATACAGAAGCATCTCTATCACATCTCAAGGGATAAACGCCCCTGGTTCCCCTTGACAAGGGATACAAGGATGAATACTCCTTGTTTAGTGTCTTGCCCCCAAGGAACACTATTCATGGTGAAGTATTTACACCCTATACTCCGCACTTCTAATTTCGGATTTTTGGTATTTATTTTTTAAACCCACGTGATTCCAACGTTCAACAAGCAATTTCAGGTGGATCAGAGAAGATATACGTGCGAAATGAAATCTTATTTACCATCTCTAAATTTTATTTATACTGTTTGGATCCTTTCGTGACGTGGGTTTGTCTAAAAATACCAAAATGTGTCAAAACAAGTGCGGAGTGTAGGGTATGTAGTGTCAAAAGTAATATTAACGCGAATATAATATAATTTTTTAAATTAATATTAGATGCGCTAAAATACAGCAAGTTTTGTGCCAATATCTTTAACAGAGCCCGAATTTGCATCAAGAAGCTAAAATTTTATGTGCTTTATATACGCCTGAATATAGGCACACACTGGGTTTATTGAGGTGCGTGTCGGCATTTACTATTGCTGAAGAACGGTATCCGTTTATAATCCATTGCTGCCGTCGGTGCGCAAGAATTGCGGGAAGTGTTGCAAAAATTGTAGGAAATCCTGCAAAAATTGTAGGGTGTTCTGTAAGAATTATGCTAAAGTCTACTATGACGTACACAGCGACGGAATGGTGGAGTAAAAGTTCCACCAACGGAAGAGATGGCGTGTTTGAATGAGGCGAGGTTCGGAATGCAGATCGCATGAATCAACACGGAATGCGCGTGTTGCCTCGCAGTGAGAGTCCGTGGGGAAACCTTACGCCGCAAAACCTCGCCAGCGAAGTGGAGAAAGGGCGGTGGGTTTGTGGGTTACTGAAAACTGACAACCGACAACCGACAACTGATAACTGAATGCCTCTGGCTACCTGAGTTGTTTTGCTTGACGAAGCGCGAGAAAAAAGATATAATGCCTATAGATAAACGGAATTATTCTATGGAGGAAATGAAGTATGAACAAAAAACGGATGCTTTTCGTGAGTATGCTCGGTATTGTGCTTCTGTGTGCGGGGCTCTTCTATTGGTATACGCAACGCCAAGCAAATTACGCAAAAACACGAGAAATTTTTGCACCTATTTACGAATATACAGGAAGATTAACCCCAGAAGAGCAAAAACGTTTATCTGAGTTCACCGATTCGATTATGAACGTTGAGCTTTCCGTCGCAAAAAAATACGCGCTTCCGAAGCGCGAGAGGCTTCAGTTGGAAGCGCATAGCATGACGTTACACCGGAACAACCCTGAACTGATGTTCATGAGCAGTGCACCTTTCCCTGCCGATACTGATGTCGAGCCATATAGACTACACTTCAGTATCTTGGCACTGATCGCCAAAACCAAGTTAGTGGATTTGCCCGCCGATAGCAGAAAGTTGATAATATCGCACCTTGAAACGCTTGCGCAACGCCTGACGAAAAACAGTGTTGAGGTCTATATTCAAGAAGTCAGGAATCTACCCCACCGTCCGAGGCAAAAATCTCCGATAATGCGCTTCGGAATTGCCTCTGCTCCGGGAGAAATGGGAGGTCAATGGGTCTTGGAAGCGGATGGCTCATTGGTATGGCCGGAAGGTGCTAAACGCGGTGTTATTCAAATCACCGATATTTATGGAAATGAATATCCAGTTGATATAGATGCCCCTGCTGATACGGGTATGACAGAGGATACTGCCGAATTGTATGCGAAGATTGATCAGGTTTTTGAGCAACTTACTGATGCAGAGTTTCAAAAGCTCTCAACGCTCAGCAAGACGGATCGTTCGGCAGAGATAGAAAAGTTGTTCCGACCAGAATAGAGGTGTAGGGCTGTAGTTAGGTGTCGGTCACCAAGCGAGACGGGCAATGAATTGCCCCTACTACGAGCCTTTTATTCCCAAACCTTCATTTGAAGACCACAACCAATTTCCGCTGCATGGCGTGCTGTGAACCTGTCCTTGCGCGAATCACAAGCAGATAACGTCCGTTTCGGACGAGTCTTCCGTCATCTGTCAATCCGTCCCACTGCGCTATGTTAGCACCGATGTAGCGCGGCGCGTTTTCAAGTAACTGCCGGACCCGTCTACCTCTCAGATCGAAGATGTCCATCGTTACAAATGCTTGCGTCGCGTCTGGCGCGTTGAGGTGATACGTTATCGTCAGTCGATGCGTATCCGGTGCGAAGAACACGCGCGGCGAGAGTTTGATGTTCTGGATCTGTAACCGGTCGGTGCGCTTCGGGTTTTCAGGGACAGGTGCCAGCAAGGTATAGATCCCGAAATGGTTGATAGAAGCCGTTACGCGACCCTGCCCCGTGTTCACACTACCGCGCAACGGCACCCATTTCCTTCCAAACGCTTCCCAAAAATAGAGTTGTGGCTTTGTGTCTGTTCCAGAGAGAAATGTGATTTGCGCGTCTCGTTTCAAAACCAGTCGTTCCGGTGAGATCCGAACCACACGAACGAACCGTTGTGCTGTCGGTGGTAACCCCGGTGATGCCACGATTTCTATCCCGATTTCCCGTTCAGTTGCGAGCGCACCTTCAGGCAGCGTGATTTCCACACCTGTAGGACTTTGGAGTTTTCCGCCACTACTCCCCATAATTTTCGTCGCGGGGACAACGCGTAACTGTGTGCGCTGCTCCATTCCATCCACACGACAGATAAGGTTTCCTTCACCGACAAAAACAGCTGTTAGCATCGTGATCTCGCCTGTCGTAATCCTACCTAAGTTCCCAGCGATGAACCACTGCGCAGAAAGCACTTTTTTATCAAGTGAGACTGTCTGGAGTCTGTATCGCTTTCCAGAGATTAGCGTGTACGGCGGCGGTACTTTTGTGTCGCCATCAAACATCTGGATTTCAAAGCGATTGGCACCCGCGTTAACATCCGGAATGTAAAACGCTGCCAGAATGATGAGTGTGAGATATATCGTTGTTCGGTGTAAGCGTGTTCGCATGTGCTTATGTTAGCGTACAACGTGCTTGAATTGCAAGGTTGTTTGTGGTAAACTGATACATTATGCGAAAGCGAAATTTGACAGAAAATAGTGCCGACGGCACTGCTCTCATTGACACAGATCCCTTGCTGAAACCCTATAAGGCACAACTGCGTGAACGGTTTGTGCACTATCAACGTCTCAAAGCGGAGATAGAGAAGACCGGTGGTATATTAGGTGAGATAAGCCAAGGACACCAATATTTCGGTTTCAATCGTGGGGAACACGAAGGAGAAACCGGTGTCTGGTACCGCGAATGGGCACCCCGTGCGGAGGCTCTTGCGCTCATCGGTGATTTTAACGACTGGTCGCGCGATGCGAACCCGATGTCCGTCGATGACTGGGGGGTGTGGCATCTATTCTTGCCTGACAGGGACTATGCCGATAGGTTCACACACGGCAGCCTCGTCAAGGTGCATGTCGTCTCTGAGCTCGGTGGGCTCGATCGGATTCCGGCGTATATTCAGCGCGTCGTTCAGGAAGGCGACGCTGATTTCACGGGACAGTATTGGGCACCCCCGCATCCGTATCAGTGGAAACATCACGCACCCGATTTTGGCATCAATACCGAAGGTTTGCGGATTTATGAGGCGCATGTCGGCATGGCACAGGAAGCGGAAAAGGTCGGAACGTTCGCGGAGTTTACGCAAAACATCTTGCCCCGAATTGCAGATTTAGGCTATAACGCTGTGCAACTGATGGCGGTGATGGAGCATCCGTATTATGCGAGTTTCGGGTATCACGTAAGCAACTTTTTCGCTGTTTCAAGCCGTTTCGGGACACCAGAAGAACTGAAAGCACTTATTGATACGGCGCATGGTATGGGGCTGCTGGTTATTATGGATCTGGTGCATAGCCACGCTGTCAAAAATCTCAATGAAGGGTTGAGTCGTTTTGATGGCACGGCGCATCAGTATTTCCACGCCGGTGCGAAAGGTGAACACGTCGCATGGGATTCGCTATGCTTCGATTATAGCAAGTATGAAGCGCAACGCTTTCTGCTGAGCAATATCCGCTATTGGTTGGAGACGTATCGGTTTGACGGGTTCAGATTTGATGGGATCACGAGCATGCTCTATAGCGACCACGGATTAGGACGAGAGTTTACTGGTTATAACGATTACTTTGACACCGACGTTGAACTGGATGCTATCACTTACTTGATGTTGGCGAATGAGGTCGTCCACGCTGTTAACCCCGCAGCGATTTCGGTTGCTGAAGATATGAGTGGTATGCCCGGTCTCGCGCGTCCTGCCGAAGAAGGTGGCCTCGGCTTCGATTATCGGCTCGCAATGGGTATCCCCGATTATTGGATTCGGTTGTTGAAAGAGAAAGAAGACGAAGATTGGCGCATCGGCGAGATTTATGGCATGTTACGCGACCGCCGTGCAGGTGAAAAACATATCGCTTATGTCGAAAGCCATGACCAAGCGATTGTCGGCGATAAAACGCTTGCTATGCAACTCATGGACACCGAACTTTACACGCACATGAGTGTTTTCGCGACAAGTCATCTCGTCGCTCGCGGCATTGCACTTCACAAACTCATCCGACTTTTGACGTTTAGCTTAGGCGGTGAGGGGTATCTCAACTTTATGGGAAATGAATTTGGACATCCTGAGTGGATCGATTTCCCACGTGCGGGGAATAATAATTCCTACTGGTATGCGCGTCGGCAGTGGCATCTCGTCGAGGATGACACCCTCCGCTACAAACATCTCAACGCTTTTGACAGCGCGATGCAGCATCTTGATATGGCACACCATGTTCTTGCTGATGAAAGTATCTATCTCTTATCTATCCACGAGGACGCGAAACAGATAGTCTACGCACGCGGTGGACTCGTCTTTGCCTTTAACTTTCATCCAACTGCATCCGTCACGGATTGGCGTATCCCTGTACCTGAGAAGACGGATTATCGCCTCATCCTCAACACCGATGATACGGCGTATGGTGGGTACGGTGCCGTAGAGGGTCTCTACTATCCGTGGCAAGATGTTGCGATGGAAGGGCAGGCACAATCGATTCAGCTTTACGTGCCTGCCCGAAGCGCTCAGGTGTTAGCACCTAAAATGGGGTCAAATGTATGAATAGAATCCTGTTTTTGACAATTAGATCTTTATGTGATATAATAGTTTGCGTGTTATTTCCGATTTCTATGAACTCTCCTCGGATTCGTTGCTGGCATACGAACAACAATATCAGATGCATTTTTGGAAGCCTTGCTAAAAGGAGATGCGATGTGAGAGGACTCAATTTAAAACTTTAGGTAATGCAGAAACGTATCTACATTGAAACCACTATTCCCAGTTCCTACTATACGTTGCGAACCGATGAAGAATCGCTCATTAGACAGAAATTGACTCGGCAATGGTGGGAAGAGTATGCAGACCTGTTTATCCTAACCTCGAGTACCGCTGTTCTTGAAGAACTCAGAGAAGGACGGAGGCAAGTAGTGCAAGACAGACTTGCTTTGCTTGAAGGTATTGAGATGTTTGATCCTACTATTGAAATTGCGGAAATCACACAGATCTATATTGAGAGGTTAATAATGCCACAAAAACCACAGGGGGACGCGCTTCATTTGGCAATTGCCTCGTTTCATCAGGTCGACACCCTGCTCACATGGAATTGTACGCATCTTGCCAATCCGAGCAAGTTTGATTTTATTACACGGATTAACCGAGAACTGGGATTACCAACGCCGGTATTGACAACACCTCTTTATTACTTAGGAGGGAGCGCATAAAATGGAACAGAACAGAGATCACCAAAGCGAAGAGATGAGCGAAGTCGTGAAGGAAGTTCGCGAAATGCGATACAAAATTTCAGAAAAATGTGGGCACGATCTCAATCGATTAATTGCATACTACCAAGAAGTGGGGAAGGAATTACGGAAGTCTGGCAAGTACAAGTTCGCCGACTCAGAACCGCCCGCTGAGAAGCCTGCGTCTACAGAATCGGATCGCGGTGAAGCCGCAGATTAAAATGTAGTGTCACCTTTTGATATACCTTGCCCGAATACGTGCCGTATGGACGGTGTTTTCCTCCGGGAAAACTAGGGACAGCCAACCGTGACCTCTGCCGCTATGGGATGTCTATGTTGGATTGCTAGAGCCAGACACTCTGGCTTTTTTTGTATGTGCATTTCATGATAGGCGCGCTGCTGGCACAGTTAATAACCGTGCTCCTTGCGCGCCAAATCGATGTTTGTTATCAAGTCGTGTTGTTTTCCAATGAGTACTCACGGTTTCCGCCGGGAGCACCACCAATTGCCCACGTGCCACGGAACAACGATTGCCGTTTCGGTGGCATCGTTTCAATCATTTCGTGGCTCAGGTTCAACCGATGCCACTGTGCCCAGATTGAGTTGTAGCAATTGAAGACGGCACACCGTGGGTTTGAAGGATTCGTCCAATCATTAGCGGCATGAACAAGGCTTTCAGTGAAGATGACGACAGAACCCGGTGGGCAGCTATACTCGTCCATCACCTCACGCATGCTTCCCTCCCACGGTGATTCGCCGATATTCGGTCGATACGGGTCGGGACCGCCGTAGTTAAAATGCGCTTTATGCGATCCACTCATAAAAGTGGTACCACCTTGTCCTGCTTTCACCTCTTCAAGTTCCCAGACGACGCGCGTCAATCCTGCAAAGATTTTTCCACCCGCGACCTGATACCGCATCGCGTTTGCCTGCTGCGGTGGACGCACGACGTGTGGTAGACCGTTATCACCGCGTTCGGATATACTCCAACCGGGATGCCGGACAGTCGTGAAAGACCCTTCACATCGAAACCCGTAGCAGTCGTCGTGTACAAAAGGGTCTTCGGACAGAATCTCGTTTAGGATGCCTACAACTGCAGGGTGATCGAGTAGATTCTGCAAGGCACCCTGATAACTCTGTCTGGCACCGGCATAGACTTCCGCTTTCATCTCTTCGATTTCCGGTTCTGACAACACGGATGGTAACGAAATCCAACCGCGAAGATCAAAGAAAAACTTCTGTTCCGGTGTCATCGGTACCGGTGTCTCCATTGAGGTCTGATTTGACATTGATTTTCCTCCTTAAAGTGCCTTTTTCAATCCAGGCAAAAAATAATCCTTAACGACGACTTCCCAGCTCATCCGGGAAGCGATGTCGTAGCCTTCTCGAAGCATATCCTCTACGTCACGGGGTTTACGCGGCAAGCGTCCTAAAAGTTTCGCCGCAATGTCCCGGCTATTCTCCATTTCAATCGCGTTCCGTTCCGCCAAACCGATATGCAGCACATCGTCTAACGATTTCGGCGGAATCTGCAGCTGCGTATAGTCGGCAACGACGATATTCGGGACTTCGCGGTTGTCGGTGGCACGCTGAATGAAACCACAACATCCGCACACATTGCTAACGACGCAAATTGCGCCGAAACTTAGCGGCTCCACTTGGGCGATTCCGAAGGGTTCATAAATAGACTGCCCGAATTCCGCATCGCTGCCTTTGCGGATGTCCATAAACTCCATCTCTACCGGCATCCGTTTCCCGCAAGCCGCTTGGCTCCATCCAAACTGATTGACAAAGACCACTTTGATCGCCTTAGACTGGAGATTGAACGCGGAGACACCGTTGTTTAACTCAATTTCTGCCCCCACGAGATCCGGATAACCGATTTTATGGTACATCGGCCAGCCGTATGCTTCCTCCATTTCGTGGATGCTTTCGTTAGGTCTTCCTGTCGCAATTTCTGTAGAGAGGATGAACAGCACAGCGGTTTTATCATTGGAAGCGAGGAGGGCATCGAGATGCATGAGGACCTGTAAATCACGCCACAGCCCTTTGCTTTTAACAAGCCGCGTCACGTGTGTGAAGACGTAATCGGGGCGATAATCTAACAGCGTTTTCGCATATTTTTGAAGCAGTGCTTTCGATGTCAGTTTTTCTTGCAGACTCACCTCAAACGCTGGGATGCCATTGTAAACAAGGTTAATCGGAAAGTCCGCAAACGGTTTTGCCAAGAACCGGAGTTCATCTACAACGAGATCTCCAACGGCGAAGATGGTATCACAGAGGTGTGCTTTATCAATCAAAGCGTGCTTGAAATACCAGAACGGATCGTCGAACACATCGCGGATGGATTGTCCTTGCGCCTTTGCCTGCTCTAATGCGTTGTAAAAACGGACATCGTGTCCGGGGTGCCCTTCAACAATGGGACGTATCGTTGCCACTTCGTGTGCGTAGAAGACGGTCCGCATGTTCTGCGCCCCATCTACACCACCGTTGTTTTTTCGTTCAATCAGTGTTTTGAGCGCGAGGGGCATCCCCATAAACTCATGCGAGATGACAAACACAGGAGAAGTAGTCTCTTCACCGATAATTGCCTGCAATGCCGCATAAGCGGGTTCGGCAAGACGGACATATTCCTCGAATTCCCATTCGTTCTCGTAACGACTGGATTCGATATGGAAATGTTCATAAAGCTGCCGTTTGAATTGTCCAGTCAGTGCTTCGTTGCTGCTTGAGACATTCACTAAGATGACATCAGTAAGGAGTGTAACCTTCTTATCTTTATCCTCAAATTGTCGTTGTCCATAGACGAGTTCCACATGATAGGTCTGCTCAATCTCGCTGAGAGCCTTTGCGTGGGGTGTGTCTGTTATCCCTTCACGCGCGCGGTACAGGATGGTATCTAAGCCGCCCAAATCAGCACCCGGAAAGAGAGGACCAACCAGAAAGGTACGTTCAATTGCTGCGTTGTAGTTGTGGGTTGTCAGTAACCCTTCTAAAACTGCACCGATGCCCCCCATTTTTTGGATGGCTTCGTGTGTGACGTGAACAACAATACTCAAATTTTTTACCTCGCCAAGAGTCTTTTATATCGGCTTGCAAGCAAAGCCGTCAATGGATGAATAAAATGATAAAGACAGTATTGAAATAGTGCATCCGTTGGAAAGATTATAGCACAATATCCAAAAGAATGTCAAACAGGGTCATTTAGTTCTCCGATAAAAGCGAACCCTAAATCTCAACATACCGCTGTAGGAGCGAACTCCGATTCGCGACTTGCCTACCAAAACGTGAGTTCGATAATAAAAACTCAGTATAGACGTAGGTTGGGTAGAGCGGTAAAAAACCAGAATCCTACAGTCTATAAGGCGAATACCGATTTGCAATGAACCGTCTGTGTAAATAGATATAGCGAAACCCAACACCCCAAATGCTGGAGATATGCGAATATGTTGGGTTCACTTGTGTTATGATGATGTCAGGTTTCTGGCTGAACCTTGAAGGTTATCTGCTCTATGCGGTTTTAGTAAGTTCGCGTTCAACCCCGCTGCATGCCATACGCGCATTCGGCGTTGATTCCCTACGTGCTTATGTCGAACTCACGTTACCAAAATAAATAAAAAACTGAAAACTAAATAGCTCTGGCTGTTCCGGCTATTGTCCTTGACAATCTTACCAAACGTAACTATAATATATACTGAAGGCTTGTGCGACATCTTTTGGTTTTCTTAAGAGACTTCGGTGTAAGTCGCACAAGGCATTGACTGAAGTTTGTTCAATAAATCCCTCGGTTTTATTTGTTTTTGGAGGTAAAAATGTTAGAAAATATTGGAAGTGTAGCGGGTGCTATATGGCACTATCTTAAAGAAAATAGCGAAGCCACCGTTACAAAATTAACGCGCGAAATTGGCGAGAGCGAGCGCACCATCCTAATGGCGATCGGTTGGCTTGCCCGCGAAGGCAAATTAGATTTTGAAAAACGCAAACAAGGCACCTACATCACACTAAAGACACCACAACCGGAAGCAGCATCAGCATAGATTTCGGAAGGAGAATGGAATTAAATGAAGCCACTTCGCCAGTTAACAGTGGTGCCTACCTTACCCCCGAATCTTGAACCGCTGCGTGAACTTGCCTTAAATCTATGGTGGACCTGGGATCGTGAAGCGTTGGATCTGTTTCATCATCTTGATGCAGAATTGTGGGAAAAAATCTATCATAACCCTGTCGCGATGCTCGGGCAGATTTCACAAGAAAAATTAGATGCCACTTCAAAAAACAGTGTATTCCTTGCACGCCTTGAGGTTATCCACAAGAAGTTTAGAGAATATCATAAAACACCTTCGTGGTTTGAGACAAATCACAACGATGAGACCCTCAGCAACCTAAAAATCGCCTATTTTTCTATGGAGTTTGGGTTGACAGAGTGCATGCCACTCTACTCTGGTGGCTTAGGTATCTTAGCAGGCGATCATCTAAAATCCACGAGTTACTTAGGACTACCTTTCGTCGCAGTTGGACTCCTTTATCAACACGGCTATTTCCGCCAGACCCTTACGGCAGATGGCTGGCAGATGGCGGATTACCCTACCAATGACTTTTACAATATGCCCATTCAGCCAGTGAAGCAGGCTGATGGAACCCCGCTCTTAGTAGAAGTCGCATATCCAGAAGGCAAAGCGGTCGCCAAAGTCTGGTGTGCCCAAGTCGGACGTGTCCCTTTATATTTGCTTGATACGAATATCCCCGAAAATCAGAATGAAGAGTTGCGGAACATCACGGATTACTTATACGGCGGTGATGAACGCCTTCGTATCAAACAGGAGATTCTGCTCGGTATTGGCGGCTACCGTGCCTTAACAGCACTCGGTATCCAACTGACTGTCTGTCACATGAATGAAGGGCACGCTGCGTTCCTCGCAATTGAGCGCATCCGACAACTGATGTTGCAGATTGGCATCCCTTTTGAAGAAGCCTGTGAAGCGACAAGGGCAGGGAATATCTTCACAACGCATACGCCTGTTCCAGCAGGTATCGACTGGTTTCCCCCGGATTTAGTCAACCACTATCTCAGCGGGTACTACGGCGAACTTGGGGTCTCCACCGAAACCTTCCTCGGTCTCGGTAGAGCAAATCCATCGAATACCCACAGTGAATTCAGTCCCGCACTTCTTGCCCTGCGACTCTCCGCAATGTGCAACGGCGTGAGTCAACTGCACGGACACGTCTCCCGCGAGATGTGGAAAGACCTCTGGCCCGGTACACCCGTGCATGAGGTGCCTATTGGTGCCATTACGAACGGGATTCATACGCGGTCTTGGGTCTCTGGTGATATGCAGAGTCTTTTTGACAGGTACCTCGGACCCCGCTGGATTGTTGAACTCACGAATCAAGCAGTCTGGACACAAATCTCGCAGATACCAGACCCCGAACTGTGGCGGACACACGAACGAAGGCGTGAACGCCTCATCACCTTCGCTCGTCAACGGCAGGAACAGAAACAGGCACTCGGCGGCAGCATTTCCAAGCGTCCGCAAGAGAGCGACACCATGGCAACGAAAATTCTCAATTCAGCAGCATTGACCATTGGCTTCGCTCGCCGATTTGCGACCTATAAGCGCGCAACCTTGCTGTTCCACGATGTTGATCGGCTTGATAAGATTCTCAATCACCCAGAACGTCCTGTTCAACTCATTTTTGCGGGGAAAGCGCATCCGCATGACTATGAGGGGAAATTGCTTATCCAGCGCATCGCTCGGATCGCTGCGGAACCCCGATTTTATCATAAGATCGTCTTCATTGAGAACTACGATATTTGTGTCGGACGTTATCTCGTTGAAGGGGTTGACGTGTGGCTTAACAACCCGTTACGCCCGAATGAAGCGAGCGGTACGAGCGGTATGAAAGCAGCTGCCAACGGAGTCCTTAATCTCAGCATCGCAGATGGCTGGTGGGCTGAGGCAAATCATTTGGGCGGTGGATGGACGATTGACACGGGACCCGTTCCAGAGGATTCAAAATCCACCAACAAAGCGCACGCCAACGCCATTTATGATCTCCTTGAAAACGAG
The DNA here is from genome assembly GCA_965246985.1 of Candidatus Poribacteria bacterium. Lineage (GTDB taxonomy): Bacteria > Poribacteria > WGA-4E > WGA-4E > WGA-3G > WGA-3G. The sequence goes on along the minus strand of OZ251998.1, from coordinate 5,197,926 downwards.
ATTGTGCCGCTTTTTTACCAACGTAACGCCGTTGACGACGTACCCCACGAATGGGTCGCACGGATGAAGACTGCCATGCAGAATCTGGCACCTATTTTCAATACCAAACGCATGGTGTCAGAATACGCAGAGCAGTTGTATTTTCCGGCACATCGGCGTTGGCAAGAACTCAATGCATCTGAGGCGAAACGCAGTATTGCCTTAGCGCGCTGGAAAACCCACATCCGAGACCACTGGGGGGATCTTCGCGTTGAGGAAAAGCGTACCGATGCGAAAACCGCTGCTGCGCAAAGCTCTGAGCTTGGGGTGGGTGAGTCCACAACGGTGCAAGCAGTTGTCCGAACCGACGTGCTGTTTCCTCACGAACTCGCTGTTCAAATCTACCACGGTGTATTAGATGAAGCAGGCGAAATTCACAATGGGACTGTGAGTCCAATGGCGTATAAAGATGACCTCGGGGGCGGTACCTATCTTTTTGAAGGGACGCTGACCTTGAAACAGACAGGCTTGCACGGTTATACTGTGCGGGCTTTACCGGACCATGAGGATCTGCAATCTCCACACGAACTCGGGTTGGTGACATGGGCATAAAGGTATACCTCCCGTCTCTTGGACGGGAGGTTTTGCTTTCGCATTGCGGAAAAACGTTTTTAAGCGTATAATTAAGTGCAGTACCCTTGTACAATACCTTCGCCAATTTATCCGGGTCTAATTTGATTTGAAGTGTAATGAATAGCACCAATAGCCCCAAGATGTTCAGCGATGTTGTGAATAACAATGGTTTCAGGTTTTTGCGGAAGTATTTTTAATGTTTCTTGTAAATACTTCAGTCCTCTGTAACGTGCTTTGATGTCTAAAACACCCAAACCGGGATGTTCGGCTCCGAACATCTCTCGGAGTTTCGCTGAAACATTGACCATAAACATTGACAGGTTCGCCGCAGTATTGACAGGTATCTTCTTGACGTTCATAAAATCGTCTAACCCCCCAAACTGTTTTGCGTCTCTGAAGTTGAACTCGATTTGAAATCGGAGTGAATAATAATCAATCATTGTTTCAGCCTCCAAATCGAGATCGGAGGAGAAGAATAAAACGTGCGATTTCTCTTGCGTCTTTGCGTCGGTTTTTAGCAAACAAACGACATTCAACGGGTCAGGGAAGCGTTTGTGTTGACACTGCATTTGATAAACTTCCGTGGCGATGTTTCCTTGTGTCTGTGTAGAGACTCGATATTTGCCATCAATATCTTTAGGGTTGAACTTTTCACCATAGATAGCCGGTCGTCCGCGGCCTTGATAGGGTGTCGTCGGTGGCAAATACAGTGCTGCATCTCTGCGGAGTTTTGAAATCAGATGGAGCCCACAGTCTCTGACCATCTGCAGCGTCTTATTGTTTCCGAAGTAGCCATCAAGGAGAAAGTATCGAATGGGTATGAAGCCACCAATAGTTGCTAATATCGTCTTCAGCATAGATTGGATCTGTTTCAAGGTGTCATTGAGGACGACTTCGGTTTTGTTTCGATTCTTGCTCCCTTTTGGGCGTCCCGGCTGGTCTCCTTTTGTTTCCGAAGTTTTTGAAACAGTGGCTTTTTTCGGTGTCGTTGATGCTTCGCCCCGGACGATCTGTTCCATAAGCATCGGGTATGAACGTCGCTTCTTGACACTGATGAGTGACACCGCAAAAAACGCCAGACCCCGTATCGTTTTACCGTAGGTTGAAGCGAAAAAACGCGATAAACCGTAGGTTTTATCCCCCGATTTTCCGACGATGCTTTCATCGCCAGCAAGCAGATAAACACTCTCAGGATCAAAGAGATATGTTCTAAAGAACACCCAACAAAGGGTTCCCCAAGGCAGGAGTGTGTTGTAAAACCGTTGGATCGTGCGATAACTTCCGCCTTTTGAAGTCCAACGAGAAATATTTCGCATCGTCACGCCCCCGGTCATCGCAAGCACTGCGAACACGATTTCGCAGAACTGCCGGAGCGTTGTCGCTGATAAATGTGGACTGAAAACAGTAAATAATGATACAATCTCAGACATGGGTAAACATCCTTTTTAAGTTTGGTTTGTTCACCTATAACTTTAGGATATTTACCCATTTTAGTCAATCATTTTGGCGAAGGTATTGCTTGTACTCGTATGTTAAAATAAGCAAGGGTTCCTAACTCGTAAAGCAGGGCTATTTAGTTTTCGGTTTTTAGCCCGATTTTGGACCCCCCAGGCCCGGTAGGCGCGGTTTGATGAAGATTAAAATATTAATTCGGTAATATTGTTATTCGTGTTATCCTATTGCCAAAGGAGGTATTCTCTGATGGCAAAACACCATAAGTTGGAGTTAACTGAAGACGAAATACAAACCCTCGTTGATCTTCGGGATAAAGGCGAACCGGCTTATCTTCGAGAGCGTGCGACAGCGTTGTTGAAAATCCATGAAGGCTTTTCTCCACATGAAGTCGCCCACAGAGGTTTGTTGAAAAAACGCGACCCCGATACCGTTTATGCTTGGCTGCGTCGGTATCGCGAACACGGTATTAGCGGGTTGTCTAATAAACCCGGTCGAGGTCGCAAACCTGCTTTTTCACCTAAGTCGCCCGAAGAAGCCGGGTCGGAACTCTTAGTGGCAATCGGTCAGGATCCGGGAAGCGTCAATGAGCATCAAACGCGCTGGACGCTCCGCAGTCTCGGTCAGGTCGTGCCGTGGCTTGAGGGTCTATCGCTCCCCGGCATTCATCAGATCTTCTCACGCTTGGGTCTCAGCTATAAGCGTGCCAGAGAATATCTGCGGAGTCCTGATACCGATTATGCTGAAAAACTTTCTCGCATCAAGCAAGCGTTAGAAGAAGCCCGTGAAAACCCAGAAACTTGCGTTGTCGTTTACCAAGACGAGTTTGGTTTCAATCTACAACCGAGAGTCGCAAAAGACTGGGCGGAGACGGGGACGAAATGTCCTTTGGCACGCCAGAGTTATCTCCCAGAGGAGACCTGCTATGGCATCGGGGCACTCAACCCACACACCGGAGATGTTGTTTATCAGCAAGTCAAAAGCTGCACGGTTGTCGCACTCCATACATTTTACACCCAGATTTGCCAACGCTATCCAAACGCTGAACGCATCTATTTGATCCAGGACAATCGGGCGATCCACTTTCACGCGAATCTTAGGGCAGCACTTCTGCCACAGACGACGAGGTTTGTTAGACCGACCCCACCGAATTGGAGCGAGAAACCGTCAAAGAAAATAGGCAAACTTGAGAAACTCCCTATTGAGATATTGCAGCTCCCAACGTATGCCTGTTGGACGAATCCGATTGAGAAGTTGTGGCGCTGGGCGCGTCAAGCCGTCATACATCTGCATCGTCTCAGCAATGACTGGACAGCCCTTCAGGAGAAAGTCAGCGACTTCATGGAACAGTTCAAAGGCGGGTCACAGGAGTTGCTACACTATGTCGGATTATTACCGAATTAATTATTTAATCTTCATGGAACCGCGCCGAGCTTGAAAAAGAGGATCCAAAAATTTAGACAATCCGAGAATTTGTTTAAAACTAAATGACCCTGACTCATAAAGAGTTTCCTTATAACAAAAACCCGTTTTCTGACAACGGAAGAAAACGGAGCAGAAAGGCCCATAGTTAAAAAATTAAAAAATCGGTATGGACAGAAAAGCAGAAATTGCCCGCGAAACAGCAGAAACCCGCATCCGGCTCAGCCTTGACCTTGACGGAACAGGGGCATCCACTATTAACACCGGTGTTGGATTCTTGGATCACATGTTAGAACTCTTTGCCAAACACGGGTTCTTTGACCTTGAGATTGAGGCGAAGGGTGATTTACATGTAGATGCACATCATACGACCGAAGATGTCGGCATCTGCCTTGGGCAAGCCCTCCAAAAAGCAGTACTTGACAAAGCAGGGATGCAACGATTCGGTAGTTTCACTGTTCCGATGTATGAATCCCTCGCTAAAGTCGATTTAGATGTCTGTGGACGTTCTTATCTCCACTTTGAGACACCACTTAGTTATGGAAAAGTCGGTGATTTTGATATTGAACTCGCAGAGGAATTTTTTCACGGATTTGTGAACCACAGCGGCACAACCTTGCACATCAACGTCCCGTACGGCACGAATCAACACCATATCATTGAAGCCATCTTTAAGGCAGTCGCGAAAGCGTTGCATATTGCAACGCGTCTTGATGAAAATATCACCGGTGTCCTGTCCACTAAGGGAAGTTTGTAATGCGGAAGAGTTGTCAGTGTTTAGTTAACAGATACAAGACTTACGCAATTTACGTTCGTCTCGACTATGTTCCGCAGGGTCCCCGTGCCCTGCGTGCGTTCATGTCTGGATGGGCACGAAAGCCGAAGCCATCCATCCCAACAGCGTTTTGATGCGTAAGTCCTAAGATAGTCAAATTAGGAGAGTGCTTATGAGCAATGGGAACGTTATTGCAGTTATTCTTGGAGGCGGCCGCGGCACACGGCTATTTCCATTGACACGGGATCGAGCGAAACCGAGTGTCCCGATTGCTGGCAAATTTCGACTGGTGGACATACCGATTAGCAATTGCCTACATTCAGGATTGGAGAAAATCTATGTCTTGACCCAGTTCAACTCTGTCTCCTTGAATCGACATATTTCCCAGACGTACCGCTTTGATACTTACCGCCGCGGGTTCGTCCAAATCCTCGCAGCGCAACAGACGCTGATGGGCGAAGAGTGGTATCAGGGAACAGCGGATGCCATCAAGCACAATGAACCCTATATTCTGAATCCACGGTTCGCAGACGACTATGTTCTGATTCTTGCCGGTGACCATCTTTATCGGATGGATTATCAAAAAATGCTGCAGGTCCACACCGAATCCAACGCGGCTATCACTGTGTCTGTTATTCCTGTTAGAAAAGAAGACACCAGTGGACTCGGCATTCTCCAAGCAGATGCGAATGGACGTATCGTCGATTTCGTTGAAAAGCCGCAAACGGAGGAAGAACTGCAGCGACTACGCGTTGAATCTGAGGTTTTCACCTCGCGAGGTATTGAACCACACGGTAGGGAATACATCGCCTCAATGGGGATATATATCTTTAATCGAGAGGTTTTGCAAGAGGTGCTTCAAGATGAATCAAACGTAGACTTCGGTAGGGATATTATTCCGAAAAAAATTCAGACCGCTCCAGTTTCTGCCTATTTTTTTGATGGTTATTGGGAGGATATTGGTACGATCCGCTCTTTCTATTCGGCGAACATTGCGCTCACCGATACCGCACCGTCGTTCAATTTCTACGATGAGCAGGCACCGATCTATACCAACCGGCGCCACCTGCCGAGCACAAAAGTCAATAGCAGTAGTGTTCGTTCTTCAATTCTCGCCGAGGGTTCTATTATTGATGATTCTGAACTTGATAGAACAATTGTCGGTATCCGCAGCATCATCTCCGGGGGCAGTCGAGTTTACCAATCTGTGCTCATGGGAGCAGACTACTATGAATCAGATGCATCGCGAGGAGAGAACGAACGGGCAGGCATACCCAAGGTCGGCATAGGTCGAAATTGCTTGATTCAGAATGCAATCATTGACAAAAATGCGCGTATCGGTGATAATTCAGTACTGGTGAACCGAGATGGAATTGATAATTACGATGGCGAAAACTACTACATTCGGGATGGGATTGTTATTGTGCCAAAGGATGCAACGATACTTCCCGAAACAGTTGTTTAGTCTATAGCCTTGAATTTCAGAATCAAGGTTATTTAGCAAGGAGAATTTCTGATGCATAGAGTACTAACATTTTGGCTCATGTAAAGACTGTGTGCTAATGAAGATGTCAAACCCGCGTGGTGACTACCTTCGTTAGAAACAATCGCACATACTTTTTACATGAGCGAACATTTTTAGTCCTGAGTCTTTTTGCGCTAACACATTTCGTGGCGACGCAGGTCGTGGCACTCGATACAGAGGGCCTCGTCGGTGCTTGGCTGTTGGATGAAGGCACAGGGGAAGCCGTCACGGACTCCTCAGATAACGGATTGGATGGAAAAATAGCACAGGGTAAACCGAAATGGGTTGAAGGTAAATTTGGTGGTGGGATGGAATTCGGCGGAGCAGATATGGTGACCGTCGACGATGACGACGCTCTCGACTTAGAGGATTTCACGCTTGCCGCGTGGGTGAATATCCCGAAAATCTCTGGCGCGTGGCAGATTATTGCTTCCAAAGAGAACCGGAATCCGACCGGCAGAAACTATGGACTCTTCGGCAATATCAACAGTGGGGTTGTCCATTACTCTTTCACAACAAACGCCGGATGGAAATCCTTTGATGCCAAAACGGCTGTGACGGATGGCGATTGGCATCACGTTGCTGGCACTTATGATGGCTCTGACTTTAAACTCTATCTTGATGGAGCCGTCGATGCACAAGTCGCACCGGGGACGAAACCGGATACCAGCGATAATCTTTTCGTTATCGGTGGTTGCAACATCGGTAACTACTGGATGACTGGCACGATTGATGAGGTAGTAGTATACAACAGAGCCCTCAGCGAGAAGGAACTCAGTGAATTAATTGAAGATGGGATATCCGTTGCGTTAGACGTGCAACCCGGCGGAAAACTGGTGACAACGTGGAGCCAGATTAAGACCCGATCAAACCGTTAGCGTCTAAGGCGCGTATGTCTCATAGGCGCGCTTGCAAAGCGTGCCCCGAGAAAGGCTAATACTGAACATGTCTGAATTAAGACAGCAACTTCTGGTGCTACACCTGCACACACCTGACTTAAATAGTAGTGTTGTCGCTTGGGCAATGTACGATGGTACTGGCGAGAAACGCCATACAACAGGCGACAGCGAGTCACCTCCCTATAATTCAGTTATGGAGGCGATGCAAGATGGCTGGCGCGTGATTCAGTTTCCACAACAATTCCCTGCCTATCCCGGCATGGAATATCATACTTCATATCTCAGGTTTGAATATGTTCTTGAGAAACTTGTGAAATTAACGGAGCCTTAAAATTGCTAATGAATGTCAATATTTTTGAACTGTTAACACACGAAAGAATGATTTTCTTGGCAATTTTGAGTTGCGGGTTCTATACGGGATATACTGATTTCCGCTACGGGAAAATCGCCAACATTTACACGCTGTTCTTGATCGGCTTTGGCGTTATCAGCCAAGGACTGTTCATAAGTGAGGGGGACATCACCTGGCTTCACAGTAGCGTCACCATTTTTGGTGGATTAGGGCTCACCTAAGTTTACGGATTGGAAGCCCAATGCTTTAGCGTTGGGAGGAAAATCCGCCCTCGTGAATTAGACCAAAGCGTTGAAAAAAGAGTTGGTTTTGGTCTTAAATTGTGGTATAATGATAGTATCAGGTTGGCAAACCTAATGAGCGTTACCGCTTGGTACCGTGCTTGCCTCCCACTCATTAGGGGATAAACGCCTGATCCCTGATATACCATGAGATTAACATTCAAGTATCCTGTGTATCCGACCCAGGCACAGGAAACAACATTACTGAAGTGGTTATCCCACCTTTGTGAACTTCAGAACTCAGCACGCCATGATCGCAAGGTTACTTGGGAGACTGAAGGTGAACGCGTTTCTTACAACGATCAACAACAGAAGTTGACGATTGCTCGTGAAAAATATACGGACTTTCGCGAAGTGCCACAAGATATGCAAGTGTGTGCTTTGGAACGCACGGACAAAGCTTATGACGGTTTCTATAGACGTTGCGAAGCCGGTGCTACGAAAAAAGGCTATCCAAGACATAGGAAACGGATTAAGTCTATGTCGTGGAAGCTCCGAAAACGGAAAGTTAAGAATAAATCCACAGGAGAATGTGACCGTATTCGCGAGAACCCTATCCGAGAAACAGTATGGAAACACGACCGTTTAAAAGTGCCAAAACTTGGTGAAATCAAAATATACATGCACCGTCCTTTACAAGGCGATCCGAAAGAAGTCACACTCGTCAAGAAAGCATCTAACTGGTATGCCCATATCTCCTGTGATATAGGTGATACATCGAAGGTTGAACCTACAGACGCAATCGCAGTTGATATGGGAACGACCCATTATTTGACGACTTCTGAAGGCGAAAAAGAGAATAACCCGCGCTGGTATCGTAGGGCAGAGGGGTTGCTCCATAAGCACAATCAAACAATGGCTCGCCGTAAGAAAGGTAGCAAACGTTGGCAGAAAGCCGTGTATACGACTGCCTTACACCACGAGCGAACAGCGAACCAACGCAAAGACTTTATCGGTAAACTCGTCTATAAACTCTACCACCATTACAAAAACAACGTCTTGGTAGCAGAGGATTTACGCATATCTAATATGGTAAAGAACAAACACCTTAGCAAGAGTATCAGCGATGCCTCTTGGGCAACCTTCTTTGAGTGGGCAGGAAACATAGCCGAAAGAGACGGTTTCCACTTCCACCAAGTGGATCCCAAGAACACCTCGCAAATCTGCTCTCGCTGCGGTCAGAAATCGCCAAAGAAACTATCGCTGGCGATACGAACTTTTAACTGTCAGTCTTGTGGAAACACTATGGATAGAGACCACAATGCTGCACAAAACATACTTTTTAAGGCAGCTGCTGCCTTTCGTGGAGAGCGGTGGGTTACCACCCTCAATGAAACGAGAAACAAGAACGAAGCACAAGATTTGGACTTGACTCACGCAACACAGTTGACGCTGTTTGATGCTATCTTCAAGCCCAAGTCTTTAGGCTTGGGTAGTTGACACTCCGGAGGAAGTTCGGACGGTCTTACGGTATCTGCTCCGGGATGCGGATAAAGCCGATAGGTTACTGTCTACATTAGCACCTTAATTCAAAATTTCCTATTGTAGGCGCGCTTTGTAGACACGCATGGGTTTCGGTCAGGGATTTGACCGAAACCCCCTTTAAGTCCGGTTTCAAACCGGGATCCCGCCCGTTACGGGGAAGAGGTGCCTACCGAATTACTTGAGAAAAGAGAATAAAAAAGATGCCCAAAATCAAAATAGAACGGTTTCTGCTTGTCGTTTTTATCCTAATTTTTTGCGTGGCACTCCTTCCAGCTCTGGTAAAACGCCTCCTGCCATCTCCTAAGGTTATCGAAACGATGCCTGCAATGTCAGCGATTAACGTCCCAATTGACACACAGCAGATTAAGTTTGTGTTTAACCAACCGATGACGAAAGAAAAACACCTCATCTTTCGAGGAATGCGGGTCAAGGGGAAACCCAAATGGATTGACGAACATCGAACAATTTTAGCCTTGGAGCTCACAGAACCTCTAAAACCAGGAGCATTTTATAGCGTTGTCTTAAACAGCAGCTCAAACCCTCCTGTGCAAAGAGATGCCTTGATGAAAGGACGATGGGGCAAATTACTAAATGAATATGCCTTGACGTTTATGACTGTTCCGTCGAAAACACTCCAAAAACGCATCGATGCATTCAACTCGGGAATGTTGCTTGACACAGATAAGGATGGATTGGATGATGGGCTTGAAGCTGAACTCGGTACGCTTTCCACAACACCTGATACCGATGCAGATAGCCTGACAGATTATGAAGAATATTGTAAATATCAAACAGATCCAACCTTAGCCGATAGTGATGGGGACGGTACGCCCGACACAGACTGGAACGAAAGACGGGAGTACACCTACAGCATCAGGGCAGTGCTTGAACTGAAACCACCCTGGAATATTGAGGCGATGAACGATCTTTTTCAGGATGCGAGACTTATGGAGAGTGCGGTTGGAAACCGCATCTACAGTAAAGTAGAGGTGATTGTTTATCCGTATGCTACTCCAGTCCTGCTTCCAACGCCATATCCTTATCAACTCACCTCCGAGGCGTTCAGGAAGTACACCAAACCTGATTACGATCTGAATTACTCCGCGGAAATGCAAGCAGAGGTTCGGAATCCTCTTTCTGACACAACGCATACGTTAGATGTCATCGCTCAATTGCATCATGAAATAGGCCAAATGGAATTGACGACACCACTCTATGCTCCTTTTGTTTACACCTATAAGCATCAGGGAGAACTGGTTGTCGACTGGTCATTCTTTCAGAGCATGGACAGAGAGGTAACTGAAGCGGAGATTCAAGAGGCGTTAGCCGTAAACTACTTTGGCGACTCAATGTTTAAGCGAAGGCGATATGGTGCCTGTATTTCTCGGGCCCGCCTCTTTGCCTCAATGTTGAGAGCCGCTGGCATTCCGGCCCGTGTGTCTATGTCAGTCCCTATGTTGTACTATTACAAAGGTGATAATGAATGGAAACGTTTGATAAAAGACCTGAGCAATGAAGCAGTTGCTGGCAGTTACGCTTATGAGAAACCATCAGCACCCACTGAAGTTACAATTGTCGGGCATAGCCAGGTCGAAGTTTACCTGAACAACCATTGGATTCGTTTAGGTTATCAACTCAACGAGGGACCTATATTTGCCGGAACCGATCTCGTCTTCATTAAAATTATTGATGCCGCCGATTTCACGGAAGTCGATTTCACAAAAACCTGGTCCCCTACACAATGGGTGAAAGAACGCCCCTACCGGACTGTAGAATTGTCGGACCAGGATGCGAAATATGAATCACATTCTTCCTATTAAGGATAGAATGGGTCTGAGTCCTACAAAATTCTAAGTACTAAGGAGATTTTGAAAATGTTAAAAACAATATTCCAATTTAAGGCTGGCAACCCCAGGTTTCTCCTGCCGCGCAGAATCATGACGCTTCTGCTCGCGGCTTTATTGATGACCACGGGTTTGCAACTTGCTACCCGCGCCGATACAGGTCAACTCCTCTTTCGTGCGGAGGCCCTCAAAGACCCGGGCAGTTTGGCGGTGAAACTCCAAGACCCGCGCGCTGCAGTTTCCAAATCCATCGCCGCGCAATTGCCCGATGAAACACAGCAACTGCTAAGTGAGTATGAGGGTGTGAGCCTCCCGTCTCCCGCACTTCAGAAGGCATTGCTTGTAGATTTGAATCGGTTGCTCCAAGTCGCTCCGCTCTACAGTGCCGAAAGTTTTTCCGATATTCAGCTCAGCCAACAGACCCAAGAACTCCTCTCGCAAAACCCACAAAGTGGTGAAGCATTGGTTCGTCTAAACCGCTTCCTTTTGGCAGATGCCTACCCTTATGAGTTAGCCTCACCTGCGGGAAAGCAAACCTCTGACGATTCCAAAGGGATTGAGACATGCAGAGAGAATTTAAGACAGATAAAACTTGCCCGCGAAAACTATCATGCTGATGCTAATGAGGATCTACAATGGCTTTCTGAACTTTCTCCACAATACCTGGAGAAAAAAGTGCTGCTGTGTCCTGCAGATACAACAGCAGGAGTCCCCGGTGTTCTAATACCAAATTAACGTGATTTGTATTATTTTTCCATTTTGCAAATCCACTGAAAACCGACATGTGCCTGCACCTTCTTTGTGTTTTCAGAGAACCATTGACACCTTTTCACAACGGCTTCTTCAAGTGCTGAGAGCGTTGTAAAAACTTTATTCACAACCACCTCTCGCAACAAAGGCCAGAGCCGTTCGGCAGGTTGAAGTTCTGGTGTGTACGGGGGCAAATGAAATAACTCAATCCCTTCTGGGACTTCTAAATCCTTACCCGTGTGAAAACCGGCACGATCTAACAAAAGGATTATCTGTTTCTTGCCTTCCGGGTTCACATCACGCGCAAACTCTGCCAAGGCAAGGTTCATGACTTCAACACTCACACTCGGCATCAGCAGCCAATAGGTCTCACCTGTCTGTGGACGGACAAAACCGAAACCATAAAACCACTTATATGCCGGACACACGGGGGCTATCGGTCTTTCACCTCGCTTCGCCCAGACACGCCGATGAACCGGCAATAATCCCAAGCGCGTCTCGTCTTCTGCCCAGATCTCTACCGGTTTCTCTGGGTGCTGACTTTCAAGCGTAGCTACCCGCTCCTTGAGTTTTTTTTTAAATGTTTGCTGTGCCTCGGGTGTTGCGGCTGCCTGATGTTGCGGACGAGGTGTTTGTAAAGTATAACCGAGACGTTTGAGATATTTCCAACCTGACACGTCACTGACACGACGCTGGAGTGTCTCAGATATCCACGCAGCCACTTTCGGACCCGTCCAAAGACCCCCATCACCAGGAGGCGCAGAAAGGGCAGCTGCAAGGGCGGCTTGCTGTGTTTCATCCAAAAAACGCACACCTGTATTATTTTTGCGTTTATCTCGCAAAGCGGCTTCGCCTTCAGCATTATAGCGTTTGAGCAACTTGCGAACCCAGTCCGGCGTGCATCCTACAATCTCAGCGACTTGCCGGGGGGTGCGTGAATCTCTGGTATCCGCAAGGAGCCAAATAATATGCCAGTGCGTCCGTTCCCGAAGACATTCACATTCAAGATACCTTTGTTTAACAACTTCTACTGAAAAGTGGGGGAAAACCTCATGTTTTTGCTTTTTCATCTCTTCACAATAACATATCTAAAAAATATACACAAGAATAGTCGCGTTAATATGGTATAACCGAAGGTGCATCGGACCCGACGCTGCCGTGTAGTTATCTCTATGAAGTTCGTCTTTCTGAGAAAGTAGGTCAGAAATTTCTGTTGAAAATGGAAGGTGATATGCTCCCGATCGTGCGCTGCCAACACCATCTCCTCAATCTGAGTGTCAGTGGAAAGATCTATCGAAATGGACCGCAACGAACTATCTATAATGACAGCACGGTAAAAATCGTGAAAAGCGTTCCTATGCAAACGAAATCGTCGGCGGACTTGCCCGCAGAAGTCAGGAAGCAAATGGAAGAGGCACTTCTCAAAAACAGTGAAAAAGTGATAGGCACCACTGTCCTGCAAGTTAATCCTTTGGACAACAACGTACACGCACAGCTCAGAGAACAATTCGGCGAAGCGTTTCTTGAATCACCAGAGGGGAAAGGACTGCTCAAGCAATTAGCATCAGCATCGTCAGCGTCCACAAATCGGGAGGAGTTGGCACATTTATTAGGTAAGCCAGTGCCAGATATCGCGTTGACTCACCTTTCAGGGAAACCTGTCAAGTTAGAGACATTTCGCGGCAAATTCATTCTCCTGAATATGTTTTCAATCAATTCTGATACTTGTGGACCGAAGTTGCAACGCCTTGAGAAGCTGCTTGAAACCTCTGATGCTGTCCGATTGCAAGCGGTTGCCATTAGCCCTGGTGATTCCGCGAAGGCGATTGAGGCATTCAAGGAGAAATACCAACTTTCGATGCCTGTCTGGATTGGTAAAGATGACCAGATTTGGACGCTCCTCAATAGAGATGCGTCCAAATCTCAAACGGAGCTTATCACGCTTTTTTTAAATCGGGAGCTGGTTGTCAAAGAGACGTTTATAGATGTCGATCCAGAGACCCTTTCGCAAAAAGTCAGGCAGTTCGTTGAGTCCAAAAAGTAGTAGGCACACGGCGTGTGCCTACTAACGTAAGTTCGGCGTAAGGATTTAGAGAACAATCGTTCGAGAAAAATCATATCCTCTCATGAGTTCTGGCTCGTAGTCGCGCAATTCATTGCACACCCAAGGTGCAATGAATTGCGCGACTACAAACTGTCACCTTATATCGAACTCACGTTACTACTTTAGAAAGGAGAATAAAAACATGCTACGAACGCTGATTCAAAAAGAGATGATGCATCATATCCTGAGTGTCCGGTTTGTCGCGCTCCTTTTGATGTGTATTTTACTCATCCCACTCACCCTTTTTATCGGTTATCGACATTATCGCCAAAGTCAGGTGGACTATCAGGAGGCACTTAAACGCGCCAGTGCTGAAGCCAAAGAAAATCCGCCAGACGCGCAAGATCCGGACAAGGAAGTTGCCAAACTTTTCCTCAAACCCACACCGTTGAGCGTCTTCGCCAACGGGTTAGAGGAAGCACTGCCCACCTATTTCGGAATGACACGCAACGGCATAAAGCAAAGTTCCACGAGACTCACGCAAGCACCGCTCTCCTACGCTTTGGGACATCTCGATTTTCTGTTTGTGGTTAGCACCGTCTTCAGCCTGCTTGCGCTGCTGTTTACGTTTGATGCTGTTGCCGGAGAAAGAGAGACAGGAACGATACGGATTACCCTTGCAAACGCTGTCCCTCGCGACCGCCTCTTGTTGGGAAAACTGATGGGGGGGTATATTGTGTTCGTCGTTCCGTTTTTGGTGTCGTTTTTATTCGGCTTGTTGTTGCTCCTCTGGCAAGGATTCCCTTTGGGTGAGCCAGACATTTTCCCACGCGTGCTCAGTCTCACCTGTGCCTCGTTGCTCTACATCGGGGTGTTTTTTGCCATCGGCACGGTGATTTCCACCTACTTAGACAGTGCCAAGACAGCACTCATTGTCGCCTTTACTGTTTGGGTGTTTGCCGTGCTGATTGCACCACGCGTTGGGTTTCTTGCAGCGAAAGTCATCGTGCCCACCCGGACAGAACAAAGTGTCTATATGGAAAAAACGGCACTTCGCAATGATCTCCTCAAAGAAAAGCAGGAAAAAATTAACAAAAAAATTCTTGAATCCCTTGGTGTAGGTCAATTTACTGTAACAGCAGATGTCCAAAGAAAATTGGCTAGACTCAGAGTGCCTATTGAGGAAGAGTACCGGCAAAAGTTCCAGAACCAAGCAGACAAGATTGACCGGGAGTATCAGCGTCAACAGAACCGGCAAGAGCAGATAGGCGAGATGCTTTCGCTCATCACACCGACTTCTCCTTTAATCTATCTCGCCATGAACTTAACACAAACAGGGAAGCTGAAACGAGATCTCTACTTTCAAATGGGCAACCGTTATTACGATCAACTTAATCAAGACTATTTCAAGGATATTTCAGATGATGCACTTGCACAGATGCAACACTTGTCAGACCGCGCAATAGCTCGTATGAATCCTTCTGCAGCGTCTTCTAAATCAGAAGCAGAAGAGATCTTTCCGGCTCCAGACCTAAGGGAATCTTCTTTAGCCGAGACATTAGGGCATTCTCTGTTAGATGTGCTGCTGCTCTGTTTCTTTGCGGTGGTGCTGACTACCGTGGCGTTTCTAAAATTCTTCAGATTGGATATTTAACGCGCCTCGCCGTGCCCAATTGTCTACCGTAACACTGTTTCGCTGACACATTTCTAAAGAATTGACTTTGAAGAAGAGATAGGGATGCAAGCCATTATCCTATGTGGAGGTTTTTCCACGAGGCTAGGTGAAACCACGAAAACTATACCTAAGATTCTGCTTGACATCGCCGGGAAAACAGTGTTGGATTGGCAGATTCGGCTGCTAAAACACGTTAATGTTGACGAGGTTATTCTTGCGTCGGGGCACCTACACAATGTGCTTTATGAACGCGTTGGTGGTTGCTATGGTGGGGTACGCATCCGCTATGCCAAAGAAGAGAAAAGACTGGGGACCGGCGGTGCGATTGCCAACGCTATGAAACACATTCACACGTTCCCCTTTTTTGTTTTAAACGGTGATGTACTCTTGGCAAACCTTTCGCTCCAAAAGATGTTAGGGCATTTTTGTGAACAAATGGCGGGGCTGCTACTGAGTGTACATGTTGACGATATTCGCCCCTATGGTGAAATTGTAGCTGATGGTGATGGGAAAATCACAGCCTTTCGCGAGAAACAGTCAACTTGTCGCGCTGGATATATCAACGGTGGCGTGTATCTCTTCAATCGAGAGATCGCCGACATGTTTCCTAAAAACCGAGAGTGTTTTTCAATTGAACGGGACATTTTTCCGTCTGTTTCCAGTCTTTATACCTTGAAAACCGAGGCGAGTTGAATTGATATTGGGGTGCCAGAGCGGCTGGCGTATGCCCGCCAACACTTCCGAAACGGTGGATTCCAATGAATCCCAATATCTTCCGAGCGTATGATATGCGAGGCATTTTTGGCGTAGACTTTGAACCGAAAGACTTTTATCAAATTGCGCGTGCCTTTGCCAGCCACTTTCAACCGAAAACCGTCGCATTGGGACACGATGTCCGCGAAAGTTCACCGCAACTGTGGCATCAGGTTGCGAAAGGTCTCCGATGCTGGCGAGGTTTGATGAAGATTAAATAATTAATTCGGTAATAATCCGACATAGTGTAGCAACTCCTGTGACCCGCCTTTGAACTGTTCCATGAAGTCGCTGACTTTCTCCTGAAGGGCTGTCCAGTCATTGCTGAGACGATGCAGATGTATGACGGCTTGACGCGCCCAGCGCCACAACTTCTCAATCGGATTCGTCCAACAGGCATACGTTGGGAGCTGCAATATCTCAATAGGGAGTTTCTCAAGTTTGCCTATTTTCTTTGACGGTTTCTCGCTCCAATTCGGTGGGGTCGGTCTAACAAACCTCGTCGTCTGTGGCAGAAGTGCTGCCCTAAGATTCGCGTGAAAGTGGATCGCCCGATTGTCCTGGATCAAATAGATGCGTTCAGCGTTTGGATAGCGTTGGCAAATCTGGGTGTAAAATGTATGGAGTGCGACAACCGTGCAGCTTTTGACTTGCTGATAAACAACATCTCCGGTGTGTGGGTTGAGTGCCCCGATGCCATAGCAGGTCTCCTCTGGGAGATAACTCTGGCGTGCCAAAGGACATTTCGTCCCCGTCTCCGCCGAGTCTTTTGCGACTCTCGGTTGTAGATTGAAACCAAACTCGTCTTGGTAAACGACAACGCAAGTTTCTGGGTTTTCACGGGCTTCTTCTAACGCTTGCTTGATGCGAGAAAGTTTTTCAGCATAATCGGTATCAGGACTCCGCAGATATTCTCTGGCACGCTTATAGCTGAGACCCAAGCGTGAGAAGATCTGATGAATGCCGGGGAGCGATAGACCCTCAAGCCACGGCACGACCTGACCGAGACTGCGGAGCGTCCAGCGCGTTTGATGCTCATTGACGCTTCCCGGATCCTGACCGATTGCCACTAAGAGTTCCGACCCGGCTTCTTCGGGCGACTTAGGTGAAAAAGCAGGTTTGCGACCTCGACCAGGTTTATTAGACAACCCGCTAATACCGTGTTCGCGATACCGACGCAGCCAAGCATAAACGGTATCGGGGTCGCGTTTTTTCAACAAACCTCTGCGGGCGACTTCATGTGGAGAAAAGCCTTCATGGATTTTCAACAACGCTGTCGCACGCTCTCGAAGATAAGCCGGTTCGCCTTTATCCCGAAGATCAACGAGGACTTGTATTTCGCCTTCAGTTAACTCCAACTTATGGTGTTTTGCCATCAGAGAATACCTCCTTTGGCAATAGGATAACACGAATAACAATATTACCGAATTAATATTTTAATCTTCATGGAACCTCGCCCAGCGGTATATGGAGCGTGTAGAGCGTAGCTATTTATAAGAAAATTGCGTCCGTCTTATATATTTTACTAGGACGGACGCAGACAGGCGATAAAGGGTTTCCTTACTACTACCAACAGATGGACCTTGGAAGGATGTGTGTTCTCAAAAGAGATGTGGTTCGTGGTAGCGCAATTCACTGCGCGTTGCTTAAGTTCTAATTTAGTAAAATAGGAATGTGGTCATCTCAGTTACGTGAATTGGTCACTTACCCCCATTTTTTCGTGAGTGGTTTTGTGTAAGGTGTTTGGAGAAAGAAAAGTGGGAAAATCTGGTGTGTTATGATAGAATACCTCCTTAGGAGCAAGCATTTTTTTTACGCACCTAAGGAGGTATTCTGATGAGATATTCCCAAAAACGGGTTCATCCGGGAAAGCTTATAGCAGGTTTACAAGAAGTTTTCAAAGGGGTTTGTCTAAAAAAGCCGAGTCAACAGAACTTCGCTTTGACGCTCCTTGCTATCAGTGTCTCTAAGTCTTTTCGTATTAACGAGATTGCTTCCCGTCTACCGATATGTGTTCGCAGAGAGAAGTCGAAACAAAAACGACTGCTTAGGTTTCTTGACACACCGTTTCCGTGTGAAAGTGTGATGGCTTGTTGGTTGACGTATGTTATAGGGTCTGTGTGGCGTTCAAAACGTGCCCGACAACAGGCGCTGATTTTGATAGATGAGACAGATTTACCGGGGGGTGGAAGGCGATTGTTGCGTCTGTTCCGTTCCGCCACCGTGCGATCCCGATCTATTGGCATATCTATAAAAACGAGGAGATTTCAGATGGAACGTATAAAAGTCATAATGAGATCATCCAACATTTCTGTAGTGATGTCCATAAACAGGTTGTTCAAGCGACAGACGCTAAAGGTGTTGAACCGGTTTTGGTGTTTGACCGTGGGTTTGCCCGGGCGAAATACGTCATCAAGTTTCTTGACGACAGAGGTATTAACGTTGTGATGCGCGTGCCACGCAACGTTGGTATCCGTGTCAACGGAAGTCTCAGGAAACTTGATGCCCTCGCAGAAGGTGCCTACTCGGATATACTTTACCATACCACTGAAGCACTTCCTTTGAACCTATATGTCGTCAGAGACGAGGCACATGATGACCCGATGTATCTCATTTCCAATCGGATTAGAGGAACGCAGATACACACCTACTACAAACGCAGGATGCAGATTGAACACGGCTTTAGAGACATCAAGGCGTGTTTCAACTTCAAAGACCTCGTCTTGAAAAAAGCGGAGAAACCTTGCATTGAACTCCTTTTTTTGCTTGTCGTTGCCACTTATGGACTCCTGTTTCTGACTTATGAGAAAGCCACAAGTATCTGGGAAAAGACTTTCCAATCAAAACGGAAGATATATTCGGTGATAAGCATTATCAAAAAGGTCATCGAGGAAATGTGGACACACGAGATACTCCTCTTATTTTCTCAACAGACGGATCTGAAGAACTTAGACTGTCCCACTACGGAATAACAAACTTTCTCACGCAGAGACCACACAAACCCAACCACTCACGCAGAGAAATTAAAAATGGGGGTAAGTGACACGTGAATTGTACTCGTTATTTTTTCACAGAGATGCTATACTTAAAAAATGTGGATTTGTGCACGCTTACGGCTCTATACAAAAAATTGGAGGTAGGAAATTCATGATTGACAAAAAGCATTTGCTTACTACGGAACAGATGGCGAACTTCGTTGCTGACGGTTACCTCCGCTTCGACAAGTTTATTCCTGACGAATTGAACAAAGCCGCACATGCGGAGATGGAATCCGGTGTGATTGTCCGCGGGCGCGGTGGCACCGTTTTAGACGATGTCTGGGACGATGCGTCTGCTGTTGGAAAAGTTTTCCGGATGCCGGAAGTTCAGGGTATCATTCAGAGTTTAGTCGGTGAGGACCCACTCTACGATCATCATGCTGTCCACATTGTCCGACCCCAAAACGATGTCGGGCAAATTTGGCATGCCGATGCGATCATTGACCTGCGGATGCATTTTGACATCCAATTCTTCTATTTCTCGCACGACACGCCGCGTGAAATGGGGGGGACGATGATTCTACCGGGGAGCCACTATCGCCGTGTCTGTGAGACGGATATCGCACGTTATCAAAACTTCCTCGGGCAGCTGCCGATCGCCTGTGAGGCAGGAACGCTCTTTGTGGTACATCACGGGATGTGGCATTGTGCGCAACCCAATTTAACAGATCTGACGCGCTACATGTTCAAACTTCGTCTCAATCCGACGGTACGTCAGTGCCAACTCTGGAACACCGATGATATTGAGACGGCACCGATCCACGGCCTCTTAGGTAGGAATCACAGATGGTATGGGAATGATGTCCGACTTGAGATCGTCAACCGGATCAAGCAGTGGCGGTTCCTGATCGGTGATGAATCGTTTGATGTCGGCTACTGGCTCTCTCGACTTGAAAACGCGCCGGAGAACGTCGAAAAGGCAGCGTAGTTATTTATTGAAATAAAAAAGGCGCGGTTACAAACCGTGCCTTGTTCATCGCTTTGCTGGCGAGGTTTCCTAACCTCGCCACATTAGAGAGTGTAAACTGAAGTGTGGATTTTACTATATTGAAATAAAAAAGGCGCGGTTACAAACCGCGCCTTGTTCATCGCTTTGCTGGCGAGGTTTCCTAACCTCGCCACATTAGAGAGTGTAAACTGAAGTGTGGATTTTACATATTCAAGTAAAAAAGGCGCGGTTACAAACCGCGCCTTGTTCATCGCTTTGCTGGCGAGGTTTCCTAACCTCGCCACATTAGAGAGTGTAAACTGAAGTGTGGATTTTACATATTCAAGTAAAAAAGGCGCGGTTACAAACCGCGCCTTCAAAGAAATGGGATGTATGTAAGTTCTGAGGTAGTTGGGACACTATCTATCGCGACCTCTACCGCCTCTACCACCTCCACCACGCTGTCTCCGGAATTGCTCTATCATCTTTCGCCGTTCCTCTTCTGAAGCATTCCTCATTCTCTCTGCCATCCGTCTCATCTGTGCAGCTTGGCTTTGTCCTTCAGTTTGTTTGGCTTTGGCTTGGTTTTGCCCTGCATTGTTGTTATTGCCTTTATTTTCGGAGCCGCCTTCACCGCGCCCACCTTCTCTACCACCGCGTTCCCCCTTAACGGTGAGAAGTTGTAGCTCACCCGTTTTGAGCGTTATATTTTCTCCTGCTTTGTCCAAGGTTACCTGTCGGGATTGGATGTCCTTTACAGTCATGTCACCGAGTTTTGTCCCTATACTCACAAAGTGGTAACGATTAGATCTTTTCTCCAGTAGCGTCGCTTGTGATATTGCACCATTTGAGTCAACAGCCGTGCCAACCAAACTATATGCCGGTTCATTGTTTGGCGGTGTCCACCCCAACGGACGGAAGAGATTATGGTCAATGATGGTTTTGTAAAACGCTGCATTCTCCCCGAAGTCAACTCCGCCACGGTTTTGGCGACCCCAAGCCCTATTGCGCTGTGGTTGTGGCCGTTCTGGGGCTTTAGCCATTGCCTGCATTTTGGAGGCATCCATCTCTTTCATTTTAGCAGCGTTCATTTCCGGTTTTGTACCGATGAACTCTGATTTTGTTTTTTCTTGGGCGTAGAGCAGTACCCCAAAACCGAGGAGTAGGCATACCACACATCCGATTCCAAGTTTTGCAATGACGCTTCCGCGATTATTAGCAATTTTCATTTACTTTTCCTCCGTTGTCTCCGTTTTCCATGCGTATTTCTTAAGCGTTTCTCTTTATAGCATTTGTGTTTGGGAACCGCGTATAGACATCTGTTTGCAACTTACGGCTTAAGACAGACTCTGTTGCAAAAAAGTTCACTTTAATTCTACTATGGATTTCGCTAAATATCAAGTTAACCGACACCAAGTTGCAGGGTCATTTAGTTCTCCGATAAAAGTGAACCCTAAATCTCAACATATCCTTGTAGAAGCACGCTCCGATTCGCGACTTTCAAATCAAAACGCCTAAAGGACCGAAAACTAAATAGCCCTGTGCCAAGTTGAAGTATGCGCAAGCCGTCAACCATCAGCGGGACTTCTGGAGATTACCTGTTATGAAAACCATACAAATAGCAATGGTATGATTTATGAAGCACGCTCGTGTGTTTAGACGAAAAAATTGCCTGCAAGTTTATTTTTTTATCCGAAAAATAGTGCAAATGAGAGACTTAGAGTCATTTAGTTCTTTTGTAGAAGCACGCTCCGATTCACGACTTTCCTAACTAAATCTCAACATACCCTTGTAGGAGCACGCTCCGATTCGCGACTCCGATTCGCGACTTTCCTAACTGAATCTCAACATACCCTTGTAGAAGCACGCTCCGATTCGCGACTTTCCTAACTGAATCTCAACATACCCTTGTAGAAGCACGCTCCGATTCGCGACTTTCCTAACTGAATACCTCTGATGAGAGACTACAAATATCTTGACTTTTGCCCTAAAATGTGATAGAATTTCAGTAAGAATTAAAAGGAGATACCGAATTTTGGCGTTGTAGGGCGAAGCTTGCAAGCCTATATTCAAAAGCGCAAGCCAAAACTTGCAGTGAAAAATAACATGGTTGAATTTTACGATACAACGCTCAGGGATGGCAGTCAAGCAGAAGGCGTGGCGTTTTCTGTTGAAGATAAACTCATCATCATAGAGGCACTCGATAAATTAGGCATTCGCTATATTGAGGGCGGTTATCCCGGCTCTAATCCGAAAGATATAGAATTTTTCAAACAAGCAAAGGGGATGGTGCTCGAAACGGCAACAATCGTACCGTTCGGTAGCACAAGATACCCTACTTATACCGTTGATGCTGATCCGAATCTGACCGCTTTGCTGGATACTGGCGCACGAACTGTCACGATCTTTGGGAAAAGTTGGCGACTTCATGCAACCGATGTCCTGCGTGTGACGGCAGAAGAGAACTTAGAATTAATTGAGAGCTCTGTCCGCTATCTCGTGGAGAACGGTCGTGAGGTAATTTACGATGCAGAACACTTTTTTGATGGATACGCCGATGACGCTCCGTATGCAGTAGAAACACTGCGAGCCGCTGCCGCAGGCGGTGCAAGCTGCCTCGTCCTCTGTGATACCAACGGAGGTAGATTGCCGTTAGAAGTTCAGGAAGGCGTTGAAGTCGTCCTCTCCGAATTATCGTTGCCTGTTGGCATCCACATGCACAACGATGCTGGGATGGGCGCGGCAAACTCTGTATTGGCTGTGCAGGCTGGCGCGATCCATGTGCAAGGCACATTCAACGGTTATGGTGAACGCTGTGGGAACGCAAATCTTGCCTCTATTATCCCTACAATTCAACTCAAACTCGGAATAAAATGTCTCAGCGATACGCAGCTGCAAGCCTTAACGAGTGTATCACGACTCATCAGTGAATTGGCGAACCTTCCGCATGATGAACGTCAACCGTACGTTGGACGCTCCGCCTTTGCGCATAAAGGGGGTTTACATACTGATGCGATCCGTAAGAATCGCCTTACTTATGAACATATCGTGCCAGAAATGGTTGGCAATACGCAACGGATTCTTGTCTCCGACCAAGCCGGACGCGGCACCATCATGAAAAAAATCGAGAAGGAGTATCCCGATTACGATAAGAATTCGCCGCAGGTCTTAGAACTCTTCAAACGTCTCAAAGATGCCGAACAAGAAGGCTACCAATATGAAGCCGCTGAAGCATCGTTTGAGCTTTTAACACATAAGGTGTTTAACGGGTATGAATCCTTTTTTGAGCCTGTCGGTTTTCGTGTGATTATTGAGCAGTTCAGTGACTACGCCATGCGTTCTGAAGCAACGGTAAAGGTCACGACGCCAGACGGTCTAACCGCACACACCGCTGCCGATGGAGATGGTCCGGTCAACGCACTCGACACCGCGCTCCGAAAAGCACTTGAGCAGTTCTATCCCGCCTTGCAGACGGTTCGACTCGTAGATTACAAAGTCCGGGTGCTGGATACCAAAGCAGGCACCGGTTCAAAAGTCAGGGTACTGATTGAAGCGAGCGATGGGGAGCGAAGTTGGAGAACCGTCGGTGTCTCAGAGAATATCATCTCCGCGAGTTGCGAAGCACTGCTGGATAGTTTTGAATATAAGCTTTATACAGATAAAAAATTCGCTGTCTCATAAAAGCCATGATAATTGTCTCGGATAAGCACGCTTCCTGTTACACATCTTGCCTGCGAATAGCATTTATAGTAAGTAGATTTTGCAATTAACTAGGACTTACGCACTTGCTTTTGAAGTCCCCCTGATAAGGGGGATTTAGGGGGTTAAATCGCTGAAATACTCTCACTGCGAGGCATTTTTTGTGAAATATATTGTTTTTTATGCAATTTGCGTAAGTCCTATTAACAATACATCGCGAATCGGCGCACTTCCAAAACGCACCTACCAGTTGGAGGACACATGGGACATTTAGACACAATTGAGAAAGCCGCACAGAAACTGATCGCGCTCTGCCAGAAAGAGAAGCAGACAAAGACCGACAAGGAAAAGATGCTGGTCATACAAGCGGAAATCCTTGCGAGCATCGAAAACCTTGCCGAATGCGAACTCTGTGGGTCAATCAGTGAAATCATTGTAACGATGACCTTGGCGGATGTCACAGCGAAGTTGTGTAAGGAATGTGGTGTCAAATCCTTGGAGGTAGGGAAGATCCAGTCTTCTAAACACGGAACCTCTCAAAAACGTGCCCGCCGTGCGAAGACACCGACAGCGTCATCTGCACAGTCGCAACCTAATGCCAGATCCACCCCTACTAAGCAAGCAAAACCTGTTGAGGAACCGGAATCTCCCGCTGCACTACACACCCGTGTTGAAGCACAGACCGGTATCAAGAAAGCCGATGTTAAACGGCTCCATAAGATTGTGCAAGACATTGCTGCTCCGATGAGTCCGGAACATACGCTGACTTATGTGCAACGCGAGGTGGAGATAGCAAAAATAAAGGTGGACGCGGATGCCTTGAAAAAGGCTGTCCCGCTTTTAACGCAGCGTAACGGTTCATAGGTTGTATCTGCGGTTTAGCCTGTCTGGATGTCCTTTGCCCACTCCCGATTTGCCTGATACCATTCCACAAGTGCCGTGATCCCTTCTCGAAAAGTGACCTGTGGTCGCCAACCTAAGAGTTTTTCTGCCTTTTGGATGTCTGCCCACGTTGCACGCACATCTGCCGGGTGGAACGGTTGATGCGAGAGTTCCGCTTCCTTGCCAACGAGTTCTTCTATAAGCCGGATCGTATCAATAAGCACAATTGGACTGTCTGAACCGAGATTAATCACTTCGTATTTAAGCGGTTTCAGTCCTGCTATCACACCCCGGGCAATGTCTTCGAGATAGGTATAGTCTCGCGAGGACTGTTTGCCATCGCCATAGACAATAACCGGTCTCCCTTCGCTAATCCACTGTACAAATCGGAATGCGCTCATATCCGGTCTACCAGCCGGTCCATAGACAGTGAAAAAACGGAAGATTGTCACGTCGATGCCGTGGAGATGATGATAACTATGGCAGAGCGATTCGGCACCTTTTTTTGAGGCGGCGTAAGGGGACAACGGTCCGTCTGTGTTCGCTTCCTCGCTGAAGGGCAGCGGATTATTGGCACCGTAAAGGCTTGATGTTGAAGCCAACACGAATTTCTTTACCTCAAACTCGCGGCACAATTCCAACAAATTCAACGTCCCGGTCACGTTCGTATCCACGTATACCCACGGATCTTCAACAGACTGCCGCACACCGGCGCGCGCCGCGAGGTTAATCACAGCGTCATAAGAGGTGTCGAATATCGGGCGCAATGCTTCCCGGTCACAGATGTCTGAACGGTGCAATTGAAAATTGGGAACGCCTTCAAGTTGCTTGAGTCTCCACTGCTTGACTTGTGTGTCATAAGCAGCGTTTATGTTATCAACCCCAACGACGGTATGCCCTGCTGCCAATAAGAATTCCGTCACTTTCCATCCGATGAATCCAGCGCAACCGGTGACGAGGTATTTCATATCTGTTTCCTTTCATTTTTCGGTGACGCTTGCAATCAAAACTCGCAACCCGCTTTGAACTCGTCAAAACGTTCTTGAAACATTGACAGTGCCATTTTTGACATCTCGTATTGCGTGAGAGTGCCTGTCTCCAGTCTTTGCAATTCGGCTTCATGCTGCGCTATCAGGGCATCAACCCCTTCAACATCTTCCTTCAACGCTTGGATAACATCAAACGTATCGGTCTCTCTGGTACACGTTGTCAGTAATTCATGGTAAAGTGTTACGCCACCATCAAGTCTTTTAAAATCTTTACGAATTTGACTCAGCACGCTACGGTAATTCTCTGGCACTACCGGACTTTCTGTCTCAGTTAATGTTCTTAAGGCGGTCCCTAACTGCGTCAATTCAAGTTGCTTATCCGACCAGATGATTTTCTTAGCGACACCGTCTACGTTGTCGTTGTCTATAACAGGAGCGTGCTTCCTCAGGTTATCGTGAAGTTGTGTTTCCAACTCAACTAACCCAGACTGGAACATCTTAAGATGGTGGTTGAATTCATCATCGTATGCCCGAACTTCAGGGAACTTCTCATGAAGTATTTCGTGCTTCTCTTTCAATTTATGAACCTTCAATGTGTAGGTGGGGTAACGTACCTTCAGACTCTGAGAAAGTGCCAGTACTTCTTGTCGTTCACTTTTGGTTAGTTTTCTCGGCTGTTTGTCCTCTAATGTTCCCATAAGCCCGTATGCCGCGACGGAGAAGCCAAAGATGGTTAGAATAAACGCTAAGAGGTGAAACAGCGTATCGTCTGCTGCTACCCACATCGCGAACAGCCCGAATCCACCGAGGAGTAGTCCCGTAACAAGCGGAAAAATTGGACTGGACAAATAGTCTTCAAGCGTTTTTCCAACAAACATTCTACCCGCCTCTTTTCCGTCTACTATTCTGAAGAATCCATATAGCACCGCGATGATACCAGAAAAAGATAAGATGAATGCTAAAATAACAAATAATATGTTACGTGCGCGCGTTGAAGCACCCATCGCTAATATACCGGCTACACAAAGAAGCAGACCGATAACAAGAGTCAAGACTGGTTTGGATAAATAACTTTTTGCTTTTGTTTTAGTAGACATATCTTTCTCCCATCCCAGAGGATTGTGTACAGCTGATACCTGTTCTACAACAAGAGATAGGCTGGCACCGCTGTGTAAATTCACGGTGGATTACTTTGCATCAGACGTGGCTAAGAGTTTGTCAATTTCCTTTTTCAATTCGGTGTAAGTTTCTGGTTTGAAATTCGCTTTTTGATGGAACACAATCGTGCCTTTCTGCGAGATTAGGTAGAGCGTCGGTTTCTCTTTTTCCGTCTGATATCGTTTATGCACCTCTCCCTTCCAGTCCAGTAAAAATTTTACCGGAGGTGGATTTTTTTTCAACTGACCCCTAATAAACCGTTTCGGTATGAACCCCGGAACGCTCCGCATATCGGCGACGATATAGGCGGTAGCTTGTGTGTTCTCTCGGTAATCCTTCTGGAACGCCTCTGCCCATTTATCATCTTCCTTCCGAATTTTCCGGTTACCCAGAATCAGGAAGACGACTTTACCGCGCAATTTCTTCAGGTTGTGTTCCTTCTCTTCGGGGTCTTGGAGCGTCCAATCCGGTGCTGTATCGCCGACTTTTGGGGGTGTTGGTTCAGCTTTTTCATCGGCGAAACCTGCGAGTATCCCAAAGAAGGCGATACTGATGACCGCAGCGATATACAATCTCATGACAGTCCTCCATCCGCTCCGTGTATTTCCTATTCACATTCTAACATAGTCTTTCGATAATTGTCAAGTTGACTTTTTACCCAAAACCTGCTATCCTATTAGAAGAAGTTGTCAGTTGTCAGTTGTCAGAATTAGTGGTTATTGCCTCCACACATAGAAGATATGAACATTGAACGCACTGTCCCTACACTTTTGAATCAGATTCGGGAGGAACTCCTCCCGCATATTGCACGTTCGTCGGAAATCCAGACGACTGAGAGCTTGCAACTCTTTCGGAGTCATCTCCACAGTCTCCACTACTACTGCGTTCGCTCGCAAATTCCCGACGCGGTTTGCAATCGCGTAGAGGTCTTGCTTTCAACGAGTGCCGATTTTTGGCGACTCATTGCGGATAACGAGTTGGTATTGAAAAACCTGAAGGACTATAGGCGGGTACGGACCTTCTCCGCAGAGGCGGAAGGGATTACTAACCTTGAGGAACTTCTTTCTGGTGAAGATAACCTCCGTGATGTGGTTATCAACAGCGTGGCATTTATGCTCAATTGGAAGGCGAATACGATCTGGGTGGACTCTGCGAAACGGGCACGCACCGCAATGGCAAAGAATTATATGCTCGAAATTCAGGATCGTATTTGGCAGTTTATCAAGGAGAGTACACCGGAGACAGAAGAAGACGATTTGGAGAAAGCCGAGCAGGTCCGTGAACGTGCGGACAGGTTACTGTCCGTCATTTATGCCAGCGACCTGCCAACCGAAGCCCAGGTTACGCTACTGATGCAAATCTACACGCTCTTATTGCGACTGCAACTCGGTCAACTAATTATTCAATTAGAATCCCTTCAAGAGAGTGATACGGACGCATGAAACCCCACTTTTTTTCCGCTTCCGATAGTGCATCCCGCACGGCAGAGATCGCTTGCCACAGCACACTCCTTCTGTTTTTGTTTTGTAGTATACTTACCGCTGATGTAACAACGTCTCATGAGGCACTGTTGCCTGGTGCAGAAGTGGGCGTCACAGCTCCCAAGGCGGGAAAGACGTTCCGACTTTACGTTCCAGTTGATTACACCGACAAACGTCCATTTCCGGTCATTTTCTGTTACCACGGCTACCGTGGAACAGCGACGACGTGGCCCTTCAAACAGGTAACAAAAGGAGAAGGCTTTATTGTTGTCGGTATGAATTACGCCACCGATGTCTATTACAAAGGACTCAACCCTACCGAAACAGCACCTGATAAGGCGTTCTTTAATGAGGTGGTAAAACTCGTCTCAGCACGCCTGAATATAGCGATGGACTATATCTTCATGGGTGGCTATAGCCAAGGCGGCTATTCGACGACCGTTTTAGGTGAGCAGCTGCTGGAACAGTTAGCCGGTTTTCTTATTCTGGGTGCTGGTAGACGTAATGTGGATATGAACCCGCCACCAACTGAACTGATTCGTGGACACCCCATCTTCTACGGTGCGGGGGAACAGGATGATCCGCACTATCCACGCGCGAAACGTGCATCCGGGTTTTATACAGAGTGGGAAGCAGATGTGACGTTTGAGGGGTGGGAAAATGAAACACACAGTCTCTCTCCAAAGTGGTTAACAAAGACAAAGATGCGGGAGTGGCTTATCGCTTACGGGCCTGCGAAACAGGTTGAATCCGGGTTTGAAAAGGCACAAATCGCTGAGAAGAGTGGTAGACTGGGGGAAGCGTTCGCACTTTATACCCAAATTGCGGAGATTCTGCCTGATACAGAACTGTCCCGCACGGCGAAAGAATCGGCGACGCGTCTTGCCACGCAAGCCGAGACCCAACTTGACCGGTTGAAAAAGGCAGGAGACGAGAAACCGTATGCTGAAGTGGTGAAGGCGTTAGAGACGTTGCGCGATACATATAGCAAAAGCACTTTCGCAGACCGCGCCACACAACTGCTCAGTGAATTGTTGAATGCGAAGGCAGATGCATTAGAGAAACGCGCACGTAAGGCAGAAACACAAAAAAACTATGCGCGTGCGTTGCAACTCTATGAACTCTACCTGACCTATTTCCCAGAAGCGAAACGCTACCCAGAGGTCCAGAAACACGTGAATAACTTGAAAAGCAAAGCAGGGACGAAATAAAGGAGATCGGTATGCCAAAAGATCTGTTTAAGGAACTGGTTGATGTCATAGCAACACTGAGAAGCGAAAATGGATGTCCGTGGGATCGCGAGCAGACACATGAAACGCTGAAATCTACACTCATTGAGGAAACCTATGAGACCCTTGAAGCGATTGATGCAGGTGATCCAAAGAAGTTGGAAGAGGAACTCGGCGACCTGCTTTTGAACATCATGCTCCAAGCACAGATTGCAGCCGAACACGAGGATTTTGACATCTACGGCGTAATTGAAACGATAACAGAGAAACTGATACGGCGGCATCCCCATGTTTTTGGTGATGTTGATGTTGAGGATTCGGATGAGGTTGTGAAAAACTGGGAAGCGATCAAACGCCAAGAGGCGGGTTACGAGGATCGGAAGTCGGTGCTTGACGGGATTCCCAACGCGCTCCCTATGCTGCTCCGCGCACAGAAGATACAGAACCGCGCAGCACGTGTCGGTTTTGATTGGGATGAACTGACCGATGTTGTTGCCAAGGTTGAAGAGGAACTTGAAGAGGTTAAGGATAGTATCAATGCAGATGAACCAGAGGCAACCGCGATGGAACTCGGGGACCTGTTATTTGCTATCGTTAATCTGTGTCGTTTTATGGAGATTCAAGCCGAAGAGACATTGCGGCAGGCGAACCGAAAATTTATGCAGCGTTTTAAATGGATGGAAGCAGAATTAGAACGCCGCGGCACGAATTTTGAAGCACAGAACTTAGAAAGTTTAGACGCAATCTGGGAAGAAGCGAAGAAAGCGGAAGCCGACATAGATTAATTCTATCTTCACGTGAACCCTTTGACTCGGACAAGAATATAGGTGGACGATAATGGCGAACTCACTATTGGATCTGTTGATACAAAAATGCGAGAGCCACCGGGACTATGGACGGTACACAGAACTCTTTAACCGGTTGGATCCATCGGCACCGCCGCAGATAGAACTTGTCCACCGCGCTGCACTGCCAATACTTAAGTGTGGTAAGAAACTCGGCATTTTTTCAGGCTCCTTCAATCCGTTGACGCTCGCGCATACGCGGATAGTGGAGGATACAGTCGCTAAATACCAGTTAGATGAACTGCTCCTGCTTCTTGCGAAAGCGAATGTGGATAAAGCGGTGTTCGGTTTGCCGCTTGCTGCGCGGCTCTTGACTGTCAAGAAATACGCGGAAAGCCGACAAGAGTTTTCCGTCGGTGTATCAAGCCACGGTAGGTATATTGATAAGGTCACCGCCTTAAAATCTATATTCCCACTGGATACCGAGTTTCACTTTATTGTCGGGTATGATACCCTCGTCAGGATATTTGATACAAAGTACTACACCGATTTCCCCGCCGAATTGCAAGAGTTGTTTGTGTCGGCTCGCTTCATCGTTGCGAACCGTGCGGAGGCAGATGTTCAGACAATAGAGTCCTTCATGGCACAGCCAGAGATTCACCAGTACGCTTCCTATGTTTCAAGCATTCTGTTGCCAGATGTTTATGCCTATATGTCCTCAACGCAGGTTCGCGAACTGTTGGCGCGCGGCGAAGCGATTGAACACCTTGTGCCACCGAGTATCCTTGCGATGCTTGATCTATGCCGCTTCTAACAATGAAAAAGTGCACATCGGGTGAAATCACATCAAGGTGTTTCTATTTTGATACATTTCCGCCACATCTCCAGTCGAGTTGTGTCAAGTAACACACACTTCCCTAACATATCCCTCCATTTCAGCGTTTCTACGTTGGCATGATTCTTGCTCACTTCTGTAGCATGATTCATGTTAATTCCTACTAATTTTGTTGGTTGGAAAAAAATTTAATAAACAAATCTGAAACCGATTAATAGATAGTTTCGTATATTTCAATAATTCTGGCAACAGGTTAAAACTTGAAAAACGTCAACAGGCTCACATAGGGCTATCATATAAATCTTATGTTGAGGAGAAATAGACGATGTTCAATGGAATAGAAATCATTATCGGCAGTTTAGGGGCCCTCATCGGTATTGGTGGCGGTTACTTAATTCTCTCTGCTTTTTTCGCGGGCATCCGGCATATCACGAAGCCTGGTGCGGTTGAAGTCAAAAAGACGACACCCCAAAAATAGTCGTTTCTATGCGTAGGCTACGTCAGGGCTATTTAGTTTTCGGTTCCGCTTTCGGTTTTAGTTTATAGATGTTAACGTTTTTATGAAATACAGCGTGAAAATCAAGCTCTATCTCGTAAAAATTGTTCACACATATAAAGTAAATCTGTAAAACTAAATGACCCTGTAGGCTACGTCGAAACGGCTTAACACTTGAAGATTTTTGTGTTATAATGTTATCGAGAATCCGGGCGGAGGGTTTGCCACCGTGTCTTGGTACCTGGAACACTGTAAGACAAAATGACATTTACATCGAAAACGAACAGCGGCAGCTATGAAATATCGCGCCCTCCACTCGTGGGATGTTACACCTGAAGAAGCGCGGAAACTCCAAAATGAACTTCGCTCTCAGGTGATTCAAACAGACCGGTTTGGGACAATCAACACCGTTGCTGGGGTAGACATCGGGTTGAAAAAGGACATCGCACTTGCATCCGTGGTAGTCCTCAGTTTTCCCGAACTGCAAGTGGTAGATAGCGTGGTTACAGAAAGCCCTGTTCGTTTTCCTTATATACCGGGGTTGTTGTCCTTTCGGGAAATCCCGCCACTGCTAACAACGTTTGCACAGTTGCAAACAGAACCAGATCTCGTAATAGTAGACGGACAGGGTATCGCACACCCGAGGCGATTCGGGCTTGCATCGCACTTGGGGTTGATCTTGGATAAACCGACAATCGGTTGTGCAAAATCTCGACTCTGGGGACGCTACGAAGAACCTGACTCGGAACAGGGTGCTTATACGTACCTCACAGACAAAGAAGAAGTAATCGGTGCTGCAGTCCGCACGCGTACGAACGTGCGGGTGGTGTACGTATCTATAGGACACCGAATTTCCTTAGATTCAGCGCGTATGTGGACGTTGGCGTGTTGTCGAGGATATCGCTTGCCTGAAACAACGCGTTACGCGCACAACGCCGCATCCGGTAAAACCCCCAAAATACACACATGAATGATAACAGTGGGCATCATTGGTCGTTTAACTACAATTATGGTGCGCAAAACCCCCAATTTGCACAAGAATTGATTGGAACACTCAACGGGTGTTACACGGATATTGATGCGCGTGACACGCGAGCAGAGCAGGCTATCACGCACACCTACAATATCCTGCCGAACTATTGGCGCGGTTATGCTGGCGGAGGTACCGAGAAGACGCTGAGCATCGGGGCAGCTATTGTTGAACGCAGCAAGCAGGATGGTCTGTGCAACTATGCAGTCCGATATGAGAATACGACAAGCGGCGAGAATCTACAGATGCAGTTCCGTTGTTATGATGAGCACTACCGCCCACTCACAGACAGTTGGCGTGTTGATGCCCGAAATAGTGGCGACGATAAATATTCCGAATTGATGTGTGAAGGGTATCTTGTTGAAGATTCAGAGGTGCGGCTGCGCATTAACGGGACTGAGATTGTTGTTGGCACAGTAGACGCATCTGTCAAACTGACGTGCAATTGGGCACTTTTCGACGTGATTCCCGCACTTGCGCAAACAATCCGAGCGTCAGGCAACAGCGTGGAACTCACACTGCTTGAAGATTTGGAGCAACTCAGACCAAAAAGCAGGCTCGGTTTCCTTGAATCGGTACAGACTCCTTTTCCACTTGAGGGTTATTATCTTTACGGTGCTGGACTTTTGCCATCGTATTGGTGGCTTGATACGCACGGAAACATCGCCATCGCTTCGACCTTTTTCGAGACGTTGGTGCTGAGAGAGATGATAGGGCGGAATAGATGAGCAAACACCCCAATATCCTCTTTATCAACACCGATCAGCACTCGTGGGATGCGCTCTCAGCACACGGAAATCCGTATCTTCATACGCCTAATATTGATGCGCTTTACAGGAATGGCACTTCCTTTCGCTTGTCATATTGTACGGATCCAGTCTGTGCCGCGGCGCGTTCGAGTTGGGCAACGGGGTTATACACCTCTGAAACAGGGGTCCCGTTCAACGGTGGACATCTGCATCCAGAAATTCCCGATCTTGGTCAAGTGCTCAGCGAGGGTGGCTATAAAGCGTTCCACTGTGGTAAGTGGCATGTGCCGGGCAGAGATGTCCGTGAAAGTTTTCAGACGCTCTATTACGGGCAACGCAATATCGGGGCAGGCGGTGCAGCGTATTACGATTCGGCATCCACGCATGCGGTTGCCGATTTCTTGACGAACTACGATGAAGACGATCCGTTTTACCTCCAGATCGGCTACGTTGATCCGCATGATGTCTGCGAGTATCTGCACAACCATGAGGAAAAACGTATTCCAAACCCGGTGGAACAGGGGATTGTTTCGGAGGATGTTTTACCGCCGCTCCCTGAAAACTTCTACTACGATGCGCGGGAGACTGTACTGCACCGCGTCTGTCGAAGGGTTGATGACGCACTTATCCACGCCGCTATCCTTAAAGCGGTGCGCCGTTGGGATGAACTTCAGTGGCGTTACCTGAGATGGAACTATTACAGATTCATCGAAAAAGTTGATGCTGAGATTGGTCGAGTCCTCGCACTGCTACGCGAGACATCTCTGCACCACAATACGCTCATCATCTTTAGTGCTGACCACGGTGAAGCGTGTGGAAGCCACCAGATGTTCCAGAAATTCACGCTTTACGAAGAGAGCGTGCGAGTCCCATTCATCGTGGCGTGTTTAGGAGAAGGGATTCCTGTAGAGAAAGACCGGTTTGACGAAGCACATTTCGTCTCTGGTGTAGACGTGTTTCCTACTGTCTGTGATTATGCTGGTATTGACGTGCCTGAAATGTTACAAGGGATGAGTGTGCGTCCGCTTGCTGAAGGTAGAGATGTTCCGTGGCGCGATTGCGCCTACATAGAGAGCAATTACTGGGGACGCGCGATTGTCACTGAACAGTATAAATACGTTACGGAATATAAACCGAAAGCTGTGGAGGATTTCTTGCCTCCCGGACCGGATGCTGAACAATTCGGACTTGCGCAGCTGTTTGATCGGCACGATGATCCGGGTGAGACACAAAACCTGGTAGCGGACGCAGCTTACAGCGAAGTCGTCAAAACATGCCAAGATAAACTGCTTGCCCAAGAAGCCAGGCTCCATCGGCAGGAAATGGTGCATTCAAGTCCAAAACGGATAATAGCGAATTGGGGTGACCGGTTACGCTCATATTGGCAACACGATAGATAGGAAGACAAGTTTGTTGATACAACTCTAAACAAACATCAGGATTTATGCCACTCCTTTGCTGGCGAGGTTTCATGAAGTTTCAGAAAATATTTCGGTAATTTTATGTTTTCCCCAGGCCCGGTAGGTGCGGTTTCCTAACCGCACCGGGCTTCGCAAAGAAATTACCGAATTAAATTTTAATCTTTAACTAACCTCGCGAGCTGCACATAATGCGTAGAGTTCATAGAAACTTTGTGAATACAACTCTAAAACATTAGGACTTATGCCACTCCTTGCTGGCGCGGTTTGATGAAGATTAAAATATTAATTCGGTAATATTGTTATTCGTGTTATCCTATTGCCAAAGGAGGTATTCTCTGATGGCAAAACACCATAAGTTGGAGTTAACTGAAGGCGAAATACAAGTCCTCGTTGATCTTCGGGATAAAGGCGAACCGGCTTATCTTCGAGAGCGTGCGACAGCGTTGTTGAAAATCCATGAAGGCTTTTCTCCACATGAAGTCGCCCGCAGAGGTTTGTTGAAAAAACGCGACCCCGATACCGTTTATGCTTGGCTGCGTCGGTATCGCGAACACGGTATTAGCGGGTTGTCTAATAAACCTGGTCGAGGTCGCAAACCTGCTTTTTCACCTAAGTCGCCCGAAGAAGCCGGGTCGGAACTCTTAGTGGCAATCGGTCAGGATCCGGGAAGCGTCAATGAGCATCAAACGCGCTGGACGCTCCGCAGTCTCGGTCAGGTCGTGCCGTGGCTTGAGGGTCTATCGCTCCCCGGCATTCATCAGATCTTCTCACGCTTGGGTCTCAGCTATAAGCGTGCCAGAGAATATCTGCGGAGTCCTGATACCGATTATGCTGAAAAACTTTCTCGCATCAAGCAAGCGTTAGAAGAAGCCCGTGAAAACCCAGAAACTTGCGTTGTCGTTTACCAAGACGAGTTTGGTTTCAATCTACAACCGAGAGTCGCAAAAGACTGGGCGGAGACGGGGACGAAATGTCCTTTGGCACGCCAGAGTTATCTCCCAGAGGAGACCTGCTATGGCATCGGGGCACTCAACCCACACACCGGAGATGTTGTTTATCAGCAAGTCAAAAGCTGCACGGTTGTCGCACTCCATACATTTTACACCCAGATTTGCCAACGCTATCCAAACGCTGAACGCATCTATTTGATCCAGGACAATCGGGCGATCCACTTTCACGCGAATCTTAGGGCAGCACTTCTGCCACAGACGACGAGGTTTGTTAGACCGACCCCACCGAATTGGAGCGAGAAACCGTCAAAGAAAATAGGCAAACTTGAGAAACTCCCTATTGAGATATTGCAGCTCCCAACGTATGCCTGTTGGACGAATCCGATTGAGAAGTTGTGGCGCTGGGCGCGTCAAGCCGTCATACATCTGCATCGTCTCAGCAATGACTGGACAGCCCTTCAGGAGAAAGTCAGCGACTTCATGGAACAGTTCAAAGGCGGGTCACAGGAGTTGCTACACTATGTCGGATTATTACCGAATTAATTATTTAATCTTCATCTAACCTCGCGAGCTGCACATAATGCGTAGAGTTCATAGAAACTTTGTGAATACAACTCTAAAACATTAGGACTTATGCCACTCCTTTGCTGGCGAGGTTTCTAACCTCGCGAGCTGCACATAATGCGTAGAGTTCATAGAAACTTTGTGAATACAACTCTAAAACATTAGGACTTATGCCACTCCTTGCTGGCGAGGTTTCATGAAGTTTCAGAAAATATTTCGGTAATTTTATGTTTTCCCCAGGCCCGGTAGGTGCGGTTTCCTAACCGCACCGGGCTTCGCAAAGAAATTACCGAATTAAATTTTAATCTTTAACGCGCTGTGCTAGTTAATTTTGTCTTTATAGAGTTTGCTTATGCACGAACGACATCTTTGAGTTTTATCAGGGAACGAGCGAACCCTTGATTCACAAAGGATCGAGAAAACAACTAGCACAAGTCGTTCTTTAACTAACCTCGCCGGCTGCACATAATGCGTAGAGTTCATAGAAACTTTGTGAATACAACTCTAAAACATTAGGACTTATGCCACTCCTTGCTGGCGAGGTTTCTAACCTCGCGAGCTGCACATAATGCGTAGAGTTCATAGAAACTTTGTGAATACAACTCTAAAACATTAGGACCGCGGAAAAATGAATATATTTTCAAAACGCTTAAATCGACTCCCACCATACATGTTTGGTAAGCTGAAACAGTTAACGCACGAACACCGACAACAAGGCGTAGATATTATCGATTTGGGGATGGGTAACCCGAATCAACCGACCCCGCAACCGATCATTGATAAACTGACAGAAGCCGCACAGGAGATGCGCAACCACCGTTACTCCGCTTCACGCGGCATCTACAATCTCCGCAGAGAAGTCAGTTGGCATTATGAACGCCGGTTCGGTGTTGACATTGATCCGAATGAGGAGGCAATTGCTGTCATCGGTACCAAAGAGGGACTTGGGCATCTCGCCTTAGCCCTGATTGATGATGGGGATTTGGCGATGGTGCCGAATCCGACGTTCCCAATTCATACGTACAGTATTGTGCTTGCAGGTGGAAGCGTTGTGAGCATACCGCTCAAAGAGGAGAACGATTTCATCCCCTCGCTTACCGAGATTACACGCGATATTTGGCCGAGGCCCAAGGTGTTGATCTTAAGTTTCCCACATAATCCGACAGGTGCTGTCGTTGATCTTGGTTTCTTTGAGGAGATCGTCGCGTTCGCGAAACAACAGGAGATTATTGTCATCCACGATTTGGCGTATGCAGACATCGTTTTTGATGGATACAAGGCACCGAGTTTCCTGCAGGCGAAGGGCGCGAAGGATGTCGGTATTGAATTTATCTCGCTGTCGAAATCCTATAACATGGCGGGATGGCGGTGCGGGTTTGCAGCCGGAAATCGAGAGATTATAGAGGCACTCGCTCGGATTAAAGGTTACTATGACTACGGTATTTTCGCACCGATCCAAGTTGCTGCAATCATGGCACTACGCACGCCAGAAGACACCGTCATGGAAAACGCTGCTATCTACCAGAAACGCCGCGATGTGCTTGTTGATGGGTTAAACCGGATCGGATGGAAGGTGCCGAAACCGCAGGCTTCGATGTTCGTTTGGGCTCCTATTCCTGAAACGTGGCGGCATTTGAGCTCTCTGGATTTTGCGATGAAACTCCTGAATGAAGCGGAGGTCTGTGTCTCTCCGGGGGCAGGGTTTGGACATAACGGTGAGGGATATATCCGAATCGCGCTTGTAGAGAACGAGGATCGCATTCGTCAGGCAGTACGTCAGATCCGGCGTGCATTGTTCGGGTAATCGTGAGGGGGTGCCAAATACCAAATATTGGATGGATATGTATAAAAATCGCCGAAAATTATACATGTCCGGATGGATATGTATACAAATTATACATATCAACGCCGATATGTATAAAAATCGCCGAAAATTATACATGTCCGATTATCAAGGCTGGTGACAACAATGCCTCAATTCAATCCAAATATTCCATGGAACGATATTCCTGAACTTCCGCCCGCTGTAGACCTTGAATCGCGTGACATCCTCAAAGCATGCATATCAGCGATGACAGAGCTTTCCAAGGCAAATGCCTTGGTAAAGAGGCTGCCAAACGAAGCGGTTCTGGTAAATACACTACCACTTCAGGAAGCACGTAAAAGTTCCGAAATCGAAAACATCGTTACGACGAACGATGAACTGTACCGAGCTATGACATCTGATGAAAGCCAAATTGCCTCCAATGTCAAAGAAGTGTTACGCTACCGCGAGGCATTATGGAAAGGTGTCAGTCACATCCGAGAAGGCTCAACTCTGAACATACAACTTTTCGAGCAGATCTGCTCGCGTATTCTTGACGAAAAAATGAAAGTGCGTAACAACGCGGTAGTGATTGAAAACCGAGCAACACAGCAGCTCATTTACAGACCGCCAACCGGATATGAAAATCTTATCAGATTGTTAACTAATCTTGAGCGATTCATTAATGATAAGGCTGATGGATTCCAACCACTTGTCAAAATGGCGGTAATACACTACCAGTTTGAGGCAATACACCCCTTCATGGATGGCAATGGACGAACAGGACGCATACTCAACATCCTCTATTTGGTACATCAAGGACTGCTTGATGTACCGATACTTTATCTCAGCCGCTTCTTTATCGAAAATCGGAATGAGTATTATCGCTATCTGCGTGAAGTCACAGAAAAGGGAAGTTGGCAGCAGTGGAAGAGACCTCGCGAGACACTGCAGACAAAATAGAGGCAATTAATCGCCTTATCAACAACGTCATGATAAAAGCGCGTGGCAGAACGAAAGCCGTTGAGCGCGCAGGGTTTGTCGATCTACTTTTCAAGTGGCCCTACTGCAAAATTAGTATCGTTGAGAGAGAACTGGCGTGTAGTCGCATTACAGCTACCAAATATCTGAATGAATTAACAGCACTCGGGTTGTTGGAACGTTTGCGGATTGGGCGAGAGTACTACTATATTAACCAGCGTCTTATCAACTTGTTGTCAATTGATACTGTGGGGAGTTTCTAACAAGATAGAATGTGTCAGGCAGTACGTCAGATCCGGCGTGCATTGTTCGGGTAAGAGCGGTTTGTAACCGTGTTTCTTCTGTAGGCACGGTTTGATAAAGATGAAAAATTAATGCAGTGATTTCATCAGGTACCGGCGCGGTTACATGAAGTTTAAGTATTTAAATCGGTAATTCCAATTCTCCCCAGGCCCGGTAGGTGCGGTTTTGCGGTGTACTCACCCAAATTTTGCCCACACGCGGCAAAATTTGTCTTTGCTTTACATTTGCGATCTGCATTCCTAACCGCACCGGGCTTCGCCAAAAATTACCGAATTATTTTTTGAATCTTCATCAAACCGCGCCATACGTGTCAATTTAATAAAAAACAACCGTCTTGGTCCCCAAAAACGGTAGGTGCTGTTTGAAACCCCGCCGGATTTTACCAAAGATCTTGTATGTGCTAAAATCCCTCTTGAGTCCCGGAGGGACGGAATGTTTATAGCAGCGTGTGAAAAAAAGTCCACGGTCTCCCTGTAAGGGCGGCATGTTTATATCTACAGTTGATAAAACGCTGTCAAAAATCCCTAAATTTACACCTATGGCGCGGTTACATGAAGATTAAATAATTAATTCGGTAATAATCCGACATAGTGTAGCAACTCCTGTGACCCGCCTTTGAACTGTTCCATGAAGTCGCTGACTTTCTCCTGAAGGGCTGTCCAGTCATTGCTGAGACGATGCAGATGTATGACGGCTTGACGCGCCCAGCGCCACAACTTCTCAATCGGATTCGTCCAACAGGCATACGTTGGGAGCTGCAATATCTCAATAGGGAGTTTCTCAAGTTTGCCTATTTTCTTTGACGGTTTCTCGCTCCAATTCGGTGGGGTCGGTCTAACAAACCTCGTCGTCTGTGGCAGAAGTGCTGCCCTAAGATTCGCGTGAAAGTGGATCGCCCGATTGTCCTGGATCAAATAGATGCGTTCAGCGTTTGGATAGCGTTGGCAAATCTGGGTGTAAAATGTATGGAGTGCGACAACCGTGCAGCTTTTGACTTGCTGATAAACAACATCTCCGGTGTGTGGGTTGAGTGCCCCGATGCCATAGCAGGTCTCCTCTGGGAGATAACTCTGGCGTGCCAAAGGACATTTCGTCCCCGTCTCCGCCCAGTCTTTTGCGACTCTCGGTTGTAGATTGAAACCAAACTCGTCTTGGTAAACGACAACGCAAGTTTCTGGGTTTTCACGGGCTTCTTCTAACGCTTGCTTGATGCGAGAAAGTTTTTCAGCATAATCGGTATCAGGACTCCGCAGATATTCTCTGGCACGCTTATAGCTGAGACCCAAGCGTGAGAAGATCTGATGAATGCCGGGGAGCGATAGACCCTCAAGCCACGGCACGACCTGACCGAGACTGCGGAGCGTCCAGCGCGTTTGATGCTCATTGACGCTTCCCGGATCCTGACCGATTGCCACTAAGAGTTCCGACCCGGCTTCTTCGGGCGACTTAGGTGAAAAAGCAGGTTTGCGACCTCGACCGGGTTTATTAGACAACCCGCTAATACCGTGTTCGCGATACCGACGCAGCCAAGCATAAACGGTATCGGGGTCGCGTTTTTTCAACAAACCTCTGTGGGCGACTTCATGTGGAGAAAAGCCTTCATGGATTTTCAACAACGCTGTCGCACGCTCTCGAAGATAAGCCGGTTCGCCTTTATCCCGAAGATCAACGAGGGTTTGTATTTCGTCTTCAGTTAACTCCAACTTATGGTGTTTTGCCATCAGAGAATACCTCCTTTGGCAATAGGATAACACGAATAACAATATTACCGAATTAATATTTTAATCTTCATCAAACCGCGCCTCCCTTAATTCGGGGTAAATACTTAAACTTCATGAAACCGCGCCTACAAAGGTAGGACTTACACTTGCCTCTCTATTCCAGTCCCCACTCCTTCTTCGCTTCCTCAAACGAAAGCTTCTGGCTGCCGGTGTGAGAGATCGGATTTTTGCCGACCCACCGCTCATCAATTGGATCCTCCGCCGGTTGGAAACGGATGTCGCAACTGATACGCCACCGATCCGAAAGGTTCTTGGTGGAGGTGTGCATCGTGTGCATCGTGAAGATGATGATGTCACCCATCTGGAAATCCGCGGTCTGCCACTCACCGCCATATTTTTCACTGATTTCCATCGGATCGTGTCCGAAATGTCCCGGGGTGCCGTCTTTATCCACATCTGTTCTGCCGTAGGTATCCCGAATTGGCGCGAAACTCGGTAGGTTGTGTGAGCCTACAAGGACTGTCAATGTTCCCATCGTTGCTGGCACATCACCGAACGGTACCCAGCAGGTGTGCAACTGCTTTGAACCTCTGCCCATATAGACGAAATCGAAATGGGGACCCGACCAGCCATCAGGGCGGACGAACCGGAGCCACTTGTAATCAAACGTGCGGGTGTCACCACCAAAGAAATTGCGGAAGAACTTGAAGAGTTCGTCGCCTTCCAATACGGACTGGACATCTGAATGGTGCGTAACGGCAGGCGTGCCCATCGTTCGTCCGGGGCTTCCAGCACCAGCAATCGCTTCCATTATGTCGGTGTCGGGTTTGAAAACGTCGTCTTTTCCGTTTCCATCGGCGTATTCCAGGATAGCCCGGCGCCCTGCGATCAGTTTTTCCTTATCAATTAAGCCACGAACGAGGAGATACCCGTCCTCTGCTATCTGTTGGTGCAAGCCTTCTGCTGAATCAAGCACGGCGTTACAGTCCCGAAGCACACCGAGGTGTGGACCTGGGAAGGTCAGTTCATGATCTTCTATAAAAACGGTTTTCGCCATTATTTTCCTCCAAATTGTGCCATTAAAGCAGAATTTATTTTGCTTTACATTTAGGAACGGTTCGATCTGTTGCGCCCCAAGTTGAAAAAGGGCATTGTTTGTGGTGTCGCGTATCGCGTAGATCTTGTGATATTTAATGCCACAGTTGATCGGGTTTAAGTGACGACTTGTGCTAGATAATTTGTTTTTATAGCGTTTTGCTTATGCGCGAACGAGGTCTTTGAGTTTCATCAAGGAACGTTCCAAACATTGGTTCACGAAAGCACTGAGAAGACAACTAGCACAAGTCGTTTAAGTGTTATCTTTCCATGTAAAATTGTCCAAATGATAGTCGTAACAT
The DNA here is from genome assembly GCA_965246985.1 of Candidatus Poribacteria bacterium. Lineage (GTDB taxonomy): Bacteria > Poribacteria > WGA-4E > WGA-4E > WGA-3G > WGA-3G. The sequence continues at coordinate 5,155,617 of OZ251998.1, read as the reverse complement.
TCTAACAAAAGCGAGCAATTAGTGCAAGGATATAACCTATAGTGACAGAGCCACTTAGTTCTCCGCTAAAAGTGAACCCTAAATCTCAACATACCACTGTAGAAGCACGCTCCGATTCGCGACTGTCCTAACTAAATCTCAACATACCGCTGTAGAAGCACGCTCCGATTCGCGACTGTCCTACCAAAATAGATAAAAAACTGAAAACTAAATAGCTCTGGCGAGCATTGCAAAAAGCGTTGACTTTCAAGAAAAAATAGGGTAAACTTTATAGAAAAAGATCATCCTTATAAAGAAAGGGAGAAACTTGACATGAAGCGTTATACCCCCTGTCAAAAATACATTATTTTTGCGTGTAGTTGCCTCCTCATTTTTGTTCTAACGAGTCAGCATGCGGATGCGGCGCGCCGGTCTCGCGTATTATCAATTGCACTCTTCGCCTCTGGTATGAGTTTCCAACTCGGTGGCACGCTTCTCAAAGCCTCCGCCCAAGAACACTATGACACTTATCTCAACGCCGCAATCCAAGCAGACATCCAGACGCACAAAGATGTTTTCCTCGTTAGACGAAATGCCGGTACCGTCATGTCGGGGGTCGGTCTCGGATGTGTTGGACTCGCCGTACTTTTCTCGATCTATAGTCAACTTGACGCACCGTCGGAGTCATCTGAACTTGCGGAAGGCGATGCCCTTTCTGGGTACCGATCACAAGCCTTTGGAACAAATCTACGAACTCGGAAAATTGATTTCACAAATTACCGATTTGGAAACACAGGTCTACTACTTCCACGTGCTTCGTTCCAATTACTGCCGTACTATGATTTCCAAAATCAACGGGCAAGTCTGAGATTTCTACACTATTTTTAACTATTAGTTTCTGTCCGATTTATCCTACGTCAAAATCGGGTTTTCGGTTGATTAGAAAAACGTTGGTTATAATTACATTGTTTTTAAGGAGCAAAAATTATGCGTCTATTCCACACCTTATTCAACCCTAAGATGGGTGTGCTAAGTTTTCTTATATGCTTTGCTTTAGTTCTCCTGTATGCCTGCACAAATAGCGAGGATTTCGCGAATCCGCTTGACCCGGAAAACCTGCGCACCTCTGGTGCACCCGATGGACTCACGCTCTACGCTGGTGATAAACAGGTGCGGGTCACGTGGAACGATATTGGACAAGAAGGCATCAAGGCTTACCGGATCTATAGACGTTCTATAGGTGGAACGGATACGGCGTTTGAGTTAGTCGGTTCCATTGACGCACCCGCAAACGAATTTATTGACACCCAAAATCTCGAAAACGACCGGCTCAATACCTCTGGACAGCTTCTTGCTTATGAATATCGCATTACCTATGTTGATGTCAACGGTGTTGAAACACCCGATCCGACGAATCCGCCAATTGAGAATGAAGAACCGCGTCGTATTTGGAAAACAGCGTTAGCCACACCGAGTGTCCCGCCGCCGCTCCCTGTTGTAACGCTCGGTGATCCAACCGACCTCACCATTAAGCTCTTTTGGGAAGGTTATGAACTATCTGATGATTTTTCTCTTTTCCGCATCTATGCTGCGCTTGACAATGAAGACGGGAAACCGTTACGCTTTAAAGTGATTGCTGAACCGAAACGAGACCAACTCTACTATTTTGACCACGATTTTGAGGTAGATGGCACTCGGAAAGTCTATCGCATCGCTGCCGTAGATGTATTTGGCGCGGAAGCATTTGCTACAATCAATGCGGCAACGCCAAACGTCCCACCCGCTCCACCGAAGAACGTTCGAGTCCGTTACCTACCGCGCTCCTTGTTTAACACGAAATACGATGCAGTCATTTCATGGACACCAAACACCGAACCTGATCTCGCTGGGTACCAACTCTATACCAGAGACGCAGCCGGAAAATTACTCCTGCGTCCAGCACCCGGAAAAAAGGACCGCAATTGGACAATCCCCGGCGAAGATCCGATTCTTATCGGACAAGATTTGCGATTCAAGCGGTACTACATAACTGCCTTTGACAATACACCGGGACCTGATGGACAGCGAGACGAAAGTGAACTCGTAGAGGCGCGCTCGCAGTAATTATAACGCTTTAGCAAACGACTATAATAACCCAAGTTGCTACTAACGAGTTTTGAACATTTCGAGAAGGTTTTTTAGACGCTTCCCCACCCCAGAGGGGTGCTATTGCTTCGCAGTGAGAATAGAAAACGGTGTATGTAAGCCACCGCACCCCGGATGAAGATTAACAAATAAATTGGGTAATTAGGGCTCGAATCCCAAACCCGGTAGGTGCGGTTTTGCGGTGTACTCACCCAAATGCGATCTGCATTCCTAACCGCACCGGTCCCGACAAGGAAACCGAAAATTACCCGTTTAAATACTTAAACTTCATGAGGGGTGCTATTGCTTCGCAGTGAGAATAAACGGTGGCAACTTGCGTTATAATAGCGATACAACTCTAAAGGATAAATCTATGCACCCTAACTTTTCTGGCGCAAATTTTCGGCGGACAGGTTATGCCGAAAAAAAGAGACACCACAACACCCAAGCCTTCATATATATAATCTGTGGACTACTTCTCATCGGCATAGCATCACCGCTCTCAGCGCAATTGCCAGCCGTTCCACATCTCAGCACCATTCAGACTGCAGAACCGATCGGCAAAGGTGCTTCCAGCACCTCGTTTGGGCTCCTTCAACACTCGAAAGTTGATCTGCTACCGGATCAACGCCAAAAAGTGAATATTGGTGGATTTGAGGAACTGCATCGTGTATCGCTCCAAATCGAAACCTTTCTCGTGCCAGTCCGGTTCAATTACGGCTTGAGCGACGAACTTGACCTGGTGCTCGGAGGTACGTTTTCAACCGGTGGTGTCCGAAAAACCGTTCACGATTTCTATAATGTTGCTGAAGAGACCGACATTGATCCAGCCACCGACCGTCGCGTCTACGACCAACCTCTGTTTGACGGTGTCATCGGACTCAAGTATAATATCAAACCCGATCGGAATGATAACTTCCCAAGCATCTCTGTCGGTGGTGACGTGCAGTTCGGTTTCACCGCCGATGATCGACTCAACTCGGACAACGAATTTCTTGATTATAGTCCTGCCGATGGGTTTCCGTTTTTCGGGATCAACACCTATATGGTAGGCACCCAAAGATTCGGTAGCCTCTTTAAACTCCATGCCGGTGTTGGGGTCTTTTTAACGTCGAAGTTACTGAAAACGACTGATTTTTTTACGCTCAATTGGCAGGTAGGTGGTGAAGTTGCCATTGCAGATAACATGTGGCTGGTGGCTGATTTCTCGCGTGAACTGCCGTATGCAGGCATAAACGTAACAAATTTCATCGGATTTGCTTTCCGTTATGAAGTCTCGAATGCACTCGCGTTCCAACTTGGATTTAACAGTCAACCCGGATTCCAGTTTAACTTGACCTTCGGCGGCGAGAAGGCACAGGCACTTGATGGTGAGAATTTGTTGTTTTAGCGTGAATTCGATTAAAAGTAGTAGGCACGCTCCGTGTGCCGTAACAGGCACGCATAAAAAATTGGGAGAATTATTGATGCGAGCCGTTGTTCAGCGCGTTAAATCTGCCAGTGTTACAGTGGATGGTGAACTCGTCTCCGAGATTGGTGCAGGCGTGCTTGTTTTTCTCGGCGTTGCCCATGACGATACCGCAACAGAACTCGAATATATCGCCAACAAAGTCGCTAATCTGCGTATCTTTGAGGATGAAGACAGCAAAATGAATCGTTCACTTCTCGAAACAGGTGGTGCTGCCCTCGTTGTCTCACAATTCACACTCTATGGCGATTGCCGTAAAGGGCGACGACCGAGTTTTATTAATGCCGCTCGTCCCGAAGTCGCAAACACACTTTATGAGCAGTTCATCACCCTCCTAAAACAGCAGAATATCCGCACGCACGGTGGCACCTTTCAAGCGATGATGGATGTGCAACTCATTAACGACGGTCCCGTCACCATTTTACTGGATAGCGACAAACAATTTTGAACTCGCGAAGGAGAAAATTATGGCTCGGAAGATGCGTCTCGGCTTAGGTCAATTCAGTGAACTCAGTGAAGAACGGTTGAAATTTATCAAACAACTTGGTGTTGAAGATGTCTTGCTCAACACGCCACAACTTCCCGGCACAGAGCGGTGGGAATTTGAGGACATCTTGCAACTTCGGACAGAAGTAGAAGCGGTTGGTCTACGGTTAGCGACACTTGAAAATGTGCCTATCTCATTTTACGATAAAGCGATGCTCGGGTTGCCCGGTCGTGATGAACAGATTGAGAATATGGCAACGACGATTCGCAACATCGGCAAGGCTGGCGTTGAGATCTTCGGCTACCACTGGATGCCCAGTGGTGTTTGGCGAACTTCTCGAACCACACCTGGTAGAGGCGGTGCCGAAGTTACCAGTTTTGATATGGACGAGGTTAAAGACGCACCCTTATCGCACGGACGAGTTTTCACCGAAGCCGAAATGTGGGAGAATTACGAGTATTACATGAACGCAATCCTACCCGTCGCAGAAGAAGCAGGCGTTAAACTCGCACTGCACCCAGATGATCCACCCGTCGAAACCCTTGCAGGTGTGCCGCGCCTATTCCGCAACTTTGAAGGCTTTAAACGCGGGATGGAGATTGCCGACAGCCCGATACACGGACTCGACTTCTGCGTTGGCTCCTGGTCCGAGATGGGACCCGGTGTCACAGATGCGATCCGTTACTTCGGGGAACGCGACAAGATTTTCTACGTCCATTTCCGTGATGTGCAGGGACATGTCCCGAAATTTGCCGAGTCCTTTGTGAATAACGGCAATTGCGATATGTTTGAGGTGATGCGCACACTAAAAGAAGTCGGCTTTACAGGCTTCATGATTACCGACCACGTCCCACATGTTGTTGACGATACAGGTTGGGGACACCGAGGCCGCGCCTACGCCATCGGATACATGACCGCATTCCTTGAAATCTTAATGGCGACGTAGAGATGGTTGTCCGAATCTTTCGCTTTAGAAATCTTGATTATTTAATGTGAATATAGTATTATTATCTTTAGGTATCAATGGGTACCAGCAGTATTATATTCACGATGATCAATGAGACAGAAAACATTCCGCTTTGAATGGGATTTCTGCCAAAAAGGTGAAACATGGGTATTAGTACAGAACTTCAGTACGCGACACTGGACGAGCTTTATCTTGATGCGAAGAACCCTAGACTGGGTCGTCATCAGACGGATGCTACTCTTTCTCAGGAAGATATTCTTGAGATGATGAGCGACTGGGTTCTTGATGAACTCGCTATATCTTACTTGGAAAGCGGTTTTTGGACACATGAGGCGTTGTTAGTTGTTAAAGAAGCACTAGATGGAGAACAACGACTTGTCGTCGTAGAAGGTAATCGACGCCTCGCGGCCCTAATCTATCTTCGTCGGACTATTAATGGAGAGAAGGTTTCAAAGAAATGGAGTTTACTAATTGAAGGTAGAGAAGTTCCAGCGAAACTTTTCAATGAGATACCTTACATACAGATTGATTCCCGTCAAGAAGTTGAGTCATTCTTAGCGTTTCATCATGATGTTACAGGTATCAAGCAATGGGCACCGGAACAGAAGGCACAATACATTGCTAAATTGATTGATGAACGGGGTATGAGTTATGATGAAGTGATGCGAAAAATCGGCAGCAAAGCCTCCAGTACTATTCGACAGTACTATGTGTCATATCGAGTCCTCCTACAAATGGAAGCTTGTTTAGAAAATTTCGCTGTTGAAAATGTTGAAGGTCGATTTAGTGTTTTATACCTTTCATTTCGTATGCCATCGGTGCAGAAGTATCTTGGTATTGAAATATCTGCGAATCCAAAAGTCGCCCAAACACCAGTACCTAAGACGCATCTAAATGCACTCGCGAATTTTTCGCTCTGGTTATTTGGCTCTCAGCAATGTCCACCACTGTTCACTGACTCTCGGTATCTGGATAACTTTGCCACGATCCTTGAAAATCCTGAAGCAGTCCAGTATTTAGAAAATAGCAAAAAACCTAATTTTGAGTATGCTTTTCAACTCGCGCGTGGCGATGAATCAGAAATTATTAGCCTGATTAATGGGGCAGGGGATAATATTGCTATTGCTTTAAGCCGAATCCATCATTATAAGGACTCTCCGGAGATACAACTTGCAGTCAAAAGACTTGCTGTTGACTGTAAAGAATTACTTGATCGTTCTCCAAGTTTCCATGAAGGATTTTTAGGGAACGATTGATGCTCGCCCTCCCAACATCCGGCTTTTCCCGACCAGCAGGCACGTCTCCTGAGATCGGTCACAACATTAGACTTGATATATTGTGTGACTGGATAGAAGGTAGTGTTTTGTTCGATGACGAAGCTGTTTCAAAAATAGATCTTGTTGAAATCTTAATAGAAGGGAACATCTACAACGATTCAGATCTGGCGTTAAACGTTGTCAATGAAGCATGGAGTGAATTAAAGCGTCGTCTCGGATGTATTAAAGAAGGCAATCCGTTTTCTTTCATTTGCCAAACGATAAAAAGCAGATATCCATGGCAAGAAAATCCCGCTCACAGTTTTTGTCTCCTTCTCTCAATGCCGCAATGTTACAAGGATTGGTCAACTGCACTTTTCAGGAACGACTACAACGAGCAGGGCAGACTATTTGAATCATTGACAAAAGCATCAATAGAGAATCAATTCTCAGATTGGGAGATTTATCAAACTGGCTGGTCAAGAACAAATAGAGTGAAACTCGCCGACATTATTGATGAAATATCAAACCGGCTAGGCGAGATGAAAGGAGAAATTGAACCTTGGGAGAACCCCAGTGGAAACGAAGCTGGGCTTGATCTACTGTTCTACCGTCCTTTTCCTGACAATCGTGTTGGTGTACCGGTGTATCTTACGCAGTGTGCAAGTGGGAAAAATTGGGTACATAAATTGCATGAGCCAGATCTTAATGTGTGGACAAAAATAATCCTTTTTGCGGCGATGCCCAGAAAAGCAATTGCAATTCCCTTTGCACTACTTGACAAAGAGTTTAAACAACGATGCAACCGAGTTAATGGAATGTTGCTTGATCGCTATCGCTTACTTGCAGCTGTAAACCATAATGGTAAGTGGGTTCCCAATTTCCTTGAAACAGAAATTGTTGATTGGATAACCCCAAGGCTCCAAACACTACACCGCTATGACGGGTAGCAATCCCAGGAATGCCTCCAGGGGGGTTGCCAATAATCATATTATCTTGGGTTCAAACCAGTACTTGTCAGCGGACAGTATAGATTTGCTTCTTTTGGGAATAGTCACTGCAATTAAATGGGGTCTATGATTGTGCTGAAATACCAACTCTTTCCGAGATCCGTGGGAATAACTGAGCAGATCCAACACGTTATTGAATGCTTTGAACGGACATACGATCAGATAAAGTCTCCTGAAAACGAACTGAAAAGTGACGAAGTTTTGGACATATTGAGGCCTCATCTTGAGCAGATCGGATTCACAATAGAAGCCGGAAAAGCAAAGGGGCAGAAAATTCATGTGCCTGTTCTCTTCGGTTTGAATAATACCGTTGACCAGTCTTTCAACGCCGATGGTATAAGCAATGACGGGAAAATAGTACTTGAAGTCGAAGCGGGCAGAGCAACTGCTAATTTTGCATTTCTTAAAGACATTTTTCAGGCATCAATGATGCATGGTGTTGAATTCCTAATCTTGGCTGTTAGAAATGATTATAGGGGTGGCGACGATTTTCAGAAAGTTTATACCTTTTTGGAAACATTATACATCAGCAGTCGATTGGTGTTGCCGTTAAAAGGTATTATCCTGATCGGATATTAAAAAATAACACATGCTTTTAAGCCTCACTTTTCAGCAGTGACTTCACTATTGACACCTATTATACAAAATCGACTCATCCAATCTGACGCAATTTGTGCAACTAACAAATAATTAAAACAATTATACACAACGAGGTGCTTCCCATGTTTAACAGCCCCCCAACCATCGGCGAATACCTGATTAGAAAACTGGAAAGTTACGATATTGAACACATCTTCGGCATCCCCGGTGATTATGTGCTGCGGTTCTATAACCTCATTGAACAGAGTCCGATTCAACATATCGGTATGACCCGTGAGGACGCAGCCGGATATGCCGCCGATGCCTACGCACGCACAAAAGGCATGGGTGCAGTCTGCGTCACCTATTGCGTCGGTGGATTGTCAGTGGTGAACGCTGTCGCAGGTGCCTACGCAGAAAAATCTCCCGTCGTAGTCATTAGCGGTGCACCGGGCATCAGAGAACGCGGAAAAGATGCACTCCTACACCATAAAGTCAGGGATTTCCATACACAACAACATATCTATGACGAAATAACCGTCGCAACTGCGCTACTTGATGAACCCTTTACGGCTTTCAACGAAATCGATCGGGTACTTGATGCTGTGTATCGCTATAAACGCCCTGGCTACTTGGAACTCCCACGCGATATGGTGGATGTCCGAGGCACACTCTACCAGCGTCCTTCAACGGGTGGACACCTCAGTGACCCAGACACATTAGGTGCCGCTGTTGAGGAGGCAATTGCTTTTATTAATCAGAGTAAAAAACCGGTGATTCTCGCTGGCGTAGAGTTACATAGATTCGGCTATCAAAACAAATTGATCCGCCTTGTAGAAGAGAAACGTATTCCTGTGGTAGCAACGCTCCTCGGAAAATCGGTGATCTCGGAGTCACACCCGCTCTACTTGGGTATCTATGAAGGCGCGATGGGACGCGAAGAAGTCAGACAATTTGTTGAAGATTCGGATTGTGTTATTATCCTCGGTGCTTTCATGACCGACGTGAATCTTGGGATTTACACCGCAAACCTCGACCGCGGTCGCTCTATCTATGCCACGTCCGAAAAAATCGCTGTCCGCTATCATAACTATGAAGAGGTGATGTTTGATGATTTCATTGACGGCATCAATTCGGCAAAGCTCCGTAGACGGCGGAAACCGAACTTGGAGTGGGTACTCCCAGATCCGAAACCGTTCGTTGTTGAGCCTGACGCACCTTTAACGGTGCGTCGATTGTTTCAACACCTCAATGAATTTATTAGCGATGAACTGACGGTTATCGCTGATGTCGGGGATAGCCTCTTCGGTGCTGTGGAATTACGAATGTCTCAACACACCAATTTTATTAGTCCCGCCTACTATACCTCCATGGGATTTGCGGTGCCAGCATCCATTGGCGCGCAACTCAGCATGCCCAACACGCGTCCACTTGTTATCGTCGGAGACGGGGCATTCCAGATGACTGGCACCGAACTCTCAACAACCGTGCGCTACGGACTCAATCCGATTATCCTGCTTTTAAACAACCACGGTTATGGAACTGAACGGCACCTCCTTGAAGGGACATTTAACGATATAGGCTGTTGGAACTATAGCAGCATACCAGCACTCTTTAGCACAGGGCGGGGGTTCCACGTCCGAACCGAAGGTGAATTCGACGCTGCCATCAAAGCTGCACTCACTGAGACGCAACACTTCACACTGATTGAGGCGGAACTTGAAAAGTTGGATACGTCGCCAGCACTCGCTCGGTTAGCGGAACGGATGGCTGGAACAGTTTGAAGACGTACAAACTGCTACATTTCTACAGCGCAGCGATTTTCTCACGTAAGAAGCCCGTACAAAAAGGCACTTGTGCTTCCGACAATCCGTGCAACACCACCGCGCCGTCGTAGCCGCTCTCTTTCAGCAAGCCGAGATATTGATCATAGTCCAGCAACCCTGTCCCTGCGGCGAGGTGTCCCGCCTGACCGTCCGTGTCCAAATCTTTGGCGTGTGTGAGCGCAATGTCTCCGCCGAGCAGTGCGAACGCCTCATCGAGGATTTCACCCATCTTTGGCAGCTCACCCTTATGAAAGATATTCGCGCCGTCCATACAAACCTTCAGATAGGGTGATTGCATCTCATCAAGCAGACGACGCGCTTTCTGTGCAGAGTCGATCACGTTTGCCACTTCAGGTTCAAGCGCAAGCACTACCTTGTATTCCTCAGCCACTTCTAACGCCTGTTTCATGGATTCAACGAGATCGCGCCATGCCTCTGCAGTATTGTTATCAGGATGCGCACGCCACATGCTATCTGGATCACGAGAACCGGTGCAAAGCGTAATGACCGATGTGCCGAGCGTCGCGCAGGTCTCTGCGACGGAGCGTAACATCCGCAAACCCGCGTGGCGTTTCTCAACATCGGGATCAATCATGTTATAGGTGCCTGAAAGTGCGGAGATCGTCATCTGTCGAGTGTCCATCTCTTTACGAATCTCCGCAAGCGACGGTGCCGATGCCGATACATGATATTGTAGATGATGGACACCGTGTTCGACAACGGCATCAAGATTTTCGGTGAGTGTTTCTCGGCGGATTGTTCCTTCCATGAGTCCAACGTGCATAAATTTCTCCTAATGCTCAAAAAATTGTCTAAATTTCGGATTTTCGTAGATGCGTATTTGGCGCGGATAATGGTGGCTGCATAAGTCCTAATCAGAAAGAAAAATTGTTTTTTCTATGGAGCCTCCTGTCTTTTCACTTCCCCCCATGTCGTCGTTAGCAACGTCTGTTGTGGGGAAACCGGCAACCCATACGCCGGATCAAACCAATCACCCCCAGCATTCGTTTCACGAAAAGGCCCCCCAATATGCGTCAACTGCGTCCGAACGCCGCTGTTTATATCAATCTTGAAAATTTGCCGATGTCCGTTAATCTCCTGTGTATAAAGCACTTCCGAGCCGTCCGGCGATAACGCAGAAATACCTGCCCAGGGACCGTCTTCCTCAAGAAGTTGCTGGAGACCGGTGCCATCGCGATTGACGATGAAGACTGTGTATTTATCGTGCCATGCGTTGTGCAGATCTCTATCCAAGATGACCGGCAACGGATGCCTGTTCCCAGAAATGGCAAGTCTGTCTCCCGCAGCAGACCAAGACGGACCGGATTGCCGTCGTAGTGCTTTATCGGGAAGCGGTTGTTCCAGCTTTCGTGTGCGAACATCCATAAATGTGAGTCGAGACCCGAATTGATGAGGTATAGAATAGGCGATTTCGGAACCGTCAGGAGACCACTCAGGGGAATGCCCATACGGTAGAAGTTCGGCATCTTCTTCGCCAAACGTCCCAAGATAGAGACCGAACTCCCAACGATCCCAGTCCGTGTAGCTGTAAGCAAACTGTTTGCTATCGGTAGACCATGCCGGATTACTTCTCTGTCCCTTTGCTTTTTTCTTGAAGACGCGGCGGACATTAGAGCCATCGGGGTTCATCACATACAGGTCTCGCACACGCGTGCCTTGGCGATTCGAGACGAAGAGGATCTTATCACCCGTCGGAGACCACACAGCACTCATATCCTCGGCGCGGTGCTGTGTCAGGTTCACCTGTTCAGAACCGTCTGGGTTCATCATGTAAATCTCTCGATTGCCATCCCGACTGGAGGTAAACAGGATTTTCGGCGTTGTCGGGGCGTTGGCAAAAACCCGAAACACACCTCCACACATCAGCATTAAGAGGATCATGCAAAAAATCAACAACAATCTCATACTTGTTTCTCCTATCATCAAGTTTTAGACTGTACCGCGCAGGTCGCGTAAGTCCTGAACTATATCGCGATTATACAACACAAAAGATGAGTTGGCAAGCAAATTGCTTAAAAACATATTGCGTAGAAGTACTATAGTTTGGACAATTTTAGAAATGGGCAAATGTCTCCGCTGAGAACCCTCTGCCGTAGCATAGACTGTCAGTCTGTGCCTCCATCGCATAGACTTGTTAACAAACACCGACGCGCATCCGCTATATTCAGTTATTTTCTCTGAGTTTCCCAGACACGCTAAGTCGCAGAAAAAGGTATTGCGTCTCTAAGAAAGCACAGACCCAGCGGAGACCCCGAATGTGTATAGACCGCGCCCTCCGGGGTCAAAGCCTCAGCGGTGCGAAAGGTGTATCCGGAAAGACACTTTATAGCCGTGCCGGTTTCCCTTGTGTTGAAACCAACGACTCACAGGGAAATCCAAAAAACTGTCCAAACTACCTACATTTTGTCCATTAACACAAGTATGTCATACTGTTGGAAAAGTGCCTTGGTAGCAGTGGAGACGTGCTGTATGAAGGGATATAAAGGGTTGATCCGTATGCCAACGACCTTCTTACCGTCGAAGCAGATTTTTCCTGGGATCGCCAAGATGTCTCGCCTCAACCGTTTCAGTCCTCGGCTTTGAAGCATCTCCGTTGCCTTTCGGTGTGCGTTTTCGGTTGGCTCCGAGGCCCCTTCAGGTATCTTAACCGCCTCTATGAACCACGCTTTCATCCAAATCATCAGGTTATGGGCGAGTTCTGCGAGTAAAAGCAAAACTTGCTGTGCGATAAATCCTGTCTTTCTGTATTTTCGCAAAGAGAGGGCTTGATAATCTTGGGCGAAAGAGTTCTCCGGGGCCCCACTGCGTTTGTCATATTCAAGCAGCAGTTCTTCAAGCGTTGCGGTCGTGTCGGTTGAAACCAACACGGCATAACTCCAAGTGCCATCTTTTTTCGGTGTTCTCACAGCGACTTGAACCATCCGTCTCGCATACCGATGCGGTTGTTGAACCCACCCTGCTTCTCTACCCTTGACGCCTTTCGACGTTGGCACAGACACCCACTCCTCCATGGGGGCCGCTAACTTTTGGATCCGGCGGGAGTTATACATCTTCCCGATGAGGCGATACCCCCGCCATAAGGCATAATTGATATTGGCATCCGTGCCAAATCCGGCATCAAAGCGAAGCCGAACTCGGCTCCGTTTCTCAACGCTATCAAGCGTCAAAACAGTCTCAAGTTTGCCGAGCATCGGCTTGAAAACAGCATCGCTGTTGGTTTTACCGGGGTATAACGCCTGCGTAAATATCTCTTGGGTGTCTCCGCAGACACACCGTGCCAACTGACGCGTATAAGTATTCGGCTTTTTCGCGACATATCCTTTCTCTGAACCCTCGGCATGCTTGCCAATCGGCAAGGAAGAGAGGTCTATATCCACACCTATCTCATCTTCAGCCCCCAAAGACACCTGACGCCCCTGACCTTGTTTGAGACGCACCTCCGCTAAAGCAGATTCAAGTGAAGCAACAGTCGCCTCCGTTGAGGCATCTAACGTCTGCTGGATCACCGACGCATCCGCACATCTTTGGTAGCCAAAGCCACCTAACAAGCCACGATCCGAGCGAACTTTGGTTTGGATTTCAGACACCGTCTCCGCACCCGATAGCATCCCTAACACCACAAAAACTAACTTGTCTGTCGGACGATACACAACTGTTTTCTGCCCGATATTCACCGTGTCATGGAGGGGCTGAAATACCTCACGAACCCGCAACACTTCACCCAGAGCACACAACGGCGCCTGAGGCGTTACCACCCATTTTTTACCATTGTGCTTTTTCCGTTTTTTTGCTATACTTCTTTTTGCCATTGAAGACCTCCAAAAAGGTTTAGGTTCTAACACTTATATCATAACCTTTTTAGAACTTCAATGGCACGTTATTTCTACTTTCACACACCCTAAAGCAAGTAATCAAATCATGCTTTCATTGGACAAAAACAAGGAAACTATAGTAATTTTGGTATCTTGACATTATTTCTACATTCATGATACCATATTTCTCATTCAACAGTGCGGAGGTAGCGTTTACAATGAACCCGGAAGTAATTATCACTAAAATAGGCAACGCCATTGATCAAATGATCGAAAGCAGTAAGCCATACAAAGGGCTATTCCCGTCCATTCTACATGCGCAGACGGGTGAGATGCTAATCGAGAAACCGCCTAAAATTCCGGGGCAACGGAACGGCGATCGGGCGCATCTCGGTACGAACTTGATTCACGATGAACCGTTGCTCGCCACAATGAACGCGCTCACTGAAACTGAATCGAAACCGGAATACGCCGCAGCAGTGGATCGCTACTTGACGCACTTTGCCCAGCATTGCACGAAAACAGCAACTGGGTTGTTTCCATGGGGCGAGCATTCGTTTTGGCAGCTCATTGAAGAACGCGTTGGATGTTCGCGGAATCCGGCGGGTGGTGCCGCAATTCACGATCATCTGCGTCAGGTTCCACTGTGGCTCTGGCAAAAACTGAATACGTTTAACCCCGCATGTGTGCAAAGTTTCGCCGACGGATTGGATTATCACTGGACAGAAGGTGACGGATTTGAATACATCCGCCATGCGAACATCGACACAAAAGCACACCTTGATCGCAGTGCCAGAGCATGCGATTTTCCACGCCATTCAGGCTTTTATATCTTCGATTTAGCGTTCTCGTATACGCAAGACCAACGTCCTGAAATCCACCAACAGATCCAGAATTATACCGATTACTGGTGGGAAAAACGGGATGCACGTGGACTTTTGCGCATCGAAAGTCGTTCACCAAAAGAGGCAGAACGGTTTTTTGAGATGAATGCCCCCACGCAGACCTTCTCATTGGGGGTCAGCCTGCTTGAATCTGCAACGTTGATAGAATCACACCTACCCGAATTAGCAAGCCAGATGCGGCAATACGCTTCGGTTTACATTGACGGATTTCTTTCTGCACCGCACAACCTCGAAACTCGTGAGTTTATCGGTCTATGCGAGTGTGAGACAAATCGGGTTGTTGAACGTATGTCCGTATGGGGCAGTGTCTACGGTGCCGGGACTGCGTGTGGTACAGGGGTGCTATGCCTCGGTGGATGGCGGTTGACGCAGAATGAAAAATTGATGGAATTGGCACGCGCGATTGGCGACACCTATCTTGATGCGGAATTTCCAGTTGACCGTGTTCACACAGAGGAGTTTAAAATCCCAGCATCAGATGCCGGGTTAGTACTTGAGCTCTTTGCTGACCTATACGACATCACCGGTGAATCGGTATGGTTGGATGGTGGAATTGAACTTGCGAGTACAGTGTTGGAAGTCTATTTCCCGGAAACACTTCCGTATGGGGCATCGGGGATAGATTGGTATGAATCACAGACCGGAGCAGCTTATTTAATTCACGGTTTGGCGAGAGTGGCACTGCTATCACTTCACCGAACATGTCCCCTCGCGCCCAATTACACGGCGCGATAGGCGCACTGAAATGGCAAGGGTTGTCCTGCCTTTTATTATAATACCATTTCTGAATAAACGTTTTTCATTAACGAAAACCGGTTCGTAGTGGCGCAATTTTGCGGCGTACTCGACCAAATGCGACGTGCATTATTGCGCCTCTTACATGCGGAAACCTCATAGAGTTTCAAAATCTCTGAAATGCGAATTTATTTTTCAGATTTGGTATAAGTTAACAAATTTTATCAGCGGAGCGCATTGCGCTTCTGCGAAAGAACATGAAAGGAAAATCATGGCAAGAGTACCGATTGGTCTAGAACTGTTTTCTGTCCGAAATGAGTTAGCAGAGGATGCCCGCGGCACGATAAAAGCGGTCGCAGAGATGGGCTACGAAGGTGTTGAATTCGCAGGAGCACCCCAACATACCGCGCAAGAGTTGAAAGGCTATCTTGACGAGTTCGGCTTGGTCTGCTGTGGTTGGCACACGCCGTTCAACCTCGTCCAAGAAGACACCCTCGCCGAAACGATTGAGTTCAACAAGGTTTTGGAAAACCGTTATGTCATCGTCCCCGGTATACCGGGTGAACTGCGTCAGTCACGGGCAGATTGGTTGAAATTAGCGGATGTCTTCAATGCGGTCGCTGATAAACTCGCCGCGCACGATATGGTGACAGGATATCATAACCACCACATTGAATTTACACCGCTTGACGGTGAACAACCATGGGACACCTTCTTCGGTAACACGAATGCTGGAGTCGTGATGCAACTGGATATGGGTAACGCGCTCAACGGTGGTGCAGATCTCGTCGGCATTCTGGAGAAATATCCGGGGCGCGCTGGCACAGTGCATCTCAAACCTTTCACCCAATTAGAGGGTGAAGCGGATGGGCACGCCGGTTTCCGTCCTATTATCGGTGAGGATAGTGTACCGTGGGACGAAATCTTCAGGGTCTGCGAAGCGACCGGTGGCACAGAATGGTATATCGTTGAGTATGAAAGCGATGCCTACCCGCCACTTGAGGCTGTTGAACGCTGCTTAACTGCCCTAAAAGAAATGGGTAAGTAATTCGGTTTACCTTTGGAGCAAATTCATGAGAACCTATTGTGCAAGTACCCTTCCATTTTCCCCTTTTCCTTTGACGGCGTTTGTGAGTGAGTTATCTGAAGGCGGTGTGTCTGCCATTGAACTCGCCCAAACCCATTTTTCGGATGTGGCAGCCGAAACTATTGACGCACTTCGAGAAGAGACCCGACTCAATTTCAAATCTATGCTGAGCACGGTGCGGGTTGACGTGCCAGATGGACTTGAAGAATTAACCTCGATTCTCGACACTGCCCAAAGGCTTTCCATTCCAATAGTCAGCATCGCGAGTGGTGGTAATGAAACCGCCACCGCTCGTGAGATTGACACGATTATTGATCACCTCAAAACGATCACTCTGGAAGCAGAGGCTCGGAATCTAACCCTTGTGCTCTATGCGCACGAAGGGAGTCTGGCTTACAACCTTGAGCGCACGCAGCAGATCCTCAATGCGATCCCTTCCGAAAACTTCGGCTTTTACTACAGCCCATTTCATTTTCATCGGGCTGGAGACGACCCTGTTATCGCCTTGCGAACCTTGTCAGAACGGTTGTTCAGTGTCTATTTCAATTGTGGTGTCGATTCGCAAACAGGCAGCGAGCCATTCTGGGCACCAGAGATGGATTTTCGCGCCATCTGTCAGGAGATAGAGCGCGTCGGCTACACTGAGGAGATCATGCTTATCTATTTAGGGTTGAACGCGGAGACACCACAACCGATTATTGAAGGTGTCTTAAACGCACGTGCGAAGTTAGAGACCTACTTTTAATCGAACTCACGTTCAAATTACATAAACACTCACTGGTAGGCGCGCTTTGATGAAGTTTAATTATTTAAATCGGTAATTCTAATTCACCCAGGCCCGGTAGGGTTTTTGCTTGGGTGTTTCTGCGGATTTCTTCACGGTTTTGCGGCGTACTCGACCAAATGCGATCTGCATTCCTAACCGCACCGGGCCTGAAAGGGAAAATCAAACATCTATGAAATCCAATAATTTATCCAAAACTAAATACCCCTGAACTTACTCATTTGCTTTCACAACAGTGTATTGCTGCGGTTGACCATCAACAATTTTCAACACGCGGATACCCGCAGCAGGTTTGACAGGATGACGGTTCCCATCAAAGCCGGAAATAGTTGTCGCCCCTTGGTAGTCAGTGATAGCAGCAACTGCATCCCGAATCATAACAGGGTCTGTTGATTGCGCGTTTTCAATCGCTATTGCCAATAACCTCATGGCATCATAACCCAACGGAGCAATACCAATAGACTGATTTTTAAACATTGTTTCATAAGCATCAGTAAAATCCGCAGCAAGTTCATCCGAGATACTACAATAGTAGGAATTTTCGAGAGGGGTGTTATCCTCTAAAATGTCTAACATCAACGAATCATCCCAACCATCGCTGCCGATAAAGGTGGACTTAATGCCCATCTCCCGTGCCTGCTTCACTATGATCGGGTTCTCTGGCGGAAAACTTGCGAGAAGCAGAACATCAGGGCTTGCCTCTTTGATGATCCCAAGTTGTCCATCAAACATTGTATCGCCTTGTTCATAGATTTGATTGGCAACAATGCGACCGCCAAGTTCCTGGAAATTCGCATCAAATGCGTTAACGAAACCTTTAGAGTAGACATCCCCGTTCTGCCAAATCATCGCTGCAGTTTTCTTTCCGAGGTCGTTCACCACAAAACCTGCCATGACTTTTGCTTGCAAGGCATTTGAATTCGCCGCGAGAAAGAGAAAATCTCTCGGATCATTCCCAGTATTCGTCACGTCGGCACCTGTTGCCCCCACAATGACAGGGATATTGATGATCGGTCCAACTTTAACAGCACTACTTGAAAACATCGGCCCTAATATAGCGACAACATTTTCAATTTCAGCTAATTCTCTTGCAGAATCAGCAATGTTTCCTGTTTCTACTTTATAGATAAGTTCTACCTGTTTCCCAAGAACACCGCCTGCCTTGTTGATTTCGGCTAAGGCGAGTTTTGCACCGTCGCCAAAAGTGGCGTAATTTAGCAACGGATGAATCAAACCCACTTTAAGCGTAGGCATCGGTTCTTCAGTTATTCCGACATCTTCCGTTCTCTCCTCCGCAGAAAGGTAAGCGACTGAGAGGACGAGTAATACGCATAGTGTTAACCTGAAAATTTTCGGGTTCATAAACTACTCCTATGTTTTTAGACCAACGCACCCAGGATGAATTGTCCAAAGTTTAGCAATATGTAAAAATTATACTAAATTTTGTCGTTTTAAGCAATATTATAGTGAAGCCCGAAAATAAATGGACATTTCAGTAACCTGTGGGAGGGGTTTTTAACCCCGACCTCCGTTGCCACTGCTGGCGAGGTTTCCTAACCTCGCTAACTTGAGTGTATAGTTAATTGTGGGCTTTACTATAAGAAACGCGCTGTGCTAGTTAATTTTGTCTTTATGGAGTTTGCTTATGCGCGAACGACATCTTTGGGTTTTATCAGGGAACGAGCGAACCCTTGATTCACAAAGGATCGAGAAAACAACTAGCACAAGTCGTATAAGAAACAAAATTTCAGGGCTATTTAGTTTTCCTTTTTTTCGCCCAATTTTGCCCCCTGGCCCGGTAGGGTTTTTGCTTGGGTATTTCTTCACGGTTTGCAACCGGGGTCCCTACCTGTTACTGGGAAGGGACACTGGACATGATCAGGAAATTACCGAATTAAATTTTTAATCTTTATCAAAGCGCGCCTGTCAGGAGGTGTCTACTTATTTTTTCATTTCACCATAATAACTTCTATGAACCGAGTAGGATTAATCCGTTTTGAGCAATCCGACACCGGTCAACATCCCAAATATAATACGTATCAGCGTTCACTCAAATCCAAAATATCTTTGGACTTATCCCTATCTTTCTTCATTAGCCAATGTTGTGTGCTAACACCCCCAACCCTTACGCCATCGGCGGTTTATCGTGCCTCCGGAATCCGACCTCCGCAGAAAAATGGCTAAAAAATTCAGATAATTTTCATTTTTTTCAGATTATGCACGTTTTCTGCACCGAAATTACGTCTTTAGAAATCAAGCGATAAACAATCGTTTTGTTTAACGATACTATGTGTTTTGGTTCAGCACTTATGCAGTTCACCTGAATTCCACAATCGTATAAATAGGAGAAAAAAGATGTCAAAAACTTTTAACTCGGAAACTTTCAAAAAAACGTTTGACGCGTACATCCGAAAGTGGCATATATCGGAAGCGATCTTATGGATTTTAGCTTTCTTGCCTTTCTTGGCGTACGGCATAGCGAAATATTTAGAACATGTCAAAATCGAAATTACGCCATTTCTACGCGTTTGGCATTCGTGGGGACCTATCTTGGGTGACATAACTTTTGGAGCAATCGCATCTGGTATTGTTTCTATCGGGCAGTCTCTTTTGGAGTTGTTTCGATTGGAGCTGTTTCTTTTGGTGTCATTGCTATTGGCAGCGTATCTTGCGGGATCGTCGCGATCGGTGTAACATCCGCAGGGGTTTTTGCTTTTGGAAATTTCTCTGCTGTTGGACTCATCGCCATTTCTACAGGTTCAACAGGGATAACCCCCCGGGTCGGCGGCAATGCTTTTGGGATTATAGCGATCGGTCGGTATGCCCGTGGATTATACGCGCTTTCCTATGAAAGAAAAGGCAACGGTGTTTATCTGTTTTCACCTGAACGCCAAGATATAGAGGCTGTCGCACTGTTTACCCGCTGTCTCCGAAAATTTAAGAGGGTATATGTGCAACCCTCTTAAACTGACGTGCGGAACGATTGAAGGATCGAATTTCCGATTATCTCATTTTAACGATTTTCATTCAATGTCTGAAGACCTAACACTTGGAGGTAACTAAAGATGATTAACAGAATTAAACACGCCATCGTGGTACTGTTCATCCTTGGCAATTTTTCTCTCGCTTCCGCTGCACCGCCTGAAGTAACACGCTTTACGTTAAGCAACGGTATCCGAGTTGTCAATTTCTATGTCGAAAATACCACAGATGTCGGTATCTTCAGTTACTTACCCCTTGGGCTTGTAACTGATGGGAAAGCAAAGGCACAATGGAGCCATCTAATTGAGCACCTGACACTCCGAACCACGGGACCTATTGACTACAACACAAGTAGTGCAGAAACGATGGCTGATAACATGCGCTTAGATTTTCGGGGTAACACCGATAACTGGGCGCAGGGCTTAGATCTACACGCAAAATGGCTTTCTGGATTACCTTTTTCAGCAGAGAGTCTCGCCGAAGAACTACCGAGAGCCTTATCCGAGATTGACTATGTTGAGGCGAATCTGGCAACGCATAAGTTCGCACATGCTGCGTGGAACCAGGTCTTTCGGCATGGTGAAACTGAGATAGCGATGCGCGGAAACATTCAATCAGCACAGTTGGACGAACTCCAAGAATATCGCGATCTACATTTGGTTCAAGCCGATCGCGTCCTTTTGTGTGTCATCGGCGGCGTTGAACCGGAAACATTGCAACCTGCAATGGAAGAACAACTCGGAACTATCAGCTTAACTGCAAAGACATTTCCGCAGCGAACAGTGTCGCCAGACATAACAAAAGACCAAAACGCCACTTGGGATGTCAATACAACGCATTACATGGAAACCTACGCAATTCCCAACGTTGGAAACAGAGACTACCCAGCACTCTATGTGGCGAGTGTGCTTTTACGGGTAGCCTGTATGCAGGATCCACAATTGAAGGCGTTGACGGGGCACGTTTTCTCTGGGGTTGACCTTATCACGCCTGAACAGGTATACTTATATGTCAGTGCCTCGCTCAAACCGGATACAGATATGGAGAAGGTTAAGGAGCGGATTGGACAGTTGATAAACCAGCTAAAGCAACCAGCGAACAACGCGCAGGTTCCGATGTATACGCAGTACCTTGCGATGGAACTTGGTTCATCTCCCGACATAACGATGCTAATGCAACAGAAACCTGCCGGTGTGACAGAAACTATGATGCTCCTTCAGCTCGGTTTAGCGTGGGGTATGCTTGACTATCAATATGGGGATACCTTATCACAACTTGCGGGTGCATTCGCCGATGTCTCAGCGGCTGACGTTGCTGATATTGGCAATCGGTATCTAACCGAAGATGAGCGGATGACATTAGTTCTCACGCCACGTGCATCGGAGTGATACGACGCATTAGTAGAAATTCAGGTGTTTGTGTGGACGCATTACGGAGAGTTCCGATGGACAAAGACGACGTTCAGTTGATTCAGAGTGTCTTATCTGGCGATGATGAGGCGTTCGGTACCTTGGTTCAAAAATATCAAAAGAGTGTTCACGCCTTGGCGTGGCGAAAGATCGGTGATTTTCACTATGCTGAGGAGATTACGCAAGACACCTTCCTTCAAGTTTATGAGAAACTCCCGACACTCAAGAATCGCAATCAATTTGTAGGGTGGCTGTATGTCATTACAAATAATCTCTGCACCGATTGGCTCCGAAAGAAGAAACCTGCGATGCAACCGCTGAGGGACTCGTCTGTGAAAGCAATAGATAAGTTAACTTATGAGCGTTATATATTGGAACAGCGTGAGACAGAAGCAACCGAGCATCGCCGTGAAATTGTCAAGCAACTTCTGGAAAAATTACCAGAGAGCGAACGCACGGTGGTGACACTCTACTATCTCGGTGAGATGACCACTAAGGAAATTGGCAAGTTCCTGGGTGTATCGGTGAACACAATTACGAGTCGGCTTCAACGAGCGCGGGAGCGTTTACAAGCATCAGATGAACGCTTGATTAACGAAACACTTGGCGGTTGGCAATTGTCTAACAACCTATACGAGAACATCATGCGGCAAGTTGCTGACATAAACCCAGTATCACCCCCAACTGGAAAACCGTTGTTACCATGGATGGCTCTTGGTACAACTACGGTTTTGGTTATATTGCTGCTCGGTGTGAGTGATCAATATCTTGCCAGATTCCAGCGACCGTATAGTTTTGAGGCACAGTCCGAACCGACTATTGAAATTATTGAGACACCTGTCGTTCTTGATACCGTCGCAAAACCGGATATGCGAAATCAAATCGGACAGGCTGCCACCCCCGGCAAAAGCAGCAGTACCGGCTCACAGGTTTCTGAGAAGGTCATAGTCCCTAATGCATCAGAGGATTTTCCTAATCTTCTTACTTCTAATACCGCTCCTAAAGTGACACGTTTTACTTTAAGCAATGGTATCCGGGTGGTCAATCTCCATGTTGAGAATTCCACGGATGTCGGTATCTTCAGTTATTTGCCCCTTGGGCTCGTCACGGACGGGAAAGCAAGGGCATATTGGAGCCATCTCATTAATCACCTGACAGTCCGAACCGCAGGACAGATTGATTACAACACAAGTAACGCGGAAACAATGGCGGATAACATGCGCTTGGAGTTCATCGGTAATACGGATACATGGACGCAGGGTTTGGAACGCCATACTCAATGGCTTTCTGGACTGCCGTTTTCAGCAGAAAGCCTCGTTGAGGAACTCCCGAATGTCTTGGCCCAGTTTGAATATATTGAAGCGAACTTGGCAACACATAAATTGGCAGACGTTGCATGGAACCAGGTTTTTCGGCATGGTGAAACCGATATAGCGATGCGCGGAGACATTCAATCAGCACAACTCAGCGAACTCCAGAAATATCGCGATCAACATTTGGTTCAAGCAGATCGCGTCCTTTTGTGTGTTATCGGTGGCGTTGATCCCGAAACACTGCAACAGACAATGGAAAAACAACTCGGAGCTATCAGCTTAAGTGAGAAGACGCTTCCCCAATCAACAGTCCCTCCAGAGATAGCGAAAGACCAAAATGCTACTTGGGATATCAATGTAACGCATTACATGGAAACCTACCCAATTCCTCGTCCTGAAAACGGAGACTATCCCGCCCTCTATATAGCGAGTCTGCTTTTGCGGGTAGCTTGCATACAGGATCCCCAATTGAAAGAATTGACGGGTCAGGTTTTCTGTGCGGTTGATCTCGTCACGCCTGAACAGGTATACTTATATGTCAGTGCCTCACTCAAGCCGGATGCAGATATAGAAAAGGTTAAGCAACGGGTTCAAGAGTTGATGAACGTGTTAAGGCAACCTGAAAACAACTTGCAGGTTCCGATGTATGCGGAGTACCTTTCGATGGAACTCAGCGCACCACCGGACATGAAAACGCTCATGGAAAATAAACCCGAGAATATGACAGAGACCTTGAGGCTTCTCCAGTTTGGTGTGAGTTGGGGGACAATAGAATACCAATATGGTAATAACTTATCGCAGCTTGCGACTGCATTTGTTGATGTCTCAGCGGATGATGTTGCCAGCGTCGTTAACCGATACCTAACTGAAGATCATCGGATGACGTTGCTTCTCACACCAAATTAACCCCATTTGTAGCGCGAGGTCCCTGTGCCTCGCAATGCTGACTTGATCAAAAGACTTCTAATCAAGCTAATTGGGTATCACACCAAATTAACCCCATTTGTAGCGCGAGGTCCCTGTGCCTCGCAATACTGACTTGATCAAAAGACTTCTAATCAAGCTAATTGGGTATCACACCAAATTAACCCCATTTGTAGCGCGAGGTCCCTGTGCCTCGCAATGCTGACTTGATCAAAAGACTTCATCAAGCTAATTGGGTATCACACCAAATTAACCCCATTTGTAGCGCGAGGTCCCTGTGCCTCGCAATACTGACTTGATCAAAAGACTTCATCAAGCTAATTGGGTATCACACCAGGGGCATCAGAATGATAGGAAATGTTGGTAAGAATCCATCGGTTGCAAACTGTACACTTTACGCGTCTTGCAATTTTCCCAATATATCCGTTATCTCCGCCTGGATCTGTGCCTCAACTGATGGCAACAACGCCAACCGGTAAGGACCACTGAGAGCGTGGTTCCGCGGTCCCGCTTCATAACCTGCCCTCAACCCCAATTCGTAAGCCTTCTTGGTCGCAATATAGACCTCGCTGCCGTTTGTATATCCAAAAACGAAGGTGTGTGAGAACGGCGATGTTTCGTCTGCAAAGCGTTGATACTCCGAAAAAAGTTCATGCGATACAGACAGGAAGCAGAGCACATCGCCGACAGCGAATCCGCTCATTGGGAAGGGTAAGGTGCGCTTCTCACCGCTTTTAGCGACTTCTAATAAGGCAACAAAGCGTTCATCGTCAGGGAATTCTTTAACTAACTGCTCACATTTCGCAACCGATGGTGGATCACGGAACGGCAAGTTAACAAGCACAGAGCACGCCTTAAGCGGTGCTGCAGGAATTTCTTCGGCAGTCTTTAAGGCTTGGTGTGTCGCAAACGCGAGCGCGAACCCAGCGACATCGCAGGCACTGAAACCACCCCGCAACGGATACCCATTGATATCCGCCGCGCAGCCTTGCGCGAATAGCAGAACACTTTCCGGCTTCAGATCCAAGAAATTGCGCAGATGTTCAACGGCATAGCCCGGATAATCGGCACCGATCTCTTCGCTCGACCAGTGGACAATCACCGGATGCGCGGCATGTGAGAACAGCACCGCGATGATCTCTCCATTTTCGTCGTAAACCCCTAATACGTCAACCCACGGCACAACAGACCCTTCCGAGTTCGGTGCCATTGTGATATAACCCTCGTCGTTCATCAGACGACGGTTGTAGCCGATTTGGACGGGCGCGCGTCCAACCCGCAATGTTGCCGGTTCAAGCGCATCTACTGCGTCTTTCACCAGTTCGGCAAGACAAGTCGCCAACCACGCCTCGGATTCCTCAGTGATCCACCGTCCGTCAACACCCGGAGCGTTATGTGTATGGCTGCAGTTGATAACAACATGCTCTGGCGGTATGTCCGTGGCTTGGTGGATTGCATCGAGTAGCACTTTGTTGTACTGGAGTGGAAATTGTCCGTAGTCGGCTGTCACAATAGCGAGTTGTTTTTCGCCATCGGCAAGCACCAACGCGCGCGCATACAACTCAGCGTAAACATCAGGTCTGTCCTTTATGGAGGTAATCACAGTCTCTGCGGCACCTGCCATGAGGTGTGTTTTCACAAGATTGCTCCGTATCCGTGTGCCTACTACTTTTAAGTCAAATCTGCAAGTTGCGGCATTACCTCATTCTTGAGGAGTGTCATTGAGTTCAACCACTGCTCTTTCGGTTCCCATTCGTGTCCCATGGCGAGTAAAACGCCAAAGCCGCCGACTTCCTCATAAAGTGCGCGCAAACGGTTTGCAACGTGATCCGGACTTCCAACGATCCACAAGGTATCTAACAGATGTTCAAGACGCATGTCTGCATCGTCCATATCCTGACTCGGTTTGAAGTGCCCCGGGCTAAATAACTTGAACCAATAGTCTCTAAAATCGCGTCCCAGTGTGCCTTCAAGTGCCTCTTTTCGCGCCTGTTCGGTGGTATCCGCAACGTAGACCTCACGGGCAATGCGCCATGTTGAGCGAGATGGCGATAAGCCAGACTTCTCCGCCCCTTCTGCGACAGCGTCCCAGTGCGTCTTGATAGTAGGGACGTGCGCGAGATTAATACTCATCGGAATCCAGCCGCGTTCGCCAGCAAGAACAAGTGTGTCCGATTTAGGCGACGACCCCGCCATGGCAATTGGGGGATGCGGTTTCTGATAAGGCTTCATGTGAACACTCACAATGTTCGGACGGTACTCGGGGATCTTAAATTCCCAGAAATCGCTCTTGTAATGTCCGGGTTCCGGGTCTGTCCAAATCTTGAGTACGGCATCAATTCCTTCTCGGGTTGACTGCCTTCTGTCCCCTTCTGCCATGAACATCTCCGCATCGCTTGGTGTGGAGCTTGAACCGACTCCCCAATGGAAACGTCCGTGTGTTTGGTGGTCCAATTGCGCGATGCGATGCGCGACAACGGCAGGATTGTGGATCGGCATACAAGTAATCCCCGTGCCGAAAATAATGTTCTCTGTCATCGCAGCCGCTTTTGCAATGAAAAGGTCAGGAGACGGAATATTCTCCCACGTAAACGTAAAATGCTCACCAACATAAGCTTCCTTGTAACCTAACTCGTCCAGTATTACCATCTGTTCAATATCATCATCAAGCGTCTTGGTAGTGTCGCTGCCGGGTGGATGCAAAGGCATTGTGAAAAAGCCGAGTTCCATGAAAAAACTCCTTTGTGTATTCCTGATTTCTAAACGATTGGATCCTCGCTCCCTTTTGGCGAAGCTTGCGAGCCAAAACTTGCTGTTAAAAGCTCCGTTGTTAAGAACAGATTTTTGATAATTTCCAACGCGTGTGGGACGCGTTAAGTCTATTGACGTGTGATACCAAATTAACCCCATTTGTAGCGCGAGGTCCCTGTGCCTCGCAATGCTGACTTGATCAAAAGACTTCTAATCAAGTTAATTGGGTATGATATGCTGTTGCGGAAAAGGCAATTTGAGGGTATGGTTCAAAATTTGACAAAATCAGTGGAATCTGTTATTGTTTTCGTTGGGTAAAAGGTTACCACAAACCCGAATATTTTTCAAGCCTTTTTGCCAAAAGGAGAAAAGTTACGTTATGTATATGAGAATTTTTATCTTAATTTCAGTTATTCTGCTTACTGCTCTGACAGGGTGTGAACGAGTAAATCAAGTGGTTCAACCCGATACGACTACCCCGACCGAAACGACATTAAAAATTGGTGTGATTCAACCGTCAAACACCTTTACCACCTTTAGCCAAGGTGCTGAAACCGCTCGCGCCCAAATCAATGAAAAGGGTGGCGTGCTCGGTATGCAAATAACGTTTATCAGTCGAAATAATCAACCCGTGGCGAGTGAACCTCCAACGCCAGAAGCGAGTGTCAGTGCCGCGAAAGAACTCATTGAGATGGAAAACGTATTTTCACTATTGGGTCCTGTTTATTCCACGAATGCTGTTGAAGTCGGTCCGATTGCTCAGCAGGCACAGCGGCTCATGCTGCCCGGTTCAAGTGGTTCAAACGTTCCAGAAGCCGGAGATTATGTCTTTCTCATTACGGTCCCGAACCCGTTTCAAGGGAAAGTGATGGCGAGTTTCGCGATGAACCCTGACGAACTTGGTGCCACAACTGCAGCGACAATTATCGAGGCGGGTGATGTCTATTCTACCGATCTCGTAAGGGCGTTTGAAGCGGCATTTCAGGAAAACGGTGGAGAAATCGTTCACAGTGGTGCTTATACTGCAGGCGATACCACTTTCACCGAACTGCTCACGGCAATCCACGAGACTGCTCCAAATGTTATATTCTGTCCCGGTTTCCAGCCAGAAGTTCCGGTGTTGATAAATGAGGCACGACAGCTCGGCATCACGGCAACCTTCCTCGGCGGCAGTGCATGGGACGACCGCGAGCGATTTCTCAGTATCTTAGATGATAACAGCGTGCTGGACGGCAGTTATTATCCGACTAATTTCTCTGTCGCAACACAGGACGCGGACGTTCAAGAATTTGTGATGGCTTACAATACACTCTTTGGAAGTCCGCCGGATGGCATTGCTGCATCCGGGTATGATGCGATGCGACTGTTAGCAGTGGCGATAGAGAAAGCCGGTTCCCTTGATCCGGTTGCAGTCCGCGAAGCATTCGCCGCAGTCAGTGGTTACAAAGGTGCCACAACTATTTCGCATTACGATGAGAACCGTCACCCTGTCAAAAGCCTCACGATCCAGACGATTCGTGGTGGTCAGGTTGAACACTACAAAGTTGTGGCACCGTAGCGCGCCGAGGATAATAGCAGAAAATGAGACCAACACCCCCTAAGGCTTTCTTAATTGACATGGATGGAACGCTCTATTTTAAAGGCGAACCTTATCCCGGAGCAATTGAAACTATCAACTACTTACGTCAGGAGAAATACCAACTCCGGTTTTTGACGAATACGACTGCCAAAACCCCAAAGATGCTTCACGCGCAGATGCAGGCACTTGGATTTGACATCTACGAAGATGAGATTTTCAACGCAACTTATACCAAATTAACTTGATTAGAAGTCTTTTGATCAAGTCAGCATTGCGAGGCACGGGGACCTCGCGCTACAAATGGGGTTAATTTGGTATTACGCCTGTCTCCAATACTTACGCGCACAGCCTAAGGCCCATTGTCACTTCATGGTCGATGATGCCGTCAAAGCGTTTTTCAAGGAAATACCAATAGATGACGATGCGCCTGATTTTGTCGTTGTTGGAGACTATGGCGAAGGGTTTGATTTCCACGCCTTAAATCATGCGTTTCGTCTGTTGATGAATGGTGCTGAGCTTATAGCGTTGCAGAAGAACCTCTATTGGTTTTCTTCAGAAGGCATGTTCTTGGATTGTGGCGCATTCGTTACGCTTCTGGAGTCCGCCGCGAACAAAACCGCCGAAGTTATGGGCAAGCCAAGCGAAACGTTCTTCAAAATCGCGCTTGAGAGTCTTCAAGTCTCTCCAAATGAGGCGGTTGTAGTGGGGGACGACATCACTTCCGACATCGTTGGTGCGGAAAGAATGGAGATGCGGAGTATCCTTGTGAAAACTGGGAAGTTTAAACCTGATCAATTGGAGAATCCCGTCGCGAAACCGACGTGGGTGCTTGACAGCGTTGCAGAATTACCGAAAATGTTTTAAACGGCATACCCTAATTTTTCTATAGAAGCGTTGGAGGCAACACTTATGACAAATCAATTCATTCAACTCGGAGTCGTTGGATGCGGATGGGCAGGCTGCCAAGCGATCCAAGCCGCCAACGCTACCTCTCGACTGAACGTCATCGCGATTGCAGAGCGTGACGCAACCCGTCGTGAACAAGCAGCGGATGACAATGCAGTACCACACCGCTATGCTGACTACAACGAACTGCTTGAAAACCCTGATGTTGATGCAGTTTATCTCGCGACTTCTCCAGATGGTAGGCTACAGCAAGTCTTGGATACACTCAATGCTGGTAAACATGTCTTAGTGCAGAAACCACATGCCATCCGTGCACCTGAAATTTTAGAGATGGAGGCGGCGGCACAACAAGCCGGGAAAACGCTCCAATTCTGCTACTTTATGCGCCACTTCCCGAACAACCGAAAGATTCGGCGCGCTGTCCTGAACGGTGCAATCGGAGACCTGTATCACGCCCGCGTCTTCGGGAAATACAACTTCATCCCGGATCTTGATACCAACACTCGCTGGCTGCATGTCTACGGGCAAAAGGGCGGTTCGTTAGGGCAACACTACTCCCACGAACTCAACCTGACGTGGTGGTGGATGGGGTGTCCGAAACCGGAGTGGGCGTATGCTGCGAAGCATGTGCTTTACCCGCAATATGATGGACCTGAAGGCGCAGCGGAGGACTATTTCACTGGTCTCCTTGGGTGCGAAGGTGGGAAAACTATCCAGATCGACTGTTCTCGGATGAGCCACTCAGATTCCGCGAGTGTCGTGGAACTTTACGGCACGACTGGTGCAATCACAAACGGTGGTATAGCCCGATTCAAAGATGGCGAGTTTATCCGAGAAGCTATTGACGCACCGCTCGAAATTGACCACGGTGAACTGCCTGAAGAGGTACATGTCTTCTACTACGAACTCAACCACTTTGCCATGGCGATCGCGAGTGAGGTAGCACCCGATGTCTCTGCGCCAGATGCCCATACCTTCATGCAAATCTTAGACGCTCTTTACGACAGTGCAAAGAGCGGCGAGAAAGTGGACATCTCCTCGTAAAGGCAATTTTGGCATCGCACTTATCTTCTTCAAAAGGATTTATGAAAGGGAGTTTCGTTATCATTACAGCCAGGAATCAGGAAATGATTAAATTGGAAGAACGCCGCTCTGCTGAAGATCGGCATGGATCAACCTATAGCATTCATCCACAAAACTGATTGTTTCGTCATAAACATTCTGGCAGAAAGCAATCATTTGTACTGCCATCGGAAATTTAGACCACTCTCTAAAACAAGATTGTGGTATAATACCCATCTACTTGAAAGGAGTATCCGATGGCCAAACGAAGAAGGTTCACCGCCGAGTTTAAAGCCGAAGTCGTTCTTGAGGCTCTCAGCAGTGAAAGTTCCCAAGCAGAAGTGTGTCGGCGACATAACCTCAGCGATGAACAACTTTCAAAGTGGAAACGCCAACTTCTTGAAAATGCGGCGACCCTCTTTGAACCCGCTGATAAGCAGTCGAACGCTTCTGCCGAGCGGATTGCCCAACTTGAGCAACTCGTCGGGCGGTTGACCCTGGCACTTGACATCCAAAAAAAAGCCTCGACTTACTTGAGTTGACCCCGTCTCAACAGCGAGATATCGCTGAGGCGTTGCGGAGCGATTATTCCATGCGACAGATTTGCGAGACGCTGGGTTTCAACAAGAGCAGCCTCTATTATCGACCAAAGATCGACCCCTCTGAAGAGGCTCTCCGAGAAGAAATAGAGCGATTATCTCTGCGGTATCCGAAATATGGGTATAGGCGTATCACGGCAGAGCTGGTGCGCATGGGCTACAAGGTCGGGTATCGACGTGTCGCCCGATTGATGAAATCAGAAAGTCTCTGTATTGCCGTCAAACGCACCTGTCAAACGACGACATCACTTGAAGGTGAGCGTCCCTGGATCAACCGCCTTAGGAACCTTGAGATCTCTCGGTGTGATCAAGTCTGGGTTGCTGATATTACATATATCCGTCTGCAAGCAAACTTCGTCTATGTCTCGGCTCTCATGGATGTCTTCACCCGAATGATAAGAGCGTGGCATCTGAGCCATCACTTGAATCAATCTCTGACGTTGAAACCATTAGAGGCGGCACTGAAGCGAAGCGTCCCAGAGATCCATCATTCCGATCAAGGTGTGCAGTATCTTTCAAATGCGTATATCTCAACGCTCACGCGGCATAGCATTGAGATCTCGTTAGCTCGTAGAGGGTGTCCTTGGGAGAATGGGTATGCTGAAAGATTCATCCGCACTCTCAAGGAGGAAGAAGTTCACCTCAATGACTATGAGAACATCACCGAGGCGAGAAAACGCATCGGTCATTTTATCACACAAGTGTATAATCAGAAACGCCCACACTCAGCGTTAGGGTATTTGACACCTATCGAATTTGAGCAACAAAACTTGTCTTAACTTTACTGATTTTTGGTCTAAATAAACGTTGGCACTTCAATTTCAGTATTAGCAGGAGTTGTGTTAGCAGGAAAGAAGGAATTGTGAAAATGTAATTTGGGGACTGCAGGAGAACCCGATAAGGAAATCGAAGATAAAGAAATCATCACACCATCTATGTCGTCATGCACTAACTCGTTCCTGATTTTCTTCGCGATATTGAACCGAGAACCTGTCTCGTCCAATTTTCCATCCTGACTTATCGCGTGAAAGGTACGTAAATGGTGAATCAGGTTTCCCTTCGGTATCTTACTGTCCAATGCTTTGCCTACGTCAGAAGGCCGCTCGTCCGACGGGATTAAGTCGTAAGCGATGTTGATGATTTTCGCTATACAGTCCTCCAAACTAACGAGATTAGAAAAGAAACCTTGCAGAATAAGGAAAACAATCAATGGGAAGGGGTCAGGATTCAACAAATTGATTTCAACATGGAGGTTGCTATCTGAGAAATCAATTAACGATCTTTGCTCTTCAGAAAAAGAGGATTGTCTTCCTAGATAAGGAGCATAATTCATCTTTTCTATCGCATTAAGATAAAACTTTGCAGCACTGAGCCGTTGGTGGGTTGTTGGAATCAATTTCTGAATTTTAATTTCGGCATTTTGGGCTGTTAAACCTGATCCAACCCCTTGTGCAGTTAATGCTACGGAATCTTGGATTTTTCCGCTTGCAGAAAGGTTGTTAATTTCCTGAAGCAGGTTGTTTTCGTGCGTTAAGTTCACTATCCTTCCTCTTCAAGAAACTCTTCATCTTCTTGTACTAACCAATCAATTTCCCGCTGTGTCATGTCTATGAGATCTTCAGCAAACTGTACAACAATAGTTGAATTGGATCTGGCGTGCCACGCCTTGAGGTCTGCCATTCGTTTCTTGAGGTGTGATGCCGGTTCACCGAGGTTTCTCGCGGAGACACCCGAAGAAAGTGCAGCAGTGATTCCGCCTTGCACCTGTTTATCACCTTCGCTTTTTATAACAGCCGACTCCGCAAGCGAATAAAAGACAGCGTCTGCGTCGAATCCTCTCATAAGATAAGTGGCTTCTCTCATCAGTTCTAAATCTTTTGATTTTATCCACTCCTCAAAGAGTTTTCGCATTGGCGGATTAATTTTGACTTTGCTGCTACGCGGATCGTCTCCACCAATCATAGATGTGAGCAGATTGGGAGCCTCAAATCTCAGGAGGTTTGAGGACGTAAGCACCCAATCTCTCACACGTTTCAAAGCTGCCAGTGCTTTTTGATCGTTCCAGTCTACATCGTCAAAGAGATAGTGTGGTCGATGCGGAACCGCGTCAAACTTAAACCACTCAGATGGACGGTCCGAAATTGAATCGTAGCGGTTAGACTCATTCTCTTTGTAATCAATTCGCTTTTCAAAAAACGCAATTACCCATATCGGATCATACGTGAAGATCGCGCGAAGTGCTTGTTCAGCGTCATAATCAAGGCGTTCTAAACGAACACAATTAAGCATCACTCCCTTGTATTTTTCCAAGTGATTTTGTTGCGAGAATTTAAGTTCTTTGCTTGTGAGTGTGCGGATGACTTGCCTCATAACCATAGCCGATTCATCGCTTGATAGTTTTACCAAAATCTCAAGGACAATGTTCGCATCCACACTATAGAAATTTTGAAGGCTTTCGGTTATATACAGCCGCAATTGCGCGTCTGGCGTTTTAGACAATTGATCTAAAATAGACAGATCTTCTTTTCCAATGCATCGGTCTGTTTTACTTCTCCAAAAATAACTCCCTGCAACGATACGTTTGGCAAAGATGGTATTCTGATCCAAGAGACGGTGCGTTGCTTCACTCGCTTTACCTTTCCTGACGTAGCGAATACCGCTGAGCAGTCCAGAGGCACATTGTGATTTCTCCGTCTGCCAAGCAACGATGTCGTCCAATAAATCAGAGCTGTAGGACGGGTTAAGTTCACCGATAAACTGAAGCAGCGATGTCGCAGTTCCCGGATCCCACCCTTTTTCTACCCAGATGCTGTCTCTGGTACTACGGTACTCCTTGTCTCTTTCGGCAACCTGTATACATTCTTGCATTAATTTTGAGAGTTCCATGGATGTGTATCTCTTGAGATATTTTTCCAAGAAGGCTTGGGTTTGTTCAGGGCTTTCACTCAAGTTCCAATCACGGAATTTCCCAGTAAATTGACGATAAAAGTAGTACCTCTCATAATTTTCATGTTTGCCGAATTCCAGAAATAATTCCGCTGCCCTCTCTTTCGGAAAACCTTCTACATACCTGTTTTCTGCATATCCACAGAGACAGCCTTCTATTGCATTGAGAACAGTAAAATTGGACTCTTCTGAGATCTGATAGGCTAATATGTTGAAGAGTCGCGCCTGCTCCACTTGTAATATGGTCTGGTTGTCTCTTGACATTTCTTGCCGAGATGTGATTTCCAAAGGATTTATTGCTCGATTGATAGAATCTATTGCCTCTACTCTAACGATACTATGTTGAGAGTGTCTTAGGCAATGTTCAATTAGATCAATCGCTTTTGTTCTGAGTCCAGTTAATTCAGGTGTGTATTCTAAATGGTGCCAATCAAACTGCAAAGAGCGACCTTCACTGAAAGTTTCACTGAAATCCAGCACAAGAAGTGAATCGAGAGCGTTGAGTAATGCCAAACTTAGTTCCGGTTTATCTTCGGTTTTCCATACCTCAAATACTTCAAGGACTTTCATTTGAAATGTACTGGGTTTACTCGTTTGAAAACCTGCCATCCTTTTTAACAACTCTTGCGGCGAGTCGTACTTGGGAAGGTCCAAATCATCCATCAGAAGAAGTTTTCGTACTACTTTCAGCGTCTTCATGAATCCAGAGAGTGTATTAACAGTTTTCTGTGCTTCTTTGGCAATTCTCTTTACCACATCTTGATGGGTCCGTGTGGATGTCCACGCTGTATAGGGATCCGTAGAGTCTTCTTTAGGGTCATCCAAAATAATATTGAAAATATCAATTGCATCATCCGGCCGAAAATAACTAATACCTTCCATCTGCTCCAACACATTCATCCGAGCAAAGTTATCGCCTTCCCGGGCCCGAGTTTTAAGTAAGGCGACGTGTTCATCAAGAAGGCTTTTTTCATCTGTAATGTTTTCCACACGAGCGAGATTGATGATCACCTTGACAGGAAGAAGTGGTAAAAACTCCTTCAACAGGTTTTTGTGAAAAGAAGACGGTTTCCCGTTGGAAAGGAAACATGCTTTCCGTAAAATATAGTCACTAAGTGCATCAGGAAAGACACGCTGTTTCGCTCCGTACTGAAAAAGTAAACCATCGTTTTTCAGATCATCGCGGTACTGCTCTACCTCATAAGGTTCCACTTTGAGAATCTCTGCCAATTTATCGCGTATTTGGTTATTTTCTATGTCAATCGGGGCAATCCCGCTAAGCCACTCAAGCAATTTCCGCCGCCGCTCGCTGGATTCTGGATATTTTTTAAAGCTGTCGTTTAGGTAGGATTCAAAGGTAAGTTCGATTAATTTATCTTTTGTTAAGTCCTTTAGCGGACCAATGTCTTTATTAACAAAGTCTATCACCATGACAGCGATTAACGGTGTGTCCCGCGCGAGCTTCGCCAATCCAGTCAACATAGCATTGTCGGGAATTCGCGTATGGGTGTGGATAAATTCCTTCGTTCTTTCCAGAGAGAGTTTCCCGATTTCAAGTTCATCAACCGCATTATCCGGTAAGGCAGTTCGGAAACTACCCTCCAAAAACGCTTTGAACGGCTTCCGCGTTATGAGAACTGCTTTGGATTCACTATATCCGGGACTATTCAAGACTATTTTGATACCTCCAAGGTTGTCAATAAAGTCATGTGCATCATCTACAAAAAAGATGTACTTACGATTAGGCGGAATGTCTGCTAAAGCATTTTCAAAACTATCGCCAGCCATCTGAACAAAGAGTGGCTCATAATCTGTGTAGTCGTGTTCAATCATCTTCGCAAACTCAATGGCGAGTTTGGTTTTTCCAATGCCACCGCTACCATACACCGTGAGCAGTCTTTTGTCTGGATCTCGAACAAAAGTTTGAAATTGACTAATCTCATCTTCGCGTCCGAAGGTTTCATAGTCGTACCGTAAAAGCCGTTGTTTGCCAGTAATTTGGTGTCGAAACATGTCCTGCCAAGGAAGGAACACTGGTAGATGAGAATCTCGGAATGAATTTAAGAGGTAAGGAAATTCATCGATCATCGTGATGAGGTCTTCTGCATCCCAATATGTCAAGGAAAAGGTATAACCCTTCTCATTTTTAGCGTCTTCAATTTTACGCTTGTTTCCTGCAGTAAGTAAGGTGTTGGTCATGAGAACGTAGTGATCGCACTCTAAGTCATTGGCCTTGTCAAGTTCGCCTTTTTTACGTTTGCCACCTTTCATCTGGGAAATAAGTTGGCTACGAGCCCGTCCCTTATCCATTGTTGGATCAAAGAATTTGTACTGGAAGACCCAAGTACCACATCTTCCCTTATAATCTCCGGTGTAGTCTGCATCAATTCCGCCATCGGGGCCCTGTGCATCATAAACCTTTACGAACGGCGAAGGTATTTCTTTCTTCAGGAAGAGATTGCAGAATCGATCGAAGTCTTCTTTTGTTTTTATGTACTCTGATAACACTTTTTTCATCGGAGTTTCCTCTCAGGGCCAGCAGAAAGTGGCATGGTGGAACAGATACATCTTCTCGAAAATGGGTGAGGACAGCAACAGAACTTCATAACAACATATTAGCATATTTCAAGACAAAAGTCAAATCGTTCAGGGCTATTCAGTTTTAGGTTTTTTAGTCCAATTTCGTATCCCCAGGCCCGGTAGGCGCGGTTTGGAACCGCGCCGGGCTTGAAAAAGAAGATCCAAAAATTTAGACAATCCAATAATTTATGTAAAACTAAATGACCCTGCAAATCGTTTTGCTAATGAATTCAGAGCTATTTATAGTGAATCGTAAAAATAAAGAGACACTTTCATCCCCCGGTAGGTTCGGTTTCCTAACCGAACCGGCACAGGGTGTCCTATTAATTCTAAACTTTACTATAGTTTTCGGTTTTTAGCCCGATTTTGGACCCCCCAGGCCCGGTAGGCGCGGTTTGATGAAGATTAAATAATTAATTCGGTAATAATCCGACATAGTGTAGCAACTCCTGTGACCCGCCTTTGAACTGTTCCATGAAGTCGCTGACTTTCTCCTGAAGGGCTGTCCAGTCATTGCTGAGACGATGCAGATGTATGACGGCTTGACGCGCCCAGCGCCACAACTTCTCAATCGGATTCGTCCAACAGGCATACGTTGGGAGCTGCAATATCTCAATAGGGAGTTTCTCAAGTTTGCCTATTTTCTTTGACGGTTTCTCGCTCCAATTCGGTGGGGTCGGTCTAACAAACCTCGTCGTCTGTGGCAGAAGTGCTGCCCTAAGATTCGCGTGAAAGTGGATCGCCCGATTGTCCTGGATCAAATAGATGCGTTCAGCGTTTGGATAGCGTTGGCAAATCTGGGTGTAAAATGTATGGAGTGCGACAACCGTGCAGCTTTTGACTTGCTGATAAACAACATCTCCGGTGTGTGGGTTGAGCGCCCCGATGCCATAGCAGGTCTCCTCTGGGAGATAACTCTGGCGTGCCAAAGGACATTTCGTCCCCGTCTCCGCCGAGTCTTTTGCGACTCTCGGTTGTAGATTGAAACTAAACTCGTCTTGGTAAACGACAACGCAAGTTTCTGGGTTTTCACGGGCTTCTTCTAACGCTTGCTTGATGCGAGAAAGTTTTTCAGCATAATCGGTATCAGGACTCCGCAGATATTCTCTGGCACGCTTATAGCTGAGACCCAAGCGTGAGAAGATCTGATGAATGCCGGGGAGCGATAGACCCTCAAGCCACGGCACGACCTGACCGAGACTGCGGAGCGTCCAGCGCGTTTGATGCTCATTGACGCTTCCCGGATCCTGACCGATTGCCACTAAGAGTTCCGACCCGGCTTCCTCGGGCGACTTAGGTGAAAAAGCAGGTTTGCGACCTCGACCGGGTTTATTAGACAACCCGCTAATACCGTGTTCGCGATACCGACGCAGCCAAGCATAAACGGTATCGGGGTCGCGTTTTTTCAACAAACCTCTGCGGGCGACTTCATGTGGAGAAAAGCCTTCATGGATTTTCAACAACGCTGTCGCACGCTCTCGAAGATAAGCCGGTTCGCCTTTATCCCGAAGATCAACGAGGGTTTGTATTTCGTCTTCAGTTAACTCCAACTTATGGTGTTTTGCCATCAGAGAATACCTCCTTTGGCAATAGGATAACACGAATAACAATATTACCGAATTAATATTTTAATCTTCATGGAACCGCGCCGGACTTGAAAAAGAGGATCCAAAAATTTAGACAATCCGAGAATTTGTTTAAAACTAAATGCCCCTGCTAATGAATTCAGAGCCATTCAGTTTTCGATTTTCTACCGACTTTAGGCGCAAAGTTAGGATCCAGACAATCTACCTATACAGCGGAAAACCCTGTAATGGCGTTGTAGCGCAAACTTTTAGTTTGCGTGCTACGGATGCACAAACTACCTATGTTTTGTCCAATAGTACCCACATTTCGTATTGTTGGAAAAGTGCCTTGCAAGCAGTAGAGACGTGCGTTATCATAGGATATAAAGGGTTGAGTCGTATGCAAACGACCTGCTTGCCTTCAAAGCAGACTTTTCCGGGGATGGCGAAAACGTCTCGCCTGAGTCGCTTCAGTCCTCGGGCTTGAAGCATCTGTCGGACAGTATGCCCTTGGGATGCGCGCTTTTCCGAAGTCTCGCCAGACGCAGCGACTGCCTCTGTGAACCACTTTTTCATCCAAATCATCAAGTTATGTGAGAGTTGCGCCAGCAAGAGCAAAACTTGCTGTGCGATAAACCCTGACTTTCGATATTTTCTCAGCGACAGTGCCTGATAATCTTGACAGAACGAGGATTCCGGCGTGCCACTGCGTTGGTCATATTCAAGCACGAGTTCTGCGAGCGTTGCGGTGGTGTCGGTTGAGACCAACACGGCATAACTCCAAGTGCCATCTTTTTTCGGTGTTCTCACAGCGACTTGCACGGTTCGCCTCGCATATCGATGCGGCTGTTTCACCCACCCGGCTTCTCTCCCACGGACACCTTTGCGCGTTGGCACAGACACCCAATCCTCTACGGTTGCCACTAACTTCTGGATCCGGCGCGACGTATACATCTTCCCAATGAGTTGGTAACCCCGCCATAACGCGTAATTGATATTAGCGTCTGTGCCAAATCCGGCATCAAAGCGGAGGCGAACTTCGCTGCGTTTCTCAGGCGTATCAAGTGCCAGAGCGGTCTCGAGTTTGCCAAGCATCGCCTTGAAAACCGCATCACTGCGGGTGTCGCCCGTGTATAACTGATTACAAAGTATCTCTTGAGTATCACTGCGCATCAGCCGCGCCAACTGACGCGTATAAGTGTTCCGCTTTTTCGCGACATAACCTTTCTTGGCACCCTCGGCATGCTTGCCAATCGGCAAGGCAGAGAGGTCTATGTCTATAGGCACCCCCGTTTGAGACCCTGAAGCCCCCAAAGCAGCAACGCCATGCTCGCTGCTCATACTTGCTAAAGCCGTTTCAAGTTCTAACACGGTGGCTTCTGTCGTCGCATCTAACGTCTGTTGGATCACTGAGGCATCCGCACACCTTTGATACCCAAACGCCTCTAATAACGCACGGTCCGGACGCACCTTCGTATTGATCTCAGAAATATTCTCTGCCCCCGACAGCATCCCTAACACCACAAAAACCAACTTGTCCGTCGGACGATACACCACCGTCTTCTGCGGAATGTTGACGCACCTGTGAAGATGCTGAAACACAGATTTCGACCGCAACACTTTACCCAGCGCACACAACGGCACCTGAGAGGAAACAACCCATTTTTTACGATTGCGCTTTTGCCGTTTTTTTGCTATACTCTTTTTTGCCATTGAAGACCTCCAAAAAGGTTTAGGTTCTAAACACTTATATCATAACCTTTTTAGAGCTTCAATGGCACGTTATTTCTACTTTCACACACCCTAAAGCAAGTAATGAAATCATGCCTCCATTGGACAAAAACAAGGAAACTAAAAGTTTGTGCTACAAAACGGAGAACTGAATGGCTCTGCTAATGAATTCAGGGCTATTTAGTTTTCGGTTTTTCGTCCAATTTTGGACCCCCAGGCCCGGTAGGTGCGGTTTGATGAAGTTTATAGTAAAGTTTAGAATTAATGATACATAATTTATAACATCGTCTATGGATATATCAGCATTGTATTCGCGGAGGCGTTTGATATTCGCAAAGTCGTGCTCAATCGGATTGTAGTCAGGTGAATAAGGGGTAAAAATAATACCTCTGCTCCTGATATTTCTATCAACTCCCGGGTCCGGTGGGTCTTGTGAATCCTTGCATTGTCAAGAACAGCCACGTCTGCCTGAGACAGCCGCCGGCATAAGTAGACTTCAACCCATGCATTGAAACACGCACTATTGCAGCTCCCATCCACATGCACGGCACTGTAAAATCCGAACCGATGCGCGCAGCGACCAATGTCGTCCGTGTCCTTTGACTCGGTATCAAACCCGAAACACATTCGCCTTTTGAGGAAACCTACCCATAACGTCTAAAACTCTCAGTACGAAAACCGCATTCATCAACATAAACTATCGTTTTGCCAGCGGACACCTGCTTCTCCGCAAGTGCTTGACGATAGGTGCCACGTTTGGCATCGCACCGCTCCTTATATCCGATTGTTTTTTTCTCGGGTGATGCCGAGTTTTCGCAGACCATGGTTTCCTATAGAAGACGCTGAAACACCGAAATGAGAAGCACGCTCATTTCGCGTCAAATCCGAGAAATCCGAGACATGTTTTCTCAGGGTTCCGCCTCGTCAAGCACGCTCATTTTTTTCGGACCCGGTTTTTCGGTCGCAAGCGGGTCTTCAGCGGCTAACCATCTATAAATCGTTGAACGATCAACGGAAAAACGACGGGCAGCTTCGGATTTTTTCCCACCGGTTTGAATAAAATCTAAAACGCGTTTGCGTGAATCTGTTGAATATGCCATAATAGACAAATGCTATCATAAATAGGATCTAATACCATTTCTGTTAATAAATCTCTCTTTTGTAGAATGATGCACGGCGCATCTGGGCGAGTACGCCGCAAAACTGTTAGTTTGTTCCGCATCGCCACACATTTCATGAAAACTGGTAATGCGATAACATTATTTAGAAATGGTATAATACCTCAATAAAATCCGCAGCATCCCTATCATCCGCAATTCAGAAAACAGAATAAGGAGCGAACAATGCTAAATTTTTCTTGGCGAAATTTCCAATTAATCTTTGAAGACAAGAGCACTGCTATAGGCTACGAAGTAAAACGACCCGAACGCGAGACGGTTGTCCGAATCAATTTTCCTTCAAAATCGCCACTTGAAGGCAAAACATTCAACTGTATTGAAGAAGCACTCTATATGAAAGGGGTCCGGTCATTCCACTGGCTTTCCCCAATAGCGTGGAATATCTCTAAAGATGGGACATTTTATAAGTATAATACCGACCCCGACCAAGACATTGCGATCCCCGACCAACTCACACGCAGAGAGAAATTTTTATACGCACTCCTCAAAATCAATCATGCCCTACCGAAAACAATCCTCATAGACTGGTTTAAGACAGACACAGCCGTTGAATCCCATATCTCCCGCCTACGCAAGAAAATCAAACCACTCGGAGAGCACATACGATTTAAAGAAAAAACTTACATACTTGATGAAACTGGCAAAAATTGAAAAATACTGGCAAAAA
This sequence comes from Candidatus Poribacteria bacterium, assembly GCA_965246985.1. GTDB lineage: Bacteria > Poribacteria > WGA-4E > WGA-4E > WGA-3G > WGA-3G. The sequence continues at coordinate 5,114,385 of OZ251998.1, read as the reverse complement.
AAATACTTGGGAAAACTTTAGAAAACTTGTAAATCCCATGATAACAAGGATTATTTCTAAAAATATAAGAATAATTAAAAAATTTAATTTGACTTTTATTCTGGCATTTGGTATAATTAAACTATCAACGCTTATCAGGGTCATTTAGTTCTCCGATAAAAGTGAACCCTAAATCTCAACATACACCGGTAGAAGCACGCTCCGATTCGCGGCTTTCAAATCAAAACGGTTATCGGATTTTGAAACCCACTGGGTCTATTTACCTGCACTGTGAACGGAGAACCTCACACCCATCAAAAGTGGTTTCCAGTCAGGGTTTAGCGGCGATGTTTTTTAAAATATTATAGAGCGTGTCTCATAAATACGATTTTGTTGAATGTGGTCTCCGCTGGCGAGGTTTTCAACCTCGCCACAACACCCAGACCCGGTAGGTGCGGTTTTGCTGTAGTAAAATCGAAAAATATGTTGACACTTTAGGGTACCACAACTCCTCCCTCGCTGGCGGGGTTTGATGAAGATTAAATAATTAATTCGGTAATAATCCGACATAGTGTAGCAACTCCTGTGACCCGCCTTTGAACTGTTCCATGAAGTCGCTGACTTTCTCCTGAAGGGCTGTCCAGTCATTGCTGAGACGATGCAGATGTATGACGGCTTGACGCGCCCAGCGCCACAACTTCTCAATCGGATTCGTCCAACAGGCATACGTTGGGAGCTGCAATATCTCAATAGGGAGTTTCTCAAGTTTGCCTATTTTCTTTGACGGTTTCTCGCTCCAATTCGGTGGGGTCGGTCTAACAAACCTCGTCGTCTGTGGCAGAAGTGCTGCCCTAAGATTCGCGTGAAAGTGGATCGCCCGATTGTCCTGGATCAAATAGATGCGTTCAGCGTTTGGATAGCGTTGGCAAATCTGGGTGTAAAATGTATGGAGTGCGACAACCGTGCAGCTTTTGACTTGCTGATAAACAACATCTCCGGTGTGTGGGTTGAGTGCCCCGATGCCATAGCAGGTCTCCTCTGGGAGATAACTCTGGCGTGCCAAAGGACATTTCGTCCCCGTCTCCGCCCAGTCTTTTGCGACTCTCGGTTGTAGATTGAAACCAAACTCGTCTTGGTAAACGACAACGCAAGTTTCTGGGTTTTCACGGGCTTCTTCTAACGCTTGCTTGATGCGAGAAAGTTTTTCAGCATAATCGGTATCAGGACTCCGCAGATATTCTCTGGCACGCTTATAGCTGAGACCCAAGCGTGAGAAGATCTGATGAATGCCGGGGAGCGATAGACCCTCAAGCCACGGCACGACCTGACCGAGACTGCGGAGCGTCCAGCGCGTTTGATGCTCATTGACGCTTCCCGGATCCTGACCGATTGCCACTAAGAGTTCCGACCCGGCTTCTTCGGGCGACTTAGGTGAAAAAGCAGGTTTGCGACCTCGACCGGGTTTATTAGACAACCCGCTAATACCGTGTTCGCGATACCGACGCAGCCAAGCATAAACGGTATCGGGGTCGCGTTTTTTCAACAAACCTCTGTGGGCGACTTCATGTGGAGAAAAGCCTTCATGGATTTTCAACAACGCTGTCGCACGCTCTCGAAGATAAGCCGGTTCGCCTTTATCCCGAAGATCAACGAGGGTTTGTATTTCGTCTTCAGTTAACTCCAACTTATGGTGTTTTGCCATCAGAGAATACCTCCTTTGGCAATAGGATAACACGAATAACAATATTACCGAATTAATATTTTAATCTTCATGGAACCCCGCCATTCCATTGATGTCCAAGTAATTATAGGCTTTACTATAAAACACTTTTTATCTATGGAGAAAAAATGGATAATTTAGCAACCTACGCTTTAGCTTTTGGACGCATCGGCACCGGCTACGCAGTCATTAGCAGGAATGATGCCCAAAACACATACAGTATTTGCGAAAACGGCTTGATACACCACGAGCAATTTTCGCCACAAGGGATACTCAATTGGTTTATCGAAAAACACGATCCCAACACTCTTTTTTTCGGGGCATACGAGCCACTGGATGCCCCCGTCAAAATCCTAACGCTTAAAAAAAATATCCCTGTCCACTATATCCCGAAACACGAAGCAATCAAAGCAGGCACCAAAGCAGAGGAATGCCTTCCCGGTTTTTACGAGCGCGTCCACGCCGACGAACAAGAGTTGTGGATCGCCTTTCATCGCTACCCCTCGCTGCAGGCCTTGTGTGTCGCGTTTAGTTGCGCATTTTACGAGGAGCAAAATTATGGAAAAGCGAAAAACATTACCCAAAACTGAAGACTGGCATAAAGAATACTATAAAGTACTTATTGTCAAATATGGCTACAACAAACCGGCAATACAACACATTAATGGTATTTTTCTTGATATGCTCAACACGCAGGACACGCCGAAAACGCGCGATGCACTGCGACAGCGTATGCAGTCTGTGAATCCAAACTCTCCTAAATGCCCGCCAGAATTCAAAGCGGAAATTGATGCAACATGTGCACACAGATCGGAGGTTTTAGCCGTACAGCAAATTCAACGCCGCACAAGGCGTAGAGATAAAATAGAGGCACTTTTAGAGAGGGTAGAAACCTCCGTTCTAACCTCCGATCCAGAAACTTTAACCGTTCGAGATTATGTGCTTTTAATAGAGGCAGAGAGAAAACTTGATGAATACGAGGCGAAACTACATGGACTCTTCAAAAATCAACCAAGCGACAACGAACCCACAAAAAATATTGGAAATAAACTCTCTGACGCGATGCAACTTCTCGAAAGCACTGGCGAAACTCAAAACGCAGATCGCCGAGAAGATCAAGACGGGACACACAACTGAAGCCGAAACACTCGCAAAAGAAGTGATGAGCCTCATTGAAGTTTACGGATACGAGCATATAGATTATTTCGCAAAGACGTTTCTGTCGCACTACATCACTACCGATTTCGCACCGCTTCATCTCGAAATTTTTGACGCTATCCCGCGTGGCGAAGTCGGACACAAAAAGAACATTATCGCACCGCGCGGTTCTGCCAAATCTACCTGCATGGCTGTGATTTACCCGCTCCACCGCATCTGCTACAAATCTTATGACGAGATGATCGGATACCAACCCGACCACTTTATTTTGATTCTATCGCGCACATATCCGATGGCGGTTGACCGTATCAAAGCGATTAAGTACGAATTGGAAACTAACGAAACCTTACAGACTGCCTTCGGCAACCTTGTTGGAAAAACGTGGGGTGAGAAAGAGATTGTGACGAAAAACGGGGTCTGCTTGAAAGCCATCGGGCGGGGCGGTCAAATCCGCGGCGCACTCTTCCGAAACTTCCGGCCCTCCCTGATAATCTCTGACGACCTTGACGACCCCGAAACCGTCAACAACCCAGACGTTCGGGAAAAAGATATGTTGTGGTTCGATTCCGACTTAATGAGAGCCGGCAACCTCGACGGGACAACAAACTTTATCAACATCGACACTGTCAAGCACAAATCCTCTATCACCAATGTCCTTCGTGAACGTCCGCAATGGGAAACCCTTTTCTACCCAGCGATTTGGCACCCAGTAGAACTCTGGCATCCCACCGCTGAGGAGAAGTGGAAGCAGTGGGAAAGCATTTGGACGGATATGTCAATAGAGAAAACCGAACGCACGGCGGAAGCAGATACGTTTTATGAAGCAAACAAAGCCGAGATGCACGGTCCCGAAATCAAAGAACTTTGGCCCGAGCAGATCAATTATTTGGATATCCGAAAAGAAATTTGCGATGTCGGGTACTTCCCAGTGATGCGCGAACTTCAAAACAACCCGCGGGACCGGAGTCAGGCACTCTTTGATATGGAAAACGCACTCAGATTCTCTATCGTCCCAGAAGGTTTTCTCAGAAGCGACAAAGTTTTGGTGAAATGGGAAGAGATGAGCGGGGCAACAGTTTTCTTGGACTGGGCGGGCGGTAAAGACCTTGCAGACAACGCTTTTGCTGCAGTCGTTGGCGTTGTCTGGGTGCCCCTACCCGGTTCACGAGAAGAGAAAACCGATTCGCTCATGGGCGGCACAAACGGCTATGTCCTCTTTGATTATCTCGCGAAAGTTGGACCCGCAGAACAAATCACGGCATGTTTTGATATGATTGAAAAAATTCGTGCAGCGATACCCAACCGAGATTTTTCATTTCGGTTAGGCATTGAAGGCTTCGTGCAAGACACTTGGGATGCACAAAAACAGATGATCGAACGTGATTTCCGAGCGCAACGTGAGAAACGAAATCAACGCGATATTCCACATATCGAGTGGCTACCACGCCTGAAAAACAAATACGATCGCATTGACGCACTCCAGCCACCGATCTACAATCGCTGGTTCGGATTCCACGAGAAATTGAGCGCAGAATTCATGGCGCAAATGGCAGATTATCCGACAGGCGATCATCTGGATGCACCCGACGCGCTTGAAGGCGCATGTCAATTGCGCGTGACAACATTCCAGAGCCAAAGAACAGCGCGACGAAACCAAGCACGCCAAAGAAACAAAAATTTTAAAGTGAGAATATAATAAAACGGAATTAGTCGTTTTGGACTTGCAAAAAGTTGTTAAAAAAGTGTAATAACCCCTTGTAAATAAAGGGGTTATGTGATACAACACAGATAAGAAAATAGGGGGTTAAAGCCCCCTATTGAAACCCGAAAGTAGAGTTGCTTTTTTCGGATTCCACGCTTATCTGATTATTGTATCAGAACCTATCAGAAAAAAGCAACTCCTTTTCACAAATAGGAGTATTTTCTGATGGATTTGATCAGGATAATGGAGACGTTCCCGACGCAAGAACATTGCATCGAGTATTTAGAGCATCTGAGATGGCAGGGATCGCCAGAATGTCCACATTGTGAGTCTACACACATCAGACGACGCAACGAACATGATATAGGGCGTATCGGACGCTACAACTGCCACGATTGCCGATCCACCTTCAAGGCAACACACGGAACAATTTTTCAAGGGACGAAGATACCGCTTCAGAAGTGGTTTTTGGCGATCGCGTTGATGGCGAATGCGAAGAAAAGCCTCTCAAGTTGCCAACTTTCACGCGATTTAGGATTGCCACAGAAAACATGTTGGCGTATAATGATGGCTATCCGTGCCGAGATGGGTAAGGATAACGTCTTACTACAAGGGATTGTTGAAGCGGACGAAACCTATATCGGTGGCAAACGCAAGAAAGACTACGATAAAGAGATTGGCGAACCCCGTAAACGCGGACGTGGAACAGCGAAAGATGTAGTGCTTGGCGTAGTCGCAAGAGGCGGGAAAGTCGTCGCTGAACTTGTTGGGAATGTCAAGGGTAGCACAATCGCTGAGTTTATCAAGACGTTTGTCAAAACAGACGACTCCGAACTCTATACCGACCAGTATAAAGGCTACAACGAGATCGGTAAACAGATGAAGCATGAAACGATGAACCGGAGTCAGAAATGGGAGCCGGGTGGGATACATACCAACACAATGGAAGGTTTTTGGTCTTTCGTCAAACGGGCGTGGTATGGATCACATCACCACTATTCAACAGCATACACCCCCTTGTATCTCGCAGAGGCGTGCTATAAATACAACTACCGAGAAACTGACATCTTTGTAAAGTTTCTCACCGACAGCATGGAAAATGATTCGGAAATTTAAAGTCAAATTTAAAAACTTCTCAAGTCCAAAACGACTAATTCCGTAATAAAATACCTCTAATCCACGGCATACGCAATAATCCGTGATTTGCGGCGTACTCGCCCAAATGCGATCTGCATTCAGACAATTTAACTAAAAACTGAAAACTGAATACCTCTGTCATTTTTACAGGGTCATTTAGTTTTACATATTTACTTTATACTAAAGTTTGGACAATTTTAAGATGACCAAAGGTTTCCGCTCAGTCCCTCTTCCGTAGCATAGACTGTTAGTCTGTGTCCTTGTAGCATAGACTATTAGCAAACTCGGTGGTTTCCGCTTCTCCGTGATCTTACATTATTTTTCTCAAAGTTCTGGGATGTGTGAAACTCGTAGAAAAATTCCTCAATCTTTGAAAATTCAACCTAAATGTGATACGAATTGTCCAAAGTTTAGTATAACTGCAGGGTCATTTAGTTGTACATATTTACTTCATAAGTGTGGATACTTTTTACGAGATAGGACTTGATTTTCACGCTATATCTCGTAAAAACGTTAACATTCGTAAACTAAAATCGAAAGCGGAACCGAAAACTAAATAGCCCTGAGTATAACTGAAGTAACGCTTGACAAAAACACTCTCTACTGTTAATCTAATACAATCTCCCATTTTTATAGTCTGTGGCTTCGATTTGCTACATCAAGGATACTGAGGAGACAGTTCCATGTATAAAACAGCGATGTTAGGGTGTGGTGGCCGCGCCCGTGGGCACGCAGATGCTTATCGCCTCGTCAAAGGCGGTAAACTCACCGCAATCTGCGATATGAACGAAGAACTACTCAACAAATTCGGGGACGACTTCGGTATCTCATCACGTTACACTGACTTGGACGAGATGCTTGAAAAAGAAAAACCGGATGTCCTTCACATCGTCACGAGCCCTGTGATTCCGAGTAGTAACAAACGTCTCCGTTATCCGTTGATGAAACAGGCATCCAACCACGGCGTGCCAGCGGCAATTATTGAAAAACCGGTTGCTATTGAAGGCGAGGATTGGAAACAGATTGCCGGGTTAGCAGAAGAGACGCAAACAAAGTTCGTCGTTAATACACAACTCAACTTCCACCCGAAAAATCTGGAATTAAAGCGGGATGTCACCGAAGGACGTATCGGCGAGATTAAGTTTATTGATGCCAGTGCGCGTAGTAGAGCCGCCGAGCAGGGAGGACATGTGCTACAGTTGGTGTCCTCATACATTGACAACTCGCGTCCAGTGAGAGTTCTTGGGCAAATCGCTGGAAGCGAGAATTTAAATTCTGCTTCGCATCCCTCTCCGACGCATACAGTCGGGCATGTTTTGTATGAGAACGGTCTCCACGTCTCTCTTGCATTTGGAACAGAGTTCGGACAAATGGTATCTGATGACCCGGGTATCTACGGTCACAAACGTGTCTTTGTTGTAGGGGCGAAGGGCTTTGTGCACTGGCGTTTCAGCAGTTGGGAACGCGCAACGCTGGAGGATGGCTATGAGAGCGGTCCGCTGAACTATGGAGAGCAAGATGTCGTTGCACAGGCTAACTTCACCGAAGCCGTTTTTGATTGGTTAGACGATGAGAATAAAGTGCATCCGACGCACCTCAAGCAATCGCTTGCGGAGTTTAACCTCATCTTAGGGATGTACTACAGCGGGATAACAAACGAGATTATTGAACTCCCATTTGAACCGCCCGATGGGCTGATAGACTTACTTCAAGAGAAGTTGTAATTTGAAACGAATTTTTATGTTGTAGGGCGCAGTCTCTATGCCGTTGCCCTGCTCTATTCTGGCGCGCTGCTGGCGTGCTATTGTTAATATTAGAGGAGACACCTCATGTATAAAACTGCGATGTTAGGGTGCGGCGGTCGCGCCCGTGCACACGCAAATGCCTACCGTTTCGTCAAAGGCGGTAAACTCGCCGCAATCTGCGATATGAACGAAGAACTGCTCAATAAATTCGGAGACGATTTCGACATTTCGTCACGTTACACCGATTTGGATGAGATGCTCGCAAAAGAGAAGCCAGATGTCCTGCACATCGTCACCGCGCCAGTGTTGCGGGGTAGCAACGAACGGATCCGTTATCCGTTGATGAAACAGGCATCCGATGCCGGTGTTCCCGCGGCGATTGTTGAGAAACCGATTGCCGTTGAAAGCGAAGATTGGAAGCAGATTGCCGGGTTAGCAGAAGAGACACAAACGAAATTTGTCGTCAATACGCAGCTCAACTTCCACCCGCAAAATCTGGAGTTAAAAAAAGATGTCGCGGAAGGGCGTATCGGCGAGATTAAGTTCATTGATGCCAGTGCGCGTAGCACACCTGTTGACCAAGGTCCGCACGTGCTGCAGTTGGTTTCTTCTTATATTGACAACTCGCGTCCAGTCCGTGTGCTCGGACAGATCTCTGGAAGAGAGCAGTTAGATTCCGCACAACCGTCTCCGATGCATGCAGCAGGGCAGGTTTTATATGAGAACGGTCTCCACGTCTCTGTCGCATTCGGGACAGGTATGGGGACGATGGCATCCGATAACCAAGGTGTGTATAGCCACAAACGTGTCTTTGTTGTTGGGACGAAGGGGTTCGTGCATTGGCGGTTTAGCAGTTGGGAGCGCGCAACGCCAGAAGGCGGCTACGAAGGTGGTCCACTCAACTATGGCGAGCAAGATACCGTCGCGCAGGGTAACCTCACCGAAGCCGTCTTTGATTGGTTAGATGATGAGAACAAAGTGCATCCGACGCATCTCAAACAGTCGCTCGCAGAGTTTAACCTCATCTTAGGGATATACTACAGCGGGATAGCAAACGAGATTATTGAACTCCCATTTGAACCGCCCGATGGCTTAATGGATTCACTTCGGGAGAAGTTGTAATTTTATTGTGTGGCGAGGTCACTGTGCTTTGCCTGCTTTATGTTCTGGTGTGCTGTTAGGGCACTATTGTTAATATTAGAGGAGATATTTCCATGTATAAAACAGCGTTCTTAGGGTGTGGGGGTCGTGCCCGTGCACACGCAGATGCCTACCGCTTTGTCAAACGCGGCAAAATCGCCGCAATCTGCGATATGAACGAAGAATTACTCAACAGTTTCGGAGACGATTTTGGGATTTCATCACGATACACCGATCTTGATGAGATGCTTGAAAAAGAGAAACCCGATGTTCTTCACATTGTCACCGCACCGGTGTTACGCGGCACCAATGAACGTATCCGTTACTCGCTGATGAAACAGGCATCCGATGCAGGTGTTCCCGCGGCGATTGTCGAAAAACCGATTGCCGTTGAAAGCGAGGACTGGAAGCAGCTTGCCGGATTAGCGGAAGAGACACAAACGAAGTTTGTTGTTAACACACAACTCAATTTCCACCCGAAAAACTTAGAATTGAAGCAAGATGTTGCAGAAGGCAGAATTGGTGAAATTAAGTTTATCGATGCTAGTGCGCGCAGCACGCCAGTTGACCAGGGTCCGCACGTGTTGCAACTCGTCTCTTCCTACATCGACAACTCGCGTCCAATGCGGGTACTTGGACAGGTTTCTGGGGCTCAGGATTTGGATTCCACTCAGCCCTCCCCTATGCATGCTGCCGCTCAGGCTTTATATGCAAACGGTCTTCACGTCTCACTTGCATTCGGGGCAAGTATAGGGCAGCGAGTGCCTAAAGATCCGGATATGGGTAATCACACCCACAAACGCGTCTTTGTTGTAGGCACGAAAGGTTTTGTGCACTGGCGGTTTAGCAGTTGGGAACGGGCAACGCCAGACGGTGGTTACGAAAGCGGTCCGCTTGACTACGGAGAGCAGGATGTCATCGCGCAGGGTAACCTCACCGAAGCCGTTTTCGGTTGGCTTGATGATGAGAGCAATGTGCATCCGACGCATCTCAAGCAGTCGCTCGCTGAGTTCAATCTTCTCCTCGGCATTTACTACAGCGGGGTAACGAACCAAATCATTGACCTCCCGTTTGAACCGCCCGATGGGTTAATTGACTTGCTCCGAGAGAATTTGTAACAGGACTTACGCAAACCCCTTCGCTGGCGAGGTTTGCAACCTCGCCAGCAGCACATAATACGTATCACCTCATGAAAAATTGCGTAAGTCCTATGTAATTTGAAATAAATTTGTATTGTGTGGGATGAGGTCCCCGGGCCTTCGTCCTGCTTTGTGTTCGAGTGCGCCGCTGGTGTGCTATTGTCAATATTAGAGGAGACAGTCTCATGTATAAAACAGCGATGTTGGGGTGCGGTGGTCGCGCCCGTGCCCATGCAAGTGCCTACCGTTTTGTCAAAGGCGGCAAACTCGCCGCAATCTGCGATATGAACGAAGAAATGCTCAATAAATTTGGAGACGACTTCGACATCTCTTCGCGCTACACCGATTTGGACGAGATGCTTGAGAAAGAGAAACCCGATGTCCTCCACATCGTCACGGCACCGGTGCTACGGGGTACCAACCAACGTATTCGGTATCCGTTGATGAAGCAAGCCTCCGACCACGGTGTGCCAGCGGCGATTGTCGAAAAACCGATTGCCGTTGAGAGCGAGGATTGGAAACAGATCGCGGGGTTAGCGGAAGAGACGCAAACGAAGTTTGTCGTCAATACGCAGCTCAACTTCCACCCACAGAACTTGGAATTGAAAGCAGATGTGGCGGCAGGGCGAATTGGCGAGATCAAGTTTATTGATGCCAGTGCGCGCAGCACACCGGTGGACCAAGCACCCCATGTGCTGCAGTTGGTGTCCTCCTATATTGACAACTCACGTCCGGTACGTGTGCTGGGTCAAATTGCAGGGAAAGAGCAGTTAGATTCCGCACAGCCATCTCCGATGCATGCCGCTGGGCAAGTTATATATGACAACGGTCTCCACGTCTCTGTCGCCTTTGGCACCGGCATGGGAACTTTAGCATCCGATAGCGAAAGCACTGTCGCACATAAACGTGTCTTTGTTGTTGGGACGAAAGGCTTTGTGCATTGGCGTTTCAGCAGTTGGGAGCGTGCAACACCAGAAGGTGGTTACGAAGGCGGTCCGCTCAGCTATGGAGAACAGGATATCGCTGCACAAGGAAATCTAACAGAGGCTGTCTTTGACTGGCTTGACGATGAGAACAAAGTGCATCCCACGCATCTCAAGCAATCACTCGCGGAGTTCAACCTTCTCCTCGGCATTTACTACAGCGGGATAACGAACCAAATTATTGACCTCCCGTTTGAACCGCCTGATGGCTTGATGGATTTACTCCGAGAAAAGTTGTAGACTAACGGCGTAGCGGCAGGCAAGATTTCAGCCTGCCGCAGACCATTCTAAAAAATTGGCGTACCTCCCACATCTATGCTATAATTTGCAAAAGGAGATGCCCTAAAATCGCGAAAGGAATGAGATGGCAAGTTTTGATACTGCCTCTAAGAAACAGGTCGAAACAAACCCTCAAGATTTCGTAAACCTCTGCTTCAAATTCGGGGGAACAAATATCACCGTGTTAGAGGTTGTCACACCTGAGCAACCTACCGTTGAGATGCACCAGGCAGATATCCTCATTAAAGCACTACGCGACAATCAAGAGGTGCTCGTGCATTTCGAGTTTCAAACTACCGATAGTTACGATCCTGAGATGCCGCTCCGAATGGCAGGTTATATTATCAGAGCGATTGAAGTCTATCGGCTGCCCGTGTATTCCAATGTCATCTACCTGCGTCCAGATGCCGGTAATAACGACCCGGGAAAATTTGCACAAAATCTGGAACGGCATAACATTTCGATTGAGTACCAAGTTTTCCGTCTAATTGAGATGAATGGTCAAGAAATTCTTGATTTGAAACCTGTGGGGTTGATACCCTTCACGCCGCTCATGAAACGTCCAGCAGACATGAATGAAGAACAGTGGCTTCGCCGATGTATCCAAACCGCGGATGGTATTGATGTTCCGAACAAACCGGAATATTTGGGAAGTCTCGCTGTCTTGGGGAATTTAGTTTACGAGTCACAAACGATTTTAGAGATTATTTCGGAGGAAACCATGCAACAGTCTTCCATCGCTGAATACTTAGCACCAGAAGCACACGAACAAGGAATTCAACAAGGAATTCAACAAGGAATCCAACAAGGTGCACAAGAAATTATTCGTGAGAATATCATTGAGACACTTGTCTTTCGATTACAACCTGAAGTTGCAGAAACCTTTAAATCCGCTTTGGAGGCGATTAATGATCTGCAGCGTCTCAAACAGCTCTTTCGGACCGCAATGCGGGTAGAAAGTCCTGAAGACTTCACGCAAGCGTTGAACCCAAAAACGAAATGAACCATTGCACCGTGTTGCTGATTGGAGAAAACCGTGCAACAGCAGATCATTGTTGAATATTTGAAGAGAAAAGCATACGAACAAGGGTTCCAGCAAGGGTTCCAGCAAGGTGCTCAAGAAACCAATCGCAAGCACATCCTTAAGGTTCTGAAATTTCGATTCCAGTTTGACGCAGCGCAAACTTTCAAACCAACTTTGGACGGAATTAACGATCTGCAGCGTCTCAAGCAGCTGTTTCGCACAGCATTGCGGGTGGAAACCGTAAAGGATTTCGCGAATGCATTAGGCACAAACGACAACTAAAACTTCTACAGTTCTCAAGCTGTTGTCCTACATTTTGCTATTAACTTTCATTTACTTGTTTGGTACTTAAAATATTAAAGGAGATATTTCTGTGTATAAAACCGCAATGTTAGGGTGTGGCGGCCGCGCCCGTGCGCACGCTGATGCCTATCGCTTTGTTAAAGGCGGTAAACTCGCTGCAGTCTGCGATATGAACGAAGAACTGCTTAACAAATTCGGGGACGACTTCGGCATCTCATCACGATACTCCGATTTGGACGAGATGCTTGAAAAAGAGAAACCCGATGTCCTCCATATCGTCACCGCACCCGTGCTGCGAGGTAGCAACGAACGGATCCGTTACCCGTTGATGAAACAGGCATCCGATGCCGGTGTTCCAGCAGCGATTGTGGAAAAGCCGATTGCCGTTGAAAGTGAGGATTGGAAACAGATCGCAGGGTTGGCAGAAGAGACGCAAACGAAGTTCGTCGTCAATACACAGCTCAACTTCCACCCGCAAAATTTGGAATTAAAGCAGGATGTATCGGAAGGACGTATCGGCGAGATTAAGCTCATTGATGCCAGCGCACGCAGCACCCCAGTTGACCAGGGGCCGCACGTCTTGCAGTTAGTGTCCTCCTATATTGACAATTCCCGTCCAGTGCGTGTACTTGGGCAGATTTCTGGCGGCGAACACTTAGATTCGGCGCAACCTTCTCCGCAATATGCAAGCGCGCGCGTCCAGTACGAAAATGGACTCCACGTCTCTGTCGCGTTCGGCACAGCCATCGCGCCGACTGCCTCCGATGATCCGGTCGTCTTTTTCCACAAACGCGTTTTTGTCGTAGGGACGACAGGTTTCGTGCATTGGCGATTCAGCAGTTGGGAACGTTCAACCCATGAGGGCGGCTATGAAGGCGGTCCGCTCAGCTATGGTGAGCAGGATGTCATCGCACAAGGCAACCTCACCGAAGCCGTCTTTGATTGGCTTGACGACGAGAGTAAAGTTCATCCGACGCATCTCAAGCAGTCGCTCGCTGAGTTCAACCTGCTTTTGGGGATTTACTATAGTGGCATTACCAATGAAGTGATTGACCTCCCCTTTGATCCGCCAGATGGGTTAATGGATCAACTGAGAGCCAAACTGTAGCATATAGATTCTTGTCCTTTCTTGGCATTCCGTTTTCCGTTCACTATATGGTGAGGTGTTGATGCCTCCCTATACACGCGTATAAATGGAGGTATACTTGTGTCACTTTCAAAAATTACATGCCTAATCTTTCTGTTGTTAGGTGTAACTGCTCTCACAGCAGACGCTGAATTGGTTGGTTACTGGTCATTCGACGAAGCAGATGGGGTGGATGATCTCAGCGGAAACGGTAACGACGGCATCATCCAAGGAAATCCGAAGGTCATAGACGGAAAGTTGGGTGAAGCGTTAGAATTCAACGGCAGCACCGACTACGTAGAAATTCCGGACGCACCTACCCTTTCTGAACTGGAGGCGTTGTCTATCGCAGCGTGGATTAAGCCGACAAAACTCGGTGCTTGGGTAGCGGTTGCTGAAAAAGGTATTCATCTTGACTGGAGTTACGGATTTTTCATTGAACCTGACGGGACACTCTCCTTCGAGGTATCTACCGGTCCCGGGAATAATCTTGTCTGTTGTGTTGGCGATGTTGCGCTTGAAATTGGGGAATGGTACCACATCTTCGGTTGCTATGATGGCGAGGCTGTGAAGGCTTACGTTAACGGAAAACTCGAAGGTGAGATGGCCGGTAATAATGCTGTTCATATCACAGAAGGACTGCCCTTCACTATCGGTAGTCGGAATGGTCAGAACCATTATGGCGGTGCTGTTGACGAGGTGGCGTTCTGGGACGAGGCAATCTCTGTTGAAGAATCAATGGAACCGCTTTCTGTGGAACCGAAGCATAAGTTAACAACTGTTTGGGGAGCAATAAAAGCACACCAATAGAAAACAATGGGAACGAATTCTGAAAAAAAGTTTACGGAACAAGGCTATCTTGTTGTGAAATCAGCACTACTTGAGGCGGATCTCGCCCCATTAATCGCTGTTGTCTCCGATGTCGTTGATAACCGTGCCACCGAACTCTATAACGAAGGCGTAATCTCTGACATCCATGAAGAGATGTCATTTGAACACCGTTGGCACGCTATCCTAAAGGCGTGTGGGAGAGAGAACGAAGTTTTTGGCTGGCATACGCTTGTCTTTAGTGAGGCACTCTTTGACCTGATAACCCATCCGAAGGTGCTGGATGTGCTTGAGCATCTTATCGGGGACAATATTCAATTCAACGGCGATTTTTGGGTGCGTCCGAAACTCCCGAACGAAAAACTGACGACGCTCCCTTGGCACCAAGACAGCGCGTATATGCCGCACACCGAAAACGATACGCATCTCACTGTATGGCTGCCGTTAGTGGATGTCAGAACAGAGAACGGTGCTTTGCAATTCCTGCCCGGAAGCCACAAGGCAGGTTTACAGACTTATCACCGCGTTCCCGGTGAGGCGTTTGCCGTCCCTATTCTTCCACCTACCTTATCCAATACCGACATTGATACTTTAGAGATGCAGAAGGGTGATCTGCTCGTTTTTAACAACCTCGTCTTCCATCGGTCGTTGTTCAACCGCAGTGACATCATCCGTTGGTCGGTAGACTTTCGGTTCAGCCCGACCGGCACCTCGCTGGATGGACTCTGGCATGAGGCAATCGCATATCCTGCTCGTGATAGCGGAACTCGGCAGTGTCCAACATCTTGGGAGGCGTGGCGTGCTCAATGGGAAGCCAGCCCACACAAAGGCAGGTTTCTTTAATCTGTATGTACGGCTTTTTTGTTAAAAAGTATTGTATTTTCATGTTTTCTGTGTTATAATTTCCCTTCAAATTATAACGCACAAGAATGTGACATGGAGGAGTCGGAGAATGGACGCAGTTTACCGATTCCTTTAGCAACACATAGGAGGTTACTTTGTTAAGCGCAAGAATTATTACAATTGTCCTCAGCGTAATGCTCGTGTTGAGTATTAACCTAATTGGTTCTGCTGAAATCACCGAAGATATGATTGCAGCAGCATGGCTGTTTGATGGCGATGCCGAAGATGTTTCAGGAAACGGGTTTGATGGCGAAGTAAAAGGCGGCAAATTCGTCGCGGGTCAAATCGGTGATGCCGTTGAACTGAACGGCACAACCGAATGGGTCGAAATTCCGAAACGCATCGGCGAATTTGAAGAAATTACTTTCGCACATTGGGTCAAATCCACTGGACGAGAAGCCGGTTGGCGTGTTTTCTTCAACAACAATGGTTGGAAAGCAGGCGACATCCACTACCAGATGCACCCGAATAATAAAGTCGAGTTCTCTATTAACGGCAACCTGGGTGGGAACGATACGTTTGCCAACTATATGTTGGCAGGCGGTGAAATGAATAAGTGGGTGCATATTGCCACCGCCTACAGTGCACCCGAAAAGAAGATTCGTTTTTACGTTAACGGCGAACTCGATATCGAAAATGATTGGGGTGGAAACCCGGGTGTCCTTGATCCTGCCCGAATCGGAGACTGGGGTCAAGCAAGGCAGTGGGAGGGGTTAATAGACGAGTTCATTATCTTCAATACTGCTATCAGTGAAGATGATGTCCAAGCGATTATGAACGACGGTTTCGAGACAACTCTCGCTGTAGACGCAAAGGGAAAGTTGGCTGTCACGTGGGGAAGTCTGAAAAAATAGATAGACGCAATCCCTGATCACTGCGCTCAAAAACGTGATGGCTATAGTGAATACGCAGGGTGTCTAAAATTTCTATCAGAAAGTTCGAGATGTCCGCTGGACTTAGGTGGACATCTCCTCTTGTAGAGATCTGACAAAAGGCGAAGGATAGGTGATACATGGATTTAGGTCTCAACGGGAAACGCGCGATTGTTACCGGCGGCAGCCGAGGCATCGGTAAGCAGTGCGCGCTGACACTTGCACGAGAGGGCGTTCATGTCTGTATCGCCGCCCGAACACAGGACACACTCAGTCAAGCCCTCAAAGAAATTAATCAGACTGGACATAAAGGGCACGCCGTTGCCGCAGATCTAACTACACAAGAGAATTGTGAAAAATTGGTACAGGAAACAATTGATCGCTTCGGCGGTGTTGATATCCTCGTCAACAATGTCGGTGCTGCTCGGAATGCTGATATTCTCGAACTTTCGCCAGAACTGATTGATGGTGCCCTCGCATTGAAAACCTACAGTTACCTACGAATGTCTCAATTGGTTATTCCCTATATGAAAGAAAACCGGTGGGGACGAATTATCAACATCGCAGGCGCAGCCGGTACGAGTCCGACCCGCGGGAACATACCCACCGGAGCTGCCAATGTTACTATCCTAAATATAACACGAGCACTCTCCGATGCTGTTTCGGCGGACGGCATCTTGGTAAATACTGTTTGCCCAGGATTGACCAATACTGGTCGAGCGCGCACCCAACAAGGTGTGAGAGCTGAGCGTGAAGGACGCGATGTTGAGGAGTTGTTGCAGGCACTCGGACAAGAACTTCCCGCGGGTCGCATCGCAGAACCCGAAGAGGTAGCGAATGTCGTAACATTCTTAGCCTCTGAAGCGTGTTCCTATATGTTTGGAACTGCACTTTATATGGATGGTGGCAAACGCCGTGCAACGCCATAAGAATAACAACAGAATCCATACAGAAAATAATAGCCTTGAAGGAGGTTGTTTTTATGAATATTGCTAAGCGTTTATCAACCCACAAATATTTTCTCTTTATGCTGGTATATGCCACCATTTTTGCTTGGACTTCCAATAGTTCGGGCAAGGTTTTATACTATGACGATTTTGATGATGAGAAAATTGATGGGAAGTATGAGTTCAAAAACCATGAAGGCGATTGGGTAGAAAAGGGCGGCGTTATCAGCCAAACCCATGAAACCCCTGGCGACCACACCTATCTTGTTTTGGATGGAGAATTTAAAGAACCGCATACCGGACTGGTGATGATCCGTGTCGATGAATGGGGAGACGGTGACCGTGCGCGTTGTGGGTTGGGATTTCGTCTGGATCCAGGCGATGCATCCGGTTACGCGTTCCTTATCCATCATTTTCTGAATAACATGGAGTTCCTCAATGACCATCTTGCTTGGAAGCAGAACGATACCAAGCCACCCTTTGATATCGTAGAAGCCGGGATTTGGTACTGGATGAAGGCTGAGATATCTGACAAAGGCTTCACCGGTAAGATATGGGAAGATGGCGAAGTGGAACCCAAAGATTGGCTACTTGAAAGCAAACTTGATTTCGGAAATGTTAGGCCGGAAAGCGGACAGGTCGGACTTAACGGCGGTTCGAGCGACGCTGCCCCCGCGCTGACCATCGTCTCCTTTGACAATTGGGCAATTTGCGAAACCGCTGGCGAGTGCACACCAGATGAGATTCTCGTCGTTCAAGCAGCTGGCAAACTTCCAACAGTTTGGGGCGCGCTCAAAGCGCGCTATTAAAGCGTCTCATCTCCGTCTAATAGGGTGATGGGTTAATATGAAGGACAGCGTAGGCGCGTTTATAAAACGCGCCTACGCTGCAACACGTGGATTGCGATCCATATATACACTAACTTATGGGAAAGATTTTACTCATCTTATTCGGGATCTTCATTCTCATTGTATGTATCCTGATTCTCTTCCAAATTTTGCAAGTAATTTTCGCCTTGGTGTTTTCCGTCGCGCTGTTCATTATTGTTGTCGGCGGAGCGTTCCTAATCCTCAGGAAGATTTTCAATGGGTGAAGGTGCCACCCTGTGGCATTTCGCTGGCAGATTTCCCATATTTTCAACGAATCAAAGGAGATTTGACTGTGCTTTGAAAGGTAAGTTTTGTGTTATTAATACTTGCCATCGTTCTAATCACAACCAACCTCCCTGCCCAAATTGTTGAGGACGGATTGGTCAGTTATTAGAGTTCCGATGCAAACAAAATCAGCGGAAAAACCGTCACAGACGGGATAGGCAACTACAATCAGACTCTCAAAGGTAGCCCGAAAAAGGTTGCTGGTAAGATTGGCGATGCGTTAGAATTTGATGGAAACGAGGCGAACTTCGTTGAGATTGATAGGCCTGAAGAATTTGATTTCAACAGCGATTTCACTTGGAATGGCATCACATCGCTGTCACAGGTGCCCAGAAGATAGGGCAGTTCAATATTTCGTTGATGGCAAAGCGACAGGCGGCGGTAACCTCAATCTCGCCGAATTCCCAGAAGAGGACTTTGAGAGCCACATTTTTATCGGATTATACCAAATTAACCCCATTTGTAGCGCGAGGTCCCTGTGCCTCGCAATGCTGACTTGATCAAAAGACTTCTAATCAAGGTAATTGGGTATTAGATGGTAGAGCCGACGGTGAATTTGGTGTTTTCACGGGCATCGTTGACGAGTTTAGTGTCTATAACAGAATACTTGAAGAAGCCGAAGTCAATCAAAACTTCAAGGCTGAAACAGGACTCGCTGTTGACCCTAATGGCAAACTCGCCGCGACGTGGGGTGCTATCAAAGCACGACAGTAGGAACAGCAATCCCAGTAGACGCGCTTCCGAAGCGCGTCTACACACGGTATTACAGGAGATGAATGAAGGTTGAGAACCGAACCATCTTTGAAAACGATAACCTTCATGTACTTCGTGGGCTTGACACAAATTCTATCGACCTGATTTATTTGGATCCGCCGTTCAATTCCAACCGAACCTTTGAGGCATCAGTTGGCAGCGAAGCTGCGGGGGCAGCGTTCAAAGACTTTTGGACGTTGGATGATCTGGATGACACATCCCACGGTGAGCTGGCGGAGAAAGAATCCGAACTCTATCATGCCATCAGTGCTGCCGAGTTCAGCCATGGGAAGTCCATGAAAGCCTATCTCATTATGATGAGCATCCGGATGCTGGAGATGTTCCGAATCCTCAAACCGACCGGGACGCTCTATCTCCACTGTGATGATAACGCCAGCCATTACCTCAAAATGATGATGGATAGCGTTTTTGGGAAAGATAATTTTAGAAATGAGATTATCTGGCAACGGGCGATAACTACCAAAGGAAACCTGAAAAAAGGGTTAGCACGAGATTCCGACATTATCTTCCGATATTCAAAAAGTGATACCTATGTCTGGAACGTTGAGGCAGTCACGATTCCCTACGATATGGCGAATTTGGACGAAAAAACAAAACGCCAATATTATTGTGTTGAACCGGAAACAGGACGACGCTTTTCACACACCTCCGTAACTGCCCAGAGCCACGACCCTGATTCTCATCTTACGTATGAAGTGATGGGAGTTGTCAGAACGTGGCGTTGGGCGGAAGCACGTATGCGTAAAGAGATCAAAGCAGGACGCATCGTTCAAACGCGACCCGGAAATGTACCGCGCTATAAGCGGTATCTTGATAAACAAAAAGGCAAAAGGCTGAACAACATCTGGGTGGATATTCCAAATTTGACCGCCAGAAGTAAAGAGCGTATCGGATATCCTACGCAGAAACCGCTCGCGCTGTTAGAGCGGATTATTGGCGCGAGTAGCAATCCGGGTGATATTGTACTTGATCCCTTTTGCGGATGTGCTACCACGTGCGTCGCTGCTGAGTTGTTACAACGCCACTGGATGGGGATCGATTTAAGTCCAAAATCTTTTGAGTTGGTTAAGTCGCGTCTGGAGCAGAAGGGGATCATCAAGCGGGTTATCCACCGGACAGATAGCGCTAAACATTACAAACAGGATCAAACCTATAAACAGACACTGTTCGGAATTCAGGAAGGTAAATGTAATGGCTGTCAGGTCCTGTTTCCATTTCGCAATATGGCAGTCGATTATATTGTGGCGAAATCCAAAGGGGGCACCGATGCTCCTGATAATCTTCAGTTGTTGTGCGGTGCGTGCAGTTCAATGAAGGGAAATCGCACACAGGAACAGCTAATTCAAAAGTTGAAAGACGAAGGAACTCTCCAATGAAGAAGTATATGAAGTTTAAAATCGAGACCGCTGTGATAACAGCAGTTGTGCTGTTGTTCTGTATAACAAATTTACCAGTCGATGCAAAGCGCGATAAGGAATACATTGCGAAACAGATTAGGAATATCAAGATAGACGGTAATCTCGGTGAATGGGAACGCGCCGAAATAGTTGCCTTTGATGAGTTGAAAGATGTCGGTGCCGGTATCCCGAAAGCCAATGATTTTACGGGGCAAGGCAGAGTCGCGTGGAGTTCCCAAGACCCCACCCGTATCTATTTCGCTGTTGAGATCACAGACGACGAACTGCAAGACATCCATCCGCCCGATGCCGTGTGGTGGGTAGACGATAGCGTCGAATTTATGTTTGATTTCAAAAACGGCATGGTGCGCGAAACCCTCGTTCAGTGGACACTTGGTGCCAATGGCAAGGACTTGTCTGCCGCCGCATCAAAGGATAACACCGAATGGGTGCTAATTAAGAATGGGGATAATTACATCTACGAGGTTGCCATTGACCCGACGAAACCGCGCGGCAACCCCGCGTTTGCAAACCCGGGGGAAGGGAAGAACTTCAAAGCGAAAGCTGGGTTGACGATCGGGCTCAGTTTTCACATGAACGATTGTGAAAACGGGAAACGCGAACACCAGATCGGGTGGACACCCGGCGGTGCATGGGATGGGCTTGCTTACGGAGATCTCACTTTTGACGGTGAGATATTGGCCGTTGAGCCTTCCGGCAAACTCGCAGTGGTGTGGGGATCCCTTAAACAGTGATAAAGCAGTCAGTAGTCGGTTTCCATCAGCAGTCAGCAAGAGGGTTAGATATATCGAAATCTTTTTGCTGATTGCTGAAATTCGACCGCAATTTAAACATGCCAGAACCTCGTACCTCCTTTACATCTGGAATCACGATCCGTGCACTCCTGATTGGTACACTCCTTGTTATCGGGAACGCCTATTGGCTTGCCTACGCTGCGGAGATGATTCAGCCGCAGTTCCTCCTCAACTTTGTCTCGCTTTTCTTCAATGCTGTTTTCACGCTTTTTGTTGTTATCGGACTCAACTTCGCTTGGAAAAGAGTTGCCCCTCACAGTGCGCTAACCACACAAGAACTCCTCGTTATCTATATCATGGTCGTCATGGTGTCAACGATCGGCGGTCATTCCATGATGACGTTCCTCATCGGGACACTGGCGCATCCCTTCAGGTTCGCTACCCCCGAAAACGAATGGGCATCTCTCTTCTGGCGTTACATCCCGACGTGGTTTGTACCTGAGGATTACGCACTTGATGCCTACTTTAAGGGCGGCTCGACCTTTTATCTTCCGAAGCATCTTCGCGGCTGGCTGATGCCAATCTTGGTGTGGACAGGGTTTGTCACACTGCTCTGGTTTACGCTGATATGTCTCATCACCATCATCCGTGTCCAATGGACGGAGCGTGAAAAATTGGCGTACCCGATCATCCAATTACCACTCCAGATGGCACAGGGACGGAAAAGTTTTTACAAAAACGGTACAATGTGGATAGGCTTTTCAGTCGCTGGGTTTGTTGAAATTCTCGCAGGATTGAGTCACCTATTCCCTCAGATTCCCTTTATCCAACTTAATTACTATTCTATCAGCCATCTATTCACGGATAAACCGTGGAACGCCATCGGGGGGATAGCACTGTCCGCTTACCCCTTTATTATCGGGTTGACGTTCTTTGTGCCGTTGGATATCTCAATGTCGGCGTGGTTTTTCTATCTGTTTGGAAAAGCGGAACGGATTGTGCGTAGCGGGATGATGGGTGAAGGTGAACTCTATTTTGCGGAACGCGCAGGTGGGGCATGGCTCGCTGTCGGTGCGCTCGCGTTGTGGGGGACTCGGAGACACCTCCGTGATGTTATCCAGAATTGCTGGACAGGCAAGAAAGCGTTTGATGATTCAAATGAACCGATGCCCTATCGTGTTGCTGTCATCGGGTTAATCATCGGGGGCATCGGACTCACGCTATTTTCAGTGAAAGCAGGTATGTCTTTAGGCGGCGTGCTCGGTTTTATCGTCATTTTTATCCTGATGGCACTCGGTGTAACGCGCGTGCGCGCCGAATTCGGTCCGCCATCACATGAGATTCTCGCGCTGGATCCAGGGCGGTTGATGGCAGTCACCTTCGGACCACGATTCGTCGGAACCGAGAATCTCACAATTATTTCGTTCTACTATTGGTTGAATCGGCTTAACGTCTCGCATCCAATGCCGAATCAATTAGAGGGATTCAAACTCGCCGAGCGTTCAGGGATAAACAGCCGAAGACTCGTCTGGGTAATGATGTTCGCAATCGTCATCGGTACACTTGCCTCATTTTGGGCGTTCCTCTACCTCCTTTATGAGACCGGGGCATTCGCTGTACACGGCTACATCGTTGGTATCGGCGAGGAAGTTTTCGGTAGACGCTTAGAGCGGTGGATTAACAACCCTACCGGTCCGAATTGGGATGGGACACAGTCTATGGGGATCGGGGCAGTGATGACATGGATTCTCTATTTTCTACGCCATAAATTTATGTGGTGGCCCTTCCATCCGATCGGATATGTAATGACCGCCGCAACGTGGGGTGGACTTGCCGACTTCTGGTTCTCTGTTTTCCTCGGTTGGTTAGTGAAGTTCGTCATCATCACGGTTTTCGGTTTACGGGCACATCAGCGCGCAATCCCATTCTTTTTGGGCTTAGTGATGGGCGATTATGTATTCGTGGGAATGTGGGCACTGCTTGGAACGCTGTTTAATATTCCGACATACGTCCTCTGGTCGCCTTAAAGCATACGAAGCCACAGCAAATGACACGAAAACGATCCACCACTGCTGCCGAGGTTTCCCAACCTCGGCAGTTTGCACTGTATCGGTAATTCTAAAATCTACCATAAACAAATTAAAGGAGACATATCCTAATGTACAACCTAAATGGAAAGGTCGCTTTAGTAACAGGTGCGGGTGGCAAAAATGGCATCGGACGTGCCATTGCAACGCGCTTGGCGAAGGAAGGGGCAGATGTCGCTGTCAATGACATTACCGAGCATCCCTACGCTGCGGATCAGGCAGAGTGGCAAGGATTACCCGATGTCGTGCGTGAAATCGAAGCGATGGGGCAACGTGCTATCAGTGTCGTTGCAGATGTTTCGGATGCGAAGCAAGTCGGCGAGATGGTTGACAAAACCGTTGTGCATTTCGGTAAAATTGATATTCTCGTCAACAATGCCGGGACAATAGCCGGTAAGGACAGGGTACTTGTCGTTGATTTGGCTGAAGAGGATTGGGATCGGGTGCAACGGGTCAATGTGAAAGGCGTGTTTCTCTGTTCTCAAGCAGTATCACGTCGTCTCATCACGCAGGGGACAGGTGGCAAGATTATCAATATCTCGTCCGTAACAGGTAAACAGGGATCAGCACGCTACGCGGCGTACAGTGCCTCGAAATTTGCTGTAATCGGTCTCACGCAATCGCTTGCGCACGAACTTGCACCGTATCAAGTTAATGTGAACGCTATCTGTCCGAGCCTTGTAGATACAGAACGCGTCGGGCATTTGGCATCTGCTTTAATGCCAGAGGGTCTTTCTGCTGACGAACAGCGTGCAGAATTCGCACGCCGCAACGTGGCAGCAGTACCGTTAGGGCGACTTGCTGAAGGGGCAGATGTGGCAAAAATGGCAGCGTTCCTCGCCTCAGACGAAGCCGCTTATCTCACAGGACTCTCTGTCACCGTCGCAGGCGGTTCGATGATGTACTAACGTAGAATCCGCTGATCGCTGAGATCTTTTCCACCGACTGTTTTGACGATAGATGCCCCACGCCACTCTTTGACTTCCAGTTCGTGGAAGGCGTTGACAATGTTGTATTGCGTTGGTAGGTCCTCCCAACGGGCTTTGTGGAATTCCACTGTCCCTTCACCACGCCAATGCTCTTGCACGACTCGGTTCGGTGAACTGGCAGGCGTTAGCACTGCATAAGCAACATCGGCAATCCCCCATTCACCGGTTCTCGGCATATATTTATAGTGGAGTGTGCCGGTGAGCGGTTGCTCGCCACTTGATTGTTTTGGTGGAGAGGACAGCGGTTGTTGTATCGGCACCTGTTCGGTCGCTCTCACGTGCATGTCCATGAACTTAAAATCGAGCCAACTCGCGGTGCAGTGTGTTTCGCCGTTGAAAGTTAAAGGTTCTGGCAGCTCGCAATAGATTTTGGAGAAACCCAATTCCTCACGTCCTGTCAGAATCGGATCTGTCAGATTTTCCCAGAGTACCGTCAAAAACGATCCTGTTGCTCGGTCTACTTCACCGTTGAAAGCCGCCGGGAAGCTAACTCCAAGGGTGTTATAGCCGCGCCCCGCCAACCACTCAATTTCTTTCATATAGCCTCCTGACACGGATACAACGGGTTCACCGTTAAGCGAGAAACCTTCCGGTAGAAAAGCCTCTAATTGCTCGCTGTTTGTCAGGAAACTTACTGTGATTGATGTCGATTTCGGGTTATCTTTACATTCAAATTTTCTACCGTCGGGTCCATATCTCGGTCCTGTCCTCGGTCCAAAATGTGTCGGCATCCGGTACATTGCGTTCGGATCAAACTTGTATCCCATCTCACTTCCTCCATGTCTTGGTAATATACCTTTATTGTATCAATATGAGACTGAATGTCAAGTGCTAATCCAGAGGTTAGGACTATTTATCCTACACTCCGCACTTGTTTTGACACATTTTGGTATTTTTAGACAAACCCACGTCACGAAAGGATTCAAACAGTATAAATAAAATTTAGAGATGGTAAATAAGATTTCATTTCGCACGTATATCTTCTCTGATCCACTTGAAATTGCTTGTTGAACGTTGGAACCACGTGGGTTTAAAAAATAAATACCAAAAATCCGAAATTAGAAGTGCGGAGTATAGGATTTATAGTAAAGTTTAGAAATAAATAGACACTTCTGCAGTCCCCCGGTAGGCACGGTTTCCTAACCGTGCCGGTGCAAAGTGTCCCATTAATTCTGGGATCCACTATAGTTTTAGGCTTTTTGGTTTCCATTTGGGTTGGAAAGTCGCGATTCGGAGATCGCTCCTACAGCAGCAGAGCCATTCAGTTCTCCCATTTTTCGTCCGGTTTTTATCCCAGGCCCGGTAGGTGCGGTTTTGCGGCGTACTCGCCCAAATGCGATCTGCATTCCCAACCGCACCGGATTTTAACAGAAATCTTGTATACCGCGAGCCACCTCTTTAGTCCCAGAGGGTTTATTTGCTTGGGTATTTCTTCAGCATCTGTGTAGAAACGTGCAGCAACCAAGGACCCAAGCCCCAGAGGGACCGTATCTATAGAGACTACAAAGTACCGCTAAATGTCCCTAAATTGACACCTATGGTGCGGTTTTGCGGTGTACTCACCCAAATGCGATCTGCATTCCTAACCGCACCGGATCGACGAAAAAAGGTGTAAAACCCGATAATTTCTTAAAACTGAATGGCTCTGCCTACAGCAGTATTCTGAATTGAATTTGCCACCAAGACGTGATATAATTTGAAGGGAGAATACCTCAACGAAATCTCTCCAAAAATAAAAAGGATATTGCATGAAAATAGAAAAGAATGCGTGGGGTGTTCTCCTCATTCTCCTCTTCTACTGGAATACCATAGATGTGTTTGCGAATGGAACCCACGCGCCGTCGGAAAAAGAATCGACTGAGCAGATAGCCTCCGCTCGTCCTGATAACTATGCACCGCTCGGTGTTACGGGAGACCATGTCCACAGCGCAGGAGAGATGATGTTCTCATACCGTTCCATCGGGATGGCAATGGACGGACTTCGAGACGGGACCGCCATCTCAATCGAAGAAGCACTCTACGACTACCTGATGGTGCCTCTCAGGATGCGGATGCGGATGCACATGTTTGGAGCGATGTTTGCCCCTCACGACAGGATCACGCTCATAGCAATGATGAGTCATCGGAACAATTCCATGAAAATGAAAGGCGCACACCTCCACAGTCCCGGAGGAGACGGGGCCGTAGGACACCATCACATAATAGGAGATCCCTCGATGACGACCGCCGGCCCCGGCGATCTTAAACTTTCCGCCCTGATTCCACTGCTCAACACATCAAACGCCGATCTTCTCCTCAACGCCGGTGTCTCTATACCGACAGGATATATTGACCTAAACGGTTCGCTGTTGAATTTCAGATGCCTGTCTATCAGCATCTCGACGGACCGCAGATGGCACTCGACTGGACAATCGTTCCCGATTGGCGCAGTTTCATGCTACTTCACTATATCGACTGGACAATCGTCGCCGGTTGGCAATACGCTTTTGATCAGCATCTCGACGGACCGCAGATGAAACTCGACTGGACAATCGTTGTGGGTTCGCGCAATTTCATGCTACTTCACGATGTCAAGATCATCGAACTCGACTGGATAATCGTTGCCGGTTGGCAATGCGCTTTTGAACTGTGGTAAAGCGTTTTTTGAGAACTAAATCGCAAAACTGAAAGGAACATTTTGGTTATCTATGCGTATAAAATACAACACATACGCAGCGTTAATAACTCTCATTATCACGGCATGTCTTGTAAGCAGTTGTGAGAGAATTCCGACACAGGTTATTACCACGGAACCTGTTGACAAAATTGCAGTTGCCGTTATCTCTGAGAAAGACGGGAGCGGTCTGACTGGCAAAGCCACATTCTTAGAAACGGATGGAATGGTTCACGTTAGGATTGAAATCCAGAATGCAACCCAGGGTTTGCACGCGGCGCACCTGCATATAGGCACTTGTGCCGATGTGGGACCGCACTGGCATCCTATGAGGGTTCCAGCAGGCACTGTCGGTGTGCCCGTCGCTGAAGCGACACCTGATATGCCGCCTATCGGTGTCGGTGAAATCGGTAACATTCCGGTCGGCGAGGACGGTACAGGAGTTTTAGAATTTTCAACACCGCTCTGGTCTCTTGGCGGTGACCCGAGTACCGATATTCTCGGCAAACTGATGCTTATCCACGAGACCGGCGACACGTTCCAAACCAGTCCGCATGCACATCATACAACGATGGGAATGTCAGAAACACCTACCACCCATGCAGGCACGGGCGCGCATACTCATAATATGGGGCAGATGGAGATAGTGGAAGCCATCCATACTTGTACACTGGCAGTGCTCGGTCAGCAGATTGACTTGGAATTGGAACACCATCTTCTCGGTCAAACGATAAATCCGCATAGCCATGAGCCGCTGGAGCTGCTGCTTAGCTGTTTTTTTACGGCTGATCAACTGCTGGATCTGGCATTTTTGTCTGTGATTCAGATTACGGAATCGCCAGCGTACCAAGCGTTTTTGGAAACCGAACCGAGCGGTTTAGCTGCCTACCATGAATTCCTTCTGTCTAAAGGGGCACCTATAGACCCTGATTTCTTCACAAATCAATATCGGCGTACCTTCCCGACCGGAAATCCTGAAGAATTTGAGCGGAGATGCGGATGCGGTTAATACACCTCTACATTTCATCGGGCATCAATTTTGAAAATCCTGCTGATGTGGTCGGTTATAACCAACTCCTCATCACGTTTCTCGATGCTCGGACGACTGCGTGGATGTTGGGCTATTTCCAAGGCAACGATGTAGGGTTCGGTGAGTGGTTTGTTTCGGTGCTTAAAGAGGTGCAGGTTAGGACAGGCGGTGGCACCCGCATAGGTTGTGGTGTGATTGAACTGATGGAATAAGCATTTTACGCTTCTGTATGTAGGAGCCACCTCCCGGTAGTGACACCTCAATGGCTTACTCTCTAACTGGTAGGTCGATTTCCAACCGTACCTCTTACTGCTGGCTGGCTTTACGGGTATTTTCAAATTCCTCTCTTAAGTCTTCAGCAGTCCCAAGCGGAGATAGCCCGTAATCCCCCATCAGATACCAGAATTCTTCGCGCGACACACCTGCAAGACGTGCAGCGAGACCACTGCTCAGTTCTTCATTTTCATAATACTTCATTGCTAATGCCACACGCTTTTCCTTATCAATTTCAAAAGGTGCTTGCCGTGGAGTCAGCAGGTCTATAATATCTTCCGGCAATTTAACACCTATTTGTTCCTCAAAAGCAGCAATACTATCGTGTGTGTTATGAAACGCCTCAGCGATGTCCACACCTTGAAGTATGGCGGCAGTCAGGTCCCGCTGCGCTTCCTCCCATTTTCCGATGCGTAACTGCGCTTCACCCCGTGTATAGTAGGATTCGGCGACCTTTGGCTTTAAGACTATCGCTTGGCTATAGTCTTCAATTGCTTTTTCAAAATTGCCTTTGTAGAAATAGGCGTTGCCGCGATGACTATATGCCTCGGCGTACTCTGGGTTCAGTTCTATTGCTTTGTCATAGTCAGCAATAGCTTTGTTTAACTCGCCATTTTTGCTGTAAGCCAAAGCGCGACTGTAATAGGTATTAACAAAACTTGAGTTCAATTCTTGTGTCATTTTGTTACAAAATCCATGATAGAATAAAGTCAGCGATTACATCAATGTCAGTTATCGACCCATCAGCGATCTTAAACCCGTGATCAATAATTGAATTATCAATGTCGAGGCGCAGGGTACAACCGTTAAATTCCAAAAACAAGATCGCGCAATTTAGACCGGTACGCTTATTCCCATCCAAAAATATATGCCCTGTAATAATGTGATGGGCATATACAGCAGCTTTTTGAGGCAAAGTTGGATAAAGTTCCGTGTCTCCAATTTTTCCGCCAACCGCTTCAACTAAATAGCTTAACTGATTTTCATTCAACAACTGGTAGTCACCAACATGTCTCTCGGCAACTTCTAAGATTTCCTCAATTGTTAAATATCTCAAATGTTGCCGAGGGTTTTCCATGCGCGATCATAGTTTCGTAGTGTTTCGTCTAAGGCTGTAGAACTATTTATCCCGATGCTGCTGGCAGTTTTCATGTCTGATTTCGCCTTTTCCGTTTCTCCGAGGTGTAACCACGCCTTGCTGCGATTGTAATAGGCATCAGAATTATCGGGTTCAAGTTCTATCGCTCTGGTATGGTCTTTGATGGCACGCTCGTAATCACCTTTTATGCGATAGACAATGCCGCGATTGATATAGACTTTGACAAAATCTGGATTGAGTTCTATTGCCTTTGTAAATGCCGCGATTGCTTGGTCGTACTCGCCATTTTCGCTGAGGGTGAGGCCGTGGGTGTTATAAGTATCGGCATCATTAGTTTCCGCTTCGGATGTCAGCAATACTGAGATGTCTTCTGGTAACCGAACGTCATGTTTCTGCTCAAAGTCTCCAATGCCTTCGTAACCATTATGGAATGATGATACGATATCCACACCCATATTCTTGGCAGTCGTGAGATCGGTTCTGGCTTTATCCCATTCTTGCAGATGTAGCCATGCTTCGCCACGATTGTAATAACTATCGGCAAACTTTGAGTTTAATTTTATTGCCGTGCTGTAGTCTTCAATGGCTTGTTTCATTTCGCCTTTGCGTGAGTAGGCAACACCACGGTTGTTATACATAGCGAAAAAATTAAAATTTAACTCTGTTGCAATGTTATAATCATTGATAGCTTTGTCAAACTCATTTTTGAAGTAGTAAATATTCCCTCGATTGTAATAGGCATCGGCATAATCAGGTTTGAGTACTATTGTTTTAGTATAATCTTCGATCGCTTTATCGTATTTTCCTTTATGGTAATAAGCGTTTCCGCGATTAACATAAGCTCCAACATATTCTGGATGAAGTCTTATTGCTGTACTGAAGTCTTCAATGGCTTGGTCAAAGTTACCACTGTTGAGGTAGAAAGTGCCTCGAATGTAATATGCAACGACAAATTTTGGATTTTGTTCTATTGCAGTGTTATAGTCTTTGATGGCTTGGTCAAAGTTCCCTTTGCTTTGATAAGAATTGCCACGATTGCTATATGCCTCAGCTAACTCTGGATTTAATCTTACTGCACTGTCAAAGTCTTGAATAGCAAGGTCAACTTCGTCTTTGTTCCCATAAGCACTGCCACGATTGTTATAGGCTTCAGCAAATTTTGGATTTTGTTCTATTGCTTTGCTAAAGTTTTCGATAGCTTGGTCAGACTCTCCTTTTTTGCCATAAATGGTCCCAAGATTGTTATAAGCCAATGCAAACTTTGGTTTGAGATCTAGTGCTGTGTTGTAGTCCTCAATTGCCTTATCGCTCTCACCTTTTTCGTCAAGAGCATTACCGCGATTATAATATGCTTCAGCATAATCACTTTTGAGTTCTATGGCTTTTGTAAAGTCTTCAATAGCTTTGTCATACTCATCTTTATTGCTGTAGGCATTACCTCGGTTATTATATGCTCCAGCATAATTAGCATTAAGTTCTATAGCCTTTGTAAGATCCTTGATAGCTTTGTCACACTCATCCTTATTGTTGTAGGCATTACCTCGGTTATTATATGCTTCAGCATAATTAGCATTAAGTTCTATAGCCTTTGTACAATCTTTGATAGTTTTGTTGTGTTCGCCCTTGATACCGTAAACGGCACCTCGGTTGTTATAGGCGTGAGCACCGCGAGGATTGAGTTGTATCGCTGTACTAAAGGATGCAATTGCTCGGTCGTACTTACCTTCTTGTAAGTAAGCAATGCCATTATTGTTATGTGTCTCGGCAGTATCACCTCTCTTTCCATGAGTGAAGCCGTAATTGTAAAAGGCATCAACAAGTTCTGTATTCAGTTGTTGCATCACTTTTTCCTCCACAATGCGGGTTACTTGAGGGTAATGATAACATATCCAACGATTGGATGTCAAACAAAACACTGGCAATGAACTAATCCAAATTGTTGTTGTCAAACCCCTTGAATTAAACACTGCCTTATGGTATCATACGACAAACCTTGAACGGAGCGAAACGATGAAAATTAAAGACATACAGACAGTCCGAATCAACGTGCCGCCGCGGGACATCAAGCGTACTGAACCGCGCCGTGAACCGTGGAGTGCCCACGCCGAAGTCGCGAATCCGATGTCGCGCTACCCGCAATACAAACGTCACCGTTCCAGTTGGATGCCAAAGAAGTGGGATACCGTCTACGTCAAAGTTACTGCAGAAGATGGTACTTGGGGGATAGGTGAGACCTCGTTCGGCACACCCGTTGCAGCGATCATTGATGAACACTTCGCACCGATGCTGATCGGCGAAAACTGTTTCGCCGTTGAGAAAATTTGGGATATGATGTTCCGTATGTCCAAACCTTACGGTTCGCAAGGATTAACGAGTTGTGCGATCAGCGGCATCGACATCGCTTTGTGGGACCTGAACGGCAAGATTAAGAACCAACCCGTCTATGAACTGCTCGGTGGACCGTTGCGTGAGAAGATGTTCGCTTACGCCACCGGTAACGATACCGATTGGCAATTGGAACTCGGATTCAAAGCAGTGAAATTGGCGTGTCCGTACGGACCTACAGACGGTGAATGGGGTTTGAAAGAAAACGAAAAATTGGTCGCCAAAACCAGAGAGACTGTCGGTGATGATGTTGAAATTATGCTCGATTGCTACATGGCGTTTGATGTTGATTACACCATCCGTTTGGCACACCGGCTCCGTCCGTATCGTCTCAAGTGGATTGAGGAGTTCCTGATTCCAGAAGACATTGACGGTCTGGTGAAGGTCAGAGAGGCTGTCGATTGGGTAAGTCTGGCGAGCGGTGAGCATCACTACACCCGCTTCCCGTTTCAACAGATTATCGAAAGGCGATGCTTGGATATCTTGCAACCCGATACCTTATGGGTAGGTGGTATAACTGAATGTGTCAAAATCTGTCATCTCGCAGATGCTGCAGGACTTACCGTTATCTTCCACGGTGGTGGACTTCGGCAATCCGGTCTCCATCTTTCTGCTGCTATGCCGAATACACCTTGGGTAGAATACTACCTCGGTGTCCCACCTGGTGTGCCGTTGGAGGAGACGAAGTTATTTGAAGGCGAATCTCTTCCTACTGACAGTTATATTTCTCCAAATGACGGTCCTGGACTCGGTTTGCACATTGAAGAGGAGTGGTTGACACCAAGAAATCCGAGATAATATGGGACGCTATATCACTTTTTTGTTTTTGCTTTGCATCAGCGGCAACGCGTACACGCAAACGCTCATTGATGCTGTCATTGCGGTTGTCAATACAGATGCTATCACGCGCAGTGAACTCGAAAACGAGTTTCGTATTGCTACTATTATCGGAAAGCCTCTTACTGAGGCACCGACTGCTGTTGAGAAACGCGCTGTCCTTGAGACAATCATCAACCGTAAATTCGTTTTACAGGAATCAGAGCGGATCGGTGTTGTAGTTGCCGAGCGCGACGTGCAGATTGAAGGAAAGGTTGCAGAAATTCGTGCGGGATATGCTGCTGAGGCAGATTTCCAGAACGTTTTACAGCAGTACCAGTTAGAAGCTGAAGCCTTGAAGATGTGGATCTATGAGCAGCTCATTTACGATGAGTTCTTCCGACGTATCTTTTTCAACGCCGTCAACAGTGCCGAAGTCGAAAAGTTAGCCAAATCATACTATGATACCCATAGTGCCGAATTTGTTGTGCCACCCACGGTCACTTTCAACTCGCTAATTATAGTTGTGCCTAAAGATATATCAGAAACGGAAAAGCAGAACATGGCGGACCTGGTACAAGAACTCAGTGTGCATTTACAGCAAGGGAAAACATTTGAGACGGTTCGTAAAGCTTATGAGACGCAGCGGATACTCAGATTTGTGGTCTCGACAGTCGAGGCAGACACACCGTTGGGGAGCATTGTAACCGAATTGAAAACTTCTGAGCGAAGTCAACCGATCCTTGTTGCGGAAG
Source organism: Candidatus Poribacteria bacterium (assembly GCA_965246985.1). Lineage (GTDB taxonomy): Bacteria > Poribacteria > WGA-4E > WGA-4E > WGA-3G > WGA-3G. The sequence goes on along the minus strand of OZ251998.1, from coordinate 5,081,233 downwards.
GATACCGGATTGTTGAACGCATTCGGCATAACCCCGCATATCAAAAAGTATATTCAGAGGTCAGTGAAGAGATCACAGAACGGATTCGACAAGAGGAAGCAGCGCAACGGTTTGAAGCGTGGTTGACCGAACAGAAAGAGGAAAAGACCTGGCATATTTTAGATGATGAACTGACGCGAACGGAAAACAAGGTAAAATAAACAGATGTGGAATTATCAGGGCTTGAGACATCGCGAAAATAGACGATCACGCAGGACCGCTCTTCAAGTGAAATGGGAGCATTTTATGATTGGAATGCTTCTGTTTATGTTCGCCACATGGGTGTCTGGAGACATATTGCGAGGGGATATAACAGACTATCCTAAAACATTTCAGAAGCGGTTGAAAGATGCACAACAGGCATTTCAAGCCGAACAGTGGCAGGAGGCACTCCGTTTATACCGTGCCCTCGCTGAAGATGCACCAGATTTGCCGATTGTCCATATCGGCGAAGGCGATGCCGCCGCGAAACTGAAAGACTATCCCACCGCGATTAACGCCTTCCAGCGTGCCTTGCAACGCCTCTCAACGGGACGACAAGCCAATATCGCGACCGCGCGCCTGCAATTTATCGTACAAGCCAAACTCGCTGCCGCGTATCATCGCAACAAGCAGCTTGATGAAGCCGATATGTGGTTCCAAAAAGCCGTCAAAGGTGCCGGTGAGGATGCACCAGCGGCGTGGTATGTCGCTTTGGGGCAGATCGAAACCGAGCGTGGGAACTTAGAGCAGGCACGCAGATACTATATTGTCGCCGTGCAACTGCACCCAGAGACGACTGCTGCATACAACAATCTTGGGCATGTCCTTCTCAAACTCAACCGTATTGACGAAGCCGATGCCGTTTTTAGGGAGGCACTCATCCAAGACGAGACACTTGCCAGTGCGGCGTTCGGACGTGGCGAGGTGGGAATAAGCCGCGGAAAACTTGCTGTCGCCCGTCGTTTTTACGAACATGCTGCCCAACACGCGCCATACGAACCGACATTTCACAAATCACTCACTGATGTTCTCCGGGATATGGGGAAGGACAAAGCGGCTGAGGCTGCCGAAGTGCGCTACCGCCGAACGCTCGCCGAACGCTACCTCCGTCAGGCACATTGGTTCATTGAAAAAAAGCAGCTACAGCATGCGTTAGCACCGCTGCAAAAGGCACTTGAAACTGATGGGACGTTTATACCGGCACTGAAAGATTATGCATATGTCCAGATGCAACTCGGCAAATTGACAGTCGCGAAGCAGGCATATCAGCGCGTCCTAATCGTAGAACCGACCTCCCGTCAGGCACTTTTGCATCTTGGTATGATAGAAGCCAAACTCGGAAACACGACAAATGCCGCAGCGCACTATCTCACGCTCATCAAACACGATCCAGATTTTATGGATACCTACGTGCAACTCGCCAATTTGCACGAGAGGTCAGGAGACTTGGCATCTGCGGAACAAGCACTTACGATGGGAATACAACATGGACCAACATGGGCACCCGGGTATTTGTGGCGTGGAAAGATTTACCAAAAGCAGGGCGCGTCTGATATGGCAGAAACTGATTTTCGTCGTGCGATCCAACTCGCGCCGGATGTGCCGTTTCCGAAAGAAGCATTGGCATCCCTGCTCGCAACGGAAAATAGGAAACTTGCCGAAGCACTTACGCTTGCTGAGACTGTCGTTAAAAGTGATAGCCGACCGGCACACCGTGCCACGCTGGCATTTGTCTATTACCGTCTCGATCGTATTCCAGAGGCACAACGTGAGATTGAAGCCGCTTTTGCGCGAGATCCCAAGCATCCCTACATTCTAAAAATTCGCTCACAAATCCTAAAAACCGATTAGCGATTTTTTGATTGTCATTTTTTTTTTTGAAAATTAAAACAAAATATGGTATTATTTAAAAAGGTTGTGTATACATAAACCCGAAGAGTTAAATTCTGAAATGAATGAGCTTTGTCGTATTAAGCTCGCAACTCTTCGTCAATTCTTATTTCAAATACAGAAGAAGGAGCATTAGTGATGCTTAAATTTCAAATAGCCTTGGCTACTCTTTTAATCTGTTCTATTGCCTTTGTATCCTGTGGACGGGTGCAAGACATGTTAGAACCACCTGCCGATGACACACCCATGGACACGCCCATGGACATGGTGATGGAAATGATGGTGGAAACGGACGCGCACAAGTCGTGGGATCATGTTCCGCTTCCAGCACCGACGATGACCATAGCAGAAGCTAAAGCAGCCATGAATCCTGGCGGAACCGGTCAAGCACACGGCGTGGGCACTCGCACGGTATATTTCAACGAAGTTGGTGCCATGGCGAATAGGGCAGGGACAGCGTATCCCGCAGGGACCATGATCATCAAAGAAGCCATGGATGCTACCGAGACGTTTGTCATGATGGTCGTAACGATGATGAAAACCGACGATCCGATGTATGCAGCACATAACGGTTGGATGTACGGTGCGACCCAACGTGCGTCAGAAACGGACGAGTTGATGATGCCACACCAGCTTAGCGTTGAGATGGCTCAAGGATGTCACGATTGCCACACAAACGCCTCGAAAACAACTACAGTTCCAACTGACAGCGTCTTCGTGTCACTCGACCCGGCTGTCGTGATGGATGAAACTATGGACGAAACTATGGACGAAACCATGGACGAAACTATGGACGAAACCATGGACGAAACTATGGACGAGACTATGGACGAAACTATGGACGAAACTATGGATGAGACTATGGACGAAACTATGGATGAGACTATGGACGAAACTATGGATGAGACCATGGACGAAACTATGGATGAGACCATGGACGAAACTATGGACGACGATAATGCTGGCAATGGTGCCGGTGATGCCCAGTAGTTACATCTCGCAACACCTATAAAAAAGGGACTGGTAACCGTGCTCTGAAGTTGCCAGTTCCTTTCTTCTTTTTTGTCACGCCTTAGGCGATAAATGCACCACTCTGTGCTGCAAGCGAGACCTGTACGGAATCCCCTGACATTGCCACTTGATGTCCATTGAGTAGGTCTTTGGTAGGAGTTTGAAACGACGAAATCGGAAGTTTGATTGTTTGGGAACGTCGACTTGTGTTCAATGCAACCAAGACAGAATTAGTTTCTAAAGTGTGCAGATAGGCATAAGTACCTTTTTGAACATTTAGATGGACTACCTCCCGCCTACCGGAAGCGAACACCCGAAACTGCTTCCTTAATGCTCCCAAGTGTCGGAAATAAGTTAGCAAATTTTTGTCCTGTTCATCTCCCCATAGCATTGGCAAACGTGCTTCCTCAAAGCGTCCAAGCGGGTTCCGTTGTGAAACTCCCGCTTCAGTGCCGTTGTAAATTATAGGTGGCGCGGTGAGTGTGAAAAGCACCAAGGCTGCCAATCGCACCTTTGCCTTATCTTCACCTGCCAAGTAAAGGATGCGTGTCACGTCGTGGTTGTCCAGAAATGCGGGAAGAGAGAAATCCTTCGGGAAATATACCTCATGTGCCGCTAAAAATGCCTCAAACTCCAGTAGTGTGGAAGTTTCGAGAACAAAGGTTCGTCGGAGTGCATCCGCAAGCAAAAAATCGAGGCAGCCATCAAAATGCGGAATGTAAGCGGCTATTCCCTCCGAATGACGTACCACCTCCCCGACAAGAAAGACATCAGGATTTATCTTTTTACATGCTTGGCGGAAATCTGCCCAGAAGGTATAGGGCGGACCCGGTGCATAGTCAAGTCGATAACCGTCAACACCTATTTCAAGCCAATGCTGAGCGCATGCTAAGAGATAATCACTTGCTGGTTTGTGCTTTAAGTTCAGTTGTGGCATCCCTTTTACACCGAAAAAGCTGGTGTATTCGTCTGGCCAACGCTGCCATGTGTACCATGCCCGATACTCGCTGTTTTCATCACGTTGTGCCGCCTGAAACGTCGGATGCTGACTTGACCAGTGATTCGCGACGAAATCCAAGATAACCCGTATCCCGCGCTGATGCGCTTTTTCAATTAATTCTTTCAGGTCTGCGTTTGTGCCAAACCGGGGTTCAACGGTGTAGTAGTCTGTCGCATCGTAGCCGTGGTGAGATGGACTTGCGAAGAGTGGTGAGAGCCAAATCGCGTTGCATCCGAACGATTGAATATAGTCGAGTTTCTGAATCACACCACGGAGTGTGCCGCCGAAAAAACCGGAGAGGTTCGTCGGTTTCTTCCACGGTACACCATCTCCCGGATAGAACCGATCTAAGAAAATGTGGTAGATAACGGCATCGCGTGCCCACATCGGCACGTCGTAATCGTCGACCGAGATAGCGAATTCGGTTGCTTCCGATAAAACTCGTGCTTGGTTATCAGCGAAGATCCATCTATCCGATCCGACGACGCGTCCCCCAATTTTGTAGCGGACGACTGTGCCGTTTGCTTGCGGTGGAATCTGCCCGTGCCAGTGACGGACGTATCGCCATTCGAGTGTGCTCCATACGGATTCACCCGACACGAATTCAAAAGTGGTCTCTTCACCATTTGCATCCATCCAACAGCGAACCGAATCGTAAGCGATACCGCCGGAGGTCGTCACGTGGAGGCGAATCGGTTGATTCGGTTGCGGGCGCGATGCAGCTGCAAGCGGTTTCTTCAATCGGTGCAGGTGTTTGATCCCGGCTAAACTGTTTCGATATTCGGTAGTGCGGTTGTCAAAATCTCTTTGCGTGCCAAACATAATGTCCTCTGCCGGTTTGTGTAATAATGCGATGCGTCGCACGTTCAGCGCAATAAAAAAAGCCGTGTCACACGTACACGGCTTTTCTATTTCTATTGCGAATTTGGCTATTTATCGCCCCATGCACGTCCGCGTGGTATCCATAACATTTGTCCCACGCTCAACTTCGTACGGTCGAAGATGTAGTCGTCCTGATTCGCTGCGACCAATCGTTCCCACATCTCTGGGTTATCGAAAATCTCAGGACGCGAGGCAATACGCTTGAGTGCAGTCTCGCCATTTTCTTCCTGGATATCCTCTTCCTGCACACGGTATCTGTCGAGTGTTTCCGGACTGGTAGTGCTGAAGCTGAAGTTATGCGGACTTACGAGAACATTGCCAGCCATATCGGCGGCACCGGAAACAGTAACGGTGTACATACGTCCTGCACGCATCGGCATATCGGATGTAAACGTCACAGAATCGCCACTGCCGCTCACTGTGCCTGATAACATTGCGTTCATAGGTTCGCTCATTGAATCTTCCGTTTTCGCAACTGCCACACTCACCGAAACGCTGTTGCTGTCCACCGGTTCACTAAAGGTGACCGTCAAACTGTTCATCACATTGAGCGAATCTTCGTATTCAGAGATGACAGTGCCATCGACGGGTTCTGTCATCGTCACGGTTGGCGGTGTTGCGTCGGTGTATGTAAATTGTTGTGAAAGCGTAACCGGTACTTCGGGTTTCCCTTTGTTGGTAATGACAACGGAGGCGGATTCCCCTGCCATACCACCGGGAGTCACTGCAGTAATTTGTGTCTTACTTGGGACTGTCACGCTTGTGGCGTTTTTCCCACCGAACGTTACGGTTACACCGTTTTTCATATCAAATTTTTCGCCAGTAATCTGGACAGTTGTCCCCCCGGTTTCGGGGCCTTGCGTGGGGGTCATCCCGCTCGGTACCGGTTCTGGATTACAGCCGCCGCAGCCCACCATCCACGCACAGACAATCGTGAGGATAGCCAGCACGGCTATGTTTCTGGGTTTTCGCATTAATTCGGTCTCCTTATCGTCAGAAAAAGTCTCATTCCGTACCGCGGTTTTGGTGCAGCTTGCTGGTCTCCAAAACTGGCTATGAAGCAGGGACGCAGCTTACCGGTTTCCAAAACTTGTTACTACAAAGTAGAATCTCGTGGATTAGAGAGAATCCTCTAAATTACACCTTCAATTATTATACACATAAATTGGCACAGTTGTCAATACTTTTTTGCGAACACGCGCTATAAAGGTCCTAACCGCGCCAAGTTGTTCGCTTTAACGGGTCGCGTACAACAACTGCCAACTCCGGTCCGAAAGCTTCTATTCTCAATCTTACGGTATCTCCGTCGCCAATTGCAGTGAGTGCTTCATGGTGTGTCCCTGTGGATACAACATCCCCTGGTTCCAACGTTACGACGTTGGTTACCTCTGCCAGCAATTCTGGAATGAAGCGTGCCATAGAGTTCGTGGAAAAGTCGTGTTGCAAACCGTCATTAATCCAGAGTTGCACACCGAGCGCGTTTCCGTCAGCCACTTCGTCGGCGGTAATGAGCGCGGGGCCCATCGGTGCGAAGGTGTGCCAGCTTTTCCCTAAGAAGAAGCCCCCAGGCAAACCCCGCGCGGACACATCAATGAATTGCGTATAACCGAATACGCAGTCTAATGCGTTTTCTTCGGAGAGATGTTTCGCTGTTTTGCCGATGACAATCGCTAATTCGGGTTCAAAGTGAAACACAGTGACATCTACCTCCGGCAGTTCCACTGTCCCTTTTGTAGGGATGATGCCGGTTGGTGACTTCAGAAAGGCATTGAATTCGCCACGAGATGGACTATCTGGCTCAATATAATTACCTGCAAGGCATACGAGTTGGCCTGGGCGTGGTAATGGTGCTTTGAAGCTAACACCGTCTAAAGCGGTGGCATCTCCATTTTCAGCAGCACCCGCTATTACTGGACGCAGGTTATCAAAGTCTTCAATCACTGTTCGTATCAATTCCTGCGGTGTGTGATACGAAATGCCGCTCAGTGCATCACTGATGTCAACAATCCCGTCTTCTGTGATTATACCGAGTTGATAGTCATTAAAGAATGCAAATTTCATTCAGTTTTTGCTCCTCTGTTAAGACACTTTTGGCGTAGCTTGCAAGCCAAAACTTGCTATGAAATTACAAGCGGATGACTCCGCTCCTCCAACGGCAGTTGCACCTTTTGCCCACTGAAATGCGAAGCGTAGGTCGCGCTTACACACTCAAGCGATGTAAGTGCGTTGTGTCCGCCGAGTTCTGGTTGATTTCCGTTAAGAATTGCGTCTCGCATATTTTTCGCACTCCAGATGGTGTGGCGAGACTGCCACGCTTTTCCAGAGATGAGAAACGCTGATGCGTCAAGTTCTATCTGCTCCCATTCGGGAGTGTGCGCCGCAAAAGAGACATCGAACGGACAGTACCACATTTCATCTATACCTGTGTCTGGATTCGGTTTTATCATCAGTTGCCCTTCCGAACCGAGCAAGTGCGGTCCCATCATCCACCCGTGTCTGGGTTCGCGGCAATAAAGCTCCATAATGCCATAGGCACCTTGCGCGCCGCCGATATGTACGAGCATCGTATCTCCTGCGACGATGCCGTTATCGCGCCGGTCGGTTTTGCACAACTCACTGCTGTGCATAATGTCTGCCTCTGTCACATCATGTCCTTGATAGGTGATATGTGCTTGAATCCAAGAGATGCCGTCCAAGAAAAAGTCCATCTCGTCAAAATAGTGGACCCCCATTTCCATCAATTCAAACCCGGCTTCGCGTCCTTTACCGACTTCACGAATAGAGCGGAGTTCACCAATTTTACCCGCGTCAATCAAGGCTTTCGCGCGCCGAAAAAGCGGTGTGAATCGGAATTGATGGCTGACTGCCAAGTGGACCCCTGCTTCATGACATGCTGTGCGCATCTCATCTGCCGTTTCTAAATCGACAGATAACGGCTTCTCAGATAAAACATGGATACCTGCTTTCGCGGCGGCGATCGCTATCGGTGCGTGTAGCGGCGCGTGTGTACACACACTCACGAGGTCAAGTGCTTCGCGTGCGAACATCTCCTCGTAGTCGGTATATCGGTTTGAGACACCGTATTCATCGGCGCGGTTGTTGAGGGCATCGCGATTGATGTCGCACATTGCGACGAGGTCAATCCCCTCAAGGTTCGCGTGCGCGGCGGCATGGCTCCGGCTAATCCCACCACAACCGACAATCCCTACTTGTAACGTCATGAATGGTTCTCCAAATTCAGTTTGTGCCTATTTTATTCATTTCAAGCAACGCTTGCCATTGTGTTTCGTCCACGAGGACACCCATTTCAAGACTCTCCTGCCGTGTCCGTAACATACCTTCCCCTGGATACCTTACACCTTCATCTTCATCTAAAGGCGTGGCAGTATGGAAATCGTCAATAATCGCTGTCACTGTTTCATCCAACACTGCTTGCCCCATCAATCCTGTGGCGTTAATCGCTATGTACACCTGAGAAACCGCATATTCCGAACCCTGCTTTCCAATCTCGTATGTCGCTTGTCCACCTGATATAGCAGATGCCATCGTGTCAAGTACCAGTGCCAGTCCTGATCCTTTCCAATAGCCGATGGGAAGTGCTCTTTTAGAATCAAGAATCTCACCGGGATCAACCGTTAGTTCTCCATTGGTGTTGTACCCACCGGGTAGTGGTAATTCTTTTCCCTGCAGCTGCAGTACTTCTAATTTCCCGTTTGAATACTGGCTCATCGCCATATCGAGTAGGATGTGTCCCTCTTCTCGCGGTACGGCGATCGCCATCGGATTATTTCCAATCTTTTTTTCCGCAGAACCCCACGGCGGCATAAGTCGGGTTGTGTTCGTCCAGCAGATGCCGATGTATCCGGCTTCCGCGGCTTGTAGGGCATAAGCACCACCACGCATCCAGTGGTTCGTGTTTGAAAGCCCGATACATCCGATGCCGTGCATTTCGGCGAGTTCTGTTGCCCGTTCCATACAGATATGTGCATTGACAAGTCCTACCCCCATCTTGCCATCCCACCGCTCTAACGCACCGAAACTCTCGGTTTTCTCTGGTTGCGCACGGAAGTCGATCTGTTTACTTCCTAATCCGTTGACGAACCCAGGGAAGCGATTGAGTCCGTGTGAATATACACCATCGCGTTGATTTTCGGCGAAGAGTCGCGCACATAACATGCCTCGTTCATCGGCAAAACCGACTGAAGCGAGCACACGATAGAATTCGTCTCTTAAAGTTTGGAAAGGCACACGTTTCATGTAATTTTATCCCCGTCGTTTGTTAAATTCATTATGTCTTATCTTTGAGAAAAAAGCAAGAGATTTCGTTGATTACTCAATCTGGTGAGATCGTATGAAATTGAAAAAGTAGTTGGGTAATTTTCGGTTGGACAACGGGCAATGAAGGGTTTCCCTACTACGAACATGAATTTAGGGTGGGGTGACAAAAAGAAGAAAAGGAGACATCCTATCTTGAGAGGATATCCTTTTCTGCTTAAAGGGTATTTTAATTTCAACAAGAGACGATTGCGATTGTTGTACGTCGTCACTACCACATTTCGATCCATTGCGTCAGCGGTGTCACGGGTTGCGTTTCGCTATGGATGACCCACTTGAAATCCGGGTCTTTCCAGTAAATTGTGCCTGGGTGGTCGCCGTCACGAAGATAACGAATGTCAATCGCCCAACGGACGATCTCACTTGTGGTGTGTGGTATCGACCTGTGGAGTGTCAGATTGTGGAATACTAAGGCATCCCCTAACGCCATTGGGCACGTCACGATACGAGAGTTCTCAATAAGTTCGTCCATCACTTCAAGAAACTTCCCTTCCCGTTCTTCTGTCCGATGGTTGACTACGCCTAACCGATGTGAACCTGCAACGACTTGTAAACAGCCGTTGGTCTCGTCTACTGGTACCAGCGGTATCCATGCAGTCGGGATAAGCGAAGTCTCACTCACTGTGCCAAAATAGCCGCTGTCTTGGTGCCACGGGACGACAGTCAGTTGCTGACCGGGCAGTTTTGGACGCGCATTGAAAACGGGGTGTCCAATCACATCTGTTCCAGTGAGTTGACCGATTGCGTCCACGAGGGGACCGGCGTGGTGCAGATCGAAAATTTCAGGTGTCGCAACTTGGTTACGCCAAGAACGACCGAAGCGGTTGGCATGTTCACCGGCGACTTGCACGAACCGTGTTTCAAATGGGAGGTCTGATCCTTCATCTTCGATAATCCCATCCTCTTTCAACTCACGAATTATGCCATCTACGACACGCGCAAAACTGTCGCGCACGCCATTGATAGCAGACTCCGGAATAACGCCTTTTAGCAGTAAATATCCGTCGTTTTCCCACTGATCCATCTGTTCAGGTGATAGTGGAGTTGTCTGTTTTTGATCGTTTTTCATTTTTTCACGCTACTTTATTCAATGCCAAGATTGGGCAATTTTAAGAATTAAGATGACAAAAGCAGAAAAGGTTGTAAAATAATAGCATATTTGGCGAAAAGAGTCAAAGAAAATAGCCTCGATCGCGTTGGTATTTTGTTTAGCGGATGATACCCGACACATCAAAGGAGAACGCATAATGGCAACTTTAACGCAGACCGAAAACCGAATTAGACCCCTCTATATTGATGGATACACCCATCAGCTCAGTTACGCATCGGGTGAAGAAATCGCATTCCATGTCTCAACGAGTGCAGGTGGCTACTCGCTTGAGATTGCGCGCATCGGCGCGACCCGCGAGGTCGTCTGGAGCCAATCAGACCTACCCGGGGCGGCGCATCCGATTCCCGAAAATGCTTCATCGCACGGATGTGGGTGGCCCGCATCCTTCACGCTTGAGGTTCCTGAATCCTGGCAGAGCGGTTATTATGAAGGCACACTCCGCGCAACGGATGGCGGGGGTGACCCTATCTATAGAAACCACCGTACTGCCGAAAGCACGCTCTTTTTCATTGTCCGTCCTGCAAAGCTGGGAGCAAATACACCGATGTTGCTCCAACTCTCTACCAACACCTACAACGCCTATAATAATTGGGGTGGTTTCAGTCTTTACGGGTATCACGGGCAGAGCAAGATACAGGGGAACCGTGTCTCGTTCGATCGACCCACTCGCGGTATCTTCAGTAACTGGGAGTTGGCTTTTATCGTCTGGGCGGAGCAGAATGGATATACGCTTGATTACGCTGCGAACTCCGATTTAGAATTTCACCCTGAAATGTTGGCGCATTACAAACTCGTGTTGAGCGTTGGACACGACGAGTATTGGTCAGCTCCGATGCGCGATCATCTTGAAGCGTTTATCGCGAACGGTGGGAACGCTGCCTTCTTCAGCGGTAATTCTGTCTGCTGGCAGGTCCGCTCCGAAGATGACGGCAGAGCCCTCGTCTGTTGGAAACAGAGTTACAATCAGGATCCTGTTTACAAAACCGACGATTACAGTACCCTCAGTACCCTCTGGAGCCACTATCTGGTGGAGCGTCCTGAAAACGAGTTAACTGGCGTTGGCTTCCTTCAGGGTGGGTATCACTTGAGTCACGGGCAGTTTATGGATGGTCCCGGTGAATACACGGCACATCGTCCAGAACACTGGGTGTTTGAAGGGACAGACCTCACACAGGATGGTACCTTCGGTGGGGACAATACCATTGTCGGTTATGAATGCGACGGATGCGAATTAACCATTGAAAACGGTTTACCGGTGCCGACCTATCGCGATGGCACGCCTGAAGGTTTCACGATTCTTGCGACGGCTCCCGTCCGTTGGCATCCTGATGATTGTGAATGGTATGAACGCTGGGAACAGGGACGGACCGGTGCCGCAACGATGGGTATCTATACACAAGGCGGGACAGTCTTTACGGCTGCCACAACCGATTGGTCGCACGGGTTAGCGGGTGGTGATGCAGTGGTTGAACGCATCACGCACAATGTTCTGCGCCGGCTTTCAGGATAAGCAGGAGCGTCTGTCAGGTTATATCTCTTTGCGCTGAAATGAGACGTGCGCCGCCGCAAATAGCACAACGAAGAACAGGACTAACAACATCACGTCCAACATCGCGCCTTTGAACACGTCTCCTATGTGCACCCTGTCTTGGAATTTTGGAATACTTTCAAAGGAGACGGGCTTATCGGACATACCTTCTCTAACAAAAGGAACGTGTGGACTGTCTGGATCCGCGCGGTCGGCAGTGATGAGGAAATCGTTGAATTCATCGGCATAACGCTCGGCATTTTTCAAGAAATTCAGATGTCTTTGAAACCCTGTTCCTGCAAGGGATTCAATCGCATATTGCGCAATCGAAGTTGGTGAGATACGATTGAACTCTCTCGCAATCTGAATCTGATGTGTTTGTGCGTTTAAATACGCTTTGTGCAATCTTGCGCCTTCTCTCGTCTCCTCATTGAGAAACTCACCCCAGAGCAGAGTTGCGGGTGTGGGTGGACGTGTGCGCGTCGGGGCTTCGTCCTCTAATCCGCGCGCTTTATAACGTTCCTGAAGTCCATTACGACTGAAATATATCGGACTAGGACCATGACGGATTGATGGTAGGTTCAACCCACTCATGATTGTACCAAGCATTGACGGCACGAGGATAACCCAAATTACCCATATAAGCAGCAGGATGACAAGGCTTGTTGCGGCGTTGTTAACAAGTGCGGATATGAGCATCCCTAAGGCGATAAAAACTGATATATATATCAATCCCACCACGAAAATACTACTGATTCTGCTCCATTCTTGAGCATTTAATTCGAGTGTTCCAGAGAGGTAGAGTAATAGGAGATTAACCAGTACACCGCTCGTAAAAACAGCACCGAGGCTGATAAGAATGCTTAAAAATTTACCAGTAAGCACTGTCCGGCGCGCAACGGAATTTGATAATGTCAACCGGAGTGTTCCATGCTCCACTTCACCAGAAATCGCGTCGAACGTAAAAACGAGGGCGAGAAAACTGAGGACATTGGAAATGATGAGGATCCAGTCGATTTTTAAGAACACTGGGAAAATATCTTTCGCTTTTATGGGTGGAAATCCGCTATATTTCAATCGCCAGATACCGGAGACGTTATAGGGTTTTCCGTCTATGACCGGGTTCATTCCCCATCCGGCACTCGACCCTGATGCAAATTTCGGCAGATTATTTTCACTGCCGTGTGCACAAAAAGAGAGTGGTGAAGGTTTCTTATAAAGTTCGCCGGGACCGTCTACAACGAGTTTATAAAGATTATTGCTTTTCTGTTCAAGTCTTGCCGAGTACGCTGAAACCTTCTGTCCATATTCTGATTGTCGTGTTTTATATTCGTTGATGTGACCCACGGCGTTGACAAGCATTAAAACAACAGTGAGCAGCATCGCGAGTGCGAAACGGAGACTGCTCATCTGTTCAAATAATTCTCGTTTCACAACATGCCAAAGCATCTCAGACCTCCTGCCGACTGAAAACCGCGAAGGTAATCATAAGTAGCATTGGATTCAAAAGGAAAAGTAGAAGTAGGTCAAGGAGTGCGCGGTTACTGGCATCTTCAAATACACTCGGCGGCTGATAAGAGAATCGTGGGACATCGTCCCACCGGACTGCCCCTTTATCACTCGTAAACCATTGGCGTGAACCGAATGCCTTTTTATCATAGAAATAGTCCAATACAGTCTCCCTATATTGTCGTCCCGCTTTGAAAAAGTCTTCCATTCTCGCGAGACCAGTCCCTGCCCACGCTTCTGTTGAGAGGTGATATAAGCCTGCGGGTGAAAATCGGAGTGCGTTTCGGGCAATATTTGATTTACGAATATAGGTTTCGGAAAAGGTATTCTCTCGTATCCGCCAGATTGTAGCAGCGGTGCGAATTCGAGCGGCTGTTAGTTCTTGAAAATAGGCTTTAACAGTAGGGATATGAATTTCCGCCTCATCTGGAATATTCCTTATATCTCGCTTCAGATGTGTGTTGCTGGAACTTCCACCCATATAGACACCCTTTAATAACGGCTCGTTCTCAAACGGATCCCCAGGCTCTTCTTCATCCCAATAGAATCGTTCCAAAATCTGGTCAATTGCTTGATTCGCCTGCTTTGTCCGCTCTTCTGTATCAATGAAGCGGTTGACGAGGAATAGACTCACATTCGGATAGAGCAGTGTCAACACCACCCAAATAAACATTGAAACGATAAGGGATGTCGCCGTATGGTGAATCATGCTGGAGATAAGCAATCCGATGAGATAGAACGTGGAGGTATAGATGACCGTTGTGAGGAAGATACCGCCAATCCGGAGGAAGTCGTCAGTCCTATAATCGATAGCGGAAGATTGAAGTTGCAGCAGTAGTGCTAACAGGAAACTCATCAGTAATGGGAGGGTAAGGCATAACATGGCACCCAAATATTTTGACAATACAACCAGTCCGCGTCCAACAGGATTGACAAGGGTTAGACGTAATGTGCCATTCTCGCGGTCGCCAGCGATTGCGTCGTACGCGAAAACCAGAGCGAGGAGGCTTAAAAGGATTTGGAAGATGGATACCAAATCTATATCGGCGAGTAGATATCGGAAAGGATTACTGAAGCCTGTATTACTGTAGACATCACCCCATAAGAAAGGGATATCTCCAATCTTGATTTCGATAGAATTCCTCGAGCGTTTGTCAAGTCCCTGATTAAAGAGGCTTAATGAGTTGGGAGCTCTGTCGAGATAAGGCATGAAAGATGAATACGTTTTTGCGCTAAGTGCCCATTCTTGGTGTTTTTGGAAATCCTCGTTGTAACTCGCGAGTCTCCGCTCATAATTGTCCCTTAAGACGATGCTCCCCGCAAGCACGAGTGACATACACGCAATGACTGTAACCAAAAAGCGGAATGTCATTATATTTGCTAAGAGTTCATGTCGAATCAGCGTCCATAGCATTGTGAGGCAGTGTCTCCTTTTAGACAACATACAACTTTCACTTATATACCCACTTGGATGCACTTTTCAAACGTTTAGCAGAATTATGGTGTCTTGCTGCAGTGTGTCTCAATTGAAATATGTTGCTAATTGTATGATAGCGTGCTATCCTATTTAACATGGAAACGGAAACTCGAATCTCTTCAACGATGCACGTTCCTGGCGCAATCCTTTTAATCTCCTGCTATGAGCTTGGACACCGACCCGCAGGACTTACGCGTCCGCTCCGCGCGCTTGAAGCTGCTGGATTTGCACCTGACGTAATTGATATTGCTGTTGAACCGCTGGACGTTGAAAAGGTCGCTCGCGCACAGTTCATCGGTATCTCCGTTCCGATGCACACTGCCCTACGGCTCGGCGTGCATCTCCTGCAACGGATTCGGGAAATCAATCCGGATGTCTCTATATGCATGTATGGGCTTTATGCGACGCTCAACGCGGACTACTTGCTTTCACACGGTGTTGATTATTGCGTCAGTAATACAGCATCAGCAGAACTCGTCGAGTTAGTAAAATCCCTTATAAAGAAAGAACGGACTGAAGTAAACGAAGCCGGTTTCCCTGCTACAAAACTACCGCCTTTGGAAGTTTATGCCCAATTTGAGGACAACAACGGCGAAGTAAGAACCGTCGGGTATACCGAGACGACGCACGGGTGCAAGCATCTCTGCACACACTGCCCGATACCGCCGGTCTATAATGGTAAGTTCTCCGTTGTCCAACGCGACATTGTGCTTGCTGAAATACAGGAGCAGGTTGCACAAGGTGCTACGCATATTACGTTCGGCGACCCCGATTTTCTCAACGGACCGATGCACGGGCTTCGCATTCTCCGTGCAATGCATGCGGCTTATCCGAACCTCACCTTTGATTTTACGGCGAAGGTTGAGCATATCCTGAAGCATAGAAAGCATTTCCCGGAATTCGCGCAACTCGGATGCCGGTTTGTTATCTCTGCTGTGGAATCGCTGAGTGAGACGGTATTAACAATTTTGGAGAAACACCACACGCATGCTGATGTCGAAGCTGCAATTGACATCGTTCACGGGGCAGGCATCGCGCTCCGTCCGACATGGGTGCCGTTTACACCGTGGACAACCTTAGACGACTATCTTGAGATCCTCCAGTTTGTTAATACGCATCGCCTTGTCTATCATGTTGATCCAGTGCAGTATGTCGTTCGGTTGCTAATTCCGCCCGGTTCATATCTACTTAATCGCCCAGAGACGAAAACGCTTTCGCTTACACTCGATGAAGCCTCTTTCAGTTATACATGGTCACACCCTGATGCACGGATGGATGAACTTCACAAAACGGTCAATGCTCTCGTTGAGAATGACGCTCGTGCTGGTGTGGATGCACTGGACACCTTTTACCAGATATGGGCACTTGCTGCCGACATGCATAGTAGTAGGCACGCTCCGTCGTGCCGTAGCAAAGAGGCGCATCAACTCGCACCACGGCTCACCGAAGCGTGGTTCTGCTGAGCGGAACCCACCGAAGGGCAGTTTGCTCCAATCTAATTTTTTAAATATTGGGTTTCTGCGCCGGTTGGTCTTACAGCCCAATCGGGTTTCAGATAGGTTTTTAGTCCTTTTTTTAACTTATGAAGTCTTCTACAAGTTCTTCCGTTGTCAAAAACCGTTTTGGTTATAAAGGAGAAAATATGTCAGAACAAATTCAACAATTGCTCAATTTGGAAACTGTACCTGTTGCCGTAACGTTCCATGATGCTCAGCCTGATGGCGTTGCACGTGTAGAAAAGGTTGAAGCCTCCGGTTGCACCTATTGGCGACGCGCAGCAGAGGGCAAAACCTTCTATACCGAAGCCGCCGACCACTACAACTGCCCGATAGGGTGTTATACACACAATGTTGAGTTACCAGATGCACAGATGGAGGAACTCGAAAACACACTTGGACTGATGGGCGAACTAGGCTACATCACTATGGAGGAGGTCCCCGGTATTCCACGGCGGGAAATCCCCTTCAACAGTACAGTCTACGCTCCATTGGCAGATGCCACTGACACGCCTGATGTCGTCATCATCTCTGGCACGCCGAGGCAGATGATGCTTTTGGCAGAAGCAGCCACTGCTGCTGGCATCGGTACGGAAAATGGAGTTATGGGGCGACCGACGTGTGCGGTTATTCCTGCTGTCATGAATACAGATCGAGGCGCGAGTAGTTTAGGATGCATCGGCAACCGCGTGTATACTGCACTCTCCGACGATGACTTCTACTTCGCCTTCCCCGGCAAACACATTGACGCACTCGTCGAGAAGTTAGAGACGATTGTGAATGCGAATCGTGCGTTAGAGGAATATCATCAGCAACGCCAAGCGGAGATTTAAGCGTCATGCAAAAGGTTGCTGTTATTACGGGTGCGGCGAGCGGTATTGGCAGAGGATTGGCGGAACGGTTCGCCGCGGAAGGTATGAGAGTCGTCCTCGCCGATGTTGAAAACGCACCGTTAGCCACGCTTGCAGCGGAGTTAGCGGATAAAGGGACGACGGTGCTCATTGTCAAAACAGATGTTTCAAACGCTGCCGATGTCGAAAACCTTGCAGTACGGACGTTAGATGCTTTTGGAGCCGTACATATTCTCTGCAACAACGCTGGTGTCGTCTGCAGTTGTCCTATCTGGGAACATACCGTCGCCGATTGGGAATGGGTGTTGGGAGTTAACCTGTGGGGCGTGATTCACGGCATCCGAGCATTTGTGCCGCGTATGCTTGCACAAGGCGACGCGTGTCATATTGTGAATACTGCTTCTATCTTGGGTTTGGTGGGAGGTAGTGACGAAGGCATCTATAAGGTAAGCAAACACGGCGTAGTGGTGCTGTCGGAGACCCTTGCTGATGAGTTGGCGCAAAAAGATGCGAATATTCAGGTGCATGTGCTTTGCCCGGGTTGGGTTCGCACAGGGATTCTGGAATCCTCCCGAAACCGTCCGGACACATTGCAAAATCCAGAGACAGAAACACCGCCGCGTCAGGATACTATCGGCGGTTCACGGAATGTCCGCGCTGAGATAGAGGCGGGGATGTCGCCAGCGGATGTAGCGGAGCATGTCTATAACGCTATTCAGACAGGTACCTTCTATATTCACACACATCCTGAACATAAAGCATGGATTCGTGAGCGTATGGAACGTATTCTTGCGTAACCTTTAATGGAGCCAGTGTGAACTGCATTGTCCACGTTTATGAATATTGTGATTGGCGGTGATAGGGTGTAAGAAGTGTTTGGTCATAAATAATTTTGGACTTGGCTAATGGATAAAAAAAGACATAAGAGTTCCCTTGAGCCACTTTATGGCCCGATTAAGGATAGAAGTATCATCTCTAAAATTTCCAAGCCCTGTGTTGCATCTGTTACAGATATAGCCTCTTATGCTCCCGGTTGTGTGATCATGATCTAAATTGACATCCCTTTTACTCTGAATCGTTATAGTCCTATCACAGACTTTACAATAAAATTCCTCACCTATTTTAGGTCTCGGATGCTTTGTCTCATACTCCCGTCTTACTTTAGTTGGTATTGGCTTCTTGCTTGCACGGCATTCTTTACATTCGCTACGCCAAACACTCGGGCGGTTGCGTTCAAATGCTTCTATCGGCAAAAGCCTTTTACATCCCTTACAAATACGAGGTTTCGCTTCTTGAGCCACATTCAGCCTCCAGCAATTTTAGTTGTTCGGGGGTGTACGATTTCTCAGGAGGCAGTGATTCCTGTGATGGACGCATTCTTTGTAGTCTTTCTCTGGCAATTTCGCAATAATTCTCATTAATTTCACTACCCAGATAATTTCTACCATTGAACCCAGCCATGAGTGCTACAGTCCCACTCCCTAAAAATGGATCATATATCAAATCACCCGTATTACTCCAAGAAATAATATGGTCTTGTGCCAATTTTTCAGGGAATATAGCCGGATGTTTGTGCGCGATTTCATCCGATGCCGAATGCCCTTTTCCAATCATATACTCCCAAACATTTGTTCGTCTTCCGTATTCGGAATAACCTTCCCGCTTTAATTTCAATAAAGACCCATCCGGTAAGCGTTTTGTGCCAGTGTCCCCCTTGCGTGATTCTTTGTTTTTTCTGTCTTTAATCAGATTAATTGTTTTAGGCTGTCCCTTACTAAAAACAAACATATATTCAAATGATTGCCAGTAAGTTTTATTATTCCCAACCGCGCCTCTTGGGGGTTTCAGGTAAATCATTGTATCAAATAGGTTAAATCCGATTTCTTTAAAATAAAGTGCCTGTCGAAACGAAGTGCCTGTCTCATTTCCCTTTATGGTCTGATCGCCAATAACCCATACAACCACACCTCCAACCTTAACAACCCGATACAGTTCAGAAGCAATTTGTTCAAAAGCTTCTAACGTGTATCCTTCATACTCACGCATTTCGTCATATGGAGGTGAAGTTACAACAAGATCAACAAAGGCATCACTCATAACTTTCATCGTGTCAAGGCAGTTTTCATTTCTTATATCATTCAACTTCATAGAACATCATCTCCTACAGTGTTATTATGATAAGTAAATTACCATAATATCTACAAACAAGTCAACTAAAACTTGGTACTTTCACAGGGCTATTTAGTTTTCGGTTCCGCTTTCGATTTTAGTTTACGAATGTTAACGTTTTTACGAGATATAGCGTGAAAATCAAGTCCTATCTCGTAAAAAGTATCCACACTTATGAAGTAAATATGTACAACTAAATGACCCTGGGTACTTTCATTACTCACGTTCATTAGGTCAAATCAAGGACACTCCGTGCGACTTCGCCCCTTGCCAATGCCTCAAATGCGTCGTTGATTCCTTCTAACGGATAGGTGCGCGTGACGAGTTCGTCGAGTTTGAGTTGCCCCGATTTATAGAGTGAAACCAGCCGCGGGAAATCCACATGTGGGCGCGCAGTCCCGTACATGGAACCGATAACCATCTTCTCTGGCATCAACATCCGTGCATCAAATTCGACAGGCGTGTTCTCCGGTGCGTGTCCGACAAAGACCGTCACGCCCCTACTCCGCGTACAAAGAATCGCTTGCCGGAACGTTTCACCAATCAACCCGATTGCTTCAAACGCGTAGTGGACGCCGCGACCGTCAGTAATCTCCCGAATCTGTTCTACCGGATCCGTCTCGGTGGCATTAACGGTATGCGTGGCACCGAACTGTTTACCGAGTTCGAGTTTGTTGTCGAGTACGTCAACGGCGATAATGGGTTCACCGCCAGAAAGGGCAGCACCTTGGATACAGTTTAGCCCGACTCCGCCACATCCAAAGACAGCGACTGAACTACCGGGCGAAACTTGGGCAGTATTGATAGCGGCACCAACACCTGTCATCACGCCACACCCGATGAGTGCTGCTTGTGCCAGCGGCATGTCTTTATCAATGGGAACAACTGCGTCTTGTGGGACAAGTGTTTCGGTGCCGAAGGTTCCTAACCCTGCCATCTGGTCGATTTCACGTCCGCTCGTTTTCATAGCAGGTCTACCGGATCCGTCAGCGGGAAGCGCGCATAAGTTGGGATATCCTTTCTGACACATTTCACAAAATCCGCAGTTCCGTTTCCATGAGAGGATAACGTGGTCGCCGACTTGGACTTGGGTTACGTCGCTTCCGATCTCTTCTACAATTCCAGCACCTTCGTGTCCAAGGATAACAGGCAATCTGACTTGGGGCCAATCTCCCTTAACGACGTGCCAGTCGGAGTGACAAACACCACTGGCGACCAATCGCACCCGCACCTGATTTGCACTCGGACGCGGTAGGTCAAATTCTTCAATTTTTAAGTGCGTTTCGATTTCGTACAATACTGCAGCTTTCATGAGGTTCCTCCGAAGTGCGATATAGCGAGATTCAGCCTATTTTTGCTGAAAATAGAGGCTTTCCTGAAGAAAAGGGATTAAAGCAAAAGTTATTGCTTGTGTGTAATTTTGCATTCTGTCCACTGCACCGTGTGTCAAGAAACCACTGGCACTCTGTTTCTCTTTTGTGTTGGAATCCTGAGCGAGTTCATCAATCACGTGCCCTAATTCGCTGCCTGCCAAAAGTTTTTCGACGATCCAGTCGGGCAATTCATACAAACCAGTTGTGCCGAAACTTTCTCGGTGCTCCTGATCCAATATACAAATGACGGTGAATTGGAACCATCTGTTATGCAGTTGAAGAATTCCGCCTTCAATGCCGACAAAAAAGTTAGCGTTGAGGCACTGTTCATTGTTGATACGTTTTGCATGCTCAGCACGGTTCTTGGCACCGGTGAATGTGTCTTCATTAAAGGGTTGGTCGGGAACACCAGAATCAGCGGGTAACCCTTTAATCTCCACGGGTTTGAAAAATCTGGCAAAACTTTGTTGAGTGCTCTCAATTTTTACGCTGTTTTTTGAACCGATTAAAACTTTAGTGGGTTTCATAGGTATCATTATAGCACTTTTCAAAAGGCATACAAAGCAAGATTTCAGATTGACATTCACGCGCTAAAAAGGATATAATAAATTAGATGGACTTCTTGATATGAGAAGCCTGCAAACTGTACGTAAAATATACTAAACTTTGGACAATTCGTTTGTGTTTCAAGTAGAGTTTTGAAGTTACTTGGTATTTTTCTGCAAGTTCCGTACCAAGAACAAACGCGTAGAAAAATATAATAGTCTATGCTACGGAGGCACAGACTAACAGTCTATGCTACGGAAGATGGTATCCAAGCGGAAACCTTCGTCCATTTTAAAATTGTCCAAACTTTAGTAAAACATATAAGAGGAGAATTGACGTGTTTCGCTTTAACTCGTCCTGCAAGCCTATATTTAAAAAAAGTCGGTGGGTAGTACTCGTTGGTCTCTGCGTACTTGTTCTGCTTTCATGTGGAAGTGGAGAGATTCAGAATTTTGAAGGCATTGCGATCCATGTGGATCCGCGTGTTGACAGGATTGACTTGAGAATCTATTTGGTTGACAGAAATGGCACACCTTTGATATGGAACCAGAGCATTCTCAGTCCGAGTGTCGGTGTGAGTACGATCTCTGAAGCGGATTTTACCACCAATGCCAAAGTCTACTCTATCCGTAATGGCGAGAAACATCGGAAAGTCTATGATGGACGGTTGATTGACCTCCGTTGGTCGCAGGAACTCAATAGGGTGGATCGACTTATGACCGCGGAGATCCCGCGCGGCTTTATTGAAGAAGACCCGGAACGTGATACGCCCTTAGGGATCATCACGGTTGAAATCCAGACTGAGAAGCAGGGCCCCTTCACGGACACCTTAGAAAAAGCTGAGATCTATAAGTATTAAGACTGCATTAACTGCATTATGCATGTAACGGGACTGAATTAAAAAATATGCCTATTCACACACAGGACTATCGGCATTGGGAAGGCACGCTGAAACCGCGTCATTATACACGGTGGTGGATCATTGCCAAGGCGGAACTTAAACTGCTTGCACAACGCAAAATTGTCCGATTAATCGTTGCGATTCCGCCCCTAATCTACATTTTCGTTCACGCAATACTCATCTATATTATTAACCAGGTCCCGAATGCGACGCTTCCGTTTGACGTTAACGCTGAGTTTTTTCAGAAATTTCTATTCCGACTTGTACCGATTCCGTCAGCGATGTTAATTGCCTTGATAGCCATTTTTGGCGGTTCTGGGTTAATCGCCACAGATCTGAAGAACAACGCGCTCTCCTTGTATTTATCTAAACCGCTTTCATGGATAGATTACCTCATCGGGAAATTCGCAGTCATTGGGATCTTACTTGGCTCTCTTACGGTGGTGCCTGGGCTTCTGCTATTTCTGGAGCAGGCACTGTTAGCGGACGGGTCCTTTCTGAAAGAGAACTATTGGCTGCCTTTTTCGATCATCGCCTATTCTGTACTACTTATCCTCTCCGCTAGTCTGTTGATGCTACTTTTCTCATCGCTTACTTCAAATCCTCGCTATGCCACAATCGGTTTCTGTGCTATATGGTTTGGGTCACCTGTCATTCAGCAATTGCTTAGATTAATTACCCGCACCAGTAAAACCGCTGTCGTCTCGATTTGGGCGAACTACGACATTCTCGGTTCAGTTCTATTCGACAGTTCACACAATCATGCTGTACATTGGGTTTGGTCGCTCCTCACCGTGCTAGCACTGATAACGCTCTGTCTTTTCGTGCTCCACCGTCGGATTCGGGCGGTTGAAATTGTTAAGTAACCGTTAGCATAATTTGCTGTGAACGGCATGACGGAGCATGTCTACTACTATGTGAACGGCATGACGGAGCATGCCTACTACTATGGCGTTGAAATTGTTAAGTAACCGCTAACGTAGTCTTACGCCGTTTGCATTCCACATCTCACTCTCCGAATAGACTTGCGGCGGTGTTATCGGTGTCAGTGTTGGCTGCCAATCCTCGTGGAACTGCTGGACCAACCGTACTGCATTCTGATAGGCGATCCGTTCCTTCGTCTCATTATCAAGATGTGCCGCCTCAATCTGCGCTTGGACTAACCGAAAATCGTAGTATGGCAGATCGCTACC
Source organism: Candidatus Poribacteria bacterium (assembly GCA_965246985.1). Lineage (GTDB taxonomy): Bacteria > Poribacteria > WGA-4E > WGA-4E > WGA-3G > WGA-3G. The sequence continues at coordinate 5,057,940 of OZ251998.1, read as the reverse complement.
GAACATAATTCTATCGCTGCCGAGGTTATTGACGAGATGTACGAGGTCCCAACTGTCATCTGCACCGTCCGGTTTCTGTGCTACGTCAAACCAGACATTTTCGCACATCCGACATTGGGCTATCGCATCGAGGTGTCCTGCTTTGTTCATCGAAACATGACCGATGATAAATGTTATTGACGGGAATCGTTTTGCGTAAGCGGCGATATTTTGCGTGGAACCTGCCTGATGTAGTAGGCATAATCCGTCGTGCATTGCCACTACTTCAAGGAATGCGTACATCTCACCGCCAAGTGAATGTCCTGACAGACCTGGGTGGCACATAAATCCAACTAAGCCGTTCTCCTGCATTGCCCTGTCGAGTTCATCAACACCTGCTTGTTCGTGTCGAACTTCCACATTCCCAAGTCCAATCGGAAAACGTTCTGGGTATAGTCTACATGCGTTGGCAATTGTCTCGTGTTGGGCACGCGTATCCAATACGCCGCGTGCCTGCGGTCCTCCGCCTGTTGGACACGGAATCGCGCCGATAACGTCTGCTGAAGCCATCCGCGCGAGGCATCGTCCAACACTCTGCCCGATAGTTGGGGCACGTGATACCGTCATACCGATGTGGCAGTGTACATCAAAATAGGGACGCATAGGTTATCCTTTCTCAAAGCGTTAAAATTTCGGTACGGGTGCGTAGGTGTTAAAGCCGTCTGTTCTGTCTTCACCTTGCAATAGATAGATATGGTGTGTGCGCCGCCACTCTGCTCCCGGATAACGGACGTTTGCTGGCATATAGCGCATTGTGTAGCCGCATCGCCGTTTCTGTGAAACGTTTGGACTCGAATTGTGGATCGTCCACGCATCGTGAAAATGGCACTCGCCTACCTCTAATTCCAAGTTGACTGCCTTGGATGTGTCTAGGTCCTCCTCCACAACTTCGTTCCCGAAAAGCATGTTTTTGCGATCAACTGCTTCATAGCGGCGATCGCGCAATTTGTGGCTGCCAGATATGACACGCATACATCCGTTTTCGACCTTCGATTCATCGACGGCTAACCACATCGTGATAACGTGCATCGGATCAAGAGACTTACCCCAGTAAACACCGTCTTGGTGCCACGGGACCTCCATGCCGTCGTTCTCCCGTTTGCTAATAAAGTGGCTCGACCAGAGCACAATATCCGGTCCGATAAACCGCTCTATCACCTTCAACACGCCTGGGTGGGTCAGGTATTTGAATAGATACGGATGCTCAAAGTGCGGGACATCCATCTGCTCTGGACGTTTGCCTTCCGGCAAATTCTCGATCATCTCGTCCACATAACCCCGAAGTTCGTCTAACTCCGGTTTCGCGAAGATGCGTCCATAAGTGAGGTACCCGTTTTCTTTGTAAAATTTGACCTGCTCATCAGAGGCGTTCGTTTCCAGTTGCCAGTTCATGTGTCACCTATTTTCAATCTCACCTGTTACGAAGCAGGGTTCAAACCGTGCCAGCAACAGTATATCGTTAATTGTGAATTCTAACGTTTCATTCAAAAACCCAAAGCCCAAATAGCATGCCCAGTTGAAAAGAAAAAGTTACTTCATTTTTATTTTTCCCCAGGTGGCAGCCAGTTTATCATTTGGTGAGACAGCCTCCGCTCCCAACGTCCGCGCGAGACCTTTTTGGACAATCTCCGTTATCTGATCTTCTGTTAGCACAACGTTGAAGAGTGCCACTTCGTCCATTGCTCCATCTACAAGAGTCCGGGCTGCGACACCGACTTCACCACCAATAGTGAAAGGCTTTAGATTATCTTCATTCTGGTTCGCGTGTGCGGCAATATCGTTCTCAACCTCCAGTTCACCGTCACGATATAATTTCATCGCGCCTTTTCGATCAGCAGTTGCGGCGAGATGGTGCCACTTCCCATCGTTAATGGGTGATGTGCCGAAGAGATGGATACCCGCACCTTGTGCCAATCCGAACCAAAATAGGGGTTTCCCTTTGTTGTTCGGGTCGAGGTTCCCGCGAATCCCCAAAATGTAGCCGTGTCTCGGCATAGCGAGGTCAGCCTTTGAGATGAGGCTTGCGTACCATTCGTCGGGTGTCTTTGAATACTTGAACCATGCGACCATAGAAAAATTTGCTTTGCCAACGTTCAGGAGTGGTGAAATGCCAGCATTAACCAAACCGCCGCTTTTGAATTCCAATCCACCATCAAGTTTACCGTCGGTCCACTTTACTGGGTCTAAGAACTTCGCATCAAGTGTGTTTTCCGTTAAGTCTTGGGCGAGATCGCCTTTTTCTTCGTTGAAAAGCCAGACAGCTATCGCGGTCCCGGGGTCAACTGCGGTAAGTCCTTGTGTGACAGACATTAGTATTATAGCACTGATAACAGACCAGAAAATCATTAATTTGTCACATCTGCGTCTCATTTCCGCTCACCTCCAAGGTTGTTCGCTTTGGATTGTGGCACAAATTCGCATCGGATGTCAAGCAATTTTTTTAGTTTATAGTGGTATGTTCAATTTACCAATGACTGACAACCGATAACTGAAAACTGAATGCCTATGAACTATATCAGACATCGGTTGATTTTTTCAGAGCCATTCGGTTTTCCATTTTTTGCGTTTTTGCGTTTTCGCTGGCGAGGTTTTCAACCTCGCCTCTTTCCTGCAGCCGCGCCGAACGCAGGCAAAATTGATGTCCATTTCGAGTAAGACCCCGACTTTGCTAATAGTGGACGGAAACCGACAGTTTCTGACTGCTGATTGCTGACAACTGAATGCCTCTGCTGTGTAGAATGCTGAATTTGACAAATTGCGGTGCTTGTGGTAAATTGTCCGTTATGAAAATTGTTGTTGCACCTGATTCATTCAAGGGGAGCGTGAGTGCGCTTGAAGCTGCGTGTGCGATTGAGCAGGGACTTCGTCGTGTGTTTCCAGATGCCGTTATTGACAAAATTCCGATGGCAGATGGTGGCGAAGGGACTGTGCAGTCGCTCGTTGATGCCACTGGGGGACACCTCCAAACACAACGCGTGCTTGCACCACTGGGGAACGAGGTTGATGCACAGTTCGGCATCCTTGCAGATTCGGAAACTGCTGTCATTGAGATGGCATCCGCCTCTGGTCTCACGCTTGTCGCGCCGCACGAACGGAATCCGCTTCGCACCACCACCTACGGCACCGGTCAGCTGATCCATACTGCTTTGGCAGCTGGGTGTAGACGCTTAATCATCGGTATCGGCGGCAGCGCGACGAACGATGGCGGAGCCGGGATGGCAGAGGCACTCGGTATTCGGTTATTGGATGCAAACGGCAAACAGATTCCGCGTGGTGGTGAAGGACTCGGACAATTAGCATCAATAGATATAACAGGCTTGCATCCGGCAGTTGCGGAAACCGAAACCGTTGTCGCCTGCGATGTCAATAACCCGTTGACCGGTCCTAATGGTGCGTCACACGTCTATGGTCCGCAAAAAGGTGCTACTCCTGAAATGATTGAGACGCTGAACGCGCATCTCGCACATTTTGACAAGATTTTGACGCGGACGCTCGGAAAATCCTTTAACGACATCCCCGGTGCTGGTGCTGCCGGTGGACTCGGTGCAGGACTGATGGCGTTTCTCAATGCCGAACTACGACTCGGTGTTGATATTATGGTTGATGCCGTTAACCTCAGAGAACGGGTGAAAGATGCTTCTATCGTTTTCACGGGTGAGGGGCAGCTGGACTTTCAGACCGTGTTTGGGAAAACGCCTGTTGGTGTTGCGAAGGTCGCAAAGGCACACAATATCCCTGTCATTGCGATTGCAGGTGGTATCGCTGAGGGGGCTGAAGCCGTCTACGAGGCTGGTATTGATGCGATGTTGGGTATCGTACAAGAGCCGATGGAATTAGAGGATGCGGTTGCCGACGCGTCGCGGTTGATAGCGGACACGGCGGAGCAGGCTGCGCGATTAATTGCTATTGGTCATAGTGGATTGGGAAGTTAAGAAAGGTTGGAAGAATGGAAGCGTGGAAGAAAAGAAGGGGTGTCCTTCTTTTCTTCCAATTGGTTACGGCATAACGGAGTGTGCTTACTACTGCGATTGGTTACGGCACAACGGCGTGTGCCTACTACTGTAACAATACGGGTGTGTCTTTCATGAAATCGTCTGTCTCGGTTTGCCATCTTTTGAGTTCAGTGGCTAACGATTGGATGCGTTCCGCATGTTCTGGAAGTTCAGCGAGGTTTGTTGTCTCCCACGGATCCTGCTCCAGATCGAAGAGTTGGATGCAGTCCGTGCCTTCGCCTGTCTCTTCAGAGACATAGTAACGGATCAGTTTCCAATGTCCATCGCTAACGGTGCGGTGAATGTCTTTATATGCAGCGAAAACTGTATCCCGCACCTGATCTATACAACCTTCCATCAGCGGCACTAAACTACTCCCTTCAGTGGTATCCGGGCACTCAACATCGGTGAGGTCACAGACGGTAGGAAAGACATCATAGAGATAGGTGAGTGCGTCAACTGTTGTGCCTTCCGGGACACCGGGTCCCGCGAATATTGATGGCACGCGGATGCTGTGGTTATAGAGATTCTGTTTACCGAGCAGTCCGTGTTGTCCGACAGCGAGTCCGTGATCGGCGGTATAGATGATGATCGTGTTATCGAGTTGCCCGGTGGCTTCCAATGTGCTTAGCACACGCCCCATTTCGGCATCCATGTGGGAAATCATCCCGTAATAGTCGGCGATGTGTTGTTGAACGATTTCAGGGGTGCGCGGGAAGGGTGCCAGCACTTCGTCTCGGATACGCATTTCGCCGTTATCGAATGGATGTTCCGAGATGAAGTTCTCGGGGACCGGTATCTCCTCTGGTGGATACATTGTCGCGTATTCTCCGGGTGCTGTTCTCGGATCGTGCGGTGACGTAAATGAGAGGTAAAGGAAAAAAGGATCCGTTTCGTCGTAGTTTTCTATAAATTGCACGGCGGAGTCTGTAAACAGTTCCGTAGAAAATTTTTCGCCGATGTACCTGGCATCACTCGGGTATTTGCCTGTTGGATCGAAATCGAAAACTGGCACTTTATATTGGTCGCTCATGCCACCAAAGAAAATGTTAGCACCGTCATCGAAACTGTTGGTAAACGTTTGCCGGTCGTTGTGCCATTTGCCAGAAAAAAATGTGTGATACCCCGCCTCGCGCATTACCTGTGGCCAAACTGCCAAATCTCGGTTAAGCTGGTTTCCACCGCTACGGAAGAGATTGGCACTGGTAAGAACAGCAGCACGACTTGGCACACAGACTGCTCCGACAAGGGAACCCATGATGTGTGTTTGGCGGAAAGTTATTCCGCGTGCCATGAGTGAATCCATGATTGGTGTTTTCACGGTTGGATCACCCATACCGCCGATGGCATCCCACCGATGGTCGTCGGCGATCATGAACAAGACATTAGGTTGTGAGGACATATTTTTCTCCTGTAATTAGTTATCGGTTATCAGTTTTCAGTTTTCTTCTTCGGGCTGCCAAGGTTTTCTTTTTACAAGTCGCACGTTCAATGCACGAACATTAATTGATGACAGACAACTGACGACTGACAACTACAAAAAAGGAAATTCTAATGAAAATTGCGACTATTGAACAATTTTACCCGCGTCGCCGGACACGGCTCGTCAAAATCACGACAGACACTGGTATCGTCGGATGGGGCGAAACCACGCTTGAAGGCAAACCCAGAAGCACATGTATGGCTGTTGAAGAACTTGCCGACTATTTTATCGGCAAAGATCCTTTGCGGATTGAACACCATTGGCAGCATGTCTACCGTTCCGCGTTCTTCCGAGGCGGGAATATCTTGATGTCCGCTTTGTCCGGCATCGATCAGGCGTTGTGGGACATCGCTGGAAAATATTACAATGTGCCTGCCTATCAACTCTTAGGTGGTGCTGTGCGTGACCGCATCCGCGTCTATGCACACTGGGGCATCGGGAGCTTAAGTGACGAAGGCAAAGCCGCTGCGAAAGAACGACTCGAATTTTTACAGCAAACAGGCGGCTATACGGCGTTTAAAAGCGGTCCCGGTGGCAAGTGGCGTGGACACGAACCTCCCGCGGTTATTGACGAATTTGTAGAACGTGCCTATCTCATGCGCGAATGGGTGGGACCTGAGGTTGAACTTGCGTTTGATTTTCACGGTAAGATGACACCTGCACTCGCCGTTGAGATTTGTCATGAACTTAAAGGGATGCGTCCGATGTTCGTTGAGGAACCTATTCCGCAAGAGAATGTAGACGCGCTCAAATTGATCTCCGACCATGTGCCGTTTCCGATTGCGACGGGTGAACGGCTGCTGACCCGTTGGGGGTTTCGCGAGATTTTTGAGAAACAGGCGGTCGCTTATCTACAACCCGATACCTCCCACGCCGGTGGCATTACTGAACTGAAAAAGATTGCCAACATGGCGGAGGTTTACTATATGCACATTGCCCCGCACTGCGCTATCGGTCCCGTTGCTTTTTCTGCCTCCCTTCACGTTGATGCCGTTGTGCCAAATTTCCTGATCCAAGAGCAGATTGATGCAGGCTTAGGTGACGGCTTGTTTATTGAGGATTGGCAGGTTATAGATGGTCACATTGCGTTACCGACGAAACCCGGACTTGGCTTTGAGATTGATGCGAAAGAGGCGGAACAGACGCTTGATACCTACCCTGAAGAACTCGGCGGTGAGTTTTATTATGATACCGATGGCAGCGTCGCGGATTGGTAGAGATTGGCTGTCAGCAGTCAGCTGTCAGCAGTCAATTGTCAGTAGGCGAGGTTTTCAACCTCGCCATCAACGAGACATAGAATGCTATCCGTTAACTCGACCTACACTTTAGACCACGGGTTTACGCTGTGCGACGTAAGGCGGTTCCAGCATCAACTTCTGGTCTTCGTCTGACATCAGGTTACGGAGTTCGTCGTCGTACCTGCCTTGTCCCCATGAGGCGTGCCCTGGTGAATACTTGAACAGAATCGAGCGGCGTTGGTGTGCAGTCGTCCACGGGAGCGTGCCGTGTGTCAATGCCTCCGTAAAGATAACCACGTCTCCGGCTTTCTGATGCACGGGTGCCATGCAGATTTTATTGTCCTTCACCGGTCGAAATTGTGACGGACACGGATAGTTGCTCTTATGGCTGCCGGGGATACAACAGAAGCCGCCGTGTTCGGGCAGCATATCGGTTAGTGCCCACGAGACGACGGTTAATCCGTTATACATCCGATCATTTCGGAAGACGTAATATTGCGCTGGGTCATAAGGCGTGCCACCGCCGTGAAGGGTTCCGCCTGGGTTGCCTTCTCTCATCAAGATGCCGTAAACGTGATCGAGCCGGAATTTCGGACCGACGGTCTCAGCTAAGCCCGGCATGATGCGCGGGTGGTTAAGGAGTTTACGGAACGCGTCATTCTCCCAACTCAAGAATCCACCGAACCGTTGTGAATGGATGTTATCGTCCGCAGGATCAGCGTAATCTTGTGCGTCGATGAGTGCGTTCAGTTCGAGGAGTTCTTCATCCCCTAAAACGCCTTCAATATTCACATATCCCCATAAGTCAAACAGATATTTTTCTTCAGCGTTCATCAAGCCACCTCCGTTTTGGAGAAACGTTCCTTTTACTGATGTGCTGAGCGTGAAGTCGGTTCAAGCCGTGTGACAACGATCTTGGATCTGTCGATCAGTTCGCCGACGCGTGGTGAGATTTCATTTACCCACCGGTCATCTTCGTAAACCGCTGCGTAGAGTTGCTCGCGCTGTGCTTCGTTCTCGAACCGTCGGATCCAGACGTAAAGATCGTCCTCTTCTTCACCGATGAAACTGCCAATCACAACCATTCCTTTAGAGATCTGGAATGGGAGGATCGTTTCTTCCATGTATTTTACCCAGTTTTCACGTTGACCGGGTTGCGTTCTGTACTGCCGTAATTCAAAAAAAGCCATAAAAAATCTCCTTTTAATAGCCGATAGCCATTTTACGTTATAGGCGGTTATAGCCGTAGCCTTCACCAGTAATTTCAAAGAGTGCTGCTGCGGCTTGAAAGTGGATCTCTGCATCTTGATCTTGGAGAATCAATTCAAGCAGCGTCACTGCATTTGCGTTTTTCGCGTCGCCGAGAGCCTTGATGACATCGAGGCGGAACCCCCTGGTAATTTGGGCTTCGTGCAACGCCGTAAGTTTATCCACCAACGCCGTTACCGCTTTGTCGGATCCGATGTCACCCAATGCGCGTGAGGCATCGCGGCGAATTTCCACATGGTTATCATTGTTGTTCATGACTTCGATGAGCGCGTCGGTCGTTGAGGGATCTGCCAATACTCTGAGTCCTTGCGTGGCAGCACGTCGTACATCCTTATTGGCTTCGTTTTCGCCTTTCATGATCTGAACAAGTTCAGGTATAAATTCCGACAGTCCGGCTTCACCGATAGCGAGTGCTGTGGCTTTTCGGATCTCCACATCTGGATCGGCTAATCGTTGTTTGAGATCGGATACATCCAGAGAGGCATCTGCCGTGTTGCAACGACCTAAAGCAACCATCGCTGCGTTTCTCACGGGATTGTTTTCCCATTCATCGGCGGCACGGTTGACCATTTTCGGTGCGACAAACGCGGGTAAGTCCAGTTTTTTGGCGGCAACGACGAAAATCTCCCAGCTCCAGTTGCGTTTCCAATCATTGAGTCCTAAGTTTCGTCTGTTCCCGGCATCTTCAAGTGCGACGATGTATTCTGTATCGTCGATGAGCTGTCTTCCGATGGCTTCAGCGGCACGTGGTCCACCAATTTGACCGAGTGCGCGTGCAGCTTTTGTGCGTTCGGAAGCGTTCGCTAAGGCTGCTGTCGCAGCGTTCAAGGGTATCCGCTTATCTTCAAGAATCGTAATAAGTTTGGGTATCGCCGACTTACTTTCGAGTTTTCCGAGAGCAATCATAGCATTTTTGGCGATGTTCCCGACTCGGATGTCAAGTGCACGGATCAACACGCCTTCAGCGGTTTTGTCGCCGATATTACCGAGGGAGGCTACTGCGACGGCGCGGACATTATCTGGCTCCAGCGGATTTTCAACGATCTCGCTGAGTTTAGCAACCGCTTTTGCATCTTTGAGGTTTCCTAAAGCGGCGGCGGCTTGCAATCGAATTTCGGCGTTTTCATCGGAGAGTGCTGCCAAGAGGGGTGCAGCGGCGCGTTCATCTTTGAGTGCGCCGAGTGAGACGATGGCAGCTGCCCGAATGGATTTCATCTCGTCCTTATTTTCGAGGATGGGGATGAGCGGTTCAACGAGGCGACGTTCTTTAAAACCACCGAGCGAGTTTGCCGCCCGCTTGCGAACAACATAACTCGGATGTTGCAATTCCGCCAACATTGCATCGGCAGCAATTTTTTTCGCAGTCGCCCCGAGAATATGGACGAATGCCCAGCGCGTCCATTCATCATCGGTGGACTTAAGTGCATCAAGAACGAATTCTGCTGTTGCCTTATTATTATTTAAGATTAATGCCCCGATGACCTGGTTCTGCACGGAGATGACTTCGTATCCGTCGTCAAAGCTTCCCAAGCCTTTTTTCAAAATATCGACAAGTCCCTTATCCGATGCCTCAATTTCTCTGAGTGCGACTGCGGCTTGCAATCGAGTTGTTTCGTACTTATCATTACGGAGTACATCTAACAGGGGATCGATGACTCTCTGCCCTTTTATTTTACCGAGAGCAATAGCAGCTTCTTGTCGGACAACGCCTTGCTTATCTTTTTTCAATGCGGTGATGAGGGCCGTCGTTGCGGCATCTCCCTTGACTTCACCGAGTGCCCATGCGGCATTTTGGCGCACTGTTGCACGACCATCATCCTCAAGCGCACGAACGAGGGGTTCTATGACGGTGTCGCCTTTGATGATACCGAGTGCGTGAGCGACTTCACTCCGAACGAGGCTCGGTATCGGTTTGAGTTCACCCCATGTCCGGTAGTTTGCACGCGGGTAATCGGCTGTCCACTGAATCTGGAAGGATTCGACCTGTGTTCGGAGTACATCGAGTGTTTTATACGCTCGTTTCATGTGCCGCTGGAAGTCTGAGATTTCATCGAATTGTGTAGACAGCATCCAAATCAACACAGGCGTAGTTTCAGGAGCCTTGATACGGCTCAGTACCTTGACGGCGTTGGCACGTATGGTAGGACTGGTTTCATCACTGAACATAAGAAGGAGCATCGGTTGCGTGGCTTCTTCAGGTTTGAGTTGCCAGAGAGCGGTGATAGCAGCGAGGCGCAGGGTTTCCCGCATTTGCTTATCCGTCGCTATGATGATCAATTTTTGAACAGCCTCTTCTGTCGTTACGCCGATTTTTCCGAGAGCCTCCGCAGCGTTAGTGGCAGTGGTGTCATCGTAGGAGAGTGCCTCCGTAAGTGCGGGGACCGCGCGACGCGCGCGTATATTGCCAAGCCCTGTCGCTGCCAATGCTTTGACCTCTTTATGCGGGTCGCTATTTAATACGTCAATAAGCGGTGTTATTGCGCGCCGATCACCAATTGTTCCGAGCGCGTCTGCAACCTTTATTCTAATTTCATTTGTACCGTTTTTGAGAGCATCGAGCATAGGTGGGATCGCAACACCGCGCATTTCAATGAGTGCTGCTAAGGCTCCACCTTTTAATTCTTCGTTTGCTAACTCTTTTATCAGCGGTCGGACGGCTACTTCCGCTTTGAGGAGTCCAAGGGTTTGGATCGCGGCGGTTTGTGTGCCGATTCGATACTTTTTCATCCACAGATCGTCAATGTAAGCACTCGCGATGTATTGATAGTCTGCAGTGAAACCGGTGTCCTCGTCGGGAATCAGGTTTCGCGCTTTCGTTTCAACAACCTCAAGTAGTGGGGCAATTGCGGGATCCCCTATACGATTGAGTGCATTTATGGCTGTATCTTTGACGTAGTTGTTCGGGTCCGCAAGCAATCGGACGAGGTCGGGGACAGCGGTCTCGTCTTGGATGCTGCCGAGTAGTTTTGCGGCGTGCATCCTGACCTGCGCGCTATTGTTTCTAAGTGCGAGTTGGAGCCCCGGCACAATAGCGGCACCTTTGGCGGCACCTGAACTTGCCAATTGTTCAAGGGCGACAATTGCCCTATACGCGACCTCCGGTGTGTTTACCGTTTCCGTCAGCGCGTCTTCAAAGGTTAGGATTAGTTCGGGCTTCTGCATCGCGCCGAGAAGGCGTACGGCTTCTTTTTCTATGGCGGGATCTTTGTGGTGTGCTGCCTGCTGTAACAGTTCAACAACTGTGTTCCCATTTCCGAGTTTTTCCGTGAGTTGCGCGACTGCCGCGCGCGCGTTCAACTGATAGCATTTTTCCGCTGCTAAAAGTGCTTGGACGACAGCAGAATCCGAGTGAGCGACGAGTTCAGTTAGCAATTCTGCCCGCTTTTCGACTGCCTCAGCAAGCGACACAGCGAAGAGTCCAGAGATAGAATTCTGTGTGCGGATAAGCCGTTCTTGTCGGTCAAGATCGTCGGAGTCCGGATCTTCCAGCAATGAGATAGTGAGGATATCGGTGGCAAGCGTTTCAAGGTAAGCATTCGATTGGACGATCGCTTGGTGCCAACCCTCTGTTTCGGTACGTGTCCGGTTCTGTAGGAAAGCCTTCAAGTGTTGCGCTTCCTTGTTCCCGGAGTCCGTCTTTTGGACTGCTGTTTGTGCAGCGGTATAATCCCCGCGAACGATAGCAGCTCGCGCTTCAATAATATCCTTGTTTTCTTTCTCGCCACATCCAATCAGAAGGGCAATAGCCGCGATGAGTGGGAGATGGAAACTGATTTTCAATGCCTTACAAATGTAGTGCTGTTTCATGGTCTCTCCTGTAGTCTCAGCAGGCACGCTTAGACGTTTCCCAAGTGTCTTTAATTCCCGGCAATCACGAGTTTTGTTAAGTCGGCAACGGCATAAATATTCTGCCCGATCTTATTCAATAGTGCCAATCGATTCGTGCGCAGTGCCGGTTCTTCCGCCATAACCAGGACATCATCAAAAAAGGTGTCAATAGCTGGTTGTAGAGCGGCAAGTTGTGTTAAAAGTTTAGCGTAGTCGCGTTCCTGAATGCTTTGTATAAAGTTCGATTCTGCCTCAGTGATGCGGTCATGCAATTGCTTTTCCGCGTCGTCTTGCAGCAGTGTCACGTCTATGGTTTCGGTTGCACTCGGCGGTAAAATTCTCAGGACCCGATTGAGGGCATTATACACTTCCTCAAAGTTTGGTGTCAAGCGAAATTCGGCAAGCGCGCTGGCGCGCTTGAGAATGTCGATAACGTTGACATCACCGACTGCCAAGACAGCATCGGTAAGGTCAGGCGCGTATTGCTGGGTCTGCAAGATGACGCGTAGGCGCTCTTTAATGAAACTGAGAGTGCTTGTTTTTGTATCGTCTGCTAATGCGACGGTGTAGAGCGCAATCGCCTTTTCTACAACAGCATCCAAAGAGAGTGGTAACTGCCGATCTTGGAGGATACGGATTGTGCCGAGTGCGTGTCGTCGTAGGGAGTACGGGTCTTGCGAACCTGTCGGACGTTCTTCTATGCCGAAGTATCCGACGATGGTGTCGAGTTTATCAGCGATGGCGAGAAGCGCGCCTGCTTCGGTTTCAGGGAGCGGTGTATCCGCACCGAGCGGTTGGTAGTGCTCGGCGATAGCGGTAGAAACCGGTTCGGGCTCTCCAGAGTTTTGCGCGTAATATCTACCGGTGATACCCTGCAAGGTTGGGAATTCGATGACCATTTGCGTCGTTAGATCTGCCTTACAGAGCCAAGCGGCGCGTTCAGCATGCGCGGCGGTCGTTTCTACTACTTGTGGTTCTTTGGAAATAAATTGCACCAACGCTTTGAGCCGTTCCGCTTTATCCAAGAGTGAACCGAGTTTGGCGTGAAAAATGACCGCACCTAAACGTTCAACTTTATCGGCGAGGCTGGTTTTCTGGTCTTCTTTGTAGAAGAATTCGGCATCGTTGAGTCTTGCCCGGAGAACGCGTTCGTTGCCGTGCTGCACACCGTCGAAATTTCCGTCCGTTCCGTTGGAGATCGTGATAAATTTCGCTGCGAGTTCTGATTCGCTTTTCCACATCGGAAAATAGCGTTGATGCTTTTTCATCGCGGTAATCAACACTTCAGGCGGTAGTTCCAGATGCGATTCACTGAAATTACCGATGATGGGTTGCGGATTCTCTACGAGGTAGTTCACCGTATCCAGCAGTTCGTCGTCGAGGTTTGGGAGATTGCCCTCTGCTTTTAGAATGGATGACACCTGTTTTTTGATTGCCTCGCGTCGCTCATTTGGACAGACAATCACATCCACAGCACGCAATGCCTCTATGTATGTGTCTAAGTTCGCCGATGTCAAGGTTATCGGGTCGGGGTGCAGGGAACGGTGTCCGTAGGTTACCCGTCCTGCGTGTGCGGCTCCGTAGGTGCAGTTGATGACTTCATCTCCTAAGAGTGCGACAAGCCACCGGATCGGGCGCGCAAAACGAGCGAACGCACGCGGTTCTTCAGATTTGGTTTCCCAGCGCATGGTTTTCGGGAAACGGAGTTCCTCGATCCATTCAGGTAGGAGCGTTTGCAATACCTCTTGCACTGCAACACCTTCTTCGAGTTTTGAGGCGGCAATGTATTCTCCACGTTCGGTTTCAACAATGCGAAGTGCTGAGAGCTCAACGCCTTGGGTCTTTGCGAAGCCGATCGCTGCTTTTGTCGGTTCACCGTTTTCATCGTAGGCGATCCGTTTCGGTGGTCCCACGACTTCTGTCTCTTCGCTTTCTTGGAGGGTCTTCAGGTCTTTGATACTGAGCGTGATACGGCGCGGTGTGCCGAGCGTCTCAATTTCGCCGAACGGGATTCTGTGGTTCGTAAGCGATTCGGTTGCGATTTCGCGCAGCTGCGCAAGCACTGGCGGGACATAACTCGCGGGTATCTCTTCCGTGCCGATTTCAAACAGGAGGTCGGCGTTTTCAGTGCGGTTAGAAACCGCACCTACCGCGGTGGAGGCTGGTTCGGTGTGGTTAGAAACTGCACTTACCGAGGCATCAGTGGTTGCCGTGCTGAAACGTCCCATGAGCGGGTGCCCCATCTCTTCACGCTGATTGACGTAGGCACGTGCGATCCGTTGTGCAAGTCGGCGCACGCGTTCAATGTAACTCACCCGTTCTGTGACGCTAATAACACCGCGGGCATCTAACATATTGAAGGTATGTGAGCATTTTAGGACGTGATCGGTTGCGGGTAGCACTAACCCTGCATCTAAACACGCATAGGTCTCTTTCTCGTAGGTGCTGAACAGCTCAAAGAGCATCTCTACATTTGCGTGCTCAAAGTTGTATTTTGAGTATTCAATTTCGCTTTGGCGGTGGACATCGCCGTAGTTGAGATGTTCGTTCCAACGGATCTCAAAAAAGTCGTCTACATCCTGCAAGTAGAGTGCGATGCGTTCCAGTCCGTAGGTAATCTCAGCACAGATCGGTTCGAGATCGATGCTTCCCATCTGTTGGAAGTAGGTGAATTGGGTGACTTCTGCACCGTTCCACCAGACTTCCCAACCGAGTCCAGAGGCACCGAGCGTCGGTGATTCCCAGTCGTCTTCGACAAAGCGGATGTCGTTTTTACGGGGAGAGATGCCGAGACTATAAAGGCTCTCAAGGTAGAGTGGGAGTACATTCTCAGGTGCGGGTTTGAGTATTACCTGATATTGGTAATATGCACCGAGACGAAAAGGGTTTTCAGCATACCTGCCATCGGTCGGACGACGCGAGGGTTCTACGTAAGCCGCCTGCCACGGTTCTGGTCCGAGGCATCGTAGGAAGGTGGCGGGGTTGAATGTGCCTGCGCCGACTTCTATATCGCACGGTTGTTGGATGATGCAGCCGTGGTCTGCCCAAAATTTTTCTAACGCTAAAATTATTTCTTGAAGAGTCATATCTGTTTTTTCTTAGCACGCTCCGTTTGAATTGATTGATGCACATTTATTGTAACATAATAGATTTCTTTAAGCAACGGATTTTCAAAAGGTTGTCGGTTGTCAGTTGTCAGAATCAGGATTTGCAGGATTATAGGATTTGCAGAATTATAGATGCTTCTGGGCTGACAGTTCTTCGCGTCTGAATCGCGGATTTTCGCAGATGACACGGATTTCGCGGATTCTTTAGACGGTGAACTTTCTTCTACTTCCTTCCATTCATCTTGCTCCTAAGGGATGTCCCTTTACCAGTCTTCAAGCGGAAACGCTTGTAGCACAATCTGTATGAAGATTAAAAAATTAATTCGGTAATTTTCTGACAAGGTCCGGTGCGGTTAGGAAACCGCACCTACCGGGCCTGGGGAAAACAGGGATTACCGATTTAAATACTTAAACTTCATTTATAGTAAATCCTAAAAATAAATAGACACTTTCACCCCCCGGTAGGCGAGGTTTCCTAACCTCGCCGGTACAGAGTGTCCAATTAATTCTAAACTTTACTATAGATTGTGCGGTAGCCTGCAAACTGACAGTTTGTGGTACAAAATCTCCACTGCGGATGTTATGTCACCTAAAAGTCACCTGCAAAAAAAATGTATAGGGATCACACGAGTTTGCTGCTACTGTGTAGGTGCTAGTGGTTCAGCTCTTCGGGAATTGGAATTCCCTCATACCCGCAACACACGGAGGGCGGTTTCCGAATCGCGACCTTAATGTGAACGCGAAGTGAACGGTGAAAAAATATGATTGGACTGTCGGTGTATGAAACTATGGAAAAGTATCCGAATTTCAGAGTATTCAGAGTAAAATGCGAAAAATGCGTATCGGAAAAATGGGCAAGAGCCAAGGTGAGACGTGCTTTCTCGGCATTTCAGGGTAAAACCTTACTCTGAAAAAATGCATAAGTTGACAATGCACCGCAGATGTATTATACTTAAAATATGCAAATCATTGCCAGAGATGTCCGGAACTATATCACACCAGAGGGACGTAATCCTTTCCGCCAGTGGTTGACACAACTCCGAGATAAAAGAGCACGCGCAAACATTCAGAGGCGAATTGCACGTCTACAAGAGGGAAACTTCGGTGATTGTAAAAGGTTGAATAGAGATTTATATGAACTACGACTTGTGCTAGTTGTTTTCTAGATCCTTTGTGAATCAAGGGTTCGATCGTTCCCTGATAAAACTTAAAGATGGCGTTCGCGCATAAGCAAACTCTATAAAGACAAAATTAACTAGCACAGCGCGTATGAACTGAGAATAGATTACGGACCAGGATATCGGGTCTATTTTGGTATTTTTACTTCTCATATTGTTATTTTACTTTGTGGCGGGCAGAAAGGGACGCAACGACGGGATATCACAAGAGCTCAAAACTATTGGAACGAAATAAGGAGCAGGGACAATGAACATGGAAACTATACTTGAGCGAACTACCAGTTTTAGGGACGATCTTTTTAAAGATCTTACAGATACAGAATTCGCAATATATTATTTGGAGGCAGCCTTAGCGGATTATAAGGAAGATGGTAACACAGAGTCGCTCTGGATGGCACTGCGTGATATTGTAAAGGCACAAAGTGAAATGGGAAATTGGCGTGAGTACCAAAAGGAGAGGCTTGCTAAAGACCGGGAGGCAGCAATTGACTATCTCCAATTAACATTGGAAGAATACCTTGTTGATGGCGATCTGCCCTTTTTTCTCAAGGGACTCCGGACCTTTGTAGAGTCGCAGGGTGGAGTTTCTGAACTTTCCAAACGCACCAATATTGAACCTGAAATTCTCTTGGAAGTACTATCTAACGGGGATGCTCCGCGGTTAGACATGCTTAGAACTATCCTGAACGCCCTTGAGTGTCGTCTATTAATTGAACCCCAAGCGCGTGTGAGTGCCAGCCCTGAAGTCCCCACTGACTCACCGTAAACACGGAAAGCCATTCACGCTGCATTGGATGTCTGAATCGCGGATTTTCGCAGATGACACGGATTTCGCGGATACTTTAGACGGTGAACTTTCTTCTACTTCCTTCCATTCATCTTACTCCTAAGGGATGTCCCTTTACCAGTCTTCAAGCGGAAACTCTTGTAGCACACGATCTGTTAGATTGCACGGTAGCCTGCAAACTGACAGTTTGTGGTACAAAATCTCCACTGCGGATGCTATGTCACCTAAAAGTCACCTGCAAAAAAAAATGTATAGGGATTACACGATTTTGCCGCTATTGTGTAGGGGCGAGTGGTTCAACGCTTCGGGAATTGGAGTTCCCGCAACACACGGAGGGGCGGTTTCCGAATCGCGACTTTAATGTGAACGCGAAGTGAACGGTAAAAAAATATGATTGGACTGTCGGTGTATGAGAAACTATGGAAAAGTATCCGAATTTCAGAGTATTTCAGAGTAAAATGCGAAAAATGCGTATCGGAAAAATAGGCAAGAGCCAAGGTGAGACGTGCTTTCTCGGCATTTCAGGGTAAAACCTTACTCTGAAAAAATGACCAGATTTCAGAGTATATATGGTAGGCAATGATTATCCGAAAAAAGGTAAGACGGTGGCACTTTCCAAAGGGCATTTATTAACTAAAAGTTTAACATAAAATAACATAATAATATATTATAGATACAGAATAGTGTTATCTTAGTTGCACGTCTTGCTCTTTACCGGTGTTTGCATAAATCCTACGTCTCAAGGTGACTGTGAAACGGATTCGAGCCAGTTGATAGCAGCCTGTTCGTCCTGCTCAATTGCGATTTCGACTGCGCGCTTGGCATGTTTCAGAAGGTGTTTAGCACGATTGCGTAAGTTATGAGAAAAATGGTAAATTGCAACACTTTTCTAGGTCCCATGTTAATTTGCCACAAGGCAACTTAACATGTTATAATTAGAAATTAAACAAAACTGATATTAAGCAATTTTCAGTATTAAAAATTCAGTTCTGATCTCTATACGGATTGGCAGAAAGGAAGCATGAAATCAAGCAAATAGAGGGTTTATTCCATCTTTTCTTGTTTTTCAATCTGCCTAAAAACTGTAAAATGTATATTTAATATTGCTTAAAATCAAGATTACCAATTTCTAAAAGAGGCTCTATGTATCTCCATGAAATCTTTTTACAGAACACTGGACCTATCTCAGAATGCCATGTCAAGCCACTCTTCGACGACAACGGGAATCCGCAGCCTATAGTGATTGTAGGACCCAACGGATCTGGCAAAAGTATTTTTCTTTCCTACATCGTTGATGCGCTTACGGAGTTCGCGAAAAAAGCATTTGATGATATTGTGATTGGAGAGGGGTTTAGCGAGCCATATTTTCGATCCATTAACCGACACGCTATAAAGAGCGGAGAAGACTTTAGTCTGAGCCTTCTTCTTTTCAAAACTACTGATGGGGAATCATGTTGTTACAGCGAGAAAGTTGGTGTACTTGACTCATCAAACTATACTTCTGATTTCAAATCCACGTTTGAATCGGTATGGAACAGTCTTCAAGGTGGAGATAGTAAAACAGTATCAATCGACGAAAATATTATTAGTTCAGAAATGGAAGAAAATGCACATGTCTATTTTCCCGCACGGCGATATGAAAACCCAGATTGGCAAAATTCCAACAGTTTAGATGAAGGCCTGAGTTCTTCAATGATGGATTTTAATCTGCAATTAGACAAACCGCTACAAGTTGAAACTTGCGCGGAGGAAAATATTTCTTGGGTCTTGGATGTTTTTCTGGATTCCTTTATAAACCCTGAATTAGCACAGGAAGTTCCAAGTGTGTTAAACCCAGATGTGCCATTAAGCGACTCAAGTTCACCAAAAATCTTAGATTTACGAGATCGATATACTCTCGGAGTAACTCGGCAGAATGTTGAAAGCATACTGCAAACAATACTTCAAGACGAGAATGCCGAATTACTTTTGAACCTTCGTGATGCTGTGCCATCCAGACTTGCTGTCCAACTTAGCAATGGCCAAAGAATTCCTAACCTGCAATCGTTATCGGAAGGACAATCTCAGTTATTCCATCTCTTCGCAACGATTATTCGATATGGTGAACGAGCAGATATCAATGTTAGTACTCGCCTTGACGAAATTACAGGTCTTGTCGTCATTGACGAAATTGATACTCATTTGCATGCGACTCTTCAATATGATGTCGTCCCACAACTTATAAAACTCTTTCCAAAGGTTCAGTTCATCGTATCGTCTCACTCTCCGCTTTTTCTGATTGGTATGGAAAAAGTATTCAAACCGGATGGACTCACCATTTATGAATTACCGAAAGGAATAAGGATTAATAGTGAGCGATTTACTGAATTTGAGAACGCTTTTGAGTACTATCAAGATACTGAAAGTTTTGAAAAAGAAATAGAGCGTCGTTTTGCAGATGGAACTAAACCCTTAGTTCTAACAGAGGGTGTATCGGATACGAAGTACATTCAGACAGCATTGAGGCTGCTGGGAGAAGAAACACTCCTGAATTCTCTGGAAATTCAATCTGTTGGTGTGAAAGTTGACAAGGGGTGGAAATACGGAGGGAAGGATGGGTTGAATCGTGTCGGTACCTTTTATAAAAAAGATCCGGCACTGCTTGATCGGAGGTTACTGCTTCTTTACGATTGGGATGCAAAAAAGCCCGAAGAAACAGGTGAGAAGGTTTGGGTGAGAACTATTCCAAAAAACCTTGATGATACTGTTGAAAAGCCAGGTATCGAAAACTTGTTTCCGGAACATCTTTTTGAGGATCAATTCTATGATGATGAACCGAAAAAAGGAGATCATGGAAGGGAAGGGACTGATCCTAAATTCAAGAAAAAGGAATTTTGTGAATGGGTTTGTGAAGATCGTAAAAATCCTATCGACTTTGCAAAGTTTGATAGCGTGGTGGAAATACTCAGGCAGTTTAGCGAAGCCCATCAATCTCATTCAATTGAACAGCCTACTACCGAATAGTATAAGACATCAAGTATCCTATACATCGGTTACTACTAAGGTTACAAGTGATTGGACGATTAGCATGAATCGGTTGACATCTGTTAGGAAAATCTGTTATCATTGGCATAGAGAGAATAAAGTTTTGCCTGCTATAGTAAAATGTGTGAGTTATGCATGAGTCTGTTCATAGAAAAGGTAAATTTCAAATGCAACACCGTATAGCACCACTTCTATCTGAAAAATACTCAGAAATAGATATTGGCAGCAGTTCCTTTGCACAGCACGACCAAATCACTAAGGAAAGGGCCCAGAGACAAAATGGGCTCCCCGTACACCTTGCCGAAAAGGTTTTTGCTTCTACGGTGTTTTTGGAAATGAAACGTATAAACGGTCAACCTCTCGGATTTGGGTGCGGGTTTTTCGTGAAGCACGACCAGATCGTTACAAATTTCCACGTCGTTGAAGGTGTCTCCCGCGGCATAGCAAGATTAGTTGGTAAGTCTACGACGTACGCTATTGAAGGTATAACAGCAAGTGATGTGGAAAATGACCTCGTTATTCTGAAGGTTTCCGATCTTAGCATTCAACCTCTTCCGATTGGTGACAGCGATGCTGTTCAGCTTGGTGACACTGTTTACGTTTCAGGAAATTTGAAGGATTTAGAAGGCACATTCTCGCATGGTACCGTCAGTGGTCCTCGAGAAGTAGACAACCAAAAATTGTTGCAAATGACGGTACCGATTTCGCCAGGAGGCAATGGGGGTGCAGTGGTAAATGAGAAGGGCGAAGTCATAGGTGTTTCCTTTGTGACTCTTGAAGATGGCGAGAGTCTCAACTTTGCAATTCCCTCAAATTATCTCAAAACACTACTTATCCAGTTGGAACCAGCCAAACCCTTTCCTCAAAGGAAACAATTGGTATCTGCGACGACGTATTTCTATATCGGAAATGAGAAGCACTTAATGAAACTTTATCATGAGGCGATTGTAGCTTACGACAAGGCTATTCAACTGCAGTCTGATTTCGCGCACGCTTATGTGAATAGAGGGTTGACGAAGGAAAAACTTGGACAATATGAGTCCGCTATTATAGACTATAGTGATGCTATAAAAATTGATCCGACTCTTGCCGGGGCATATAACAATCGTGGCAGTGCACGACGCAGGTTGGAACAGCACTTCTTAGCCCTTGAGGATCTGAATACTGCTATCCAGCTGGATCCACGTTATGTCAAAGCCTATGTCAATCGAGGCAATGCGAAGAATAGTTTGGGGCACCCTAATGAAGCTCTTGAAGACTTTAATACTGCTCTTGATCTCGACCCGGGTTCTGCCGAAGCATACAATAATCGAGGGATTGCAAAAGCTACCCTAATGCAACTTCCTAATGCCATCAAAGATTTTGACACCGCAATTGAACTTAATCCAGAGTTGGCTAATGCTTACTATAGTCGAGGAATTGCAAAATACATTATAGGTAGACAAATTCGGAAGGCGAAATCAGATCTCTTAACTGCACTGAAATTAGCAAAAAGGTACGGCGATGCGAATCTCAAATCTAACGCTGAGTTGGCATTGTCACTCCTTGCAGAAAACGCCTATCGTGTTCAGGAAAAAACGAAATACAATTCAATAAGACTCTTTATAACTTATTCACATAAAGACGTAAAAGCAAAGGACCAGTTAATAACGTATCTTGCTGCAATGAAGAGCGAAGGCTTAATTAAGATTTGGCAGGATAACGAGATCCTCCCAGGTGACACGTGGCGTGATTCTATTTCTAAAAACCTTGATGAGACCGACATTCTGCTTTATCTTGTCTCTGCTGATAGTCTTGCCTCCAAAAACTGCAACAAGGAATTGGTGGAAGCGTTAAACACAAACGTCAGAGTCATACCTATTATTCTCGAACATTGCGATTGGTTAAATCATCAACTCAGTGGCTTCCAGGTTCTTCCAGATGAAGGTAAGCCTATTAACGTATGGAAAGATGAAAACGAAGGTTGGCAAAGTACAGTTGCTGGTATTCGAAGGGTGATTCACCAAATGCAGACTCAGGTAGCTTCATCGTCCGATATATCTCAAGAAGCAGTATTAGCAGAACTTGAGTATGAACGAGGGTATTTCTTAATGCTACTTGGGAAAATAGAATCGGCGATCAAAGCATACTCAGATGCAATTGAACTGAATCCGCGTTACTCCGCTGCCTATAACAATCGCGGTGTTGTTTACGTTGACATAGGCGAATATAATCGAGCTATCAAAGACTTTACCACGGCGATAGAGCTCAACCCCAATGACTTCTTTGCGTATAACAATCGTGGTAATACTTATAGCAATATCGGCAACATTAATAATGCGATCAAAGATTTTAACAAAGCGATAACACTTAAACCCAATTACGCAAATGCCTATAACAATCGCGGTAATGCTTACGTCAAAAAGGGACACTTTGAAAAGGCTATTAAAGACTTTAACACTGCAATAAAACTGGATCCCGATTTTCCTGGGGCATATAATAGCCGTGGGGCTGCTTACCATGAAAAAGGAAATCTTGAGATGGCTATTGAAGACTTTAATATCGCAATAAAACTTGATTCCAATTATGTTAGTCCTTATATCAACCGTGGGCGAATTTATGGTAGAAAGGGCATGATTCCTGAAGCCATTGATGACTTTACCAAGGTGATAATGCTAAAACCTGATTATGCTGATGCTTATTATGATCGGGGTGTTGCTTACGGCAAGAAACGCGAATTTGATCATGCGATAATGGATTATACCAAAGCAATAGAACTTAATCCCATTCATACTGATGCATATTGCAATCGGGGCAGTGCTTATTTCTGCAAAGGTGAGTTTGATCTTGCTATAGCAGACTATACCAAAGCAATAAAACTGGATCCAGATAGTGGCGAAGTCTATTGCAATCGCGGTCTTGTGTGGTTAGTTTTGCGAGATTGGAATAAAGCCAGTGCGGACATTGCCTCAGCTAAACGCATAGGGTTGGATATTGTCAATTGGTTTCATAAAGTCTACAAAAGTGTTGCAGACTTTGAACGGATAATCGATGCTAAGTTACCAGAGGACATCGCTGTGATGTTGGCATCACAGTAGAATATGGTTCGAGGCAGTTTTCGGATGACTTAGTAAGATGTTTATGAAACGGATTCGAGCCAGTTGATAGCAGCCTGTTCGTCCTGCTCGATTGCGATTTCGACTGCGCGTTTGGCATGTTCTAAAAGGTCTTTGGCGCGCTTGTGTAAGTTGGAGGATTCAATGACTTTCTGTTCAATTTCAGCCTGTTCTCTCCTTTGATTTTTGGAACAGCAATCTTACTGAATTCTTCCTTGTTAATAGCAGTGAGGATTGTACCGCTACACCCTTTTTTGAGTTGTAACTGCCCAACAATGCTTTTTAAAAGCACGAGCAAAACTTTGGAATTAAGTACATCTGACTGGACAACATGAAATCCGGTAGAGCATAAAGCATTATCATATTCCTCAGTTATTAGAGCAATACTTTCCAACGACCCCTCAATAGATGACACAATCACATCTCCAGCAGCTACCTTGCGCCGCGCTCGGGTTGGTAAATCTTCCCCTTGTTCCACCATGCAATCCGTTATTTCCCCATTGTTTCCGATATTGGCAAGTTCAACGTACTTGTATTCTGTTTCAGCATCGGGATTGAAATTAGTGTCTTTTACATGCACTTGGTTTTCAAGTGTACCCCAACCGCCCGAATAATTTTTGATGGCGTTGACGATTTCGTCATATTTCGGCTGGAAATAATCTGCGTCAATGCGTCCGGCGTGTTCGGTGTCTGAAAAGTTTTTGACGAAGGTTAACTGCTGCTTCGGTTGCCAGTCTGCAAGTCCGAGTTCGGCGAGGAGGAGGGTCTGTGCCTCAATATATCGCGTCTTTGATAACTCTGTTAAGTCTTTCGATTGGAGATAGGTCTTTTCAATCGCAAACGGCAGATTATCCCAAACAGGCATAGGGATTTGATATAAAAAATATGGAGCAATTTCAGGTTGTGAACTGCCATATTTACCTCTCTCTATTAACGCTTTGCCATGAGTAGTGTTGAGGAAAATAGCAAGAAAAAAAGGGTTTAATTTTCCACTCTTCACGATAAAGGTGTGAGACGATGAGATGGCATCACTATTTTCAAGATAGATAGCACACTGACCCGCATTTGCCCCTGATCGCGTTATCAGAATGTCTTTGTGACGTATCATGTTTTCTTGTAAACGTTCTGCGTCTTCTTCCGATATGTAAACAGGATTAGATGTTAAATCAATGGATAGCGGACGAACATTTTGTGCTCTTAAAAACAGAACGCCATCGTCCACATAATTACGTTGTATCTCTTTAGGATGCCTTATCTTGACCTGAAAATCGATTAACCTATGCGAACTGATTTTTTCGAGTTGACGTTGGATCTTCAGATAGTCCGGGTGGAAAAACTCTGCATCAAGCCGCATGGAATGCGAAGAATCTACTATGGATTGGTAATTAACGATTGAATACTCTACGTTGGTGTGTCCATCCAGGGCAGCATCTCTTAGCATTCATTCGGAAACCTCTTCCCAAAACGATAATTTTTCGCTTTTTGCCCACTCAATAAAGGCTTCGGCAATCCCGTCGGGCAGCTCGCCGTTGTGATTATGTAAGTCGTGATTGACAATCAAATGACCGTTTTCGTCTAACTTGTGTTGCCCATTGCTATTTTCGAGAAGAACGTAATCGCCGGAATTATCCTTGCCGCTTTTTTCGGAGACAGCGAAAAAGATGTCGTAGTCCTCAACTTTAGGGCAAAGGGGACCTTCGGAAGGGTCATCATTCCACTTTTGCACAAATAGAACACTCGTGTTGGTGCCAGTATGGGGTTTGAAAGTGTTGGTATCCAGTCCGACCACCGCCAAGATACGGGCATGTTCCGCGATAAAATCGCGAATATATTTATCAGATGTATTGTTGAATCTGCCTTGTGGGAGGACAATCGCCATGCGTCCACCGGGTTTGAGGAAGTCGAGATTTCGCTCAATAAAGAGAATATCGCGTCCGACTTTGCTTTGTGCTTTACCGTCCGTTTTAAAACCGAGATTGTATTGGTGGAGGATGCGGCGTTCCTTGATGTCTCCAGCAAAGGGTGGATTTGCCATCAAGATGTCGAAGTTAAAAAGTTTGTTTTCCTCGGGTTCGGTTCTGAGTGCCTTGAGCCGATCAAAGCCGTCTCCATAAGTCCGTCCCCACCTGTTATTTCTTTCTGTATTGTCGCTCCAGCGTTCGTAATCGAGTGTGTTGAGGTGTAAGACGTTGGTTTCGCCATCGCCAGCAATCAGGTTGAGGGTTCGCGCCACTCGGACTGTCCTTTCATCGAAGTCAATCCCAAAGACTTTGAGGACGTGTTCCTTGTCGTCGGGTGGGATTTCTGCGTTGCTGAAAAGGGTCCCAGTGAGTTTGAAAATCGTATGCACAGGGAATCCGCAACTCCCAGAGGCGGTGTCAATCATAGACTCACCGCGTTTCGGGTTGAGCATCTTCACGCACATATCAATGACGTGCCGCGGCGTGAAGTATTGCCCTTTTTCGCCTTTGGCAGACTTACCCACAAGGTACTCAAACGCCTCGTCTACAATCTGTAAGTTGGAGTTAAAGAGTTTGACATCTTGTAAACTTGAGACACAGACGGATAGATGGCTATCCGAAAGTTCATACGTTGTTGCGTATTCGGGGAAAACACCTTTCCACTGGTCTTTTGCGTCGTCAAAAAGTCTCTGAATTTTGGTTTTCAGTTCGGTATCGGTTTGTCCTGTGTTCCTAAACTCCATAGACCGAAAATCATCGTCTGGGATGGCTTCAACAGCCTTCTTGAGTATCTCGTAATCTGGATGCTCGACCTCGTAATCTTGATCTGTTTCTTGTATAGCGGTGTTGATGCTTTGTCGTAGGAGGTGGTTGATAACCGTCTTGTCGTTTTGACTCTTGAATTCGTCATAGAGTTTGGTAAAGATGAGTTTGAAGACCTCCTCAAAAACATCGACACCCGCATTGGCGAGGACTTCATCCTCTAATTCCAAGATAATATCCTTTAAGGATTTCCGCTCCGCTGCGAGTTTATCCTTGAGTATGAGGTCTTTGAGGGTAAAACGTTCATTGAGTATGTCGGCGAGGGTTTGATCTGCGTTGGGAATGTCGGTAATATCTTCAAAATAATTCGGGTCTTTACGGTGGTAGTGTGAGATCTTCTGTCCGTTTGTCCATACGGCGATGGGCGCGCCGGTCGCGTTGCAGTAGGAACGGAGTTGCTCTTTACCGTCTTGGAGTTTCGGTTTCTTTACTTCAACGATAATAAACGGAGTATCCGGTCTGTCCTTGTCAAGGATAACAATATCGGCGCGTTTCTTTTCTCTACCAAAATTCACGAGGTGTTCAAACCGAACACGTTCTCGCGGATAACGGTATCGCTTCAGGAGTCGTGCGGCGTAGAGTTGGCGGATGAGTTCTTCGGGTTTTAGCTGGATGGGCTTTCTGCGAATGGAACAGCGGATAAATGGAGTCTCTTTACCGCTGACCGTTTGGGTGATAATTTCTTCTCGTAACGTCTGAACTTCGGCATTTGTAAACAGGTCAAGGTGGTAATTGCTGTCTTTGAGGATCGTTTGGATGATGTCGGGTTGCGTCATAGGTTTCTCCATTGTGTTTTTTGTATCAGGACTTGCGCGACCCTCTTTGCAGACGGGATTTGTAACCCCGCCTGCAGCACGTATTATGTAGGGATTCATGAAAAAATGCGTAAGTCCTATTTAGATTTCATATTCACGAATTATCAACGATTTAGAGATTTTCGAGTTATCAATTTGCGCGAATAACGTTAACATTGGGCACAGCGAGCCATATTTTCCCATTACGATCAATTGACCATTGCACACCCTCCATCAGCGGGGGTCCTAATAATCCATCATAACATGTAAATTCATGTTCACCTGTTTTGATTTCGCCTGTTACTACTGTACCATCTTTAGTCGTCAGAGAGCTAGGACTTGTTTCGATCTTAGTAAGCTTATATCCACCACCTATTCTACGAGTTTGATATCCATACTTTTCCAACTCGCTTATGGCACTCTCACCATCAAATACGTGATAATGAACATCAACATCTAACTGTCTGATACGACCAATGAGAGAGTTATCCTCTCGTTGTTCAGCAAGTATTAATGCAGTTCTGAAATTATGTATCGCCGCCCAATAACTCCCTCGGTCTAACTGGTGTAAAATAACACCCCGGCTGTAATATGCCATAGCAAAATTACGATTGTGTTGAATAGCTTTTGAAAAGTCTTTTATAGCTCCTTCATAGTCCTTCCTATTCGCCTTTGCTACGCCCTGACTGTTATAGGTAGTCGCGGGATTGACTGACATCTTGGACGTGCATCCGATTAGGTAGAAGATACACCAAATTCCCAGAAAAAAAGGAATCAGAAGAGAAAGTACATAGGGTTTCCGCAGTAATTTAAAATTGCCAGTATTTCCGTTAATATTGCTATCAATAATAAATAGCCTTTCGTCAGGATATTTCTGTTCCATTTCTTCGAGTGTTAGGCGTTCGTTTGCCATTTTATTTTCTCCTTTTCAAACGTTCAACCGTTGTCTTATATTGTAGTCGGTGTTTAAGGGGGGTTGCTATCGCTTGGAAAATCCGATCGGCAGTGTGCTAGTACGCGCGAAGTTCAATAGCTCCTGTGGAAAACGAGATGTCAATATCAAAATGCTCCAGAAAGTTCATGCCTAATACGCCATCCACTAGTGAATTTTCAGGTAAATCATGACAGGAAACATCAATATTCTCAATAGTTTCTCCTACAGCGGTTAATTTACGCACGGTGATGATTTTTGCAGTAATAATGCCGCCTCCAGTGATAATTTCTGCTTCACTCTTTGGATCCGATAAGTCGTATCCTAAGGCGGTAGCAACCTTTGGGGGTATAGTTGTGTTTGAAGCACCGGTATCTAGGGCCACGGGAAGAAAGTTGGAGTCATTTTCGTTAATGCCTCCGACTTCAAGGTTAAGGATAATTAATCCGCGTATGCGGGCAAAACGGATGCGTGCCATTACAATATGTACTCCACACCTTCTGGAACTTCACGCGTAGAATGTATGGCAATGCGCCCTTTGTGATGCATTAAGGCGTTGTGAATATCGTCTCGGGATTTGCTATGGACAGCAACAACCCCGGATAGTAGTTCAGTGTTTTCGCTGATTTCGCAATCCACAATAAGCAGCCACGCATCCGGGTATTTCTGCTCTATCTCTTGGAGGGTTAGCCGTTCATTTGTCATTTTATTCTCTCCTTTGCAAAGGGTATCCATATCATAGGATCTGCTGAATAGGACTTACGCAATGCGCAATAATGCACGTCGCATTTGGTCGAGTACGCCGCAGAATTGCGCTACTACGAACCACACCCTTTAAAAAAACACAAGTATTTACAAGAGGTCTATGTTTGTAGACAGGCGACTTATCGCCTATTTGCGTAAGTCCTGCTGAAGTTAACAACATTATACCTAATTTTAGAAGGTATTGTCAAACTTGTTGAGTAGTGACCAGTCAGGTTCATCCTCTGGGTTGCCGAGGGGACCATGGGCGTTGCGGACGATGCGGCGTTGTAGGTCGTACCAGTCTGTGTAGTTTGTTGCGGGTTGGAGTGTATCGTTGCGGGCATCCATCAGATTTGTGAGAGTCGTCTCCATTGCGTCTGCCAGCGATTTTGCTTCGGGTTTATCAATCAGATTGTTCATCTGCAATGGGTCTGCCTCTATATCATATAACACTCGTTTGCCGTCGAGCCAACGTGCGTAACTGTGTGTTTTTGTGCGGACACCGCGCCACTCGTTACCATCTACGAGATAGTCGTAGGTTGCACCGAAGTTCATCGTCAGAACAGCATCCTGCTCAACGGCATCGGTTTCGCCGCGCCAAGATGCGGATAGGTCGTAGCCTTCGACGGTTCGGGGTGGTTGGATGCCACATAACCCACAGAGCGATGGGAACAGGTCTACGGGTGATGTGAGTGTGTCGCAGGTGCGGTTACCCTCGAAAATGCCGGGAAGCCGCATGATGAGTGGGACTTTGATGGATTCTTCGTAAGGTTCGCGCTTCGCCCAGAAGTTGATGCCTTGTGCGCCGCCCTGCGTGCCGTGATCGGAGCCGAAGACGAGCAGCGTGTTTTCGACGCGTCCCGTTCTTTCGAGATACGCCATCAATTCACCGAGCATATCGTCCACCGTTAGCGTCATCGCGAGGTAGTGTCGGTAAATTTTTAACGATTGTTCTTTAACTGCGTCTGGTACGTTCTCTGGTAGTTGGAGTTCTGCAGGCAGCCGGTCGTAGTATTCCTGTGGGGCGAACTCGTAAGGTGTAGAGTGTGCTTGATGCGGGGAGATGAATAGACAAAACGGTGTATCGTCGTCCATGTCATCCATGAACTGAAAGGCGTATCGGTTCAACGCGTCGGTTTCGTAACCCTCCCATCTTTCGTTCCGCCAGTCATTGAGGTTTACTGTTCCGTTGAAGTAGTCGGTGTGGAAGTTATAGCCGCGCCAGTGTTGGAAGCCGAGACGGTCGCGTCCTTCGGGGACGTAGTCGCGCCCGCCGATTTCTGGGAATGAACCGGTGTGGAGATGCCATTTGCCGACCCACGCTGTGCGATAGCCGTTTCGGTTGAAAACGTCGCCGAGTCCGATTTCATCGTGTCGGGTTTTGACGAAGTTGATGAGATGTCCTGTCGTCTGAGGGTGCCGTCCGGTGAGTAGCATGGAACGATACGGGGTGCAAACGGGTGCGGTGGCGATTGCGTTTGAAAAGACGGTGCCTTCTTGCGCGAGTCGGTCAATATGCGGTGTTTCAATCTGTGTGTCGCCGTAAACGGGCAACGTACACGCGCGAATCTGATCTGAAAGGAGATAAACGATATTGGGTTTGTCTGTCATGTTTTTCGTGTAGTTTGCAAGTTTTCAGAATCTGCTGTTGGAAGTGATGTTTCTTCAAGACAGGATTAGCGTGGGTGCAGTTCAATCGTTCCAGTTGCGAATGAGATATTGACATCAAAATGCCTCAGAAAATTCAAGCCTAATAGTCCTTCTATGATTGAACCTTCCGGTAAATCGTGACACACAACATTAATATTCTCAACCGTTTCACCAATTGCTGTCAGTTTACGTACAGTGATACGTTTTGTCAAGACAATCCCACTGGCGGTGATCATCTGTTCATTTGGATTTGAGAGGTCATACCCCAAGTCCGTGGCTACTTCTGTTGGAATCATGGTAGTTGAAGCACCCGTATCCAGTGCCACAAATACATTTCGGAAGGTATCTGGGTCAACACCCCCTACTGTAAGACGGAGGACAATCAATTCGCCTACGGGGTTGAAGGAGGTATGTCCCATTATAATAGATACCCCATCCCTTCTGGGAGTTTACCTGTGTAATGTATGGCTGCGCCGCCTTTGTAACGCGAAGATGCCTTGTAAACATCAGCACGGGATGGACTATGGACGAGGACGTACCCCGATAACAGTTCGGTATTCTCACTGATTTCGCAATCCACGATAAAGAGCCATTCATCTGGGTATTTCTGCTCCATATCTTCAAGTGTTAAGCGTTCGTTTTTCATTTTTTTCCACTCCTTTTCAAATAGGCGGTGGATTGATTCGTACTTATTATAATTATAGCATAATGATTCTGTTTTAGCAAGACTTTTTGAAACAAATCAGAAAGAACGCGACCATTGTCAGTTAAAGCCGGTCGAGTTCATCTGGTGTTAAACCCGTGTGGTACAACCGATATTAACCTGAAATTTGCGGAGTTTCGGCATCACAGTCGGGCGAGGCGGTTCAAAATAGAGTTCTAACGCCTCTCTGAGATTGTCGACTGCCTCGTCTTCCAGGGTCATTTAGTTTTAAACAAATTCTCGGATTGTCTAAATTTTTGGATCCTCTTTTTCAAGCTCGGCGCGGTTCCATGAAGATTAAAATATTAATTCGGTAATATTGTTATTCGTGTTATCCTATTGCCAAAGGAGGTATTCTCTGATGGCAAAACACCATAAGTTGGAGTTAACTGAAGACGAAATACAAACCCTCGTTGATCTTCGGGATAAAGGCGAACCGGCTTATCTTCGAGAGCGTGCGACAGCGTTGTTGAAAATCCATGAAGGCTTTTCTCCACATGAAGTCGCCCACAGAGGTTTGTTGAAAAAACGCGACCCCGATACCGTTTATGCTTGGCTGCGTCGGTATCGCGAACACGGTATTAGCGGGTTGTCTAATAAACCCGGTCGAGGTCGCAAACCTGCTTTTTCACCTAAGTCGCCCGAAGAAGCCGGGTCGGAACTCTTAGTGGCAATCGGTCAGGATCCGGGAAGCGTCAATGAGCATCAAACGCGCTGGACGCTCCGCAGTCTCGGTCAGGTCGTGCCGTGGCTTGAGGGTCTATCGCTCCCCGGCATTCATCAGATCTTCTCACGCTTGGGTCTCAGCTATAAGCGTGCCAGAGAATATCTGCGGAGTCCTGATACCGATTATGCTGAAAAACTTTCTCGCATCAAGCAAGCGTTAGAAGAAGCCCGTGAAAACCCAGAAACTTGCGTTGTCGTTTACCAAGACGAGTTTGGTTTCAATCTACAACCGACAGTCGCAAAAGACTGGGCGGAGACGGGGACGAAATGTCCTTTGGCACGCCAGAGTTATCTCCCAGAGGAGACCTGCTATGGCATCGGGGCACTCAACCCACACACCGGAGATGTTGTTTATCAGCAAGTCAAAAGCTGCACGGTTGTCGCACTCCATACATTTTACACCCAGATTTGCCAACGCTATCCAAACGCTGAACGCATCTATTTGATCCAGGACAATCGGGCGATCCACTTTCACGCGAATCTTAGGGCAGCGCTTCTGCCACAGACGACGAGGTTTGTTAGACCGACCCCACCGAATTGGAGCGAGAAACCGTCAAAGAAAATAGGCAAACTTGAGAAACTCCCTATTGAGATATTGCAGCTCCCGACGTATGCCTGTTGGACGAATCCGATTGAGAAGTTGTGGCGCTGGGCGCGTCAAGCCGTCATACATCTGCATCGTCTCAGCAATGACTGGACAGCCCTTCAGGAGAAAGTCAGCGACTTCATGGAACAGTTCAAAGGCGGGTCACAGGAGTTGCTACACTATGTCGGATTATTACCGAATTAATTATTTAATCTTCATCAAACCGCGCCTACCGGGCCTGGGGGGTCCAAAATCGGGCTAAAAACCGAAAACTAAATAGCCCTGCCTCGTCTTCACTTTTGCCTTGACTGGAAACATCCACTTCTAAGCATTGTGCAATAAACCACTTGTCTTCTTGCGTGATGCTTGCTGTAAAAGTCTGCGTTTTCATTTTCTCTCCCGCGATTTTCGGCTCGCGACACCCTTCATAATTAAGTCTCCTGCCTGTACAGCTGCGTTTTAGAACTGTAGTCCTAAACTGACACGGTGTGCTTGTTGTAGGTGTCCGAAATCGGCGTAGGCATAATCGAGAGCGAGTAGCCTTTTGCCGAGCGTCAGGTGGATACCCAAACCGAGTGTGAGTCCTTCCTCGTCGTCGCTACGGTCTTCGCCTAACCGAAATTTGTAACCGCCGCGGACTGCTGCCATCTTTTTAAACCAGTATTCCATGCCGATGTTCAGCCGTTCGCTATTGTCGTTTGGGTGGTTCGCATCGAGGGCGAGGGTGAGGAGGTTATCGCCAGTGTCGATGACATCATAAGCGACACCGAGCCGGAAATTAGAGGGGAGCGGGAACTCAATAGTCTCTAACGCCGCTGTCCGCGCCGGGTTCGTCGTGTCGGGGAACGGACGGTAGTCTGATGTCCTTGGATCACCAGCTATTTCGGATCCGCTTTCCAGATCCGGACCACTGAAGCGCATCTCCGGTCCGAAGTTTGAGAAACACATCCCGATACGTAGACTCCGCCAACCGGTATGGTATAGCGTTCCGACATCAATAGCGACACCATTAGCACTTTCGCGATGGATCTGCTGGTGGATATATTTGGCATTGATACCGAAGGAGAGTTTAACGCCGGATTCTTTTGCGTAAAGTTCTCTCGCGTACGCCAAAGAGATAGCAGTATCATAAGCAGAATACCAGAGTCCGGTGCCGTCTGGTTTTGTGAGCGTGGTGATCTCCGTATCAGGGACGTTTAGGAACGTGACGCTTGCACCTAAAGTGCCGATGTTTTTTATCGGCGTGGCGAACGCTAAATAGTTGTAGCGGATATCGGCAAGCCAGAATATTTGTGTGTCTGAGAAACTGGTTTTTTCGAGCTGGCTGATCCCTGCTGGATTCCAGTAGATGCTGGTTACATCGTTGGCGAGCGCGCCGAACGCACCACCGAGACTATCGACCCGCGCACCGGGACCGATTTTTAGAAACTGGGCACCCGCTGTGCCGACATTGGTTGTGGCATGACCGGGGACAACCCACAGTGCCAGAAGCGCAAATAAAAGAGTATAAGTTATATATCGCATGTGGTTCTCCTGTTATCGAATAATAGCAAATCTGCCGATTTTGTTACCGACGACTGTATCACTTTCGTCGCGGGCTTCGACATGATAGATATAGATGCCGCTTGCGAGTGCCTGATTGTAGCGGTTGAGGAGTTCAAAAGATGCTGTTCCACCCTTGTCGCCTTGTGAAGAACGGTCATCAGGACTGTAAAGTGTAGCACTATCGTGTTCGATGGTCTGAACTAATTCACCGGCTAACGTGTAGATCCGGATGGTACAGTGCGGTGGCAGGTGCGTGAAGAAAATTTTATCGGTGCCTTCCAATGTTACCGCCCTATTCGTGACGAAATAAGGGTTTGGCACGACACGGATTTTTCCGAGGTCGGCTTTGATATTTTCAGCGTCCAGTGTCTCTTCTTTTGTCGTCAGAAGGAATTCGTCGCCATCTTGTGGTGCGCTGACACCCCCCATCTCAACGGTGAAGACATCGCCAGCGGAGATTTCGCCGTTAGGGTCTTTGATGTAGACATACGCGCCTCGGATGAAAGTCCGAAAGAAACCGGGTGTTTCTGCTGGATTATATTCATCAAGCCAACCTGAGCCTGTCAGAATGGCGTATCCATCGGCACGTTGGTCGTTGAATTGTATCTCTTCACCCGTGTCTTCGTCCACCACCTTGACGTGTGTATCGTCAACAAACGTGATAGAGTACGTGTGTGGACGGTAATAAGTTGCCCAGAAGATGTTGGGCCAGGTATTCTCACCGGCACCGGGGGATTGGATGTGAACCTCCCATCCTGTCACTGAGCCTGCTGTCAGTTTAACGTCGTTAATCGGATTTTCCATTGGACTTCCGTAGTATACGTTAACCCCTGTTATCTTCAAAACGATACCGTCAAACATCGGGGAAAGCACTTCAACAGCCTCAGCGTGGTCCGGGTCGAACCAGTCAAAGGATTGTTGCTCAACAACAGTCTCGTTGGTTGTCGTATCAACGATTTCATAGGCGGGTGGCTGGTAACCGGGACCGGTGATATATGCCCCCGGACCAATCTGTTTCGCGCCGTGCCAGACGATTTTGTATTGGTGTCCAGTGACTTTGTTGGGTGCGAGTACCATCGGTTCAACGGTAACACTTCCCTGTCCGTGCTGTTCTATATCAGCAGTAGCGTCTCGGTATCCGGCAGGTTGTGCTCGCGGAACGACATGGACCATCGTCTCAATCTGGCTACTCTCCATCGCAATCAGCCCTGTTTTTGGGTTGCCTGTATCATAAGAGGTGACAGCATAAGTGTATTCGAGGCCGTTGGTTAAGCCTTCGTCAGTATAGAAATTCTTGATGCCAGTGTCTTCACCGAGTGCTTGCGAAGGCGTGGAAACAACACGGAAGATATCGCCAGCGACAGGCGGTCCTGAGGGGCCATCGGAAATCTGCACGTAGAGTCCACCAAAATAGATGAAGGTACCGGAACGGTATGTGCCGTCAGGATAGGGTTCAAAGGAATCGGGGTCTATGACGACGTACCCGCCGCCGTCAAACGCCGGATTGTAAGGCATTACCTCCCAGAGTGTTGTGTTGACCACCTCAAAGGTTGTGCTGGCGTTGAATTTGATCATATAGACAGCGTTTTTGAAGAAACTCTCGAAGAAGGGTTCGTCGCCCATACTTTCAATCGTGGCATCTGACTGCTTACCGACGTGCGACACTGTAAAGAAATTACCGGTCGCGCCCGGCTTGTCGAATTCCATCAGCATTGTCCAATCCTTGACGGGGTTACCGGTGGATTCATCATAAGCGACATCGCGTCTGTAGACCCGATACCCTTCAAAGATTTTCTCTGGATCGGTTACGTCAATATATTCTTCGATGCTTTTACTGGTGCCGCCATCAACCCAGCGGTCTTCGCTCTCCCAGACGAGGGTTACCTGTCCATCGGCAGGGTAAGTACTTACCAGTGGGGAAGGGGGTGGTGCAGGTGCGACGTAGTCGTCGTCATACAACTTTTGTGCCCAGTCCGCAGACGCTTGCAAACCGGCAAGACCTTCACCGATCGCTACGGCGATGATAACGTTAAATGATTCTCCGGGTGCCAAGGATTCAACCGGTCCGTAGGATTGGATAAACCGTTGATCGTCATAGTTTGCGGGAAGCGGTTCGACACCGGGGGTGCTAATTAAAGCGTACATCTCCGCGTCCGTCGTTGGATCTGTGGATATCGTGATCCGTTTGTGTGCCGTGAAAGGAATCTTTGCGGCGGCATTCTCTGAGTTATCGCCTATGTATGCATCCAATACCCGTAAACCGATATACCCGGGAGCGGATGCGTTAGAGAATCCGTAGGAGAGATAACGGTTGGGATGGTCTACGGGATTGAGCGCGTCCGGGGTCTGATCAAGTGCAACGAAATCATCAGCGGAGTAGCTTGCCGTACCCGTTTCGCTACTGGAGATGTCTACATCATACCGGAACGCCATGAACACATCTTCAAGTGTGTCGTCACCGACATTCTTGACGTTGTACTCAAGGATAAAGAAATCGTAGAGCGGGGCGTAACTCCATTGGAACCCGTTGACTTCGAGTTCTAATCCGAGAATCGTGCCTTTATTTGCATCGGGGTTTGTGTCAGAGCATTTGAACATGATAGTTTGGCTTGTCGGTGTCCCTTTGCTCGTCATACCTGGCTTGTCTGAGATGACCTCGGGGACATCATCGGTGGGCCAAATTTCGCTTTGTCTACCGTCTGCTTCGGAAACGGCGATCTCACCGCCTTTTTTGGCACCGATCCAGATATCCCCTTCATAGATGTAGGAATCGTTTGTGCCTGCGGGCCACCATCCTGACGGGTTCGCGACAGGGTTGCTCGGGTAACCGACGACTGCAGTGTTAAAGATAGCCGACGATAGGTTACCTACATCAAGTGCTTTCCAATCCACATCGGCATTTAGCGGTAACGCTACAAGTGCTAAGATTGTGGATAGGAATAGTGTATATCGTATTAGTTTCATAAATTACTCCTATGAATATCTGTAAGTATTACTCTTGGGTTTCCGTGATTTCATAAACCCGATACCCTTGCGTTTTTCCATTCCCGATGCCCACTTCACCTTCAATGAACAGCGGGTAATTATAAGTTGTCTCCTTGACGGAGAAGAGGTACGGAATCGCACCTGCTTCGCGTGCTGTCTTGGCTTGGCTCTCGAAATCGCGAGGCGTTTCCATGTGCATATTGTAAATCTGGTATGTTGACCGGTCGGCGTAGTACATCAGATCGAAATGCGCGCCGACGCGCTCATCATCAAGAAAAAAACAGGCGTTCTCTGGCATCTCATGTTGGAGTCGGGGACCACTCTTTTCATAGAGCGGCACCTTGCTGTTGCGTTCTGTGACACCGTATGCGGCATGCACATAACGTCCTACATAGAATAGTGCGATTATCAGTGCTACCGTCCGGAGTCCAAGCCATAGCCATTTTTGCAAGTTGTATTGGCGAACCAGCATATATATGCCCGTAAAAACTGCGAGCAGTACGCTAAATCCTATAAGCTGCTCGGTAATCCAGAAATTCGTTTCGATAAAGGGCGCGATTTTCTTTAGACCGTCGAACTGGTCTCGGCTTTTGACCAAGGTGCGCCCGCCGGAGATGATCATAATCGCGAGCATCCCCGCACTCCAAATTGATGTGTAAATCCAGTCTCGCCGTTGCCATGCGCGGCTGATAACTGCTGCCAGACAGATCAACAACGGCGGCACAGCAATCATTGTCGCTGATGGTGTTTTCGTGTGCGCGAGTGTGTGCGGGACAACGACCCCGATGCCCCACGCTAACACAAAAAGCTCGGCTAAGTTCCAGCGTCTAAACATAACGACTAACAGACATAACACCGCCGCGACAAGCGCAGCATAAAACAACGGATAGAACAGCGGCATATAGTCAAACAGCGGACGATCCCAACTTGCGCCCCAGCTTTCAACATCGGTGTTGAGATGGTCGAGGACGCGTTTATGTTCCCATAAGAATTCCTTTCGATAGAAGATCAGACAATAGATTGTCCATGGTGCCACTGTCGCAATTGCTGCCAAGAGTTGTAAGCCGATGTCGCTGAGACGGATCTTTTCTTCTATCGTCTCGTTTTGTACACTGCTATCCGAAGCGTGTCTCTTGTGATAGATATGTTTCCCTCGGGCCACACCCCAAACGACAATCGCGATGCCGAAAGTGATACCGGCGAGGTAGCTTTTCGAGAGATACGCGATCCCGATCGCTACACCTGATAAGATATAATTCCTCCGTTTTCCGGTCCGAATCGCACGGAGTAGGAACCAACATGAGACCTGCACCCAGAGTAGCAACGCAATATCGATGTGATCCGAATAACGATAACCGTGAACGGACGCAAAGAGAAACGGATTGAACCCGACAAGAAACGCTGCGATGAGTCCTGTCCGTTTGTCAAAGAGGTCTGCTGCGATCCGGTACGTCAACCACGCTGTCACAACAAGACTGATTGCAGATGGCAACCGGAGCGCGAACGTATTGATGCCGAAAATCAGGTGCGAGATCCAGATTGTCCACATCGCGACAGGCGGTTTATGCAGCCAGATGTGGTTCTCACCCCAACCTTTATAGTCGTAAGGCAGCCACGGTTGATCGTAGAGCGTGAATTTGAGCGGGTGTTTCGTCAAATTCCGTGCAACGACTGCGTGAAACCCTTCGTCCCAATAGTGAATCCCACTGTGTCCGATATTCCGTAGCACCAAAGCACCGGAGGCAATCAGGATGCAAATTAGTATAATTTTTATGCGTGTAGATTCGCTTTTTATGCGTGTTCCCTTGAAATTCATCTGGCTCGGTTGTTAGCATCAACGTGAATTAATGTATTTTCATTGTTCTATAGTAGCGATCAAGTAAACTTCATCAGCGGTTATAGATTCAATGTGTGGCGTAAAGCTGCGTTAACTTTTTCCATTGGCATCCAACCGATAACACGCTCAATGGTTGATTCAACAACTGTGGCAAGATTATCGGTCATCACTACTGAATCCATGATTAATCCAGATCGTTGTCCCTCCGGTGTGGAAACTAAAATGTTAACACGGCTTGGATGATCGGCACGGGACATGTTACTGGTAATCATCGCCACAACCAGTTGGGGTAAGTTGGTTTGAAGATCATCTGCTTGAACGATTAATCCCGGACGTAGTTTGGCTGTGTATAAATTGGAATCTGGAAAGCGTGATAAAATGACATCACCGCGCTTGTAATACCAAATCTGAAAAATAAATTCGCATTTCAGAGATTTTGAAACTCATTATGAAGCCAAATGTAAGAGGCGCAATGAATTGCGCTACTACGAACCAGTTTTTCGTTAATGAGAAAGAGTTATTCAGAAATGGTATAACTTGGCTTTTTCCTCATCATAGTTGTCATAGACATTCATCTCGGGACTTTCCCAATCTTCGGCAAAGGAGGCTAGTCGTGCTCGCATTTCTGCCGCTTGTGTTTCGTCAATGCCGCGTTCACGTAAATCTATGTTTCCTATTGCTCCAAGCATAACCGATGGGTTGATGTGTACACGAACAGCATCAAAACCTCCCTTTCGGATATCCAGTAGCGCGGAACCAATGGCAGCCTCCAACGAAAATGCCTCACGATGAAAGTGAATTTGGGGTACCCCTTCAACTATGGCAATTGTCCCATCGTCAAAGATGCTGTAGAGCCGGTCCGCTTCTTCTTCATCCGGGTCAACTGTTAAAATGAGTGTAAACTCATACTTTTTCATGGTAAATCCTTCCGTTATTAATTGTCCTTCAGTTGCCGTGGCAGTTGGTTTTCCAAAAATAATTGTCATCAATCGACATGCTGAGTTAGATGCTTTGCGTCTTCCATTACCATTAATACAAATCGTAAAGCCTCGTTAACGGCTTCTTCGTTGGGAAAAGCAGCAGCAACATCTGGATCAAGTCGGACAATATTTGTACCAGCGGCATATTGCTCTGCATATTTCCCACGAGTCCCGTTTTTTAGCAATGTTTCGTCGTACCCGGGACGCAATTCGTCATCAAGCTCGGTTCTGTCAGTCATTTTCGTATATTCTCCGTATCAACCAATTAAATTTAAAAGATATTTCCAGAGGAAGAACATGGCAATTGCAAAAAGCACTTCAAATATTCCCGTAACCAGCAAGAAAACACAGGAAGTCATTTTTATAGATACAGATGATGTGCGGAAGTATTCGTTCATTGCAATGACAATCTCTTTAAGCTTAGAACGATGTGTACGTTGTTTGACTTTGATAAGACCCGTTCCCATCCACGCCTGAACAGACACTTGTAGGTCCGCCTCAATAGATGTAAGCCGTATTGCAGAAAGGCTTTCTTCGTAGGGTAACTGTAGTTTTTCAAGCACTGCGAGTAGGGCTTCGCGAAACGATACGCCTGTAACCCCGTATGTGACATAACCTCTCAGTGAATACCACACTATCGGGATCACAAAGAGAATCACCCCACATAGAATGGCTTTTAGCCAATTCATGAGATGTATAATATCGGAACTGCTACCGGACGACGATAAAAAGGGCAGTAAGATTAATAGTAATGGAATGGAAACAACAAGTATTTTTGCGAGAAACCATCTATGTGAGATCACGAAGGGATGTTTGGTCAAGATGCCCCACATTCCAACGACTAAGGAAAATATTGCCGTAATCCCAAGCGTAATTGGAAATATAATTGCAAACACTTTGATGTAGGAAGTAAGTTCCAATTTATTTTCCTCCTAGTAGGTGTGTTGAAACGTTGGGTTTCGCTGGAGCTTTGGAGTATTCAAGTATCTTAAAAATACAAAGTCCTCGCGTCATAAGCGTTTAGTTCTCATGTTCCGCTCAACCCAACCTACGCGCCGGCTTCTGCGATGGTGCAATCCATAAGTTCTGGACTATAGGTCAGATTGGTTAATCTTATTGTAGATGTCAGTGCCTGTAACAACTAATTTCTCACGGATTTCGTCCCAATCGTCGCTATCATTTTTGCCTTTGTCAAGGACAGGAAATTGTACCCTTATCTGCTTGGGCGAATCGTTATACTCGTAAGGATAGTCTGATTCTGGAAATAACGCCATAATTTTGTCTCTGCGTTCCAGTCGATCTTTTCCTTGGAAGTACAGTTGAATATAGCATCGCTGATTGGTAAGAAAGAGGCTAACTCCAATATTGCGGATAGACTTACTTATCCAACCTTCATTACTTATAGGTACGGGTTTTCCGGCAAATAGTTCACCGAGTTCACCTCCGCGAACCGGTGCCCAGAATTTGCTGTATTCAATATCGGATGTCGGTCCAATTTGGATATCAATTGCGGGTCGAGCGGCGTGATGAAAAGAGAACTCTTCGTGTGAGTTGACTTGTGCTTGAATAAGATACCAGTTGATATTACTCTCTTCATTGCGCCGGTTACATGTGACAATCATGAGGTCTTCAAAACTTTCAGCTACCAATGCAGCTACAGTAGCATTTCGTGATCGTGCGTAAGCCTCAAGTCTCCCCCAGTGATCCCAATTTGCTTCGCCGAACTGATTTTCTACCACGAGTACACCGTCTTGACCGATGGCGACAATATCTGCCCTGCGTGTACCAACGTTGGATTCCGTCTCCACGTCTTCAAACTTACCCACATCAAGTGCATCAAGATTATCAGCAAGAGCTGCAGAGAACTCTACTTCTGTGTAGATTGATGAAAGTAGCATTGTTTCTTGAAGTTTCATTTGGGTTTTCAAATTACATCACCGCGTTTGTAACTTGGCTTTTTCTTCGTCATAGTTGTCATAAGCGCTCATCTCAGGGCTTTCCCAGTCTTCAGCAAAGGTTGCGAACCGTGCCCGTAAATCTGCCGCTTGTATCTTGTCAATACCACGTTCACGTAAATCTATAGAGTTGGTCGGCAGAAAGGTTACAACGACGCGTGTGCCTTCGCACACATCATTGGGTGTTTCCGAGAGTTCAATTTTACCGTTGCGATAGATGCCTTCAATAGTTTTGGACACGATTATCACTCCTTATCAACCGATTAAGGTCATGAGATATCGCCCAAGGAAAAACACAGCAACTGCAAGAAAAACATCAAATATGCCCGTAACCAGCGAGAAAACACAGGAGGTCATGTTGATAGATACAGATGACATGCGGAAGTATTCGTTCATTGCATTGACAATCTCTTTCAGGTAAGAACGGTGTGCGCGTTGTTTGACCTTGATAAGACCGGTTCCCATCCACGACTGAATAGATACTTGCAGATCTGCTTCAATAGATGTAAGCCGTATCGCAGAAAGACTTTCTTCATAGGGTAACTGTAGTTTTTCAAGAGCTGCGATTAGTGCTTCCCGAAACGACGCGTCTGTAACCCCGTACGTGGCATAACCCTTCAATGAATACCACAACGCTGGAATCACCATAAGAATAGACCCGCATGCAAGGGCGTTTAGCCATTTTATGGGACCGGCATCACTGCGGAACAACGGTAAAACGGTCAGTAAAATTGATGGAATGAGAACAACAAGTATAGTTGCGAGAAACCATCTATTTGAAATCATGAATGGACGCTTAGTCAAGATGCCTCGCATTCCAACAGTTAAGAAAAAGATTGCCATAATCCCTAACACAATTGGAATTATAATAAAAATCACCTTAATGTAGGAATCAAGTTCCATATCTTTTTATCCTAACACTTGCGTTCGGTTTCATCTAAAAGTCCAAACTCACACCCATCATAATCAGGCGCGGTGAACTCCATGACAGCGGATGTGAATGTTTCTGACTGCTGAGTGGGATGCCGTATCGGTCATAAGTCACTGCATCTAAGATATCGTCGAGGTTTTTCGTGTTGAAAATATTCCGAATATCCACAAAGAGGGTGTAGGTCAACCCACTAATCCGACTCCGTTTGCTGATAAGCGCGTCAACATTGTGGGTTGGCGGATACCTTTTCGAGTTGATATCGGGTTTGATCGGTGCTCTCGGGTTCGGTGTGTAGGGTAAACCGCTGCCGTAGCTACCAATAAGATTGATAGCAGCATCGAACGGCAATTGAATGTCCAGCGTTCCAGAAAAGATGTGACGCTGATCCCATGCCAACGGATGGCTTTCTGTTACATCCGGTTGCTGTCGGTAATAGGTGAGATAGCCCAAATTCCGACTCGAACCTTTTCCCTTCGCGACAGAATAGGTATAACTCAGCATCCCAGAAACCCGACTCCGTTCTGTGCGCCACTTGCGAATCGTGAGTTCAAATCCTTGGACCCGACCGTAGATACCGTGGGAGATGCCGTTGAACTCATCGTTGAGGAAATAACTGTAATCGTTAGTG
Source organism: Candidatus Poribacteria bacterium (assembly GCA_965246985.1). Taxonomy (GTDB): domain Bacteria; phylum Poribacteria; class WGA-4E; order WGA-4E; family WGA-3G; genus WGA-3G. The sequence continues at coordinate 5,015,122 of OZ251998.1, read as the reverse complement.
ATGTCAACGTGTACGCTATTCACGAGTTGGTCAATATCTTTGGTAAACCCGGTGATATCAACCGTTAAGTCGTCAGTGAATTGCTGAATGATCCCGACTTCATAAGCGATAGTTTTCTCTGGATTGAGGTCCGGATTCCCTCTTCTTCGGATTGCACCTCGCATGTCAAAACTAAGGTTTTCGTAGAGATCATCACCCCGAGGAATCTGATAGTAGTGCCCGTAGGTAAAGTGCAATTTCGACCGATCGGTAATCGGGTAGGAAATACCGAGCCGTGGCGAGACCATGTGTTTGGTAGAAGCCTTAACAGGATCTTTGATAATCGGTAGCCCAACTTTATAGGTCTCTTTGTCCAGTTTGATTGTGCCGTCGTCGTTGAGTTCAAGTGGATCCAACGGGTCTGCAGGAGAGATACCATCCGGATTGTACAAGTCGTATCGTAATCCGGCGTTGACGATCATGCCTTCATACTCCATCTTGTCTTGGACGTACATACTTAAAGATTGCGGCTGGACATCATAAAACTCCATGTAGAGGTTGGAACTGCCATAGTTGGTCGTCCCGATATTATAGAGATCATAAGCCAAGAGTTCAACGCCTGTCTGAATCAGGTGGTTCGCCGTAACTTGGCTTGCAAAATTCCCTCTCAATATTGAGGTAGTCGCATCACGAGTCGTCCAAGAATTGTTATCCCCTGCAATGGAGTAGGTTGTATCGTTGTACGCTTGTTGCGGCGGATTTCTAATTCTACCTTCTTCTTGATTCTGTTCAAAGGATTTTTCGGGATCCCAAGCGTTGTCATCAAACGTCTTCTCCAATGGATCCCATACTTTATCCGGCTGATGACTCTCAACGGAACGATGGAATTGACCGAGTGTCAGCGTATAGAAGGTACCTGAGTTGATATTATGTGAGAGTTGGACGGAGAGGCTGCGTGCATCTCTCGTTCCCACTGGGACTGCGCTGGGCCAAAAGCGGAGACTTCCGCCATAGGAGTTGGTTTCCCGCTGATCGAAAATCCCACTTGCGCTGAGTTTGATACTCGGTGTCACTTCAAACTTCATTTTACCTTGAAAGGTGTATCCCAATCCGTCGCTATTCGGCAGATAACTCTCATCTTGCCGCAGCTGACTGTCAAAGGCGAAGGTCAAGCGATTACCCCATATCGGTCCACTGAGCGCAAATTCCCCAATGTGGCTCGGAGACAGTTTGTACTTTTTCGTGTCGTTGAACAACCCGCTATACTGGTTCAAATCCACAACATAGCCATCTAAGAGTGTGACTTGTTTCTTTTCATAGTCGATAATGGTGCCATCGGCATCCTTATAAGGTTGGCGTGCCATAATCGTTTCACCCGTATCGGGATCGACTTGCGGTTCATCTGTTTCCGGGTCTATCGCGGGTTGAAGCGGGTTTTCTGTCCGGTCGGCGTACACACCGGGAGCAATCTCTGTGAAGATAATTTGGTCATCACCTTCACCTTCTGCCAACTCTGCAACTGTGACACCCTGCCCACGATAAGGCGTTTGATAATCGTAGGGTTTGCCGAGGAAGATACCTCTGAAGGGTTCAATCGCGACCGGGCGGAATCCGTTATCAGGATCCAGCCACGGTCCATATAGCGGGTCACCGTGGTGTGTCCCCCACTGTCCGACGTGGTACCTGAAGCGACCAGAAAATTTGTGTGAACCTGCTTTCGTAATGAGGTTAACAATGGCGGATTGCGCGTCACCATGTTCGGCGTTAAATCCACCCGTGATGACTTCTATCTGTTCAAGCGATTTCGCACTGATATTCAAGCCCAAACTTCCGCCGATCGGATCACTGATGGGGATACCATCAATCAGATATTTGACCTCCGTTGATCTGCCCCCGCGAACATGGAGCGAACCAGTTGAATTGAGTACTGAAACGCCCGGCAGTGTCTGGAGAATACCGTTCACGGTATCACGAGGCATCGCGGCGATATCCTCTGCTTCAACAATCCGTGTCGTCTGCGTGACATCCTTCTTAATCAGGGGTTTGGTAGCCGTTACCGTTATTCCTTCAAGGGTGACAACCTCAGAAGTTTTCAGAGCGAAGTTTAGAGTTGTGGTAAGCCCAGCAAGGACTTTTGCGCCCGCCACGGTCTCGGACCCGTAGCCTGTTAGTTCGACTTTCACGTCATAGCCGGTAGGTGAGATGTTGGTCATCACATAGTAGCCGTTGTCGTCTGTCGTTGCGGTAGTGCTTGTTCCGACGATTGTTACCGTGACATTTGCCAACGGTTCGTTTGTCGCTTCAGCGGTAATTACACCTGAAATCTTTCCAGTGATAGCAGCAGAAGCATTGAAGTTCACTGCTATCGCTATACATACTACACTTAGCACGAATAGCATCACTTTTTTGGACATGTTATTTTTTTTCATAAGTACGTTTTCCTCTTTTTCAAGGCTTGAATAGCCAAGTGTCTGGACTCAGACACAGTGTCTTAGATAGAGATAAAAAATAAATAAAGTAATCTAGTGAAAACAGTTATCAATTAGGAAGATGTTCTAATCCTGTAAAGCCCAATTCAGAATGATGAGACGCTACTTTACCGTATTAGGTTATTAATCCAGTTCTAACGTAAGTTCGATAATTAAAAACCAACTGTCCGCGTAGGTTGGGTAGAGTGGTAAAAACCAAGACATTTTAGTTTATCCAGAGCATACCGATTTTCAATGACCTGTTTGGTGTAGATAGAGATAGCGAAACCCAACACCCGAAACGCTGCGGGTGTGAGAATGCGTTGGGTTTCACTCATGTTTTGGTGATTTCAGGTTGCTAAGTGGTCTTGAAAATTATCTACTTTGTGAGGTTTTAGTTCGTTTCCGTTCTACCCAACCTACGTAATGAACCAATTTCTTATATCGAACTCACGTAGTTCTATATAAGTTGGAACTTGGTTTGTTAGCAGTGTACCAATAATAACATTTTTTAGAAAAAAATCATGCAAAAATCTAACCTAAAACGTTCTCAATAAATCTGAGGCTTTTTAAACTCCGTTCGGTATGATATTCAATGAAACCGCCGAGTACACGTTTCAGTTCCTGATGATTACGGGTGGAGGCACGGATTCGGTTGAACCGCTCCCATTCAGATTTCCGAAGCATCTTTAACAACTCACAACTACCCGAGGCGATTGTAAAGGCTGCGCCGTCTCGGTTTTTGCAATCGGCACAAAGCACGCCACCGTACCGGATGCTAAACGCAATACCGAATCTATCTGCCGCTGCCCCTTGGACATCTGACCCGCAATGCACGCACCGCGAGAGTTCCGGTGCATAGCCTGCACAGTCGATGAACTTAATTTCGAATCCTCTTGCGAGTAAGGGGACATCGTCAGCGTGTGCTAAAAATTGATAGGTGATTTGGAGTAAATCAAAAATTTCAGGGCTGGCGATACCTTCTGATGCGATGCTGTCTACGAGTTCAGCGAAATAGCATCCGTAGGTGATGCGTGTGAAATCGGAGCGGATTGCGTCAAATCCATTGATCAGATTGAAGTCGGTGATATTCTGTAATTCTCGATTTTCGCGGTGTTGAAAGAGGAGTGTTCCGTGGTTAAGGAGTTCTAAACTTCCACCGAGTTTGCTTTTCGGACTTTTCACGCCGTAAGCGACCGCTTTGACTTTCCCGAAGTCAGGCGTGTAGAAGGTAATGATTTTATGGAATTCTTTAAGGGGAAAGGTGCGTATGACAATCGCTTCGGTCTTTTGGGCTGCCATGGTTTTAGGTGTGAATGTGTTATCACTGAAGGGATAAAATCGGGGCGAGAGGATTTGAACCTCCGACCTCCTGCTCCCGAAGCAGGCGCGCTAGCCGGGCTGCGCTACGCCCCGTTCTTATGTTTAATTATACCTTCTCTGATCGGCTTTGTCAAATTAATCACTGTTTTTTTAGCGTTTGCTTAGCGTTTGCACGACCTATTCCTTCAGGACTTACGCAAAGCGCAATAATGCACGTCGCATTTGGGCGAGTACGCCGCAGAATTGCGCGACTACGAACCGGAACCGGACTGCTTTTGAGAAACACGCGTATTTCCGAGGTGTATCTGTTGGTAGTCAGGCGATTTATTGCCTGTCTGTGTCAGTCCTATCCGTTTTGTGAAGGCGACGCACGTAAAAGGTGTACCAGCGTGGATTACTGTTCGTAACGGAGGCTTTTAGAACGAGTCGTCGTTAACGTCGATCTCCGGCATTTCAAGGTGAACCCTTTGGATGCGTCGTTCGTCTGCTTCAAATATGGTGAATCGGATACCGCGGTAGGTAAATTGGGTGCCTTGTTCAGGCACACGACCGAGGTGGTCTACGACAAACCCACCGATTGTATCAATATTTTCTGCTTCAAGTTCGGTGCCGAGTTTTTCGTTCAATTCGATAAGATTCAGCCGCGCATCAACGGAATAAGTGTTCGCCTCCATTTCGATGTAGTCATCTTGTTCGTCGATTTCGTCTTCATCATGGATTTCACCAACAATTTCTTCGATGATGTTTTCGAGTGTCACCATTCCAGCAGTGCCGCCGTATTCGTCTACAACGATCGCGATGTGCTGTTTATGCTCGCGAAGTTCTCGGAAGAGTTCTGAAATCTTCTTACTTTCCGGTGTGAAAAAAGGACCTCGATTAACGATAAGTTCTCTTAGGTTGACCGGTTGACCTTTTGCCCAGCAATCTAACAAGTCTTTAACGTGCAAAATTCCGACAATTCGATCGATCGTTTCTTCATATATCGGAATACGTGTGTGTCTATACGTGATTGCAGTCTGTAAAACTTCGGTTTCAGGGGTTGCGACCTCCAGACATATCATATCGGTTCGGGCAACCATGATTTCTCGGGTAACTTTGTCTGGCAGGTCTAAAATCCGAGAGATCATTTCACGCTCGTCCGGCTCTAAGATCTCTTGGCTATCACCAACGCTGTCAAGCATTTCTAATACCTCTGGGGATACGAGGCTGTCTTGGACTGAGGTAACTTTGCCACCGAAGATTCGGACGATAAGGTTCGCGAGGAAATTCAGGGGGATTAAAATCAAAAATCCGCACCAATAGATGGCGCGGAGGGCACTGAGTGCTCGGATAGTTGCTGCCCCCGTACTGCCCTGTACATAGTTTTTGGGAAACAGTTCAGTAAAGATGACAAAGCATGCGACTGCGAGGGCTGCATTCGCGATCGGGTATTTTTCTTGCCAAAAGGTCATAAATACCGTAACGCCTGCTACTATCAAGATAGTTTTTGCCGTGATGATAGTCAGCGAATAGCGGCGCGGGTGGCGCAGCAGCGATGTCAGTACCTCGTAGCGCTTGCCACCTTCTTCGGCAAACTTGAGAATGTCGTCCCGTGTTAACCGAGCGAGCAACGCTTCCGCAGTTGAAAACAGCGCGCTGAGAATTAAGAGTATACCTAAGCTAACGAGTTTGATGACTAGGGCTAGGTCGTCCAAACGTAAAAATACACCCCCTATAAATTGGTGCTTGAAAGTTAGCGAACAGTCGTGCTACGGTCTCCGCAACGAACTGAAGATGGCTTTCTGCTTTTCAAACATAACTGTGGCTTCTTCTTGCGTTTGATGGTCGTATCCGAGCAAATGTAGGACACCGTGTACCGCAAGCAACGCGACTTCGGTTTCAAGACTGTCGTAGGTTGCCTCTTGTTTTTCGGTTTCAAAGCTGCTGTGAGTTGCGCTAAACTGATCGCCTGTCGTCACTTGTCGTGATGCGGTTTCGACGGATATGACGAGGTCGCCGAGTAGATTCGGGTTCACATTACCATCTTCACCGTCACGCATCGCAAAAGCCAGCACATCTGTCGGGGTGTCAATCCCTCGATAGTCGCGGTTGAGATGCTTGATGTCAGCATCGTCTGTTAAGAGGACACTGACTTCACACGCCTCTGCGTCATGTGCTTTTAAAGTTGCGAGCACTGCATTGTGAATCACTTCTACGTCAAAGGTGGTATTGTTACTCGTATTCGTAACGCGAATCAAAACGGTTATTCTTCTTCGTCGGACGTACTTGGTAGGTTACCGGCGTTCCGTCTCGTGTTCTGTGGTGATACCTGTTCGTAAGCTTCGACGATACGTTGGACCAGTTCATGCCGCACGACATCAAATCTTGAAAAATAGATGAACTCGATTCCCTTGATATTTGCAAGCACTTCTTGGGCATCCGCGAGTCCTGAGACTTTGTGTGTCGGCAGATCTGTCTGCGTAATGTCGCCTGTGACCACGGCTTTTGAGTCAAAACCGAGGCGGGTTAGGAACATTTTCATCTGTTCGATGGTGGCGTTTTGTGCTTCATCAAGGACGACAAACGAGTTATTGAGCGTTCTACCTCGCATGAAAGCGATCGGTGCTACCTCAATAACATTTCCCTCGATGTATTTATCGAGTGCTTCTGGGGGCATCATATCGTAGAGTGCATCGTATAAAGGACGTAGGTATGGATGCACTTTGTCGGCAATATCGCCGGGTAAAAAACCGAGTTTCTCACCGGCTTCAACGGCGGGTCGTGTTAGGATGATACGGCTCACCTGTCCACTTTTGAGTGCGGAGACAGCCATCGCCATGGCGAGATAAGTCTTCCCTGTTCCGGCTGGTCCGATACCGAACACAAGGTCGTTGTGTTTGATTGCCTCAACGTATCTTCTCTGACCGGCAGTCTTCGGACGGATGACACCGCGTTTTGAGAATACCGGAATAGACTCGGCTCCCGTGTCACCTAAGGTGTCTGGTTCATCGACACCGGATGCGTGAATCGCATAGTTGACATCGGTTGCCTGAATGCGTTCTCCTTTCCGGATGCGGTGAAGCAGTGATTCGAGAACCGTTGTCACTCGGTTGACCTCTGTGACGTTTTCGCCAATGATAGCGATATTGTCACTTTTCAAAACAACGCGGACATCGAAATTGTCTTCAATGATTTTTAAGAAGGCATCGCTTTGCCCGAAGAGAGCTTGCACTTCAGCGTTGCTCTGTATGGGAACACCCTTTGATTTTTGTTTTTGCAATCGGATTCTAATCCTCCCGTTTTTTATCTGGGAAACTCACAAATTTCCCGTGTATACGCTGCTTAACTTAACAAAATTGGCAAAAAAAGTCAAATTTTAGGGTTACGCAGGTGCCAGCACTATGTTTTTCGGCACCGTATCAAATCCGCTGTGCGTAAGTTCTATGGGATTATTCCTATTGTACAATGTCATCAAACAAAAGTCAAGCGGTTTTTTTACTGTCGCCCATAAAATTTAATTTCTCGGATTGCAGCACCTTTGAGCCGAATCCACATTTCGCCGTCTCCTGCTGATTTTCTCCAACTTTGACGCAGTAAATCCGCTACCTCTGGACTTATCTGCTGCAGCTCCTTGAGGGTAGCCTCCCGATCTGCTGGACTCTCTGGGGCCTCCAATGCGTTAGCTCCCAACCGCAGGTAGAGAATTTCTCGTCCAATCCTGAACCTCACCGGTTGTGTGCCTTCCATTTTTTTAGTGCGCTTATCCTCCACAGCTGCAAACGACAGCAGCCACTTTGATGACTTCTCTTCAGCAGTAGCATCTAAAGTGAAATGAGGGATAGTCGAAGCAGGGTAGACTTCGATATAGTCAATGTATATTGGCGCATCCAATTTAATCAACGTTCCCGTTCTGAGGCTACCTATCACTTGACGCTGATACTGCCGCTGGTTAATGCCGCTTCGCTCAAACCTTTTTCGGATAACCCCTGCTGCTTCAAAGGTGTCTACCGTTTCCAAGTTCCCGTCTACCATCGCCGGGTGTTGTGGACAGGAGAGCCAGGAAGCCGATATTTCGACGGGCGGTGCCTCTTGCAGCATCGCACACCCCAAAGTGCCAAACATTAATGCAAGCACAACAAAATAGCAAAACATCTTCAGGCTACTTCTGAGATGATAGGATGTCCATTTTCTGCTCATGGTGTTCCTCCTGCATAGGTATGTGAGAAATACACCAGGAGGTTAAAATGGCTGTCTCGCATAGAATTTGACTTCTCGGATTGAAGCACCTTTGAGTGGAATCAACAGTTCACCTATTTCGTCGCCGTGGGATGCATTATCTACATCTTCCATTGCATTGGCTGTCAATCGCAAATAGAGGACTTCCCGTTCAATCTGGAATCTCACTGGCAGTGTGCCTTTCACTTTTTGGGAACGTTTATCTTCCACTGCCGTAAACGAAAGTATCCACTTCGGCGATTTCTCTTCAGCACTGGTATCCAAAGCGAGATTGGGGATGGTTGATGCGGGGTAGACTTCAACATACTTAATATATGTTGGTGTGTTGAGTTTAATTAATGTTTCCGTTTTGATGCTGCCTTTCACCACGCGTTGATACTTGGAGTTGTCGATGCTCAGATGCCAGAGGTTACCGGTGATTACCCCAAACCCCTTTTGGACACTCCCTTTTGTCTTAAAGGTGCCTGCTGTTTCTAAGTCACCATCTACCATCTCAGGGGTTTGGTCGCAGGTGAGACGCGAAGCCGGAATTTCAACGAGGGGTGCCTCTTGCAGCATCGCACACCCCGCAACACCGAAGATTAACGCAAGCGCGACAAAATAGCAAGACCCCTTCATCAAATTCTTCGGTGTGGAAACCCCTGTCTTTAGGCCTTACTATTACCCACAAGTATCTCGTAGTATTTCTATGAGGGTGATTTCCGAGTTTCGCTGTCTTCTTCAAAGTTCTGAAAAATGGCAAAGGCGTTAGAAATATCATTCAGCCTTTGCCACCCCCGCCAGAGAACCGTCACCCCCGGATTGCCATCCGACTTGCGTGCTAAAAAACCACCGAGTTTAGCAATCCAAATGACGGTTTGAGAAACAGTGGGTATCTTTTCAGGCAACTTCTCGGTCTTATGTGTCACATAGTAAAGTGCCTTCCATTCATGGTCGTGTAAAATGTGTGTGCAGTCAGCGTCGGGGGTGAACCGATTTATCATCGTCAACCAGTAAAGTCGCCATGCAATGACACTCAGTAAAGCAATATAGCGAAGCAGACGGTCTTTCGTTGCCAAACGGGTCTGCTGAACCTGTGTGCCGGACTTCAACACTTTGAAATACACCTCAATCTGCCAACGTTGCTTATACCAGTCTATGCGTTGAAGCGCATCAGAGAAGGTCGAAACTTTGACGTTCGTCAGGAGCAACCATTCCAACGGTGTTGCGCCATCAGGCGGATCCGTTTCCAGCACCCAGACAACAGACATCTCAACTGCTGGCAGAGTTTTGGAACTCGGAACCCGACGACGTGGCGGACACAGCGTCGCTTCTGTAAAACGAACACTCAGCGTCGCCTCACGAGCAGGTTGATTGCCACGACGGGCAACTTCCAACCGAAACTCACCCGCAACTTCTTGACGTCTTACCAACTCAGAGAGTTTACTCACAGAGGCATCCACACGACGGTCTTGCGCAGCACGGATCACGAAAGGTGTTTCTCCCGCTTCAACGAAAAACTCATAAATATCAGATTCACGATCCGAAAGAAAGATCACTTCAACGCCTTCGGGGATCGCAGATTTTACTTCCGATAAGGCTTCAATCCATCTGTAGCTCTCTTTGGCTTCAAGACGCTTGGACTTATGATCCTTGCCACCAAAACCATCACGCACCCAGACTTTATCTGTCAAACATCCTAATGGAACACCCGATTCATTTACCATCAACGTCGTATGTTTAACAAAACCAAAACGGTTCTGAGACTTCGTGCCAATCGAACCTAAACCCTCGGTTGATGCGTGATCCGTGTAATCAAGATACGTCGTATCTTGGATCGCAAAAACACGACGATGGTCTGACACCCGTTGAACCGTCTTTTGAAAGTGGGGCGCAAGAATGCCTTCCGGCGACACTTTATCATTGTCAAATAAACGATACGCCGCTTTCGCCGATGCCCAATCACCACACGCCGCATTGATCGTTGAGGTCGGATGCGAAACTAACGCATCCGCAACATCAATAAGTCTTTCATTCAGACGGATATCCCCCAAGTCAAGACCCGAAAACTCTTGACGACTCCAAGAGGCAGATGATACTCTCTCTGCTAACATGATTCACTCCTATTCGTAGAAAGAAAAATCTCTGTTTTTATTCTTCCCGGCTCTTGAGCATACCACACACCATCCTACAAGGCAAGAAAATATAAACACCCACTATAACTATTACATTCAGACTTATGGGTAATAGTAAGGTCTTTAGGCGGGGGAGGAAACACCGCTCCTGTAGTTAAAGTTAAGGCGCGTTAGCACCTTACAATCTGATATTTTAGCGTTTTGGCAAAGACGCTGACCGTCTAAAGAATATAGGGAAATACCGGTTTTGCCAAATCCGCTAATCCGCGTCAAGCCATGTTTAACATGTTTGACGAGCGTGTTCTTTACCAATCCATTCCAAGTCGTGCCACCATATCGTGGACGCTTGCCACCTTTTTGTGGATTCTGTCTATGAAGTTCACGTCTCCTGATAGGTATCGGTGATATACAGAATATGTCTGTATTATCCAAGATAGTTTCCCCATCAACAGTATGGTAAGCAAGACACCAAGAATCTACACAGTGTGCGTCAAAAGTTTTAGAGAGTTTCTTTGACGACTTCTTGAGTCCAAGTTTATCACGTATCTCTTTCGTCTCCCAACCTTGCAGCGTCAGGAGTTCCCACCGCTTTTCTATCTCTGTGTAGAACCACGATTTACCGACTTCCAACGGACTAAATGACGTGTTCCATTTCTTAGCACGTTTGAGAGTCCTTGCTTTAATGTCCTCTACACATACATGCGTCACAGGGAACAGTTTTGACAGCCAATCAAGAATACGCAACTTCCAGTCCCACCTCGCGCGTGTGCCAGCAGGGATACGTTCTTTGTTTGCGATACGATTAGTTCTATGCTTACGATTCGGACATTTCCGTGAACGCCTGCTTCTACGCGATTCGCGACGCTTCTCAACTTTTTTACCGACTTTGCTATGAGCATCGGCTTGTATATTCAAGTAGGTATGTGATTCCGATTTAACAGTAAAACCTTCTTTCTTACTGCCAGGGTCAACACCTACAGCAATTTCTTGAAACTCAGTATCTGACGGGTCAACGTTTAAACGGACACAGAAGATACCATTCTTCCAAAAGGGGGTCGCTTTCCGTGATTTTATCCAACGCCTCACCCTTGAAGGTTTGGTAGGCATTAGAGGTCGTTGATTCTCGTCTACAACTGGCACGAACATGACATAAACCTCTTTCGAGTTTGTATGGTTTCCCCATCCAGATCACAGTGTCCAAGAAGAATCAGACTTGGGGAGCATCCAAAACATTGTGCTGGCTGCCACACCAAGACACTGCGATATATGACTGTAGTCAATAAGTTGACCTCATAATAGTTATAGGTTGGCTACCATCTATTACAAGCCTCGCCCTTTAGGGCGGGGTTATTGACGCTATGTCTGGAGTTACAGGTTGTCCATTTTCTATTCATAGTGTTCCTTCTTGATAGGTGCGTGTTTAAAGTGGCTGCCGTCCGTAGAATTTAACTTCTCGGATCGAAGCCCCTTTGAGTGGGATCTGCATCTCACCGTATTCATCACCGTCAGACACATTGTCTAAGTCTTCCAATGCGTTGGCTGTCAACTGCAGATAGAGAATCTCCCGCCCAATCTGGAATCTCACGGGCAGCGTGCCTTCCACTTTTATACTTCGTTTATCCTCTACTGCTTCAAACGAAAGTTTCCCGTTCGGTCGTTTTATGCCAACATCCAAAACGAGGTTACGGATGGTTGATGCGGGGTAGACTTCAACATACTTAATATAACTCGGTCTGTCCAGCTTGATCAACGTTTCCGTTTTGAGACTACCGTCCACTTGACGTTGGTACTGCCGAGGCGCGTACCATACTTTTTTCACAAACTCTTTTTTGATGGATCCCTGCGCTACAAAGGTACCAACTGTTTTCAAGTCGCCATCTACCATCTCAGGATTTTGGTCGCAGGTGAGACGCGAAGCCGGAATTTCAACGAGAGGTGCCTCTTGCAGCATCGCACACCCTATAGCACCGAATATCAGAAATAGTAAAATGCTGAGTCCTCGTATTCTCATTTTTCTTTTCCTTTCCATCGGATGTGAAATTTTTCTACGATGACTGTTTCCCGTAAATTTTGATCTCGCGGATTGAAGCCCCTTTCAGAGGGATGTTAATTTCTTTGTCATCGCCCCGTGTCGCGTTCTGCCGGTCTTCTATTGCGTCTGCTGTCACACGCAGATAGAGGACCTCCCGCGCAACACTGTATTTAACCGGTTGTGTTCCCTTTACGTCTCTATGTTGTTTATCATGCACGGGTTTAAATCCTGTCCCCGATTGACCGAGGTGATAACCGGATGCTTCCAATGTTGTACTCAGTGCCAAATTAGGGATGCGCGAGGCGGGATAGACTTCGACAGTACTCACGTACGTCGGCTTTTCGAGTTTAATCAGAATCTCGCATCGGATTGTTCCGTCAAGATCTGTTATATACTGCTCTCTGCCAAATGAACGACTGCTGCGTTCCACAACATCATATTTCTTTGTCACTGTCCCCTGTACTGCAAAAGTCGCGACTGTTTCCAAATTACCGTCTACTATTTCAGGGTGGGTTTCACAGGTCAATTGTGAAGCGGCAATCTCCTCAATAGGTGTATCCTGAAGCCAAGATAGACGCGATTGCAGAATTCCGGTTCCAGATTGTCCCTGAGATGCTACACAACCAGCAACACTGAGCATCAACACTATCCCTGCGATATAAGCGGACGTTTTTAGGCTACGTCCGAAGCGGTTATTTGTCCATATCTTGATCATGATGCTGTTTCTCCTTAGGCTGGGGATAAGGTGCACCCACAAATTCCGTCGGTTGCTTGTAAGGCACGCCTACTTTTTATTTATGGTAAAGTCCGAAAATACGTGGACACTTTAGAATACACAAAACACCATCCTCACTGACGGGGTTTTGCGGCGTAAAGCCCCACGGACTCTCACTGTGAGGCAACACGCGCATTCCGTGTTGATTCATGCGATCTGCATTCCCAACCCCGCCAAGCTTTGGGCGTATAATTAATTATGGACTTTAATATCAACGGGCGGTCTGCCGAAAAATCTGACTTCACGAATCTCGGCACCTATTAGCGGGATCTCAACAGTTGAGTTTATATTTCGGGTAGAATTCTGTTTATCCTCAATGCCGTCTGCGCTCATCCGCAGATAAAGGATTTCTCGTCCAATGCGGAAGCGAACCGGTGTCAATCCTTCTATATCTTTGTGCTGCTTGTCGGACACGCGTTCAAAGGCGACATCAAAGCGTGGTGGATCGTCGGTTGTTGTCATCATTGCGAAATTCGGAATGTGCCGTGATGCCGGATAGACTTCCACGTAAGAGACATAAGTGAGTGCGTCGAGTTTGATAATCGCTTCTGTGCGACGGTTGCCTTCAACCTGTGTTATGTAACGTCGTTGTGCGTATGCCTGTCTTCGGGTTTCGCCGTCAAAAATTTGATACGCTTTTCGGACGAATCCATTTACTGCAAATGAACTCACCGTCTCCAGATTTCCATCCACGAATTCTGGGTTCGATGCACAGGTGAGGTGTGACGGGACAATCTCTTCAACAGACTGGTTCAACTGGTTCAGCATAGCACACCCCGTAACGCCGACGAGCAGAACGGTTAAACTGATTAGAATTCTCATTTGTCCTCCTATTGTATGCCTAAATGTTTTAGGTTTTGATTACCAAAACCACCTAAGTGTAAAAATATCACATCAGGGTTACGGCACACGGCGTGTGCCTACTACTTTAAGGGTATTTCAACGTTGAAACGTTCAGCGGCTTCGATGAGCCGGTTCCAAGTCGGTTCCTCGATCGGTATCCCTTCGCGGAGGCGTTTCTCGCGACTCCGTTCCTCGAATTCTCCGGGAACATAGATCTCGTCAACACCGGGCAATCGGGCAGATGACTTTACCCACTCTACAAGATAGGCAATCTCCTGTTCATAATCCGCTAAGTCGATGAAGTCCTCGATTTTGATCGCAAACATTACAATGCCACTTGCACCGCGCGTCGGCTGTTCACGACTACATCCTGCCCAAGAGAGTCCGCCAGCGATGGCATCTATCATGACGCCGAGCCCAAACCCTTTGTGTCCGAACTGGAAACCACCGAGCGGCATAACTGCTGTGTCCTGCGGACGTTCGCGAAAGGCGTTCGGATCTGTGAGCGGTTTCCCTTCGGCATCTATCATCCACCCTTCCGGTATGGATTCGCCGCGGGCCGTCTGGACGAGCAGCTTCCCACCTGCAACCACACTGAGCGTCATATCAAGAAGAAGCGGTTCGCCACCTTGACGTGGCACTGAGATCGCAATCGGGTTCGGTGGTAGCCTGCGAGAGGTGCCGCCGTGTGGATGCATAAACCGTCCGCCGCCGTTGAGCAAGACGATGCCAATCATACCGGCACGTGCTGCAATCGGTGGGTATTCACCCATCCGTCCTGCGTGTCCGCACCGATGCAAGCCGACCGCACCGATGGTGCAGCTTCCTGCTTTTTCGACAGCTATCTCCATCGCTTTCCGGGCGGCAACCATGCCGAGTGCGCCGTTGGCGTTGATAACGGTGGCAGCGCCGCTCTGTCTGACTATTTCCATTTTGTCTGCAGCGGGTCCGCCTGCCATGCCGCCGATGTAGTTCGGTGCGTTGATAACACCGTGTGAATCGTGACCTGCGAGGTTAGAATCGACGACGTGGTCGCTGACGATGCGCGCATCTTCTTCTGTGCCACCAGCACCGCGATAGATGTCATATACAAACTCTCTCAAAACATCATGAGATACAATTGGCATAAATGCCCTCCATGAAATTTAAAGCGGTCAGCCATCAGCCATCAGCAGTCAGTATTCCGTCGTTAATACTAAGGTAAACTGTTCAACAATATCTGCCTCAGGTTCCAATATGCGGTACTTCGTCCACTTGGCACTACCGATTTATGAACCACTTTTATTTTAATTTATAAAAATACTTCAGCAGCAAAATGCGCGAATGTATACAATTCGGCATTATACACTCTTGCTACGCTTGACGAAAACCGCTATCCGTACGGTGCCAATTCTGCCCGTGATCTGGATCCCGGAAGGGGATGCTTCTGCCCAGCAATTGCTTTAGCACATCACTTTCACTTGCCAATTCCGCATCGGTCAACTGCCGAGGCATATCCTCTTGTGGAAGGATGACCGATCTGTTATACATACCGAGCAACCCGACGCGCGGTGTATCCGTTAGGTTCGGGCGTGACTGATGCCAGATCGCTCCGTTTGTGAACATGATAGAGCCTTTCGGTGCGACAGCAACGCTGCTCTCAAGCCCTTCTGCTTCTCCCAACTCAGGACGGCGGAGCGTTTTGTGTGAACCTGCGATGCACGCCGTTGCGCCGTTCTCTTCTGTGAAGTCGTCTAACATCCAGACTGTCTGCCCGGTTAGCGAGCCAGACGGAAAAGGAGATTGCATTGCCCAATACGGATAGTCGATGTGCCATCCGCCTGTAGGTGCACCAGGTCCAACAATGTTCGCTGTGAATGTGGAAGCGATGACATCTTCACCGAGCATCCGTTTCCATACGGCTACCACGGTCGGATGTTGAATGAACCACCGGAAGATCGGAGATTTCCCGACGATTGCCCAAACACGTCGGATTTTACTGTCGCCGTAACTGTGGTCGTGTCCGTTTGCTATGTCTTCTTCGACTAATTTCCAGATTGCCTCGCGTGCTTCGTCTGCTTCCTCGTCAGTAATCACGTTTTTGATGATATGGAAACCGACTTCGCGCAGATCCTGTTCAACAAGGTCGAGTCTTTCTGAGTCTAACGCTGATTTGATATGTAGCATATTTCACCTCTGTGCTACCGGATACGCGGTAGATTGCGAACTGCTTCAATAACCTGATCCTCCAGATCGTCTGCATCACTATCTGGAATCAGATTGTGCTTGTCCATCCACGCGATATTTTCTGCCACACTCTCTGTAACCGGAATTTGGGGACTGAATTCAGGTATCGCTGCTGCGAGTTTCTCGTGGCTGAAGATTTGTGTATGTCCGAAGTTGCCCCCCAAACCGCCGAACCGATCAGGTGCCATCGCGATGAGCGTCTCTTGGGATACATGCACGATCTCTATGTCAACGCCGAGTGCGTCTGCTGCTGCACGGTGCCATTCGTCCCACGTTCGCGCCTGCGGGTGGACCATATTATATATCTCGCCGAAGCAGTCGGATTTACCGAGTATATCTGTAAACGCAAAACCTGCGTCGCGAGATGACAGGAATTGAAAATAGTTTAATCCGTCGCCTGCAGAGAGGATCGGTTTGCCCTTCCGTAGACGATCAATCCAACTACCGTCTCCACCGACTTGACGCAGGAGATTCATACCCGGTCCGTGGGTGTAAGATGGCTTGAAAATGGTTACCGGAAACCCGTCGCGTGCGTGTGCCTCTAATAAGAGGTTATCCGCGGCGACTTTGCCGATTCCATAGCCCGATGTCCCTTGCAAGGGGCCCGTCTCAGGAAGATTAATATCGCTGAACGGTGGTCCGTAGGTCATCACCGTTGAGCACTGAACGAAGTGTCCGACGCGTCCCTGACATGCCCGCATTGCGGAGGCGGCATCTTCGGCGTTGAAACTAATCATATCAATGACGGCATCCCAATTTTCCGCGCCGACTTTCGCCTCAAAATCGCCGCGCTGCTGTCGGTCGCCGTGGATGATTCGGACATCTGGAGGTGGTGGGTCGGCGTGTTGCCCGCGATTAAACAGGACGACTTCATGGTTTCGGTGTTGCAACTCGGCAACAATCCCACGACTAATATTGCCTGTTCCACCGATGACTAAGACTTTCATGGTTTATTTCCTTTCTCTATCAAGTCGATTTGCGTGGCTACTAATTTGTATTATTCTGAACACTCAAGTTCCCTTTATTGGTTGCTTGTAGACTTATATTTGTGCCGCGTAAAGGAGATGCCGCCGAAACCGCTGATGATGGCGATGTAAAACCCAAGATCATACCACCATCCTGTATTTTGGGGGTCATAGACACGGATATCTGGATTAAAAATCCCCCAAATCAGTGAGATTGGGGCAATCCAGCCGTGCCAGATGCCCCAGAAAAATCCAGCAGGTTTCTCGGTGGTGTGTTTTCCATCGCCGGGTACGCACCCTGCAGAAGTGATAAGTGTTATCAATAGAAGTAGGCAGATCAGTTTTGGGATGTTCATTTTTTTACTCCATGTCAACAATAGCGCGCGACAATGCCCAATCTAACCGTCGTCGGTAGTGTCCATCGCGGCGTATGCCTTTGAACGCTGTCAGAAAAACGTCGTGGGTTTTCTCTCGGATCGTTGCTAAGCGAGCATTGAGCGTATCAATATCTACACGCCACGGCACACCGATTTTCGTTATTGAACGGCAATGGACACGAATCGGATAGTCTTTTAGTTCTTCTGGCGGACAAAAGCGGATAGAGGCGGAAACGGTGTTATCTATAGCGATGAGTCCCAAATTTCCTTGTGGGTCGTTGAACACGATACTGCGATTGGCGGAAGGTCGTGGAAGGTGTCTGCGGAGTTCACTCATGGTGCCGAGAAACTGGTTATTGCGCCAGACCCGAACGTCCGATGTCACGTGCGGTGCAAACAGTGCCAGACCTACCGGATGTTCGGTATCTTCAAACATATAGGAGGTGTCTCTACCTTTATTTTCTTGCGCCGTCTTGTGTTGTGTTTGTGGGACTAAGGAAATGAAATCGTGCAGCCGTTGCAGGAACAGTCCACTCCGAATGAATGCCTCTGGGATGATTGCTGCGACCCAGTCACAATGCGTCAAGCATTTCTCAAGTGCGTATTTGTAAAGATCATCGTAGCGGGTCGCTTCTGGGAAAGGTAAGCCGCGGCGTGTTGCGGAGTTACGTGCCAACCACGGTGGATTGGTAATGCAGACATTGAACCCTTTAGGGAAGTCTGCGAGGGTGTCACGTTGCACGATCCCGTCCGCGCCCGGTTCAATGTCGAAAAATGCCCAATCTTGACAGCATAGGTTTGCTGCCTCAATCAGTTGTGGGATGTCTTTAGCACCCGCAAACGGTTCTAAAGTTGTCTGTTGTGCTAAATTGGATGCTGTTACCCACGTTTTGAAGGGTTTCAACTGAAACGGATTCCCGCGTGTATAATAGCGTCCACTCGCTCGTTTTTCGTCCATTTTTTAGTGTTTTTCTAATAGGTAGGTCTCTTTAGGTATGTCTGTTTTCTTGTGTCCAAGGGAGATGTTAACACACTGTTTGATTAACAGAACTTACGCAAATTTAGCACATTGGACGATATTTTTTGATTTTTAACCCCCTAAATCCCCCTTATCAGGGGGACTTACGAAGCAACTGCGTAAGTCCTAATTAATATAAGCCTATTCACCCTAAAAGTCAAGTGGAATTTTCGTGGATTCGGAACATTCGGACAAACAAAATTGACAACAGCGTTCAAATTTGGTATCATACCTGCAATACAACCTTCTGACCCACGCAAAGAAACGAGGACGCTCTAATGCCAATTACGGATGCAATGCCGGAACTCAAGCGAAAGCTGCAGTTTTTTCCGGTCGAAAACGAGAATCCATCAACCTTAACACATGCCCAAATTGCGCACTTCAATGAAAAGGGTTTTATTTCACCGTTAGATGTCTTTTCTGAAGCAGAGATCGCGGAACACCGCGCCTATTTTGATCGGCTTATGGAGAAGGCACTCGCAGCGGGGATGAATAGCTACTCCATTAACGGTTGGCATATCCACTGCACCGGTCTCCACGATCTGATTACCGAAGACAGGATTCTGGATTACGTGCAAGACCTGCTTGGGGAGACGCTGATCTGTTGGGGAACACACTACTTCTGCAAGATGCCGGGTGAGGGAAAACAGGTGAGTTGGCATCAAGATGCCTCCTATTGGCCCCTATCCCCAAGCAAGACTGTCACCGTATGGCTCGCGATTGACGATGCTGAGGTCGAAAACGGCGCGATGGCTGTTATTCCGAAATCGCATCGGCACGGTCAGATCGCATTTGAGCGTAGTGCCGCTGAGGAAAAGAATGTACTGGGTCAGACAGTGCATGGGGCGACACAATACGGTGACGCACCACATCCATTTGAGATGAAAGCCGGGCAGATGTCTCTGCATTCGGATCTATTGTTGCACGGCTCTGAACCGAACACATCAGATCGGCGGCGTTGCGGGTTAACGATGCGGTTCGTGCCGCCGGAGGTCCGCGCCGCAAACAATTGGAACCAACGCGCGATTGTCGCCAGAGGCAGCGATCCGAATGGTCATTGGATTCACAACCCCCGTCCAACTGAAGATAAATTACCGGTGTCTTGAAGATATCCGTCCAAGAAAGTTAGATTCTACATAATGTTTCCACGACGACTTATTTATGCTGCTTTTGCCATCGGTAGTGCTGCCAGCTTTGTGCTGTTCGGTTATGAGTTTATCCGTTCCGTGTCCTCTTCCTTGTTCATTGAGGCGTATGGTGCGGAGAATCTTCCACGTGGTATGATAGCGATCCCACCGAGTATGATCGTGATGTTGTACTGCTACGGTCGGTTGCTCTCGTGGCAAGGAGCGGCACGTGCTTTGGCAATAACCTCGCTCTTTTCCGCTATTTTGATCCTCGGATGTTATGCTGCACTTGTCCGCGGTATGGATCTCGCTGCGGCTGTCATTTATGTGTTTCGCGAAGCCTACATCGTAATCATCATCGAACAGTTTTGGTCGTTCGTCAACAGTGTGCTGACAACCGAACAAGCGAAGCGCATTAATGGACCTTTCTGTGCCGTTGCGTCTATTGGCTCGTATATCGGTGGCATGCTTGTGAACAGGTGGGCGGTGGCGTTAGGGTCTGAGGCTCTACTCCTTTTCACGGCGGCATCCCTCGTCCCAACGGCTGTGTTTGGCATAATTGCTTATAAGCTCGGCGGCGAACCCAAACCGAGTGAAGAAGAGGCGGGGGGTAGACTTGGGCATCTCGGCGTAAAGACGCTCTTCCGTTCCAGATACCTGCTTTTTATCGGCGTATTAATCTTAAGCACGCAGATAGTCTCCACTGTGCTTGATCTCCGTTTCAACGGATTGGTGGAATCGGAGTTGCCTGATAAGGATATGCGGACAGCGTTTTACGGGTCAGTATATGGAAACCTCGGACTCATCGCTGGTATTTTACAATTGGTGGTTGTGCCGCTGGCACTCAGATTTGTCGCCCTACGTTATATTCATGTCGGTATTCCGTTGGTTCATTTCGTCAGTAGTCTCGTGCTGACGATTTCTCCGTCGCTTCGGTCTGGGACGGCTGCATATATGATTTTTAAGGCCTTAGATTATTCGGTTTTTCGAGCAGCGAAAGAGTTGTTCTATATGCCGCTCTTTTATGATGCACGCTATCGCGCGAAACAGATTATTGATTCCTTTGGGTATCGGTTCTCGAAGGGTGCGAGTGCGGGTGTGCTTGAACTGGTGAGGTTAGGTGTAAAGACGATTCCGGGGATCGCGTTCTCGATTGTGGCTATGGTGACAGCGGTGTTTTGGACACCGATTGCCTTCAATTTGACGCGGGCGTATCAGAAGTTAGTAAAGACGGAATAGATTTTATATAACGTGAGTTTGAAATAATAAACGCAGTGTATACGTAGGTTGGGTAGAGCGGTAAAAAACCAAGAACCCTCGGTTTATAAAGAGAATTCGATTTTCGATGGTCTATTCTTGTGGATAAAAATAGCGAAACCCATAGGTGTCAATTTAGGGTTTCACAGTGTTTGAAGTTATAAACATACCGCCCTTACAGGGCTGAATTCTGCTCTTTGACATCTTTCTATAAACATGCCGTCCCTACGGGACTAAAGACAACATACGCATCTTACATTTTATACACTAGACATTATAATGATTTAATCGACAGGTATAGGATAAGTCCAAGGTCTGAAGTTTAATCTAAAGTTGTGTAGACCACAGCAAGTTTGCATGACCAAATCAGCGAATCCTTTTTTGTAGTTGCGCAACTTATCTTTGACGATGCGGTATCTCTTGATGCCAGCAATGACGTGTTCAACGCGTATGCGTATGGACGAAATCTCTCGATTCTTCGCTTTTTCTTCAGGTGTCAAGTCTCGACCTTTGGGTTTCTTTGTCGGTTGCATGATCTTGACCCCGGGACAGGTAAACCCTTGAAAACCGGTATCTTGATACAAAACACTCCCAGGGGGTGGCGAATAGCCTGCCATGTCAGCGATACGCTTGTCGTGGATGCGACCTTCATACGACGCTGTGAGAAATACGACTTTGCTATCGGCATTCACCATGAGGTTGTTTTTCAGGGTATGTTGCTTCTTTTTGCCACTGTAATGTGCCTTTTGAGTTTCTCGGTCTTTCGGACGCTGAATCGGACGCTCCGTGCTATCATGAAAAAAAATGATGTGACGCTTTGGCATCTGTTGAGGGGACTACAGACGTATCAACTTTTGAGGCGGATGTCTCCCGCGATGGGAGTTCTCCAAGGTCTGCCAAAGCACCGTTGACGATCGGCAAAAGCCGATGAATCCATTTGTTGACGACAGGTTGAGCCATACCAAATAACTCACCGAGGACCTCTTGCTTCATCGCTTCGCGGAGGTAAATCAAAATAAAGAGCAGCTTATCTTCAAGACTCGGTAAGCAACTATTTTGGTAAGTCGTATACTTGCGTTTTTTCCTCGGTTGCCCTTCAAGCGTATGTGTTTCAACGTATGCCAGAAACCGCCGAGAAAAATACGGCAGGAGTGCTGCGAACTCTTCAAGCGTATAACCTGTCAGAGACAGAAACTTTTTCGGTTCATCCTTGAGATTTTCATAACGCGTCATGAGGGGGCCTCCAATATGATAGAATTGTTACAATTTTATCATACGCTAACTATAACTTACAAGTAAATCGTTATAATGTCTACTATACCAGAACGGTTTACGGATGAAACATCTTTCGCATGCCAAAAAACACGCTGATTTTGCTAAAATTGACATCTATGGGATAAAAATAGCGAAACCCAACAATCCAAATGCTGTTAATATGATAATGTGTTGGGTTTCACTCGGATGTCGGATGCTCCAAGCGGTCTGTAAATCTGAAAGTTTCGTGCCGAACACGTGTGATTTTATAGTAAAGCCTATAATTATTTTTACACCCGAGTTGGCGAGGTTAGGAAACCTCGCCAGCGAGGAGGAGAGGACCATTATTCCCTAAAATGTCAACTTATTTTTCGGTTTTACTATAATGTTCCGTTCTACCCAACCTACGATGAAGTCCTACACGCTATTCAAATCTCATAACGGACGAGCTTCCGTGCGGCATCGGTAATCTGCTCCGCGCCCGGAATAACAAAGTTTTCCATCACCGGTGCGAACGGAACAGGCACCGGCATTGCTGCGACCCGCTCAATCGGTGCATCGAGATAGTCGAACACCTCACGCACGACAAGCGCAGCGATCTCCGCACCGAAACCGGCTCTGCCGACTGCCTCGTGCGCAATGAGCAACCGATTCGTCTTCTTTACGGAGTCGAAAATACTCTCTTTGTCAAGCGGCATCAGCGTTCTCGGATCGATGACTTCTGCGGAGATCCCTTCATCGGCAAGTGTGTCCGCGGCGGTGAGTGCGTGCAACACCATCCGTGATGTCGCGAGAATCGTGATGTCCTCACCTTCGCGTTTGATGTCCGCCACACCTAACGGGATTGTATACTCTTCTTCGGGGATCTCTCCCTCTTCTGTGTAGAGGAGTTTGTGCTCAATGAACATGATTGGGTTGTCGTCTCGGATGGCTGTTTTCAGTAACCCTTTTGCATCGTAGGGTGTAGAGGGCATCACGACGAGCAGACCGGGAATATGCACGAACCATGCTTCAAGACTCTGTGCGTGCTGCGCTGCAGAAGATCGACCGGCACCGCCTTGCGTCCGAATCACGAGCGGCACATCTAACTGCCCGCCGACCATATAACGGATCTTCGCGACTTGGTTCACGATTTGGTCCATACCCACCGCTGTGAAGTCGATGTACATCAACTCAGCGACCGGACGCATGCCTGTGACTGCGGCACCGAGTGCGGTTCCGATGATAGCGGCTTCCGAGATCGGTGTATTTCGGATGCGATCCTTCCCGAAGTCTTTGAACAGCCCATCCGTCACTTTATAGGCACCGCCGTACTCGGCGATGTCCTCGCCCATCAGAAAGACCGCTTCATCGCGTTCCATCTCCTCTGCCAACGCTTCCTTGAGCGCGTCGCGATACGTAATTATTTTCATTCAATCTCCTTGCCTTTTTGATAGCGTACTATGTGAGCACGCCTTTAAAACGCGTTCTCTGCTTTCAGCCATTCAAGCGTCTGTGCAAACGCTGCGACCGTTTCCGTAATGTCTTCCTCGGTATGCGCTGCTGTCGTCATCCCACCGTTACTGGCAAGATCGATACCATTCAGTAACAGACCGCACCGGAGACGTTCCAGCATATTGGCATCGCTACTGCCTTTCAATTTCCGATAATCCCATGTGTATGGATCAAAATCGGAGGCGCGCATCCCTTTTTCACCGTGTCCGACGAGCAGTCTAATCCCCGAAAATTCGCCGTAAACCACCCAATCAAGTCCGTAATCATCAATAACGGCGTTGAGTTCTGTGCGAAGCCGTGCTGCGGTCCGATTCGCCTGTTTGTGCGGCTCACCTGTCTTGACGATATTGAGCATCGCAATACCCGCGGCGGCAGAGAGCGGATTTGCATTGAAAGTGCCGGGGTGTGGCATTTTCAAGCCGTCTTTCTCCGATTTCATTGAGATGAGTTCAAGAATCTCCTTTTTGCCGACAAGCGCGCCGCCCGGGAGTCCACCCGCCAAAATCTTCGCTAGTGTTGTCATATCTGGTGTCACGTTGTAATACGCTTGCGCACCGCCGGGCGCGACTCGGAACCCGGTGATAACTTCGTCAAAGATCAGTAAGACATCGTGTGCCTCTGTCAACTCACGGAGCTGCTTTAAAAACGTCCCGTTCGTGGGGACGATGCCGAAAGAGGCACCCGTCGGCTCGAGGATAACACAAGCGATGTCTTTGTCTGTTTTCAACTGCGCCTCAACGGCATCGATATCGTTGGGTGGAGATAACAGCGTTGTGTCGCGCACCTCTTGTGGGATGCCGGGGACACTCATATCGAAAGGCGGGTATGCACCTAAGATGAGGCTATCGTGCCAGCCGTGGAAATGCCCGGTGAATTTCAACACCTTATTCTTACCTGTATAAGTCCGTGCAAGGCGGATCGCCATCAGTGTCGCTTCCGTACCAGAACTAACAAATCGGACGCGCTCTGCTGACGGTATCAGCTGCGTTACAAGTGAACCCCATTCCAATTCCAATGGATGGCATGCACCGTAGTGCGTCCCTCGCTGTATCTGAGCCGTTACCGCTTCCACAACTTCTGGCGGATTATGTCCGAGGAGCAGCGCGCCGTGTCCTGCCCAATAGTCGATAAATTCTTTGTCTGTAAGTCCCCATTTTTTTGAGCCATCGGCACGGGTGATATAAACCGGAAAAGGGGACATATAGCGTCCATCGTGCGTTACACCATCTGGAAACAGGTGGTTTGCAGCCTCCGACATCTCTCTATCTTTTGCAAAAGTTTTTTGGTAGCGTTCTAAAATGGTATGCATTTTTTTCGCCTCGTTTTTGGGGTATGTGTGAATAAGTATAGCATATTTCCATTTTATTTGCGAAACGAATTTTCAATTCCGATGGCTCTGTTTTCTATTTGACAATTCCGGCAGTATGTATTATAATTTACGCTACACTTTTCCCAAGGAGCGTTTCATGAAGCAGATAGATGGCGGAATTACCGCGGTTTCCGGTATCCGTGCAGCGGGTGTTCATGCCGGTATTAAAAAAGCCGCAGACGCGAAGGATGTGGCCCTCATTGTTACCGATGCCCCCGCGACTGCCGCCGGAGTTTTCACAAAAAATAGCGTCACCGCGGCACCAGTCTTCGTATGCCGCGAGCATCTCACGGATGGTCGCGCGCAAGCCGTTATCGTCAATAGCGGGAACGCCAACGCTTGCACTGGTGAGGTCGGCATGGCAAACGCACGACGGATGGCTGCAGCAACCGCCGAGCAACTCGGTATAGATGCTGATCTTGTGCTCGTATCCTCCACTGGTGTTATTGGTCAGCAGTTGCCGATGGACAAAATCGAAAACGGAATCCAAACGGCTGCAAGCGCGATCAGCACCGAAGGTGGTGCAGATGCCGCGGAAGCGATTATGACGACCGATACGTATCCGAAATCCGTTGCCGTAGAGATTGAGATCAGTGGCGTATCCGTGAGGATTGGTGGAATTGCCAAGGGGTCTGGCATGATCGCACCGAATATGGCGACGATGCTCTCCTATCTGACGACAGATGCTAAGATTAATGCCGAAGTGCTTCAAGCTGCCTTAAACCGAGTCGTAGACGACACCTACAATCTTTTGACTGTTGACACTGATCGCAGTACAAATGACACGGTGTTGATTCTCGCGACCGGACGTGCTGGCAACGCCGAGATTGTTACAGCGGACGGAGATAACTACGAAGCATTTTGTGAGGGACTTCTGTTCGTCTGCACCGAATTGGTCAAGATGCTTGCACGCGATGGCGAAGGCGCGACAAAACTCGTTGAGGTGGTCGTCAAGCACGCGAGGAATCGGGACGATGCAGAAAAAGCAGCGCGCGCCGTTGCTGAGTCACCACTCGTCAAGACCGCAGTTTTCGCCAACGATGCGAATTGGGGACGTATCATGATGGCGATCGGGAAATCGGGTGCGGCATTTGATCCGTATCAGGTGGGTGTCTGGCTTGCCGATTATCAACTTGTCAAGGACGGGATGGACGCTGGCTACAATGAAGACGAAGCGACCGCCTTGTTCGCGCAGGATCCGGTGCGTATTACGATTGACCTCCGTGCCGGTGACGCAGCGGTTACAATGTGGACCTGCGACTATTCCTACGATTATATCCGAATTAATGCCGATTACCGGACATAACATTCAAGAAGGAGTGATAGAAAATGAGACACACAACGCAAATCCAACTCACAAATCTAAGTGATCTATTTTTGGTAGAGGCGGGTGTTATGGAGCCCGAGGATGTCTGTCGGCTCACTGTTGAGAATGCCCTTGTGGATACCGGTGCGACTCGTCTTTGCTTGCCGACATCACTCATTGAAGACCTCGGGCTTAGGCCTGTTGATAAACGGACAGCGCGAACTGCCACCGGCATCGTGGAGCGGACCGTCTATTCCGAAGTTGAATATACCATATTAGAACGAAGCAGCACTATTCGCGTGACCGACCTTCCAGAGGGCTCGCTTGTCCTCGTTGGACATATCATTATGGAAACTCTCGACTTATGTGTTGATATGAAAAGGGGGCTCATCTACAATCCAGCCCACGGTGATGATTGGATCGAAGAACAACTCTAATTTCGCGCATAACTGAAGGAGGAAATAAAAAATGCGACATACAACGCAAATCCAACTCACAAATTTAGAAGATTTACATGCCGTAAAATTAGGTGTGAGGAAGCCGGAAGAAGTGCGGCGACTCACTGTTGCGGACGCGCTCGTGGATACCGGTGCGACTCGTCTCTGCTTACCGATATCACTCATTGAACACCTCGGCCTCACCGCTGTTGCCAAGAGGACAGCACGAACCGCCACCGGTATCGTGGAGCGGACCGTCTATTCCGAAGTTGAATATACCCTCTTGGAACGAAGCAGCACCATTCGAGTAACCGATCTACCGGAAGGCTCACCAATCCTCATCGGACACATGGTCTTAGAAGAGCTTGATCTCTGTGTTGATATGAAAAGGGGCCTCATCTACAATCCAGCCCACGGTGACGATTGGATCGAGGAGCAACTCTGAAGTTTGTTAAAAATTTTTGACAAAAATTCAAATTGCTGCTATTTTAATCGAAAATTAATTTGACATTTAAAGGCAAATGTATTAAACTATATATGCTTTTGGCAAGTTCAATCTTTTCTGCGCGAATTGTCAAAATTATGCGGGAGTAGCTCAGTGGTAGAGCTCCACCTTGCCAAGGTGGAGGTCACGAGTTCGAATCTCGTTTCCCGCTTCATCTTTTTGGTGGCGTAGCCAAGTGGTAAGGCCAGGGCCTGCAAAGCTCTTACTCGTCGGTTCGATTCCGACCGCCACCTCCATGATTTCTCTCCAGAGACGGGCGGTTAGCTCAGGTGGCTAGAGCGTTTGCTTGACATGCAAGAGGTCACAGGTTCAAGTCCTGTACCGCCCATCCTCCCAAAATTTCGCTCCAACACATCTAAGTTGTGAAGTTTCCTCAAACCTGTACTTTTTCGTGCATTTTTTAGGTTGATTTGCCCTTTTTCGTGCAATTCATCAGACGTATCAGTGTATTAGCGTGTGTGGTGGTATTGGCATAGAAATTGCCCAATCACTATAGCGTATCCCATAAATACAATCCAGGGGCCTGGTAGGTGCGGTTTGTAACCTCTCCATAGGTGTCCATTTAGCGTTTTGGGAGCTGCGAATATAAACATGCCACCCTTACAGGGTTAGATTATTTTTTTCAATGCCTTTCTATAAACATACCGTCCCTACGGGACTCAAGAGGGGTTTTAGCACATACAAGATCTTTGGTAAAATCCGGCGCAGTTTCAAACAGCGCCTACCGTTTCTGGGGACCGCGACGGTTATTTTTTCTTAAATTGACACCTATGGTGTGGTTTGTAACCTCTCCATCAATCCAATGATACCCTCCGAAAACGAAGCGGTTTTAACCTTACGGGTTTTTTATTGGCATTTCCACTTTCAATCGTGTACAATTATTTCGTAATCAGCTTACGAAAAAAGACGTTAAGTCTATTAAGACCAATTTTAAAACCTACACGAATGGACATATAGAGAGTAAACCATAATGCCTGAACCCAATCAACCTGAAGACTATTTACAACGCTTACGCCATTCAGCCGCGCATATCATGGCGTATGCTGTACAACAACTATTTCCAGATGGCGAACGGACCGTTAAACTCGCGATCGGACCACCGATCGAAAACGAGTTCTATTACGATATGGAGGTGCCGCGTCCTCTTACACCCGATGATTTCCCTGAGATCGAAAAGCACATGAAGGCGATGATTAAAGCGAATGTGCCTTTTGCACAGGAGACTTGGACCTACGACGATGCACGTGAATGGTTCGGTGAACGCGACCAGAAATTCAAACTCGAATTAATCGATGGCATCTCTGACAGGGAAGTTAGCGCGAGCGATGAGGGTGTTGCTGACGAAGGCGTATCTATCTATCACAATGGCGATTTCACAGACCTTTGCAAGGGACCGCACGTCGAAAAAACAAGCGAATGCCGGTATTTCAAACTGCTCCGCGTTTCTGGAGCCTATTGGCGCGGTGATAGCAATCGCGAGCAGTTACAACGGATTTACGGCACCGCATGGGAGACCAAAGCCGACCTTCAGGCATACTTGACACAACGCGAGGAAGCCGCGAAACGCGACCATCGCAAACTCGGACGCGAATTAGAACTCTTTCAGATGCATCCCGAATCGCCCGGCAGCGCGTTTTGGCTTCCGAAAGGTGCGCTCATCTATAATCTCTTGTCTGAAAAGGTGCGGAAACTCTATCTCAGTGAAGGCTATCAGGAGGTGCGGACACCGCTTATCTACGATAGCAGCCTCTGGAAAACATCTGGGCATTGGGAACACTTTAAAGACGATATGTTCCTCGTCGAAAATGAAGATGGCGAGGCGACAAGCGCACTCAAACCGATGAACTGTCCGGCGCACATGCTGATTTACAAAAGCGCACGCCATAGCTACCGGGATTTACCTTACCGTCTGCACGACCAAGGGGTGTTACACCGCAACGAAGCGACGGGAACGCTGACTGGCTTATCGCGCGTCCGCCAGATGTGTCAGGATGATGCACACAATTTCGTCACTGAGGACCAGATTGCTGATGAATATGAACGTATCCTTGGGCTTTTCCAACGCATTTATGGTACTTTCGATTTGCCGTTCCGATGCGATTTGAGTACACGTAACCCAGAGAAGTTTATGGGGGACGTGGAGGTCTGGAATCGCGCAGAGGTGATACTTGAAGATGTGTTGAAAAACAATCAGGTTGAGTATACGGTCGATCCCGGTGAAGCGGCGTTCTACGGTCCTAAACTCGATTTTCAAATCCGAGATTCACTCAACCGAGACGTGCAATGTGCCACCGTACAACTCGATTTCCAGCTGCCCGAACGGTTTGATCTCATCTACGTCGCACCCGACGGGTCCGAAAAGCGTCCGGTGGTCATCCATCGCGCGATTTGTGGGAGTTTTGAACGGTTCATCGCGATGCTCATTGAGCATTATGCGGGTGCTTTTCCGACGTGGCTCTCTCCTGTCCAGTGTGTTGTGATGACGATTAGCCAACGCTTCGTTGATTACGGCACAGAGGTTGAGCAGCTTCTGTTGCAAAAGGGGTGTCGCGTTACGTTGGATAACAGCGATGACAAGATCGGCGCGAAGATCCGTCAAGCCCGTTTGCAACGTGTGCCGTATATGTTAATTATTGGTGGACGTGAGGAGGAGAGTCGCACGGTCAGCGTTCGTAGTCGAGATGAAGGCGACATCGGTGCGATGGCACTTGATACTTTCGTTGATAAAATTGTTCAGGAAGTAGACTTAGATTTCTAACAAATATTAGGCACATGTCCTGTGCCGTGTCATCAAAAAGGAGCATTCCTAATGTATAAGATATTGGCAGTTAAGCCTGCCGTATATAGATTCATAACCTACGCGGTCCTGATTGGGATTGTCGTTTTCAGCGGTTGCAGTTCCTCTAAGCAGGTTACCCGCGTTGATGCCGATACAACTATAGATCTGTCCGGACGCTGGAACGATGCCGATTCGCGCATGGTGGCAGATGAAATGATTGACGACTGCTTGAACCATCCTTGGATTAACAACCACGGAATGAATACCGGTGGCAAACCCGCCGTGATTGTCGGGGGCATCCGTAATAAGAGCATGGAACATATCCCCGTCGCTACGTTTATAACAGATATTGAACGTGCCTTTATCAACACAGGCAAAGTCCGTCCTGTTTCCAGTTCAGGTGAGCGCAGCGAAATTCGCGAAGAACGCGCCGACCAAGGGGAATTCGCTTCACTCGAAACCGTTAAACGGATGGGACAAGAACTCGGTGCCGATTACATGATGACTGGTGAAATCAACACCATCGAAGACCGTGTGGAAGGCAAGCAGGTCGTCTTTTATCAGACGGATCTCACATTGACGAACATCGAGACCAACGAGAAGATTTGGATCGGTCAAAAGAAGATTAAGAAGTTTATCGGACGAAGCAAGTTTAAAATGTAAGACGTTCATAGTGCGTCTGTTTCGGCGGGTCCCCGTGCCCGCTCTGTTTCACCTTTTGTTTGGGCGGGCCCCCGTGCCTGCCCACCATATTTTTTTTGTCTACGGAGACCGATGATCAAAACATTTCCCTTTCTGCTTATTATCTCCCTGATGATAGGGTGTGCCGGTTATAAGATGGCAGTCGTCAAAAATGAATTGGCGACTGGCAACCCAGAAAAAGCCTACGACCATCTTCAAAAAAACGCACCTGAAAAGCCATATCTACCATTCTTGTATGAATTAGGGCTAACTGCCCATCACGCTGATCTGTTTAGGGAAAGCAACAAAGCATTGGCTGATGCCGAAATCATCTCGGATGAACTTTTTACCAGAAGTATTACAAAAGAGATTATCTCACGTGGTTTGACTCCCCAGCTGCGTCCGTACCCTGGTGTTCATTATGAACGGGTTTTGAGTCACTATTATCGTGCACTCAACTACTTTTACCTTGATCAATTAGTAGGGGCTTTGGTAGAATGTCGTCGGGCAACACGTTTCATTCCAATCTACCTGGTTGAAAATGACAACTACAAAACTTTTGGCAGTGCGTTTTTGGCGTATATCTCCGGTGCGTTTTTTGAAGCTCAAGGTAATGCAGCGTATATGGCAGGAGCGTCATTAGAGGCACAACGCGAGTGGAATAATGCTTTTGTTTCATACAGACAAGCCGAACTTCACTATCAACACGGAAAAGAAAAGACGACTGTACCTATGCCAAAGGATCTCGGTTATTCTCTGGTCCGCTTAGCACGCAAACTTGGGGTTACCGAAGAGTTAACGCTTTACCAAGCGAAGTATGGCGACCCACCTCCACAACCTAACAATTATGGAGAATTGATCCTCTTTTATGAAAGTGGCTATGTCCCAGAAATAGAAGAGGAGACTTTGACATTCCCGATCCTAAAGATTGATCCTATCGCTAAAGGCAAGCATGACGAGGCAGCAAAGACAGCCTTTATTCCGACGTTGCTGGGACGCGAGGGGAAACGTTACAGCAAGGTTGAATTGGAATATCTTGTACATGTTGCAATGCCGACAATCGGTTCCAATCGCCCGCAATATCGTGGGATCAAAGTGGCAGTAGGAAACGAATCTACAAACGGTGAGCTTGTAGAAGATGTAGAAAAGATAGCGATAGCAACCCTTGATGCTGGACGCGTCGCAATGCTTTTTGAGACGTTATTGCGTGGATTAGTGAAATATTTGGCGTTCCGAGAAGCGGACAAGCAACATGAAGCCTTGGGGGCATTTGTGAATCTTGCTAGTATTGTCACAGAACGTGCGGATACGCGTTCTTGGCGGACGCTTCCGAATCAGATTTTTATGGTACGGATGCCGCTCCCCGCTGGCACGCATACACTCAATCTCTCCTTTTTGGATGCGAACGGACGGGCCCGTGGGAGTCAATCCGTGCCGGATGTTAAGATCCATCCGAACCAGATATTTTTTTTGAATCACCGAACATACGAATAAACTTCTCAAGATCACGACACGGACAACAAACATGCAACGCATCTATTTAGATTACAACGCTACAACCCCGCTCCGTCCCGAAGTCCGGGACGCGATGATGCCCTATCTCACCGAGGCATTCGGCAACGGTTCCAGCATCCACGCTTACGGACGCGAGGCACGCACCGCTATTGACACCGCACGCGAACAGGTCGCGGAACTCATCGGTGCCAAAAGCCCCAGCGAAATCGTCTTCACCGGAAGCGGCACCGAAGCAGATAACCACGCCATCAAAGGGCTGACCGAGTTGCAAAAGAGCCGAAGTAAGGGAAACCATATCATCACGTCGTCAGTGGAGCATCACGCTGTCTTGCATACCTGCCACTATCTGGAGCAACGCGGTTTTGAGATTACCTATCTGCCCGTAGATAGACACGGACGAATTAGCGTTGAACAACTCCGTAATGCAATCCGCGACACCACAGTGCTGATCTCCATCATGCATGTCAACAACGAGAATGGCACCATCCAACCGCTTGCGGATATCTGTGAGATCGCACAGGAACACGACATCCCTTTCCACACCGATGCCGTGCAATCGGTCGGCAAATTGGAGATGGACGTTCAAGCACTCGGCGTGAGCCTGCTCGCGTTTTCGGGACACAAGATTTACGCGCCCAAAGGCATTGGTGTCCTTTATATCCGACGCGGCACCCGGTTGGCAAACCTCGTCCACGGTGGCGCGCATGAACGCAATCGCCGCGCCGGATCCGAAAACGTCCCTGCCATTGTCGGACTTGGCGTTGCCGCTGAACTTGCGAAGCAGGAGCAAGTAACTTATGCACAGCATCTCGGTGCTTTAACCCATCGACTGCGTAAAGGCTTAGATGCACACATTGATCGGCTGCACTACAACGGACATCCTGAGCACTGCGCGCCCGGTACCCTTAACGTTTCCTTTGAAAATGTGGAGGGTGAAAGCCTCATCTTACGGTTAGATATGGAGGGTATTTGTGTCTCGACCGGTTCCGCGTGTACCTCTGGTTCTATGGAACCCTCGCATGTCCTTGGTGCCCTCGGTTTACCCCCACGTTTGGCGCAAGGCACTGTCCGCTTCTCCCTCGGCAGAAACACAACCGAAGCGGAGATCGATGCAGTCATCGCCAAATTACCCAAAGTTATCCAACAGATGCGTACATTGTATAGAGGGTAGGCGTACCCTCCAAATCATTCCGCTTACTTTTCTCGGTAGCGTGGTTTGTAACCTCGTCCATGCCCGATAGTGGTCAGTTCGGCTGCCGACCCATAGGTGTCAATTTAGGGGTATTTGACAACGTTTTAGCAACTGTAGATATAAACAGGTTTCCGCCCTTACAGGGCTTAGGTTTTTGCTCGAAAACGCTGCTATAAACATATTGAAGAAACACCCAAGCAAATAAACCCTACGGGACTGAAGAGGGTTTTGAAGTATCCAAGTTTTCTGTGCAAAATCCGGTGCGGTTAGGAATGCAGATGGCATGAATCAACACGGAATGCGCGTGTTGCCTTGCAGTGAGAGTCCGTGGGGAAACCTTACGCCGCAAAACCGCACCTACCGGACCTGGGACCGCGGCGGTTACTTTTTCTTAAACAGGACTTACGCAAATTGCGTAAAAAAGCAAGGTATTTCACCAAAAGCGTCGTTATTTCCGTTATTTAACCCCCTAAATCCCCCTTATCAGGGGGACTTTGAGAGGAAATGCGTAAGTCCTATTAAATTGACACCTATGGTCAGTTCGGCTGCCGACCCCACCGGATCCTTACAATTGTCTCCACTGAATAATACCCAATTAACGTGATTGAAGTCTTTTGATCAAGTCAGCCTTGCGAGGCACAGGGACCTCGCGCTACAAATGGGGTTAATTTGGTATAATACCCACTTAGCTTGATTAGAAGTCTTTTGATCAAATCAGCCTTGCGAGGCACAGGGACCTCGCGCTACAAATGGGGTTAATTTGGTATAATACCCACTTAGCTTGATTAGAAGTCTTTTGATCAAGTCAGCCTTGCGAGGCACAGGGACCTCGCGCTACAAATGGGGTTAATTTGGTATAATACCCACTTAGCTTGATTAGAAGTCTTTTGATCAAATCAGCCTTGCGAGGCACAGGGACCTCGCGCTACAAATGGGGTTAATTTGGTATAATACCCACTTAGCTTGATTAGAAGTCTTTTGATCAAGTCAGCCTTGCGAGGCACAGGGACCTCGCGCTACAAATGGGGTTAATTTAGTATAATACCCACTTAGCTTGATTAGAAGTCTTTTGATCAAGTGAGGATTGCGAGGCACAGGGACCTCGCGCTACAAATGGGGTTAATTTGGTATAACTTCGCCCAAATAGCCCATTTTTGTGCAGTTTAAAGAAGCGTCTGTCCTTTTTCGTGCAGTTAATCCATGTATTCCCCGCAAATTCAGCGTTTTATCATTGGCACAGAACTTGCATCTACCTCAACAACTATTATTTTTTGGAGGTAATGACAAATGAGTGCGAAAAGAACCTCAGGTGCCTTGATGACTTCCTTGGTGCTCCATCTTGTATTAGCGTTTGTTGCCGGTATTTATCTCATCACGCAAACGCCACATTTCCAAGAGTTCATAGGTGCCGAAGTACTCCAACCCCAAGAGCCACCGAAACCTACGGTACGGAAACTCGTTGTGAAGCCGGTTATTAAACCGACTGTTCCGACGCAAGATAGAATCGTTGTTGAAGAGGTGCCAGTGAAACCTCGTGTAACAATGGTGTTTATTGGCAAGGATATTTTTCAACCACAGACGGTGCTTGAATTTTCAAATCAGACTGTCAAAGTTGAGGCACCGATCAATCCGAATGTGCCGAAAGTCGTTACACCGAATGCGCCTGTACCGGCAGGCGTAACGCACGCGGCGCTGCCGGTGTCGGATAGCCCGGATGCCTTGTCAGTCTCTGCCCCCGTGGCAACTGCGCCCTCCGCTGGACCCGCGAACATCGGTCGCGGTGTCGCTGGCAGCGCGGTCCAAGTGAAAGTCGCTTTTGAACGTTCACCTGGACTCGCAATGGTTCAGCATGTCGGTGCAGTAAACAGCAGCATTGATCATGTTGATAGAAGAGTCAACCTCGGTTCTGACGAAGTGCCACCTGCACCGAGAGGTGAACCGCATGGACATGTCGTCGGTAAAGGGAAAGACATTCGAGGTGTATTCCGTTTCACACGAATCCGGCACAGTCTCTCCGACTGGTGGGCGGATGCCTCCTCGCTCAACGCATTGACGCAGTGGCTCAACGAACGGACCAAAATCAAAACCGATATGAACGTTGAAGGCGGTGCCTTGAAACTCACCGATGCCAATCTTCTCAAATCGCCGCTCGCCTTCATGACGGGACACGATCCGTCACTCGTCCGTTCACGTAACCTTCTCGGACGGCAGTACGGTGGTGGTAAACTGGATGGTCGGCTCAGTGAAGCGGAAGCGGCAGGTCTGCGTCGCTACCTCGTCGAAAAAGGCGGATTCCTTGTCTTTGATGACTGCGGTGTGAACGCGCCTGCACAGGCGATGATTCGTCTCTTCCTCGCACAGATGCGCTACGTCATGCCGGAGTACCAGATTGAACGGATCCCCAACAGTCACGAAGTTTACGACAACTTCTATGAAATGGGTGGTCCTCCTGTCGGATTCGACATTTTCTGGTGGGGTACGCGTCCACCGAAACGGAACTACCTTGAAGGTATCTCCGTCGGGGACAAGTTGTCCGTTATTGTTGTACGTCGGGATTACATGTGCGCGATGGAGTCCGTGAGTCTCCCTACACGTAATGTGCACTATTCACCTGGTGTGTATCGTTTCATGACGAATGTCGTGGTGTATGCATTGACGCACGGTCAGATTTCTGACTATTCCGGTTATGTGCCTGAAGATGCATTAGCCAAAAAGGAACTACCGACGCGTCCACCGCAAGCTGCGCGGGTTGGCGGTTTTGAATAACGTTTTGCGGTGCGCGGATTAAAAACCGCGCCTTACCGAGGGCTGTTCATTTATCCATTTTGGAAATTGGATAGCCCTAACTTTATCTCTTGGAGGTAATAAGCAATGCATGCGCATAAAACCTCTGGTGCCCTCACGGTTTCCTTGGTACTCCATCTTATCATAGTGTTTGTTGTGGGTATGTATCTGGTCTCGCAAACCGAACAGATCCGAGACATCATTGGGGTTGAGATACTCCAATCCAAAGTGCGACTTGGACCCAAGGTGCGTAAGACTATTGTCAAACCTGCTATTAAGCCGACAGTTCCGACGCAAGACACCGTGGTTGTCGAGCAGGTTCAGCAACGTCCCCGTGTAACGGCTCCGTTTGTTGAAAAGTTAATATTCCAACCGCGAACAGTGGTTGAAGTTTCAAAACGGACGATCAAAGTCAATCCGCCGATTGATCCAAATGTGCCGAGAGTCGTTACACCGAACGCCCCCGTGCCGACGGTCATAAGGTACCCAAACCTATCAGTATCGGATGCACCTGATGCCTTGGAATTCTCAGTGCCAGTGGCAAGTGCGCCTTTCATTGGACTGGCTAACGTTGATCGTGGTGTCGCAGGCAGCACAGTTCAGGTGAAAGTCACTTTTGAACGTCTACCGGGGCTGGCTATGGTTGAAAACGTCGGTGTTGTACGTGAGGCACTCAGCGATGTTGTTGAGAACATCATCCTCGGTAATGACGAGGTGCTACCACTGCGCAAGGGGGATCCTGGCGGACGCGTCATCGGTAGGGGGAAAGACATCCGCGGTGTCTTCCGTTTCACACGGATTCGACATAGCCTCTCCGACTGGTGGGCGGATGCTTCTGCTCTCAACGCATTAACAAAGTGGCTCAACGAGCGGACTAAAATCAAAACCGACATGAATGTTGAAGGCGGCGCGGTGAAACTTACCGATGCAAACCTCTTCAAAACGCCGCTTGTTTTCATGACAGGACATGATCCGTCTTTTGTGCGATCCCGCAATCTTCTCGGACAACGGCTTAGTGGCGGTAAAATGGATAGCCGTTTCAATGAGGCTGAGGCTGCTGGGCTGCGTCGCTATCTCGTTGAGAAAGGCGGATTCCTTGTCTTTGATGACTGCGGTGTGAATGCCCCTGCACAAGTGATGGTTCGTCTTTTCCTCGCACAGATGCGTTATGTGATGCCTGAGTATCATGTTGGGCGGATCGCGAACGATCACGAAGTTTACAATAACTACTATGATATGGGTGGTCCGCCTATTGGATTCGACATTTTCTGGTGGGGTACACGTCCACCGAAACGCAACTACCTTGAAGGTATCTCTGTGGGTGAAAAGTTGTCTGTAATCGTTGTGCGACGTGATTATATGTGCGCGATGGAGACTGTTAGTTATCCGACACGTAGTGTGCACTATTCACCCGGTGTGTATCGTTTCATGACGAACGTCGTGGTCTATGCCTTGACACACGGTGCGATTTCCGATTACTCCGATTATATCCCTGAATACACATTAGCCGAGAAAGAACTCCCAACGCACCCATCCCGAGATGCGCGGATCAGTGATTTTGAATAGCGTTTATATGTCTCAGCGCGGCTGAAACAGCGCACCTTACCGAGGGCTGTTCAGTTATCTATCGAAGGTAACTGGATAGCCCTGTTTTTTATCTATCTCCCATGAATCCGTTTTGTTCAATCCGAACGATGGCAAAGGCACCGGACATTGTTATGAAATTATCCAACTCATTTTTTCAACTTCGTTGGGGTGGCATGTATGTAAACGAGAATAGACCCACGGACTTCTGAAAAGATGTGCAGACATTCTAAAGGATATGCTATAATAATGACTGAAGATGCTACTTGATATGGATATGAACTTGTATTAACACTGATTGAAATATGGAGATAAGCAATGGAAATGGAAAAACTAATTCTTTCAGGGTTCTCAGGAGTCTTAGTAGAAATTTACAAACAGATATCTAAAGGCACTAGACACAATTCTTATTGATCAGGGACTTTTCGTTGAGAGAGGTGGTGGTTTTTACTCTTTCTCTCACCTGACTTTTCAAGAATATTTAACGGCGAATTATATCGTGGGAGATAGTCTGTCAATTAAGGGGCTGGTGAAAAAGCATTTACACGATGAACGGTGGCGAGAGGTTTTTTTACTGACTTCTGGGCGGATGCGAGAGGCAGACAGTTTACTCTTAAAGATGGCAGCCGAGGCTGCTAAGTCTATCAATGCGGGTGGACTCAAAGCACTGTTTCAATGGGCACAACGGATTACAGACCCCTCAAACGATCTATACAGCGGAATCGCTAAACGGGCGTTTGCGATCCGCCAATACCTTTCTTTGTGGTTATTAGATAAAACCTATGAAGCAGTCGGGCACGATGTTAACCAAGACCTCAGTGTCAACCTTGACTGCAACTTTGAATTTGACACCGATTTTGACCTTAAGTGTAACTTTGACGACTGTGACTTTGACGACTGGAATTTTGATGCTTGTGACTTTGACGACTATTATGACTATGAGGATTTAGGTTTTAATCCCGAGTTCAAACTTGATTTTGACTCCCATCTTTATCAACGGATCGACCTTGGTCCTGACCGAGATTTTAACCTTGACATTTATCGAGGTCTCAATCTTGACCTTGACCTTTACCTTGACCTCAACCTCATTCGTCCTCAAAACTTTATTCGCTGCCAACATCTTAACCTTTATTCTGAACACCACCAAAACCTAATCCGCTACCTCAACCTATATCTTGATCTTGATCTCCACCTCCATCTTCGCGGATATACGGACATCTATTTTTACTTTTTTGTTTCCTCGGAATTCAGAAATCGGTTTGAGGCAGAATTGGATATACGGATAGCACTCATTGAGCGTATGGAACAAGCAAAAGTCTTTAAAGGGGTAGATTCACAGCGAATGGTTCAGCGGTTCATCACACAACGTGAATTCATCAAGACCGCGGGGGAAGGAAAGGCTGTTAAACCGCCAGAAGAATCTATTCGCGACACATGGTTCTCCGTTTTGCATATCACTGAAGATATGCTTACTATTTCACGCGATGATGTAGAAAGTTATATCAAGTACGACTTGTGCTAAATAACTTTTTGTAAAACATTATTTCACATAAGAGGAACGGCTTTTGCTAATTGTTTGGTTTCCTTTGATTTGACCAAGAGACGACTGACTTTTCTGTGTGAATGTATCCATCCTTATGCTATCTTATATCAAACAAAAGGAGGCATAAGGATGGATTTAGAGTATACTTTACAACGTATTGCTTTACAACTGAAAAATAAACCATGCACGCTCAGGAGAGTCGCACGCGTGTTTCAAAAGATCATGAAAACGCTTTATGATACTTACTTCCCGAATGCTGAGGCGCGCCGTCCGGGACCCAACCCGAACTGCCCAGATGCCGATATTCTAATGGTCGCATGGTTGCTTGAATACATCGGTGAAGACAGCGAGAACTCAGGGTATCGACGCATCAAGGCGGAACTGAAAACAGTTTTTCCCGGTTTACCGGAGCGGTCGCGTTTCAATCGTCGGCGAAGGAATCTTTCTACAGCGAGTGAAGTCATCCGTCAGGCATTGACGAACTACTTGCCAAAAACAGATGTCTTTATCGTTGATTCTTTTCCGATCCCCGTCTGTGATTTCAAACGTGCGAATGCTTCAAAGTCTGATTTCAAATGGGCGGATGCCACGGGAACCCTCGCGACTTATGGAAACTGTGCGACGAAAAGCCTCGGAACATTTTTCGGTTTTCGCGGCACACTGATAACAACAGCGAACGGAGTGCCCGTTGACTTCTGTATTACCTCTGCTGATAGAGATGACCGAGACGTGCTGCCGTTGCTTGCTGAACGCGGTGAGTATCCGATTATTCTTGGCGATAAAGGGTATATTTCTCAGCATCTTCAGACAGAACTGATGGAAACTGAAGGCACGGTCTTATTACCGACCCTGAAAAGAAATCAAAAGCAACAGTATCCTCAGAGATTTCGCAAACTTCAGGTGCGAATGCGTCGGCGTATTGAGACGACAATCGGTCAACTCACAGAGCAGTTTCATGTTTCTCGGGTGCGTGCGTTGAAGCATTGGGGGTTACTGACGCGTATGAGCAATAAAATCGGGAGTTGTGTTCTCGGTGCTTTCGTCAATCAATGTCTCGGACGTCCTTTGATGAAACTTAAAGACCTCGTTCTCGCATAAGGAAATATCTATGAAGACAAGATTAATTAGCACAAGTCGTATCAAGTATCTTCATACAGTTCAATTCATCTTTGAGTGTAAAGAAGCGGCTGGACGTGTTTCACCTGATGCATGGCAGGAAGTTGAGGATCGTTTACTGACTTGGGATGCAGAGGGGGTTGAAAACTGAAAATTGGTTGGAGATATAGTCCGTGTGTGAATCCTGTTATATACCACTTTTCTGAAACTGAAAAAACAAGACATGAAAGAGAACCACTCAGGGCTATTTAGTTTTCGGTTCCGCTTTCGATTTTAGTTTACGAATGTTAACGTTTTTACGAGATATAGCGTGAAAATCAAGTCCTATCTCGTAAAAAGTATCCACACTTATGAAGTAAATATGTACAACTAAATGACCCTGGAGAACCACTGTCTTGCCAGACGAGACTCAAGAAAAGAACGCTTATCTATACACATACTCCCTCTATAGGGCTTTGCGTTGGAGGGTCAGGAATCTGTGTATAAAAAGGTATCTGTCCTTGGTTTTGAGTTACTGGGATGGAGCATAGGCACTCAGGAAATCCGCTGCCTTGACAATTGGAATCCGGTGATATGAACCGAGTGAAAGTAAATGTTGATCTCCACTGATAATCACGTCAGCTTCTGCCTCTATCGCACAGGCAATGATAATATGTCGTCTGGGTCGTCGGGTACAGCGTCAAGGACAATTGCTCCAGGGACCACAACTGCGAAAGCATTGAGTACCTCAAAATACTCAGCGACATCAGCATCTGATAGATTATATTTCTGTTGAATACGCGGGCGATGCACGACCACAGCAAGCTCTTTCAACATGGGAGGGGATATTGCCACCTCAATCAGACCGATATGCCAGAGCCGCAAGATTTGAGCAGGGTTCCCGTTGGGACGGATGAGCGCGCTAATATGCTGATTTGTATCCAGTACGACCCGCATCAACGAGAGGACTCACTTTTTTTCGAGGATTTTTCTGCACGTCCCTCAACGATTGCCTGTTCAATATCGGTTTGTGCTTTTTCTTCACTCACCTTTGGCACTTTTTCCCATATTCTATCCAATACTGAAAAGTTTTTCTCTTGTTGTTTGATCATCTGCTCATAGGCTTCAATTGGAACAATAGCGGCGAGTGGTTCATTGGCACGTTTGACTATCAATCGGTCTCCGTTGAGGTAAACTCCGTCGAGCAATTCACTGAGTTTGCGCTGCAATTCCATTGTCGAAACTTCCTTCCTCATCCTTTTCTCCCCTTATTATATTTAGTGTAGTAGGCGTGAAATATACCTTTAAAGTATATCACAAGCCCGTTGGAAAATCAAAGGTTTTCTATCGATGAGCAAAGTCATTCAACTGTTGGTTTTCTATGGAAATGGAACTAAATGACACTGAGGCATCTGCAGGGCTATTCAGTTTTCGGAATTTTTTGTAATATTTTTCACATCTGTTAATATTTTGAGATAGCACATATCGCGTGATTTTTCACGCGATATGTGCTATCCTTCACCGTAAAAAATGAACCTATTTTTTGAGGTGAATCATGACAAGCAGTTCCTCTTGCCACTTACTTGATATATTAGCAGAAGTGCCGGATCCACGCCATAAAAAAGGCAAACGCTATCCTTTGGTCTCTATCCTGGCTTTGATCATCATCGGTCTGATGACGGGACATAGAGGTTATACCTCTGTAGCGACGTGGGCACGGAGCCAACCCGAACTGATCCAAGCATTAGGTTTCAGGTCTAAGAAAACCCCGCGTGCGTCAACACTGCATAATCTCTTGAAGCGTCTTGACGTAGTGAGTCTCGAAGCATCCCTAACGAAATGGGTGTCTTCAAAACTTGAAGACTTTCAAGCTTTCAAAACACAGCGTCTACAAGGAGTCGCTATTGATGGTAAAGAGTTATGTGGCTCTGAAAACCCAGAGACGGGATACCGGACACATTTACTTTCCGCAGTCTGTCATGAGTTAGGGATTACCCTCGCACAACAGCCTGTCAGTGGGAAAACCAACGAGATTCCGATCTCAACACAACTCCTCAAAGCGTTTGATGTCGCAGAGAAAGTCGTGACGACAGATGCCCTTTTGACGCAGAGAACCTTTTGTAAAGAAGTTCTCGAACATCAGGCAGACTATGCGCTGCCTGTCAAAGAAAATCACAAACAGATGTATGACGACATTCAGCAACTCTTTGAACCCCTCTCGGAGACAGATGCCACAGAGGTTGAGACCCGACGCTTTGAAAACCTTCACACCCAAGAAGGCGCACACCTTCATACCTACACCCATGTTGAAACATCACACGGGTTGACCACCACACGCACCCTAACCGCAAGCACATTGCTCACAGATTACATCAAATGGCCCGGAATCGCTCAGGTTTATCAATACCAATCTCAGCGAGAAAACACAAAAACAGCCCAGATCTCCTCGCAGACGCAGTATGGCATCACGAGTCTCTCACCCGAAGTCGCATCCGCAGAAGACTTGCTCAAACTCCGACGCGAACATTGGACGATAGAAAACAAAGTCCATTGGGTCCGAGACACCGTTCTCGGGGAGGACGCTTCACAG
Source organism: Candidatus Poribacteria bacterium (assembly GCA_965246985.1). Taxonomy (GTDB): domain Bacteria; phylum Poribacteria; class WGA-4E; order WGA-4E; family WGA-3G; genus WGA-3G. The sequence goes on along the minus strand of OZ251998.1, from coordinate 4,972,275 downwards.
GCGAGAACCGGGAGTATACCACAAGTCATCGCAGCATTACGCAACACTGCCATGTCTGTTTTACGCTTCGCAGGACACACAAAAATCTCTGAAACAATACGATTTCTCGCTTCAAAACCTTTACTCGCAGTTAAACTCATCCAATGAGAAATTGGAAAACTGAATAGCCCTGGAGGCATCTGTTTTTCCTATTGACAAAAAAGGCGAATCCCATAAAATAAGATACACAGTTTCGCGTATCTATTACACTGCCAATTGAAATCCTATCGTATCAAAGGACCTAATATATGGAAAAGACGCATCTACTTCAAGCACCGCATCTCCACGCTATGGCACGAAACATATTTGTCGCCGCCGGGGCGGCGCGGCACATCGCTGAGGATGTCGCCGAAATCTTGGTCAATGCGAACCTCGCAGGACACGATTCTCATGGTGTCCTGCGCGTCCCTGCCTATCTGCGCGGCATGGATGCCGGACATCTGAAGCCCGCTGCTGAACCCGAAGTCCTCGCAGAAAGCCTCAATACTTTGCGGGTTGATGGGAAGCACGGTTTTGGGCACTATGTCTCACGTTGGTCAATCCATAGAGCCATCGAGAAGGCGAAATCGGCTGTCTCCTGTAGTGTCAGCATCAGCAACACTGGACATATCGGACGTTTAGGGGAGTATGCAGAGACTGCAGCGAGAGCTGGATGTATCGGACTTATCAGTGTCGGAATGGGCGGCAAAGGTGCGGGACCGACAGTGCCTTATGGCGGTTCGCAAGGTGCTTTCAGCACCAACCCGATCGCTATCGGTGTCCCGACCGGCGACGATAGTCCGTTCATCGTTGACTATGCCACGAGTATGGTTGCCGAAGGGAAGATCCAGGTCGCGCGGAGTAAAGGGATAGATTTGCCTGAAGGTTGCATTCTCGACAAAAACGGGATGCCGAGTGTCAAGCCTGCTGATTTCTATGATGGCGGCGCGCTCCTTGCATTCGGGAAGCATAAAGGTTACGCACTCGCTATGTTCACGTGTCTTCTCGGTGGATTAGCAGGAACATTTGACGCAGAAAGCGGCAAAATGGGTGGCATTTTCATGCAAGCGATTGATGTCAACGCCTTCACTCCGGTTGCGGAATACCAGAAAGGCGTGCGTGCCTTTTTAGACGGCATCAAATCGACACCGCCAGCACAAGGGTTCGACGAAGTATTAGCACCCGGTGATTTTGAATCTCGTTTCCGTGAGCAGCGGTTAAAAGACGGAATTGAGATACCCGATACGATTTACAATCAACTACAAGAGTGTGCAGATGAACTCGGCATTTCTATCGGCGAAGACACCATTGAAGATGATGATAGAGCGCACTATGGTCCACTTTAGTAACCGTGCTTACAAGAATATGATAGGAGATTATCCATCGTGAAAAGGCACATATTTGAAGCTGCAGACCTCCAGAAATTTACAAATAATCTCTTTGTCGCGGCAGGCACCCCACAGCACATCGCTGACAATGTTGCCGAGATTCTGATAAAAGCCAATCTCGCCGGACACGATTCGCACGGTGTGCTTCGGATCCCCTCCTATCTTGAAGGGATCGAAAATGGGGGTCTCCATCCGGCTGCAGAGCCGAATGTCCTTCGGGAAACCGACAACACCCTTCATATTGATGGCGAGAACGGTTTCGGACACTATACCGCTCGCTATGCGATCCGGCGCGCAATCGAGAAGGCGAAAAGCGGACGTACCTGCTTCGCGACGCTCATCCGGACGGGACATATCGGCAGGCTCGGTGAATACGGTCAGGAAGCTGCTGAATCTGGGTGTATTGGAATGATCACGGTGGGTGGCGGTTCAAAGGGCGGTGGACGGATTCTCCCCTTTGGAGGTGCCGTCGGTGCGCTTGGTACAAACCCGATCGCTATCGGTGTGCCGACAGGTGATGACAGACCGTTTCTCCTCGATTTCGCGACGAGTATGATCGCAAACGGCAAAACTTACGTCGCTGCCAGTGAAAATCGGGATCTACCCGAAGGCTGCGTCGTTGACAAACACGGAAACCCGACTGTCAAAACTGCTGAATACAACGATGGCGGCAATCTGCTTGCATTCGGCAGACACAAAGGTTATGCGCTTTCCTTGTTCGTAGCACTGATCGGTGGATTGGCGGGGACGTTTAATATTGAGGCTGGACAGATGAGTGGTCTCTATATGCAGGTGATTGATGTCAACGCTTTCACACCGGTTGCGGAATACCAGAAAGGCGTTCGCGCATTTTTGGATGTTATCAAAGCGACACCACCTGCCCACGAATTTGATGAGGTGTTGGTCCCAGGTGATTTTGAAACCAATTCGCGAGCGCATCGCCTCGCAAATGGTATTGATATCCCTGATACGATCTACCAGCAGCTTCGTGAGTGTGCCGAAAAGTGGAATGTCCCTATGCCAGAAGCGCAATGATTTATGCCAATTTAGGCAGCGCGTCCTATGTCGTTCAAACACCTCTTTCTTACAATAACGTGAGTTTGATAATTAAACGTGGGTTGAAGAATAAAATACAAATATGGACGTAGGTTGGGTTGAGCGGTAAAGCCACAGGCGCATTTTCGCTATACACAGCGTTCCGTTCTTCAATGAACCATTGAGGTAGATAGGTATAGCAAAACCCAACATCCCAAACGGTGTCGGTATCATAATGCGTTGGGTTTCACTCGGTTTTTGGGTGATTTCAGGTTTCTCTGTTCCCTTGAAAACTCTGTGCTGTGTGCGATTTTTTAGTAGGTCTCCGTTCAACCCAACCTACGGGACCCTTCAATTTTTATTTTCAAACTCACGTTACAATAATCGTTTTGTTGACGCTTCCATTCACTACCTCTGCCCAGGAACACGCCTTCTTTAGGCATGGTGGTAGCGTTAAGACGGTGGCATATTCCCCAGTAGATCCATCCGTTGTTGCGAGTGCGGGTGATAGTCGCGTAGTAAAGTTATGGGATTCTCAGAACGACACCGTAACAACACTCGGATACCACGCCGATGTCGTCAATGCCGTCGCCTTTTCCGCGGACGGGCAGCTGCTTGTCAGTGGCAGCGACGACTATACCTGCAAATTATGGGATATTTCACTTAAAAGGCGCGTTGCGACCTTTGAACATATCGTCAATAGAACCCGTTCACAAATCAAAGCGGTTGACTTTTCCCGTGATGGACAGATGCTCGCTACCGCGGGGGTGGATGTAAAGTTATGGGATGTCCACACTCGTAAGGAGATAGCCACATTTGAACACGGTAGATGGGTGTTGGCAGTCGCCTTTTCGCCGGACGGACAGTTTCTTGCCACAGGGGACGAGATCGGACAGGTTAACGTCTGGGATGTTCAAAGGCGGCGCATTGTTATCCAACTCGAAGGGGATTCCACATCTGTCTATACTGTTAAATTCTCTCCGGATGGCAAAGTCCTTGCTGGTGCCGGGTACGACGGAAATGTCAAATTGTGGGAAGTCGAGAACTGGGAACGCCTCGGTGCACTTGCCAATGGTGCAACAGTCTTTACAATCAATTTTTCACCCCACAGCAGCACACTCGCCAGCACTGGGTATGAATCTGTAAATCTCTGGGAAGTTGAGAGTGGCGAAAAAATAGCCACGCTCACAGAACACACAGGATGGGTGAACGCTGTTGCCTTTTCCCCGGACGGGAGCGCGCTCATTACCGGGGGCGATGATGCGACGCTCCGAATCTGGGACATCACGCCTTACCGTTCCATAGCTCAGGAGATGGTGCGAATTATCTATTTCCTCCCGCGCGACCGGAGCATGCAACCGGATATTTGGAATAAACTGAATCCACTCATAAAAGACGTTCAACGCTTTTACGCCGACCAGATGGAGTTCAACGGATTCGGTCGAAAGACATTCACCTTTGAAACCGATGAAAATTCCGAAACGCTCATCTATCATCGCGTCGACGGGCAGTTCAGTGATTGGTACTATCATACAGAAACGCAGGACAAGGTCTATACCGAAATTGCATCTCAGTTTGATGTGGAGAAGCACGCCTATCTTATCGTCGTAGACATCAGCAGTGAATTCATTGAGGAAGAGAATACGTGCGGTGTCGGTGGTGGTCGTTGGCTTGAAAATGGAACGCTGATAAGGAGCGGAGGTGGATATGCCCTCATCCCAGCGTCCGGTAGGTGTTTTGACGGTGAGACTGGCACGGTTGTGACGGCACACGAACTTGGGCACGCCTTCGGCTTAGAGCACGACTTCCGCGACGATGCCTATATCATGTCCTACGGTGTAGCACCTAATCGGTTGTCGAAGTGTGCAGCGGGTTGGTTGGCTGCGAATCGCTTCTTTAACACTGACCAAACCGCCTTCAATGAACCCACAACGCTACGGATGCTCACGCCATCGTCTTACGCGCCGAACGCAGAAGATTTCACCCTCCAATTTGAGGTGAGTGATATAGACGGTGTCCACCAAGTCCAGTTACTTGTTCCAACAGCTGAAGAGGACCCCGCATCCGGTGACAAGTTGCACAGTTGTAAGGATGGACATACACAAAGTAGTACCGTTGAATTTGACACACCAACATTGACAGCACGTCAAGTAAACACCATAGCACTCCAAGTGATTGATGTGCATGGAAATATCACACGGCGAGACTACACGCTTAGAGCAGATGATACCCTTGTTGTCGAAAACCGGATGGATATCAACAGCGATGGCGTTGTCAATATCCAAGATCTGGTTTTGGTAGCTTCCAGTTTCGGGCAGACAGGGCAAAATAGGGCAGATGTCAACGGCGATGGTGTCGTCAATATCCAAGATCTCGTCTTAGTGGCTGGTGCCTTCGGAGACGGCGCATCCGCCCCTTTCTTACATCTACAAGACCTTAAGGAACTCACTGCAGCAGACGTGCAACAAATGCTAACACAAGCACGCCAAATAGCACTCACAGATCCTGCGTATTTGCAAGGTGTTGCGATGCTGGAACAACTTCTCAACCTCTTACTGCCGAAAGAAACGGCTCTCTTGTCCAACTATCCGAATCCGTTCAACCCTGAAACGTGGATCCCGTATCAACTCGCTGAACCAGCGGATGTGACATTGCATATCTATTCCGTGAATGGTGCCTTGGTACGGACGTTAGACCTGGGGCATCAGATTGCTGGAATGTATCATAACAAAACCCGTGCGGCGTATTGGGATGGTCGAAACGAACACGGTGAGGCTGTTGCGAGTGGTGTCTATTTCTACACGTTAACAGTAGGCGATTTCACCGCAACGCGTAAAATGTTGATACAGAAGTAGGAGGCATCCAACGAAAACGCGAACACAAACCGATTCTACAAATAACCTCTTGATTGACAAAATAGGGACTTGTGGCGTAAAAATATGCAGAAAATTTTCTGAATTCTGAAAAAAACGCATTTTTTTGAAAATTTAATTTGACAAAACGTTTTTTAGCGAGTATAATTGGTCATATTGAGCATTTGGACGCGTCAATTTTATTTTTTCCGCTTAGCGGCGGGGAGAGGAAACAAGAGCGATGAAAAGCAGAAACCGATTTCTGAATACCGTATTCAAAAATAATCGCTTGAACGTGGCGGTAGATGTTTGGGTATCCGTGTTGTATGATATGCCTGATGCTACTGCATCGCCACGCCTGGCCCCCCCACTTTACAACCGTTAAGTATTATAATTCACAAGATTGCTCCGGTTCCGGAGACCTTACGTTCCCGCGTGTTACCTTTGTCAGCGACAAAGCATTGCATAGCGGGTTTTTTGTGTTGCATCGCAGATGGATCCACCGAGTGCGTTCCGTGGCGTTGCGACTTTTTTGTTTGACAACAACACTGGAATGTGCTACACTTAGTGGTTCACTCGGCAAGATTATATGGTATAGTTTTCTGTTCATCCAACAGAAACACAATCGAGCATAGGGCTTCTGCCGTTCTATCACGGACAAATATAGTGTAAATTCTTAGCGAATAAACCACTTAGGTATGTCTCCTATTGTTGTTGTCCTAAATAGTTTTGTAGATGGCAGCCTCTCATATTTTGAGGTGCGCCGAGGGTGCGGGCACACCCATCGACGCGGCACTGCCATAACCGAACTATGACAGGGCTAACCTAATTGTAGCATAAAAACCTTTGCTTTTGCAACTTTTAGGTTAGCACCTCATACACAAATATAGAGGATTGCCAAAGAAACGAAATAACTTATCACTTTTGCCTTCCGCCGCAATCCTTGAAGAAAAATATCATAGGAGAACCTAATGACGAATACATTAACTTGGAACATCAAACCGATTCAACTCAGGAAAAATAAATCGCCCCTCCTCAGCATGATAAGTCTTCTCGTGCTTGCCTCTCTGATGTTTGGAATGTTTGGAACCATTCAACCTGCCCTCGCTGATGATTGTCTTATAGAACACCTCGCCGTTATCGTAGCGAGAGCTACTTTAGACCTCGCCAAAGCCAATAAAGATGCAGCTCAAGCAGCGATAGGCAATGCCGAAACTCTCGCGGAATATGTAGCTGCAGGGATATGGCTCGCTGCCGCAGAAATTGCGCTTAATCTCGCGGAAGCAGCGCATGATGATGCCGTGGAAGACCTAAACGAATGTCTGAATCCACCATGCCCCTGCGGCTGTGAAGTTGAGGGCTGTGATACCTGTGGAGAACATGCCTCGACCTGTAGTGGCGGTAATAGTGGATCCAGTAGTGGATATTACGAGTAGATAGAAAACCTCACGGATGAGAACGCTATTCTTCACCAAAGGGTGTTCTCATCACACTTTTTAGGAGATTCAGAAATGAGAAGTTTTCTCGTGCCAATTTACCTTGTCCTCTTTTTAATCGGTGGAGCTGCCTTGTGGTATTTCGGACACTATCGCCCAGCCCAGAAAGCACTGAACGCGGCACCCAAGATAGTCTATAAACCCACAGCCCCGATAACGCAGGATACCGCAACAGCAAAACAACATCCCATAGAAAAACATGCCCACGAACCCCCAGATGAGACAGAGGGATCCACTGTTATGAATCAGGAGAACACTGCGAAAAACCCAAACGGTGAGGAGATTCTACCCACTGACACTGCCCCATCCACGCCGGACAACGGCGCAAACGAGGGCACTGCAAGTGAACATCCACAGACGCATTCACGGGAAGAAATAGAATCCGAAAACGCTGAGTTTAAAGCTTTGATGGCGGAGGTCCTCCTCGAGAAAGAAAGCCTTGCCGCCGGACGAAAAAGGACGCAAGAACTCAAAGATCGGAAATATCCAGAGTTAATTCGTCAGCTTGAATCAAAATCTCCAGAGGAACAGCGCGCGATCCTCCTGCAAGCGAAAAACTATTTCTACAATGAATTCCTGAAGACCCCCGACGGTGCTCAGTTGCTCCGTTTAGGTCAAGATTTAGGTTTAGCCGACGGTCCACACGACATTTTCGATCTCGGCTGGAATGCCATGTTAGATACGCTTGCGGAGTACGGATATTATCCCCCGGAGTGATTGAGTGATGAAAAACACTTACTTATACAGTCTCGCGACACTTGCAGTCATAGGGATCGCTGCCCTTTGCATTGGTTACGCAAACGACACGCGCCCGACGCATATACCCAAGCAAGAAACACTGGAAACGACACCTACATCCGCAGCCACAACAGAAACAGCCCCGAAAAAAAAGAAAAGCTGTAGTTGTTGTGCGGATAAAATCAGAGAACTTCGTCTCCAGATGCAAAAGGAACGCCAAGCACGCGAGGCACGAGAACAGGAACAGCAAATCTCCGACAAGGTTCAGTGAAATGTCAAAAGGTGCTTGTGCCGGTATCTTGCTCTGCGGTCTTCTGCTGCTCACCTTCTGGATCCGCATTCAAGGTGTAGAACGCCTTCCCGAGCGGCAGTTCACCGAGACGGATGGCTACTTCTACTATTGGCAGGCATCGCGGATAACCGAACACGGACACCTGCCTGCACGTGATATGCACCGGTGGTTGCCCCTCGGTAGAGATTTAAGACAAACCCTAAACCTCTACGGCTACGTCCTCGCTTATACTCACAAGGCGGTTGCTTGGATATTTCCGAACATCACGCTTTATCACGTCTGCCTCTATATGCCGGTGGTTTGCTTCTGTATCGGGCTCGGCGCGCTCTGTCTCTACCTTTATCACACCTACGGACTTCTCTTTTCAAGCATGGTAGGTGTGATTTTCGCAACGCTGCCCGGTAGCATCGAACGCAGCACGGCAGGCTTCGGCGACCGAGACGCATTTTGCCTGATGATCGGTCTCCTTACCGTCATCACCTATCTCGTTTCCCAACAAGCCACCACACCACGCAAACGCCTATTTTTGACGCTTGCAAGTGGCTTTATTGTCTTTCTTGGGGGTCTGAGTTGGGAAGGCTACGGCGCGTTCTTGAGTGTTATTATCGTTGTGGAAATCTACCGGTTTCTCTCTTCCGAGACAGAGGACGGATTAGGATTTTATGCCCTATGGGTGTGCTGCTTTGTGCCGACCCTCTACCTCGCCTCTCCAGCATATAGAAACGGCTACGGTTTCGCAGAACACCTCGCAGCGTTTGTTCTCATACCACCACTTGTGCTTTTGACGATGCGCACCCTTCGGTCTCTACTCCTCTCAAAAATAGACCGCCTACGTCCACACGCACGCACCGTTTCATTCGTCTTAACACTCGCCTGTGTTCTGTTTGCGATCGGCTATGTTTTCGGACAACTCAACACCTTCGAGAGAACGACCGTCCCTTTGAGTCAAAGTTCGCTCATGCAAGCGATGACGGAACTCCGAGCACCGCATTACAGCTATTGGGTGGCACGCTACGGCACGGTCTTTATTGTCGGGAGTCTCGGTTTCATCTTTATGCCTGTTATCTTTTGGAAAAAGCAGGGGGTACCCTTCTCTATACCGCTCGCGCTCTTTACGCTCTTTTCCTTTTTCCGGCAACCCTTAGATAAACTCTGGGGTGAACCTTTTGGCAACGTTCTTTTTGGTATTGCCCTTGTCGGTTGTGCTATCGGGATCCTACTGCTGGCATGGCAGAAAAAAAACGAGGTGTCCACTTCAGAACTCATTTTTATTGCCTTCGGTCTCTGGTTTATTGCATGGGTAGCACTCGCCCGTGATGCGAAACGCTACGACTTCTTTATTGGGGTCGCTCTTGCTTATGGAAGCGCGGTGTTGCTCGAATGGCTTTCGGAAATGCTGCGTGAAAGATTCCGGCTTATGATAGGTATAACAGAGGACTTGAAAACCGTTATACTCAAAAACGGGGTTGCTGTTATATTGCTCACTTGCCTGATATTCCTGCCGATAAACCATGCACATACCTACCGATCCCTCTACGCCGCGGAAAAGATGCGAAAAGTAACGCCCACGCCGACTGTCGCAAAGGCGTTGGCTTGGATGAAATCGGAACTACCACCGACTGCGGTAGTTGTCGCCCACTGGAGATATGGCAGCCAACTCAATGTTCTCGGTGGTGTCAAGACGGTCACGGATCAAGACACTTATATCCAACATTGGATTGATCTTTACTATAAGCATGTTATATCGGCAAAAACGGAACGCGAGGCATTAGAGTTCCTAAAAACTCACAACGCAACGCATCTGATGTTAGTTGGACGCAATCCGGCGAAGCATTTTCTAAAAGGTCATCTCAGTGAAGCATTTCTTCCTGTCTACCCGAAAGAAAACTTTACCGAGGCACACGTGAACATCTGGGAGATCAACTATCCGCCCGACATCCAAGCCAATCCGAAATACCTCAAAACAGGTTTCCCCGAAATAGACAATCATTTACCGCTACAATAAGCATGCTTGCGGATCTCATTACGTTCACACGTTGCTTTTAACCCGCTGCATCATGGTTTTCCCGTTTGGATATCACCCGCCCCTGGACATCGCTCTAATTTTCACCATTGTCCTCATCTTGCACGGAAAATAACACTTGACATTACACCGCCATAGTGTTATACTTAACCTTGAAAAAATCGATTCTGTTTTTGAAAGGTTGTAGGGCTACACGTCCACATTGTAAAGTATGAACCTCGGACTCACGGACAAAGTTGCAGTTGTAGGTGCCTCAAGTAAAGGACTTGGGCGCGCAATCGCACTCGGTTTAGCACACGAAGGTGCAAAAGTCACCATCTGTGCCAGAAATAGTGACGCACTGGAAGCAACAGCGGATGACATTCGGAACCAGACCGGCACTGAGGTGTTAGCGGTACCGACGGATGTTAGCCAGCCAGCGCAGGTCGAAAACCTTATTAGCACAGCGATTGATCATTTTGGCGGTATTGATATTTTAGTCAACAATGCAGGCGGTCCCAGAGCGGGACGGTTTGATGACTTGGATGCTCAGGATTATCAAGATGCTGTCCACTTAAACTTGATGAGCACGATCAATCTCTGCCGCGCTGTCGTCCCGTCAATGCGTGCACGTGGCGGTGGACGGATTATCAACCTCACCTCTGTTTCTGTTAAACAGCCTGTAGATAATCTGATGTTGTCAAATATGGCGCGGACAGGTGTGATCGGTTTTGCGAAAACGCTCGCCACGGAGTTGGCACCGGACAAAATCTTGGTGAACAACGTCTGCCCCGGTATTATCTTCACGGATCGCATTCAGCAGCTCGCAACGGTACGTGCCGAAGATGCTGGTATCACATTTGATGAGGCACTCGAAAAGATGACGGCGGATATCCCGCTCGGCAGAATCGGTGATCCGGATGAATTTGCGACCTTGGCTGTATTTCTCGCGTCAGAACGCGCAAGTTACATAACAGGAACGACAATTCAAGTGGACGGCGGTATGGTCCGGTCATTACTCTAACGTGCTTGGACGGAGGTGTGATGAACGATGTTGGTATCTGTAATCATTCCTGCGTTCAACGAAGAACAAACGATCGGACAGGTCGTTGAGGCTGTGCATTCACTGCCGATTGAAAAACAGATTATTGTTGTCAATGACGGCTCCACTGATGGGACGGACAAGGCACTTGAGAAGCTGCAGACGGTTCATGAGTTAACCGTTGTGCATTGCCAAGAGAATAGCGGCAAAGGTTTTGCGATTCGGAGTGGACTTCCGCATGTAAAGGGGGAAGCGGTCGTTATTCAGGATGCCGATATGGAGTTGGTCCCGGCAGACCTGTCTCAGCTCTTAAAACCGCTTGAAAGGGAAGATGTTCAAGTCGTTTATGGGTCGAGGTTTCTAAATGGGCGTGGAAATGCGAGTCTTCATAATTTCATAGCAAATCGTTTCCTTGCCATCTACACGAACCTGCTTTACGGGTGTCGGATCACCGACGAGTCTACGGGCTATAAAGCCTTTTCCACAGAACTGATAACGCGACTGAATTTAACGTGCGAAGGCTTTGAATTCTGTCCCGAAGTCACAGCCAAAATTTTACGCGCGGGTCATCGCATTCATGAGGTGCCGGTTTCCTATTTTCCGCGCACGAAAAAAGAAGGCAAGAAACTTCGGTTCTGGTCGGATGGGTTGTTTGCCGCATGGACGCTCTTAAAATACCGATTTATTTCAAAAACAGAGCTTTTCAAAAGTACGGCGCAAGATGAATTGCGTTAATAACTCATATTTGGAGGTTGAATTGTTAACTATGTTTAAACAACTAACTTATTCCACGCTTATCCTTTTACTGGTGGTCGGTGTCTCCTTTTCTGCGCTTGGGCACGGTGATAATCCTACCCTCTTAGAGGATGTTAACAACGACGGTATAGTCAACATTCAAGACCTGGTGCTTGTCGCTGCTGCACTTGGACAACCCGTGGATCGCACTGCAGAGCAGAATCCCGACGTAAATCGCGACGGGATCGTCAATGTGTTGGACCTGGTTCGTGTGAGCAGCAGTCTCGGACAAACGGTGCCAGATGAAAATTCAGCGTATCATGATATTCAGGAATATATCTTTGATAAGAGCTGTGCGAACAGCGTTTGCCACGCCGCACCTGCCAACTCTGCCAATTTGAGTCTGGCGTACAGTCTCTCTTATGATGATTTGATTGGCGTTGTGCCGCAGAACCCCGCGGCTGCCGCTGCAGGTATGAAGCTTGTTGACCCGGGCAATCCAGATAACAGTTTCCTTTTGACAAAACTCATGGGACCGGGACCCAATCAAGGTTTTCGCATGCCGTTCGGTGGTGGAATGATCCACGATGGTAAAATAGATGCGATTCGGACTTGGATCGAGGCAGGTGCGCCAGAGACAGGTAAAATAGCAGGTATCGGGGACCTCGGGGTCTTACGCGATCCTGATGAAATGTTTGAGCCCCCCGCGCCACCACCGCCCGGTGAGGGGTATCAACTCCATTTGCCTAAGTTCAAGATTGAACCCGGCACAGAGCGTGAAGTCTACTACACCACCCAGATTACTGATGAAAATGGAGATCCAATAGAGGGCGACATCTTTATTAACAGAGTAGAGATCTTCTATCCTGCTGGGAGCCATCACTTCATCATATATCGTCTCACAGAGGAAGGTTTGGCGAACGGCATTCCGGAGAGAGGTATCGTACCGGGCATCGGTGTCAATCCGGAAGATCAATTTCGTGAACTTGACCCGGATGATCCGCAGGTACTCGGCAATTTCGGTGTTGATAGACTTTTCGTCGTCGGAACACAAACTGATGAGACTATGTATGAGTTTCCAGAAGGCGTAGGGTTACGATTGCCGGGAGATACTGTCTACGACCTTAATTCGCATTACATCAATCTGCTCGGTGATGAGGCACTGGTTGGCGAAACATACGTTAATATCTACACGATTCCGGAGGAAGAGGTACAGTACGAGGCGGTTGAAATTTTCGTTTCTAACAGGTCAATCAACGTGCCGCCGGGAACGACGCGCGTCGCTAAATTGACTTGGTATGTTGAAGATGAATTGGAACGCCGAGGGCACGACCCGGGTACAGAGATATATGTCTTCTTACTGACATCTCACATGCACAGACACGGTGAATTGTTTGAGATTTTCCAAAAATCGACAGACGGGCTGCTGCACCGGAGTATCGCTTACGACGATGCACCTATTAATCTCTTTGATCCGGTGCTTCGCTTAGATGCAGATGATGCCCTCAGCTTTCAGTGTACCCATAACAACTATGATACGGATACACCGCTCATATTTGGACTCACCTCTGAGGATGAGATGTGCATCATCTTTGGCTATTATTATATCCCGACTGAAAGAGCAGGCTCTATAATTCAGTAGAGTTTATCTCGAAAACATTGGAAGGCGCGCCGCTGGCGAGGTTTCTTGGGGAAACACCCTCGCAAAAACACCTCGTTCCTTAAGCGCGCTTTTCTCTTATATGACGACTACCTTAAGAAAAAAAGACAACTTCATGGAATCCTTAGCACACCGGATATTGGTGTGTGATGGTGCTATCGGAACCGAACTCCGCAAACGGATACCGGCATATCTGCAGTGCGTTGATGCCTGCAATATTTCTACGGAACATGCCGAGAAGGTCACGGCTATTCACCGCGCTTACGCCGACGCAGGTGCCGATGTTATTCAGACAAATACCTATCAGGCGAATAGAGAAGCGTTAGCTGTCCACGGTTTGGCTGAACAGGTTGAGGAGATTAATAGAATTGGTGTGCTGCTTGCACGCCAAGCGGCACCGGAAACAAGTTACGTCGCCGGATCTGTCGGGCAAATTCCGTTCCACAGTTTAGATGCTGCGGTTCCGTCTACCAAAAAAATCCGGCAGCTCTTCAAGGAGCAGATGGATGCGCTTGTTGATGCGGGTGTCGATCTCTTGGTACTTGAAACGTTTGTCTCCCCTAAGCAGGCAGAAACCGCTACAAAGCAGGCACTCACTTATGGTGTCCCTGTCATTGTTGAAATAAGCGGTGTTTCAGGTGGGACTGTCGGTGCCGGGTTGGATGTGCGTGTCTTTGCGCAGGAACTTGAACAACTCGGCGCGCATGCAGTCGGTATCAATTGCAGGGGACCCCACGATCTGGTTGAAGCTATGGAACTCCTTGCGCCTGTTATCAAAGTACCTATTGTGGTTCAACCGAATGCTGGTAATCCGAGAGTCGAGCAAGGCGAAGTGGCGGTCTCCTACACGGTGGAGGCTGAGGTTTTCAGTGATTACGTCGCGAAACTGGTTGAACTTGGCGCGAACATGATTGGCGGCTGTTGCGGAACAACCCCTGAATATACGGCAAGAATCCAACAGGCTGTTGCAGGACGTGAACCTGTGAAACGCGAGTCGCGCATTTTCGTCCTCCCTAAAATCACGTCAACATCTAAAGTTCAAACTGATAACCCTGTGCAGCAGGTGTTTGAAACGCGTGAACGCATCGTGAGTGTAGAGATGCGCGCCAATACATTTCCGCAATTGCGGGCGTTGTTGAAAGAGGCAAAGGGTCTCGCGGCAATGGGGGTAGACCTGTTTGATGTGACCGACAATTCCGGCGCGGCGGTGAACATCGGTGCTGTCGGCACGGCGTATCGGCTTCAGCAGGCAACCCAGATTCCGACGCTCATCCATTGGACGACCCGATCGCGGAACCTCATCAGTATGCAATCGCATCTGCTGGAGGCGGAGGCGTTGGGTATCCGCGGTATCGTTGCTTTATCCGGTGACCATCCGAAAGCCGGTCCCTATGAGACAGCGAGTCTTGTTCCCGATGTCCGCGGTGCGGTTCAATTGATGAAACTCATCTCTCGCCTAAATCAAGGGGAACTCGCTGACGGTTCATCCATCGGTGAGCCGTGTGGGTTCTACTACGGCGGTGGTTTCACGGTTGCCGAAAATCTACAACCGCACGTCAAACATCTCGCAAATAAGGTGGCACAAGGTGCAAATTTCGCCTATACACAGCCGGTCTGGACGTATGAGGACATCATGCGTACCCAGCAAGCGACAGAACATCTCGGTATAAAGATCCTTTACGGCATATTGCCGCTCACAAGTTTCCGCAGCGCATCCTACCTACGCGACAATTTGGGGCTTTACATTCCACAGTTTATCGTTGACAAATTCCGAGACCTTGGCGATACTGCTGGACACGAACTCGGTATGCGGTTGTGCTTGGAATTGGTTCGAGATATCCGCAATCAAGATGAATGCCAGATTGATGGCATCTACCTTATTCCGCCTGCCCGTATGAATTGGAAAAACAGAGCCAGTGTCATTTCGGAAATCGTTAAAACCTACCGTTAGCAGTTTTCCGATTCCCGCGATTCGTAAACTATGCAAACTCGTAAAACACTCATCTCATCTGCACGCGTAACAGGACGTTCGCTTCTCTTGGGCATTTTACTCATCCCGGTCAATGTCTATTGGATGACGCTCGTTGAGGTGAAGTACTATTCACTTGATGGTTCGTGCCTCCCGCTTTTTATCCAGCCTGTTTTCATTATGTTTGTCTGTGTTGTTGCCAACTGTCTGTTGAAACGCATTGCGCCGCGGCAGATGCTACAGCAAGGGGAATTGCTTACTGTCTACATTATGGTGGCAATTTCCTGCACGTTTGCGGGGCACGACACGATGCAGAACATGTTCGGTAGTATCGCGCATCCGTTCCGGTTTGCGACGGATGAAAATGAGTGGCAGGCACTCTTTTTTCGGTATCTGCCATCATGGCTCACGATCTCCGATCCGCAAAGTTTGCAAGGTTTTTACGAGGGTGAAGCCTCATTCTATACGAAACATAATTTTTCGGTCTGGCTAAAGCCGCTGGCGTTCTGGGGATTCTTTTTCCTCGTTATGATGTTCATGATGCTATGCATCAATACGCTTGTTCGGAAGCGGTGGGCAGAACAGGAAAAATTGGCGTATCCGATCATCCAACTCCCGCTCCGGCTCTCGGAAGATGGTGGCATTAGACTGCTAAATAATCGAATGATGTGGATGGGATTCAGTATTGCCGTAGTTATTGGTGTGATTAACGGGGTTCACTACCTCTTTCCACAGTTCCCTGAGATCCCTTATATCAAACGGACAGCCGTGTTCCAGAATATCTTTACGGAACGTCCGTGGAGTGCGATCCGTGGTACGCGTATCTCTGTCTACCCGTTTGCTGTCGGGTTAGCCTTTTTCCTACCGTTGGATCTTTCCTTTTCATGTTGGTTTTTCTTTGTGGTGCGTTTAGCGGAATTTGTTATCGCTGCGGCACTCGGTACCCGTTATTTCCCGGCACTGAACGAGCAGGCATACGGCGCGTGGATTGCACTCTTCATGCTTGCTGTTTGGGTCACGCGACGACACTTGAGTGAGGTGTTGAAAAAGGCACTCGGGTTTAAATCTCAACTTGATGACTCGGATGAACCGATGCCGTATCGTGCTGCCTTCTTAGGCATTCTCGGTTCACTCGTCGCGCTCGGAGTCTTTTCCTCTATTGCGGGAATGACGTTATGGGTTGCGGGTCTCTTCTTTGGGATCTATTTCCTGCTCTCTTTTGCCATCACTCGTGTCCGCGCGGAACTCGGCACGCCGCACGAAATTTATTACGTTAATCCGCATGATATGCTGGCGACAGTGGGTGGAACACGGCAGTTCGATCCAAGCAGCCTCACGATTATGTCGCTTTTCTACTGGTTCAATCGTGGTTACCGTAATCACCCAATGCCGAATCAGATTGAGGCGTTTAAACTTGCAGAATCAACGGGGATGGGCAATCGGCGTTTATGGGTCGCGATGTTAATCGCGATTGTCATCGGCATTGTGGCGACCTTTTGGGCAAATCTTGACATCACCTTCCGAAACGGCGCGGTCGCAAAAGCTGGGGGCTTCAAGGAATGGGTTGGCAGGGAATCGTTCAGTCGGCTTCAGCGGTGGCTCCATAACCCGACGGAACCAAACTTGATTGGTATCGGTTTTATGGGGATCGGGGCACTCCTGACGTTTGTAATGATGTATATGCGGATGCATTTCCTGTGGTGGCCCTTCCATCCGGCGGGTTACGCACTCGCAATCAGTTTCGCAATGGATTATTTCTGGTTCGCCTTCTTCGTGGCGTGGTTTCTGAAGTTAATGATTCTACGGCACGGTGGCTTACGGCTGCACCGTAAGGTTGCACCACTGTTTTTAGGGTTGATCTTAGGCGATTACGTTATCGGCAGCATCTGGGCAATCATCGGACCGTCATCAGGCTTGCGTACCTATAAAATTTTTATTTAACAAGGTTTTTGAGGCGCGAAGGTTATAAAATCCTGTAGGGACAATCGCCTGAATGGTAGTGTTGTAGAATACTGAACTATACCCCAGTACACTCAAATCTAAGCGTCGTTAATTCGCTTGATTTTCCCCTTCAAGCATGTTATTATCTTAAATAATTGAGAGCGATTGAGACGAACTTCTGTCCGATTCCTGATCGCTATGTCTCTCAATTGAAAGGTCTTTACTGGGCGGAATGCTTACGTCAAATCAACAAACTGTCTTTAACTGGATAAACGATGATCTTGAGCTGCCAGCGTATGCCGAGGTGTACAAAGGTGCGTTAGATCTCCTAAACAAGAAATCACCGGGCCATATTTCGTTTGCATCCCATGCAGGTAGGGATTTGATGAATGGTCTTGCATCTGCTGCGATAGGTATCCCGGGTGACTTTGTTCAGTATGTCCAACTTGTAGATGATTTCAAAGACGAGTGGAAAGATAAATGGGGCGGCGAAGGGTTTAATATAATAGAAGATAACGATGAAAACGGACATGTAATTCCTAATGAGATCTGTAAAAAAATAAAAAATCTGGTTGATGAGCACACAGCAGGTCGTCTTAGAGCTGAAGAAACAGATAGTTCTTTCTTTACCACTTTTTTGGATTATTCGGACAAAGAGAGCATCCCCGAAAACCTATCTCAGGAATGGCGGAAGGCAAGTCGGTGGTTTCGTGCGCATGCTCATTTACGCGAGAATGAATTTGAGACGCAGGAATCCTCTGAAGTCGAAAGGCATTTTAGGAAGCTTGATAGTTTCCTATATGCCGCTGCAGGCAGCGAACTTGAGCAACTAAGGAGTATCCATGAAATCTTGGAAGAAGCCAACCAATGAAATGGTAGATAATGCCCTAAATTCAGTTAAAAAGGGGACTGCCCGTAAGTATTTTTTTTCCCGCTTAGAAAATCCATTGTGGCTCAAACCACTTGCCGAACGTGACTGTTTTAAATACCCTCCAAAAAGCCTGCGGTTTGATGACGGTACCGTTCAATACCCTTACTGGCCCGAGATTCAATATCTCAAAAACGTGTGTAGGGATGCCCCCTATGAAGTTATCAATTTGGTGATGGAATTTCCCGCAGTTGATAATCCAATTGTCTATGATGGTATCTTAGATATTGCATTACAACTCCCGGGAGAAAAGTCCGCGAGACTAAAACCTAAAATACTTGAATACGCAGGAATGGATCATCAACTCCGGACATATAAATACGTAGATCTGTTGGCACATTGGACATCGGAAAATCAAACATCTGCAGCGTTGGAGCTTTCAGCGATCCTCGTTGCATTCGCGCCAGACCCACAGTCAGAGGACAAACAGAAACGTCGAAAAGAGGATCCAACGGACTTGGGAACCACACTTTATCCAGTATCCCGTAACCCTTCTGAATACTCCGAGATAATGGCTAAGGGAGTTCGCCCGCTTGCTGAAAATGAACCGTATAAAGTTGCTTGTCTCCTCATTGCTGCAACATCAAATATGATTCACTTACGAACACATCAGGAGGACCTTGATAAAAAGGTAGACTTTTCCAAAAGTTGGTGTCCTCGCCTTCGAGAACCGGATGGCACCTATGAGCTTCCCGAGAGGATACTTGTAGATACACTGACATTTGCTTGCGAAAAGGTGTTTGAAAAATTACCCAACGCAGTTGCAAATTTGGATAAAATATTGCGAAAGCAACACTGGAAAATTTTCAAGCGTCTGCGTCACTACCTCTATGCCCAGTATCCAAATGAAATAACCATACCATGGATCCGAGAAACAATTTTGACGCATCGAACTTACAATCAATGGGAACATCCTTACGAATTCCAGCTGATGATAAGAAGTGCTTGCGAACACTTTGGCGAGACGTTACTCACACAAGCTGAACGCGCACGAATCTTTGAGTCTATTTTTGAAGGTCCATCAAAAGAAAATTACCGACATTGGGTGGTTGGATGGTTAGGTGAAGAATTCACTGAGGAACGTTTCCAAGAACGCCGAGAGCGTTTTCATTTGAGCCAGTTTACACCTTTTGCTTCTGTATTGTTTGGCAAATATGCAACGCGCTATGAGGAGTTAAAAGACAAAGCCAAAGAGCCGATTTCTGATGATCACTACTTATCGTCTAAGGTAACAGTCGGTTCCGTATCTAATCGCAGCCCACGCACCCCTGAACAGCTTGCCAACCTCACGGATGAGGAATTACTTACCTTCATAAATGACTGGGAGGAGATGGATGAACGTCCTGAAGGTAACTCGTTTGTAAGAATCGATATCAAAGCACTTGCCAATGCCTTTCAGACCTTTTTCAGAGAATCAATCATTCCTGATGCCGACAGACTCAAGTTCTGGATAGACAACCGCGAACGAATTGAGAGACCTATTTACGTGCGGGCAATAATTAATGCAATGCAGGTGCATGTAAAGGATAAAAATTTCGGCCAACTCAATGAATGGTTAACATTCAGCGAATGGATCCTTTCACATCCAGACCGAGAACACAATAGAGACTATAAACAAGGTGATGAATCCCGCGAGAATCAGAACTGGACCAATGCACGACGAGCTGTCGGCGACTTTATCGGCGTATGTCTTGAAAAAGGTGTAGATGTCCCTATTACTGCCCGAGAAAAACTCGCAAAGATCCTGGAAATGCTTTGCACACAATATGATTGGAACTTAGATAAAGGTAATCCAGACAAATTATATCGCAATGATCCACTCACCGAAGGTATCAATAATACACGAAGCCGAGCATTGGAGGACCTTGTCAAATTCGGTTTCTGGTTACGCAGACATGAACCGCAATGCAAAACCCCTGAAGTAACAACGCTTCTTGCAAAACGTTTCTCCTCCGAAACCGGTTACCTTTTGACACCGCCTGAATATGCCGTTTTGGGTGAGAATTATCTTTCGATTTACAACTTCAATAAGAAATGGGCAATTGAGCATAAATCAGATTTTTTCCCACAGGCAGAAAATAAACGCCAAGAATGGTACGCTGCATTTAGTAGTTTTGTGCTCTGTAATGGAGCAGTTAAGGAAATCTTTGAAATTCTTGAAGACGATTTCAATTTTGCCTTACAACATTTGTCAGATTTCAAAAAGCATGATCTCATAGCACACCAACCACTTGATGTTTTCGGTGAACGCCTTTTCAACTATTATTTGTGGGAAATGTTCCCACTTAAAGGTCAAGAAAGTTTACTTGAACAATTTTACCAGCAAACTGGTGAAAAACGAGAACATTGGGCAAATTTGTTCAAGGATATAGGACATAGATTGTCGAGTACCGGAAAACACTTAGACCAAAGTATAAAAGACAGAGTAAAGGAATTCTTTAAATGGCGTCTTAAACAGGAAGAACCGACAGAACTTCGATATTTTACCTATTGGCTGCAAGCTGAGTGTTTGGAAGCTAAATGGCGATTGAGGTCATATTCCAAAGTCATAGGTGTATGCAAAGCACAAGATTGCGAAGTAGAAGATTGGGAAATTTATCTAAAGGAGTTAGGTCAAATGCTTCCAAAACATACAACTGAGGTTGTTGAGTGTTTCTTAAAGCTAACCGATAGTATTCGCAATAAAAACATCTACATTCAGACAGAGGAAGCGAACACCATCCTAAAATCGGGTCTTAACAGTAGGTCCCCTATTGTCTCTGAGAATGCAAAACGCGCCCTTAATAACCTACTCCGCGCTGATAAATTAGAATTTATGGGCCTTGTGATTAGCACTGACAAACAAATTTTGGAGGAATGATGACTGAACATTTTCTTCATGAACAACTCACTATCGCTTTCGATTACGGGGTTACTAAACCTGAAACGCCTCACTTGGCGTTAGGGTATTTGACACCTGCCGAATTTGAGAAAAAACTTGTCTTAACTTTACGGATTTTTGGTCTAAATAAACGTTAGCACTTCACACCCTATACATTTCAAAAATAGATAAAAGACATGAATCTACCCGTTGGAAAACTGAAACACGATTTTTTAAAGGAGCTTTTGCCCACGTCCAATAGCAGCACAGGTGTGGTTGTCGGTCCACAACTGGGTGAAGATGCCGCCGTCATCGAGTTAGGAGACAGGTACCTCGTCGCAACCAGTGATCCGATTACATTTGCGACTGAAGATATTGGGTGGTATGTGGTATGCGTCAATAGCAATGACATTGCAGCAATGGGGGCTATACCCAAATGGTTGCTGGTAACCCTATTGTTACCTGAAGATGCAACGACACCTGCAATGGTTCGCGATATCATGGCGCAACTCACGCAGGCGTGTGCGGTGTTTGACATCGCACTGTGTGGTGGACATACCGAAGTTACGCCAGCTGTAACGCAACCCGTTGTCGTAGGGCAAATGATGGGGATTACCCCTAAGGATTCCTTGTTCACTTCAGCGGATGCTCGTGTAGGAGATGCATTAATTCTTACAAAAGGACTCGGTATAGAAGCGACTGCGATCATCGCGCGCGAGCGTGAAGAGCAGGTGCTTGAAAAGTGCGATGTCCTATTCTTGGAACAGGCGAAGAACTATCTCATGCATCCTGGAATTTCTGTGCTAAAGGATGCGCAGATTGCAATTGCCACAGGTGGCGTACACGCTATGCACGATGTCACAGAGGGTGGTGTCGCAACTGCTGTGTATGAATTGGCAACCGCTGCCGAGTTAGGCGTGATTGTCTATACGAATAAACTTTTAGGTTCACCAGTATTGTACGGAAACATAACACGGACATTGTGTGATATGTTTGGACTTAATCCGCTTGGAGTCATTTCATCTGGTGCCATGTTAATTGCATCGGAACCCGAAAATGGGGAAACAATTTGTCAAGCCCTTGGTGCCGCTGGTATCAACGCGGACATTATTGGAAAGTTTTTGCCGCCTGAGCAGGGATTGTGGTTGGAAGATGCCACCGGTACACAACAACCGCTACCTGTTTTTGAGACTGATGAAATCACTAAACTTTTTAGTCGCAGTATCCACTGAGTCCTACACCCGACAGCCTACTTTGCATTGCAGCCGCTTTGGGGTATCATAAAGGAAATGAAACCGAATTGCGAGACTATCCGCTAACGAGTACCATCGTCAAGTTGAAAACCGGCCGGGTCCAACTCACAATCATAGAGGAACCCGACTGGTTTCTTGATCAACTCAGTCGAAAGGACGAGGAAGGTAAACTCTATCTCCCTTATTGGACCTACCTCTGGGAATCCTCTATTGGTCTCGCGCTTTATGTAGAGAAAATCGGCACACAGTTCAGAGATGCACAAGTACTTGAGATTGGCTGCGGGTTTGGACTGGCAGGTATTGTCGCGTGTCAGATGGGCGCGAAGGTGATTTTCACGGATGCAGAACGGGATGCACTGCACTTCGTACAACACAACGCGGAGCAGAACAGTGTTAGTCAACATGCCGATTTCGTCCAGATGGATTGGAACACTCCCTGCTTCAACTGCAAATTCCCCTATATTCTCGCTGCAGATGTCATCTATGAAGAGCACCATTGGCAACCGATTGTGACTCTACTTCAGAACTATCTTGCCTCCAAGGGTATTGCCCTCTTTTCCGAACCGAATCGAAACAACGCCAGCGGGTTTTTCAAGCTGCTCAGTGATAACGGATTCGCCTATCAGAAATCTACCTGTCCTGTCAAATTGGATAGAAAGACTTCCAAGGTTGCTATCTATACTGTACGACGCGTGAACGCGTGAGAGGCGTTGTGATTGTAATACCGCTTCCAATCTTCCCTTCTTCCAGTCTTCCAATGTTCTTTTTCCATGTTGCCCAAAAAATAGGAAAGAACGCGTGCATTCTGCTAAAAAAATAAGCAAAAATTAACACCTCGCGGGACACCTTGTGGGGTTTTGTTTTGCAGAACCCTTATGTGCCTTAGGGAAATCAGTAATCCAGACTTTTGACAAGGTTTTTGCTAATGCTATTATGTAAGGTTAGCATTCCTCGTTGTTTCAGAGCATTCGCAAGAAAATAACTTGGGAAAGGGTGGAGGATGGAAACAGTCATCTCAACGCCGGGGTCCCCATCCGTTACTGGGAAGGGGCAAGTCTTAATCATTGATAACAATCCGGAGCGTGCGACTTCGTTAGTCCAAATCCTGGAAGCGAGTCAATACAACGTCGCTGTACCTTTGCGTCTACAGGAAGGCTTGGCGGATCAAGTCTCACACATAAAGCCAGACATCATACTAATCGGTGTCGATTTTCCAGGGCACGCGATACTCGATTGGGTTGCGGCACTTCATGAGAACTATCCGTGTCCGACAGTCATGTTTTCACGGGATGAACGCTCGGAGACGATTCAGGCGGCGACGCGTGCTGGCGTGTCTGCGTATGCAGTCGGCAAACTCACCGGTGCCAGAGTTAAAACGATTATCGAGGCAGCCGTCGCCCGATTTTATGAATTCCGGGCATTGCAAGAAGAACTTGAAAAGACAAAGATGAACCTTGCTGAACGCAAAATCATTGAACGCGCAAAAGAGCTTGTCGCCCAGCAACGCGGCTGTAACGAAGCGCAGGCGTATCAAATTTTGAGAAAGATGGCGATGAATCGCAGAAAGCGACTCGCGGAAGTCTCGCAGGACATTCTGGCGGTTGCAGAAGTATTGACGAATAAATTATAGGTGGATATATCCATTTCCTTTTTGAGAGTGCGTATGTTCAATGGTGAACAAGGCGTACACATTAGAATTACCGATTTTGCCTAATAGGGACAGATATATTTCTGCTATTAGGCGCGATAGATAATAACTACAATTCCAACCAAAGGTGGTTTGGTACCAGACACGGGTGTCTATTTGGCTGAGCGTTATGCTTGCCGATAGATGCTTTTTTTATTTCATCCCAACCCAGTAGGTACGGTTTCAAACCGCACCTACCTGGCAGGGGACCTGTTTCTAAAGGAGATTCAAAGGTGAACGAAGCAAAAAAGAAAGTTATTCCTGAAAGCCGGAGGGTGCGTTCAGCACCAACAGCGGCTGCGAAGAAAGGGAAGTCCAAGATAAACGCTGCCGAAGTCCTCAAGCGGGAAAAAAACGGGCTTGAAGTCATCAACGACATTCCGAACTACATTCGGGATGGTTGGGAATCTATTCCGGCAAACGAACGCGACCGACTCAAGTGGGTTGGGGTCTTTTACCGGAAACAGACCCCTGGAGCATTTATGATGCGGCTCCGCATGTCCAGCGGTTTTAGCAACGCCGAGCAGTTTCGCGCCATCACTGAAATCTCTGAAGCAAACGGACCCGGATTTGTGGATCTCACGACGCGTCAGCAGATACAGCTCCGCGGCTTCACGATTGAGAATGTCCAGCACATCTGGAATCGGCTTGAGGAGGTCGGTTTAGGTTCACTCCAAACCGGCTTTGACAATATTCGCGGCGTGATCGGGTGTCCCGTCGCTGGGTTGACTCCCAACGAGCTATTTGATGCTTCACCTATCGGTAGGGAATTCACGAAACTCATTGTCGGTAATAAAGAATTTACCGATATTCCACGCAAGTTTAATGTCGGCATCACAGGGTGTTTGGATAACTGCACGCATACCGCCTCACAGGACATTGCGCTTACCCCTGCGGTAAAGGAGATTGATGGTCAAGAGATGAAAGGCTTTAACGTCGCGGTTGGTGGAAAGATGGGTTCTGGTGGCTACACCGTAGCACAAGCACTTGATGTGTTTGTTATTCCTGAAGAAGCCTCAGTTTTGTGTGGCGACATTACCCTAATTTTCCGAGATCACGGACCTCGGACAGCTCGGAATAAATCTCGTCTTGCTTTTCTGATTGCAGATTGGGGTATAGAAAAATTCCGAAAAGAATTAGAAATGCGTCGGCACAGAAAACAGCCGCTCCTGACAGCGGGTAAAGATGCGCGCGGCAAGAAGAAAACCGACCATACTGGTATCTTCTCACAGAAAGAGCCACATCTCAACTACGTCGGACTTGTTGTACCTGTCGGACGTATCACGACAACGCAGCTTTTCGAGGTCGCTCGACTCGCAGATGAATACGGTAACGGCGACATCCGCCTCACCCAAGGACAGAATCTGATTATCACGAACGTACCGGACGCAAAAATCGGTGCCTTAACCGCTGAACCGCTCCTACAGGAGCTTCGCTATGACCCCTCGGAAGTCATGCGTGGCATGGTGAGTTGCACGGGTATTGACTATTGTCACTTCTCGCTGATTGAAACGAAAGCGCGCGCGATGGAGGCAGTCCGGCATTTGGAAGCAAAACTCAGTGATACCAAGCCGTTGACGATACATTGGTCTGGCTGTCCAAACGGGTGTGGTAACCACGCCGCTGCAGATATTGGACTGCTCGGTAAGAAGATTAAGATTGATGGTGTCGTTACCGATGCGGTGGATGTGTTCCTCAAGGGTGATGCTGGTGCTAACCCTAAAGTCGCGCCCAAAGTATTGGAAAATGTGCCTTGCGACGATTTACCGCAAGTGCTTGAAGGGCTCGTCCCTTACCTTTCACGTAGGTGAGACGGACGGGTGAAGTAAACTCGCGCGTCACCACGCGCACAACTAAAATTAACACGCATTATAGAAAGGAAGATGACAACTTGAGAATAGCCCGAAGTCTGCTATTCAAAAGTCTGAAAAATTTATGGATATCAAAAATAAAGCAACACAGATAAAACTTTTTAGCTTAAAAACGGTCCAGATGCGTACCTTCCATACCACATGGTTCGCGTTCTTCCTCGCATTTTTCGGTTGGTTTGGGATTGCACCACTGATGGCGATTGTGCGCGAAGACCTGATGTTAACAAAAACACAGATCGGTAATACAATTATCGCCTCTGTCGCAATTACAGTATTGGTTCGTGTCTTGATCGGACCGCTCTGCGACAAGATTGGCTCTCGAAAGGCATATACATGGCTCCTAATTTTTGGTTCACTGCCCGTCATGGATATAGGACTTGCACAGAATTACGAGACGTTTCTGCTATTTCGATTGGCAATCGGTGCAATTGGTGCGTCATTTGTCATCACGCAGTATCACACATCGGTGATGTTCGCGCCGAACTGTGTCGGCACAGCGAATGCCACGACAGCGGGATGGGGCAACCTCGGTGGCGGTGTTACCCAGATGGTGATGCCTATCATCTTTACGGCTGTTCTCAGCTTGGGTGTCAATGAATTCCTCGGATGGCGGTTGGCGATGATTGTTCCCGGTGTCGCTCTGTTTATCACCGGGTTTGCTTATTACTTCTTGACCCAAGACGCACCCGATGGGAATTATAAAGAACTCCGTGAACGCGGTGAACTTGAACCTTCGGAAGGCAAAGGCATGGAATCCTTCATGCTCGCGATTAAAGACTATCGTGTCTGGGCACTTTTCTTCATCTATGCCGCCTGTTTCGGAGTGGAACTGACTATTAACAACGTCGCTGCACTCTACTATCATGACCATTTCCAATTGGATGTCAAGACCGCGGGACTCATCGCTGGCTTATTCGGTTTGATGAACATTTTTGCACGAAGCCTCGGTGGATTTTTCTCCGATTTCTTTGCGAAAAAGATGGGACTCCGCGGGCGTGTCATGTTCCTCTTCGTTGTGCTGTTAGGTGAAGGGGTCATGTTGATAGTGTTCTCGCAAATGGCGGTGCTCGTGCTTGCTGTTGGAACGATGATTGTCTTTAGTCTTTTCGTGCAGATGTCCGAAGGCGCGACGTTTGGAATCGTTCCATTTGTCAATAGAAAGGCGTTGGGAGCCGTTGCCGGTATTGTTGGCGCAGGTGGAAACGCTGGTGCTGTTGCGGCGGGTTTCCTGTTCCGTTCCGAGAGTATCACGATGCAGCAAGGCTTGCTATATATCGGCGTAATGGTTGCAGTCGCCTCGGTTGGCACGGTGTTGGTGAGATTCTCGCCTGCAGTCCAAGCCGCAGAGAAGAGAGCGTTTGATGCAGCACTTGCAGAGAGACAGCGTCTAAAAACCGAAGGTGTTTTGTCCTAAACAAGGAGTCATCGGTTGTCAGTTGTCAGTTACAAGAGGAGCCTGTGGCTGCCACAAACACCTCTTCTACTGAAGGCCGAGAACTGTAAAAAAATGGAAAAATTCAACAGGAAAAGCGGTATGTCCCTATTGTGGAGTCGGTTGCGTCATCAGGGCAACCGTTCAGGATAATAAAATTACGAGAATCTCAGCGGACGACGATGTCGCTCCAAATTATGGAATGCTCTGTCCGAAAGGTGCACATCTGAAACAGGTCTTTCAAAATCATGACGGTAGACTCGCGTATCCCATGATTCGGGATCGCAGGGGTGAACCCCCGCGCGAGGTTTCGTGGGACGAGGCTATCGCTTTCACAGCAAATCGGCTTCACGAAATCCAGTTGGAGCACGGCAAGGATTCTATTGCGCTCTACGGCTCTGGACAATTGGATACAGAGACTTCCTACGTTTTCAACAAATTGTTCAAAGGATTCCTCCGCACGAATAACGTAGACACAAATAGTCGCCTCTGTATGTCGTCTGCGGTGGTCGGTTATATTCAGTCGTTCGGTTCAGACGGTCCGCCGACCTGCTATGATGATATCCAGCATGCCGATGTCTTTCTGATTATCGGCGCGAATATGGCGGTGAACCACCCTGTTCTCTTCCAGATGATTCGGAAACGGCGGGCATTAGATCCCGGTGTGCGGATTATCGCCGTAGATCCACGCCGCACGAAGACAGCAGATTTTTCGGATATCCATGTGCCTCTCGCACCGGGAAGCGACGTTGCGTTTCTTCAACTCATTGCCAAACGCCTCCTTGCCGTAGGACGGGTCAATAGACGCTTCGTCCGGAGGAGTACTGAAAATTTTAGTGCTTATGAGAACCATTTGAAGAGTTTAGACGAAGATACGCTGCTCGCTGCCTGTGATATTCACCCTGCACGTATTGACGAGATCGTTGAATACCTCTCTAAACCAAGTCGATTGCTCAGCTTTTACTGCCAAGGCACCAATCAAAGCACAAGTGGTGTTGACAAAAATGTTGCCCTCATCAATTTACATCTCCAGTTAGGTGAAGTCGGCAGAAGGGGTGCGGGTCCGTTTTCGTTAACGGGACAACCCAATGCGATGGGGGGCAGAGAGGTCGGTTATCTGTCTCACCAGTTGCCCGGTTATCGTGTTGTCACCAATGATATGCACCGTGCCTATTTGGAAGGCGCGTGGCGGGTGCCACCGGGAAGCATTGACTCGAAACCCGGGTTGACGGCGGTGCCGATGTTTGAGGCGGCGGCTGAGGGAAAAGTTCGCGCACTCTGGATCGCCTGCACAAACCCAGCAGTCAGCATGCCCGATACAAAGGTATCACAAGAAGGGTTGCGGCGTGCGGACTTGGTCATCGTGCAGGATTGCTATTACCCGACAGAGACCGCGGAGTATGCGGATGTCGTGCTCCCCGCGGCGCAGTGGGGTGAAAAGCAAGGCACGATGACAAACAGCGAACGGCTCGTCGTGCGGAGCGATCAGTTCCTAACACCCCCGGGCGAAGCGAAGCCGGATTGGTGGATATTTACGCAGGTTGCAAGAGCGATGGGGTTCAAACGGAATTTCGATTTCTACACCGCTGAAGAGATCTGGGATGAATATCGGCTTCTAACAGCAGGCACACCGTGTGATCAGATGGGGATGACGAATGAACGTCTCGCGAAAACATCACTGCAATGGCCCTGTCCGCATCCACGACATCCCGGCACGGCGCGCCGATACGTCCGCACGAAGTTTTTCACCGATTCCGGGAAGGCACAATTCAAAACGCCGGTCTATCAGCCACCCGATGAAGACCTAAACGAGGAGTTTCCACTCGGTTTGACAACAGGAAGGATTGAGAGCCAGTGGCATACGCGCACTCGGACGGGTAAGGTGCCGCAGCTCGTCCGTAAGGACCCGGAACCGTTCGTGGAAATCCATCCGGATGACGCTGTAGAAAACGACGTTGAAGACGGTGAATGGGTCTATCTTGTCGGGCGACGTGGACGGTGTTATGCGAAAGCGTGTGTTACTGAAGCGATTCGGCGTGGGTTGCTCTTCACGCCGTTCCATTGGGGGGATCTCTTCCACGCCGAAACTAATGCGAATTATGTGACGAACCCAGCGTTTGATCCAGTATCTAAGCAACCGGAGTTAAAATTCTGCGCCGTGCGAATTGAACCTGATGATTCGTAGATATGAACCTAATTGTGTTGTCCGGCGAGGTCCCCGTGCCTCGCCATTTCTCTCCGATACAATTGAGGATTTAAGTAGTTTTAGTGAACTCAACCCGCATCCAAATCTAAGGCAAACGCGATAGTGTTCTTAATCTCTGCCATCACGTTATCTGGAAGTTTACCGAGCCTTCGGTCAAGCCGGGCTTTCGGTATGGAACCCAAACCCTGTACGTTGGCGTAAGAATCTTGATTAAGAAACCTCAATTTCGGGAGCACCACCTCGTACGGACTCTCTCTGTACTGGGAGGTCAAAGGGATATAAGTTATCATAGCGCGTGGTGGATCTAGATCGTAACGAGATACCACCAGCACAGGTCGAGTTTTCGCTGCTAAACCAAGGTCCGCTAACCAAATCTCACCGGGGTACGGGTTCATCAAGTAGATTCAAAACCTCCTGTTCGACGGAACGTGATCGCATTATATCTAACATCTCCTGATCAGCAAGCTCAATAATTTCCGAAATTCTCTCTCTGACCTCTGCTACAGTATCTGGTTCCCATTCACGCAATTTCGCGTCTAATCTTTCAGCTAACACATCCATTGATTCTTCTCCGTTGGTTTGTTTATTGGAAAAACCGATAAATGTCTCCACAACCACCCTTAAAATAATACGACATTTGGAGAGAAAAATCAAGAGGAAAATATGTCTGAGGAAGGTTTATCTGGCACTTTCCCTTGTTCTTTGCAAACTTCAAAGTAAACCTCAACGGACTTCTGCATCTCCTCCCGAAGTTCAGTTCTCCTGAACCAAAGAAGAAAAGGGCAGGCACAGATACCTGCCCATAACAACTGCCCGACATGAACGCTGGTTTCGGAAATCTAAAAGTTACACCGTGGGTGGTATAATCTCATAGTTTACACGACTTGTGCCAGTTAACTGATTGTTATTTTAGATTTCACAAATATCTAAGTGTTGCCCAGACGAAAAAGCAGTGCACGCCTTTTCTGTCTGAATAAATCCATCCTTATGTTATCCTATAAGTCAAGAAACAAAAGGAGGCATAAGGATGGATTTACAGTATACTTTAGAACGCATTGCGTTGCAACTGAAAAATAAATCCCGCACCCTCAAGCAGGTTGCACGGGTGTTTCAAAAGATGATAAAAACGCTTTATGAGGCTCACTTCCCAAATGCTGAGGCACGCCGTCCGGGCCCCACCCCGAACTGCCCAGATGCCGATATTCTAACGGTCGCATGGTTGCTTGAATACATCGGTGAAGACAGCGAGAACTCGGGGTATCGACGCATCAAGGCAGAACTAAAAACCGTCTTTCCCGGTTTACCGGAGCGGTCGCGTTTCAATCGTCGGCGAAGGAACCTTTCTACAGCGAGTGAAGTCATCCGTCAGGCATTGACGAACTGCTTGCCAAAGGCAGATGTCTTTATCGTTGATTCTTTTCCGATCCCTGTCTGCGATTTCAAACGTGCGAATGCTTCAAAGTCTGATTTCAAGTGGGCGGATGGCACTCGAACACTCGCGACTTATGGAAACTGTGCGACGAAAAGCCTGGGAACATTTTTCGGTTTTCGCGGAACATTGATAACGACAGCTAACGGAGTGCCTATTGACTTCGGCATTACCTCTGCTAATAGAGATGATCGAGACGTGTTACCCTTGCTTGCTGAACGCGGGGAGTATCCGATTGTTCTTGGCGATAAAGGTTATATCTCTCAACAACTTCAGGCAGAACTCATCGAAACCCAAGCAACCGTCTTATTACCGACGCTGAAAAGAAATCAAAAGCAACAGTATCCTGAGAGTTTTCGCAAACTTCAGGTGCGGATGCGTCGTCGTATTGAGACGACAATCGGTCAACTCACAGAACAGTTTCATGTTTCTCGGGTTCGTGCCTTGAAGCATTGGGGGTTGCTAACGCGTATGAGCAATAAGTTCGGTAGTTGTCTTCTCGGTGCTTTCGTAAATCAATGCCTCGGACGCCCTTTGATGAAACTCAAAGACCTCGTTCTCGCATAAGGAAATATCTATGAAGACAAGATTAATTAGCACAAGTCGTTATGTAAGGACAAAGTTTATGAGTTTCAGCAGGAACGTCCTAAACATTGATTCACAAAAGCACCAAGAAGACAACTAGCACAAGTCGTAGTTTACGCCTTTATAGCAGATAATCATGGAGAGGGCACCTTTGGCAAGTTTGGAGTATTTTGCCAAGTCCGGCAGATGGTTCATCAGTTCGTAATAGGCTTCGCTGCCAAACTCAACCATTTGTCGCTCCGATGTCCCGTCATATTCGATGTCTACCCACATATTGCTGTGACGATGAAAGGTCTTCCGTCCAATATATCTCGTATCAGCGTTCTGCCTCCTGTACCCAGCAGATTTTTGCTCCTCTATTTCTCTGGTGTACTCAATCCTCTCGGACATAGGCATCGCTTCTGTGTAAGCATCTGAAATTCGGGAATCATACCGTTTTCCTAATGATCCGTCGTCTGCATCGACGAATAATGTGTAAGGTGTTAGCACGCCGTACTCTTTACTGAGACGTTCAATTTCTTCATCAAGTTCTCTGGTCCTACCGTTCAAAGCAGCCTCATCTACCAATTCCGCTATTCTGCGTTGTGCCCAGAGATGTGGTAAGAAATCGTTGTCGGGTTCAAGCGCAGAGAAGTGAACGTCTTTAGTGAACTCATGCCGCTCACTACTGATGATTCCGCGAAGCTTCAGAACGGTGTCGCCGTGTCCTTCATAACGACCGAGGATTGTCAACTGTTCCTCTCGGAATAGGTCTGGCAGATTTTTCGGGGTTAATTCTTTCGTAACGATCTGCCCGAAATTGATCCTAACATCCACCAACACAGGTTCGTTCATTTTTCTGAAGAGAGAGGACACAGCATCCTCAATGTCTTCGTCAGGTTTTACATAGTTCCGCGTTCCACCGTTATCCGCCGCCATTTTGTCAAGCATGTGGTCATTTACATCGTAGCCTACGCCAAACACGAAAATTCGGGATAGACTCCGGTTCGCTTTCCCAACATTTTCGAGAATTAAGGCTGCATTCGTTACACCGACAGTCGGTCGTCCATCAGTGAGGAAAACGATAATCCTTGGTCGATCTGAATCCGGTGTTTCCGCTAACGCGGTAAGCAGGGCATCATTGATGTTTGTCATACCGCGTCCGTCAATACCGTCAATAAACGCGAAGGCTTTTTCTCGTCCATCCTTCACGTCTATGAGTTCGTGGGACATGGCTGCAGTATCGCGCCAGCGTTCACCACCGAACCACTCTTCGCCTCTGCTCAGTCTATCCGCAAGGGAGGTGATGTCTTCGTTGAACACAATGAGATTGAACCGGTCCCCGTCGTTCAGGTTCTGGACACAATAACGGAGTGCGGCTTTTGCTTGTTCAACCTTTCGACCACTCATACTACCTGATCGATCCAAGACGAAAACGAAGTCCTTCTCAATAATCTCCGTCTGTTTCACTTCATACTTAGGCGAAACGAGGAGCATGAAGTACCCGTCTTCCTTCTCATCGTCACGATGCGTGAGCAAAGTGATCCCGAAATTGTCGTCTGAAACCGCATAGTAGCAGAGAAAATCGTCGTCCGGGTCTACATCTGTGCCTTCATAACTGACAAGCACATGGCGATCGTCCTTGCGGTCAATGGTAACCTCGTGTGAGGGTGAGTAAACCGTTCTGAGTTCTTCTTCGCTTTCAATCTCCATTTCAACGTGCAGATTTCGGATCGGCGCGGATGCCGATTTCGCGAGCGATAACGGGTAGGTGTACTTCGTGAGATCGCTATCTGCGGAAACAATCTGGGAATACTCAAATTGGATACGTCGTTCGCCGGACGCTGGAATTCCCGGGACTTTCACCGCAAACGCCCGCGTTCCGACATGCTCCAGAATTGCCTTATTTCCGCCGTAGCTTGCACTGTCCTTATAAATTTGGTACGACTGTTCTTGGGAGAGAAGTTCTCCGTTTACCGACTTTCCATCAACGGACAGCGCAAGGTTTGAAACGACTGCATCGTCTGGCACGGGGAAGAGATACATACCGTTGATTTCAAATCCGTTCGGATTAACGAAAATCTGGTCTACCTTCGTTGTCGCCAGTTGGTTTTTAATGCCGATCTTGGTGTGGTGGCGATTAATTTTTAAGGGCATAGCGCGACCCTCTTTGCGTTGAACAGAAACTATAGTTAACATGTGTGCGCTCCTTTTTTATCTTCTAAAATACTTACAATAGATTTGAAAACTGAATAGAAACTTAATGAAAATAAATCGGAAAATCACCTGCTAAATCTCAATCATCCATTACTTCTAACATCTCGGAAACCTGCATCACTCTTATAGATAACGTGAGTTGGATGTAAGGACACCGCGTTTGCTCCAGTGGGGTGTGATGGACCCGTGCTGATAGATCCGTCCAAGAGTTCTCTTTGTAGCGTCCACTGCCAGTTTGCAGTTGCCTTCTACACAACTGACAATTTGTGCTACAGAAAGTTTAATTCATCTCCTGTTTCTGCCTTATTTGGTCGCTGGACAACAAGCTGCGTAAGTTCTAACGGTAAACCTTTACGCCCTCGGATTAGCAAAGACAGTCATATCACGTTTAAGCTGATCGGCAATGTCATCTAAAATCTTTTTCTTTTTTTGGGTATCGGTCCCAGACACTATCCAATATGTCCCTGTCTCTGTCTCAACTTTTCTTTGGGCTTTACCGTCATAGTCACAATCTGCTATTAGAGGTATCCCATTAATAGCCAAATCGAGTTTTTTTACCTCCTCGATTTCTAATTCCTTAATTACCTGAATGAACGTGTCTATTCCGGTATTCTCTGCAATCCAAGTGCCATCCTCCATTTGCACAGCGAGAATTTTAGATTTTATTTCCATGATAGAATCCAAAGGATCACCGAATAAATGGATCAATGCGTCATGTAACTCCTTACCAGGCATACCTCTGCCTCGCTCAATGAACGCGATGTATCCGCGAGCACAGCCTACTATTTCAGCTACTTCTGCCTGGGTCATATTATGTTCTGTCCGGCACTCACTAAGCCATTTTCCGAATGCAATGGCTTCTTCACTTCGGGTAGGCTCTAAATCGAGTTCTATAACTTCTTCACCTGAAGTCGGTGGCACATCTTCTGTAAACAGTTCAGTGTATTGTACCGCATAATCCTCAATATATTGGATGACCCGAGGTGTTGCATAAAACCATTCTCCGCGTGCCCGAAACCCTCCAAAGTGCTCATGTATCCGTTTTTCTTCGCGGCGCGCTTCATCTTCCGCCTCAAACGGGAGGACTCCCATCGCCCATATTAGGGATTCACAGCCAGTTTGGAGTGCTGCTTTCCGTAGTGAAAGTTCTGTACCTGTATACCCAATTTTGATAAAATCAGGATTGGTATCGCCGAAATTACTTTTCGCAAAGAAATACACAAGGGGGAAATTCTGATTTGACATGATTACGACTCCTTATTGGTAATGACTTTGGATTTACGTATTTGTAGATCAAAAGTCTAATATCAAGCGTAAACATCTTGTCCAGCATATTGCTGTAGCCACGTCCTCGCTTAAATATATGAGTTTATCCTCTTTAACATCCGCCGATAGCACTCAGCAGCCAAAATACGGCAATAATACCGATTTATGGCTTTTCCGTCAAAAGTTGTTCAATACTGGTATCAAAAACTTTCGCTATCCGGTAGCATCTCCAAACCGAAGGGGTGTCCTTTCCTTTCTCAAAACGGGAAATCATCATTTGCGATGTGCCGATCTTCTTAGCAAGTTCGGCTTGGGTCATTTTTCGGATAACGCGCTCCCTTCGGATGTTTTCACCGAGTGTCTCTCTAACGCGTTGTGGAATGCGAGATCTGCCTTTCATTATACCCTCCATTATTATTTACACTACTATAAAACAATTTACACTACTATTATATCATAATTTAGCATAAAAGTCAAATTTACTTATAAAACGAGAATTTCACCGTCCACAAGCTGATTTTCAGTTATTGAGGAAATTCTTCCTGCCTCGCCAAAACATTGCGAGTTTGTCTAATCAGTGTTCTATCACCGGAGCCTACGACACTAAAAACCGAAGATACACCTTGGGAATACGTTCATTTCTCAAAACGGATGAAGTTTGTAGTAGCACAATTCATTGTGCATTGCGTAAGTCTTGTTTAACAAAGATTTAACATCTCGCCATTTGATGGTGCCTGAGATTGGTTGGACACAAATCACGTCGAATGTTCTTCTGTGTCCCTTATTCATCGTTGTATGATTAAGATGAGTTATACACTCACAACCCCATGGTCTTTAAGGCACGAATAGATTAACTCCTAAAATCCAAGTTGCTTATTCACAATGTTCTTCAGTGCTTCACCCTTCAGATACCGTTCCAAGTTATCCAAGAAGAACTCGGTGACACGGTGCATACGATGCTGTGAGCCGCCTGCAGAATGCGGCGAAATGATGACGTTATCCATATCCCACAACGGGCTATCTGCTGGCAGCGGTTTGATTCGGTTTAACGACAGGACGGATTGAGAGTTAGTGGCATACACGTACCCGGACGGGTAAGGTGCCGCAGCTGGTGCGTAAGGACCCGGAACCGTTCGTGGAAATCCATCCGGATGACGCTGTAGAGAACGATGTTGAAGACGGTGAATGGGTGTATCTTGTCGGGCGACGTGGACGGTGTTATGCGAAGGCGCGTGTCACGGAAGCGATTCGGCGTGGGTTGCTCTTTACGCCGTTCCACTGGGGCGATCTCTTCCACGCTGAAACCAATGCGAACTATGTAACGAATCCTGCTTTTGATCCAGTATCTAAGCAACCGGAGCTGAAATTCTGCGCCGTGCGGATTGAACCTGATGATTCTTAGGGCGAACCGCTGTTTAAGGAGGTTATCTAACTTTCTCACTTGAAGGACGTTCTTGCACCACAGGAATGACGTAACTGCGGATTGTCAATCCATTTATCGTCTCTGTCTCTGTGTGCGACTTTGGCACCTCGCGATGATCGAACACCATGTAGTAGCCCTCCGCTACTCCCTCCGTTGATAAATACGCGGCGAGTTGCTGCTTCCCTTCGGTATAGTGCCGCTCACTTCTCCATATCTTTGTTTCAACGATGTATTTTTTCTGGTTGTGAAGGATGAGGATATCCATCCTGCCGCGCCCGGTTGGAACTTCCATATACATTGTCCCATTGACACTGGTGACAAACTGGTCAAGGTAGGCAAAGAGGAGGTGCTGTCCGATGAATTCTTGTGGGGTTTCGGGGACTTGCAGGATCCTGAATCCTGCGCGGGCAATAAAGTCTCGGAAGTTATCCAAGAGCCGTTCCATCTGAATCTGTCCGGTGTCAGTGAGGTACTGAAATTGATCGGTGTCTTCGGGGAAGTAGTCGCGCTCCAATCCGTTGACTATCGGCTTGAAGGTTTGTAGAATGCAATATAGATAAATTGGATTGGCAATCTTACACATTCTGTCAGTGCCTCTCGCGAGTATTCCGTACGTGGCGAGCTCATTAATGAGTTCATTACGTAGATTGAAAGGCACCCCTTCATCATACAACATGATTCGCATCAAAAGACTTTCAGAGCGAGGGTTTCGCCGGATATTGGTTGTCAAATGTGTTAGGTTGGTGTTATTTTCGTCCAAGAGTTGTATGTGTGCCTGTGAAAGATGTGTTATTGTCAGTGTTTCGGTTTTTGGTATGTCCATCTCTTCGGTGAGTATCTGCGAGAATCGGTTGACGAGGAAGGGTTGTCCGCCTGTCTGTTTGTGAATAGCTTCAATCACTTCTGGAACGAAGGCTTGTCCGACCTCGTCTGTGTATTGCCCAAGGAGCTCTTGCACCTGAGCAAGCGTAAAATTCGACAAGGCAAAATCGTCGTGGATATTGAACGGAGAAACCGAGTGATCGTAGTTGAGTTGCGCGATACTCTTGACACCTACAATGCTAAGACTGTAGGGACATCGGGGAGAGGTTCTAGAGATGTAGATGCGGCGGAGGGCATACAGAAAATCGCTCACGACTGCGGGAGGAATGCCATCAAACTCATCAATAAAGACAACAGTCCTCTGGTTTTCTAGCACTCTCGCCAATGTTCTGAACCCTCTGATCATTGACATATTATCAGTGAGTGTTGTGTTCTCTAAAAAATCTATTAGTGCTTCGGAGGGCACTTCTCTACGTTTTTGGTAAAGGTTCTCAATTTCCTCGCGAATATCTTCAGTGAGGTTACTATAAAAATCGGAAGGGGTGAGGTTTTTATACGCCTCAAAATCTAAATGAATAGGAAGATAGGTTGGCTCCTCGGCAGCAAGGATATCCATAGCAGCGTAGAAGAGGGTCGTCTTGCCTGTCTGCCGAGGTGCGAAGATGACGATGTAGCGTCCCTCTTTAATGCGCTTAATGAACTCAGCGAGTTCTTCCGTGCGGGCGACAACGTAGTGTTGTTTAGGGTTCACAGGGCCCTGCGTACCGAACCTTCTCATTTACTATCCCACCTGTCTGGTTTTTATCCCAGACCTTCTTCGGTCTTTGCCAATATTATAGTCGTTGTGTGTCGAAAATGCAAACGTCTTTAGCATTAATAGGACTTACGCAAACGCTATTTGGGAAGAAAGCGTCCGCTTTGAATTCTGCAAGCAAAACCGTGAGAAGATAGTTCGCCGAGGCACGGGGACCTCGGCGAACAGATGCTTGCTGCGTAAGTCCTAATTAAGCTAAAGTTTATCTGGTACTTTCCCTTGTTCTTTGCAAACTTTAAAGTAGTGGTCTGTCCAGTTTCAAATTGAGGGTATCTGCTTAGTATCAGGCGAGGAAACCTCGCCTCTATGGTTAACGCACCCTAAAATTCAAAATGGATGAAACAGTAGTGCCTCGATCGTGAGATCGAGGCTACCGGAGAGATACGTGTTCCTGTTAAAATCCAAGTTGTTTATTCACAATGTTCTTCAGCTCTTCACCCTTCAGATACCGTTCCAAATTATCCAAGAAAAACTCGGTAACACGGCGCATGCGGTGTTGTGATCCACCTGCGGAATGCGGCGAAATGATGACGTTATCCAGATCCCACAACGGACTATCTGCTGGCAGCGGCTCGATTTCGGTGACATCCAACCCTGCACTCGCAATTGTTCTGGCTTGCAGAATCTCAATCAAGTCGGGTTCGTTGACAATCGGGCCGCGAGCGACGTTAATAAAGAACGCAGTCGGTTGCATCACGGATAGGTTATCCTTATTGATTAGACCGCGTGTCTCTTCTGTCAACGGACACGCAATCATCACGACATCCACTTGGCTCATCATATTTGAAAGTTGATCCATCGGCATCAGTTCATCGACGTTATCCGGTTTATCGGTACGGTAGGCATCAACAGCCATAACGTACATGTCAAACCCTTTTGCGCGTTTCGCCATCTGCATCCCGATGCCACCCATCCCGACGATGCCGATCTTGAACCCGTCAATCTCGATCATCGGAGATCTGCGGCTGCCACCCCATTGGTGTTTGTCCTGATTCCGGACGGAATCGTGGATACCGCGTGCCAAACCGAGCAGAAGTGCGAACGCCTGATCGGCGACGTGTGTTGCGTACAAGCCTGCAGCGTTCGTTAAGATAACATCGCTCTCACGGAGTGCAGGGTACATGTGCTTGTCCATCCCGGCACTGGAGGATTGGATCCATTTGATGTTCGGTAGATGCGGGAAAAGGTCTTCACTACAGAAACCGAAAAAGACCTCGGCATCTTTGCCTTCCTCAATAAGTTCCTCGCGTGAGCTTGGCGCAATGTATGTATGTGCGTCGCCAATGATGCCCTCCAGTCTCTGTAGAAGTTCGCCTTCAACACGTCCTTGAAGTAAAATTTTCATAAATTAAGGGGTCCTTTCATAATATAAACATAGGTAAGTAGAAGCGTGGGAGAATGGAAGGGTGGAAGGAGGCAGGAGGAGCATGTTTCTTCCATACTTCCGTTTTTCTCCCACCCTTCCGTCTTTTTTCATTGCCATGGCGGGGTTTCCGGCAACAATTCCTGAAATTTGTCAATCAATGCGTCCTCATAAGCACCGGCGTATTGTCCGTTAAAGAACTTTTCCATCGCTTCATCAAGAAACAGTTGCCACGATGCATCCTCGGCACCGGGATTGACCGGAAAGAACAACGCGCCCACGTCTTGTGCCGCTTTCAGATCACCGGGAGAATCACCGAGCATCAAGACGTGGTTTTCGGGATACCTATCTTTCGTCGTTATCGTGAGATGTTCCGTTTTCGTTCCCATCTCCTGTCCCGCAATCAGCGCGACATAAGAGTCAATTTCATGTTCATCCCATTCGCGTTTGAGTGCTTCGTCCGGTGTTGCAGAGACGACGATGACATCCGCCTTACCTTGAAGCCGTTGCAACGTTTCACGCACTCCGGGAAATGGAGGGAGGTTATAGACAATCTCAGCGACACTTTCGTTCACGCCGAGACTCCATGCCATCACTTGACTTAGTTCGTCAAGTCTCTCCCCTGTCGCGTTATCAATCGCATCTTGTAGCGCGGGGTTACCGAGTTTCGTTTCCGTTACGGACCATTCGCGTAGATAGGGAAGTTCGGGTACCGCGACACCCATCTTCTGCACGAGCGACATCTCGCGTAAGAAATCGCACACCAGCAGGATCGCCTTGAAACGGTTTGTGCCGCGCGTCTTTGAGTAGAGGTTCACAAAATCCCATGCCTGATGCACCTGCCGTGAGATAGATGCCAAGCCGAAATACTTGACAAGGTTCACGCTGAAGCAGTCGTTGTGTTTGACCTCCATGCTGTTGAAAACGCAACCGTCTGAGTCGATTCCGACGAAAAACTCGTGTTGCGGTTTGAAATTGTAAAGTGC
Organism: Candidatus Poribacteria bacterium; assembly: GCA_965246985.1. Classification (GTDB taxonomy): domain Bacteria; phylum Poribacteria; class WGA-4E; order WGA-4E; family WGA-3G; genus WGA-3G. The sequence goes on along the minus strand of OZ251998.1, from coordinate 4,931,986 downwards.
TTGTTGTGCTTCTTGAGCCATACGTTCTCCTTAATCAACAATAACTTCTGGACGACCATCCAGCATCCATTCGGTATGGAAGACCGTCGGCTCGCCATCTTTTCCGAGAATCGTGTTTCCGTCTGCATCGAGTTTATGATAGGTGTGCGCTCCGAAGTAATCGCGCATCGCTTGGATGAGATTCGCAGAGAGTTTGCCACTGCGGTAGCTATCGAAATAGGCTAAAGCGGAGCTGAATGCGGGGATCGGGACACCAAGCTGCGTGGCTGTACCGATGACATTCCGCCAGTTCGGTTGTGCCGCTTCAATCACACCTCGGAAGTAGGAATCGAGCAGTAGGTTTGGAAGCGTGGGATTTCGTTCAAACGCCTCAGCGATTCGGTGCAGGAATTTTGCGCGAATGATACACCCGCCACGCCAACCGAGACTAATTTTACCGAGATCCAAATTCCATCCGAATTCTTCGCTTGCTTCCCGCATTAAGGCGAAACCTTGGGCATAAGAGCAGATTTTCGCGGCGTAGAGTGCGTCGTGAATCGCTTTTAATGCTTCATCTCGGTCGCCTTGATATGTACCAGACGGTCCCTGAATAACTTCTGATGCTGCGATCCGTTCGCTTTTAACAGCAGAGATACAACGTGCAAAAACCGCCTCGGCGATTGTTGGTGCGGAGATACCGAGATCCAGTGCTGAAATACTCGTCCATTTGCCGGTGCCTTTTTGTCCAGCTTGGTCTAACACAACATCAACGAAAGGCGTGCCGCTGCTATCAAGTTGTGTGAAGATGTCAGCGGTGATTTCGATGAGGTAAGAATTGAGTTCGCCGCGATTCCATTCGCTGAAGACCGCTTGCATCTCGTCCGAGTTCATTCCCAAGACGCTGTGCATCAGCGAGTAGGCTTCGCATATCAGTTGCATATCGCCGTATTCGATGCCGTTATGCACCATCTTGACGTAATGCCCTGCGCCATCCGGTCCGATGTAGGAGCAACACGGCGTGCCGTCTACCTGTGCCGCAATTTTCGTAAAAATCGGTTCCACGAGTGTGTAAGCCTTGGCTGAACCGCCCGGCATCATTGCCGGTCCTTTCAATGCGCCTTCTTCGCCGCCGGAGATCCCTGTTCCGATAAACAGAATGTCTTGTTCAGCCAACTCTGTGTGTCGGCGGACGGTGTCGTTGAAATTAGAGTTCCCGCCGTCAATAATGAGATCGCCTTTTGAGAGGTGTGGGACTAATTGCCCGATAAATGCGTCAACTGGCTCCCCTGCTTTCACCATCAAGATAATTTTTCGAGGGGTATCAAGTTTCTCAATTAGTTCTGGTATAGAATGTGTTCCAGTGATATTTTTGCCTTTTGCAGCACGTTCCATGAAAGCGTCTACCCGTGAGACGGTACGGTTAAAGACCGCCACCTCAAACCCTTTGCTTTCCATGTTCAGTGCGAGGTTTTCGCCCATCACTGCTAATCCGATGAGTCCAATGTCTGCCGCCAAATCTGTTTCCTCCTATGGTAGCGTGTGTTTTGCATATCATACACTGCAGGAGAAAATGCTGTCAATATATTTTTTGCCAGAGGCGTTCAGCAGTCAGAGAAATAGTTATCAGTTTGCCTCACAGTGAGAGTTTTCAGTAATCAGCGGTCAGCCGTCAGTAAAGGGTCGTTTAATTGAGGGGTTCATAAATCCTCGCAGTGCCGTAGGTTGGGTTGAACGGACTTGGAAAGGATAATATTGACAACCCAAACACACTTCAAACACTATATACTATCATGTATAAGAGCGAGTGAAACCCAACTGAATACCGTTATATTATAGAAAAATCGTTGGGTTTCACTCGGTATCTCTTTGACGTAGCGTGTATGGAGGAGACTTTATTTTTCTATGGTTTTTCACGGTTTTGATGGAATTCGTTCAACCCAACCTACGTATTGATAACCTTATATTTTGAATGCGTGTTAGTAGACCTTACGAACCTATAAAGGGCTTCAAATCCCAGAGAAGAATAGTACGGTCGAAACCGCCACTCGCCAAAAGTGTACCGTCCGGTGAAAATGCGAGCGATTGAATATCTGTCGGATGTCCCCAAAGGGTAGTGATATTCTCACCATTTCCAACATCCCATAACCGAATTGCCATCTTCTCCATTCCCCTTTCCCACCAAGTGCCAGATGCCAGATACTTACCACACGGCGAAAATGTGAGGGCATACGGTTTCTGTGTTTCTGGCTGCGGTATCGCAAAAAGCGTTGTCAAACTTTCGGCACACCACAGTCGAAGTTCTCCGTACATCCCACCCGCAATCAAGTCACCACACGGTGAAAATGCTATCTTCATCAGGGTCTGAGGTTCATCTAACGGGAATTCCGCAATCTCTTCGCCGGTTGCAACATCCCATAGACGATTGGTGCCATCGCTTGAACCACTTGCCAGTCGTTTGCCATCTGGCGAGAAGCACACTGACCAGATGAATTCTGTATGTCCTGTGAAGGGTTTCAATCTTTCCTGATCTCTGAGATCCCAATGATAAATTGTGCCATCTCTGCTTCCAACTGCAAGCCGATCGCCTGTCGGTGTGAACGCTATATGCCATACCAATCGCGCCTGTTCGGTTTCGGTAAATTCGGCAATCGGTTCATCGGGTTTCTCAGCATCCCAAACTTTGATGTTGTTGTCTTGACTATGGACAGCCAGCATGTTTCCAGAATGCAAAACGGTAAAAGAGGTGATACGTTTATCTTTCAGTAATGTTTCTCGAACCTGCTTACTTTCAACATCCCATAGCACAATACCGGTACGACCTCCTCTTGTCGCCAGTGTTTCTCCATCCGGCAAAAACAGAATCGGATCTGGAAAGCAATCGGGTTCACGGAGTGTTGAGAATGTATGTATGTTGCCGACCTGAGTCTTTTTGTTTGGTGAGGTGCTGGTGTGAATCTCGGTGAGAGCCAACTGCGGAAATTCTCTAAACCATGCAGCATCAACACTCCTCGGATGTAGTTCTGGGGTCTGTATTTTTTCATTGCGTTCCACATCCCAGACTTCAATGGTGTCTTGCCCATCTACAATCGCGAACAATTCACCTTCCGTTGAATAAAATGGTGCTATCCGAGATGTTTGAAAGTCAGTATAAGCCGTCTTTTGCATACCCTTCGCCACATCCCACACGCGTAGGCTTTTATCTCTACTACTTGATGTGAGGAAATTACCGCAAGGCGAAAAGGTAATAGCGTCTACCCAGTCGCTATGTGCTGCGAAGTGAGCAATGCGTTCCCCATTCACTATGTCCCACACTGAGATGCATCGGTCAACGCGATCGGCACCGCCGAGTGGTTCGTTAGGAGCTGCGCCCGCCAGCAGGCGACTGTCTGGCGAGAACGCAAATATACTACCTGCGAACTTGACAATTGGCACACCTGTTGCTGGATGCCAGATGTGAGTTTGCATGCCTTCTGTATCGGGGTTAACAAGTTGGTCATCGCGGACTGAATGGACTTTAGGGTTATCACCAATAGCGGCGATGTACTGTCCATCGGGTGAAAATTCGAGTTGGGAAATATCAGCCGCTTTAACTTCACGGTTTCCTCGATCCATCTGCGCGACGCAGACACCGCGATGGACATCTAACACTTCAACGATGCCGTGCCAATTCGCGGTAGCAATCCACTTACGATCTGGGGAAAAATTAATGTACCAATAGATATTATGTTCTTCCGTCCGCTTCATCTGCGCGAGGCATTCACCACTCTGAATGTCCACCACCTTAATAACACCGTCATAATTGGCGATAGCAATCCACTCGCCATTTTGTGAAAAATCGACAGCGGAGATCATTCCCCGTTCAGTTTCCCACAACGCGATAGGTGGTTTTGACGACATTTCATACCACCAGAGACCTATACCGGTTGCAACGGCGAAATACGCGCCACTTGGAGATGGTTTCACTTCACGAAAATTACCTTTTCCCAGTCGAGCGATTGCACCTGCTGGTAGTGCCCATGTAGTGCCTTCGGAATCACCCGGCACGAAATTAAAGGGTGCCGGTCTTCGATTATGTTTCATATTTACTCCTTGGTCGTAGTTTAGTGTATGTTATAAAGTATAGACAATTTCGCTACGTTACAGACAGATAACGATTCACTTATACCCATTTTTGGATGCACTTTTACGCGTTCTTGAGGCATCGCGAGCACAGCTCGCTCCTACAAGAAGACCTATAAGACACTACACCGGTGAGTGTCCGCGTCGGGTCGCGAGCGCAGCTCGCTCCTACAAGAAGCGATCACCACCGAGCTCGGTTTACCAGTCCGTATAATATCGCGAGCGCAGCTCGCTCCTACAAGAAGACCTGTAAGACACTACATCCGTGAGTATCCGCGTCGGGTCGCGAGAACAGTTTGCTCCTACAAGAAGAGGCTTCTTAGTATTACCGAAAACTTGATTAAACACATCTCCAACATTTACGTCAAAATATAATATTAACAACGCGCGGTCCGCTTGCCCGAAAGGAGTCCCACCATTCGCAGTCTATTCGGTCTTAAAAAGTATGTCATTCGGTATCGATACGCCATCTCGATCAGCTTCTTTCTTGTACTTCTGACGAATGGGATCCTTCTGATCAGTCCAAAGATCCTCCAGACGGTTGTTGATGAGTTAGAACACGCGTGGAGAAGTGCTTATGATCCAACCTTTGAGGGCCCAATCTTTACGATGTCTTCCGAACGCATCCTCTTTTTCGCGCTGCTCATCTTTGGGGTCGCGCTCGTTGGCGGTATCCTACGCTTCATTCAACGGCACACTATCCAAGGGGTCGCGCGGCAGATGGAGTTTCACCTCCGTGCCGACTTCTTTCTCCATCTCCAAAAGCTTTCTGCCGCGTATTACGATAACGTCCGTACCGGTGACCTGATGACGCGCGCGACTAGCGATCTAAACGCCATCAGAATGGTGTTGAGCAGTGCGGTGATGTATAGCGCTGATGCCATCGTGTTTTTTGGACTTGCACTTGTCATCATGCTGCGCATTGATACAACGCTCACCCTTGTGGCACTGCTTCCTTATCCAATGCTTGCAGTCTTGATCCGCTTTCTCGGAAAACGGTTGCATGCCCATTACGAAGGCATCCAAGAAGCCGTTTCTGTGATGAATACCAAGGTTCAGGAGAATTTGTCAGGTGTTCGCGTTGTTAAGGCATATACGCTTGAGGCGAGTGAGATTGAGCACTTTCAGGAGTTGAACCAAGAATTTGTCAACCGTAACCATCGGCAGATCCGACTGATGACCTTCTTTTTCCCTCTCTTCCGGTTTTTACCGGGGATCAGTGGTGTGGTGCTCCTCTGGATGGGCGGACTCCATGTCATTGACGGCAAAATGTCGCTCGGTGATTTCTTCGCGTTCAGTGCCTATCTCATGATGCTCGTCCGCCCGATGATTACCCTCGGCTTCATCGTCAATACCTTTGAACGCGGTGCAGCATCTATGGAGCGGCTCCAAGCGATCCTTGATGAAAAACCAGAAATCTTTGATGATGAGCAGGTGAAATGGGGTATCAGAGATATTGAAGGCGAGATTGAATTTAGAAATCTGAATTTTGACTACCCCGATGGAACACCTGTGCTTAAGAACATCAACCTCAAAATCGCACGTGGCACGACCCTCGCGATTGTCGGGGGTACTGGCTCTGGAAAGTCAACGCTTGCCAACCTGATTCCACGTATCCGTCAAGCGGAACGCGGGACTGTCTTTGTAGACGGCGTAGATATTCAGGATATACCGCTAAACGTCCTCCGTTCCAATATCGGAGTTGTGGAGCAGGAGCCGTTTCTCTTTTCTGATTATTTGCGAAATAATATCACCTACGGTCTCGAAACGGCAGCGGACGAAGAAGTCCGAGACGCAGCACACACCGCTGATCTCCTTGAACAAATTGAGGAATTCCCCGAAGGATTGGAAACCTTTCTCGGTGAACGCGGGATGACGATTTCGGGCGGGCAACGCCAACGGAGCGCACTCGCACGCGCAATCATCATTAAACCGAAAATTCTTATTCTTGATGATGCATTTGCAAATGTGGATACACAGACCGAGGATACGATTCTCAACCGACTCGCTGAAATTATGAAAGATCGGACCACTATTCTCATTTCGCATCGTATCTCGACCGTCAAAGCCGCCGACCAGATTATCGTTCTCAATGACGGTAGCATCGTTGAGACAGGCACACACGAACAACTACTTGAGCAGAACGGGATTTATGCTGGCATCTATGAAACACAACTCTTACAAGAGGAACTTGAAGCATTTTAAACAATGGACACGCGATAATCATCGCGATACAGTCTGAAGGAGGAAGCCACCTGTGTTTGGCATGGGGAGCAACCTGTACGAATATAATGATGAAGAGGATGATCTCGGGAAAGTCTATGACAGCGTCCTGATGAAACGTCTTCTTTCATACCTTAAACCCTACAAAATCCAGCTGCTCATCATCGGGTTTCTCATGGTTGGAAGTACACTCTCGCGCCTCGTCGGACCGTATCTATTGCATATCGCTATTGACGATCATATTATCCCCCGAGTGCCCGAGGGTTTAGGGGTGATAGCGCTTTTTATGGTATTCGGATTGATTGGCGAATTCGTGTTCGGCTACTTTGAAGAGTACCGCATGCAGATGATCGGGCAACACGTGATGCATGATCTCCGTCAGATGCTTTTTTCGCATTTACAACGTTTAGACGTACAGTTTTTCGATAAAAATCCGGTCGGTAGATTGATGACACGTGTGATGGGAGACGTTCAGGTTCTCAATGAACTCTTTGCCTCTGGTGTGATTACCGTTTTCGCGAACCTTCTCAATATTTTTGGAATCGTGGTGGTAATGCTTCTGATTAACTGGAAACTTGCACTTGTGACGTTCACGGTGATTCCTATCATCTTCGGGGCAACACTCGTCTACCAGATCTATTCGCGTCGCGCATTTCGAGAACAACGCAAGCAGCTTGCGCGAATCAATGCTTTTTTACAGGAGAACATCGTCGGTATGACGACGATGAAACTTTTCGCGCAAGAGCGACAGAGTCATCTCCGCTTTAACGAGCGGAACCGGAGATACCTCGCTGCCAACCTGAAGAGTATCTTCTATTTTTCGATCTTTCACCCGTTGATTGAGGTAACCGCCTCTCTCGCGACAGCCGTGATTATCTGGTACGGTGGTGGACAGATTGTGCAAGGCGCGCTGACCTTCGGCGTGTTAGTCGCTTTCATCCGCTACGCTGAACGTTTCTTCTGGCCCATCCGCGAGTTAAGCGAAAAGTATACCATCTTCCAGAACGCTATGGCATCTTCCGAACGCATCTTCCAGCTGCTCGATACGCAACCCACGATCATTTCTACCGTTCCTAAAAAGGATACTGATAGTCTGAAAGGTGAAATTGAATTCCGGAATGTCTGGTTTGCCTATAACGACGATGACTACGTCCTGCGGGATGTCTCATTTAAGGTGAAACCGGGTGAAAAAGTTGCACTCGTAGGGCATACCGGTGCGGGGAAAACCTCTATCATTAATCTGCTATGCCGATTCTATGAGATCAACAAGGGACAGATCCTGATTGATGGGGTAGACATCCGAGAGATGAACTTAGAGGATCTACGAGGCGCGATTAGCATTGTGCAACAGAATATCTTCCTCTTTTCGGATTCAATCGAGCGGAATATCACTTTAGGGGACCCATCGATCTCGACGGAACAGGTGAAGCGCGCATCGGAAGATGTGCATTTAGACCGGTTCGTACAGAAGATGCCGGACCTCTACGGCACGGAGATCAAGGAAGATGGTGCCGGTTTATCCGTTGGGCAGAAACAGTTGGTCGCCTTTGCGCGTGCGTTAGCCTCGGATCCGAGTGTCCTTATTCTTGATGAAGCGACCTCAAGTGTTGACACCGAAACCGAAATCCTGATTGAGGATGCCCTGAGTCGTCTGATGGAGAATCGCACCTCTGTCGTCATTGCGCACCGACTTTCGACGATCCAAAATGCGGATAGGATTATCGTGATGCACCGCGGCGAAATCCGAGAGACCGGCACACACAACGAGTTATTGCAACAAAGTGGTGGCATCTATTACCGGTTGTATCAGCTGCAATACAAAGGGCAGGAGACGACAGGGTCATTTAGTTGTACATATTTACTTCATAAGTGTGGATACTTTTTACGAGATAGGACTTGATTTTCACGCTATATCTCGTAAAAATGTTAACATTCGTAAACTAAAATCGAAAGCGGAACCGAAAACTAAATAGCCCTGCAGGAGACGAAGAGGCGTTGATAAACGTACTTGTTGCTTCCTCGGTAGGCGTGGTTTAATGAAGGTTAGGTATTTAAATCGGTAATCCGGATTTTCCCCAGACCCGGTAGGCGCTGTTTGAAACCGCGCCGGATCTTTGCCAACTGTTCACCTCGACCTACGAACTCTTCTATCGGTACAATCTATAGACGGATATGTTCCCACCACCGCTCTTAGTCCTCCGGTATTTCAAATACTACGCCATCTGTCTTTTTCTCGTAATAAATAATTTCGCTCATGTAAAAAGTATGTGCGATTGTTCCTAACGAAGGCAGTCACCACGCGGGTTTTACATCTTCATTAGCACACAGTCTTTACATGAGCCAATAATTTTTACTTCTATGGATTCCGCTAAAATCGGCATTGAATCATAGGTACTCGGCTTAATAGAATACGCTTCATCGCCTACGAATCCATCTATACCTTGGGATTCTTCATGAGGTTCTGCCAAACGGTAGTCGCAGCCTTTTATTTCTGACAACTTTTTCAGGATTGCCTCCTGAAATTTAAGTCCCGCGAATGTCTTGACGAGAATTAGATCCTCTACCCATGATTTAACCAAGGTCCGATCAATTTTATCCACAGCAACGTTAAAATTTTCTATCATGGAGATTAGGTTGTGTTTACATTTGAAATAGTGTTGAACATTTAAGTTATTTTGGGTATCCTGTTTATATGAAACACACAGAAAATACCCAAAAACTTCCAATAGAAATATCAGATGAGGTGTGGGAGAAAATACATCCTTTCCTCGTTGCGTGTCCAAACGTCTATGTCGGAAATCCACAACACTGCCGTGTTTTCCTTTCCGCTGTCTTATGGATAACAAAAGAAGGTGCCACGTGGCGCGCACTCCCAGATGCTTATGGCAACTGGAACGCTATTTACCGACGGTTCAGTCGCTGGGCTGACGCAGGCGTTTTTGAAACTTTACAACAACACTTTCACGCTGATGCTGAAGTCTCAACGGTCTTTATTGATAGCACAATCGTGCGCGCAAATGCTTCCGCTGCGGGGGCACCAAAAAAAAAGAGGGACAAGAGGCGCAAGCACTCGGTCGCAGTTGTGGCGGTTTCTCAACGAAAATAAATATATCGTTGAGCGAGAAAAATATCCCGTTGCGTATTACGTTGACTCCCGGACAACGTCATGATGTCACGCAAGCCTCTGCCCTTCTTGAAGGTATTGAGTGTCAATGCCTTATTGCCGATAGAGGATACGACTCAGATGCGTTTATAGAAGAGCTGACTTCAAGAGACATTGAGGTCGTCATCCCGCCTCGTAAGAGTCGGACAGAACCTCGGGATTATGATAAAGAGAAGTATAAGAGTCGTAACATTATAGAACGTTTCATTGGATACCTCAAGCGTTATCGTCGTGTCGCAACGCGGTATGATAAGTTAGCGGTTCGGTATCTCGGTTTCGTCTATTTTGCGGCTATTCTCATTCAGTGCAGATGAAATGTAAACACAACCTAGTCTATCTGTCGCCTCATCAATCGCATCAGGATATTGTTCTTGATACCACGTAACCCATTCTTCAAAAGTTTGTCCCGGAAATTCCTGAATCAGATCGCTTAATTGTCCAATGTGCCTCGGTCGCGTAGCTTGAGAATTTTGATTTGCGACATTCATTAATTGGGTGGTGTACTTCGGAAATTCGGAAGCGGGCGCGTTTACGTATTCCTGAATCTCAGTATTTTTTAATTTAATTTGCATACGTCTACCTTTGTCCAATATGAAGTCCCTACGCATTTAACATACTGAGTTGAGAATGTCTTATATCATCCTTCATTTTATTCCCTGCCAAAGATTCTGAGGCGTGCTCAAAATTCCAAGCTTGCGGTTTCGTTGAATATATGACTTCAAAGATATTATCTCCGCGGGTGTGAACCTCTTTTAAGCCATTAAACAAAATACATTGTTCTTGACTCGTCACTACCGGACAGTCGTAATACTTGTTTGTATATTTCAACGCTCCCGAGTTTTGGATCCGATTCTTGACAAACTCAGCGTGTCTTATCAATCTCTCGTGCAAATAATCGTTTGAAAAATCGACAATATGATGTGTAATCGGACAGATGACCTGTTGAAAACTTTTGTCGATTTCAACACCAATACTATTGCGCGCCGATGTCATCGCAGCCGCAATTGTGGTGCCTGTACCCAGAAACGGATCGAGTATCACGTCACCTTTCACAGAATACATATTGATCAATCGATAAGCCAAATCGAATGGAAATGCTGCGCTCCTCAATCGCGACATTGCATTGGGAAGTTTCTGCCCTATTCCCTTGATATCCGTCCAAATATCTGAGTACCAGATATTCCTCTCTTCCCAAAACAGAGCACTTTCGCGTCTATTCTCTTTTTCGACCTCTGTTTTAAATTCTCTTTTGGAGCCTTTTCTCACTATCAGAATGTACTCGTGTTCTAGTGTCACATAAGCCCCGGCAGGTAGCATGCCTGATCCCATAAATTTATTGGGAGCATTCGCCTGTTTTCGCCATAGTATATCGGGGAGTGCTGAAAACCCGATATTTAAGAGGTAATTCAAGATTCGCGCGTGGTTTGGATACAGACAAAAATCATCTTTTACTTTCCTTGTCGCGTCACCGATATTGATGCAGGCAAATCTATCATTCTTTAAAACTCTGAATACTTCATCCCATACAGCATCAAGAATCTCGTGCATTAACGCATAAGCCTGTTTACCATCGCCGTTTGCTAATGCCTTCTGAATCTCTGGATTCTGGTTACTAAATATATCATCCCACATGCTAATCATGGGATAGGGCGGAGAGGTAACGATCAGATCAACGCTTTCTGAAGGAATTTCTTTCAAATCTTGTGCATCTTGAAAAAGGATATTGTGGGTAGTTTTCATAGAAGGTATTGCCTAAATAGTCGTATTCAGCGACATCCCGCCGATATTTAAGAAGGTTTATCCAAACAATGAAGATAATAACATGTTTGATAAGAACCATCAAGAAAAAATCAGAGCCATTCAATTCTCGTGAAGCATTCTTATAGGATGGAAATCTTGTCCGCCCGATTTACAGATACCCTAATTATCCTGAAAATCCTTTATAGTAAAACCCAAAAACATCTGAACACAATAGGGGTTGATACTTCACCGTCGCTGGCGAGGTTTTGCGGTGTACTCACCCAAATGCGATCTGCATTCCTAACCTCGCCAATTCCTGAGTGTCCATTTAATTGTAGACTTTACTATAATCCTATAAATCCTGATTCTGGCAGTTCTCACTGTGAGGCAAACTGACCACTGATAACTGAATGCCTCAATGCCACACAATGTAGGTCGGTATTTGCAAGACCAGTCCAATCAAACTCCACACGCACCCAAGCGTATAATCTCCCAAGATCAGCCCTAAAAAGAACGGCACTGCTTGCCGATAGAGTTTCACTCCGCCAATTTTCAGCACAGTTGCCTTTGCCAACCAACTGAGGAAGATCGGAAACCACAAGCCACCCATCCCTGTTCCGCTCACAAGCACATAGCCACCCGGATGCAGGGGCCACCACAGAAACCGGATCTTCATAATCATCAGGAATATCGTGAACATGAAACTGCTGCCGATAACGCCGAGTTCCGGGCCGCTCGTTTCCCGTGGACTGACAAGCCACGTTTGCAGACGGTTGAACGTCTCCCACCCCATATAGACGATCCAGCCGCGTGCCTTACTTCCCGCACCCATATCGTAGAGGACGTGCAGATATGCCCAGAACGTTATCAGGATACCGAACACGATCGCCAAAATCATCCCGATAAGGAGCTGCCGATATCCGATGCGACTCCGTTCTGCCAAACGAAACGCCTCCAATTCGCTCGGTGTTGGGTGCGCGCGGAAACAGCGGACAAACGGATAGAGGAATGTTAAGCCTGTCAAGTTACCTGCACCGAGTCGGCGCGTGCCTAATGCCAAGACCATCGTCCGCCCCGGATCAACAAAGATAAGTTGATGCAACGGGGGTCCGATTTCAGCGCGGATGCGTGTGATGCCGATAATCAGTGGAAAGTAGAACAGAAAGAAGAGCCCAATCCCCCAGATCGTCATCCCCATCTGATAACAGAAGAAGAAGAGAAACAGTATCCCGACAGTGAACAGCCCCGCCGCAGCTCGATAGCGCATCGGTTCACCGGAATCGTCAGGCGGCGGTTCACCACGGCGTTGCGCAATGCCAAAAACCTTCCGAATAATGCGTCCGTAGTGCCGCCGACCCATCCACAACGGAATACACCCGAACGCTATCCATGCCCCTGTCTGTTGTTCAAGATGATAGATGTTCCGGGCACCGAACGCATCCGTTACAATAAGTTGAATACGACTAATGAGCCAGAAAAACCAGCACGAAAACGAGAGATCCAGCGGTGTGAAGAACATCAGTCCGATGCTAAACGGATAGAAGGAGATACGAATCGGTCCCATCGCACTCCACGGCTTTGAGCTGAATTGCCCGATCGTTTTGCCTTTGATCGGTAGTGCTGGTATGTCTGGAAATAGATAGTTCAAGCCGTTCAGCAATTCTGCGCCACCTGCAAGTGCAAAGCCGAGCCACATCCACGGTGAACTAAAGAAGCGTTTCGGATTGCTTGTCAATGCCAACGGAAGTTGGACGATCGGGTAGTTCAGGCGTTCATTTTCGGTCCACTGTTTACGGAGAAAAACCGTTACTGCCAGCAACGTCAGCCAGAGTGCGATGACGAAGCTGGACCAAGATAGCACCGGCGGTATCCATGCGTTTAAGGTGGCAGAGGTGTAGAGTGTAGAATCTCCGTTATAGAACCCGTCTAAGATACGCGGGCTTTTGACGGCGATCCATGTCGGGATGTGGTGTCCAAAGAGCGGTATCCATTCATTTTCTGGCGATGCGAACTGAAATGTATGCGCGAGGACGGGGATGAGGTACCCCATCATGGTATGTCCGCTGATAGTCGTTACCATCACGACCATGACATAGATGGTTTGTAAATCGGCTTGCGACATCGCCAGACGCGGCATGAATCGCTGTAGCAGTAGGTTGGCAAGCACGAACACGAGGAGGGTGAAAACAGCATTAAAGAACAGTGAGGCGATCGTCAACTGCGTGGAGTGCCATACCTCTGTCCCCATCAGGCACCAGTAGCTATTAAAAGCGACAAGCACTAATCCAATCAGCAAAATATGCGGTTTGACGAGTTGTTTAACCTGGTTGGGTTTTTCGTTTCCGTTAGCCATTCCCGCTCCTGCTGATGTGCTGTAACACCTTTTTTAACACTGCTTCGTTGCTATAATCCGTGAGTGTGGGAACTTCTACATCGGGTGCTGATAGCCTCTGAATTTGGTCACATAACAGCGGCAGTGCCCGCACGACGTTATCCACGATCGTAATACTCGCCTGCTTTGCTGTCCGCGATATCGGGTTCAGATCGACGGTCACGACCTCTTTACCCATCTTCCGAAGAGCCTCACACCGATCGCCATCCTCAAGTGGCACAAAGACGACATCCGCTTTAAAGATGCCATCTGGATGCACAAACTTCCGATTGGAGTCGATATAAGAGAGTTGCGCCTCGGTTGTAGGCATCAGCACATCCGGCATACCTTCTGCACCTTTTCCCGCCCCGTCTTCCGCTGGCGAGGTTTCTAACCTCGCCTTATGCTTCAGCAGGTGTTCTCGGATCTTTTCTTCCCGCCCCGTTTCCGTATGAAAGATATTCACCTCAAGCGGCGCGTTGAGTATTCGTCCCAATTCAATGAGTTCATCCGGCACCAACGCCGCAACGTTCCCGTTAACAGAGACAACAGGGTGTTCCGCCGATAGAAGCATAACCGCGGCAGCATGAATAGCCTCAATCGCGAACGGCTGCGTCGCCTCCCCAATGAGGTAATCAAATGCCTCCCCACGTCCATGCGCAATGAGTCCGTGGATAGAGGTTATCCCTTGCTCCACACCTGCAACGATTTTATCTCGCAGTGTCAATGAGAGATACCGGGGATGTGTTTTCGGAACGTCGCTCACTAAAATAGCACCTCAGCCCAAATTTGCGTCTATTATACAGTGTTTTAGGTAAGTTTGCAAGAGGTGATGTGTCTCACTCAGAGGCATTCAGTTATCAGCAGTCAGCAGTCAGTAGTCCAATATGATGTCCACTTCTTTGCTGATAGCCGATAACTGATAACTGAATACCTCAATGCCACACAATATAGGTTGGTATCTGCAGCACCAATCCGATGAGGCTCCAGACACATCCGAGCGTGTAATCCCCTAAGATCAGCCCCAAAAAGAACGGCACCGCTTGTCGATAGAGTTTCACGCCGCCAATCTTTAACACAATTGCCTTTGCCAGCCAACCCAAGAAGATTGTAAACCATAATCTTCCCATTCCGGTGCCGCTGACTAACACGTAACCAGCAGGGTGTAACGGCCACCATAGAAACCGGATCTTCATAATCATCAGGAAAATCGTGAACATGAAGCTGCTACCGATAACGCCAAGTTCGGGTCCGCTCGTCTCGCGTGGACTGACAAGCCACGTTTGCAGGCGGTTGAATGTTTCCCACCCCATATGGACGATCCAGCCGCGTGCTTTGCTTCCTGCACCCATATCGTAGAGGACGTGTAGGTATGCCCAAAATGTTATCAGGATACCGAACACAATCGCCAAAATCATCCCGATGAGGAGTTGCCGATACCCGATACGGCTCCGTTCTGCTAAGCGGAACGCTTCTAATTCACTCGGTGTTGGATGCGCGCGGAAACAGCGAACAAACGGGTAGAGGAACGTTAGCCCCATCAGATTGTCTGCGCCGAGTCGGCGCGTGCCTAATGCCAAGACCATCGTCCGCCCGGGATCGACAAGGACGAGTTGATGCAGGGGTGGCCCAATTTCGGCACGAATACGGGTGATACCGATAATCATCGGAAAGTAGAAGAGAAAAAAGAGTCCAATCGCCCAGAATGTCATCCCCATCTGATAACAGAAGAAGAAAAGGAACATCAACCCTACGGTGAACAGTCCGGCAGCAGTGCGGTAACGCATCGGTTCACTGGAATCGTCAGGTGGTGGTTCGCCACGACGTTGTGCAATCCCAAAAATTTTACGGATAATACGTCCATAGTGCCGTCGTCCCATCCACAACGGGATGCATCCGAACGCTATCCATGCACCCGTCTGCTGTTCAAGATTATAGATATTGCGTGCGCCCAACATATCTGTCACGACCATCTGAACACGGGTCAGTAACCAGAAGAACCAGCATGAAAACGAGAGATCCAACGGTGTGAAGAACATCAAACCGATGCTAAATGGATAGAAGGAGATACGAATCGGTCCCATCGCGCTCCACGGCTTTGAACTGAATTGTCCAAGCACTTTGTTTCTAATAGGTAGGGAAGGGATTTCTGGGTACAGGAAACTCAGTCCATTGAGCAGTTCTGCACTCCCCGCAAGCGCGAATCCGAGCCACATCCACGGTGAAGTAAAAAAGCGTTTCGGATTGCTCGTCAATGCCAACGGGAGTTGGACGATCGGATAGTTCAGTCGTTCATTTTCCGTCCACTGCTTTCGGAGAAAGATGGTTACTGCCAGCAGTGTCAGCCAGAGCGCGATAACGAAACTTGACCAAGATAGCACCGGCGGTATCCATGCGTTTAGTGTGGCAGAATCATAGAGGGTGGAATCGCCGGTGTAGAACCCGTCTAAGATACGTGGACTTTTGACGGCGATCCAACTGGGGATATTGTTTCCAAAGAGCGATAACCACTCATTTTCCGAGGTTGCGAACTGGAAAGTATGCGCGAGGACGGGGATGAGGTACCCCATCATGGTATGTCCGCTGATCGTTGTTACCATCACGACCATGACATAGATGGTTTGTAAATCGGCTTGCGACATCGCCAGACGCGGTATAAACCTTTGCAGCAATAGGTTCAGAAGCACGAAGACAAGGAGCGTGAAAACGGCATTGAAGAACAGTGAGGCGATTGTCAACTGTGTTGAGTGCCACACCTCTGTCCCCATCAGGCACCAGTAACTATTAAAAGCGACAAGCACCAACCCAATCAGTAGAATATGCGGTTTAACAAGATTCCGTTGTCCGTTTCGGTTAGCCATCTCCGCTCCTGCTGATATGCTGTAGTGATTTCTGTAACGTCGCTTCGTTGCTATAGTCTTTGCGTGTCGGCACTTCCAACGCCTCCTCCACGCCCGTGCGCTACGCCTTCAACGATTGTGTCTCGTAGTGTCAATGAGAGGTAGCGGAAATGTGTTTTCGGAATGTCACTCAAGGCAATAGCACCTCAACCCAATTTTGCGTTTATTATACCCAATTAACGTGATTAGAAGTCTTTTTGATCAAGTCAGCATTGCGAGGCACAGGGACCTCGCGCTACAAATGGGGTTAATTTGGTATTATACAGTGCTTTGGATAAGTTTTCAAGCGGAGATATTTTGAAAGCGGGGGTATGGTTTTCTTGTAGGAGCGATCTCCTGATCGCGACCCTTGCCTGAGACCGGTAGAAAACCAAAAACTGAATGGCTCTGAATGTGTCCAGCTAACTGATACGCGGCGATCTGATTTTTTTGTTTTAGGATGGGGAGGGTATTGCACTTGATGTACTATCCCGCGTTTCTGTCCTGAGTTCTTGCAGACGGACGACAACCGGAGGCAGATTTTTCTCGTATTCCTCCCGTGCTGCTTGGCAGTATTGGAGATAATCCGCTAAATACGCACCCACTTTTTCCAAGTTTTGTAGGTAATAAAGAATTGTCGCGTAGACCTGTTCCAACGTCAGCGTCCGGAAACGTTCCGCGATCTGTTCAGGCGTTTGCGCACGGTGGATATATTCATATAGCATACTCTCAATACCGATGCGTGTGCCTCTTATCCGAATGTCATCTGCTGCTAAAAAGTTAAAATATTCTTCAATTTGCATTCCCGTCTCTCCATTTATCTGATTCCTTTTCCTTGGCTTGGACACCACCATTGCCTGTTGAATAATTATAGCACGGATTCAACAGGCACGTCAAATCGTTAGGTAAATTGCGTTGAAAGTCGAGATTTTTAGTTTTCCATTCTCCAGTTCCGTATGAAGATTAACAAATAAATTGGGTAATTAGGGCTCGAATCCCAAACCCGGTAGGTGCGGTTTCCTAACCGCACCGGTCCCGACAAGGAAACCGAAAATTACCCGTTTAAATACTTAAACTTCATTAGGAACGGCATGTTTATAGAAAATGTTCCTGCTATCCGCTTTAGCCCTGTAAGGGCGGCATGTGTATAGCCTCCTAAAATGGGCAGCAAATCGGAAACTAAACAATCCCGGATGTGCGTAAAACACCTTGATACCAGTTCACGTATGTGATATAATTTCTTATCTGAGGTTGGCGTTGCCAATATAAAATAGAACACCCTTCACTAATAAAGGAATTTAACATGAATATCATCCCTTTGAGTCTTTTAAAAAGCACGTTTCATATACGAATTAAACAGACAAATTCCAGTGGAAAAAATAGGTTCGCCTCCGGAACTTGTTTTACCATTAACGTGGACAATAGGCAATATATTATTACTGCTCAGCACCTTTTCATACACAAAGATGAACATGATTATTGGGAATTTCGCGGTGATTCTATAGATATAAAGTTTAACAAACGATGGAACCCAATCCCAATTAGGATCATCGGACATTGTGAGCAAGAAATTGATATTTCGGTATTGACTGCACAAATACCATTGCCTATATTAGGTGGGTTTGAATTTCCAACGGAGACAAATGGAATATGGTATGGGGATGAAATGTATTTTTTAGGTTTTCCTCATGGAAGAGAGGCTGATATAGGTGCCAACATCCCATTTGCTATATTAAAATCAGCTAAAGTATCGGCAGGAAATCTGGATTATCTACTGTTAGATGGACACAACAACTCAGGTTTTTCTGGCGGACCAGTCGTATATAAAAAAACGCAATTGATCTCACCCAAGGAAGGCGGACTGAGTATGAGAGGCGTGCCAAACCTTTTACTATTTGCGGGTGTTGTGTCTGGATATTTTGAAGAGGAAGTTGCGGGTGATTTAATTCAAACTAACGTCGGAGTAAAATCAAAGGTTAATTCAGGAATGATGTTGGTGTATAGAATTGAGCATGCCTTAGCATTAATTCAACAGAATTCAATTGGCATAGAAGGAGTGGAAAAATTAGTCGAAGATGAGAAATCTTCTGTTTTTAAAAATCTCGGAGAATGACGAATAATTCTCTGCTGGGGCTAACAAACTAACAAAACATGAGATCTGACCTCCTTTCTATGCCCTTATTCCTCAAAGCGGTTTCCCGAAACACAAAACATACCCATCACGGTCCTTAAGTTCAAAGGCGCGGAGACCATCGTCGGTGTCCGCGATCGGTTCGTGGAACGCCAGTCCACGCGACTGATACTCGGCAAATAGCGTGTCAGGATCGGAAACCCAGATAAAAGCATCCCACTTCGCCCACTCGTGCCGTATGTGGTTCGGTACTGGATGGATAAATTCAGTGATATGTTTCAGAAGAATCCGTACGTTATCACGAGACACGATCCCAAAAAACGGGTCATCTTCTGGAGCGAGTAGATCCGTCTCAAAACCGAGTTTCTGCTTGTAGAAGTCAACTGACGCAGCGAGGTTTTCAACAATAAAAAAAGGGGCGATCTTCTTAATTGCTGAACGCGTTGTCATTGTAATATCATCCTGTTTCCATTAATGTCAAGATTACACATTTTCATCGCATCTTCGCTCAAAGCGGTTTCCCAAAACACAAAACATAACCGTCATGGTCCTTGAGTTCAAAGGCGCGGAGACCGTCGTCGGTGTCTGCGAGGGGTTCGTGGAACGCCAGTCCACGCGACTGATACTCAGCATACAGCGCGTCAGGATCGGAAACCCAGATAAAAGCATCCCATTTTGCCCACGCATGCTGGGTATGGTTGGGTACTGGATGAATAAATTCAGTGATATGTTTCAGAAGAATCCGCACATTATCACGAGACACTATCCCAAAAAACGGATCCTCTTCTGGAACGAGTAGATCCGTCTCAAAACCGAGTTTCTGATTGTAAAAGTCAATTGAGACAGCAAGGTTTTTGACTATGAAAAAAGGGGCGATCTCCTCAAGTATTGAATCAGTTGCCATCGTCCATCCTCCTATTTTCCTTCCAGAACATCCTAACAGATTTGTGTCTGGTATTCAACGAAAAAGAGGCGAGGTTGGGAATGCAGATCGCATTTGGGCGCGTACGCCGCAAAACCTCGCCAGCGAAGAGGACCGGACTAAAGCGCGGAAGTGTTGTTGACACGTTAGAAGTTTTATAGTATACTAACGGCGATGATCACACTCTGAATTGAGAAAGGGATATTTTCATGGCAACACTCAGATGGGGCATACTCGGTTGTGGCGATGTCGCTGAATATAAAGGTGGACCGCCCCTCTATAGCGTTGACGACTCGGAACTCATCGCTGTGATGCGACGGGACCGTGCGAAAGCGGAAGCCTTTGCCGAGAGACACGGCGCGAAAAGGGTCTATACCGACATAGACGCACTCCTTGCAGATGACGTACTCAATGCGATTTACATCGCAACGCCGCCATATCTCCACTGTGAACACACGCTCCGTGTGGCGGAAGCAGGTAAGCACGTCCTCTGTGAGAAACCGATGGCGATGACGGTTGACGAGTGTCAACGTATGGTGGATGCCTGCCACGACGCGGGTGTTACCTTGATGCTTGCTTATTACCGGAATTTCTATCCGAATATCGTGAAAATGAAGGCGTTGATGGATGAGGGTGCTATTGGTGACGTAGTGCTTGCGCGAGTCAATCATACAGGTTTCTATAATCCGAATCGGCACGATCTGAGCAGCTGGCGGGTGGATCCAAAAGTCAGCGGTGGCGGTGTGCTGATGGATCTCGGTAGCCACCGCATCTCGCTCCTTCAGTATCTTATGGGGGGCATCGAATCTGTGCAAGGATATGCGGAGACCGTTCATCTGGATATTGAGGTTGACGACTCCACCGTGTTTACGCTCCGTTTTGAGAGTGGTGTGCATGCGGTTGCGAACATCAACTGGAATGTCGGAGTCTCGATTGACGACGTTGAGGTCTACGGCACGGAGGGGTGTTTACGATGTTCACCGCTGAATTCTGGGAACCTGACCCTTGAGACAAAATTAGAAGGGCAGATTGAACTGCATCAAAACCGACTGCCGCATACGCATACAGGGCTTGTTGAGGATTTCGTCAACCACCTCAAGACGGGTGAACCGATCCGGTGTTCAGGTGAGGCTGGGTTGCAGACAAACGCAATTATCGCGCAGATAATGTAGGCGCGCCGAGTTGTTATGAGAAAGGCGAGGTTGGGAATGCAGATCGCAAATGTAAAGCATTCTCACTGCGAAGCAAAATTTGGTTTCCGCGTGTGGGAAACCAAATTTGGGTGCGTACGCCGCAAAACCTCGCCAGCGATAAAAAATTGAATTTCTGAAGGTTAGTTAATCCGATCGGATTCCAACGTTAGCCATTCGCCATACGCCCGCGGCATCTCTGCCGGCGGTTCCAATCCTGATTCTTCACGCCATCTTAACAACGGGTGCCGCCGATCGGATTGTGGGAGATCCACACGTGTGCCATACGCCGCCGATTCAAAAATCCCCATCATCATCTCAATAATGTGTCGTCCCTCGGTGCCACTGCACGTATGTGCCCTGCCTTCATCTAACGCGTTGACGTAATCCTCCACGAACCAGTAATCCATCTCCGACGCGCTACTTTTGGGATCGTAGTGTTCTGGGTAGATAAGCTCCAACGCTTCCCATTGGTCGTGTGTGCCGTCGGGCAGATAATGTGGTGTTGGGAGCCACCATGCCCCACCGATCTTCCATAAAAGTCGCCCCTCAGTCCCGTAGAGTTCCATAGAATATGCATCCGTATCCATCTTGGGAAACCGGTGTTGGAGCAGCGTGCCGGTGACGTGACCTTCATACTGCAACGTTGCGGTGATATATTCACCGGCGATCGTTCCCATACCGCTCGGTGATGGCACAACATCTGTAGCTGCGATCGGTTTTCCGCCTGTCGTTAGGTGTGCAACAATGCTTTCGCAGCGTTTCCCGAAGTGCAACATGTTGTTCAGCATGTGTGTGCCGATGTTCATCAATCCGTAACCGCCGTAGTAGCCTTTCCCGCTGCCGTACATATAGCGTAGTTCACCGATTTTCCCGGCATTAAAAGCACGTGCAAGTGCCTGCATAGATGCGCCGACCCGACCCTGATGATGCACGGCGACCTGCACGCCTTTCTCTTCCGCTTTAGCGATAACAGCATCCGCTTCCACAAGATCTATGCACATCGGTTTCTCAACTTCAATGTGGACACCGTGTTCCAGCACACGCATACACAGATCGTAATGGAACTCCGTGCCGGTGGGGATCGCGACGATGTCGGGTTGCGTCTGCTGGATCATCTCATCTAAATCGGTGAAGTGTGTCGTGACGTTGACTTCTTCACCCAAGGTGTTCAGGCGTTCTTCAACCAGATCGCAGAGTGCCACGATCTCTGTGCGTGGGTGTGCATGATATGCCCGTGCCGCTGCTGTCCCGCGTCCTCTACATCCCAAAATTCCGATCCGATATGTTTTCATCATTTTCTCCTTTCGCTGTCCTCGTGTCCGTTTGTCTATGCCGTTGATGTTTTCCATTGTACCATAATTCATTTAAGGGGTCAATGCGTTTGATTTCTCAGGGCAGGGCTATTTAGTTTTCAGCTTTTTATCCATTTTGTTAGGAAAGTCGCGAATCGGAGCGTGCTTCTACAGGGGTATATTGAGATTGAGTGTTCACTTTTATCGGAGAACTAAATGACCCTGTTTCTCAGGGCAGAGGCATTCAGTTGTCAGCAATCAGGGGTCAGCGGGATGGTTGTCAGTTGTCAGTGACTACCGGATTCAGAATGTTATGGTCGTATATTTAGACTTCTGCCATGCCGAAACCGGCACTGTTTTTGTCGCCGAAACCGCATTCGTAACCTGTTTGGATCAACGGAGTACTCCCCGATACACGGAATGGACACATTACCCCTTTTATCTTGATGCCTTTGTAGTCTACGAGACGTGTGACGCGTCCTTGTCGTCTGCTGATATAGTCGGTGTCGAAACGGAATGTTAAAGTGTCGTCGTGCGGTGCGCGACCGTGGATCGCCTCGTATTTGCGCATCAGGTTTTGGTGAATGAGTTCGGAGAGTGCTGGATCGTCCGGCATGCAGTAGTACGTGCTCTGTTTGCCATCCCACTCACGGACAGTGCTCATCACAATCGGGGAGAGGCACCGGAAATGCATTTCTGATTGGAAACGCGGGATGCGCGGCACGGTGACATCTCTGACTTGTAAGTGGCGGTGTCCAAGAGATAAACGTCCCTCGCTTAAGAGTGTATCGGCAAAATGGGACAGAAAGCGTTCTACTGAGGAGGAGATGTACCATGTTAAAGTTGAACGGAAATGGATCTTGTCACCGGTGATGCGCCTGCGTTCCGCCATGAGTTGTGAGAAGGTGAAGAGTTTGAAATGTTTCTCTGCGGCGAGATAGCCTTCGTTGTGTAGGAAGGATGCGTATTCAGGATCGGATTCTGCGAGGAACCGGTAGATTACGCCTGTGAGCAGGTGGTTGTAGTTAACGGGGAGGGTAAGTTCGTCCCCAACATCGGCAAGGATTTTGATTCGCATTGGGTTACCTCCATTGAATTAGCCATCAGCAGTCAGTTGTCAGTACTCAGTTTCTACACAAATACCGTTTCTATCGGACTATAGTAAAACCCACAATTAACTATACTGATATTTATCAGAGTTATGGTTACTTTACTAACGGCGTTGCCTAAGAGCGTGTCGTGTTATGAAAATGCGTTTCGTTTTTAAAAAGTTTCTTGATTTTTAGCGCATGAGATGGCATCCTAAGAGTTAACTACACCTTTTAGGAGGACATCTCATGCGAGAACATGTTATCACATCAGTGACGTTTTTTCAATCCGCTTTGTATGCGAACTCTCGGGCTATGATGCCTGCCCTCTGTGAAACCTTGCTTTTACTTTCAACGGGGAAGACCTCTCTTTGGACTTTACAACCCGAATCAAGTCGCCGATGCTTTAGGCCTCTCGAAAGCCAAACTCTATTGAGAACTCAAAGACGTGAGTCTGCATCAGTGGAAGTCTTTATTAGTGGGTATCAGTTCTGCTATGGTTTCCGTTGAAGAGATACGCGCTGCGGCATCGAAAAGTGCGGCGACGCGTTCGCGGCGTTGTATCACGATAAGTGTTGATGATACCAATGACCCGCGATATGCCAAGACACTTTCGTATTGCTATAAGTGGTGGTCGAAACAGCACAACAATGCTATCAAATGCCGAAATATATTGGCGATCCCCCTGAAGATTGGCGACGTGATCCTGCCACTGAATATCCGCATTATCAGTAAGCAAGGCAGAGGAAACACCGATAAATCGACGTGCTTTCGGACTCTGATCGAAGAAGTCCTTGATGTCTTTGATGCCGAAGGTGTTGATCTGAGAAAGTATCCGATCCCCTTTGATTCTTGGTATGGCAGTAAAGATCTCATTGAGGCGTTATTAGAGTTAGGGTTTACTTGTATTCTTATCCACGGTAAAAGCAACTATGTCATGGAGATTGACGGTAAAACTGCCAAACTTTCAGAACATAAGCAAAACGTCAAGTTGCTTGCGAATCAATGGACGTGTGATAAACCGGTGCGGCGGCTCCGGGCAAAGAGTCCGACTTTTGGCGAACTCGTGCTTCTCTTTTTTTCGACGCACCGGAAAACGCAAACCCTGATGGTCTTTGGGAAACCTTTACGATCCGCAGAGATACTCCATATTTGGGCCCAACACCACGGCATAGAACAGTTTTGGCGACATCTGAAAACCGATCTCCGACTTTCAGCGATGAGTTTACACCAACGAAACGGGGCCTATGGTACACCTTAGGCATAAAGATCTTCAGTTATCTCATGATCCAACAGGTGAGGCGCTCAACACGCCTAACTTTTCATCAGATAAAACTTCAACTTTCTGCTGAAAGGCAGATGTTGTCTATCATCAGCGCGCATTTTCATGAACAGAACACACAAGAACACTCATAACTATTGAATCAAACAATGTTTTGAGAAATATCAGATGTAGAAGAAGTTGTAGAAGATCCTGTTATAGGGAATAATCAAATTGAAGATCTACCCGAAGACGAACAAGAAGAATTCAGAATTGGCGTTTTCGTTATTGTTCAAAACGTAAACCAGATTTTGGAAAATGGTCAACCACACGGTTTGCACACGCGAGGAGAACCAAAACTTGGTGATCGATTTATAGCTGGACATGTATTTGATGGTGCAATAGGTGAAATTGTTGATGGACCTGTAGAGAATGATAATCATATTTGGTGGAAGATTCATTGGAATCGTGACAACCCTAAACATATTGTCACTTGGATTCCAGGGTTAGAAGAGGTCTGTCGACAAGAGTTCTGTACAGTGTGGAGCGCACAGTTCGTAAAGGAAGTCAAAGGCCCTATTCTTATTAGAAAATGACAGTTTTCAAATAAAATCAAATTTTTCAAATTGTCAAAGTTGTTGGGGCTGCTGTCATATCCACTCACAACAAGGTTCCCGTCCGTACATGTCGCATTGACACTGGGCGGGATCTTTTTTAACACACAGTTCGCCCCACAGGCA
Organism: Candidatus Poribacteria bacterium; assembly: GCA_965246985.1. Lineage (GTDB taxonomy): Bacteria > Poribacteria > WGA-4E > WGA-4E > WGA-3G > WGA-3G. Next base: position 4,906,885 of record OZ251998.1, on the reverse strand, counting down.
CCGCTGTTACATCCTATTTTGACACCTCTTGGCTATCTCCATAGCCTTCAGGACTATTCAGTTTTCGGAATTTTTTGTAATATTTTTCACATCTGTTAATATTTTGAGATAGCACATATCGCGTGATTTTTCACGCGATATGTGCTATCCTTCACCGTAAAAAATGAACCTATTTTTTGAGGTGAATCATGACAAGCAATTCCTCTTGCCACTTACTTGATATATTAGCAGAAGTGCCGGATCCGCGCCATAAAAAAGGCAAACGCTATCCTTTGGTCTCTATCTTGGCTTTGATCGTCATCGGTCTGATGACGGGACATAAAGGTTATACCTCTGTAGCGACGTGGGCAGGAAGCCAACCCGAACTGATCCAAGCATTAGGTTTCAGATCTAAGAAGACCCCGCGTGCGTCAACACTGCATAATCTCTTGAAGCGTCTTGACGTAGCGAGTCTCGAAGCCTCCCTAACGAAATGGGTGTTTTCAAAACTTGAAAGTCTTCATGTTTTGAAAACACAGCGTCTACAAGGCATCGCTATTGATGGGAAGGAGTTATACCAAATTAACGTGATTTGTATTATTTTTCCATTTTGCAAATCCACTGAAAACCGACATGTGCCTGCACCTTCTTTGTGTTTTCAGAGAACCATTGACACCTTTTCACAACGGCTTCTTCAAGTGCTGAGAGCGTTGTAAAAACTTTATTCACAACCACCTCTCGCAACAAAGGCCAGAGCCGTTCGGCAGGTTGAAGTTCTGGTGTGTACGGGGGCAAATGAAATAACTCAATCCCTTCTGGGACTTCTAAATCCTTACCCGTGTGAAAACCGGCACGATCTAACAAAAGGATTATCTGTTTCTTGCCTTCCGGGTTCACATCACGCGCAAACTCTGCCAAGGCAAGGTTCATGACTTCAACACTCACACTCGGCATCAGCAGCCAATAGGTCTCACCTGTCTGTGGACGGACAAAACCGAAACCATAAAACCACTTATATGCCGGACACACGGGGGCTATCGGTCTTTCACCTCGCTTCGCCCAGACACGCCGATGAACCGGCAATAATCCCAAGCGCGTCTCGTCTTCTGCCCAGATCTCTACCGGTTTCTCTGGGTGCTGACTTTCAAGCGTAGCTACCCGCTCCTTGAGTTTTTTTTTAAATGTTTGCTGTGCCTCGGGTGTTGCGGCTGCCTGATGTTGCGGACGAGGTGTTTGTAAAGTATAACCGAGACGTTTGAGATATTTCCAACCTGACACGTCACTGACACGACGCTGGAGTGTCTCAGATATCCACGCAGCCACTTTCGGACCCGTCCAAAGACCCCCATCACCAGGAGGCGCAGAAAGGGCAGCTGCAAGGGCGGCTTGCTGTGTTTCATCCAAAAAACGCACACCTGTATTATTTTTGCGTTTATCTCGCAAAGCGGCTTCGCCTTCAGCATTATAGCGTTTGAGCAACTTGCGAACCCAGTCCGGCGTGCATCCTACAATCTCAGCGACTTGCCGGGGGGTGCGTGAATCTCTGGTATCCGCAAGGAGCCAAATAATATGCCAGTGCGTCCGTTCCCGAAGACATTCACATTCAAGATACCTTTGTTTAACAACTTCTACTGAAAAGTGGGGGAAAACCTCATGTTTTTGCTTTTTCATCTCTTCACAATAACATATCTAAAAAATATACACAAGAATAGTCGCGTTAATATGGTATTATGTGGCTCTGAAAACCCAGAGACGGGATACCGGACACATTTACTTTCCGCAGTCTGTCATGAGTTAGGGATTACCCTCGCACAACAGCCTGTCAGTGGGAAAACCAACGAGATTCCGATCTCAACACAACTCCTCAAAGCGTTTGATGTCGCAGAGAAAGTCGTGACGACAGATGCCCTTTTGACGCAGAGAACCTTTTGTAAAGAAGTTCTCGAACATCAGGCAGACTATGCGCTGCCTGTCAAAGAAAATCACAAACAGATGTATGACGACATTCAGCAACTCTTTGAACCCCTCTCGGAGACAGATGCCACAGAGGTTGAGACCCGACGCTTTGAAAACCTTCACACCCAAGAAGGCGCACACCTTCATACCTACACCCATGTTGAAACATCACACGGGTTGACCACCACACGCACCCTAACCGCAAGCACATTGCTCACAGATTACATCAAATGGCCCGGAATCGCTCAGGTTTATCAATACCAATCTCAGCGAGAAAACACAAAAACAGCCCAGATCTCCTCGCAGACGCAGTATGGCATCACGAGTCTCTCACCCGAAGTCGCATCCGCAGAAGACTTGCTCAAACTCCGACGCGAACATTGGACGATAGAAAACAAAGTCCATTGGGTCCGAGACACCGTTCTCGGGGAGGACGCTTCACAGGCGAGAACCGGGAGTATACCACAAGTCATCGCAGCATTACGCAACACTGCCATGTCTGTTTTACGCTTCGCAGGACACACAAAAATCTCTGAAACAATACGATTTCTCGCTTCAAAACCTTTACTCGCAGTTAAACTCATCCAATGAGAAATTGGAAAACTGAATAGCCCTGCCATAGCCTTCCCAACCACTTGACAACTGGTTTCTTTTGTGTGTATTCCTTCACAGCATCGGACATTTTTTCAACAAATTCTCCCATCAAATCCATAATTGTGCTAAAATAATTGAAATTAAGCGGATCCTAACGCATTGTATACCCAAATTGGAGGTTTCTGGATGGGACGAAGTTTTGAAAAATCACTCGCGTGGAAAGAACGCGCGAAAGCAGCATTAGTCGGCGGTGGGCAACCCCACAAACAGAGCCAACCACCGAGACCTGTTATGATCGAAGGCGCGAAAGGCGCACATTTTTGGGATGCTGATGGCAACGACTATATCGACTATCTCATGGGATATGGACCCATGATACTTGGACACGCCTATCCCACTGTGATTGATACTGTCACGAAATACCTCGTTGAACGTGGTAATGTCTATAATTTCGGGCATACACTTGAAGTAGAACTCGCCGAAAAGTTAGTTCAGATTATCCCTTCGGCGGACAGAGTTGCTTATTTTGTCGGTGGATCGGATGCAACGACCGGCGCAATTAAATTCGCTCGCGCTTATACCGATAGAGAAAAAATCATTCGGTGTGGCTATCACGGATGGCACGATTGGTGTAGCCACGCACGTGGACACCTCTCAGACGCAGCCGCTGCTACACTCAGTGTCGGTTTCAACGATCTTGATGAACTCGCCGACCTCTTTAAAGCACACCCAGGTGAGATCGCCTGCTTGATTATGGAACCTTCCGGACAAGACCTGCCTAAAGACGGGTATCTTGAAGAAGCCAAAGCACTCGTCAATACCAACGGTGCATTGATGATTTTTGATGAAGTCAAAACCGGGTTCCGTTATTCTTTGGGTGGTGCACAAGAATATTTCGGTGTCACACCCGACATGTCTGTCTTTGGCAAAGCACTCGCTAACGGATTTGCTACTGCGGTCGTCGTCGGAAAAGAAGAAATCATGGATGAGGTCGGTGATGTCTGGGTTGCCGCTACCTTCCATGGAGAGGTATCACTCGTCGCCGCTGCGATCGCCACAATTGAGGAACTTGAGGCAAAGGACGGTGTCGCCTTTATGTGGAAACAGGGACAGAAATTGTTGGATGGCTATAGGGAGATGACAGCACGCCTCGGTATCGAAAATGCCCGCATCGGCGGTATCGGATCCATGCCTTACTTCGGTTTGAGTACCGATAGCGATGACGAAAAACAGCAGCGATTCCACAAAACCTTCTATGAAGCAACCTTAGATGGCGGCTTATATCTACCAGAAGGACATATTTGGTTCATGTCCATGTCCCATACCGATGAGGATATTGCCAAGACCTTAAGCGTCTCTGAAGATGCACTCAAACGCGCCAAAACCGCATAGGAAGAAGAATAGCCATCAGCAGTCAGCAAAGAAAAACCTTTCTGTAACGCTTGTGTCTTTGCTGATAGCCGATAGCCAATACAAAGGATGTCTATTATGGCACAAGTCACAGATCATACAAAACCGTTTATTGTTGATAAAAACCTCGGAGCAGCACTCGACATTGAGAATGCCCAACTTACGGAAACAACCTCCGACGGCATACCTGTTGTTCCACCGACGCAGGAACAGAAGTACCTCTTTGACATGCGCGGTTGGCTCTTAGTCCCCGGTGTGCTGTCAGGTGACGAACTCGCTGAGATGCAAGAGTTCGGGTATAAACTCCGCCACGAACCGGAGTCAATTCCAGAGCATGAACGTTCTCCGCTCGGTGGTCCCATGCAACACCTCGCCGACCATCCGAATGTCGTCGGCTTTCTCAACGAGTTTCTCGCACATCCGGCGTTGTCAAGCCAAGATTGCTACGGATTCAGGATGGAATCGTGCAGCCTGTTCTCCCGCACTGTCGGCGACGGAAACTTTGGACCGCATAACGGAAACGGGATGCTCCGTTTTCCCGGTGACTCACACCTCTATCGCTGTATCCCCGGCAGAGGCTATAGCGGGCTAACCCGCATCGTTTGGGAGCTGAATCCCGTCAAATACCGACAGGGTGGCACGCTATTTATTACAGCGAGCCATAAGGCGGTCTACACAGCACCCGAAACGATCCGAAGTCAAGATTCGCCTATCTGGGATACGTATGAGTGTCCTGCCGGTTCGCTCCTCTTTTTCACGGAGGCGTTGACACATAGCACGCACACTTGGACGAATGAAGAAAACGACCGCCTCGCTATTTTCAGTTGTTACAACACCGTCAATAGCAAGTGGCACGATTGGGATCCGAATCCGAAAATGCTTGAAGAGATGCCTGCCAAGCGACAGACCCTTTTCCGTCCCGTTCGTGCTGCCAATAATTTGATCGGCGAGGCTTATCGCCATTAAGTTAACTGAAGGAGGTTCGTTACTCGGGTGGGTTTCGTACCGCAAACTGTATGAAGTTTCAGAAAATATTTCGGTAATTTTATGTTTTCCCCAGGCCCGGTAGGTGCGGTTTTGCGGCGTATTCGCCCAAATGCGATCTGCATTCCTAACCGCACCGGGCTTCGCAAAGAAATTACCGAATTAAATTTTTAATCTTCAATTATAGTAAAGTTTAGAATTAATAGGACACCCTGTGCCGGTTCGGTTAGGAAACCGAACCTACCGGGGGATGAAAGTGTCTCTTTATTTTTACGATTCACTATAGTTTGCGGGCTAATGATTTATGTGCCACCCGCAGTTAACAATTGTCGGTTAGCAGGGGCACCTCCAAAGTTTGTCCCTTTAGTCGTTTTATCTCATCAGTCAGTAAGGAGGCGTTCGCATGCGTCAAATTGGATCAACCCCTGTTACCGCACCAGGTTGGACTGCGAAACCGAAAGAGGGTATAGCAATCGTTGATTGTGATGTTCACCACAACTTTCGCCACCCGACACAACTGTTGCCTTACCTGTCAAAATTCTATCAGGAGCACCTCCTCGACCAAGGGCTACATCTCGGTGGGTATCCCAACATCCCGATTCGGAGCAACCGTGTTGATCTCAAAGGGAGGGTCGAAGAAGCCATTGAATCGATTCCCAAGAACTCCGGCGGCGATCCGAGAGATTTTAACTTTACTTTAGAGTTCCTCCAAGACGAGCATCTGGATGTCTGGAATATTGATGTCGCCTTGCTTACGGGACCGCCGCCATTCTATGGGTATTCTGGGTTACCGGATCCCGATTGGGCGGCTGCACTCTGCCGTGCCTTTAACGATTGGACAATCGAACATTGGCTGGAACGCGACGAACGCGTCGTTAATGCGATTCTCGTCTCTCCATCTGACCCACCCCAAGCCGTAGAAGAAATTAACAGACTTGCAGACCGGAAGGATACCGTCGCTGTTATGGTCCCGATGGGGACAAGCCGTCCCTTCGGCAACCGTTTTTATCATCCTATTTGGGAAGCATGCGAACAACACGGACTCCCAGTTGTATCTCATATCGGCGGTGGCGGCGGTGCAACCCGCACAATTCCAACCCCAGTCGGGCATCCCACCTACTACATGGAATCTCGGATGAGCCGACCTTATGTCGCCAGCACACACGCGACTTCTCTGATCTGCGAAGGCGTATTTGAAAAGTTTCCTAAACTCAAGTTCGCGCTTATTGAAGCACAACAGATGTGGGCAGTGCCGGTGATGTGGCATCTCGATACCGACTGGAAGGCATTGCGCGACCAGACCCCTTGGCTCAAACGTCTACCGAGTGAATACTTCCGTGAACATATCCGAATCGGTTCGCAGCCGATGCATGAACCTGAAAAACCGGAACAGATGTACCAGATGTTAGAGATGCTCCACGCCGATGAGACGTTGATATTCTGCTCAGACTTCCCACATTTTGACTGGAACGATCCAGTAACGGTTTTCCCTAAGCTTCCAGAAGACTTACACCACCGAATTTTTGCCAAAAACGCGCTTGATATGCTTCGACTGGAGGATAAGTAGTCATGGCACGGGTCGTCGTCGGGAAGGTGTCGGAGATTCCACCGGGAGAACGCAAAATCATCGTGCCATTTCGTGGTAAAGCAGGCATTGGGGTCTTTAATGTTGACGGCACCTTTTACGCAGTCCGTAACATTTGTCCGCATAAGCGGGGACCCCTATGTACAGGTGAACTGACCGGTAGGTTCGCCGCCGACGCACCGCCTTCAATTCAAGGTGTAATGCCTTCTGTTGACAGTTTGGGTGAGGTGCTACGATGTCCATGGCATCAGTGGACATTTGATATTGCAACCGGACAGTGCCTCGTTGATGAAACATTGCGCGTGGCAACGTATCCCGTCAAGGTTGATGGTGATGATGTTGTTGTAGAATATGATGAGTAAGTTAATTGAAACCCAAGTTGCGACCTAACGAGTTTTATACATTCAACGGAGGGTTATCAGTCTGTTTTTCCACTCCAGCGGAGTGCTATTGCTTCGCAGTGAGAATAGAAACCTGTGCGTTAAAGTGCCCGCACTCCAGCGGAGTACTATGTCTATAAAAAGGTGGTAATTTAACGTGAGTTCGATAATAAAATACAAATAGTATCAAATGACCATAGGATAGCTGGAATGCTGATGTTTATTAGCTTCGCAGCCATCGTTGATGAGCGGGTTGAGTTGGGTTCGCTGGCATCTTCTTCGAGAAATGATGCGCTGAGCGATCAACATGTCTAAAGTATAGCAAAACCGGTAGCGGACTGTCAAGCGTATTTTCAAGGCACCTGCCCCGGTTTTGCGAAGTAAAGTTCGTCGGGAACAGGGGGTTATGGTATCATTGGGCTTCTCCTTGGTGCGTTGCTTTATCGTTTGCAGCTGCATTGGCGAGGTTTGCATCTATGGCTTGGAGGTGCTGCTTGGGAATAAGGTCGAGATATTGAGAGATGACGCGTTTAGAAAGTCGGGTGATCTGTGAGATTTCGTCAATATCTCGGGTTGCGGTGCGAACGACTTTGACGCTCTCATAATCGCGAATGTATCGGTCAACTGCCTCCTTAGAGTGTTTGGTTTTCGCGGCAATACTCGGGGTGAGATGTCCTTGAAGATAGAGGGTTATGATCTCTTTCTTGTGGGTAATGGCCCCCGATAAATCATGGATATTACCACGAGTGGGCAAAAGTTCTCCAGTGGTTTTTTGCCATTCATTGACATAATCACTGACGACAGCATCACAGACATTGAGCAAAACTGCCAAGTCGAGTTGGGTCAATAAGGCACCTTGGTCATAAGCTTGATGACACCAGCGGACCAAGCGATTGATCCGCAATTGCCGAGAGGTAAAGCCATTGCGAAACGATTCAATATCCTCTGCAGCGAGGTATGTCAGGATGACAGGTTTCATTCGGGTTTTGACGATGGACTTTCCTCTTTGTGGATGTTCCTCAATTGGGACAGCCATCCAAACGAGATGTCCATAACTGAGGAGCCGCTCCTCCGGGAGTGCGTCACCCGTGGCGAGTTTCTCCAAAGGAAGGGTAATCACGAAATAGTCTTCAACGGTCTTAAGAATATCATCAACAATAGCCGTCGCCGTGACTTCGCCTTTGTCATAACCGTAGTCATTGAGAAAGCGATGGATCAGCAACTGTCGTAGGGATTTATCGTTGATGCGTCTGAACTTCTTCTCGTTGATTTGCGTGCGCGTCAAAGGTTTGCTCATCAGAGATCCTCCTTTTTTTTCTCCACGGGCTCTGGGTGAAGGAGCTGGGTCATGCGATCGGTGTGTTGGTATTCCTTATACAGCGAGAGATACTCCCGTATGAGTCGGTCAGAGAGGTGAGTGATGAGCCGTATCTGTGCGTCAGGAAAGCCTTGATGATGGAGCGTGGCGACTTGTGTGAAGTCTCTCAAGTAGCGGTAGACAGCCCGTTCGGAGTGGTTCGTCTTTTGCTCAATCTCGGTGAAGGTGTATGCTTTGAAATACAACTCGAGAATCTGCGTCTTATGAGACAGCCCCGGGCCCATGTCGTGTTTCGCCCCGCGCGTCATCACGAAATAGCCGGACTGCTTCAACGCTCGGATGTCGCGTTTGACGGTAGCCGGACTGGTGGTTAATAACACCGCCAAATCCTCATAATACCAAATTAACTTGATTAGAAGTTTTTTGATCAAGTCAGCATTGCGAGGCACAGGGACCTCGCGCTACAAACGGGGTTAATTTGGTATAACTCAGCAAGGCATCTTGGTCATAAGCTTCTTGGGTCAATCGGAGGATCCGATGCCGTCTGAGACCTGCGAGCCCATAAGTGCCTAAGACTTCAAGGTCGGCTTCGACATCGTTGAGCTTGAGTCGACAGGAAACTTTTTTCGCTAAAGCAATGTGTTTGCCTGCGGGTTCCTCGGCGGCGACTGCCTCATAGCAAATTTGCCCTGAGGACAGTTGAACATCGGCGTGCTGCTCAAAGTAGGTAGAAATCTGTTTATAGTAGGCTTCAGCCACGATAGGCATGAGATTAAAGTCTGAGGAAATCTTCTGAATAATAGCAGCTCTGGCATTCTTAGATTCGAGTCGTTTGATACCGTAGGCGGTATCCTTCTGGCGTGTCATATCGACCTCCATGAGTAGATTATCGGTGATGCAAATACATCTACTTGTTATGATAACTCATACTATTAGTTTAACTCATGGGGTCATTTGATACAAACTATAAGTATCTCCGTAGGTTGGGTAAAGCCGTGAATGACCAAGAACCCGCCAGTCTATCAGGAAAATCCTGCTATTCAATGGTCCATTCATAGAAATAGACATAGCGAAACCCAACAATCCAACGCTGCACGTGTGAGGATGTGTCGGGCTTCTAACCTACACGCTTATATCGAACTCACATTAATTTAATATTACCGAAAGGCACCCAATATTCCGAAACAGGAGGACAAAATGATTAACAGAACTCTGAGACAAATATTTGTTTTAGCCGTTATAACAACTGTTCTAATGGCTACAAACACAGCACAAGCACGCCAAGCGATTACCGATGGGCTGGTGAGTTACTGGTCCTTTAATAAGGCTTCGGTTGAAGGTAAAACGGTTAAAGACATTTTTGGTGACAACGATGGAACCATGGATGGAAATGTTGAGGTTGTTAACGGTAAAGTCGGTGAGGCACTCAAGTTTAGTGGGGGCCATGTTGATTGTGGAGCAAGTGAGAATTTAACCGACATTGGCGACCAAATGACATTGGAGATGTGGATAAAGCCTGAAAAAGCTGGCTGGGCGATTATCGCTGGCATGTCAAGGTCAGGAAGTAATTCTTATGTGATTGCGTGGTCAGACCAAACTCGGGTTGATTTCAATCTCTGGAACGGTGCCTTAGAGACGTGGCCCTTTCACAGCGTGGGTCAGCCCGATGTAGGTAAATGGCATCACGTCGCTGGCGTTTACGACGGTTCCGTAGCCATTATTTATATCAATGGTGAAGTGGATAATGAGAAAAAATTTGAAGGTGTTCTCAAACATAACGGAGAGAATTTTTGGATGGGTGCCAGAAAATCGGATGGGCTCCCTTTCAACGGTCTTCTTGACGAACTTCGCCTCTACAACCGCGGTCTAAGTCAAGCGGAGATTGAACAGAACCTTGACGCGGTAGGACTTGCTGTTGAACCGACCCAGAAATTGGCACTCACTTGGGGAACAATAAAAATTTCAAAGTAGGGGGTTTTGCTTGGGTGTTTCTTTCCCTTGTGGTTGTCCCTAAAGACTGCGTTCAATTGAACATAACCGATTTGAAAACGGGCCAATGGATGAACACGCAACATCATTTTTCCATTGAAGAGTTGACAGCCGACCATCCGGATTGGCAGAAATTTGTCGCGCTCGTCAACGATGTAAATCAGGCAGACTGGGCATTTAACCCGTATTTTGAGCAGTTTTCACGCTATTTTTTGGCTGCGAAACAGGATGAGACTATCGTTGGATTCCTCATGTTTGTTATATGGGACATTGGTCCCAACGACCGCGATCATCCACCTATTCAAATGCATGGCAAGACGCTAAAAGAGGCGAAAATCCTCGCATTTGGCGTGAAAGAAGGATACCGACGGCAAGGCATCGGCAGGGCACTTCAGGAATATACCCTCAAGCAAGCGAAGATGTTTGGCTGCTACCAAGTTCAGATCCGTCAGTGGTGAGAATCACCCTGAAAACCATCACCTCAAACTCTCTATGGGATTTGCCGTAGAACCGATGGAACGTGATGAAAAGTGTTTGGCTTTTGTAATGCCTCTTAAATCGCCGGAAAGAAGGTAATTTTCGTGAAGCAATTAACCGACGCTGAAAAACGAGAGCTTGAGGCGAAAATTCAAGAAGAAAAGGAACGCCAGCAGGCACTTCGAGAATCGAATTCCGACCTACCCGAAACTTTTGAAGCGGCATCAGCAAAAACAGGGATTGCCCGGAAGTTTGTGCCAAGGCAACTCTGGAAATACGGTTTTCTCGGGATTATTCTTTGTCTATTTGCCTTCAACGTGTTTCAATTTTTCAGATGGGGCGATTTTGGTTCTAACAGGAATATCAATCTCAACCTTCTGATTGCGTTAACGCTACTATTCATTCACATTGCTTTTAACTTCACAAAAACAGGGTGGAAAAGTCGTGTGATGAAAACGGTTGCTTGGGCTTGGATGGTATTGGTGTTCATTTACCTATACATCTCTTGGAAAGCTTGATGGATCGCTATTTTAAAACATCTGAGAAAAAATGATTAAGGCAGTATTCTTTGACCTTGATGGCACACTCTGCGACTCTGATGCAGCATGGAGCATCGCGGTAAGAGAAACATTTCAACTGTTATGCAAGCAGAAGCCAAGTATTTCAGAAGAGGCTATTACAAACGCATGGAGAACAGTTCATCAGAGACTCTTCCAGCAACTCGACGCGGGGAAAATTTCCATAGTAGAAGTGAGAGATTCACGCTTCCCGTGTTTATTCAAAGAACTGGATTTGCCCACAGGTGAAATTACAGAAGAACTAAGCGACTTTTTCTGTTCGCGTTACCTCACAAGTTTGCGTCTTTACGACGATGTTCCAGTGCTTGAGGAATTGCACGCATATCATGTCGGTATCATTACAAATGGTGCGCACGATGAACATACCGACAGCCAACTGTCTAAAGTCCAACATCTTGGACTCAGCGAACGTATTCAGTCATTGACAATTTCTGGTGAAATAGGTGTCAGAAAACCGAACCTTGAAATCTTCAAAGTGGCTTGTGAGCGTGCTGATGTTTTACCGAAAGAGGCAGTGTACGTCGGTGATACCATTCAAAATGACATCGTTGGTGCCAACCGGGCAGGCATGATAAGCATCTTCATCAACCGAAAATCAGATGTCCTGATACCGAAAATAGCGGACGAACGACCAGACGACTCAATCTCAAATTTACATGATGTTTGGTCATGCTTGAGGCACAAATAGGATTAGAATCGCGAAGATTGACACCTAATTTTAGCAAGATTAGCAAAAGAGGTAGTGTTTCATGAAGCAGTTATCCGACACTGAAAAGCAGGATCTTGAGACAAAAATTAAAGACGAATAAGAACGGCAACAAACGCTTGGCGAAATCTACCCGAATACTCCTAAAGATTCAAAAGAGACATCAGCAAAAACCGGATTTACATCAAGTTACCTCTGGAAATACGGTTTACTCGCGTTCATTCTCGCCCTTCTTGCTTGGAGCGTCTTTATCCTCTTCAAGTTTCGCAATTTTGGTTATGATAACTACGGTGGTCTCATGGTCGGCTTAATGCTCCTATTTAATCACATTGCCTATTATTTCACAACAAAGGGATGGAAAAGTGTCATGACGAAAACGGTCGCATGGGTGTGGATAGTGCTCGTATTCGTCTACCTCTTTTGGATAACTTAGGCATTGGGCTGCTTGATAATTCGCTTTTTACAATTTTTCGGACCAGGGAAGCTGCATTTTCCTATCAACAACAAGTCGCTTAATTCTCAGCAAGGAATACCAAAACTATGAACACAACCATCGAAAAAACAGAAGCACTTATTCATGCCGCACGAGTGCTCGGCACGATGTTTGAAGACGATCCTTATCGACCGCGCTATCACTTCACACCGCCATTCGGCTGGATGAACGATATTAACGGTTCCATCTTTTGGAAAGGGCGATACCATATCTTCTATCAGCACAATCCCGAAGGTGGCTATTGGAAGTGGATGCAATGGGGACACGCGTCAAGCGTTGATATGGTGCATTGGGTACATCACCCAATCGCTTTAACGCCTGACCTTGACGGACCAGACCGCGGCGGTTGCTTTAGCGGCGGTGCCTTCGTGAGTCGTGAAGGCATCCCAACGTTCATCTATCATGGAATCCCCGATGGCACGTGTATCGCAACGAGTGATGATGATCTGCTCATTACGTGGGACAAGCATCCAGCCAATCCAGTAATTCCGGTACCAAAACCGGGTGAGAAAGGACATGGCGACTATATCGTATATGACCCGTGTGCTTGGGTGGAAGGCGATACCTATTATGCACTCATTGGGAACACGATGCCAAGACAAATCGGGGATGGAACTGCTCTGTTTAAGTCGTTTAATCTTGTAGACTGGGAATTTGTGCGCTCCTTTTACCAATCACGGCGCGAGTGGACAGACGCTGAAGAAGACTGTGCCGTCCCCGATTTCTATCCGTTGGGCGATAAGCACATGTTGCTATTTTGTAGCCATTGGCAGGGTACGCAGTATTACCTCGGACGATTTGAAGACGAGCAATATCACGTCGAAAGCTACGGACGGATGAGTTGGGAAGGCGGGCTGCTCGGTGGACCGCGTTCATTGTTAGATGCCCAAGGTCGCCGTATCTTTTTCGATTGGATTCGCGAGATTCGCGGCACCGAACAGGAACGGGCTTCCGGTTGGTCAGGCATTATGACAGTACCACGAATCCTGTCACTTGCCACCGATGGTAGTCTACAGATTGAACCCGTGCCAGAGCTGGAATGCCTGCGGATGAACCCAAAAACGCGTGAAAATATCACCCTGAACGCTGATGACGAGGTAAGCTTAGAAGATATTCATGGGAATTGTCTTGAGTTGGCTGTCGAAATTGATCCCGGCGATGCAACCGAAGTCGGTGTCCAAGTACTCTGCTCACCAGATCAGGCTGAACGCACCGGGATTATGTATGTTCCAGCGGAAGGAACTTTAAAAATCGACATCAGTCGTTCTACCTTAAACGAAGTTATTCAGTACCCGCGCTACCGGAGCGCGGGTGGTAATGAGAGATTGCCAGAATCAGAGCGGTTTGTCGATGCTGAGTGTGCCCCATTCACGCTGATGGACAAGGAAACACTCCATCTCCGTATCTATGTTGATAAGTCTGTGGTTGAAGTGTTCGCTAACGGTAGGCAGTGCATTACACAGCGGGTCTACCCGACACGAGCCGACAGCACCGGCGTGAGATTAGTGAGCCGTGGTGGACAGGCACATTTCCGATCCATTCAAGCGTGGGAGATGGCACCAGCATTTTGAGAGAAGTTTGACTTTTGTATCAAAATAACATATACTCTTCCTAACATTCAAGGATAAAGTAGTCGTCAGCCATCGGTTTCCGTCAGTCGTCAGTAAGAAAACTGAAACGGAGTCCGCTGAAAACTGATTGCTGACTGCTGATAGCCATAGAGGTGAACATCATGACTTATGAAATTCCGAGAACAGTCTTAGGTCGCACAGGTTTGACAGTTACCCGACTCGGTATCGGCGGCGCGTATTGTGAATCCGTTGACGGTTACCGCAAGGCAATTGATGCCGGTGTTAACTATATGGATACAGCGCGGGTATACAGAGATGGTGAGGACGAAAAAGTCATTGGGGCTGCCATAAAAGGGCAACGCGATAGACTGATTCTTGCAACGAAAACCGCTAAGCGCGATGCAGAAAGCGCACGGACAGAACTTGAGACATCGTTACAGATGCTTGGCGTTGATTACATTGACATTTATCAACTGCATCACCTGAACACGCAAGAGGAACGAGACCAAGCGTTGGCACCCGATGGCGCATTGGAAATGGCACAGAAAGCTCGGGATGAAGGACTTATTCGTTTCATCGGCGTTACTGGACACGATTGGGTCGAGATAGGACACGCCGTTGATACCGGATTCTTCGACACCGTTCTTTGCTGGTATAATTGTGCGATGAAAACGCCAGAAGATACGGTTTTCCCCGCTGCCGACAAACACAATACCGGTGTTGTTATTATGAATGCCTCGCGTAATGACAGACTTTTTGGGAATGCTGATGCTCCATCTCCAGAGCAATTCTACCAGTATGTGCTCAGCCATAAGAGTGTAGATCTAACGATCATGGGATTGAGGGACGTTGAACGATTCCATCGGGTTGCAGAGGCACTCTCCGAGCAAGAGACCTTAGCAGCGGCGGCGCGAACAGATTTGGAAAGGTATGGGGCGCAGCGGCTCGAAGAAGGTGCACTGACACCGTAAATCCGATGCTGAAATACCCTCCTTCGCTGGCGGGGTTTGTAACCTCGCTTTCCGTGAAACACCGTTCCCGCTAGCGGGGTTTGATGAAGATTCAAAAAATAATTCGGTAATTTCATTAGGATAACCATAGCGTTTTCAGCGTATGCCCGGCGCGGTTGCAAACCGCGAAGAAACACCCTATCAAAAACCCTACCGGGCCTGGGGATTACCGATTTAAATACTGAAACTTCATGTAACCCCGCTTTCCTTACGTGTATAGGTAATTGTGGGCTTTACCATAATAGACGAATGGAATTTCAATGAATAAAAACGCGTCAGATCAGGCGAACGTCCGTTTGGAAGAATCCTATCCGCATGAAAAGCGCAATTTAATTGTTTTCGCTCTAAACCAGATTCTGATGCGTCTCGGTTGGATGTTCAAAGCCGAGTCTGTCGTCATTCCAGCGTTTATTGATGTCTATACCTCGTCTGGGACTATCCGCGGGTTGCTGCCACTTATTCTGCGAATCGGGCAGAGTCTACCCCAGTTTCTGGTCGCGCAACGTGTCGCGCAAATGCCGAAAAAACAAGGGTTCTTTATTCTCACAGGGTTCGGTTTCGCCATTCCGTGGTTTGTATTGTCTGGGACATTAAGCCTAACACGCTGGTCAGGGAATGTCATCGTTCCTGTTTTTCTTGCACTCTGTACCCTGCACTGGCTCGCGGTCGGTTGCAATCATCTGGCGAACGGAACGTTACAAGGAAAACTCATCAGTCCCGAAAAACGGGGCAGGCTACTCGCCTATTCCAATATCATCGGTTGTACACTTGCGATCGGAGTCGCTTTTTATCTTTTACCGCGTTGGTTTTCTGGAAGCACGCCGCGTTATGCGATGCTCTTTGGTGCGACAGCCGTTTTCTTTGGTGTCGCAGCGGCAGTCAGTTTCTGGTTTAGAGAACTCCCTTCACAGCCAGAGGGCACCGCACCCTTTTTCAAATTTCTCGGTGATGCCCTTCTATCGTTGCGGTACGACAGGAATTTTCGGCGATTTGCAATCGTTATCCTGCTATTTTATTCGATCTGGCCCCTTTTTCCACACTATACGGTTTTCGGAAAGCGGACATTAGGACTCGTCCCTTCTGGTTTCGCCACGTTGATAATTGCGCAGAATGCATCCAATGCTATCGGTGCCGGTATCATGGGCAACGTCGCAGATCGTTTAGGGAACCGATTCGTCTTGCGTATCCTGATATTAATCAGTGCCTGTATGCCACTGTTGGCGGTTGGCATTAGTCGAATGCCAACCGGTGCTCAGTTTTATTGGATTATCTTTGCCCTTATGGGATTCACACCCGTGTCGGCACGCATCGTCACAAACTACACCCTTGAAATCGCACCACAGGAGAAACACCCGCAATATCTCGGAGTCATGAGTCTTTTTCAGGCGATCCCTCTGTTCGTTTCACCTCTGATTGGAGCGTTAATTGAGGAATTCGCCTTTGAACCGGTTTTTATTGGATGCGGTGTACTTGTTTTGGTAGGATTTTTGATGACCTTCCGATTGGCTGAACCGCGATTTGACCAAAACTCCTGAGAATCGGCTATCATATTTTTACGGACGAATCCAAGTTGTCCTCATACAAAATCAACGTGAACAGGAGGCACACCACAGTGGCAGAGAAAATGTCGTGTCCATTTTGTGGCACTCAGGTTGAATACGCTATCGAAAATTCACCGGATTGGTACCGAGATCCGTCCCTACCCGTCTACCGAATTGATTGTCATGATAAGTGTAGACAGTATTGGCTTGAAGCAATCCTTGACCCACACCCACAGATTGACCCCGCCATCCTTGCCTTCTTGGATTCACTCGATGATGAACAGCGGATGTTTATATCCGAATCAACACAACATGCTTGTGACAACGGCTATTTGATAGTTTATAACAGAAGTGGGTTACAATACGTTGCCACCGATTCGCATTATGCAAAAGCGGCTGTTATGTCCTATGGATTCAATGAGGTCTCATTCCGAATTAGTGGTGTTGGATTTGATGCTGCTAATATGTTGTTTTTCGTAGATACTGGGGATGCTCGGTTCACACTGAGACTCCATCGGGCCGGGACCTCTGTCCATAAAATTCGATCTGAAATCTATTGGTTAAAGGCTCTTTGGAACAAGGGACGAATCAAGACCCTCTCCCCTGTGGCTGGACGTGATGGGAAAATGATTCAATGTATCTCCCCAAATGACCTACCCTCGCGCTATGCAACTGTATACGATTGGATTCCTGGTGAGACGCTTAACACCCTCTCAGCAGCAGAAAAAACGCCAGAACTGATTCGGAATCTTGGGACCATGGTGGGTCGCATGCACTCTGTGTCGCAAACGTTAGAATTACCACGCTGGTTCACCCGTCCCCGGTACCACATAGACTGGGTTACTCTCCAAGTTGAAAAAGCACTTGGAAGTGATATGGACTATTCGCCAGAAGAACTTGCAAAACTTTCTTCTCTTTCTTCGCGCTTCTCACGGTTTGTCACAGAACACGGGGAAGGACAAGACGTTTTTGGACTGATTCACTCCGATCTGGAACCCCATAATATCATTATCGCGGACGGACAACCGTGCCCAATTGACGTGGTCCAGTTCGGGTTTGGTTATTATCTCTCAGATATTCTGACTATTTCACGCCATTTTAGTGAGGCTGAACAGACAATTTTCTTTGAAGGTTATCAAGAAATCCGGCCCCTCCCAACAGATTACCGTCAACAACTGGCTCTATTTGAAGAGTTACGCACGCTGTAACCCAACAGGTAAGTCCAATACTAACAAAAGCAGATAAAGGGTGGAATACGCCAGAGCCATTTAGTTTTCTATTATTCGCTCTAATTTTCACCCCAAACCCGGTAGGTTCGGTTAGGAATGCAGATCGCAAATGTAAAGCAAAGACAAATTTTGCCGCGTATGGGCAAAATTTGGGCGAGTACGCCGCAAAACCGCACCTACCGGGCCTGGGATGAAACCTGACAAAAAAATGGGAGAACTGAATGGCTCTGCCCGATGCTTCCGTCACGGTTGACTTGCATTCGCATCCATGATAACATGTCTGCACAAAGGACACGGAGCGTCTAAGGAACTGACACATGGAACACCGTTATCTTTTCCTCGACCTGCATCATATCACCCGAATCGAAGGGTTATATCGCCGGATGCACCAACCCCAACGGCATCCCGATAACCCAGTGCTGCGCGGCGAGAATCCATGGGAGAGCCTCACATCCCTCTACGGCACAGTGCTTCGCGATCCACAGGATTCGCGCTTCAAAATGTGGTATCTCACAGGACCTTACGTGGATGGCATGGTGCAAGTCCGTCAACGAAACGCACTCGGCAATATAACACTCCTCGGCTATGCGACTTCGACAGATGGTGTACATTGGGACAAACCAATCCTAAACCAAGTCGATTTTGAAGGAAGCACCGAGAACAATCTGATTGACATCGGACGCACAAACTGCGAAGGTGCGGCTATCATCTACGACGAACACGAAACCGACCCCGCTCGCCGTTACAAAGGCTTTTATTGGGAGCACGGCGGGATCGACACCTTCATTCAGCACGAAGGACGCACAATCTGGGGACGTGGTGAAGGAGACGGTATGTGGATGTCTTTTTCGCCAGACGGTGTTCACTGGACAAACTGCGAATCTAATCCGGTTATTCCACTTGATAGCGACACAACTCAGTCCTTGGTATGGGATCCGAAAATACAGAAGTACGTTGTCTTTGGGCGGTTCGGGGCAGGTGGACGCAAAACTGCACGTGCCGAAAGTCCCGACGCGATTCATTTCAGCCAACCGGAACGCGTCTTTGAATGCGATGAGATAGATGAAGAAGGCACACAAATTTACGGCATGCCGATCAATCTCTACGAAGGTCTCTATCTCGGTATGATATGGGTCTACCGCGAAGGTGTCGATGGCACTATCGACACATCACTCGCAACGAGCCGTGATGGAATCAACTGGCAACGCGTTTTGGATCGTCAAACATTTCTGACACTTGGTGAGTTGGGAAGTTGGGAAGATGGCATGGCGAGAATCAGCCAGAATTTCATCACACATAACGACCATATCTATTTCTATTACGGCGGTGTGAACGGGCCCCACACCGGTAGAAAATTTAGACAGGTTGAACGCAAGCATAAATCCATGCTCGGCTTGGCGACGCTACGGCGTGACGGGTTCGTCTCGCTTGATGCGGGTGAAATGGAGGGATATGTGCTGACAAAACCGTTGACACTCAAGAGCACGGAATTGCGCCTGAATGTTGATGCAAGCCAAGGCTATGTCACTGTTGCGATCACCGACGATATTGGAACACCCTTAGAGGATTACACTTCTCAGCAAATCGTTGGTAACCAATTAGAGGCACCAGTTCAGTTCAACGGTTCGTTAGAAGCACTCAAGGGGAAAGAGGTACGCCTACGATTTCAACTCAAGCAGGCAAGTTTATATTCCTATTGGTTCGCTTAGAAATACGTGGACACTTTAGAATACACAAAATACCAGCCCGCTGGCGAGGTTTTGCGGCGGACGCACCCAAATGCAAGCTGCATTCCTAACCTTGCCAATGTATAGTTAATTGTGGGTTTACTATAGTTTCTTTGGAACTCCTCGGAGGAAATACATTTCGGACTCAGGAAAAGCAGCCCCAGCGGGGCGGCATGTGTATAGAACACAGTTATCACCAAATTCTAAAGCCCCAGCGGGGCGACAGGTGTATGGAAAATCTTATATGGGTGACTGTGATGTTGCCCTTCAACCAACCTAATTTTGAATGAACAAGGCTTTCACGTTACTCAAATTCACCGTGAGGTGAAACCGTTGACGGGCCTTGAAAAATGCCAATGTCGTCGCCCGCGTATTGTTCGCAATCACATCGCATGTGCGTTTTTAGTTTAGATTCGACTCATGCGTCAGGCACATGAAAAAGGGAAAACTCTTTATCAAGTCAAATATGCAATATTTCCTGAGTATCTCCAACAAGAACTCAAATCTCCTACTATAAAAATGGATAATGCGTAAGTCTTAAAATTATTATGAATACTAACCTCACCGAAATCGAAAATAGACTCTGGAGTGCCGCCGCCGAACTCAGAGCCAATTCACGTCTTCGAGCCTCAGAGTACTCAACACCTGTGCTTGGGCTTATCTTTCTACGATATGCGGATCATAAATTCACACAAGCTGCGCAGGAAATCAGCAGCGAAGCCTCTACGAGCACGCGCATACGAACTGATCCAAGAACGCAATACCAAGCCCGCGGCGTATTTTACCTGCCAGAGAAAGCACGTTTTCAATACCTTCTGAGTTTGCCAGAGGGCGAAAATATCGGACAAGCTGTCACTGATGCTATGAAGGCAATAGAGGCAGAAAATCCTCAAGTTGATGGTGTTCTACCGAAGACTTACAACCGCCTTGAAAAGAACACGCTCCTTGAACTTCTCCGTATTATGGAACAGATCCCTATGGACATTGAGGGCGATGCTTTCGGGAAGGTGTATGAGTACTTTCTCGGCAATTTCGCTATGAGCGAAGGACAGCGCGGTGGTGAATTCTTCACGCCCACCTCCCTCGTCAAACTCATCGTTGAAATTATCCAACCTTTTCACGGGCGTATCCTTGATCCTGCCTGCGGTTCCGGTGGGATGTTTGTTCAGAGCGCAGAGTTCATTCGTAACCATCAGCAAAATGGAAACCACGGACACATCAGCATCCACGGGGTAGAACGCGGCGCCGAAACTATCAGGTTGTGCAAGATGAATCTCGCTGTCCATGGGCTTGAAGGCGATGTCAAGCAAGCCAATAGTTATTACGCGGATCCGCATAACTGCCTCGGTAGATTTGACTTCGTCATGGCGAATCCGCCTTTCAATGTTGATCGTGTCGATAGAGAACGTATCACAGATGATTCTCGGTTTCCTTTCGGCATGCCTCGCGTTGGCAATGCCAACTACCTCTGGATTCAACTGTTCTATAGTTCCCTCTCCGAATCCGGACGTGCAGGTTTTGTTATGGCGAACTCCGCCGCCGATGCCCGCGCTTCTGAACTCGAAATTCGCCGCCAAATTATCGAATCGGGGGCGGTTGATGTCGTCGTCAGCATCGCCTCAAATTTCTTCTACACCGTCACTTTACCCTGTACCCTCTGGTTTTTTGATAAATCCAAACGGAATAGCGATAGACACGATAAGGTGTTATTCATTGACGCACGCCATCTCTATCAACAGGTGAGCCGCGCACATCGCGAATTTACACCTTTGCAGCTTGAATTCCTTGCCAATATTGTCAGACTCTATCGGGGTGAAACGCCTGAGAATCAACACGACAGTGCTGATTTCCTCGCCACAAAATTCCCCGATACCAAATACATTGATGTTCCAGGGCTCTGCAAGGTAGCTACCATAGCCGAAATTGAAGCACAAGGATGGAGCCTCAACCCCGGACGCTATGTCGGAGTCGCCGAACAAGCTGCTGATGATTTCGACTTCACCGAGCGATTTACGGAGCTCAACGAAGCGTTGGAAGTCCTAAATGCAGAGGCACATCAACTCGAAGAACGCATCACTGAAAATGTTGCAAGGATTTTGGAAGATAGAGTATAATATCAGAGAGGTAGAATTTTGGATCAAGCGACGAAAGATGTGAGGTGGGTTGGAGATTCTCGTAACCAGTTACGGCGTTTCCCTAAAGCCGCTAAAGCAGCAGTAGGTGAAGCGTTACGTATTGCTCAAATCGGAGGTAAACACCAGAATGCAAAACCGCTAAGGGTAGTAGGTTCAGGCGTATTTGAGATCGTCGCTCGTTACGATACGAACACCTACCGTGCGGTTTATACTGTTAAGATTGGCGAGAACATCTATGTGCTTCATGCATTTCAGAAGAAATCCACTCGTGGTATCAGCACATCCAAAAAGGAAATTAACTTGATTAAGCAGCGTCTGAAAATGGCGAGAGAGATGGAGGGAAAAAATGAGTGAAGAAATCAAAATTGAAGAGAGTTCCGGCAATGTGTTTCTGGACATTGGTTTCTCTGAGGAAGAAGCGGAATACGAACAGTTAAGGGTAGACCTTGCCTTTGCAATCCACCGTCTTCTTGAGGAGCAAAAACTAACCCCGGCAAAGGCTGAGGAGCACTTTGGACTTGATCCGAGTGATCTGTCCCGCCTGAAGAAGATGGATTTTACAGATTTCACTGTGGAACGGCTGCTAATGATTCTGAAAAAGCTGAACCGCAACGTTGAAATTCACATTACGCCTTCGGATGGAGCAGTCAGACACCAGCGAGTTTTTGTGACTTAACGATACCTTCTTTATTTCAGCAAAGGAAGGCTTGATGGCACTTAAAAATCGCATTTGCATTGTAACCGGCGGGAGTTCGGGCATCGGGCGCGGCATCGCGCTTGAATTTGCCCGTGAAGGCGCGCGCGTCGCTATCGCCGATAAGCAAGAGGCACCCTTTCGCGGCAAATATCACGAGACCGATGTCACGACGCCAACCGTCGCGGAAATCGAGAAACTCGGTGCACAAGGGATATTTCTCCAAACCGATGTCGCCGACGAATCACAGATCGCGCATGCAATCCAGCAAACCGTCGACCACTTCGGCGGACTCGATGTGCTTGTTAATAACGCTGGCATCCATATCCCCAGTGGCATACAAGACCTCTCAATCGCCGATTGGGACAAAGTCGTCGGTGTCAATCTCCGCGGTGTTTTCGTCTCAACGAAACTCGCAATCCCACATCTGAAACAGTCAAAATATGGAAGGATCATCCAGATCGCCTCTGTTCACGCCTATGGGGGTGGTGCAGGTCCTGCGTATGCGCCCGCGAAAGCCGCTGTCGTCAACATGGTTCGGGATACCGCTTTAGAAATCGGGCAATACGGGATAACCGTCAACGCTATCTGTCCCGGTTATATCGAGACAGCAATCCAGGACTACCTCACGCCAGAACAGATTGAAGAGGCGTTGGAAAAGACCGCCTTACCACGCTTCGGTTTACCGAGAGACATCGGACGTGCCGCTGTATTCCTCGCCTCCGACGACGCAGAATGGATCACCGGTGCCTCCCTCCTCGTTGATGGCGGATTCGCCGCAGGCGTATAGACGACTGCATCTCTTCTGTAGGAGCGAGCTGTGCTCACGATTCTTGTAGGACCATCACTATAATCAGTCTCATTGAACAACTTCTCCCGAAGTCAATTCATACGGTATTTGCCCCCGGTTTTGAGTTAAAAGTGCTTTTGTTTGTCATCGTAACAAGTATCAAGCAGCTCTTTGGATAAAGGTAGCAACTTAGGTTAAATTAGTAAAGAGGTTTTTATAATGAAGAAGATTTTTATTGCTTGTGTTGATGAAGATGAACACTGGGTTAGAAAATATATTTATGAAACTTTAGAAAGACATAATTTTGAACCGTGGATTTATACATTGAATCTTCCTATTGGTGCAGATACTCGTGCGACAACGAAGCGACAGATAGAGATATGTGATTTTGCTATTGTTTGTTTTTCAAGTTTCTTGTTTAGTAGAACGTCTTCTGACATTGGAAGAGAAATAAGTTTGATATGTGATGAGTATAAAAAAAGAATCGATGGTGAAAACTGGTTGAAACCCATAAAAATTGATGAATGTGATATGGCAAAGGCATCAATTTGGAATATAGATGACAGGACATCTATATTAGATTTAAATTATCTAGATTTCCCCAAATTGGGAACACGTTACTCTTTGATAAAACTCATTAACGATTGCGGTGGAGAAATAGAAGATTTTGATGATTTTGATAGAAATTATTGTAAAAAATTGCTTGACGATGATAGTGAAAAAGACGATGAAATAATTATTCAAAGAAATTCTCTTCTAAACGATTTATCAAAGTCGGAGTTGTTAACATTTCAAAGATTATGCAGTGTTAGTATTGCTGTTCCTATTAGTAGAGGAAATGAATTATTGGACGTTAGAGCGATTAATTTTGAATCAAGTATTACAGGGTCTAGTATTTCTAATATAACGTGAGTTTGATAATAAAATGTGAGTTCGCTCTAAACACTGTTCATGGCTAAAAAAGCGGTATTATTGTAGCATAAACTGTGAGTTTGTGCCGTTTTTTGCTAAAACTGATACAGGGCACTACGGGTAAAAACCTTTTTCAAGCTCACGTTAATATAACAAATCCTTTTTTAAAACTGTTAGAATTTGATATTTCATTTGATGATTTAATTCAAATGGAACACAGAAGACTTATTTCTTTATCTGGTAATTGGCCTGCTTATCAGACAAACATAATTCTTTATGCTAAGAAAAAATATGTGCTATTAAATAGCACACAACAAACAATAATTGTGGGGATACCGTTTACACCATTAGGAAGGGAGTTGTATAAAATTATGCCATTGGAATTTAATCAAAAATTTTTTAATAGATTATCCATTTTCTATCAACAAAACTATAATTTAACATTACAAGAATTGTAAAAAGGATTAGCAACGAATGCAAACAAACCCATGGGGAACAATCCGCTTTACAGATAAAGTCGCATTAATAACAGGTGGTGCCTCCGGCATCGGTAGGGCTACTGCGAACCGTCTCGCAGCCGAAGGCGCGCACGTCATCATCGCCGACAACAACGCCGAAATGGCACACAAGACAGTCGCACAAATCCAAGAAACAGGTGGTAAAGCCACATACATAGAGGTTGATCTCGCCGATGACGAGAGCGTTGATAACGCCGTGCAGACTGTCGCTGAAAAGTTTTCTGCCCTCCATGTTCTCGTCAATAACGCCGCTATCCTGAGAAGTGGTAAGATTGAAGACGGCGCATGGATACCCAATTGGGAACCCGAAACCGCAATTGGTCTCCGCGGCTGGGTGCTGATTACGCAGCATCTCTTACCGCTTTTGAAACAGGACGGTGCCGCTATCGTCAATCTCTCATCGGAAGGTGGATTTCTCGGCAGGCCCGGACAGTGGGTCTACGATGCCATTAAAGCCGGGTTAGTCTCTCTCACCAAAACGATGGCATCCGAGTTCGTCGAATACGGTATCCGAGTCAATGCCATCGCACCGGGTTGGATTGTTACAGAGATGCACTTCGGTCGAGCACCCGACCCCGCCGCACGCAAAAAAGAACTTGAAGAGTCACCGATATCTTCGTGCATCATGAAACGTCGTGCCGGTCCTGAAGAGATTGCATCTGTGATCGCTTTCCTCCTCAGCGACGATGCCTCCTACATCACAGGACAGACGCTACACGTTGATGGCGGACGCATGGGAATGTCCGTCGGTTAATTTTCTTCTTCCACTCCTTCGCTGGCGAGGTTTTGCGGCGTACGCGCCCAAATGCGACCTGCATTCTAACCTCGCCTATACTTGCTGGCGAGGTTTCTAACCTCGCCTATTCACAATATGCCTAACAAAACTCACACCACAGCTGTTGTTCTCATCCCTTCGGAAGCCGTGCAGCCACCCATTCAGGCTATACGCCGGATTCATGACCGGAACTTCAAGCGATGGATGCCCCATATAACGCTGCTCTATCCATTCGCAGAGCGTCGCGATTTCACAGAAATCACGTCCGCACTCGCCAAGGCATCACAACAGACATCACCCTTTTCCATTGAACTCGCTCGTTTTGACGCTTTTCAGCACCGCAAGTCGTGTACGATGTTCCTCGTTCCTGAACCTGCAGACGAAATCGCTCGGTTACACAGCACACTGCTGCAGCACCTACCAGACTACGATGATACAGCACGATTTGTCGGTGGATTCCATCCGCACCTCTCGGTCGGACAATTCCAGACCCGTTCTCTCCATACCGAACAGCAGCGACTCCAAGAGGAATGGCAGCCGATACAGTGTGAAATCGCACACCTCAGTCTCATCTACCGTTCACCTGAAACAGATGACAGATTCGTCGTTGCAGAACAATTTCCTTTTCAGACAAGGAATTAATAGTGAAAACAAAAATTTTCCTAAGCCTAATCGCAATTTTATTTATATCCTTTTTAGGGTGCGAACGCGTAAAACAGGTCATTACACCCGATGCTCCTTCCACAGATACCACCTCTATCAAAATCGGTGTGATTCAACCGTCAGGACTTGCCCCTAATTTCACCAGAGGCGCGGAACTCGCAAGAACCCAAGTTAACAATGCCGGCGGTCTACTCGGAATGCAAATCGAATTTGTCATTATGGATAATCAAGGCAACCGTGAATTCCCAGATGCAGCAGAAAGCGTCCGCATCGCCAAAGCACTCATCCAAGAGGAAGGCGTTGTCGCAATCCTCGGTCCGTTACTCTCCACAAATTCCATGCAGGTTGGTCCCGTCGTTACCGAACTTCGGCGACCCATAATTACCGGTTCATCTGGTGAGAAGGTGACCTCTACAGGCGAATTCGTGTTTATTACAGTTGCTCCCTCTTCAGTTCAGGGCGCGACGACAGCACAATTCGCGCTGGATCCTGTGGAACTCAACGCTAAAACCGCCGCAACGATCCGTCAGGCTGGAGATGTGTACTCCAGTGCTGTTGCTGATGCTTTTGAAGCGAATTTTCAGGAACTCGGTGGAAAACTCGTCGCAAGCGAAGTCTATCAACACGGTGATAGAGATTTCGCTGTGCAATTGGAAAAAATTAAAGCCGCAGCCCCGGATGTCCTCTTAATTGCCGGCTTTAATCCAGAAATTCCTTTGTTAGCATTACAAGCGAGGAATATGGGCATTGACGCGACCTTTATCGGCACCAACGGATGGGATGAACCCGACAAACTCTTCGGTACTTTAGATGACAATGCCCCGTTAGAAGGATCCTACTTCACCAGAGGTTTCAATGTCGAATCTCCGAGTGCAGCTCCCTTTGTTGAAGCGTACGCCGCGATGTTTATGGAACCGCCAGACGGTCCCTCAGCATGGGGCTATGATGCTATGGCACTCCTCACACTTGCCATCAAAAACGCTGGAACGCTGGAGCCTGATGCAGTTCGAGATGCCTTGGCGAACACAACCAACTATCAAGGCGCGTCCGCTATCTCCCGTTTTGATGAGAATCGACACCCCATCAAAAGCCTCGAGCTCTACACAATCCGCAACGGACAGATAGAACTCTACAAGGTTGTGAGTCCATAAGCAACCAACTATCATAAGCGAGGTTTCCCAACCTCGCCAGTTCCCAAAACCGCACCTACCGGGCCTGGGCATTCAGCGCGTCAATTATTTCTTAAATTGACGCTTATGGTCAGGTTTTCAACCGCACTGGATAATTCTCAAATTGATAGAAACGCGTCAATTTCCCTTTTCAGTCCCGTAGGAACAAAATGTTTATAGCGGTCTGTTATGTTTATGTCTTTAGTCCCGTAGGGACGAAATGTTTATAGAAATCCGTTGTCCCTTCCCTCTTTAGCCCTGTAGGGGTGGTATCTGTATAACAACAGAAATTTGGAAAACTCCGAAGAATATGGTATAATATCCCTTAGAGATAACCCAAAAATGGGAAATCCGATAAACCTGCTACCCGACCCGAACAATAAGCGATGAAAAAGGAATTCATAATGTCTGACGAAACTAAACCGGATCTACCTGCAACAACCGAAGATGAAGCAAACACCACTCTTGATGTTGTTCCCGAAGACGCAGCAGGTAATGCGCTTGACATTGTCACCAATTTTATATCAGGACTGGATCCTTCTACTTGGTTGGCGCGAAACACATTCAAAGCTTTCGGCAAATTGTGCTCTGCTCCGAAGAAATGGTTTGATGCATATTTTGAAGGGAAAGCTGCTGAAACCCAGGCAGAATCAGAGGCGCGTGTTAAAATTATAGGAGCGGGTACTGACCAAATTATCCAACAAATGAAAGTTCCGCCAGAATATGCAGAAGCAGCAGTAAACAAATACATGGGAAAGATAATTGGAGAGCAGATTAATCTTGATAATATTTCCGCTATTGCTGCAAATGAACTTAATAAAGATGAACCCAATAACTCAGTCGATCAAAACAAGGGTGAATCTAATGAACAACAATCTGCCGGTTCAACGAATCAGGCCTCAAGTAGCAGCGAGGAAAAGGTAATCGACGATGTTTGGATTAACATTTTCGAGACAGAAGCACGTCCACAAAGCACTGAAGAAGGGCGGCTTCTTTTCGGCCGCATCTTGGCTGGGGAAATTAGGAATCCGGGATCCTACTCAATCCGAACCTTAAAAACCCTCGGTGAACTCGATCAAAATGCAGCAATCTTATTCAAGAAATTGTGCTCGCTATCTACAGGGTACATAAATTTATCATCTGGAGATATTTCTACCCTCAGAGTTCTTACTCTGGAAAGCAATCCTCTTTCTTCACATACACTTGAAAAACATGGGTTGTCTTATAATGCCCTGAGTACATTACAAGAATGTGGATTGGTGTTAGGCTCAGACTTTTCTCACTGGCAATTTGAAAAATTTCCAATTCTATTTCGGCACCAAAGTCAGAATTGGATGGTATCTCCTGTTGCTGACAATAGTGATGAAAACCCGCAATTAAACCTATTTGGGATTCAACTTTCCCTGACTGCTCATGAGTTATACAGTTTAGTCGATCAAGAGGCCATGCCAGAATACACTGAGGATCTCAAAGAACTCCTTGTTGGGCTAAATCTAAGCGTAACTGAGGTTGACATCATCTCTATAGAGAAAAACAAGGGTATCAGGGTAAAAGCCAAACCTAAGCGTGATTGAAGTTTTCTATAGACATATCACCCTACCGGGTGGGGAAAGTGTCTGAAAAATCTTGTTGAATGCCCAAAATTTGTTAGTAGCAACGTGGGTTAATAACTAATGATTTTCGAGGAGACATGTAGTGGGTACTTCTCGGCAAAACAGCGGAGTTTTGGTTGGAGATCACATTCAAACTCTGAGAAAAAAGCATAAAATAAAAAAATCTGAGTATTTACCCAGTGGTGCTATTCCGGTTGTTGATCAAAGCCAAGAGTTTATAGCAGCTTACATCAATGACACAGAGCGCGCTTATGCCGGGCACCTCCCAGTCATTGTGTTCGGCGACCATACGTGCACCTTGAAATACGTGAATTTCCCTTTTGCAGTAGGCGCAGACGGAACGCAGCTAATACGTCCTACAAAAGATTTCGATATTCGCTACCTTTACTATGCATTGCGAGATTTGTCCTTAGAACACTTCGGTTATCAAAGGCATTTCAAATATTTGAAAACATCGAAAATCCTTTGTCCGCCGATGCATATCCAACGCAAAATCGCCGCCATCCTCTCCGCCTACGATGACCTCATCGAAAACAACACCCGCCGCATCAAAATCCTTGAAGACATGGCACAAACCCTCTACCAAGAATGGTTCGTCCACTTCCGATTTCCGGAACATGAGAATGTACCCATGGTAGAATCATCGTTGGGGCCGATACCGGAAGCGTGGAAAATAAGTAAACTTGGCAATTTGGCAGAATCCATCAGGCGGAACGTTAAGCCGAGTGATATTATTCAAGAAACTCCCTATTTCGGATTAGCACATCTACCACGAAAATCAATTGCACTTTCAGAATGGGATTCTGTTGACTCAATTAACAGCGCAAAATTGGAATTCACAAAAGGTGAAATTCTTTTCGGTAAGATTCGCCCCTATTTTCATAAGGTTGGTGTTGCTCCTCTAGATGGGATCTGTTCATCAGATACAATCGTGATACGTCCTAAAAGGAAAGAATGCTTTGCAATAACTCTTTCCTATGTTTCTAGTGAACATTTTATAGCGTATGCAACGACGACCTCACAAGGATCAAAAATGCCAAGAGCTGAATGGAACGTACTTGCTGAGTACCAAGTTGTGATTCCACCGGACCCAATCATGCAACGTTTTAGTAATTTTACTTGCGATGTGGTTGACAAAATCCAGAATTTAATCTTTCAGAATAAGACCCTCCGCCAGACCCGTGACCTCCTCCTCCCCAAACTCATCTCCGGCGAGATTGACGTATCCGAACTTGACATTGACAAGGATCCTAAAAGCAATTGACAAATACAAACCCAAGGTGTATAATTTGCAACAAGACGATGTGGAGGACACTCTATAGATGGATGCAGCGTCCAAAGCCAGGTCAACTTTCGCGTCTATCTTGACATTCAAAAGAGCCTGATGAAAGGGAGAAAACTGTTGTGACAGGGAATCCGAACTCACCGCGAACACAGGAGCCCAAAGGAAGCGTTCCTGACCAAAAACTCGTCCTGCCCAGACAGTTTGATAACATCACAAAACGCAGAATCCGCAGAGATCCCAAGGGCTTTGTCACGACGCTCCTTGGTATAGAAGCAGACGAGTTTCAGGTCATTGAAACCGAGCAGCTTTCAATGAAAACGCACTTAGCTGATAGTTTTATACGCGTTACCACTGGGAGCAAGCAAGCCATTGTCCACTGTGAGTTTCAGACCCACGACAGTCGGGACGTACCGATGCCCTTCCGAATGGCAGGTTATATCGGTAGTGCCATTGCGTTTTACAAACTCCCAATCTATTCTCATGTCGTTTACCTGCATCCAACGGCTGGGCGCACCGACCCGGGCCTTTACGTCCAAGAGGTGTCCGGATATAATATTGGCATCCAATACCGCGTGCTAAGACTCACTGAAATGGAAGGGCAAGCCCTTCTGGATACGAACCGGGTGGGGTTAGTTCCGTTCGCCGCCTTGATGAAACCACCTGCTTCTCTGAAGGCACCGGAATGGATACGGCATTGCGTACGTGCAATTGAGGCAGGTACGAAAGACGAATCGCAACAAAAGGAGATGCTCGCGGACTCAGCGATTCTCGGTGGGTTAGCTTACGACTCTCAAACCATCCGCGAGGCAATATCGGAGGTCATCGTGCAAGAATCTTCTATCATCCAATACTTCACTGAGCAAGGCATTGAGCAAGGCAAAAAACAGTACGCCGTTGAAGCGATACTCACAGTGCTGGAGGTCCGATTTCAGACCGATGTCGCAGAGAAGCTAAAGCCTTTTCTTGGGGTCATTGACGATCTACAGCGTCTGGATCAGTTACACCGTGTCGCCGCCCAAGCATCAGACATTGATGAGTTTACACATGCCCTCTTGAACCTTGAAAACTAAGCTGCACCGAAGGTTTAATCTCGATATAAAGGCGAAACCCATGTCCGAACAGAAAGCGTTTTTAGAGAAAATCCATGTTAAAAACTACCGTAGTTTGCGGAATGTTACCCTTCCGTTCAAACCTCTAACGGTTCTTGTCGGCCCCAATGCGAGTGGAAAATCAAATACTTTGAATGCCTTACGCCTCTTTCATTGGATTCTAAGAAGTGAAACACCTCCCACAACGGTTAATTTCATTCAAGATCGAGTTTGGGCGGGCGGAGCGGATCACATTACTTGTCAGTTACACGTCGAAGTGAAAAAAAAAGCATCTGTATATAAACTAGAGTTTAAAGCCACGTCTAACAATCTGTCTGTTGATGAAGAATTGTCGGTTGACGGTGTAAAGGTCATCTCAATTCAAAATGGGAAGGGCAGGGTCTGGGATGAAAATGGCGAGAATGAAACGACATACAACTCTAATAAGCTCGCTTTGAGGTCTGCTGGTGATTATGGCAATAAACCTGTTACGAGTGCCTTAACGGATTTTATTCAAGGATGGGAATTTTATGACTTTCAACCAGACAACATACGAACTAATTCTAATAGATTCTCTCCTGTTACAAAAAATATTCGGGAAACGCTAAAACTTAATCCTTATGGTGTGAATGTACCGGACATACTTTGGGACTGGTACGAGAGTACCCCCGAGGATTTTCGCTACGTTAGTAATTCCCTTATGGCTTCCACGAATATTAACATAGACTTCCGCAAAATTGATAGGGAATTCCAACTCTGCTTTCTTGAAGGATACAAAGATCCGATACCTTTGGCTGGTGCCTCTGATGGAACACTGTATCTTGTTGCATATTATACCTTGCTTGGGCTACCTGAATTGCCTCCGCTTGTTGCTATTGAAGAGCCCGAGAGGAGTCTGCACCCCGGTGCCCTAAAAGATATCACATACATACTTGAAAAACTAGCTGCACGAACACAAGTGATTATCACAACCCATAGTTCGCAACTCCTTGACTCTTTCAGTTCTAAGAGTTTATCGGATTCGCTTGGCGTTTTACTCTTGCGTAACCGATCTGGACTCGGCACAGAAGTAATTGACCTTGAGGATAGGCGTGGTGGCGATGAAGCACTAAACGGATGGATCGTAGACTTCGGGATTGGCAGTGCTATCTTTCATAGTGAACTTCTGCAAGACATGGTGGAGGATGAATCTGCATGCCACGAATAAGGATTTGGACCTTGGAATCAACCAATGATGCCAAAGTCGTCAAACATTTGACAGATAAGTTGGTAACACATTTGCGACTCGGGAATCTATCTATTCAAACAGTTGGCGGCACGGAATCCCTGATGTACAATAAAAAAGGGCAATCTTTGAACGACAGGCTTAGGCGGACAATCCAGCAATACCTTAAAAAAGATGATTATGTTATTTTCGTCATTGACAATGATAGTCCCATGTCCCTTCATCAGCGACGGCAAGAACCAAATTCATTGATCAATCAAATTCGACGAATCGTTGGAGACCGGAGTTTTGCTGGCAAAATCTTTTTCGCACCGGCTGTTCAAGAACTTGAAGCATGGCTATTAATTGATTGCCTCGGAATTTTCTGTTATTTCGCTAGTCGCCGCGCACAGTATAGAAATAATTGCCGTGATAAAGTATTAGCAA
The DNA here is from genome assembly GCA_965246985.1 of Candidatus Poribacteria bacterium. Lineage (GTDB taxonomy): Bacteria > Poribacteria > WGA-4E > WGA-4E > WGA-3G > WGA-3G. Next base: position 4,874,065 of record OZ251998.1, on the reverse strand, counting down.
ACCAATCCTTTGTCCGATTGCTTAGACGTTATCAGAAGGGCAATACGGAACACATTGTCGAAACAGAAGTGGGAGGCAACGGTCCTAAAGAGTACTTGGAAGATTTTTCTGAACAGGTTCTGCGTACCCTCAATCCGAACATACCGCAAAAGAACATTAACCGTAATCGATATCATGAAAGGGTGTCACCTGATGTAGCTAAGTACATAGTTATTGATAGAGAAACATTGCGGTGTAACAATTCCCTCTGTGAATTAGGAAACGTGTTAGCACAATTCAAGTGAACAGTAATTATGATAAACGTCCGAGTCTGGAATTTAGAATCTCACCGAGATGCCAGGGCAGTCAAGTTTTTGGAAAATGAATTTTTGAGATTTAGGCAGCTTGAATATCTTGCTATCCGAACAACGGCAAAAAGTGCACTCCGTAAGTGTCATAGAAAAGGGACACCTATAACGGACAGTCTCAGGAAGGCGATCCAACACTACCTCAAGCAAGACGATTATATTATTTTTGTCATTGACTCCGACCAACGAGGACAATTAGAATCAAAATCGCTTGTTGAGCAAATCAGGTGTGTCGTCAAAGATGGAGATTTTTCTGATAAAGTCTTTTTCGCACCGGATATTCAAGAATGTGATGACTCTATATCAACACAGTGGCAGAGCATCGTTTCGCGTTTCCATACCGAAGTTGAAAGTGATCGCAAACGGTTTCGGGAAGAATGGGATAGGACCGTAGCACACTTCCACAATGCCTTTGCCGATATTCCAGAAGAGGAAGTGATACGTCATTTTGAGGAAGCACTTGCAGAGGTGAGGCGTGAACGAGCCGAAGCCGCGGATGTTCACAAATAAAATCCGAAAGGAGCAGATCGCAATGATTCAAATTTCTGAACCGATAACGCTTGAGAAACTGTTGCCATTGATACAAAAGCTGCCCAAAGTTGAGCGCGAGCGACTCCGTAAATCCCTTGAAGAGGAATCACAATTGGATGCCGCGATTCTACTCTATCAAGAAGGTGAAGTGACACTCGGCAGAGCTGCTGAGTTAGCTGGCATCCACCGTTTCGAGTTTGAAGAGGCTTTGGCAGCAAGAGGTATCTGGAAAATCGTTGAGGTTGATTCAGCAGAAGCGTTGAAAGCGGGAGTTTCTCTCATAAAAAGTCTTCACAAATCAAACGTTAACACAGAAGGGCAGTAACCTTGATCTTTGTGGATACCGATGTCCTGAAGTTATATTCCGAATAACTGACCCAATTTTCAAATGAACCCATATAGCGAAGATGAACTCATAGAACAACCCGCCATCAATCTACTTGAAGCAATGGGATGGGAGACGCTAAACTGCTACAGCGAATTCGAGCAGGCGGGAGGGAGTCCTCTCGGTAGGCAAACCAAATTCGAAGTCGTCCTAACCTCTCGGCTTAAATCGGCATTAAAACACCTCAACCCCGATGCAACTGAAGACGCTATTACTAAGGCACTTGAGGAACTCACCCACTCCCGCTCACTTTTAAGTCCTGCCGAAGCCAACCGAGAAATCTATACCCTTCTGAAAGACGGTGTGAAAGTTACCCTCAGTGATCCAAACGCTGAAGTTGAGACTATTGAAGTACTTCAAGTAATCGACTGGAATAACCCGCAGAACAACGATTTCTTCGCCGCATCCCAATTCTGGATTACTGGGGATATGTATACGAAACGTCCAGATCTCATCTGTTTCGTCAACGGAATCCCGTTAGTCCTGATGGAATTCAAGCGGATTGATGTGAACCTCTACGCTGCCTACAACGACAACCTCCGCGACTATAAAGACACCATCCCACATCTCTTTTGGTATAACGCCTTCATTGTTCTCTCTAACGGTACAGAAAGCAAAGTCGGGAGCCTCACCGCCAATTGGGAACACTTCGCCGAATGGAAACGCGTTCACAGTGAAAACGAACCCCCAAAGGTCTCTTTAGAGACAATCCTGCGTGCACTCTGTACACCCGAACGATTACTTGATGTCCTCGAGAACTTTATCCTGTTTATGGAAGCACAAGGCGGATTGATCAAGATTCTCGCCAAAAACCATCAATACCTCGGTGTCAACAACACGATTGAATCCCTAAAACAGATTGAGGATAATCAAGGCAAACTTGGTGTCTTTTGGCATACACAGGGCAGCGGGAAAAGCATCTCAATGCTCTTCTTTGCACAGAAGGTGCTTAGAAAGATACCCGGGGACTGGACATTCGTTGTCGTTACCGATCGCAAGGAATTGGATAACCAGATCTATAAAACCTTCGCCAGTACAAGTGGTGTCCTGACGCAGCAAGAGGTGCATGCAGAAGATATAAGGCATCTTCGCCAGCTCCTCAGCGAAGACCATCGCTATATCTTTACACTCATCCACAAGTTCCAGACACAAAGCGGCGAGATACACCCTGTTCTTTCAGAGAGGTCGGACATCATCGTCATCACCGATGAAGCGCATCGCAGCCAATATCACACACTCGCCTTGAATATGCGCACCGCACTCCCCAACGCCGCGTTCATCGCATTTACTGGCACGCCGCTCATGGCGGCTGGTGAAGCAAAGACAAAATCTGTTTTTGGCAACTATGTGAGTGTTTACGACTTCAACCAGTCTATCGTAGACGGTGCAACTGTCCCACTCTACTATGAAAATCGTGTGCCAGCCTTACAACTGACCAATGAAGGCTTCAACGAAGACATCGAACAGATTCTTGAGAATGCCGAGCTTGATGAGGCACAAGAGGCGAAGCTTGAACACGAGTTTGCCAGAGAGTATCACCTCATTACACGAGATGAACGGTTAGAAACCATCGCTGAAGATATCGTCTCCCACTTTATAGGCAGAGGCTATCACGGTAAAGCCATGGTCATCTCAATCGACAAAGCCACCGCTGTCAAGATGTTCGACAAGGTTCAGAAACATTGGAAGCAGTACATTGAGGGTCTGCAATCAGAGATAACCACACAGACCGGTAGCGAGCGGATCTTCTTAGAAGAAAGGATTCGCTACATGGAAGAAACTGATATGGCAGTTGTAGTTTCTCCGGGACAAAATGAGATTGATGATCTCAGACAAAAAGGGGTTGACATCAGACCTCACCGTTCTCGTATGAACACTGAGGATTTAGAAACCCAATTCAAAGACCCAGAGAACCCTTTCCGAATTGTCTTCCTCTGTGCGATGTGGATCACAGGTTTTGACGTGCCTTCCTGTTCCACTATCTATCTCGACAAACCGCAGCGAAACCATACCTTGATGCAGACCATTGCCAGAGCCAACCGCGTCTTCGGTGATAAAAACAACGGTTTAATTGTTGACTACATCGGGGTCTTCCGTTATCTTGAAAAAGCATTGGCAATTTACGCGACGGGTGCCGATGCGGAAGGCAAGAAACCGATTGCCGATAAGTCAGAACTTGTCCAAAAACTCAGAGAGGCGATCGCCGAAGTCTCCGAATTCTGCCAAGCTCTCGGTGTTGATTTAGCGAACATCGAAACAGGTGACGCTTTTCAAAACATCAGCCGAATCAATGATGCAATGGAACGCATCTTGATTAATGATGAGACCAAAAAGAACTATCTACAACACACGACCCATGTCACGAAACTATACAAGGCAATCCTACCCGACCCCGATGCACACGAGTTCACTAAAACCTATGCGTTTATCCATATCGTCGCACAGAAGATCAGAAATTTGACGATGCCTGCTGACATCTCCGGTGTTATGACGGGGGTCGAAGACTTACTTGACCGATCAATCGCACCTGAAGGATACCTCATTCAGATACCACCCGATGGCTATGATACAGGACAGATAGATTTAAGCCAAATTGACTTTGAACAGTTAGGCGAACGATTCAATACAGAACACAAACGCATCGAGGCGGAGAGACTCAGAGGCGCGATCAACGGCAAACTGACCGCGATGATTCGCCTCAACAGAAACCGGATGGATTATCAACAGAAATTTGAGCAGATGATCGCAGAATACAACGCAGGCACTATTGGTGTTGAGGATTACGTTGAGGGGCTTTTTAACTTCGCTGGCGAGCTCCATCAAGAAGACCAACGCGCCAGTAACGAAGAATTCTCTGAAGAAGAATTGGCCGTCTTCGATCTCCTAACGAAACGCGAGCCGCGACTAACCCTCGCTGAGCGGGATGAGGTAAAGACGGCTGTGCGGAAATTGCTTGAAACGCTCAAGCAAGAGAGACTGGTGTTGGATTGGCGGAAACAGGCGCAGGCACAAGCGCAAGTCAGACTTACTCTTGACCAAGTCCTTGATGATGGGTTACCCGGGTGCTATACAGATGAATTGTTCAATCAGAAATCTGAAGCGGTTTATCAGCACTTCTACGATTCTTACTACGGTGAGGGAAAAAGTATTTATACTGAAAATTAAAGGCGCGGTTCAAAACCGCGCCTACTTATACTGGAACGCTAACACTACTATCCAATCTCGCTGATCTCAATCAAACGATCATCCAAAGACAAACTCGGACGTGGCAAGTCACCGAACAGCGGACGGAAATACCCCGCACCCGCCGGAGACATCTGATACCGATCAGCATCGTAAAACCGTAGATCCAAACTTCTCCGAATAACATGTCCAGACGCATCCCGTTTTAATACCTGTGCTAACGATAGCAGCGTCGGTTCAATACCGGTATCCGTCCGCGTAATAGTCGCAACGCCGTTGAACAAGCCTTCTGAGAGTGCCTGCACCGCAAGCGCGCCCGCTTTCATCGCAGTGTCTCTATCCAACGGTATCGGGCTACCGCATCTCTGAAGATACCCAAGTATCAAAGCACGGAACGCCGAACTCGAAATTTCAGGGAGACGTTTTTTCATCGCTTCAACGATAATCTCTGAGCATCCACCGGGTTTCGTGTGTCCAAAAGCGTCGAGTTCCGCCTGTGAGGTGATCATCAATTCCCCGTCATCATTCCGAATCCCTTCCGAAACAACAACAATGACATTACCTTGTTCGGCATGTTTCTCGCGAATCGCTTCCGCCAGCTTATCCGGTTGGTACGGCACTTCTGGAACAACGATAAGGTCTGCTTGTCCGTATGCGGCAGACAACGTCAACCAGCCAGCGTCCCTTCCCATCGCCTCCACAATGATGACTCGATCGTGTGAATACGAAGTGGTCCGCAAGTCTCGGACAGCGTTGATAATGCTACTTGCAGATGAGGGGAAACCGGGACAAAAATAGTTCACCATCTTAGAGTAGTCAACGGCATCCCCCTCTGGTGGGTTGACACCGACATCGTTATCAATCGTCTTTGTGACGAACGTAGTTGTGAATTGCTCCGACAGTGCTGTACCAACCGTTAAGGTATCATCACCACCAATCGGAATGAGACCGCTAATGTTCAACTTTTTAAGATTATCTACTGCCTCGTCTAACTTATTATCTTTAATCAGGTTCGTGCGTGAACTCTTTAGTAGTGTCCCTCCTCGGTTTTCGTCAATCAGATCGGGTGTCAGTGTAAAGTAGCGTCCACCTTTCAGAACACCGCGCCAGCCTTCCATGAATCCAATCAGTTCAAAACCGAGTTCCTCGGCTTTCAGCGCGATGCCTTTAAGGGTAGCGTTGAGCGCACTCGTATCGCCACCCCCTGTTAAAACACCAATCTTTTTTTTCATGTAAAACTCCTTTATGATACAAGATAATAACTATTTAACGACTTCAAGAAGAACCGGCTTATCCAAAGCGAGTGCTTTTTCAAACATCGGCTTAAAATCGTTTGGGTCTTCAACGCGTAACCCGACTGCGCCAAACGACTCAGCGAATTGCACAAAGTCTGGATTCACCAACTCCACACCGATCCGTTTGCCGAACCGTCGCAGCTGACCGCGCTCAATTGAGGTGTATTGATTGTCGTTCATCACGAGCGTCACAACGGGGAGGTTATACATCACCGCGGTTGCGAGGTCTGGACACGTCATTAAGAAGCCACCGTCCCCGCTGAGAGCAACGACTTTCCGATCAGGATAAGCCACCTGTGCACCGATAGCACCTGTCAATCCGATTCCCATTGCCACAGATACACCGGAGAAGATATAACTCCCCGCGTGATAACATGGGAAATGTGGCAGCGCACCATAACCAGTGATGTTAACGTCAACCGACAAGATGGCATCGCGGGGCATCACATCGCGCATCTCCTTGAGGATCCGAGGGCGTTCAATCGCTGTCCATTGTCGACGTAATTCCTGTAGACCTTCACCCCAACCGTCTGTCCGTTTCTCGTCACGGAGCGCGGCGTTCAACTGGCATAAAACCAATTTCGGGTTCGCCCCGATGCCAACAGTAGCGGGATATTCCTTGTGAATCTCCTCGGGGTCGGCTTCGATATGTAACAGCGGTTGCGGAATCTTGAGGCTCCAGTTGCCGGTATCACGGTAGTTAAATCGGGTGCCAACGGCAACGATTAGGTCGGATGCATTCATCGCCGCTTGGGCAACGCCATCTCGGAAGATACCGATGGAATGCGGTGAGTCTTCCGGCACCGAACCTTTTCCAAAACCTGTCATCACGATTGGCGCGTCCAGCAGCTGCGCGAACTCAAGTATTTCCGCAGTGGCGCGTGTATGGTTGATGCCACCGCCTGAGATAATCAGTGGACGCTCTGCTTTACTGAGGAGTGCTATGGCAGCATCAATATCTTGCGGAGCTGCTGTCGTCTGAATACCGTTGTTCCGTGGCGGAATGGGGAGGTCGGCTTCGGCATCCAAGGCGTCTTTCGCCAGCTCAATCAGCACAGGTCCAGGTCTCCCTGAACGGAGCGCGCTAAAACTCCGGTTGACAGCACCCGGAATCTGATCGACGCGATGCACAATCTCCAGATGTTTCGTCATCGGTGTGAAAGCAGCTCGCTGGTCCAGCCCGTGGAAGCTTTTCTTCGGATCCCGTTGTGCCAAGTAAGACGGGTTCTGCCCGGTAATCCAAAGTACCGGTGACGAGGCTGTATTCGCTTCACCGATGCCGACAGAGGCATTATTTGAACCAGGCCCCGGCACAGTCATACAAACACCGACATCGCCAGTAGCACGCGCATAACCATCTGCCATAAACGCCGTACCGCCTTCATGCCGTGTGACATAATGACGGATACTGTCTTGGTTGTTATATAATGCTTCGTAAACGGTGTCCAGGTGGTTACCCGGTAGACCAAAAATGTCTTTAACGCCTTGTGCTTTCAAACATTCAACAAAAATATCGCCACCTGTCATAGTTGCTCCTTTCGTATTCTTAAAATGACAGAAACTGTTTTAGTCGCTATTCCACTATTCTATGATACCACGAAGAGTCGTCCCTGTTTAGGTGCGAATACACTACTTAGATATGTCTTCTCATCAGCGTGCCAGAACGCAACGTTTTCTTTTCTCGATTGGAACAGATCAAACTCCGAAACACCCGCCGCCTTCCGGCGTATCTCGATCAAGGTCTCCATCGATTCACTGCTTGCATTGAACAGATAGAAAATTTCGGAGGCTTCCGCTTCCCTATGGAGTACGTGAATGCTATCTGTCGGATCGTTGTCCGGTTTTACATACACTGAGACAATACGGGACACCCATTTTTGGAGACATTTTTGGAGTTTTACCAACTTCTCGTCAGATGGACCTCGGAGAATTGTTACGCGTCGTCCATAGATGAGTTGTTCAAGCGGATACGGCTCAAGCCCGATCCGACCATTCAGCAGATACGGCGTAGGTTCATCTACGATCAATCTACCCTTCGCTTTCGTGAACGCCTTTAGACGCTTGACAGTTTCCTCTTGAAGCGATATGCAACTTGGTAGCAGCACAACGCTATGAATCTCTTTGGTGTCCGTTTCGTTGTTGGGAAAGTGGAGTCCACCGCTTTTACTACCACGTTTTCTCGCCGAGGCAGCATCTATAATCTCTGCGAAATCCAACTCCTGCTCCGAAATAATTCTGAAATCGTAACCCAGTTCCCATACACTTTGAGACAACCATCCCCACGCCTTTGTGATACCACTCCACGATTTCTCATCGGATTTCGTCCAGAGGCTCTGCGTCGGTGCTACCATCAGGATCGGTCGCTTCGGGTAACCCATTGCTAACCCTTGTGGCACACTATCAGAGGCACTGTTTCTGTTCATCCATAGGTTGAAACCGAGGCTTGCATCTTCAAGGAGTCGTGATGTTGGCGTGCGCGCATCCGTCTTGTTGCTTTTTTTTCGGGCAATACCCGCATATTGTGTGTCGCTGCATGCCCATTTAGCGACGACGAATCGCTTCGGTGTATCTCTTTCGGTGGTGTTCAGAATAGGACAATCCACTTCCGCGAGCATGGATCCTAACTCAAATTCCAAGGTCTTTGCACTCGCCCGGAGGCTTAAAGCAAACCGAAGTCCCTCTTGATGACAGAAGTCACGCAAACCGGCAAGGAAACAGGTCGCGAATCGCGTCGTCAAGGCTTTCCAAAAAGTGTTTCTGACAGCCGCCGAGTTGTAAGTTTCATAGAACACCAACGGTAGATATGTTGCGAGTGTCGTTTCCGCTGCCTCCAGTAGGACAGGACCCCACGGTACTGATGATGTTCCAGCGCCTAAGACACTCGCTAAAGACAAAAACTTCGGTAGTTCACAGGTAAAACCGACGAGGTGTTGCTTGCCGTAAGTTTTTAAGTAGCCTCTCAGCAGACGCTCTATAAACTCAGATACCCCGTGGTTACTTAGGAGATCGTCTGCCACTCCTTCTGTCTGATAGAGGTTAATCACTGTGCGTCCACGAAGCCGTTCTGCAATTGTGAGGTCACCTGCCACACATCGTCGAACGTAGTCGCTGATGTTGTAACACGGCTCATCCGCGTATGGTTCAGCGATTAAGTAGTATTGATTAAATTCTGTCCCGCCTGATAGTTGGGAGTCCCGAAATGAGGATTGGATCGTTGTCGCTGTTTCCGCATCGCCGAAAGATAAATCTGTGGCGTTCAACTGATAGCGTGTTTGCAATAAAGCGGACGGCAACGCAACCCATACATGTTTACTCCGTCGTAATTCTGCCTGATGTGCTGCTGCGTCTTGCGTCCTGTGCCACGATAGTACACTTCCCGTGCTAAAAGTATCCGTCTGCACAACTGTCAGCTCCTATCCAAAAAATTTGCAACTGTTAAATATTTTGTGATATACTTTTAATACTGAGGATATGTACAGGTTCGTAACTTCTCGATTTCTATACTAAAAGTTTAGCACACCTCAATAATTCATGCAATCAAAAGTTTGCCATCCTACTCGCCGGACAAACTGTAATCCGAGTGTTTGGCATTAAACTTAGGACTTACGCAGTTGCCATGCAAGTCCCCCTGATAAGGGGATTTAGGGGGTTAAAAATCAAAATTTCGCCCAGTGCGCTAAATTTGCGTAAGTCCTGAAACTTTGACATCCTCTGAACTACGGAAAAAGGAATAGGTATGAGGCTTTTAGAAAATGTTATATCAGCGTTCTCCGTCCTTCGGGCGAGCAAATTGCGTACCATTCTCACGCTCTTAGGGATTACAATTGGCATTGCCGGTGTCATCGCGATGATGTCTTTTGGTGCGGGTGCCGAGAAACTCCTCATGGCGGAATTTGATAAGATCGGCGGTCCGAGCATGTTTGGTGTTTACCGACCCGGGAATATCCGAAAAAATGGACGCTGGCAACGCAACACCAGTCCGCATCACCTTGAGATGAAAGACCTCCAAGATGTCCTCGCTGAATGTCCCTCCGTTGAAGTCGCCACTGTCGAAGGCAGCTACTACATCAACCTCGGTATTGACGGAAAATTTCAAAAAACCTATCTCCGGGCAACAACAAATGAATACCAAGCCGTTCGCGAATGGCGCGCACAATACGGCAGATTCCTCGCTGACACTGACATGGACGCTTGGACAAAGGTCTGTGTCATCGGCGCAAAAATCTGGAAAGAGCAGTTTAAGGGAGAAGACCCCATCGGTAAAGAGGTCATCATCAATAACTTTGGGAACAACAAACGCTTTACGGTTATCGGCATTATGGAGAGCCGCGGTGACGGTTTAGAGCGCGGCAAAAGCGATGACAATATGATCTTTATCCCTATCACGACCGCACAGAAACGGTTTTGGGGCCACGATCATGTTGGGCATATCATGGTACGTGCCAAAAATCCGTTTGTGGTTGATCAGGCACTCAAAGAGGTAAAGACCATTATTATGCGCAATCACGGTGGCGATGACACCTTTTTCCGAACCTGGTCCGCCAAACAGGGCATCGCAAACGCCAAAAGAATGATCCTTATCATAGAGACGGTATTGGTAGTCATTGCGTCTGTGTCCTTGATTGTCGCCGGTATCGGTATCCTCAACATTATGCTCGTCTCGGTAACGGAGCGGATACCGGAGATTGGACTACGGAAAGCGGTCGGCGCAAAGAGTTTTAACATTCGGATCCAATTTCTCACAGAATCCGTGCTTTTATGTCTAATTGGCAGCCTACTCGGTATCGCTTTCGGCGCGATCGTTGGGAAAGGTTTTGCTTGGGTAGTGGGTCAGTTCTTAAAAGAAATGGCATGGCCCTCAGTGATTACCCCAGAGGCTGTGTTGATCTCCGTCGGTGCCGGTGCAGCCATAGGCATCTTCTTCGGCTATTACCCTGCCAGCCAAGCCGCCAAAATGACGCCTATTGATGCTATCCGCCATACATAAGGAACTTAAATGCATATACTGGAGAATCTAATCTCAGCGTTTTCCATCCTTCGCGGAAGTAAACTCCGCACGATCCTCACCCTTTTAGGCATTACCATCGGTATTGCAGGTGTAATAGCGATGATGTCTTTTGGCGCAGGTGCCGAAAAACTCATGATGGCAGAGATAGAAAATATCGGCGGTCCGAGTATGTTCGGCGTTTACCGACCCGGAAAAATCGAAAAAAACAACCGTTGGCAACGCAACAACAGTCCACATTATTTAGAGATGCGAGATCTACGCGACATTCTGGCAGACTGCCCCTCTGTTGAAGTCGCCACTGTCGAAAGAAGCCATCCCATTGACTTTGAAGTCGAAGGAAAACACCAACAAACTTACCTCCGTGCAACAACAAACGAATACCAAGCCGTCCGACGATGGGAAACTGAATACGGTAGATTCCTCGCTGATACGGACATGGATTTCTGGAATAAGGTCTGTGTCATCGGTGCGAAGGTTTGGAAAGAACAGTTTAAAGGACAGAATCCGATTGGCAAGGAAGTCGGTATCAACAACGGACGTTTTACCGTGATCGGCATCATGGAGAGTCGTGGTGATGGGTTAGAGCAAGGCAGAAGCGACGATAATATGATCTTCATTCCCATTACGACTGCACAAATCCGTTTTGGGGGACGTGGACGTGTTGGTGCTATCATGGCACGCGCCAAAAGCATTGATGTCGTTGATCAGGCACTCAAAGAGGTGAAGACCGTTATTTCACGAAACCACGGTGGCGATGACACCTTTTTCCGAACGTGGAACGCGAAGAAAGGGATTGAAAGCGGGAAGAGAATGATCTTTATCATAGAGTCAATCCTCGTAGTTATTGCGTCCGTCGCCTTGATTGTTGCGGGTATCGGTATTCTCAATATCATGCTCGTTTCCGTAACGGAACGGATACCGGAGATCGGGCTGCGGAAAGCGGTCGGCGCAAAAAGCCTCGACATCCGAATACAGTTTCTGACGGAATCTGTGTTGTTATGTATTATCGGGAGTCTGCTCGGTATCACGGTAGGTGCTGTGGCTGGGAAAGGTTTTGCGTGGATTGTGAGTCGATTCTTTAATGACTTGTCGTGGCCCGCTGTGATTACGCCGGAAGCCGTGCTAATTTCTGTCGGTGCGGGTGCGGCAATAGGCATCTTCTTCGGTTTCTACCCCGCCAGCCAAGCCGCCAAACTGGCTCCTATTGATGCTATCCGCCATACATAACTTGTCATACCAAATTAGCCCCATTTGTAGCGCGAGGTCCCTGTGCCTCGCAATGCTGACTTGATCAAAAGACTTCTAATCAAGCTAATTGGGTATAATACCAAATTGAGAGGAGAAACCAATGCTTAACTCGCAAACCAACCCTGAATCTGTTCAAGAGATACCGGCACCTGATACGATGACGTTGGAGGAATTTCTTGAAAATGACTTAGAAGGGTATGAATATGTAAAAGGAGAATTAGTACCGATGTCACCCGCATCGATGGAACACGGTGAAATCAGTAGCAATGTTATCCTCCATTTGAGTTTGCATGTCTTTGAACATCAACTGGGACGTTCCTATACAGCAGGCACGACATTTCACTTAGGTGACCGGGTGGTGAAACCAGATATTGCGTTTGTTTCGACTGACCGATTACCGGAAAATAGAGAGAAGGGTTCACCGGTGCCGCCGGATCTGGCGATTGAAGTCGTCTCGCCGACAGATAAACACTATGATGTTACCAAAAAGGCGTTAGCCTATTTGAAGGCAGGAACGCGCCTTATTTGGGTTATTGAACCGGTCGCGAAAACCGTAATGATCTACCGCTCTGAAACAGATTTCACGTTGCTTACTTGTAAAGACACATTAACAGGCGAGGATGTGGTCGAGGGCTTTACGTGTCCAGTCGTCCAACTTTTTGAATAGATTTTTTGATTTGATAAGGAGATCAGAGGGACTAATATGTTAACTTCACAATCTTTGCGATGGTCGGGACCCGCACCGGTGAAACAAGTGGTATGGGAAGCAGTGCTGGAATTAACAGATGGAGATATAGATATCGAATTTGCAATCAAAGACATTAAACCTGTCATTTCAAAGAAGTATCCCGACTTCAAATTGAGTAATGTGGATGCCGAGATAACCGCAGACTGTGTTAATCACCCTTCACGCCGTCATCATTCCGGCACTGAGGATAGATATTGGCGAGTAGGACATGGAAAATACCATCTATATGATCCCAAAACTGATGAATAAACCAAAGATGACATATTTTGAGCAAGAAGATATATTACACCTCATGATTTCTGATGAACCCGAAAGCGACAGTATTGAACTGAGTCCGAATATCACGGCTGAACTGAATGAAAGCGGTGAACTTATCGGGATTGAAATCCTCAACGCAAGTGCTTTTATTCAGGATACAATTTTGGATGCTAACTTCGCTAAAGGGCTTTCGCTTGCCAATATTGAGATATCCTAACAGCGTACAACTATGCAACAAACGTTTCCGTACTTTCACGCACCTCCCACCCAAGGCATCAAATACATAGGTTCCAAATTAAAACTCATCCCGCAAGTCTTGGAGCTCGTCCAGAAGGTCAACGCCGAGACAATCCTTGACGGCTTTGCTGGCACAACCCGCGTCTCACAAGCACTCGCCAAGCTCGGCTATACCGTTATCTGCAACGATGTTGCCCCGTGGTCAGAGGTTTTCGGCACCTGCTACCTCCGCAGTACAAAACCGAGAGAAGCATATCAACCTCTTATCAATCATCTCAAGGCTGTGCCGCCTGTTGATGGCTGGTTCACGGAGCATTACGGCGGACACGCCAACGGTGGTTCCGCAATCCAAGCGGATGGACTCAAGAAACCGTGGCAGCTCCACAATACCCGTAAATTGGATGCGATCCGACAAGAGATCGAAACCCTCAACCTCAATCTAGTCGATAAAGCGGTCGCACTGACGAGCCTAATTTTGGCACTTGATCGCGTTGATAATAGCCTCGGTCACTTTTCAGCATATCTCAAAGAGTGGGCACCTCGCGCCTATAAAGAATTAGTGCTGGAAGTGCCGGAAATTTTCACGTCAGAGGGAGCGCATCAGGTTTACCAAAGCGACATCTTTGAACTTGTGCCGCGTGTCTCTGTAGACCTTGCTTATTTCGATCCACCGTACGGCTCAAACAACGAGAAAATGCCCCCGTCTCGTGTCAGATATGCCGCTTATTACCACCTCTGGAAGAGCGTTGTCCTCTTCGACAAACCCACCCTTTTCGGCAAAGCAAAACGGCGAGAAGATACATCAGATCCTCTCGCCGCGTCTGTATTTGAGGAATTCCGAACGGACACTACCGGACATTTCCTCGCCGTTGAAGCCATTGCAAAATTGATCCGAGAGACGCAAGCGCGTTGGATCCTGCTATCCTACAGTTCCGGCGGTCGTGCGACTGCCGAGCAACTGGACGAAGTCATGCAAAGCAACGGAAAACTTCTCGCTACCCTTGAGCTTGACTACAAAAGGAACGTCATGGCAGGTATGAAATGGACAGACAAGTGGATAAATGACGCTGAAAAGCCGAACCGAGAATTTCTTTTCCTACTTGAGAAAAACACGCCTCTCATTTGAAGTTCGCCTAATCGTCTTTAGGTTTCATATTGAGACGCCAATGTATACTGCACGCCAGCGGCCAATCGGTACAGATACCGTCCATTTTGCTGGCGCGGGCTTTGTCCCAGATATCGGGTCGATTCTCGCCGATGTGCAAGGCGAGCCAGACCTGCTTACCGAGTTTACGCGCCTGTTCCATCGCTTCCACATTCGGAATGAATCGGACCCACAGGCAATCTGCCAGCGGATCACGCAGGGCTGCAGCGAACTGGTCGGCTTCACTATCGTTTAGATACACCGTGGTTCGCAGCTTTGGGTTGGCTTGTTTGAAGCGACGACTTGAATCGCTGGATTGACCGAAGGCGAAGAGTTGGTCGAACAGTTCGTATTTTTCGACGAGCCGCACGATGTTCTCTTCAATCCCCAGCGAGATGACTTTCATATTCAGTGCGATGGTCACTGGTGTTCGTTGACGCTCGCGAATGAGTTTGAAGACCTCTTCTAATGTCGGTACCTTCTCACCAGCGAAACGAGGATCGAACCAGCTTCCAGCATCCAGTTTTCGGATTTCTGCCAACGTCATTTCGGTCACTTCGCCGGTGCCGTTGGTTGTCCTGTCTACAGTTTTGTCGTGGATGATGACAAGGTGTTCATCGCGTGTTTGGTAGACATCCAACTCGATTGATAGCCCTAACTCGATGGCGACGGCGAAACTGGGCAAAGTGTTTTCGGGCGCGTACCGCACTACACCGCGGTGAGCGAGCAAGATTGGATCTGCGGGTAACTCATTCGTCTCTGGTTCCGGTGGTGCTGCGATCACACACATAAGCATCAGCATGTTGAACGACATAATTTATCTCCTGATGGCGAACCAAGCCTTGTCTGACAAGGCGAGGCAGCGATTTTCCGAGACTACGGTGAAATCGATAATTAAGTGAGTATGTGGATTGATGTCCGTAAACTTCACAAACGCCACAAACTAAATGAAGTTTAAGAATTTAATTCGGTAATGCATCAGAAACCTCTTGGTAGGAGCGAGCTGTGCTCGCGATTCTTAACGATTACAAAGCGTCCCCACAAAATGCCTTAACTCTCGGATGCTCCAGTACTTCTGGATTCAGAATATGTGCCGGTGCGCGTCCTTGAATCGCATCCGTAACCTGCCCAATCGTGCAAAGATCCAACCGAATAGCAGATTCAATGCTAATGCCGGCGTTGTGATTTGTGCAGATGATGCGCGGATGGTCTTTGTGAATCGCTCGAGGCCCGTTAACCGGATCATCCACGACATAATACCATAGCCGGTTTTCACTAACTGCGCGGTTCGCTGCTGCATCGTCAACAAGATTCCCGCGAGACGGATTGATGAGAGATGCATGCGGTTTCATCGCGCAGAGTTCTTCATAGTGGACGACAGTATCCGCACCGGATAGGTGTAGAGATACGGTATCGCTCTCTTTGAAGAGCGTCAGCGGTGTATCAACAGCCTCCGCCCCAAATTCCGCTGCGAGTTCAGCGATATCCGGACGTACATCATAAACCAAAAGTCTCCCTTTCTCACCGAGGAGAGGACGCGCACGGCGGGCAACTTCTTGCCCAATCCGACCAAAACCGTACAAGCCGAGTGTCGAATCCATCGCCTCATAAGTCTTGATGAGGTCGAAATTTCCGTTATGGGAAGCCCGATTTAGCGTGTAGACCCGCTTCAGGGTGGCAAACCATTGTGCAATCGCATATTCAGCGACGGTCACCATGTGTTCAGGGGCAATCGTGATAATGACACCATATTCGGTCGCCAAATCTACGTTGACGGTTTCGTATCCGACACCCCAACGCGCAATGATTCGGAGCGATGTCGCGGCTTGGTAGTAGCTTTCATGAAAAGGCACCGAGCTGGCAATCACACCGATAACACCATCCGCGTCTGCATCCGTCAGTTCACGAGGGTGGATACTCAACTCGCCGAATTGCTGCAAATCCGCCAGTGCTGCTCGGCGTTCCGCAGAATCAAATTCGGTATTTTCAAAAATAGGAGAAAGTAAAATCTTTTCCATAGTTTTATCAGTTTAGCGACTAATACGCACGGCACCTGCCTGCATCGCTTTCTCTGCCTCTTCTGCCGTTGCCCAATTGAAGTCACCGGGGAATGTATGCGCCAAGGCAGAATACCCACCCGCGAAATCGACTGCCTCCTGCGGCGATTTGCCATTCAGCAGACTGTATATTAACCCCGATGAGAAACTATCGCCGCCACCCACACGGTCAACGAGTTCTAAGTTCTCATAGATACGCGATAGATAGAATTCTGAACCATCAAACAGAAGTGTCCGCCAATCGTTGAGCCAACCTGTTTTAGCATCGCGTAACGTTGTGCCGATCATCTCTATATTCGGAAAAGCGTCTTTGACGCGTTGTGCAACCGCTTTGTAACTCTCCGGTTCAAGTTTACTATAGGATTCGGTTGCCCCTTCCGCTGCGAAACCGAGCGATTTCTCAAAGTCTTCCTCGTTACCGATAAGAACGGAGACATGCTCCATCATTGGTCGGTTCGCTGCTTGTGCTTCCTCTGCACTCCACAACTTGGAACGGAAGTTCAGATCGTAACTGGTTTTGACACCTGCCGCACGCGCCGCTTGGAGTGCCTCTGCCGAAACAGCAGCCGCAGATTCCGACAACGCCGGTGTAATGCCGCTCAGATGGAACCACCGTGCATTGCTGAAAATCGATGCCCAATCGATCTCACCGGGTTGCACCTTGGAGATTGCCGAGTATCCACGGTCATAAGTAACACTACTCGCGCGCGGTCCTGCTCCCATTTCAAGGTGATAAAACCCATTTCGTTCAAAGCCGACACCGTCGAAATCCACCCAGACGATGTTAGACATGTCCACCCCGAGCTCGCGCCCTTTGTTACGGATGTAGCGACCCGACCAGTTATCCACGAGTCGTGATACCCATGCTGCCTGCAATCCGAGTTGTGCAGCATTGACAGCGACGTTCATCTCCGCACCGCCAGCCGTAATTGACAGCGATGTCGCGTTCTCAAGCCGCATAAACTCTGGTGAGGTGAGACGAATCATCGCTTCTCCAAATGTGACTAAATCGTACATATAGTTTATTCTCCTGTTTGGGTGTCTGTTGTGTGCTGATATTCTTGATAGAGATTTTCAATACACTGTCCGCAGAAACAGTAGACTCTACTATACCCGCCGATCTCTTTTTCAAGCAATTGGCTCATCGGGAACTCTTCTTGGCAGATCGCACAAATTTCTATTGGGTCTTTGGGTTCAGCGGTCTCTTTTCTCTCTTTCTGCCGAGACATGAGATGCAGAATCAACCAAATGGCGAGAGGTGTAAAAATTACAAAAATAGCAAATAGCATTGCATGTTTTCCTCATAGCGACGTACAGCCACTGAAATCCCTATTATAGTAAAACCCGAAAATATGTTTATACTTTAAAGAGCAACAATTCCGTAAATACACTCGCTCGCTGGCGAGGTTTTGCGGTGTACTCACCCAAATGCGATCTGCATTCCTAACCTCGCCAATGTAAAATTAATTGTGGATTTTACTATACTATAGCCGATAATAGCGAAGATGTCAACGGAAATTGTTTTGATTAATTCGTGGCTGTTGTGGTAAACTATGGGCAGCGTGTAGGTTGGGTAGAACGGCATTGAGAAGTCGGCTGTTGGTGTTCCAAACACACATCAAATCCAATATGCTACCATATACACGCAAGAACATAGTGAAACCCAACTCCATACCGTCAGAGCTGCGGATACTTCACAACAAAAGCGTTGGGTTTCACTCGATTTCTGTTTGATATAGCATGTATGGAGAAAGTCCGTTTTTCTATGATTTTTACGGTTTTGGTGAAATCCGTTCAACCCAACCTACGATCATCCGCACATTTTAATTGTTGAACTTATGTTAGTCGTAATAACAAGGAAACTACTCGCACATGCGTAAAATAGCACACGTAGATGTTTATCCGACTGCTATCGGAATGAAAGATGTCTTTAATATCGGGACCGGCTTCGTCGGAGATACCGGATCCGCAGGCGACCATGTCTTCGTCAAAATCACAACAGACGATGGTTATATCGGCTGGGGCGAACAACGCGCCCTTCCGTCGTGGAGCTATGAAACAACAGAATCCATCACAACCACTATCCAACATCACATCGCACCGCTACTTCTCGGACAGGATCCACTGAATCTCAACGCTATTCACTCTACCATTTATGACGCGTTGAAACCCGCTGTCAGCAATGGACACCCCTTCGCTAAAGCGGCAGTAGACATCGCTTTGAACGATCTACGAGGACGCATCCTTGATGTCCCGCTACATACCCTCTTCGGTGGAAAACGCCACGACACACTCCCTCTTGCATACGCATTGAGTATTGATACCCCAGAAATAATGGGACTGAAGGCGAAAGCCTTGTCACCGTGTTCCTGTTTCAAAGTGAAGGTGGGTAGCACTCCCGAAGTAGATGAAGAACGTCTGCGCGCAGTCCACGAAGCGATGCCGGATGCGAAACTTTGGATTGATGCGAATCAATCATACACACCATCGAATGCCCTTGAATTGCTAAAGCGAGTCGCAGACATCCGGGCAATATATTGCATGGAACAACCCGTGGCGAGCCAAGACTGGTTCGGCATGAAACGGGTTCGGGAGGATGCACCTATTCCGATCGCTATTGACGAGGGCTGCTTTACCTACTTCGACTTGGCGAAAATCGCGCGCTTAGAATGCGCAGATGCCGTCGTTTTGAAAGTGTGTAAATCTGGGGGCTTAGCGGAATGCCTTAAGAGTGTTCATGTCGCCGAAGCCAATGCATTAGAACTTCTCGGTAGCGGTTTGACGGAAGCCGGTATCGGTTTCATCGCCAGCGTTCACCTCTTTGCGACTTTGGATCTCGTACTTCCCGCTGAACTCAACGCCCCCGCCTTTTTGGAAACGATGGCAGTGAGCGGTGTCGAAATACACGACCATGTCGTGACAGTACCAGACGGTCCCGGTCTCGGCGTTACGCCTGATGAGGACTACATCAAGGCGAATCTCCTGAAAATCGGGTATTCTTAGACACAATAAAGATCTCCACGAGAATAGTGATGACAACTGCAGCAGCACAGAGCAGATACGGACTCTGAGTTCCCCACAGCGAATCCGCTGAGATACCGCCTAAGAGCGGACCTAATAAGATCCCCAACCCCAATATCGCCTCGTGCCACCCACTCTTGTTTCCTTTATCTACATTCCTGTCCAATCCGTAGTAGAGGCTGTTGAAATAGGTGAAAGCCGCAGACACGCCGATCACCCCGAATGCAAATACCCAGAGGAGTGTGTGTTGGATTTTCCATATTCCCAAAAAACTGATAACTGCCAACAACTGAACTATTAATACGGGACCGAAACGGTAGTGCCATCGTGTCGAGTAACCAGTACCGAGGACAAGGAACGCCAGCGTCTGCATACCGCCAAGCGTGAGCATCAGGTTTCCGAATGTTGACGGCAGCATCCCCATCTCCTTCGTGAGCTTCGGGGCGAGACGACGCAACACACCGAGCAGGAACCACGAAGTAAAATTCGCACATCGTGCAAGATTAAGATGCATAGTTCGCACGGGTTGAGGGGGATAGAGCGTTTCAGGAGGTTCTGTAGTGATTTCAGGGGAGGAATCGGTTTGTGGAACGTCGGATGTCCGCAGACTGTTCGCTATAATTGTTCCCAAAGTAAGTAGACACAAGACACCGGCAAGATAGAACGGCCTAAACGGGTTCGCATCGCCATACAGGTAACTTGAAAACGCCGGACCGAGAGTGACACCGATGCTCCAGAACAGATTGAAAAGCATAACCCGGTGGATGAGTTGACCTTCACCTTCGCGTTCAGCAAGCCACGCCTCGTAAGCGGGCCAGAAGAGTGCCATACTGATACCGATGCCGGGAAAGATAAGCATCAGGTGCATGCTGTTCTGACAACGCGGAAGTCCGATACTGACAACCCCGAGTACCAGACACGCAGCGTAAAGCAGGTATCGCCGATCTATTCGATCCGACAACCGTCCGAACGGAATCGCGAGCACAGCGAAGAAGGCAGTCGTAACTGCCATCAACACGCCTAAAAAGGTTGAGGAGAGTCCAAGATAACTGGTATAAAAGGAAGTGTTGGTTAAGATACTGGTAAAAGCAAAATCAATGAGCAAGACAGGCAGATAAATCGTAAACAGTTGGCGCATATCTTGTCATTCCGTCCTGAGGTTATGATACCACGATCTTCGCATCAATCATGTGATAACCGGTTGCCCCAACCGGCTCAGCATCTATACCGATCTCATCTTGGGTAACACCGCTGTTAGCAGTGGCTCTCGCATAAATTTCGACCGGATTTTCTTCTTCAGGAACTTGCCAATCCCATTTCCAGAGCACCCATGAGAGTAGTGTATCCTTTGCCCAAATTTCTGCTTCTGCCCACGTCTGCCCGTAATCAACGCTGACTTCTACCTTCTTGATACCGCCGTGGTTGCCCGCATCAAACGCCGCGCCGCTCACTGTATAAACCTTGCCGCCAGCAATCTTTTCGCCTTCGTTTGGCGTGCCAATAAGGGTGGCGAGTTTCACATTCGCAATCGGATCCCAACCCCGTTTCTCCCAATAACTCTCATGTTCTGCCGCCAGTTGGATGTTCACTATCCATTTCGGGTTTTTCGTGCCATAGTGTCCCGGATTAAGCAGTCGGATGGGGAAGCCGTGTTCAGTCGGAAGCGGGACACCATTCATCTCGTAAGCGAGGAGCGTCTCCTCACGCATCGCATCTTCCAGTGGAATCGCTGTATGATAACCATCCGCGCAACGGAAAACAACCACTTTCGCTTCGGGTTTGGGTACGACTTTCTCAAGCAGGTCGCGCAGCCGAACGCCTTTCCAATTAGCATTGCTCATCTGATCTATGCCAATCGGGTCGCCGATACATTTCAAGGTTCGCATTGCCGTAACGGATTCCATCGCTGTGATGTCCGCAAGTCCAAGCCGCAGGGGTGGCATCTGTTTCTCGATTAAGCCGGTGATTGCCATCCGCCACGTTGCAGCGTCAAGCGCAACAGGATTGCCGATCTGCAGGATATAGAAGTCAGCGTTGGGTGTTATTAGCGTACTCGGCTTTAGTAGCGGTTTCGCTGGTGCTTCTGCTTCCAATTGGAGGGGTAAAACCATCCCTGCAGCACTAATCGCGCTCAGTTTTATGAACGTTCGTCTTTTCATTGCTTCCTCTATTCATTCGCATCCGCATCGTAATTTTTACGACACCTCTCACCATAATCGCTGTGCCAAGACACAGCACTAAAGGCAGCCCCCAATTCCAGTGAAAGAAAAAGTAGGCGATGAAACTGGCACACATCAAAACGATGAAGGTGTTCAGGAGTGTTCTATTTTCATACCATTTCTGCATTTTTTTATCTATCTCTAAAAAATATTAATTGTTTACTGTGTTCCCATTAATAGAAATGATACCATGTAGATAATTGAATGTCAACGGAAAACTCATAGCCATTCAGTGGCAGGCTCTTATTGTAGGAGCGAGCTCTGCTCGCGACGTGACTCTCACTGACTGATGACCGCTGATCGCTGACTGCTTCTGTCGCTTAAAAGATTAGTTGCATTCTGTTTGGAAAAGTGGTATGCTGCCCTTATACGTTCATAAAAGAAAGGACTGGAACCCTCATGGCAAAACAACCAAATATCCTTCTTCTCATGACGGATCAGCAGCGTTTTGATACAGTTGGTGCCCTTGGAAATCCGATGATTCAGACACCCGGGTTAGATCGAATTGTACAAGACGGCACAAGTTTCACTTCTGCCTATTGTCCGTCACCTGTATGTGTAGCATCGCGTTGTAGTTTTCTGCTCGGACAATGGCCGCATCAGACAGAATGCACGAGCAATTCCGCAATGCCCCAAAATCGCGTCTCAGTGATGGAACTACTGAATGATGCTGGCTATCAGACGCACGGGATCGGCAAAATGCATTTCACACCGCAAGGACGCAAAATGTGGGGATTTGAAACGCGAGACTTTTCCGAAGAGGGTGCCGGTCCCGACGATTTCACAGCATCCCTTGTTGAAAACGGCTATGACCATGTTGTTGCCCCACACGGTGAACGGAGTGAATACTATTACATCCCACAACCCTCACAACTCCCAGCGCGTCTACACCATACACAATGGGTAGGAGACAAAACGCTTGAATTTTTCTCACAGCGAGATACTGACCGCCCGTTTTTGTGTTGGAGCAGTTTTATTAAGCCACATCCGCCGTTTGAATCACCAGTACCGTGGAACAGGCTCTACCGCACCGTGGAGATGCCGCTACCCTTCCTACCACCGGATTACGAGCATCTGCATACCTATTGGAACCGACATCAAAATCGCTACAAATACCGCGACCAAGGACGGGATATGAATCTCCTTCGGACAATGCGTGCCGCTTACTACGCAGCCATCTCTTTCATCGATTATCAGGTCGGTCGGGTCCTCGACTACCTCGAATCCGCGGGTGAACTGGACAACACGTTAATCCTTTACACTTCCGACCACGGCGAATTGCTCGGCGACTATGATTGCTACGGGAAACGCTCGTTCCTTGATGCCGCTGCTCGCATACCGCTGCTTGTCCGGTATCCCGAACGTTTCGAGGCAGGCGCGCAGCGCGACACACCGACCAGCCTTGTTGATGTGCTACCGACCTGTCTCAGCGCAGCAGGGTTACCATCACAAACGGATCGGAGCGGTATGGATCTCGCGGACCTTGCCACCGGAAATGCACAACGGGATGCCATCATTGGTCAATTGGGACAGGAAAGCACAGGACTCTATATGCTCCTAACTAATGAATACAAATACATCTACTCCGCCGCTGATCGGCAAGAGTGGCTTTTCAGACGTATATCAGGCAGACTTGACGAGCGGAACCTTGCTGGTAATCCGGGGTATGGTAGAACCCTGAGTGCTTATCGAAAACGTTTGATGGAATGGTTCCGCGAGGACGGATACGAACTCCCGCTTGATGACAATAGATGGCGAGACTTCCCCGCACCTGTTGAACATGAGAATCCGGATGCGGGACAACTCTTCCAAGATGGTCGTTCTGTGAGTGATCAGTTCCCACCGGGGTATTCACCGAATGTGGACACACTCAGAAGGTAAGCGCACCGCAATAATTGAAGTCTATTCACGTGAAGGGTATCGGGATTCAGTTGAGGCTGAAAACCTCCGCTACTGAAAACGACAACTGATAACTGAACACCTCTGACTGATATCCAAAATTGACGAGTCCAGCAATTTTTGCGTTATATACTGCAATTTTTGCGTTTCTCTACAATTTTTGCGTACCCATAATAGAACAGGAATTTTGAAGTAGCATCCAGATTTTTAATGTTGGTAAACCCAGTTTATTTCTGTGTTTTGGACGAATGGCAATAAAATACGCTCAGAGTTTGGATGTTGTGATACATACATATCTTTTATTAATAGCGTTGGCATGAAACTTGCTCAATATGCTTTATGATTGTCGTGTTGAACTACATTAAATAATAATTGAGATATTCATCTAAAACGATTTTTAGTGACTTTTCCGTTTTTCCTTAACAAGTTCGGGCATGTTGCCCAACAATCCTAAATCATGCCTATCCATCGTTCTATCAAAACGTTAATCTCAAAGACAGCTTGGCATGCCTATAATACCTATCGTAAAGGTATGCACTACCACTTCAAACTTTCACGAACAGCTGCACTGTTAAACGCACCTCGCGAAACTATCGAAGTATTTCAGGTAGAACGTTTAGAAAAACTCCTCCGACACGCCTACCAGACAACACCTTATTACCGTGAATTGCTAAAGACTGAGTCTCCTGATATATCCCAAATTCCACCTCTTGAGAAGAAAAACATCCGAGAACAATTGGCCGAACTCTGTTCTACAGCCTTCACAGCGGAGCAACGGATCGAGAACGCTACTGGTGGCTCAACAGGCACCCCCCTTGTGTTCTATCAGGATAGGAACTATTGGAATCAACGAAACTTGAGCGTTTACTATTTTGATCGATGGGCAGGCTGGAATTTTGGTGGGCCACAACTAATTATCTGGGGGGCTCCCGCAGATTTGGAAGACGATGGACACTGGAAACATCGGATCAGCAACTTCTGGCGGAATCAGTATTGGCTCAATGGGTTTCGCCTCACAGACAAAGCGATGCTGGCAATGTTTGAACAGATGAATCAGTACCCCCCACAGACCATCCTCGCTTATCCGTCGTCGCTTTACCAGTTTGCTACGTTTCTTTCCGATAACGGCTTGATCCCGAAATGGCAATTGAAGGGAATTATATCTTCCGCTGAGATGTTACACCCGCATTACCGCTCCTTAGCCGAGATTATTTTCAAAGCGAGTGTCTATAATCGCTATGGTGGACGGGAAGTCGGGTTAATCGCAATGGAATGTGCAGAAGGCAGGATGCATATCAACGCTCGCGATCTTTATCTTGAAATAGACAGTCCTGACCCATACAGCGAACCCGGAGAGATTCTGGTCACGCAGCTTAACAACTATGCGATGCCGTTTATTCGGTATCGGATTGGGGATATCGGTATGCTCTCAGACGAGCCATGCCCCTGCGGGAATGACTTACCTATTTTGGCGGAGCTGCTCGGACGCACCACCGCCACCTTCCGAACAAAAACTGGGACATTAATACACGGCGGTTATTTCACACGACAGTTCTATGGTCTCAAAGGCGTGAACCAGTTCCAGATAATCCAAGAGACCCTTAAGCATTGTGTCTTAAAAGTGGTTGCTAATGAACGGTGGACGGAAGCAACACGCCGTCACCTCGTTCAGTGTATCCAGAAGGCACTCGGTGGTGATGTCGTTGTCACAGTGGAATTTGTAGAAGATATTCCGCTTTCTGCGTCAGGCAAACGGGAATACACAATTTCAAAAGTCGGTGCTGGTATTCACATTTAAGAATCACTGGGACAGCAGAGTTCTCGAAGCGGCGCAACGCGTCTCGTCCCACCCGGAAGATAAGCCAAGATCATACCGTCAATCGGCAAATTCCGATCCGCCACAACACCAGTACTCTGTTCTGCTGTTAAACCCTTGGAGAGTAGAAGATAGAAAGTATCCTTCGCCCAACCGGGGGTGGTGTAGAAATTTCCCTGCCCTTTTGAAATAACCAGATCTGCCTCTGACAGCGCGTTAACGAACTCTGGTGCCGCCTGATAAAGATTGGTACCAATCGTTATCGCACCTGACGACAGCAATCGGAGAGTGCCGTCCCGAACGGCTGTCTGAAGTTCCCGAAATTGCGGGTAGTTCACGATTTCTTGTAGGTCTGCCACTGTCGCATCGTTGCTGGCGTTATCTGCTTTGCCAACGAGGGAGATATGGTGTCCACACGCGACGAGTTCCTGAATGAAGGCGATGTCAAATATCACCTCTCCGTCGTTATCAGCGAGCCAGAGAATCTGCTGCGGTGTCCCCTCAATCACCCTTTCGCGAAACGCTTCGTAACAGTCGATAGCGAAAGACGTTTCTACTGCAGCACGTAATGCCTCAGAGAAATAGTCAGGATTCGCTTTCAATCTTTTTACAACCCGCTCGCTGCTGTAGTCGATGATATTTCCAGCGACAACCAATTTCAGACGCGTCAGCCAATTATTATCCCAAAACTCTGGCAGTAGGTCGAGTGCAGTCTGCCGCGCTTTCAGTTTATCGTGATGATATGGGTTCGGATTGCCGGTATGAAGCCTTACCAACTCAAAGATACTCCCCCATAGTTCTTCTGGTGTGAGCGATTCAATCAGATAATCAGAATTTGAGCGTCGCAGATCCAAGAGAGTCTTTACCGCGTCGCAAGTCGTCTGCTGCAACTGTGGATCACGCGTCGCACGCGGAATGAGTTCCGCAGCACTATGCGATTGCACATGTTGCCGAAGGTTCTCCCAATCCGGTAATGCTCGCTTTTCTCCAAAGGTGAAAACGCCTGGAATGTAATCCGATGGCACAATCTGATCAAATAACGGCTTCGGTACGGCAGATGGAACTTGCGCTGGCGGGACACCGAGTGTCCGATCCGTCAAAACGATACCAGCGGGAATCACGGTTCCGCGCGCCACGACTCCTGAAAGTTGAACACTACTCCCCACGCTTGCAGCGTCGAACGTGCAATTTTTGATCGTGCTGCCTGTCGCGAGTCCACGTACAGGTGCAGCCAATGTTTCCGGGAGTGGATTTGCTTCAAATATGGTATCATTCGCAGAAACGGCTTCTAATCCAACTGCATCACCTACTACTGTCTCACCAAGCAACGTAACGTTTTCAAGTCTGCAGTAATCCCCAATCCGAACCTTTTCGCCGAGATGCACTCTACCGATGAGATAGCACGCCGTGCCGATTTCAATGTCATCACCGCCCAATGTAATCTGTGCAGCCGGATTGACACGAACGCCTTTTCGTACGAGTGATTCCCGAACCTGCGCGGACAGTGCCGCTTCACCCGATAGGACATTCGACCAGCGGTTAACCCCGGACAACACATTGCCACGATAGATAAAGGCATTCGTTTTCAAGCCATCTTCATAACAGTGTCGGATGAGATCGACGTGGTGGAGTTCATCCTTCCGATTTGCATGCGGTTCCAACCGATGCATCTGATCTAACAACGCGCTCTTCCGAATGAGTGTGATACCTGTGTTGGTGTACGCCTCGCCGCGGTGCCATCGGTCCCACATCTCCTGTTTTTCGGTTCCTGTCATATCGTACCACTCTTTGGTTCCCGTGAGTCTCCCGTCAGCATCGAAGAAAAGACCTCCTTTATCTTCAACAGTTTCAGGGATTTTGCCGCAGAGCGTAACATCTGCACCGGAGAGAAAGTGGGAGAGCAATGTCTGTGCGAAAATAGCGCGTTCCAAGAACGGTTCATCACCGAACGCCACCCCAACCCATTCAGCATCGGAGTCTCGGAGTGCTGGCAGTGCCGCCTGCAACGCGCCTCCCGTGCCGTTCATCTCTTCTTGGATACATAGAATCGCATTGGGACCGAGCAGCTGCGCCGCAGATCCGCTTTTCTCAATACGTGATGCCATCTGTGGATTGATCACAACAATATCGGGTCGGTTGCTGGGCAGATAACGTCGCGAGTGTTGGAGCGTGTTCTGTTCCCCGAACATGATGTCTAATGTTTTGCTCAAACGTCCGGTGGGGTCAATCCGCGTGCCTTTACCGGCAGCCAAGACGACCCATTGGGGTGTGAGGTGGTTTTCAAGTTTGTCTGCAGAGCGTGTGGAGAGGAAATTTTCAAGTGCTGCTGTATCTGCTGAAATCGCAGCAAGTGTGTCTTCTATTTTGCAACCGAGGAGGTTTTCAAGGATTGATATTATATTTTTTGGTAGGCGCGCGTTTGAAGTAGGCACGTCACTGTTCATCTAACTATCTTCTCCTAATTCTGTGTGGATATTCAAGAACTGTGTCAATGCAGTCTTTAACACTATCTGGGTTTGAAATCAAGCTGCGTCTGTAGACATAATCAATTCACTGACTACTGCCAATTTTCTTGCTATACTTTGTCTTGCTTTGTTGTCTACCGGGAACGGTGTGATATAGCATGTCTTGGAGGAGGCTCGTCTGGGATGACCTCAAGACTATTCTCATAGACAGCACTCGTCAGAAGGTCTGCGCGTGCTTTTATTGGATTTCCTGTACCTTGAACATGCTCCTGTCCAATCTGCCATATAGCACTCTCTGATAGTTGTTGAGGAAATGATATGCGAAACACAGACAAGTTATACCAAATTAACCCCATTTGTAGCGCGAGGTCCCTGTGCCTCGCAATGCTGACTTGATCAAAAGACTTCTAATCACGTTAATTTGGTATTAGTACTATTCCGCGGTGGAATAAAAGCCCGGTATCTTACCACGTTGTTTACACTGGAAAATTGATTGCTATAGCGAATAAAACGGGTGAGTTTCTCACCCGGTGAAACACTCATATCATATCCTTATTTGAGGAGGTTTACTAATGTTTCAAGAAAACCCGACAACATGATAATATCTGATAACGTGCAGATTCCCTCAACTTGACGTTTCTCCTCAAAGAAGGCACCATAGATAATGAGTTTATCTCCATATATTCCCATTGTTGCTATGCCACCCTCCGGTCGCCATTCAAAACCGAGGCTGCCGTCTTCTGCCCAGCCGATGTTTGGCATAGGAATGTGACGATCAAAAAGTATCTCTAATAGATCGGATGCATCGTCGTATGCCAAATCCGGAACAGGATCAATCTCATTGTCCGATGCATAAGCCTCCGCAGCTTCCTGACGGATTTCTTTTAATTCACGTTGTATATGTTTCCTAAATAGTGCCTTGTCTGCTGGCGGCGGATGAAAGTTAAGGTCGTTTTGTAACGTTTCCATAGTGTGTCACCTATCAAAATTTGAGAATAAATCCTTACTCTATTCAATATTTTAGCATAGATTTCCGTTGAACACAATATCGTTTAATCGTCCGTATCTAATTCGGCTTGGATATCCTGAAATTGTGCTAACGCAGACTCTAAATTCTTGGTGATTTCCGCTGCTAATACGTCTGGGGTAGGTAGGTCAGCTGCATCTTCAAGCGAATCCTCTTTCTGCCAGAATATGTCAAGGTTGACATGTTCCCGTTCAATAAGTTCATTGTAAGTGTAGGCGCGGAATTGATCGGTTTCAACTCGTGCATCCCTGTTGTCTGGGTTATAGACGGTGATAAAGTCTTGTAGATCGGAATCACTTAAGGGGTTCGTTTTGAGTGTAAAGCGTTTATTTGTCCGTAGATCGTATATCCAGAGTTTTTGTGTCCAAGGTTCTTCACGCGCCGGTTTCTTATCGAAAAAAAGAACGTTTGCCTTGACACCTTGGGCGTAGAAGATACCGGTAGGCAATCGCAAGAGGGTGTGGACATCAAATTGTTTGAGCAGCTGCTGCCGAATTGTTTCTCCAGTGCCGCGTTCAAAAAGGACATTGTCGGGGAGGACGACCGCGGCGCGCCCATCTGTTTTCAGAATTGTCTTGATGTGTTGGAGGAAGTTGAACTGTTTATTTGAGGTTGTTGCCCAGAAATCGTCGCGTTCATAAGTAAGCGATGTATTGTTGCGTTTACCTCCATCGGTAGCGATTGTAATACTACTCCTATTCCCAAATGGTGGATTGGTAAGCACCATGTCGTATCGGTTACTTGTGTCGCGACTAAGGCTATCAGCAGTTGTAATTGGACTCTCCGTCCCACCGATACCGTGCAGGTATAGATTCATCACACAGAGGCGAACGACGTTATCGACGATGTCTGTGCCAGCAAAGGTGTTAAATCTAAGGAATTCCTTCTGTTCACGAGTCATCGTACTGCTATAATTTTCGGAAATGTAGTCGTGTGCAGCGAGAAAGAAACCACCGGTGCCGCATGCAGGATCACAGATAGTTTGCTTCGGCACCGGACGCATCACGGTAACCATTGCCTTGATAAGTGGACGTGGTGTGAAGTACTGACCTGCGCCGCTCTTGGTGTCTTCGGCATTTTTCTGTAAAAGTCCTTCGTAGATTGTGCCTTTGATGTCGGCAGTCATCCCGCTCCAATTCTCGGCGTTAATGAGACGAATAAGCCGTTGCAGACTCGCGGGTGTCTGAATACGATTCTGCGATTTTCGGAAGATTACACCGAGTAAGCCTTGTGCGTTACTCAATTCTCTCAGGATTTTAACATATTGCGCCTCTAACTCGGCACCACTCGCTTCAAGAAGACTTTCCCAATCTAAACCTGCAGGGATTGTCGTTGGTTTGTTGAAGGGCGGTTTCGTCTGTTCGTCAGCGAGTTTGAGGAACAGTAGATACGTAAGTTGTTCGACATAATCTCCGTAACTAACCCCGTCATCTCGAAGCACGTTGCAGAAATTCCATAGTTTTTGGACAATCGTTGCGGATTCGTTTGACATATTTGTGATTATTCTCTTTCGGTTTCGAGTATTTGATAATAGAGTTTATCGCTGATTCGTGTTCCGTAGGAGCGAAGATCGTCAAGTATTGGTTTGACTGCTGGAATGATGCCCTGCGCTTTCGCGACACGTAGAACACCGACTGTTCCAACCACAGACAAGCCTTTTACGGTTGCTACTTGTCTCGCGACGCGATCATCAATAATTATTCTCTCTGCTTCAATTTCTTGCGCAAGCACAATAGCACCACACTCCCCTAAATCAATTAGTGTTTGATAGTGAAGTATCAAAACCTGATCTTTATCTGTTACCGGTTGGCAGATAATCCAATCTGCTGCTTCTACCTCTGCTGCTCCGGGTTTTCCGACTCCGTTGACGACTACTTCAGTGTAAACTTCCTCTGGAATGTAGATTGGATGGTATACTTCTTGTAGTAGTTCTAACCGATTGATTTTCGAGAGTGCAATCAACGGTGTACTATTTGTAACGACCTTCATGATTCAGATTCATCGAAATCTTTTAACGCGCTTTTAACTTCAGCGTCTAACGCTTCTGTTGTGAGACTGTCGTCAAAAGGGGAAATACCGGCTTCATACATCAGATCCGAGAGATCCCACCGCGAAATGTTGAGAAGTCGTGCCGCTCTACCAGCACTAATGTCGCCTTGGCGCAGGAGTTCAAGCACAAAAGCCTCTCGCGCTTTGTGCTCCGCGTCCATTTTGTGTTTCAGTAAAACCTCGTCAAGCGGTAATGTAAATCGGACTTCAAGTTCTGTTTTTGCCATAGAGATCACCTTATGTTGTTTGCAAACCGTGTAAGGGAAATGGAAACTGCTTTGCGAAAGGCACTATTTTTGCAAGACTTCGCTTAACATTTTCAGAAAATTTGGTAACAGAACGGGATCTGATAGTGGGCAAGCCCCCCAGATTTCACAAGACTCCCCCCAAGCTGCACCAAAGGTAACGTGATTATCCCCATAGAGACTCATCGTAGCGATGCCCTCCTTCGGCCTCCATTCCAAACCAACCCCTCCATCTTCCAACCACATCATGTCCGGGATTGGAATATTACGAGGTACCTGCTCCAGCAAAGAGAGCGTTTCGGTGTACGCCAATTCTGGAACAGGTTCAACTTCGGTAACCACTACACAAGTTTCCGTGACTTCCTCGCGGATTTCGTCTAATTCGCGTTGCACCTGTTTCCGAAACAGCACTTTATCTGCTGGCGGTAAAGGGAGATTATGTTCCTTTTGCTGGATTTCCATAATGTGTTTTCTGCCTAAGAGTGGCTGCATTATTTTAAAAGACGTACAAAACCCGCTTGTTCAAAGTGGTGATCCGCAGTCAAGGCTTCAGTCATGCCGCGCTCTTGCATCACAACAAAACTGACAGCGTCAACGAGGCTCCATTTTTTATCCAATCGATCTGCAAGCAATTGCCATGCTTTCTCGTCTATATGGACAATTTCAACCCAATCAGCTGATCGGATATTCTCAATATAATCGAGAGCTGTTGAACGCTGCACACGTTCACGGGTGAACAGGGCAATCAGTTCAGTCAGCACATAGTTTGTCGTGACGATGTGCCGGTTTTGTTGTTGCCATTGTCTCATTAATCTTAAGGCTTCCACATAATAGGGATCTTTCTCGATGAAAAAACTCGCCCATCCCGATGTATCAATGAAAACCTTATTCATCCTCATCTCCCCACAATTCTGCTAATAACGCGTCCCCAATATAATCGTCGTGACGTTCGCCGATGTCTGTGACATCAGATTGCAGCGTTCCAGCCAAGGCAATGAGCGGATCGGGGTGGTCTTCGTATGGTCCTTTAACCACGCGTATCTTTGGACGGACAGAAGTCTTGAGTTGTTTCTTTATTTCTGCAACATCGCATTCCAACGTGCCTGCTAAGGCGAGAAGCGGATCGGTGTGCTGTGTTTTTGATTTTTTCATAGTCTTTCTCCGTTGTTTTATTTAGGGCGAATTAATCATCAACAGATTCTCCTTTGGAGTTCGGACAAATCGGATAATTTCCTTACATACATGTTGTAACTAAGCGGTCTACTATTGGCATACCGCTATTTTAGTATAAGTCCGCATCAAATGCAATGCTAATTCTCCGATTTTGACGAAAGAGGCATTTCAGTTGAAGGGTAAGGACAGTTGCTTTGCCGAAGGTGTTGTTTTCACTTTTGTTGTTCTCTTTTTTCGCTTCGGTTGCTGAGGTCCTTTTTCCTCTTGAATTTTCTCCAACAGGACGTTTGCCGATTCATCGTTCAGGTCCTGCGGAACGAGTTTGCCAGAAAATGCTTGCTTCAGAATAGACTGTCGTAATCGTTCCGCGCGTGTTAATTCTGCTCCGATAGTCACTTCAACTTCATCAGCGATTGAAAGGTGCCGTTCAATTTCAGAAATAATCTGCCCTTGTTCTGTAAGTGGTGGAAGTGCGAAAGTGAATTTTCCTAAAGCATCCCATGAAGTTCTTGGGAGGGTTATACCTGATGATGTTGCTATAGCGTAACTTCTGAACGTGTGGCTATGAAGAAGATAGACCAAAAATCTTGGTATCATTTTTGAGTTTGCAGTCAAAACAAGAATGTCGGCAGAGCAAATGCCTTCCACCTCAGCAATAACTGCCTTATCCAAATACGGGCGCAATTTACCGTACAAAACGTCATTAGGATAGAAACGAGCTTTCACACTTTTTACCTCCAAAACATCTCCCCAGCGTTTCAGAATGCTTACCCCCGAATCAATGTGCTTAAGTCCCACGAAGTTTAAGTTCTTGCTACTATTCTTAGGTTGCACTTTCTCACGCCTTAAATTGGCTATCTCTTTGAACTGAACTACTTCCCAATGCTCTGGCGAAATCCTTTTGTTCATCGCGGACCCTTTCCGTTCAATCCGAGCTGTGTCAACACATTCTCCAATGTCTTTTCCGCCTTTTTCCCCGTGCCCATCACGCCACTTCCTTGTCAACTCCCCTTCAAAAGCAGCTTTGAGGATTGATTGACGGTACCGTTGCAACTGTATTTGCGCCTGTTTTAGGCTATCCACTGCTGCGTCTAATTGTGTAAACAGCACCTCTAACTTGGCTACGATACGGCGTTGTTCTGCCAGTGGTGGAAGTGGGATTTCCAACTCAGCAAGTGTTTTAGGACCTAAGCGCAGTCTACCTGTTGTGCCTTGCATTCTTTCTGTAAGCAAAGCGCGCACATCAGGCAGTAACAAATAATAGAAAAGATAAATTTTATCACTGACCCCTTCAATTTCACGAATTGGAATTACCTCGGTCGTTGCAATACCAAATGGTGTCGGCAAATCCTCAATGATACTCTGTTTACCATTTTCAAAAGACGGTGTAATTTTAGCAAGAAGAATATCCCCTGGTTCAAAATAAGTCCCGCTACTGAGTTCACCGGTTGGTTTGAGTCCAAATTCCTTAGAATATAACTTTGCAATTGGAATCAAGTTCATCGGCACGAATGGGACTTCATTATACTCTGAATATCGTAAGTCTCTTGGTTTCTTGGTAAACGTAGCAACCTCTTCAAATCTTACGATCCGCCAATGCTCTGGCAAATCCATCGGATTCATTTTGCCCATGTATGTCCCTTTTTATTGAATGTTAGCGAGACGTTCGCCGATGGAACGCAGTGCTTTTTTTACGCTGCCCTGTTCAGGCGGTGTTTCGGGCTTGGATGTAGTGGTGTACGCTGCGTGTGGTGCCAATCGCTCGTCAAAGTGATTATAGAGTGTGACGCTGGTACGTTGAGCCGTTTCATAATTGGGTGCCGGTAGACCGAGGTTTTCCATTTCTTGACGCATCTTCCTTGTCCCTTCACTTAAAGCACGTACCAGGGGTTCACCTTGTTCATCTTTCATAAAGCGCATCCAATCCACAATCTTTTGATTTCGCAGCACGGAACTAAGCACTGTATCCGCAAGGCTAAAGTGCCTCGGTACTTCCTGAGGGATACCCCCCGGATTTTCCACTACCAAACCATTCCGATACGCAATGCAATGAATCGCCGCGGGCACCCCGTAGTCTCTATGAATAACAGCGTTTACCACTGCCTCATCCACCGCAAAGATCGGATATTCGGGGTCTTCAATGAATCCACCGTTAGAACTCCGCCTTATCATCGTCCGGAAAAGGGCAGAATCTCTGAAAAAGGTTCGCAGTTTACGGATAATGTTTGGAAGAGCACCGTCGAAATCCCTATCGAAGGTTGTCGCGCCACGGTACCCTGACTCCTCAACGTCAACCTCAAAACGTAAAACTCTTACATACGCACTCGGAAAGTGCTTACGAGGATATGAAGCAAAAAAGAGGTAACCGGCATTGGTGAACGCGCATTTTTCACCCTCTATTTGCCTAATGGCATCTATGTTTAAGAGAAATGCCTCTGTGCTATATTCATATTGGGCACCTCTTGTTTCAAGGAACGCACTTTTGAACGCCTCAACCACGTCTTTATCAAGTTCCGCCTCATTGTAGGGACAGCAGTAGGACATTTCAAAATCAACTATCTTTTTATCACGTTTAAGTTGTTCACGATCACGATCTTGTTCAGTTAGCGGGAGACACTGTGCACCAAACCTTTTCCATGCTTTTGGAAAATCTGCGAAGGTTTCACAAATCCCATTGGGTGTCCACGGGGTGTAAAGAAGGTGTAGTCTTTTTTCGTTGGAATTCGGTAGTACGACTTCTTTTAACTGCGTTGCGTGGTTACTTAAATCTCGTGCCACTTGCAGTATCCCGTTGATTGTCTGTTCGTCAATATGCTGTGTGCCTTTGATGGTGCCATCATCAGCAATGCCGAGCACTAAGAGTCCGCCTGCTCTATTACTATTCGCGAAGGCAGAGATGCATTGCCTGATCTTGTCCTTCAGTGTGTTGATTTGATTCTTAGTATCGATCCGAACCTCTTTCCGCTCAAACAACTGCCCTTCAAAACCCACGGACTGGAGGAAAGTCAGATACTGTAATGGGTTATCAAAAACCTCTTTTGGCGTTGGCATTTACGGATCCTCTTTGAAGCGTTTTAAAATTGGGACAAAATCATTACTGTTGATGAATCTTCATTAACGTGAGTTCGATAATAAAAATTGAAGGGACCCCGTAGGTTGGGTAGAGCCGTGAATGACCAATAACCCTTCAGTTTACCAAGAAAAGTCTGCTTTTTGATGACACATTCATGGAAATAGACATAGCGAAACCCAACAATCCAACGCTGCCCGTGTGAGAATGTGTCGGGTTTCCAACTATACGCTTATGTCGAACTCACGTTTCATTAAGAAGTTTAGCACACATTTGACTTGGATGCCAGTCACTTTTCTCACGAACAAAGGAAATTCCTACAAGCAAACATAGAAAGATTAAGAAACCAATTTTTTCGTTAGGTCTTTTAATATTTCATCTAAATTATCACCGAAAAGATCATGGACTCTCGCACCGTTTCCAAGTTCTGCGAAAGGCGTGTACTCAAAATCTTCCCCATGAATGTCAAGTGAGGTGGCGATATGATCTCGGACCATCTCCAGCCACATTTGTTGTTCTTCGGTGATAGTTTTCCCATGTAACCACTCAACAAAATGGCGATTGACGGTCTGCCTGAAAGGTTCCAGAAAAGCATTCTCACCTATAGCATATCGGACGAGAGAAATAAGGTCTGTACGCTGTTCAACATTTCCTCGAACGCTGTTTGGAAACCGCCTTTGATAAGCAAACCATAATGACTCGCGACTCAGACTATTTGAATGCTGTTGCAAGGCTTCTTCTAACATTTTCAAGTGGTCTTCATTCAGTGTCCCTTGCGCTCCCGGATGGTTACATAAAATTTGCAACGCTGGCAATTCATCTATGTTTTGAGAAATAAAATCTTTAAAGGCGTGAATAACTGTCATTGCTTGTATGGAACTTTGAGACTCAAATCTGCTATCACGAACTTGATCGACGCTTACGTCATCAATTAGCTGGTTTGGGTCTCTTGCTGGTGGTCCGTTTGGCTCAGTAGTAGAAGGCTCACCCGGAAGTGATTGTGAATCGGTTTTGATGGATTCACAGACCCCGACAGCATCAACGATAATAAAGTGGGTTTTAGCAGTCGCATCGCCCGTGACTGATCGCAGATCATCAGACTTAATAGTACGCACGCCGCGCCCCTTCATCTGCTCAAAATACCCACTTGACCGAACAGCACGCATAAAGACTAAACACTCAAGCGGCTTTATATCAGTGCCGGTAGAGATCATGTCAACGCTCACGGCAATTCGGAAAATCGGATCTGTGCGAAATCTTTTGATGAGTTCCTCCGGTTTATCGCTCTGGTAGGTAATCTTTTGGCAGAAATCATCGCCTTTGGCAAATACCTCCCGGACAATATGGACAATATCCTCGGCGTGGGAGTCATCTTTTGCAAAGATAAGGGTTTTGGGAACAGTTCTTCTGCTCGGAAAGAGATCGGTGAAGAGTTTATCCTTGAAAGTTTGAATAACTGTACGGATCTGATCTTCGGCAACAATATTTCGATCTAACTGATTTCCTGTATATTCGACATCTTCGTCTAACTCCTCCCAATTAAGTTCCCGGTTTCCCCTCTCCCGTCTTGCAACATAACTACCCGCCGTAACTGTGCTGCCGCTTTCCGTGATTTCGGTTTTAATCCGATAAACGTAAAAACCGACATTTACATCGTCTTCAACGGCTTGCTCGTGGCTGTATTCATAGACAAGATTCTGATTGAAAAAATTGCGCGTTTGTCCGTACGGGGTTGCAGTGAGTCCGGTAATGAAAGCGTCGAAGTATTCTAATACGTGCCGCCATTTGCCGTAGATAGAGCGGTGACATTCATCAACGATGATAAGGTCAAACGTATCAATAGGAATGTTTTGGTTATAGATGACTTTTTGTGGTGTTGTATCCTCTGTTTCCTGTTCAAAAGTGGAACCTTCCTCATCATCGTCCGATTCATAGTCGGGATCACCTTTTAGCATAGAATAGAGACGTTGTATAGTGGTAACACAAACCGAACTTGTTTCGTCAATCAGGTTGCTGGAGAGGTGTTGAACGTTGTAGAGTTCATTAAATTTCCTACCGTCATCGGGAGTGG
This sequence comes from Candidatus Poribacteria bacterium, assembly GCA_965246985.1. Classification (GTDB taxonomy): domain Bacteria; phylum Poribacteria; class WGA-4E; order WGA-4E; family WGA-3G; genus WGA-3G. The sequence continues at coordinate 4,836,569 of OZ251998.1, read as the reverse complement.
TATAAGATTGAAACTCACGAAGAGCTTGCCTGCCGAGATTATTGCGGTCTACGAGAAAAAGAACCCGTTTGACATTAGCAAATTTGATGAGTCGGTATACACTGCTTACAGCGACGTAAGTTTTTCCACTACCTGTCGCCATCCAGACTAATGCACGTGGATGGGATTCTGCCAAAGATTTCTCAAGTTCGGTGATCGCCTCAAATTGGCAGTCCCAGAGGATGCTTTTTTCTAACGGTGGTATATCGGTTTTAAGTCTCTCGCGCAAGGTTCTGGGTTGATGAAAGGCATTGAAAAGTGCTTGAGGGGTATGAAATGTAAAGACCTGCCGAGAACGGGAATCTGGATCTCGAATATCCCGAAAGTATGTCTCAATCCCCGTTGATGCGTATGAAAAGAAAAATCTGGTGCGGTTAGGTAAGTCATCTGGCAAACTTGCTCGATAGCGTTGTGCTTGTTCAAGAGCTCCGCTGAGAGTTGTGCCTTCTGGTTTGGCTTCAATAACCCCAACCGCAACGCCACCGATAAATAGGAGATAATCCGCCCTCTGATTCGCTCTCAACCGATACTCACGCACAGCCACATCCATCGCAGCATCTGTGTCACGTTCAGCATAATCTTGAATCTGCCATCCTGCGGCTTCAAGCATTTTATCTATATTGCGTCTGGCTTTCTTTTCAGGGGTCATGGTAAATGCGAATTGTTTTCCTTATTCCGTTACGGAGGAGAGAGTCAAAAAAGTATTACTGAAAAAGGCGGTTTAGTTTTGTGAGGCACTCTTGTAGGCATGCGGTGTCTGTTAATGTGAAAGACACCTCGTCCGGACGCGCATCATCGCGGGTGGCACTGTAGATAACAAGTCCATCACCATATATCCCCAATGTCGCTACGCCATCTTCAGGGTGCCATGTAAGACTCAGGCTGCCATCTTCTGACCAGCTGATGTCGGGTGTAGGGATACCGGAATGGTAAAGCATCTCCAGAAGAAAGAGGGCATCATTGTAGACTAATTCTGGCGGAGGGTAAAATTCACTATCTTCTACAGAGGGGTTCTTAACTTCTTTATGGATATTCGTGAGTTCTTCTTTTATAGCGTGCCGAAACGATGCCTCGTCTGTGAGTGGATTTTCATAGAACGCTTGCATAATGTTTTCCAATTTGTGTGTTTGGTAGGCGCGCTTCAAAACACGCCTACCTATATTTACGAGATAGACACTATTTGATACCTCTCTGTTTAAGGTATGCCCAGGTAGTGGCTAACTTGCCATCCGCTTCAACAGCGAGAACACCGCTTGCCAAATCCGCGATTTCTGCTTCGTTGAGTACCCTGTCATAGATGCGAACATCGTCAACGAGTCCGTTCCATGAGGTGCCATTATTATCCTTTGCCCCTTTACCAATGATTAATTTGGTGGCACCAGAGATTTTTCCCTCTTTACCACCGTCATTGTGTATAGGATCATCATCAAGCTCGCCATCAATATAGAGGGTAAGTTGTTCACCACTTTTCCAAGTAAAAACGAGGTGTTGCCACTCAGTCGTTTGCACATTGCTTTTACCCTCATACGCTTGACCACCGCCCGTTGTCGTAATTGCTCCCTTGACAATATTAGTACCACCTGGCGTTGCCCAACTTGCGGCATCGTAGCGTAACCCGAAAACATCATCGCCTCCAGCAGGGTCTTTACCAAAGATAATACCTCTGTCGTGTCCAACTGCAGCAGATTTTACCCAAACAGAAATGGTAAAAGCCTCAAGTCCGTTGATATAGTCTCCGCCGTTTGGGTCTTCAACGGCAGCACCAGCACCATCAAGTTCCACTGCGCCGCCAATTTTACCGTCATTCGGTTTCCATTTGGCACCATCGCCAAGTTTAGCGTCGTTGCCGTTTCCGCTCTTATCGGAAGCATCTTGTCCTGCACGGTCGTCAAAAGGCAAATAGATAAGTAGACCGTCATTCAGACCAGCACTTGCGACTGATGTTAGGTAAACAGTCACTACAAGTGTGATTAGTATGAGCCAACTTAGGTTTCTCATTTCGATTTCCTCCTACAAGTCGCATTTTGTTAATGTAAAAAAAGGGACAGATATAGAGAAACCTGTCCCTATAACTGTCATTGTACGTGTTTAGACGTTACACACGTCATACGCGTGTTGCATCGCATCAAACGCATCACCTTTCGGACCGAATTCGTGCCCTACATAGAGTTCGTATCCGGTGTTTGCGATGGCGCGCATCACGGCAGGATAGTAGATCTCCTGCTCGTCGTCGAGGTCGCGACGTCCCGGATTACCGGCAGTGTGGTAATGCCCGATGTAATCGCTGTAGTCCGTGATATTACGGATGAGATCGCCTTCCATAATCTGCATGTGATAGATGTCGTAGAGGAGCTGCGCCCGTGGTGAACCGACACCTTTGCAAACTTCGACACCCCACACCGTCGTGTCGCATTGATAGTCCGGATGATTGACTTTGCTGTTCAGAAGTTCGACGCAGAGGTTGATCCCTTTTTCTTCAGCGACTTTGGTGACGCGGGACAGACCTGCTATTGTGTTATCACGTCCCTCTTCTTCCGATCGACCCTCTCTGTTACCGGAGAAGCAGATGAGTCCAGGGATATCGTTTTCTGCCGCGATGTCAATGTTCTTGAGGAGTTCGTCCTCGATCCGGTCGTGGTTGCTCGGATCATTCAAGCCGGACGGTAGGGACGAGTGCCCTACGATAATTCCAACGCGCATCCCGTTGTCCTTGACGACGGGCCAGAGTTCCGCGGACAGCATCTCAACAGATTTATAACCGATTGCAGCGGCTTTCTCGATAACCTCTACCGGGTCCCTACCACGACTGAAACCGCCAAAGCAAATGGATTGATTAATTGGCATAATTCTCCCTTTTTTAAAGTAGTAGACACGCGCCGTCGTGCCGTAACGACGCGTATGTGCCTGTTATTTTCTACAGGTTTTTTTAAAGTAGTAGGCACGCGCCGTCGTGCCGTAACAGCGAGGGTGTGCCTGTTATTTTCTATAAGTCGATAGCCTTACCGGTCTCGAAGGAGGTGCTTGCTGCGAGCATGATACGGAGCGTTTCCAACGCATCGCTATAAGGCGATAGAATCTTAGAACTATCACCACTCTTCACAGCGTCAATAAAGACACGATCCCGGTCTGCTCCGCCATCACCAGCAAGTGGTTCTGTCTCTCCGCCTCGGTTCACATTGTTCGGACCACCGACAGTGACGACGAGTCCACGCGTGAACACTTCAAGATGGACACGACCAAAACCTTCCATCGCGCAACTTGAGACGATATTGGCAACCGCACCGTTCTTAAACTCAATGTTCACCATGCTGATGTCGTCTACATCGTAGTTCTCAATATGCGTCATGCTACCGCTCGCAGCGACACCATGTACCGTTTTACCGTCGCTGCCGACGAGGAAACGGGCAAGGTCAAAGATATGCGTTGTCTGTTCAACGTGCTGCCCGCCGGATTGCGCGCGGACACGCCACCAAGGTGTGCCGGGCATGCCGCCGATCCAGTAGCCGAGCGCGCCGAGAATCTGCGGTTGCTTTTCAAGCATTGCCTTCGCATTCTGCGCATTGCCGCCATAGCGCCAGTGGTAACCTATACTCGTAATGACACCGGTCTGTTCGATGTAATCGTTGATAATGATTGCGGGTTCCAGCTCCGAATGGACCGGCTTTTCAATGAACATCGCGATGCCTTGTTCACAAGCGATACGTTCCTGTTCACCGTGTGCGAACGGCGGCGTGCAGATATAAACCGCGTCCAAGTCCTCTTTGTCGTACATGACACGATAGTCAGTATAAGCGTTTCCGCCGTATTCTTCGGCACGAGCCTTCGCGCGGTCTTCCGAAATATCGCACATCGCGCAAAATTCGACATCCTCAAAATTATCTTTGAGATTGCGCATGTGTGCGCCCGCCATACCGCCGGTTCCGATAAAACCGAGTTTCACTTTATCCATGTTTTCTCCTTAAAAATGGGTAGTTCAAAATCCCTAAGTTTTACTGCTATAGTTTAACAAAACCTTCCGTTATATAGCAAGTAATTTATTCTATTGGTTTTCAGTACTCAGTTATCAGTCATCGGTTCAGAGGCACTCTGGTGAATCAAATCGTTCTTTAACTGATAACTGAAAGGCAAAGTAGTTGCCGTACTGAAAAGGGTGTGTAAAGTTTTTGACATGAGGTGTTCATTTTGGCTTGTGGGAGGGGTTTGTAACCCCGATTTTGCAACGCATCTAAGCCCCAGAGGGGCGGCATCTGTGTAGAAAGCGCACACACAAACACCTAAGCCCCAGAGGGGCGGCATCTGTGTAGAAAGCGCATCAACCAAACACCTAAGCCCCAGAGGGGCGGCATCTATGTAGAAAGCGCACACACAAACACCTAAGCCCCAGAGGGGCGGCATCTATGTAGAACGCTGAAAACTGAAAACTGCAAATTATTTGCATATATGCTATAATATATCTTTATGGTAGGAGCAATTCACCCCTAAACCGAAAATCGTACCGTACAGGAGGACACTATGGGTTTCAAATTTGGATATAGCACTTTACGTTGGCAACAACCTGATTTTGAAGAACTGTTGACCCAACTCAAAGACGCAGGTTGGGACGGTTGGGAAATGCGTCAATCCTTGGATTGGGTAGGGACACCCCAGCGCATCCGACAGGTCTGTAACAATGTTGACCTACCCGTTGCTGCCGTCACAGCACGCGGACTACCAATCGACAAAAACCCGGAACAGATGGAACTCAATAAACGAAGGATCGACTTCGCCGCAGCGGTTGAAGCCGACTGTTTCATGTTCATGGGGGCAGGCAAACCGAAGGATCGACCTGTCGATAATTCCGACCTCGCAGCTCTCGCTGACGTTTCCGAAGAGTGGGCGGAATACGCTGCGCAATACGGTCTGGATATCTGTTATCATATCCACACGAATACAACCGTTGATTCTATTGACGACTGGGCGAAATATATGAGTCTGCTCCGAAAGTGCAAATTGTGCATAGACGTGTCGCATTCCGCACTTTGGGGCTACGATCCGATTGAGTCCATTCGGCGTTACAGCGATGTCCTCGTCTACGTCCATCTTCAGGATTATTCAGGCTACACAGGCGGAGATGATAGTACATACGACGTGGATTGGGTGGATGTCGGTGCTGGAAATGTAATGGATTTTCCGAAAATTATGTCCACCTTAGAGGAACTCAACTATGATCGCTGGATTACCGCATGTCCGGGCATGGTCGAAGACCGATCAGATGAAGAACGGATGACAGTGAATCGGGAGTATTTGCGGCAATTAGGCTATTAGGGAAATCGGGGTTACAAAACCCTCCTACAAAAAGGGAAAAGACAACGCGTATGAACAAACCAGCGGGGGAAATCCGTTCTATTCTTGCTACGGATTGTGGCAGCACAACCACCAAAGCAATTCTGATTGAAAAACGCGGGGATGAGTATCAACTCATCGTGCGCGGGGAAGCACCCACTACTGTTGAAGCACCCGTTGAAGATGTAACCGCAGGTGTTATCAACGCCATCACCGAAGTTGAGGAACTCGCAGGTCGTAAACTCCTTGATAACGGTGTCATCCTCAAACCACAACGTGGAGAGGAAGGCGTAGACATTTATATATCGACGAGTAGTGCGGGCGGTGGACTCCAGATGATGGTCGCAGGTGTTGTACGCAATCTCACAGGCGAAAGTGCGGAACGTGCTGCACTCGGTGCAGGCGCGATTGTCATGGATGTTATCGCCTCTAACGACAAACGCCTCCCACACGAAAAAATAGAACGCATCCGACATCTCCGACCCGATATGTTACTCCTCTCCGGTGGCATTGATGGTGGGACGACCTCACACGTCGTTGAATTGGCTGAGATTATCGCCGCTGCACGTCCGAGACCGCGATTGGGTATCGCCTACGAACTCCCCCTTATCTATGCTGGAAATATAGACGCACGTGAATCGATTCAAGAACGCTTGCAAGATGTCATGGCACTTGATATGGTAGACAACCTACGTCCGGTTTTGGAACGTGAAAACCTGATGCCGACACGCCACAAGATTCAGGAACAATTCCTTGAGCATGTCATGGCACATGCCCCCGGCTACAAGCGACTCATCGACTGGACGGATGCCCCGATTATGCCGACCCCCGGTGCAGTGGGAGAAATCATCCAGACAGTCTCCACTCAGCAGAATATTGAGGTCATCGGTGTTGACATCGGTGGTGCAACGACGGATGTCTTCTCCGTCTTCAAAAATAAGGAGTCAGAACCGATCTTTAACCGCACAGTGAGTGCGAACCTCGGTATGAGTTATAGCGTCTCGAATGTCCTCGCTGAAGCCGGTTTGGAAAACGTCCTCCGCTGGGTGCCGTTTAACATTGAGGTGGGGGATCTCCGTAATCGCGTCAAAAACAAGATGATTCGTCCGACGACGATTCCGCAAACTTTACAAGAGTTGATTCTTGAACAGGCGATTGCACGTGAGGCACTCCGTCTCGCTTTTGAACAGCATAAACAACTTGCTGTGGAATTGAGAGGTGTGCAGCAACAGCGCACTATCTCTGAAGCTTTCGATCAGTCGGAAAGCGGGCAGACCCTTGTTAATATGCACACTTTAGACATGATCGTCGGCAGTGGAGGCGTTTTATCGCACGCACCGCGTCGGCAGCAAGCGATGCTGATGATGATAGACGCGTTTCAACCCGAAGGCATCACTCACCTTGCCGTTGACAGCATCTTCATGATGCCTCAACTCGGTGTACTTGCACAAGTCAACCCTGAAGCTGCCACACAGGTCTTTGAGCGAGACTGCCTCATTCACTTGGGCACCTCTGTTGCCCCGATCGGTAAAGGGAATACCGGTGACGAATGTCTCGCTATCGAAATCAGTGGTGAGGAGATACCTCTAACGCGTGAAGACGTTCCGTTTGGTGAGCTTCGCCGTTATCCGCTTCCGTTAGGTGAAAAAGCGACACTGAAATTCCAACCTTCACGCCGGTTTGATCTTGGTGTTGGGAACGGGAACCCGATTGAAACAGAAGCGATGGGCGGTGTTGTTGGGTTAGTCATTGATACCCGCGGTAGACCGCTTGAAATGCCCGTAGATCCCGAACAACGCGTCGCGCAGCTCACAAAATGGCACACGGCTTTAGATACTTATCCATCTCCATGAAAAAGTGATAGTTGTCAGTTATCAGTACTCAGTTGTCAGTAGTGCTTTGTCAACTTTGAATTTTAGAGTAAGTTCGTCGTAGGGGCGAGGTTACCACGACCCATAGGTGTCAATTTAGTGGTCCTCCAGGCCCGGTAGGTTCGGTTTTGCGGTGTACCATAGGTGTCAATTTAGCGGTTCCCAGGCCCGGTAGGTTCGGTTTTGCGGCGTACACGCCCAAATTTTGCCCATACGCGGAAACCAAATTTGTCTTTGCTTTACATTTGCGATCTGCATTCCTAACCGAACCGGGTCTGAGACACAAACTGTGTATACCCAAAGACCCTTTTGAATCCCAGAGGGATGGCATCTGTGTAGAAACGTGCATCAACCCAAACACCTAAGCCCCAGAGGGGCAGCATCTGTGTGGCATTTTGACAAAATATTTACACACCCCTGTTGTTGTGTTTTTAATTGTTTATAAGGAGGCAAATTTCGATGAAAAGATTTTATCAACTCACGCTCGCTATGGCGATTATTTTTGCACTGGTTGTGAGTATTTCCCAACTTGCATTCGCACAAGAAAAAGTCAACGTTGACGAAGGGCCGATCCCTGAAAAAGATTGGATGGCAAAAGTTCCCGGTGCAGAACTGAGCGAAGACCACTCGAAGGTGAAAACGTGGATCACGAAGTGGTACGGCCCTGATGGTAACTATGAAAACAACGGTGGTTTCCTCGCTTCTGCCCCGAAAGACCTCATTGATGAAGGAACAAAGGGGAAACTGACACAGATTTCACTTTCGACTGTTGCAGGACTGAGACTGACACAGAGCATTAATATGGCATGGAAAGACGGTAACGGTGGCACGAGAAAATGGACTGTCTTTGAAATTGACCCCGCTAACACTAACAATATGACCCGGAGCGGTCCTGGCGGCAATATTGATATGTACGGTATCGTTGTTATTCACGCACCTGAGGATATGAAAGCGGTGATGTCACCCGCACACGATGACCACGCCCAGATCTGGATTAACGGCGAGAAGTGGTACAATAATCCCACATGGACAGGGCATGTTCAACAGGTTGACTACAACATCCAAGTCGATTTGCAGAAAGGTGCTAACGTTGTCCTCTACCGCGTCAGTGAATCCGGGGGTAGTGACTATTTCAATTTGCACTTTGATGATGATACCCACAAAGTCGCAAAATTCTATCCAGACAAGGCGAAAGATCAGAAGAGTTTTTTCAGTGAAATCGCCGGTGCCTTGGCTGTTGAGCCTACCGGAAAGGCTACAACAACGTGGGCAGACATTAAACGGGATCGCTAAACTCAAGTCCCCGCCTCCCTCTTGAGGCAGGGACTTTTTTTCAAATGCTATGAGGACTTACGCAAACCCTTTGCTGGCACGGTTTCTAACCGCGCTGTGTAGTCCCAACCCCAACCCGGTAGGCGCGGTTTGTAACAGCACCGGTCTTGCTCAAATGCCTTCCCTTCTCTGACGATAGTCTTTCCTCAAATTCGCCTGAGCTCGGCAAGTAACGTGAGTTCGATAAAAGGTTCTCCACAAACGCGAGTGGATTGTGTGCCTTCAGCAACTCTTTAGATACGTAGCACTCCGCTGGCGAGGTTTCAAACCTCGCCAACTGACAATCGCTGACTGAATGACTCTGAACTTTAGACCAGAGCCATTCAGTTTTTGGTTTTTTATAGTAAAGCCCAAAAACATCTGAACACAATACGGCTTGATACTTCACCACCGCTGGCGAGGTTTCCTAACCTCGCCAATTCCTTAGTGTCCATTTAATTGTAGGCTTTACTATAACCATTGTGGTTGGAAAGTCGAGATTCGGAAATCCCTCCTACGGGAGAACTGAATGACTCTGACTTTGGACACTCCACATTTGACAAATTGTCGCTCAGAATGTATACTATATAAGTAGTGATAAATCTTAATGAATCCAAATTATATTGAGATTCAAGAATCCGCTCACAAAATAAGCAGGTTTCTAAAACCTGCTTTATTTATGAATTGTTTATAAGGAGGCAAATTTTATGAAAAGTTTTTACCAACTGACAGTCGCGATCGCGATTGTTTTGTTACTGGTTATCGGAACCTCACACTCTGCATTCGCGCAGGCAAATGATATCAAGGGGGGTCCCCTGAAGGAAGGCGATCTCCTAAAAGATCCAGACCCCAACGACGACGGTCTGAGAGAAAATCACAGCGGTGTAGATACTTGGATTACCAAGTGGTATGGACCCGAGGGTAACTATGAAAACAATGGTGGGTTTCCGGGTTCTGCTCCGAAAGATCTTATTGATGAGGGCACCAACGGTAAAATCACACAAGTCAAGCTTTCCACAGTAGCAGGTTTGAACCTCACACAAACTGTCGAGCTCAACTGGGAAAATGCTAACGGCGGTTCGCGTGAATGGACGGTCTTTGAATTGGATCCAGCAGATGGGAACAATATGAACAGAGGCGGTCCTATTGATAATGTTGATACCTACGGAATTATTGTAATTAACTCACCCGTGGCAAGAAAAGCCGTGATGTCACCCGCGCACGACGATTACGCCCAGATTTGGATTAACGGCGAAAAATGGTACAATAACTCCAGATGGACAGGTGCCGCACAAACGGTTCTTCACAACGTCGAAGTCGATTTGAAAAAAGGTGCCAATGTTGTCCTCTACCGAGTTGGTGAATCCGGTGGCTCCGCGTATATCAACCTCCATTTTGACGAGGACACCCACAAATCCGTTAGGATCTATCCCGATAAGGCGAACGACCAAAACAGTTTCTTTCAAGAAATTCAAGGTTTTCTTGATGTCGCACCTATAGGAAAGTTGACCACGACTTGGGCAGACATCAAGCGGAACCTATAAAACGCACCTGAGATTTATTGTTTCTCTTTGGGGGTGCTGTTTTATGCTATGTGCTTGCCCGAAACGAAATAGCGCATATATTCGTTGTATTTGACAAATATTTGTGAAAATGCTACAATAACATCCGAAATGTGGGAACACTTTCAGCATTTCAGAATCTATCATAGAGGTTTGGGTAGCACTTTAAAGTTACCTAACACTCTTAACTTGTTAACCAAGAAAGGGAATTACAGATAAATGAAAAAAATTGGTATTTTTACACTCGCGATTGCTATTGTTTTCACACTCTTTATCAGCGGCGCACACCATGTATTTGCGGCTGACCTAATCCAAGGGGGTCCCCTGGAGGGAGACGCACTCTTAGCAGATCCAGACCCCAACGGTGACGATCTGAGAGAAGATCATAGTGCTGTTGAAACTTGGATTACCAAGTGGTATGGTCCGGATGGTAACTATGAAAACAGTAATGGCTTTGGCGAAGAGGCTGAGACTGACCACATATCCGTAGGTACCGGTGATCAAATTACCCAGGTCTCGCTCTCAACGATGGCAGGACTACTCATGACACAGGATGTTGATGTGGAATGGCCCGACCATGGTGGCACACGCGCCTGGACGGTCTTTGAAATTGACCCCACTGATGGCAACAACATGAACAGAGACGGACCTGCTGATGACCTCGAAACCTATGCTGTTATCGTTATTGACGCGCCGAGTGATATGACCGCCATCATGTCCCCTGCACACGATGACCATGCCCAAATCTGGATTAACGGCGAAAAATGGTACAACAATTCCAGGTGGACAGGTGCTGCACAAACGATTCTTCACAACGTCGAAGTCAACTTACAAAAAGGTGGCAACGTGCTGCTTTATCGGTGTGGTGAAGGCGGCGGCTCTGCATACTTCAACCTCCACTTTGACGACGCAACCCATGACGCTGTTACTATTTACCCGAAAGATTCAACGGATCAGCAGGGTTTCTTCGATGAAATCGCACCGCTGACACCTGTTGAACCCGCCGGGAAGTTGACAACGACTTGGGCGGACATCAAGCAGAAATAAGCAATCATTATTGCTATTTTTTGTAGGCGCGCTTCTTACAGCGCGCCTATTTTTTTATCCATAAGTGTCAATTGTAAAAATAACCGCCTTGCCCCCAGACTCAGTACGTGCTGTTTTGCAGCGTACTCGCCCAAATGCGATCTGCATTTCAACTGCGCCGGACTTATCCGAGGAACTGCGAAATCCTATACGCACTTTGCTTGGATACGACGAGATGGACGGTTTTTTGAGATGCTCCGGTGCGGTTACTTGAAGATTAAAATATTAATTCGGTAATTTTTTAGCGAAGTCCGGCATCCCTTCCCTGTAACGGGTGGGAGCCCTGGTTCCAAACCGCCCCTACGGGGCCTGGGGCAATATAGAATTACCGAAATATTTCCTTAAACTTCATCAAACCGCCCCTACCCACTGAGGTATAAAATCCTGATTCTGACAGTTAACTACTGACGACTGATGGCTGACCGCTGACGGCTAACAAGGAAATCCGCTTGACAAATCCAGGTTGGCACGTTAAAATATTGGCATATAAACCTACCAAAAGGGAACTATAGATGTTGATGAAAAGTTTTTATGCCTTTATGTGCACAATGGCTTTTATCGGTCTATTCTTTATCAGTGTCCTGCACTTTGCGTCTGCTCAAGGAAAGGTTAACATTGAGGGAGGCCCATTAGGTGAATGGGATCTCCTGAAAAGCCCACCGGAAGCGGATGACCTCGGCGAGGACCATTCTGGGGTTTCCACATGGATAACGAAGTGGTATGGACCCGATGGCAATTACGAGAACAATGGTGGTTTCAACGTCTCAGCACGGCGGGATCTTATTGCTGATGGGACTAACAGACTCCTAACGCAGACGAAACTCTCGACACTTGAAGGCGTGAACCTGACACAAAAGGTCGACCTGGAATGGGCAGCACAAAACGGCGGCACACGGAACTGGACGGTTTTTGAACTTGATCCGACAAATCAAGATAATATGAACAGAAATGGTCCCGTTGATCATATTGACTTTTACGGGATTATTGTTATTAGCGCACCTATTGAGATGACCTCCGTTATGTCCCCTGCGCATGATGACTATGCACAAATTTGGATTAACGGTGAAAAATGGTACAACAACGCCAGATGGACTGGCGGGGCGCAACGAGTTAATTACAATATTGAAGTCAAGCTTAAAAAGGGTGCGAATGTCCTTCTCTATAGGTGTGGCGAGAGCGGCGGCGGGGCTTATGTCAATCTCCATTTTGACAAGAAAACACATGACTCGGTCAGGATCTACCCTAACAAATCGGATAGCCAAGAGACTTTCTTTGAAGAAATCGGGCGTGCCTTCAATGTTGAACCTGCTTACAAATTGACGACGACTTGGGCAGGCATCAAACAGGAACGTTAAAAGACTATATCATGCGAAGTAAATGCCTCGTCTGCTTTTCAATCCTATTTCCTATGGTTCTTGTTGGATGGATAGGCGGATGGACGCGTACGATGAGAGCCGGACACGAAGCATATTCACATGGGAACTACAGCGCGGCAGAAATCGCTTTTCAAGATGCAACGTTTCAGAAGCCTGATAGTCCCCTTGCACACTATAACCTCGGCACCGCACTCTATAGGAAGGGTAGGTTTGGCGAAGCGGTACAGGCGTTTCGGGAATCATTAGCAAGGCACGGTGGAAAAACCGAGAATACGCTCAATCTGGCGCATATCTATTACAACTTGGGAAATGCGCAATTTAAAACCGGCGATCTTAAGCGCGCCATTGATGCTTACAGGCACTCGCTCCGTTTGAATCCACAGGATGCTGATGCACAACACAACCTCGCACTGGCACTTCGACGCATGCAACAACAAGAGGACTTGGCACAGCAGCAGCGTGCCAATAAAAACGCGAAGCCGCAAACGCAACCGAACAATATAGGCGAAGGGGAGGCACTTCAGCTCCTAAAACGTTTTAGTAAGAATGAAAATAGGCTACGGCAAAAATTACTGCAGCAACAGCGCAAAAGCGGACCTCGACGTGAGAAGGATTGGTAAACCGCTGAGAAAAACGATCTATGTTTTTTTCGCGATTCTTCTCTTCATGTCCCTGCTTTTCACCACTGACCAGCGTCTGGTAAAGGCGGAGGCTGCGCAGCCTATCATCAATGTCGCTGCTGTCGTAAATCCACGTCAAATCCAGTTCGGCGAGAAGGCACGGTTGGACCTCACCATTTCAGGTGATACCACCATCAATCACATTGAGGCACCGAAATTTAATTTTCTGCCTGCATTCCTCGCGGTACCCCTCCACTCTGAAACGACACCCCGATTGGAATCAAATAAGATTGCCGTTTCCATGGCGTGGGCTTATGAACTGATTCCACAGGCAATCGGTGAATTTTCACTCTCCGATGTCCGTTTTGCCTACCAAGGCAGCACCTATTTTGCAAATCCAGGATCCATTCGAGTCAGCGGTTCCGACACTTATACAGATGTTTCGACGCGCAGCGTTCATCAAGTTGAAGCCGAAGTGAGTACCGCAGAACCGTATCTCAACGCGCCTCTGACATACACGTTTCGCTATCTCTATACCGCAGTGCTGCCGACGCAAGCGTCGCCGACCCCACAACTCCCTACATTCCCTGATTTTTTAGTTGAGGAACTGCCACCGCTGTCGCCACAAACGCAGCGAATTCGCGGGAAAACGTTTTGGGTGCAGGAACAGGTACGCCGGTTATATCCACAGCGAACAGGACAGATTGTCATCAAACCTGCTGCATTAATACTCCCTATCCCTCGTGGACGTAAAACGTTGAAAACGAATCTCTTGAAATTGACTGTCCAACCTTTGCCCGAAACCGGAAAACCATCGCAGTTCAGTGGTGCCGTTGGCGAATACCAAATCTCGGCACAGGTCGATCGAAGTGCTATAGAAGTGGGACGCGCACTCACGTTGTCCCTGCAGATCTCTGGACGGGGCAGCATGCAAACGGTTACGGCTCCCAAACTTCCAGCGATACCCGGTGTCGTTGTGAACGGACCCAACCTCGTTGAAGGTGCCGCACCGACAGTCCGAACTTACGCTTATGCCTTAATCCCCGCTCGATCCGGAACGCTGCGTATCCCTGCTATCGCGTATATCTACTTCGATCCAAGCCGTGCAGTTTATGCTACGGCACAGACGACTCCTATTCCTGTCTCTGTGCGTCCAAACCCGAACGATGCCGCTGGCATTGATACTGACCCTTCACAGTGGAGAACATGGGTAATCTTATTGGCAGTGTTGCTCCTCGGTTTGTTAGTGGCAGGCTTTCTCTGGTACCGTGCGAGATTTCAAAGGTCTACGGATGCGGCAGTAAACACTACCACCGGAACGGGTCCGGTTGACAACGGCGAACCGAAAGAACGAAAAGGACAACAAGCAGAAACGGAAGCCGCACCTCCAGTTTCACAAGCCAGCGAAGCACTTATGGCACTCGCTCACAATGACACCACAGATGCAGCAACGGCGTTTGCGAATGCACTCACGCAGACGTTGTATCAATATCTTGAGGACACGCTTGAATTAACACAACGCAATATCGACACGGCGCGCGAGGTGTGCATGCAAGCCGGTGTCTCCGAACCGATGCTTGAAGAACTCGTTGATCTCCTTACGAAGTGTGATTATCATCGCTTCGCACCCGTGCCGCTCACGACGAATGAGCGTAGCAAGTTAATCACACGCACGGAAGCAGTTATCAGCAATATTGAAGCCCTTCAGAACACTCACACCCGATAGGTAGTGATAACTCTTCTAATGAATCCAAATTATAGTAAAGTCTACAATTAAATGGGCACTAAGGAGTTGGCGAAGTTAGGAATGCAGATCGCATTTGGGCGTGTACGCCGCAAAACTTCACCAGCGACGATAAAAAGGAATTTCAAATATGGATATATTCTCTCTCTTCGTTCTCTGGATACACGTTATAGCGGCTGTTACATGGGTCGGCGGTAACCTCATTTTGGCAATGGTAATTGTCCCACACTTCAGACAGAGCCTGCCACCTGTTCAACGTATCAAAATCTTGACGCAGATAGGCAAACGATTTGAACCTGTTGTATGGGGTTGTATCGGTGTGCTATTTTTTACCGGCATCGTTAACATCTTCTTCTCCGTTGACATCACCTCTCCAAGCCCGATCTCCGATGCGTTTATGCGAACCCTCCTAATCAAAATCCTGCTTTTCTTCGTGTTGATTATCCTCACGGTGTTGCACAGCATGATTTTTGCACCCCGATTGGCAGCAGCGATTGAGGATTTAGATCCGACACTTGAAGAGCTCCCAGCCGAAATCAAGCCGCTCCGTTCGCAGATGTCAATCATCTCCAGCCTGATGGGTGTTGTTTCGCTGCTCATCCTGCTCGCCGCGGTTGCCCTTCGTATGGGGCTTTAATATAGCGATCAGCCATTAGTCATCAGCGGTCAGTAGTTAATTGTCTGAATCAGGATTTTAGGATTTTTAGGATTACATAGCCCGTAGGTTGGGTAGAACGGCGTTGAGAAGACAGACCTCGGTGTTTCAAACACACCTCAAATACAATAGTCTACCAGATACACCCAAGAACACAGTGAAACCCAACTTCATACCGTCAGAGTTGCTGGCACTTGAGAACAAAAGCGTTGGGTTTCACTCGGTCTCTACTTGATGTGGCGTGTATGGAGAAAACATCGTTTTTCTATGATTTTTACGGTTTTGGTGGAATTCGTTCTACCCAACCTACGATGCTAACCTCGCCAATGTATAGCTGATATTTCTCAAAACATTGTTTGATTCAATAGTTATACCCAATTAACGTGATTAGAAGTCTTTTTGATCAAGTCAGCATTGCGAGGCACAGGGACCTCGCACTACAAATGGAGTTAATTTGGTATTATGAGTGTTCTTGTGTGTTCTGTTCATGAAAAAGCGCGCTGATGATAGGCAACATCTGCCTTTCAGCAGAAAGTTGAAGTTTTATCTGATGAAAAGTTAGGCGTGTTGAGCGACTCACCTGTTGGATCATGAGATAACTGAAGATCTTTATGCCTAAGGTGCCATAGGCCCCGTTTCGTTGGTGTAAACTCATCGCTGAAAGTCGGAGATCGGTTTTCAGATGTCGCCAAAACTGTTCTATGCCGTGGTGTTGGGCCCAAATATGGAGTATCTCTGCGGATCGTAAAGGTCTGCCAAAGACCATCAGGGTTTGCGTTTTCCGGTGCGTCGAAAAAAAGAGAAGCACGAGTTCGCCAAAAGTCGGACTCTTTGCCCGGAGCCGCCGCACCGGTTTATCACACCCCCATTGATTCGCAAGCAACTTGACGTTTTGCTTATGTTCTGAAAGTTTGGCAGTTTTACCGTCAATCTCCATGACATAGTTGCTTTTACCGTGGATAAGAATACAAGTAAACCCTAACTCTAATAACGCCTCAATGAGATCTTTACTGCCATACCAAGAATCAAAGGGGATCGGATACTTTCTCAGATCAACACCTTCGGCATCAAAGACATCAAGGACTTCTTCGATCAGAGTCCGAAAGCACGTCGGTTTATCGGTGTTTCCTCTGCCTTGCTTACTGACAATGCGGATATTCAGTGGCAGGATCACGTCGCCAATCTTCAGGGGGATCGCCAATATATTTCGGCATTTGATAGCATTGTTGTGCTGTTTCGACCACCACTTATAGCAATACGAAAGTGTCTTGGCATCAGGGTCATTTAGTTTTACATAAATTATTGGATTGTCTAAATTTTTGGATCTTCTTTTTCAAGCCCGGCGCGGTTCCAAACCGCGCCTACCGGGCCTGGGGATACGAAATTGGACTAAAAAACCTAAAACTAAATAGCCCTGGTCTTGGCATATCGCGGGTCATTGGTATCATCAACACTTATCGTGATACAACGCCGCGAACGCGTCGCCGCACTTTTCGATGCCGCAGCGCGTATCTCTTCAACGGAAACCATAGCAGAACTGATACCCACTAATAAAGACTTCCACTGATACAGACTCACGTCTTTGAGTTCTCGATAGAGTTTGGCTTTCGAGAGGCCTAAAGCATCGGCGACTTGATTCGGGTTGTAAAGTCCAAAGAGAGGTCTTCCCCGTTGAAAGTAAAAGCAAGGTTTCACAGAGGGCAGGCGTCATAGCCCGAGAGTTAGCATACAAAGCGGATTGAAAAAACGCCACTGATATGATAACATGTTCTCGCATGAGATGTCCTCCTAAAAGGTGTAGTTAACTCTTAAGATGCCATCTCATGCGCTAAAAATCAAGAAACTTTTTAAAAACGAAACGCATTTTCATAACACGACACGCTCTTAGGCAACGCCGTTAGTAAAGTAACCATAACTCTGATAAATATCAGTATCAGTACATTTACTGCGGCACCTTCTACATCTTCCTTGTTATTAGGGATTTCCGATGATGTGCTTCCGCTACTGGGCTGTGTTGACGGTCCAACGGGTGTTACATTTGATGACTCTGTGCAGCCGAATATAAAAAGAGTCGTAAGTAAAGATACGATGAAAAATAATCGGACAAACCGCTTGTGAGTCCATATATTGGAACTCTGTTTTTCTTCCATGATGCTCTCCTATAATTCTTTTCTTGATGACTATTTCACAATATTTACCAAGATAGCCCAAACCAGAAGGTTTTTTGGCGTGACAAAGCAGTAGTATAATGTCTACGCAAATTTCGTGCCAATTCTCCTAAAAGGAGTAATACCAAATTAACTTGATTAGAAGTCTTTTGATCAAGTCAGCATTGCGAGGCACAGGGACCTCGCGCTACAAATGGGGTTAATTGGGTATAATACCTATATCCCAACACTTAAAATATTAAGCATGCTTTTATTATTAGTCGCTTAAAACATACGTAATCACTCAGTTTTTCGAGAAGTACGTCAATATTCATTTTTCTAAAAAAACTATTTCGTTCAGGAGAATTCTGTATACGATTCTCTTTCTAATGCCAATATGCAATATTTTCAGAAAAAGATGGCGTAAAATTTGCACGCTCGGCAAAAATTTCTGGAATATATATCGTAACGTGAGTTGAATAAAAGCAGGAGTCCTTTTACAGAGAATCACTTATATCTTGCAGGAGAAAGGCCCTTTAGATCTGCGAATATTTGATAATATCAACAACTTACTAAATTTCGCTAATTTCTAAAGTCTTATTTCAAAGTCATGGTATTCCAACGGATTTGTGGATTTGATGGGAGAATTCGTTGAAAAATGTTCGATTTTATGCAATAATAAGATAACTTAGCGTGTTGTAGATAGGATTTATAGCAAGCTTTGAAAAAGACGGAGGGATAAAAATGGCAGTACACCTCTTAAGCGATGCGCAGATGCGGCATTTTATTGTGAACGGTTACGTGACCGTTACCACCGAGTTGCCTGCGCAATTTCACGATGCAGTCTACGAAAAGACGGTAAGCGTGTTTGACAAAGAAGGGAATCCGGGTAATAACCTTTTGCCAAGGATACCAGAGATTCAGAGAATTTTTGACGACCCGAATGTTAGCGGTGCGTTGACAAGTCTGCTTGGCGCGGATTACTACATGCAACCACACCGCCATCCACACTATAATCCACCCGGGAGTGGCGGGCAAGGGCTGCACCAAGATGGCGGAAAACGGTGGTCTCATCATACGCGGAGGCTGCTGGTCTTGTATTACCCGCAAGATACACCCGTTGAACTCGGTCCGACTGGTGTGGTACCGATGAGCCATTATTATAGTACGGGTGAAGGTGCTGGTGCCTCACCGGAACAACCTGTCGTTGGGGAAGCCGGAACGGTTGCCTTCGCAAACTACGATCTGTGGCACCGTGCAATGCCGAACAGTAGTGAGAAAAGACGCTACATGATGAAATTCCTCTATGCTCGGATGTCAGAACCAGAAGCAGCGACGTGGGCAAACAGAGAAACGGAATGGGCAAACGGGACTCCGGTTGGACCGGCTGAGCATCAAGAAATGTTCCGACACCTCTGGAACTGGCATCGAGGGATTGAGGATAACGGTTCACACGGGACATCAAACGGTGCCTCGCTGTCAGACTTGATCAGTTCGCTCAATAGCACATCGGAATTGACAGGGTTGCAGGCGGCTTATGAATTGCCGCGATTTGGAGAGAAAGCGGTTCCCGCTTTAGTTCGGTGTCTGGAAGAAGAATCGGAGATGACACGCCGAAATGCTTGTTATGCGCTCAATGCAGTAGGATCACCTGCCGTTGAAGCACTGCGTGATGCCTTGAAAGATTCTCGTGAATACGTCCGGGATAACGCTGCAGAGGCACTTGGTGACTTGGGAAACAGAGCAGAGCCGGCTGTGTCAGCACTGGTTGAGATGCTCGCGGATGAATCGGGTTCTGTACGTTCACACACGGTAGAAGCGTTAGGGACAACGAGTCAATCAAGTTCAATCGCGGTTCCGGGTCTTGTGAAGGCATTAGAAGATGAAAGTGAAGGTGTCCGCCGAAATGCGGTGTTCGCGTTGGCACGGATCGGCAGGAACGCTGCTGATGCGGTTGAAGGCTTACAGAATATGCTGTTCGACGCGAACCGGTATATCCGCGGTGATGCTGTGCATGCGCTTTACCGTATTGGTACACCGGAGGCGAAGTCGGTATTGCTTCGTCATCTTCAGACGACGCGATGGTGTCCGATAACCTCAAGCGAAAGCACATTTTAGATTAGATTGAGATTCAGATTGACGAATGAAGTCGGGCGAGGTTCCATGAAGATTAAATAATTAATTCGGTAATAATCCGACATAGTGTAGCAACTCCTGTGACCCGCCTTTGAACTGTTCCATGAAGTCGCTGACTTTCTCCTGAAGGGCTGTCCAGTCATTGCTGAGACGATGCAGATGTATGACAGCTTGACGCGCCCAGCGCCACAACTTCTCAATCGGATTCGTCCAACAGGCATACGTTGGGAGCTGCAATATCTCAATAGGGAGTTTCTCAAGTTTGCCTATTTTCTTTGACGGTTTCTCGCTCCAATTCGGTGGGGTCGGTCTAACAAACCTCGTCGTCTGTGGCAGAAGTGCTGCCCTAAGATTCGCGTGAAAGTGGATCGCCCGATTGTCCTGGATCAAATAGATGCGTTCAGCGTTTGGGTAGCGTTGGCAAATCTGGGTGTAAAATGTATGGAGTGCGACAACCGTGCAGCTTTTGACTTGCTGATAAACAACATCTCCGGTGTGTGGGTTGAGCGCCCCGATGCCATAGCAGGTCTCCTCTGGGAGATAACTCTGGCGTGCCAAAGGACATTTCGTCCCTGTCTCCGCCCAGTCTTTTGCGACTCTCGGTTGTAGATTGAAACTAAACTCGTCTTGGTAAACGACAACGCAAGTTTCTGGGTTTTCACGGGCTTCTTCTAACGCTTGCTTGATGCGAGAAAGTTTTTCAGCATAATCGGTATCAGGACTCCGCAGATATTCTCTGGCACGCTTATAGCTGAGACCCAAGCGTGAGAAGATCTGATGAATGCCGGGGAGCGATAGACCCTCAAGCCACGGCACGACCTGACCGAGACTGCGGAGCGTCCAGCGCGTTTGATGCTCATTGACGCTTCCCGGATCCTGACCGATTGCCACTAAGAGTTCCGACCCGGCTTCTTCGGGCGACTTAGGTGAAAAAGCAGGTTTGCGACCTCGACCAGGTTTATTAGACAACCCGCTAATACCGTGTTCGCGATACCGACGCAGCCAAGCATAAACGGTATCGGGGTCGCGTTTTTTCAACAAACCTCTGCGGGCGACTTCATGTGGAGAAAAGCCTTCATGGATTTTCAACAACGCTGTCGCACGCTCTCGAAGATAAGCCGGTTCGCCTTTATCCCGAAGATCAACGAGGGCTTGTATTTCGCCTTCAGTTAACTCCAACTTATGGTGTTTTGCCATCAGAGAATACCTCCTTTGGCAATAGGATAACACGAATAACAATATTACCGAATTAATATTTTAATCTTCATCAAACCTCGCCAGCGAATATCAGTAAAGGCAACGTTCTCGCTGGACGACCGGCGCGGTTAGATGAAGAAAAAAAATAATTCGGTAGCGTTCCTGGTGTATGTCCGGCGAGGTTCCAAACCTCGCCTACAGGTCCTGGGGATTACCGATTTATAGTAAAACCCACAATTAACTTTACATTGGCGAGGTTAGGAAACCTCGCCAGCGAGCGAGTGTATTCACGGAATTGTTGCTCTTTAAAGTGTAAACATATTTTCGGGTTTTACTATAAATACTGAAACTTCATCAAACCGCACTTACCGGGATGTGGTACCCACGGTGATATGATAGGTAAATCTACGTAAAAAATTCTTCGTTATGTGGACGGACATCTACCTCAAAAGTCCACGCGCTCCGTTCCTGTTGCACCAACGTCCAATAGGTATCGGCGATGGCATCGGGTTCAAGGAGCGGTTCATTTTCACTGAGTTTATAGCGTTGTCGCACGCCTGGGGTATCAATAACACCGTCAATGATGACATGCGCGACATGGATACCGTGTGGCCCGACTTCGCGGGCGAGTGCCGATGCTAAGCCTCGCGTCGCAAATTTGGCACTGCTGAATGCCAACGCGCCTGCTCTGCCACGTACAGCAGAGGTTGCACCTGTAAATAGAATATCCCCGCCGCCTTTTTTAAGCATCCCCGGCACGACCTGCTTTGAACAGAGAAACCCGCCGAGGGTACAGACACGCCACGCGCCCTCAAACGCTTCTGGTGTGAGGTCAGCGAAACTACCCCACGCTGCGTTTCCAGCATGGTTTACCAAGATGTCGGGATCCCCGAGTTCTTCTCGAATACGATCAAAACTTCGCTCCACCTGCTCAGCATCGGTAATATCTGTGGGGATCGGGATGGCTGTGCGTCCGGATTTTGCCAATCGCGTGGACAGGTTTTTAATGTAAGCGGATGAGCGCGACAGGAGGGCTACGTTACATCCTTCTTCTACAAATTTACGGGCGAGTGCAGCCCCTAAACCGGGACCTACACCTGCAATAACTGCTATTTGTTCCATAGTGATTCCTTCAGGACTTATGAAAATTTGGACTTACGCAATTTTCTGATGAGCCTTACTTACCGCACGCTGCTGGTGAGGTTAGGAATGCAGATCGCATTTGGGTGTGTACGCCGCAAAACCTCGCCAGCGATGGAATTTGCGTAGGCACTGAAAATTTGGGAGTTGGGTTTGCTTCCAATTCAACGTGATCTATATAGACTTACGAAAATTTGGAAGTTAGGTTTCACTTCCAGTTGAACCCAACCTACATTCTTAGCAAAGAGAGGTGCTGCAAAAACCGCCCTATATTTTACTCATGTCTGAGTGCGTCAATTGGATGAAGTTTTGCGGCTTTCCACGCTGGATACGCGCCGAAAAAGATACCTACGAACGCGCTGACAATAAATGAGACTATCCCGTACGTGAGAGAAACAAGGGTTCGCCATCCCCAAATTGAAGCGACTATCTCCGCGCCAATTATTCCGATACCGACACCGACAATCCCACCCAAAATTGCGAGCGTCGTGGATTCAACAAGGAACTGAACAAGGATATCGATGCGCTGTGCACCAACGGCTTTTCGGAGTCCAATCTCTTTGGTCCGCTCTGTTACAGAAACTAACATAATGTTCATAATCCCGATACCACCGACAAGGAGGGAAACAACAGCAATCCCTAAAATTAGGTTAGTAAAGGTTTGGTTTGATTCCTCCAGAGTTTCCATAAATTCCGCTTGGTTGCGAACATGAAAGTCAGGTTCCTTATTTATAGGGATTTTGTGTTGCTTCCGGAGCAGTTCGGTTACCTCGGTTTCAGCCGATGCGATGAGTTTATCACCCTTCGCTTGTATACTAATACTGGAGAGATAGTCCTCTCCGAAAACGCGTTTCATAGCAGTTGAATACGGGATGAAAACTTGGTCATCCGGGTTTCGCCACCCGCTCGCGCCCTTCTCTTTCATAACACCCAGGACATGGAAGCCGACATTCTTAATTTTGACAGTCTTGCCGATCGGGTCGATCTGCTCAAAAAGGGTGTCAGCAACAGTTTTGCCGAGCACACAGACGCGTTCACGGTACCGAATATCGCTTTCGGTAAAAAATCTGCCCTTCTCAACGGAAAAATTCGCGGTGACGAGGTACTCCGGGGATGTCCCGACGATAGTTGTGTTTGTATTCTTGTTAAGGTGCTTCACCTGTGCACGGCTGCTGACCTCAGGCGTGACATAGCCAAAGTTCTGTCCGCGCTCTTGTAACACCTCCATGTCTTCGACAGTGAGGCTTCTCCGTGCATCGGCAGAACCTCGACCGCGAAACATGCTCTGCCCTGGACGGACAGCAAGAATGTTGGCACCTAACGTCTGAATCCGTTCGGTGACATCGGCTTTGGCACCTTCACCGATTGAAGTAGTGGTTATAATTGCACCGACACCGATGATTACGCCTAACATCGTCAATATAGATCGGAGTTTATTTAATGAAGTTTAAAATATTAATTCGGTAATATTGTTATTCGTGTTATCCTATTGCCAAAGGAGGTATTCTCTGATGGCAAAACACCATAAGTTGGAGTTAACTGAAGGCGAAATACAAGCCCTCGTTGATCTTCGGGATAAAGGCGAACCGGCTTATCTTCGAGAGCGTGCGACAGCGTTGTTGAAAATCCATGAAGGCTTTTCTCCACATGAAGTCGCCCACAGAGGTTTGTTGAAAAAACGCGACCCCGATACCGTTTATGCTTGGCTGCGTCGGTATCGCGAACACGGTATTAGCGGGTTGTCTAATAAACCCGGTCGAGGTCGCAAACCTGCTTTTTCACCTAAGTCGCCCGAGGAAGCCGGGTCGGAACTCTTAGTGGCAATCGGTCAGGATCCGGGAAGCGTCAATGAGCATCAAACGCGCTGGACGCTCCGCAGTCTCGGTCAGGTCGTGCCGTGGCTTGAGGGTCTATCGCTCCCCGGCATTCATCAGATCTTCTCACGCTTGGGTCTCAGCTATAAGCGTGCCAGAGAATATCTGCGGAGTCCTGATACCGATTATGCTGAAAAACTTTCTCGCATCAAGCAAGCGTTAGAAGAAGCCCGTGAAAACCCAGAAACTTGCGTTGTCGTTTACCAAGACGAGTTTGGTTTCAATCTACAACCGAGAGTCGTAAAAGACTGGGCGGAGACGGGGACGAAATGTCCTTTGGCACGCCAGAGTTATCTCCCAGAGGAGACCTGCTATGGCATCGGGGCGCTCAACCCACACACCGGAGATGTTGTTTATCAGCAAGTCAAAAGCTGCACGGTTGTCGCACTCCATACATTTTACACCCAGATTTGCCAACGCTATCCAAACGCTGAACGCATCTATTTGATCCAGGACAATCGGGCGATCCACTTTCACGCGAATCTTAGGGCAGCACTTCTGCCACAGACGACGAGGTTTGTTAGACCGACCCCACCGAATTGGAGCGAGAAACCGTCAAAGAAAATAGGCAAACTTGAGAAACTCCCTATTGAGATATTGCAGCTCCCGACGTATGCCTGTTGGACGAATCCGATTGAGAAGTTGTGGCGCTGGGCGCGTCAAGCCGTCATACATCTGCATCGTCTCAGCAATGACTGGACAGCCCTTCAGGAGAAAGTCAGCGACTTCATGGAACAGTTCAAAGGCGGGTCACAGGAGTTGCTACACTATGTCGGATTATTACCGAATTAATTATTTAATCTTCATCAAATAAACAGTTTAATGCGTTTGCGAAACTTTCTAGGATACCCATAGCGTTCTCTCCTATGTGTTGTTGCCTTTTTAACAACCTACAAGAAGGTAATAGTGTCTATCGTCCACGGCCGCCACCAGTCATCCGACGCATTGTGGATGCGGGGTTCTGCATCATACGTTGCCGCCAAGCCTCAGCACCGCCACCGCCGCGTTCAAATCCTCCGATTGCGACGACATCTCCTTCAGTAAGCCCTGAAATAATTTCGATCTTCTCAAAACTGTTGACACCTGCCACGACCGGTTGGGGTGGTCCAGGTAGTCCGTCCACTCCGATGATCCTGACCATTTTCCTACCTCGCATGTCAAGGACTGCCTCTGGTGGAAGGGTGAGAATGTCTATTTTGTTAACAGCCGAGATTTGGACGGTAGCGTTCATACCGGGTTTGAGAAACGGCATCTTTTCAGCTTCAGGTTGTGCCATAACTGGTGGGTCTACAGCCGGTGATTCCTCAAAAAATCCACCGAATAACCCGCCCCAATCATCGTCATCTGTCTCTTCTTCCGTCCTCGCTACGGAAGGTGCTTCTGGTTGTTGCGCGGGGGTTTCCTGAGGTACCGGTCTCGGCGTTTCACCGGCTCCACCATTTTCTGCTTGGCGTTGCTGACGCATTGCGCGGGAACGTTCGCGTTGTTCCTCAGTCATATTTGCCATGTCGGGACGGGGACCGCGTCCTTGCCGTCCGCCTTCACCTCGCGCCATGCCTTGCCGTGGTCCGGTGGCAGCCACATTTTTCAATTCGGAAGTTACTTCAAAGGTTGTCACATTCTGAATGGCCTGTCCTTGCGGTGCGATCTTCAAGACTGCACCCTGAAACGGCGTATCGGGGTAAGCCTCGACAGTAATTGTCACAGGTTGTCCGATTTGAACTTTACCAATGTCGGTTTCATCGACCTCGGTTACGACATAGACGGTATCAAGGTCTGCCATAGTGACTAAGGTTTGGCCCTCTGAAGAAGCGATTGAAGAAAGTCGTGAAGTAATCACCTGTCCCGGTTCGACCATTCTTTCAAGAATAGTTCCAGAGATAGGTGCCTTGATGACAGTATCATCATACTCAATTTTACGGAGGTCCAACTGTACCTGACTGCGCTTGAGCGATGAACGCGCGGTCTCTAAATCGCGCTTCTTGCGTTCAATCTGCTTTTTGTTTGTGTGTGCGAGTTTCAAACCGTCTTCAGCTTGCTTAATCCGCTGTTGCTGAAGTTCAATATCCATATCGCGTGAAGGTTCAGACGCAACCCTTTCGTTGGCAAGGTCAAGTGAGAATTGTGACTTTTTAATATCGGCTTGTCCCAATTCAAGTTCGGCTTCGGTAGCGGGCTGCTCGACCAAGTTCAGGTTTTCAACACCAGACTGATATCGTGCCTCAGCTGATCGATATTGAGCATCAGAAGTATCAAGTGCGGCTTTTGAGATAAGCTCCTTCCCATAGAGCTCCACATTTCTTTCATGCTCCGCTTTTGCCAAATCTCGGCTTACTTCATCTTGTGTTAAGGAGGATTGCGCCCGCCTTTTGTTCTCTCCGCGTACCTCAGCAGAGGTTAGCAATTTATACCGAATATTGGCAATTTTGAGGCTGTTTTCTGCATCCATTACGCCGCGTTTATTCGCTATCTTCTCAAGTCGAATCTGCTCTCGGATCTGTTCCAACCGTTTGTTCGTCTCAAAGAGCGATTCTTCTGCCTGCCGAATCTGAATTGCGGATTGTTCCTTCTGGAGTTCAATGTCAATCTCCGCCTGTTGCAAGCGTGCCTCGGCGGTTCTCACATCGGCTTCGGCTTGCTCCAAGCTAATCTGAACATAGGTGGTTTCAATCACGGCGATGATTTCGTCTTTTTCGACGTAATCGCCTGCGTCAACTCGGAGTTCCAGAATCTTTCCGCTCGCTTTGGAGCTGACTTCAACAATGTTCAACGGCTTGATAGTGCCTGTTGCGTCAATGTTTACAGCGATGTTGCCGCGTTCAACCGTTGCTGTCTTTATTGCTGATGCGTCCGCACCATTTGCCCCGTCTTTGGGGGCAAGGACGATGCGTCCGACCGCGACCGCGACTGCAACAACGAGTACGACTGCCCCAGCAATTGCAATAACTTTCCATTTTCTCATCACGGATACTCCCTTCTGATAGTAAGATGTCAGATAGTCTTCTACAACTTCCCCTACGCCACCCTCGTTGCTCAGTTTTAGCAGCAAGCGTCGGCTTGCAGCCAAAAGTGTGTGCTACTATTGATTTAGTCAAATTTGAAAGAGAAAAGTTCGTACTTTTGTTTCTACAAGTGTGGCATATCCACAGCACTATCCCGACGTTCGTACATATTCTTCTCCATTGCTTCAGGATAGCGGTCGGGTAGATGTGAGACTTCATTGAGTTTTTGGAGTGCATCGCCCTCGAGTCGCCACTCGGCTGCACCGAGATTATCTCGTAAATGATCGGAATGCCTTGCACCGACGATCACTGAAGTCATTGCCCGTTGTTCAAGTACCCACCGGAGTGCGACTTGCGCGGGACTATGTCCGAGCTCCTCGGAAACGTCAAAAAGGGTTTGCAGCGTTTCATCGGCGTTGTCTGCGAAATAGCGTTGTGGATATGCCCATCCTTCCTCCGACCGAGTGCCACTGTGTGTGCGTTCACCCGGTTTATATTTCCCAGAGAGAAATCCACCGGCTAATGGACTCCACACGACAACACCCAACCCTTTGTGTTCACAGAGTGGGACGATTTCTTGCTCTATATCACGGACAACGAGACTGTATTGGGGTTGATAGCAGGCAAACTGGGTCCAACCGTGGACATCACTGAGCCATAATGCTTCGGATAACCGCCACGCTTGGTAGTTGCTACACGCTGTGTATCGGACTTTGCCTTGTCGGACGAGATCGTCCAATGCGCGAAGCATTTCCTCTAACGGCGTTTGCGTGTCAACGTGGTGAATATAGTAGATGTCCACATAGTCCATCTGGAGACGTTTGAGGCTATCGTCAATCGCCTGCATAATATGTGCGCGGGACATCCCAGAATCGTTGGGACCGGTGCCCATTGGATTAAAAAACTTAGTTGCGACAACAGCATCGCGCCGCTTACCCTTGAGTGCTTTGCCGAGGAGTACTTCGGATTCGCCATCGGCATAAGAATTTGCGGTATCAAAAAAGTTGACCCCGGCATCCAACGCGAGATCCACTATGCGGTTTGTTTCAGCCTCGTCAGCACCGTGTCCAAAAGTCATCGTGCCTAAGCAGATTTCGGATACCTTGAGTCCACTTTTTCCCAATCGTCTATATTCCACGTTTTTTCTCCGTTTATAGGATTATTTAGTTTTCAGTTTTTTATCGATTTTGTTGGACCAGTCGCGATTCGGAGATCGCTCCTACAGGGATATATCGCGATTCAACGTTCGCTCTTAGCGGAGAACTAAATGACCCTGCTCCGTTTATAGTAGGTATGAAAGAGATCTTATTTTACACCACAGCAACGGTTTCTCCCTCTGAACGGAGTCCTGCTTCATAAACCTTCATTACCTCCAGCGCAAACTCAAGCGACCCTTGTTCGGCAGGCTTTCCTGACAGGATGCAATCACAGAAATACCGCATCTCTTGGTAGAAGCCCTGTATGAAAAGCCCCTTGTTTTCAAGTGTACCGAGACTGTATTGCGGTTCCCAGACGATGGCACCACTGTCGAAACCTTCAGACACATAACTGGTTGTGCCGCTATAATTGAAGGGCATGCCGCGCTGTAGCAGTACACGGTTATTGTTCCGAATTTCGGCATGGCAGCCATCGCCAAAGAATTGATAGAGTTCAGAAGGTTGTCCGTGCCTCGCGCCATCAGCAAGGTGGAAGTTTCCAAGTGCCCCGCTTTCATATTCCAATATACACACGCCACCGCCGCGTTGTCCTTGACGGACGGTTACAGTGGAAACCTTCCCACCGACTGCTACCAACAGCGAGAGCGGGTGGCATCCATTTTGGAGCCAATTCGTGTGCTCTTTCTCGCGCAGGACACGCTTCCCTTCATTCGGTATTGTCATCGGATAGACAGCCAAGATGCTTCGCAAGGGACCGTATTCCTCTGTTGTGAAGATTTCGATGATCTTCTGTGTAGCAGGCATGAACGCTTTTTTGAAGCCGACAACGACGACGCGATCCTTGCGATGGCGAATCATTTCCCGAACTTCATCAGCAAACATTCCAGGTGGTTTTTCCAACCAGACATGCATTCCAGCATCCAACGCTTCACAGGTCAATTCCGGATGAAGACGTGGCGGTGCGCAGAGAAAGATGGCATCCAATTCTTCGTTACGGAACATCTCCGCCATACTCGGGTAACACGCTTTAACGCCGTACTGTTCAGCGGTGATGCGGGCGCGGTCAAGATCAAGGTCGCAGAACGCTTTCAGTCGAATCGGTAGAAATGTGAGTGTCGGTAAAACGTTCCGATAGCCGTGTGAACCGACACCGACAACCGCAACATTCAATCGCTCCTCAAATTCTCTTTGGTAACTCATACCTATTCTCCGGTAAGCACGTCATTAAGGTACGCATCCAGATCACTTTTCATCTTCTGCAACTCCGCTTGATCAATGTACATCATGTGCCCTGCTTGATAGTAAGCCATCGTGATGTTATCCTGCAAAGATGCATCGAGTCCGAGATGGCTGAAGGTATACTCTGATGCTAAAAACGGTGTTGCCAAGTCGTAATAACCGTTCGCAACAAACACTTTCAAGGCAGGATTGATTGTCATCGCCTTACGCAAGGTATCGGCGACGTTGACGTATTCGTTCTGATGTCCACTGTAGTCCCATGGATGCACACGCCTACTCAGGATTTCATAGGGGAGATCCGACTCAAATTCGAGTTCGCCGCGGACATAATCGTTGAGTGTAGCAGTATATGCGCCTTGGACGACTGCAGAACTTGGGTCATATTCATAATTTTCGCCTACTGAATCGCGGTCAATCCCCTTGTATCGGCTATCAAATCTACCGACTGTCTGTGCTTCATCGCGGAGCAATTCCTTGCAAAACCGCGCAATGTTAATTCGCAAGTCAGTACGCTCAATGTATTCCGGTGTGAGTCCGGTATACTTTGCGAGCTGCTGGACAATATTGGCCCGTTGATCTGGGGTTATGGTACTGCCTTTCATGAGTGCTACCGTGTAATCACCTGTCGCAAACGCTCTAACCTCGTCAATGAAAGATTCAAATTGCGTATCGGTCTCGCCTAACCTCTCATGATAAAACGCTGTCGCTGCGTAGGTAGGCAGATAGAGGATATAGGGGAGATCGTTTCCGGGTGCGAACCGAATTGTCTGAAAGTTGAGGACTACCGAAACGAGCATAATACCGTTAAGGTAGGTGCCGTGCCGTTCCTGCAGGTAACCGGCAAGCCCACTGGCACGGGTTGTTCCATAACTTTCGCCGATAAGGAACTTAGGCGACCCCCAACGTTTATAGCGTCCCAAATAGAGGAGGATGAAATCGCCGACGGATTCAATATCTCTTTTGAACCCGTGAAACTGCTTTGCCTCTTCCCCCGGTACGGCTCTGCTGAACCCAGTGCTGACGGGATCAATAAAAACGAGATCGGTTTTGTCTAAAATAGAACATTCATTATTGGTCAGTTGATAAGGCGGTTGTGGCATCTCTCCATCTTCATCGGGTTTGACGCACCGCGGTCCGAGGACTCCCAAATGCAGCCATACCGATGAGGATCCAGGACCGCCGTTGAAGGAGAAGGTTACAGGACGTGTAGAAGCGTCTTCTACATCATCAAGTGTATAGGCAATAAAGAAAACCGCTGCTTTCGGTTTTTCACCCTCTTTGTCAATCTCTTCCTTGAGGATGAGCGTGCCTGTTGTTGCCGTGTAACGAATCTCTTCACCATTGATGGTAACACTGTGGTGTGTAACAGAAAGCTTATCCTCAGGTGTATCGCCGTTTTTCTCTTCGTCCTTAGTTTCTTCAGACTCTTTTTTTTCTTCTTGGCTCATATCGAATTCCTCTCTTTTTATGAACAGGTTTTATGCAAATTGATTTGCTGCGTCAGCGTGTCTACGAAAATATGATGTAAGTGTCAACGCAATCATTATAGCACACTTTGTGGAAACAGGTGTGACAATTTTTCGTCTGAATGCAGATCGCATTTGGGCGAGTACGCCGCAAATCGCGGATTCTCGTCAACGTGGAAAATCGGGGTTACAAACCCCTCCCACAAGAGATAGGGGCAAAACGGAGGTGACAAACCCTTTCTACAAAAGAAAGGCAATGCTTAAGATCAAAAATTTACACATCCAACATACACCGAACCAATGCAGGTGTGTAAATATTTTGTCAAAAGTTCAAGTTGACGGTTCATTCTATATCATACACCTGTCGCCCCGCTGGGGCTAAGTCATGTATGGGTGGTCGCTGCTATACACCTGTCGCCCCGCTGGGGCTAAGAGGTGCGTTTGAAAACCGGGGTTACAAACCCCTCCCACAGGAGAACCGGAACACCTCACACCAAAAACTTACACACCCAACCAACGCAAAGAATTTGACATAATACTGAAATATGCTACACTCTATAATACAAAGGAGACACGCAATGAAAAAACCAATTCGCTTAGGACTCATTGGCTGTGGTGGCATCGTGCAAAATACGCATGCCCGTGCCTACCGTGCCCTCTCGGAAACAGTTCACGTCACTGCCCTTGCAGATGTTGTCCCGGAAAACCTGCAAAAGGTTGGGGAACTGTTCAACGTCTCTCAAGAAAAGCAATATACGGATTATCGGGAGATGTTAGAACATGCAACCATCGATGCAGTGACTGTTGCTACGCCCCATTCATTTCACGCTGAACAGGTAATCACAGCGGCAAACGCAGGTGTGGCTATTATTTCGGAAAAACCGATGGCGACGACGTTAGAGGAAGCATCGGAAATTCTGGCTGCAGTGCGCCGTAACGACGTGCCTTACACGGTCGTACATAACTACCTCTTTACTGCCGGGATGCAAACGGCATTGACAGAACTCAATGCGTTAGGTAAATCTTATTTTGGACGTACCGTTGGAATGGGATTGAAGCCAGCAGACTTCTCCGCTGCGCATCCGACCCCCGCGTTGGCATGGCGCGCCAGCAAAGCGAAAGGCGGAGGATGTATCATTGATACGAGTTACCATGAAATCTACTCCGTTTGTGCGTTAATGCAATCCCCGGTGCGGTATGTTGAGGCGCGGGTGCAAACGGTGCATCTTGACATTGATGTTGACGATATCGCGATGCTGCTATGTGAACACGAAAACGGGGGTATCACGACTGTCGCTGGTGCATGGTGTGTGCCTGCGACAGATTTTGGATGGTGCGAGATGCATGCTGAAAACGGCTCTCTGCGGGTTCGGCATCGCTACAATGTGGAAGACGCACTCCGGCGTTTCACAAGGGCAGACGGGTGGAAAGAGTTGGAACTTCCTGAATTTGATGAAGCGGAACGCACGGATGCAAGCGGACATGCCCGCTACTTTAAGGAGACCTTTAATGCACTCGCTGATGGCACAGAATTACCTGTGAGCCCAGAGATGGCGTATCAGAACCTCGCGATTATTGAAGCGGCGCGCAAGGCGACGACGGAACGCCGCGCTATTGAGATTTCATTACCATGAGCGTCGCCCACTGGAAGGAGACTCAAAAATGGATGCTAAACAAAAGAGACTCCAAATGCTTGCTGAACAACACGAAGTACGGGTTACCGCTGAACAAGATGCGGATACTGATGTCAGTATAATCGGTTGGTTCTTTGCCGGTTTTGCATTGTAGGAAGCATGATATGATATTTTCTCAAGGAAGTAATACGAAAAGACGTGTGCTATTCTATGCCTCGGTCATTTTGATGTTAGGACTGGGTTTAAACATGCCGTTACACTGCTTAGCGCAGCAGAACAGCGTAGCTTTGGATGCCAAAACGGATGCTGAATATGATGCCGAAGACGACGTGAATACAGCATTGTGGCTTGTTGCTGGCGGAATTTTGGGGACAGCCGGGAGTTGCTTGCTCGGCACCATTGCTATCGGTGGGGCTTATGTCTACCAGCCGGTTCCGCCCGCTGAACGACTTCTCGGTAAATCGGCAGAATACGTCAGTTTTTATACGGATGCTTATAAGGTACGCATACGCAGACTTCAATTGGTTGCCGCTACAAAAGGAGCAGCTGGCGGAACGGCTGTTTTCTTCCTGTTAGGGACGCTCAATATAAAGCCGTGGGCAAACTTTGTCATCTGGTAGATATTCCCCAGATTCAATGACAAGTCAAATATGGTCTTAGCAGATATGCCCGTAGCGGATAGCGTTTGGGTTGTTGGGTTTCGCTATATCTATTTGCCCAGATAGTTCATTGAAAAGCGGAATCCCCTATAAACCGGAGAGGTTTGGTTTTCACCGCTCTACCCATACGTGTCAATTTAGTGATTTTTAACAGCGTTTTAGCAACTACACATATAAACATGCCGCCCTTACAGGGCTGCACTCCTTTTTTTACACACGCTGCTATAAACATTCTGAAGAAACACCCAAGCAAATAAACCCTACGGGACTAAAGAGCAGTTTTGAAGTATCCAAGGTTTGTGGTTAGAATCCGGCGCAGTTGAAAACAGTGCCTACCGTTTCTGGGGCAGCGACGGTTATTTTTTCTTAAATTGACACGCATGGTACACCGCAAAACCGCACCATACGTGTCAATTTAGGGACTTTTCTCGGTACTTTGTAGGAGCGTCTCTACAGATGCCGCCCCTCTGGGGAACTTGGGTCTTTGGTCGCTGCACGTTTCTACACAGATGCTGAAGAAATACCCAAGCAAATAAACCCTCTGGGACTAAAGAGGTGGCTCGCGGTATACAAGATTTCTGTTAAAATCCGGTGCGGTTGGGAATGCAGATCGCATGAATCAACGCCGAGTGCGCGTGTGGCACTCGGCGGGGCGTGTACGCCGCAAAACCGCACCGGGTCTGGGCATTCAGCGCGTAAATTTTTTCTTAAATTGACACCTATGGGTACACCGCAAAACCGCACCATAGGTGTCAATTTAGGGGCTTTTCTCGGTATTTTGTAGGAGCGTCTCTACAGATGCCGCCCCTCTGGGGAACCTGGGTTTTTGGTTGATGTATGTTTCTACACAGATGCCGTCCCTCTGGGATTCAAAAGGGTTTTTGGGGTATACACAGTTTGTGTCTCAGACCCGGTTCGGTTAGGAAACCGAACCTACCGGGCCTGGGGACCGCTAAATTGACACCTATGGGTACACCGCAAAACCGCACCATAGGTGTCAATTTAGGGTTCCCGTGGTCCCGTAGGTTGGGTAGAACGGCGTTGAGAGGGCGGATGTCGGTGGTTCAAACACAGATCAAATTCAATAGGTTGCCATATACACGCAAGAACAGAGTGAAACCCAACTTCATACCGTCAGAGTTGCTGGCACTTTAGAACAAAAGCGTTGGGTTTCACTCGGTCTCTGGTTGATGTGGTGTGTATGGAGAAAACATCGTTTTTCTATGATTTTTACGGTTTTGGTGGGATCCGTTCTACCCAACCTACGATGCTCCGCGGCAGTTTTTCTTAAATTGACACCTATGGGTACACCGCAAAACCGCACCTACCGGGCCTGGGGAAAACAGGCATTACCGATTTAAATACTTAAACCTTATCAAAGCACTCCTATCAGCACGGAAACACATATTTTATATTTCACCATACATGAAAACATTATCCACGTAAGAGATGCCGCAATGCGTTTGCGATGATCTCCTCTTCGCCTGCGTTGAGGGTGTAGGCATTAATCACAAGCGTGTCTTTGCCGCTTGTGTTCACCTTGATACGTGGGGTGCCAGCGTCGAGACCACGTGCTATCTGTGCAGCGTCCTTGCCACTACATGTAACGTGAAGATTGGAAAGGGTATGGCTGTTTTCTTGGTAATGGACCTTGCACGACACACCCTCAAGGTTCTCAAGCCCTTCTGCGAGTGCAGCGTATCTCGCATCCTGTTCCTTTAATCGCTTATTGTGATCTGTGGATAGCCAGATGTCAATAGCCGTCACCAACCCGATAATTTCCTGTCGGTCGACTTTCATCCCACGTCCGACGGGTCTGGGTCCAATGAATCCGTGCCTCCGTACAGTTTCAATCAATTCCTTTCTACCACAGACGAACCCAGTCGAATGTGGTGCGTTGAAATACTTGCCGCCGAAACAGACAAGGTCTGCGGATTGGGCATTGCGTCGGAAGTAATCAAGTGGATAGATTTGAGATGCGGCATCGGCAATTAACGGGAGACCATGTGAGTGCGCGATCTCAACTGCTTCCTCCAACGGAACAGTTTTCCCCTGATTCGGTTGGATGAGATACGCGAGTGCGGCGGTGTTTTCGCCGATGGCATCGTTCAATTCGTTGGCGGTGCAACCGTCTTCGTCCCCTACAAATATGAGTTTACTGCCCGGAATCGTAAAGGCGCGGTCGTAACCGTAGTGTTGCTTTTTCTGGAAAACGATCTCGTCTTTCAGACCGGTGGTATCTGGCAGCTGTGCACACTTGTCAGGATCGCTACCGGTCATGACGGTTGCTGATGCCAAGACGAGGGCAGTATAGCATCCGGCTGTGATGTATGCGTCTTCAACACCTAACCGCTCGGCTATGAATTGCCCTGATTTTTCGAGCAATTCTTCCATTTCGACGTAACTTTCATCTGCTTGGCGCATTGCGTCTCGGACTGCTGGAGAAGGCGTGGATCCGCCTCGGACAGTCTGATTGCCAGTCGCATTAATGACGGGTCGTGCGCCGAGTTTTTTGTAGATATTTCCCCAACCTGTATTCGCCATGAGATTGCCTCCTTGGAATGGTTGTCAGTTATCAGTTGTCAGTTTTCAGCAATCGGTTCCGTCAGCAGTCGGCGGTCAGTAGTAGGTAGATGAGATTTGAGACCTCGCCAGCACAGGAAGTTGTGTAAGTTCTGTTGTATTTATAGTAAAACCCACAATTAACTTTACAAAGTCCGAGGTTAGGAATGCAGATCGCATTTGGGTGCGTACACCGCAAAACCTCGCCAGCGAGCGAGTGTATTCGCGGAATTGTTGCTTTTTAAAGTGTAAACATATTTTCGGGTTTTACTATATCAGGCTTATAGGATAGTCAATTCATCCTCATCACTGCTCTCCTCTAACACGGTTTCCAATTCCTTCGCGACAGCACCGAACGCTTCGGATTGTGGAGACTCTGGATGCCCGGCGACAATCGGTACGCCGATGTCACCCGCAGTGCAGACTTCAGCATCAAGCGGAATTTGTCCCAAGAATGCGACACCGAATCGTTCGCTTGTATTTTTGCCACCGTCTGCCCTAAAGATTTCTGTCTTTTCGTTGCAGTGCGGACAGAGGAAATAACTCATGTTTTCAATGATGCCGAGAATGGGAACACCGAGCCGTTCAAACATGGCAACGCCACGCCGGACATCAGCAAGGGCGACATCTTGTGGTGTTGTAACAATGAGTGCGCCGGTCAGTGGAATCGCTTGCGTCAGGGAAAGTGCAACATCACCGGTTCCGGGTGGAAGGTCAATGATTAGATAATCGAGTTCACCCCACTCTACATCGCCAAGAAGTTGGCGTAT